>NZ_JBHYDN010000001.1:0-72537 GCF_051860745.1 Brevundimonas sp.
ACGGTTCCGGGCTGACCGCCCGCGCTCCGCGGCCTCCCCGTCACTTTCCGGCAGCGATGCCGGAGAGAGCTTCAGCCTGCGCGAACCGCCAGGCCACGTCGGGTCGGGAATCCCGTTGGGCCGACGACCGCGGCCCACAACCATGGTCTTTGAAAATCAGGAAAAGCCGACGAAGATCAACGCCACGACCGTGATGTCGATGGTGCGCGCGAGGATTGTAAGCATGGCGGCGGTCCCGAACGAGGCTTGAAGACCTGTCGTTCAGCAAGGACCGTGCCGCGGCTTCAGACGTCAGTATCTTTCGCCTTGCCCGGTTGCGGGCGGCGTTCGGCGGCGCCTGAGTGTTCCGTTCCGAGATAGGCCGAGCGGGCTGCATCCAGCACTGGGGGGCCGCCTTTCAGGCCGCGGCGTTGGCCGGTTTGCCCGATCATCTGGGCGGCGAAGACGGCTGCGCCGGGGTCCGCGGGCGAGGCCGGGGCAGGTCTTGCCGGGGGCTCGGCAGGCTCGACCGCGAAGTCGACGGGGACAAGAGCGCGCGACGCTAAGGCAGCCCGGCGTTCGGCCGCGCGCCGGTCGTCCGCGCGGCGGTCCTCGCGGCGTTGGACGGGACCGACGGGGCGAACCTCGTCGGTCATGTCAGCCGCCCTTCGACAGCTTGTCGAGCTGGTTGCGCATCTCGTCCATCTGGCGCCGCATCTCGGCCAGCGGGTCGGCGGCGGGCGCGGCCCGCGACTCCGGCGTGGCGCCAGGGGTCGGGCCGCCGGATGTCAGGGCGTTGAAGCCCGGCCACATCTTCATCGCGTCGGTGAACAGGGCCATATTGCGCTTGACCGCCTCGTCGAGAATGCCCGCGCCGGGCGCCGCTCCGAAGGCCTTGGAAAATTGGCCGCGCATCTGCTCCTGCTGGCGGCTGAAGCTGTCGAGGGACATCTCCAGATAGCTGGGCAGGACCCCCTGCATCTGTCCGCCGTAGAAGCCGATCAGCTGGCGCAGGAACTGGACCGGCAGCAGGGCCTCGCCGCGGCTCTCTTCCTCGAAGATGATCTGGGTCAGGATCTGGCGGGTCAGGTCGTCATTGGTCTTGGCGTCGTAGACGACGAATTCGGTGCCCTCGCGGACCATCTTGGCCAGGTCCTCGAGCGTCACATAGGCGCTGGTGGCCGTGTTGTAGAGCCGCCGGTTGGCGTATTTCTTGATGACGACGGTGTCGCCCGCTCCGGCCTTCTTGTCCGCCACGCCAAACCCCCGAACTGTTGCGACGCCACACTATCCCGCAGTGCGAAGCCGCATGCAAATCAGCCCATCGCGGCGGGGGCGAGAACCACGCCGACCAGCACCGCGGCCCAGTGAACGGTGGCGCCGGTGACGACGAAGCCATGCCAGATGGCCCGGCGGAATTTCACCTGCGGGCTGATGAAGACGAATACGCCGGCGGTATAGATCAGGCCGCCCAGCACCAGCAGCCCCAGGGCGATCGGGTGAACGGTGTCGACCAGTGGTTTGAGCGCCAGCACGGCCAACCAGCCGAAGCCGATATAGACCGTACTCCAGAAGGCGTCGGAGATGCGCGGGGCGATGAGTTTGGTGAAGACGCCGGCCAGGGCCACGGTCCAGACCAGCAGGGTGAAACCGATCGCCCAGGAGCCTTCGAATCGTTGGGTCGTGAAGGGGGTGTAGCTGCCCGCGATCATGAGGAAGATGGCGGCCTCGTCCATGCGGCGAAGGATCGGGCGGGCGGCGCAGGGGCGGGTCTGGTTGTAGACAGTCGAGACCGCCAGCATGGCGATCAGGCACAGGGCATAGGCGGCGGTGGCCAATACGGCGCCGACGCCGGCGTAGATGGCGGCCAGCACGGCCAGCACGATGCCGCCCACGGCGGCCAGGGTCAGGCCGACCACGTGCACAATCAGGTCGGCGGTCTTTTCCGCCGGGGTCCGGTAGTGCTCGGCCATGTCCAGCTCGTCGGGGACGCAGACCTGCACGAATACGTTTGTCAGTCTCTTGAGCATGGCCCCATCAAGCCTTTCTCGCTCTTGTTTGTTCCCGCGAATATACGGTCCGGCAGGTGACCATTCGCTGAACGGCGTCGTCATGCGTGACGAAGGCGACGGGATGCGGCAGAAACGGCACGATTAGTTTCACGCGGCCTAATGCCCGGCCAGGGCGTAGAGGTTTCGTTTTCCATGGTCCGGGCGCTCCCTCGCCCGCGGCCGGTTGCAGAGGTCCTTGGATGTCCATTGAAGTCGTCATCGTCTCCGCCGCACGCACGCCGGTCGGGTCCTTCCTCGGCGGCCTGTCGAGCCTGCCGGCGTCGAAGCTGGGCGAGGTGGCCATCCGGGCGGCGCTGGAGCGGGCCGGGGTCAAGCCGGAAGAGGTCGATGAGGTGATCCTGGGCCATGTGCTGCAGGCGGCGGCGGGGCAGGGGCCGGCGCGGCAGGCGGCGATGGGGGCGGGCATTCCCAGGGAGGCGGCGGCCTGGAGCCTGAACCAGATCTGCGGCTCGGGCCTGCGCGCCGTGGCCATCGGGGCCCAGCAAATCGCGCTGGGAGACGCCCGGATCGTGGTCGCCGGCGGGCAGGAGAGCATGAGCCAGGCGCCGCACGCCCAGGCCCTGCGCACCGGCCAGAAGATGGGCGACCTCAGCCTGATCGACACCATGATCAAGGACGGGCTCTGGGACGCCTTCAACGGCTACCACATGGGCCAGACTGCCGAGAACGTGGCCGAGCAGTTCCAGATCAGCCGCGGCGATCAGGACGCCTTCGCCGTGGCCAGCCAGAACAAGGCCGAGGCGGCGCAGAAGGCGGGGCGGTTCGATGACGAGATCGTGCCGGTGACCATCAAGGGCCGGAAGGGCGATGTCGTCGTCGACAAGGATGAGTTCATCCGCCACGGGGCCACGCTGGAGGCCATGCAGGGCCTGCGGCCGGCCTTCACCAAGGAGGGCAGCGTCACGGCGGCCAACGCCTCGGGGCTCAACGACGGGGCGGCGGCGCTGGTGCTGATGAGCGCGGCGGACGCCAAAGCCCGGGGGCTGGAACCGTTGGCGCGGATCGTCTCCTCGGCCACGGCGGGGGTGGATCCGGCGGTCATGGGCACCGGGCCGATCCCGGCCTCGAAGAAGGCGCTGGAGAAGGCCGGCTGGACCGTCGCCGACCTCGATCTGGTCGAGTCCAACGAGGCCTTCGCGGCCCAGAGCCTGTGCGTGCTCAGGGAGCTCGGGCTCGACCCGGCCAAGGTCAATGTCAACGGCGGGGCCATCGCCATCGGCCATCCGATCGGGGCCTCGGGCGCCCGCATCCTCACGACCCTGCTCTATGAGATGAAGCGGCGCGGCGCCAGGCGCGGTCTGGCCACGCTTTGCATCGGCGGGGGCATGGGCGTGGCCATGTGCGTGGAGCGGGCATAGGGCTCACCGCCGAAGGTCATAGGTCCCCTGTAGCCTGCTCGCCGGGCTGAGAAAAAATGCCGTCCGCTCCGTCCGCTCCGTCCGCTCCGTCCGCTCCGTCCGCTCCGTCCGCTGCGTCCGCACCGGCCTGCATGTACTGGATCGCCTCCTCCTGTTCGAGAAAGCGGTCCAGTTCGTCCTGCTCGGCCTCCATGGCCGCGTGCACGCGACGCCAGCGCAGGGCCTCGATGGCCTCGCCGCGCATCACCGCCCGGAGCATCCGCCGGTGCGCCACCCAGGCCAGTTCCCGCAGATCGACCCTGTCGAGGTTTCCGCCGACGCGCGCCTCCAGCTCGGCGCCCTCGTCGTCGGGGTCGAGCCGGCTGCGCGGGATCCAGGGCTGGTCGGTCCGCCGCCAGCCCTCGCGCGACGCCCGCAGCCGCATGGCGGTCAGCCCCACCCCGTAGCGGCGGCAGGCCTCGGGCGCCGACATCCCGGCCAGATAGTCCACCCGCACCGCCGCCCACACCTCCTCGGGCGCTGTCCAGCGGCCCTCGCCCGGGCGGGTTTCCATGTCGTCGTAACGTGATCCGTCGGCCATCTGTGGTCCTCCCCTCATTGCCACGCGGGAGGATAGGGGAGGGGTACGTCAGAATCGGTCGGAGGGGGTGTCTCCTCCTCTGTTCGCGTAGAGAATGGGGAGGTGGCGCGGCGTGCCTTCGCGCCGTGACGGAGGGGTAGCGGCGGGCGCCCCTCCACCATCCTTCGCCTCTGCGAGGCTTCGGATGGTCCCCCTCCCCATTCGCTGCGCGAACAGGGAGGAAACAGGAATCACTCCGCCGGTTCGACCCGGCCTAGCCGCAGGCGCAGACGGCCTCCCGGGTGCAGGTCGAGGCGACGCCGGACCCGGGCGCGGCGTAGCGGGTCACACCGGTGGCGCACCGGGCCGGAGTTCCGACGGGGCAGACGGCGGTGCAGCCGCCGCAGACGCCGGTCGGGGCGGCGCTGCAGCTGACGACCTGCGCCGCGCCGGCGTCGGCGTCGACCCGGGTGATGACGGCGTTGACCTGCGAGGGATGATCGCCCGTCGGCTGGCCGAAAGTGCCCATGAAGCCGGCGCCGGGAATGCCGCCCGCCGGCACACAGGCCGCGAGCGCCAGGACGACGGCTGCGATAGCCAGAACGCGCTTGAACATTGGATCCTCCCCGGGATGGTCCTCAATGGGTAGGCGATCAGCGGTATTCGGGCAAGGCGTGGGGATGCGGCAAGGGAGGCGCGCGCTGCTGTCTCCTCCCTGTTCGCGTAGCGAATGGGGAGGTGGCGCGGCGCGGCTTCGCGCCGTGACGGAGGGGTAGAGACGGCGGCGCGGCGGGCGCCCCTCCACCACGCTTCGCGTGGTCCCCCTCCCCATCGCTTCGCGACAGGGAGGAGACGGGTGGCGCCAGGCGTCGGCGGGCCCATATTTCCCTCGCCCCTCCCTCCGAGACCCCTCCCATGCCCCGCACCCTGCACATCGACTTCGTCTCCGACATCGTCTGCCCCTGGTGCGTGGTGGGGCTGGGCGGGCTGGAGGCGGCGCTACAAGCGCTGAAGGCCGAGGGGATCGAGGCGGAGGTGCATTTCCAGCCGTTCGAGCTGAACCCGCAGATGCCGCCCGAGGGCGAGAATATCGTCGAACACATCGGCCGCAAATACGGCTCGACCCCCGAACAGTCGGCGGCCAACCGGGCCATGATCACCCAACGGGCGGCCGAGGCCTGGCCGGGATTCGAGATGCGGATGGGCGAGGCGAGCCGGATCTGGAACACCTTCGACGCCCACCGGCTGCTGCACTGGGCGGGGACGATCGGGATGGCCGAGCAGAGGGCGCTGAAGGCGGCGCTGTTCACGGCCCATTTCACCGACGGCCGGACGATGACGGACGCGGACGTGCTGGCCGACGCGGCGGCGGCGGCGGGGCTGGACCGGGCGAAGGCGGTCGAGGTGCTGGCCGACGACCTCTATGCGGCCGAGGTGCGGGCGGCGGAGGCGCTGTGGGTCTCGCGCGGGATCACCGGGGTGCCCGCCGTGGTGGTGGAGGGGAAATATCTGATCTCGGGCGGACAGCCGGCAGGGGTGTTCGAGGAGGCGTTGAGGGGGATGGCCAACACATAGCCCTCCCCCTCGACGGGGGAGGGTTGGGAGGGGGTGGAAGCTCGCTGTTCGCTGCGGCCCGCCGAAGGGCGCCGTCGCCTCTCGCGTCCTCTCCGGATGCGGCCTGCCTCCACCCCATCCCCCGACCCGTCGTCGGTCCGCCTTCGGCGACCCGCCTCCACCCCGTCGAGGGGAAGGGGAGAAGAGGCGGGCGGCGGAGGCGCTGTGGGTCTCGCGCGGGATCACCGGGGTGCCCGCCGTGGTGGTGGAGGGGAAGTGGCTGATCTCGGGCGGGCAGCCGGCGGGGGTGTTTGAGGAGGCGTTGAGGGGGATGGCCGCCGAACTCTGAGCGACCTCCCACTGTGAGAGAGCTTGTGCCCCCGAGAGGGTTCGAGGATGCGCTGCGGGGGATTAGGCGAGAGGGGCTTAATCACGACGATTGCTCTAGGTGGCCGGAGCCAGATACGGTCACTCCATGCTGACACGCATCGAAATCGACGGGTTCAAGACTTTTGAGGATTTCGTTCTCGATCTTCAGCCCTTCTCTGCCGTCGTGGGGCCCAACGCGAGCGGCAAATCCAACCTCTTTGATGCGATCAAGTTCATCTCCTTGCTGGCCCAAGGTGATGTGCGAAGCGCAATGCTGGAGCTTCGGGGTGAACCCGAAGAACTCTTCCGCTGGACGCCTAGTCGCCGCTATCAGCACATGAAATTTGCTGTTGAAGCTTTCCTGTCCCCCACCGGCTCTGACGCTTTCGGAAAAAAGTATCGAATTAAGGCTCAGCGCCTCAGGTACGAGCTTCGCTTGACGATGAAACTCGATGGAGGGGGCTACCCGGCTGGCGTCTACGTATCGTACGAAGCCTGCCATCCGATCGCGAAGACGTACGATCGTGCGGAATATTTGAAGCAGGAGCAGTCGGCCACTTCCTACCGGCGGAACCCGTTCATCGACATGGATGCCGACGAGAATGGGCAGCCGACAGCATTTAACATTCGCCAAGACGGGCCGGCCAACGAAGCAGGCACATCCAAGCGAGGGCGACCAGTCAAGTTGCCTGCGTTTGAGGCGGGCCGCACGGCGCTTTCAACGATTGCTACTGCTGAGTTCCCCCACCTTTACGCTTTGCGCGACCTTCTGACTTCGATCCGTTTTCTGGAAATCAATCCTCGTGCCGCCCGAGGCGCAGTTGATCGCTTTGACACGAAAATACTAAAGGCCGACGCATCTAACTTGGCGGCTGTATTGGCTCGTCTGCAGCAAGAAACCGGTAGTCCGAAACGCCCGGCGGGCGTGATGTCCGATATCGCGGCTGACTTGAGCTCGTTGATTCCATCAGTCCGGGCCATCGAGGTTCACGATTATGATGGAGCAAAGGAGCACTCGTTCAGCGTCCGCATGGCCGACGATCTGACGTTCAGTTCCCGAGTGATATCTGACGGCACCCTAAGATTGCTGGCGCTTCTCGCGGTGCTCGATGATCCGGAAAGAAAAGGCATCCTTTGTTTTGAGGAGCCCGAGAACGGAGTGCACGAGGGAAGAATTCCGGCACTAGTCCGGCTGCTACGCGATTCTGTTTGGCAAGCCGGTGACGCTGACTTCGGATCGTTGTTTCAGATTCTTGTTAATACACACTCGCCGGCGGTCATGGCTGCCCTCCAAGACAGCGAGATTATTGCTGCAGATACGGTCAGCAGCATCGAGCCCGCCACCCAGTCAAAATCCACGCGAACTCGCATGCGTACAGGCATCGAATCTGGAAAGCTGGACCTCGATCCTGAGACCGATCTGAGTCGCCGTGAAATTGGTTCGCTACTCAAGAAGCTGAGCGAAGAGGCGTGACCTATCTCCCGTGGGCCGCCTTCTGTGAAGGTCCGTCGGACCATGCCTACTTTGAGGTCCTTCTGCCCCGGTTGATGGACGAGATTTCCCGGATTGATGGCCAACGAAACGTGGTGATTCCCGACTCACCCGTTGCGGTTAAGGCCGCAGACCGAAGTGGTGAGGCCGTTGCTGCGGAAATCTGCAAGAACGCCGATGCGATCCGGATCGTCTTCGTCCACGCTGATACGGGCGGCCGTGCTGCGGAAGATACCCTCCACGCCCGTAGTCACCGCTTTTGCGAGCTTGCAAACGAGCGTTGTGGTTGGTCGCTCGACCAGTGTGTTGTAATCGCCCCCCGTCATGAGACCGAAGCATGGGTGTTGGCGGATGCGGATGCAGTGCTGGACGCTCTTGGTTACGCTGGCTCGGCAGCTGACTTAGGCCTGCCTAGCACCGCGGCACTCGCTGAGGCGCTGCCAGATCCAAAAGGTATCCTTTCAGCCGCCATTGATGAAGTGGTAGGTAGGCGCAGGCGACCTGGACCCAGCCTCTATTTCGCCCGTATCGCGCAGGCTCAATCGATAGATGCGTTGAGGCGGTCTAGATCCTTCCGGCAGTTAGAGACAGACCTCCGAAGGGCGATGAGCTCCTTCGGTGTCTTCCGGGCCTGATGCCTACACCTTCACCTCCACCACCCCGCCCCCGGCCCGGAACTTCGCGCTCATCTCCGCCATCCCGGCCTCGGCCGCCTCCAGCGATCCCCCCGCATCATTCTGCGCCGCCGCATCCCTCCGGATGTCCTGGCTGATCTTCATCGAGCAGAATTTCGGGCCGCACATGCTGCAGAAATGGGCGGTCTTGTGGGCCTCCTTGGGCAGGGTGGCGTCGTGGTATTTGCGGGCCGTTTCGGGGTCGAGGCCGAGGTTGAACTGGTCTTCCCAGCGGAACTCGAAGCGGGCGCGGCTGAGGGCGTCGTCGTGCAGGCGGGCGGCCGGGTGGCCCTTGGCGAGGTCGGCGGCGTGGGCGGCGATCTTGTAGGTGATGACGCCGTCCTTGACGTCCTGACGGTCGGGCAGGCCGAGATGCTCCTTGGGCGTGACGTAGCAGAGCATGGCCGTGCCGAACCAGCCGATCATGGCCGCGCCGATGGCGCTGGTGATGTGGTCGTAGCCGGGGGCGATGTCGGTGGTCAGCGGCCCCAGGGTATAGAAGGGCGCCTCGTGGCAGTGTTTCAGCTGCTCATCCATATTGGCCTTGATCTTGTGCATCGGCACATGGCCGGGGCCCTCGATCATGACCTGGCAGCCTTTGGCCCATGCGATCTTGGTCAGCTCGCCGAGGGTGCGCAGTTCGGCGAACTGGGCCTCGTCATTGGCGTCGGCGATGGAGCCGGGACGCAGGCCGTCGCCGAGGCTGAACGACACATCGTAGGCCCGCATGATGTCGCAGATGTCCTCGAAATGCTCGTAGAGGAAGGACTCGCGGTGATGCGACAGGCACCATTTGGCCATGATGGAGCCGCCGCGTGAGACGATGCCGGTGACGCGTTTGGCCGTCATCGGCACGAAGGGCAGGCGGACGCCGGCGTGGATGGTGAAATAGTCGACGCCCTGTTCGGCCTGTTCGATCAGGGTGTCGCGATAGACCTCCCAGGTCAGGTCCTCGGCTATCCCGTTGACCTTCTCGAGCGCCTGATAGATCGGCACGGTGCCGATGGGGACCGAGCTGTTGCGGATGATCCAGTCGCGGATGTTGTGGATGTTGCGGCCGGTCGACAGGTCCATGACGTTGTCGGCCCCCCAGCGGGTGGCCCAGACCAGTTTGTCGACCTCGTCGTCGACGCTGGAGAGGACGGCGGAGTTGCCGATGTTGGCGTTGATCTTCACCAGGAAGTTGCGGCCGATGATCATCGGCTCGACTTCGGGGTGGTTGATGTTGTGCGGGATGATGGCGCGGCCGCGGGCGATTTCCTGACGCACGAACTCGGGAGTGACGAAGTCGGGGATGCTGGCGCCGAAATCCTCGCCGTCGCGGATGCAGGGGGCGGACTGTTCGCGCCGCAGGTTCTCGCGGATGGCGACGTATTCCATCTCGGGGGTGATGATGCCGGCCTTGGCGTATTCGTACTGGGTGACGGGGCGGCCCTCGACGCCCTTGAAGACGCGGTGGTGGCTGGTGTCGAAGCGGGGAGCGAGATGCTTGCCGCTGGCGTGGCCGTTGTCCTCTGGCTTGACGTCGCGGGGGTTCGCCACGGGGGCGATGTCGCCGCGGTCGAGCTGCCAGCTGGATTTCACCAGCGGCAGGCCGCGCTTGATGTCGATGGTCACGGTCGGGTCGGTGTAGGGGCCCGAGGAGTCATAGATGGTCACCGGCGGCTCATTGGCGCTCGGGTGGACGGCGACCTCGCGGAAGGGGACGCGGATGTCGGGGTAGAGTTCGCCGGCGACATAGACCTTGCGGCTGCCGGCGCGTTCGCCGGTCGGGATGGTTCCGGTCTCGCGCATCACCGCCTCGCGGGCGTCCTTGAGCGACAGGTCGATGTTTGGCTCGTGCGGCAGCTCGGCCAGAGTCGTGGGGGGCGGGACGGCGATGTTCATGGCGGCCTCGGTGTTGAGGGCGCCGACGTCGGGCGTCCCCGCTTTCGCGGGGATGACAAGGCCCCGGTTCCGCGGGGCAGCGTACTCATCCCTTCGCCGGCATGACCCGGATCAGGTTCGACGGGTCAGGCGGATACGCCAATCTCAGCCGCTGCGAGCGACCCCCCGGAGAACGGGAGCACCCTACGCCCGACCGGCGCGGGCTTCAATCCGGGAAGGCGGCGAGCAGGGCGTCGAGCGCGCCTTCGATGCGGGCCCAGCCGGCCTCGTCGAGGGCCACGCCGCCGACGCCGGGGCGGGCGCCGCCGGAGAGGGCGAGGTGCTGGACGGCGGCGAGCAGGACGGCGTTGATCGCCACCGCATCGCCGGAGGGGGGCAGGCGCAGGCGGGGGCGGCGCTCGCGCATCCAGGCCTGGAGCACGGCCGAGCGCTCGGACTCGATGCGGTTGAGCAGGGGCGAGGCCTCGACAAGGGCCCAGGCCATGAGGCGCAGGGTCAGGGGGCTGGCCCGAAGCGCGCCGAGCCAGGCCGACAGGCTCTCGCGGGCGAAGGCGCGCAGGGACTCCGAGCCGGCGGGGGGCGTGGCGTCGAGGCTGCGGACCAGCCCGGCATGGGCGCGGGAGGCGATACGGGCGACCACCCCGTCGGCGCCGTCAAAATAGCGATAGACCAGCTTTCGGTCGCAGCCGGCCTCGGCGGCCAGGGTCTGGACATTGAGGCCGGGAAAGCCGTCACGCAGCAGGATGCGCTCGCCCGCCTCGACGATGAGGGCCTCGGTGGCGGGGCGGCTGCGCAGACGGACAGTGTTGCTCTCGGGCGATTCGGCCATTCGCTCAGCATCGGGCCGCGCGACCTGAGTCGGCAAGCAGGGCCGTCATTGTTTGGGGAAGGGTGCGGCCCGGCCTGCATCGGGGGGGCGTTCGCAGGGTCCGGGCCGCGGTAGACTCTGTCGAGCGCGCATCGCCGCAAGGTCCGATCGATAAACTGCGGTCGGCGAAATCGGTTCCCGGAAATTTCCAGACAGTTCGCCGGACGGGCGTCGGGGTGGTAACGGAGGCGGTCCCCCGGAGTCTCCACCCATGCACCTCGCCCGCTTCCCCCGCATCCGCCTCGCCCATCTGCCGACGCCGCTGGAGCCCCTGCCGCGGCTGAGTGAGGCGTTGGGGGTCGAGATCTGGATCAAGAGGGACGACTGCACGGGGCTGGCCGGCGGGGGCAACAAGACCCGCAAGCTGGAGTTCCTGCTGGGCGACGCCTTTGAATGCGGCGCGGACACGCTGGTGACCCAGGGGGCGGTGCAGTCGAATCATGTGCGCCAGACGGCGGCGGCGGCGGCGGCGCACGGCCTGGCCTGCGAGGTCATTCTGGAAGAGCGGACGGGCTCGACGGCGGTCGACTACACCCGCAACGGCAACGTCCTGATGGACCGGCTGTTCGGGGCGGGCATCCGCACCGTGCCGGGCGGTTCGGACATGCCGGCCGAGCTGGAGAAGATGGCGGCGGAGGTGCGCGCGCGCGGCGGCCGGCCCTACATCATCCCCGGCGGCGGCTCGAACCCGGTCGGGGCGCTGGGCTATGTAGACTGCGCCCGCGAGATCGTGGTCCAGGCCGATGAGCTGGACATGCAGATCGACCGGATCATCACCGCCACGGGCAGCGCCGGGACCCATGCCGGTCTGGTGGCCGGGCTGGCGGTGATGGGGGCGGACATTCCCGTGCTGGGCATCGGCGTCCGGGCGCCGAAGGAAAAGCAGGAAGAGAATGTGCTGAAGCTGGCCCGCGAGACGGCGACCCTCCTGGGACGGCCGGACGCGGTGACGGCGGGCATGGTCGTGGCCGACTGCGACTATGTCGGCGAGGGCTATGGCCTGGTCGACGACGCCGTCATCGAGGCCCTGAAACTGGCGGCGCGGACCGACGCCATCGTGCTGGACCCGGTCTATACAGGCAAGGCGATGAAGGGTCTGATCGCGCTGGCGAAGGCCGGGCGGTTCGAGAACGAGACGGTGGTGTTCCTGCACACGGGCGGGGCGCAGGGGCTGTTCGGGTATCAGGGCGAGATCGAGGGGGCTTTGTAGGCGGTCAGGCTCACTGTAGCAGCACCGCTCCGGCCGCGGCTCCAACCGCCAGCACCAGCGGGGGGCAATAGCGACTGTTCCAGACGTAGACGGTGATGAGCGCGCCCAGAAACAAGGCGGCCGTCAGGCCAGGGTTCGGCGTGTTGGCGACGGCGGCCGCTCCAAGTTGATACGCCGTGACCCCGATGATCCCCACCACGGCGGCCGCCACTCCGGTCAGGACGGTTTGCAGCCGCGGGTCTTCCACGACCCGCTCCAGTCGTTCGTAGAAGACCATCGAGAAGGCGAAAGCCGGCAGGAACATCCCGGCGGTGATGGCCAAGGCCCCGGCCAGACCGCCGCTCATCCAGCCCACGAAGGTGGCGAAGATCACCAGGGGCGCGGGCAAGACGTTTGCGAGGCCGACCCCGTCCAGAAACTGGGCGTCGCTGGCCCAGCCCCGTCCGACCGTATCCCCTCGCACGAACGGAATGGCGGTGTAGGCCCCGCCAAAGGTCAGAAGGCCCCCTTTAAGCCCCGCCCCGAACAGCGCCAGCGTGGTCGCGGCAATCGGATCGACCGTGGCCACCATCGCGAGTTCGCCCGGGTTGGAGCGGGTAACGAGGCCGAGTGCAATCGCGGCGGTCAGAGTGAGCGCGAGAAGCCACCATCGCCGTGATTTCAGAGCGGCATAGGACAGGCCCGCCGCCGGTAATACGATCCAGAAGCTGATGCCCGCGACCGTGGCCGCCGTCGACGCGACCGCAACGACCCAGAGCGAGGCCGAACCGAGAATATGTTCGCCGATCCGGTGCACGGCCCGGACGATGACCGCCAGAACCGTCGCCTGAACCCCGACGAACACCGCCCCAAGCAAGGGCGACTGGTCCGCCAGCTCTGAATAGGCCCAGGCCGCCAGCAGCATCAGGACGAGGCCGGGAAGCATGAACCCCAGCCCGGCAAGCAGGCCGCCGAGGCGTCCGCGAGCCGTGATCCCGAGATGGACGCACAGCTCGTGCGCCTCGGGGCCGGGTAGCGCCTGCATGACCGCGAGCAGCCTGTTGAACCGACCGCTGTCGATCCAACGCTCCCGATCCACCAGCTCACGGCGGATCATCGCGATCTGCGCGACCGGCCCTCCGAATGCGAGAACGCCGAAGCGAAGGAAGCGCAGGAAAAGCGCGATCAGGCTGAGGTGAGGGGGGCGCGCTTCAGACTGATCCACATCGATCCTTCCAGATGCCTGACATGGCCCAAGCGACCGGCCGGGCTCACGATTCCGCTGATCCGGGGCCAGCGAAGTCTATAGTCCACGACCCCCTGCGGACGATAGTCGGCTCGCGGGGGCGGGACCCTGTTGCGGTCCAATGGCCATGGCCACAAACCCGCCGCCATGATCATCCTCGGCTTGCCTCCGTCGCCCCATGCGGGCAAAGACCCCGGCATCACCTCGGACCCGGCCCTGATCGCAGGCGGCGGGTGGCTATCCTGACCGCCTATCCGTCGGGAAATCGAGCCGTGTCATGCGGCCCATCCAGTTGAATCCCGAATGTCCGTCATCGCTTCCGCGCGCCAGCAATGGCTCGCCAATCCCCGCCGCGACCTGCTGGCGGGCACCGTCGTGGCCCTGGCCCTGATCCCCGAGGCGATCGCCTTTTCCCTCATCGCCGGGGTCGATCCGGCGGTGGGCCTCTACGCCAGTTTCGTCATCGCGGTGACGATCTCGTTCGTGGGCGGACGACCGGCGATGATCTCGGCGGCGACCGGGGCGATGGCCCTGCTGATGGTCACGCTCGTGCGCGACCACGGCATCGAATATCTGTTCGCGGCGTCGCTGCTGACCGGCGTGTTCCAGATCCTCGTCGGGGTGGTGAAGCTGGGGCGGTACATCAAATTCGTCAGCCGCAGCGTGATGACGGGCTTCGTCAACTCGCTGGCGATCCTGATCTTCCTGGCCCAGATGCCCGAGCTGGTCGGGGCCAACTGGCAGACCTTCGCCCTCGTCGGCGCCGCCCTCGGCATCATCTACGGCCTGCCGCGTCTGACCCGTGCCGTGCCGTCACCGCTGGTGGCGATCATCGTGCTGAGCGGATTCGTCATCTGGAGCGGGCTGGACGTGCGCACCGTGGGCGACATGGGCCAGATGCCCTCGACCCTGCCGATGTTCCACATCCCGGCCGTGCCCCTGACCTGGGAGACGCTGGTCATCATCGGGCCGATCTCGGCGACGCTGGCGTTCGTGGGTCTGCTGGAGAGTCTGCTGACCGCCAACCTGCTGGACGACCTGACCGACACGCCGTCAGACAAGGATCGCGAGACGCGCGGTCAGGGCATCGCCAACATCGCCTCGTCGCTGTTCGGCGGCATGGCGGGCTGCGCCATGATCGGCCAGTCGATCATCAATGTGACGTCGGGCGCGCGCGGTCGGCTGTCGACGTTGTGGGCCGGGCTGTTCCTGCTGTTCCTGATCCTGGTGCTGCAGGACTGGGTGGCGCAGATCCCTATGGCGGCGCTGGTGGCCGTGATGATCATGGTCTCGGTCGGCACCTTCGACTGGAAGTCGGTGCTGAACCTGCGCTCGACGCCGATCCAGTCGTCCATCGTCATGATCGCGACGACGGCGACGGTGGTCGTCACACACGACCTGTCGAAGGGGGTGGTGCTGGGGGTGATCCTGTCGGCGGTCTTCTTCATGCGCAAGGTTGGCAAGACGGTGGTGGTCGAGGAGATTCCGACGCCGGAGGAGGGCGTCCTGCGCTATCGCGTCACCGGCCAGTTGTTCTTCGCCTCGGCCGACGTCTTCGCCGCCGCCTTCGAGCATCACGGGCATCCGGTGCGCGTCGAGATCGACATGACGGGGGCGCATCTGTGGGACCTGACCGGCGTGGCCGCGGTCGACAAGGTGGTGTTCCGCTATCGCCGTCAGGGGGCGGAGGTGGAGGTCATCGGCATGAACGAGGCCGGGCAGACGCTGATCGACCGGGTCGGCAAGCACGACAAGGACCATCTGCCGGCGGCGGCGGGGCACTGAGGTTCAAGCCGCTTGCGGTAGCTCGGCTATGAAAGCGTCGGACAGGCCTCCTCCACCCGGATGAGGTTCATACCAGATGTCTGTTTTCCCATCGAAGAACCGATACACCTCGTAGCGGTCCTCGAAGACTTCGATCTGGAGATTTCGCGCTTCCTCGGTCTTCCATGTCAGGCAGAACGTTGGCCAGTATCCCGGCGAGACAGAGGGTGCGGGGCGGTTGGTGCTGCGGACGAGCAGCAACAGGTCTTCGAGGCCCTGCTGGACCGCAGGCGTGTATTCCGGGCGTTCACCGACAATCGCGGCGACGACCCGCATCACTTCGGCCCAATCGTCGGCGTCGCCGCTCATCGAGGTCCTACCCCACCCCCGCCGCGATCTGCATCATCACCAGGCCGGTGAACCAGGCCGCCGCCGTGCCGATGATGTAGCCGACTACGGCCAGCAGCACCCCGACCGGGGCCAGCGACGGGTGGAAGGCCGCCGCCGCGACCGGGGCCGAGGCGGCGCCGCCGATATTGGCCATGGAGCCGACGCCGAGGAAGAAGCTGGGCGAGCGGATCAGGAAGGCCATGCCGAACATCAGGATCACATGGACCAGCATCCAGACGCCGCCGATCGCGAAATAGACCGGGCTGTCGAGGATGGCGCCGATGTTCATGTTCAGCCCCACGGTGGCGACCAGCACATAGACGAAGACCGAGCCGACCTTGGCCGCACCCGGGCCCTGGAGCTTGCGGGCGGGGGTGAAGGACAGCAGCACGCCGATGACGGTGGCGGTCAGCACCAGCCAGAAGAAGCTGGAGTCGAACGACAGCCGCTGGGCCCACGGATAGGACTCGCCGAACCAGGCGGACAGCGGATCGGCGATGGCGTGGGACAGACCCACGGCGCCGAAGCCGACGGCGAGGATGAGCATCAGATCCTTGAGGCTGGGGACGCGGGCGTGTTCTAACTCATAGGCCTCGGCCTTGTCGCGGACGCGGTCGACTGCGGAGGCGTCGGCGCGGAACAGTTTGTCGAAGCCACGCTGGTTGGCGGCGATGAACAGGACCACGGCCATCCAGATGTTGGCGACGACGACGTCGACCGCGATCCAGATGGAGAAGGTGTCGGCGGAGGGGGCGTTGATTTCGTACAGCGCCGCCTGGTTGGCCGAACCGCCGATCCAGCTGCCGGCGACGGTGGACATGCCGCGCCAGATGGCTTCGGGCCCCGCCCCCATCAGCTCGGGCGCGATCCAGCTGGTCAGCAGCAGGGCGACCGGACCGCCGATCATCACCCCGACCGTGCCGGTGGCGAACATGATCAGCGCCTTGGGTCCGAGTCCGACCACCGCCGGAAGGTCGGCCGAGACGGTCAGGAGGACGAGCGCAGCGGGCAGGAGGAAACGGGAGGCTATGAAATAGAGCTTCGACGTTTCGGGATCGACGACGCCGAAGGTCGTCAGCAGCGAGGGCAGGAAATAGCAGAGCAGCAGGGCCGGGATGACGGTGAAGAACCGCTTTATCCACGGGTGCGACAGGCTGGAGGCCCAGAAGACGGCGCCGAGAATGGCGGCCAGCAGGCCGAGGACGACTGCGTCATTGGTGATGAGGGCCGTCGCGGCCTCGGTTTCGGTCGGCATTGGCGTTTCCCTGTCGTTTCCGCGCATAAGGGCGGTTGACCGTCCGCCTGGCAAGGGCGGCGAAAAGTTTGAGGATGGTATGGGCAAGGTATTGGGCGTTCTGGGCGGCATGGGTCCCGCCGCGACCGTGGCCTTTCTGGCGCGGGTGCAGGCGCTGACGCCGGCCGAGGGCGATCAGGACCATATCCGCATCATCGCCGACATCAATCCGCAGGTGCCGGACCGCAATCGCGCGCCTGACGCCGCCGAGAAGACGCTGGGGCAGATGGCGATGCGGCTGCGCGACGCCGGGGCCCAGGTGCTGGCCATGCCGTGTAACACCGCCCACGCCCAGGCGGCGGGTGTGAAGAAGGCCGGCCTGCCCTTCATCGACATGATCGCCGAGACCACCGAGGTCGCGACGGCGGGCGGGGCCAAGAAGATCGGCGTGCTGGCCACGCCGGGCGGCGAGGCGCTGTACACCCGCTCGCTGCAGACGAAGGGCGCCAAGATCGTACGTCTGAGCGGCCCCGCGCGTGAGGGCTTCATGGCCTGCGTCTATGCGGTGAAGCGCGGCGACCTCGGCGAGGCCCCGCGCACCGAGATGCGCCGTCTGGCGGCCCTGCTGGTCGCGGCGGGCGCCGAGGCGGTGATCGCCGGCTGCACCGAGGTGCCGCTGTTGCTGTCGGCGGAGGACGTGTCCGTGCCGCTGGTGGATTCGGCCGAGGTGCTGGCGGCGGCGTGCGTGGCGCGGTGCAAGTAGAAGCGCTGGAGTTGCCTATCGGCGCGACCCGCTCCAAACCTGAAACGTGACCCGACAAGCCCTCATCATCGATTGCGATCCCGGCGTGGACGACGCCGTGGCGCTGATGCTGGCCTTCGGTTCGGAGGCGTTCGAGCTGCTGGCGATCACCGCCGTGGGCGGGAATGTGCCGGTGGTGAAGACGGCGCGGAACGCGCGCATCCTGCGCCAGATCGCCGGGCGCGAAGATGTGCCGGTGTTCATGGGCGCGGACCGGCCGTTGCGGCGGGAGCCGGCGGGGGCGGGGGAGTTCCACGGCGCCGAAGGGCTGGGCGACATGGCGCCGTTCGAGCCGGATGCGCCGTGCGCGGACGGGCACGCCGTGGACGCGATCATCGAACTGGTCATGGGCCGACCGGCGAAGTCCGTGGCGCTGGCGGTGCTGGGGCCGCTGACCAATCTGGCGCTGGCGCTGCGCAAGGAACCGGCGCTGGCCGGGCGGCTGGGGCCGGTCGCGGTCATGGGCGGGGCGCGGTCCGAGGGCGGCAATATCACCGCCTCGGCCGAGTTCAATATCTGGGCCGATCCCGAGGCGGCGGCCGAGGTGCTGGCGACCGGCTGCGACGTGGTGCTGTTCGGGCTGGACGCGACCCATCAGGTGCGGGCGACCGAGGCGCGGATCGCGGCGCTGGAGGCCGTGCGCACGCCGATGGCGGACGCGGCGGCGTCGATGATGCGGTTCTCGCAGCGGGTGGAGCGCGAGATCGTCGGCTGGGACGCGCCGCCGGTGCATGACCCCTGTCCGGTGGCCTGGCTGCTGAAGCCGGCGCTGTTCGAGCTGAAACATTGCCGGATCGCGGTGGAGACTGACAGCGAGCTGACACGCGGTCACACGGCGGTGGAGTTTCGCAAGGCCGTCGCCGGGTCGCTGCCGCACCGTTGGGCCGTCTCGGGTGATGCGGACGGGGTGTTCGGGCTGATCGGGGAGGCTTGCGCATGAGGCCGGCGGCCCCCTCCACCACGCTTCGCGCGGTCCCCCTCCCCCAAGGCGGGGGAGGAAAATGAGACTCACCGTCGTCGGTTCGATCAATCTGGATTTCGTCGCCAGCGCGCCGCGCCTGCCGCGGGCGGGTGAGACCGTGACCGGGGCGACTCTGGCGCGGCATCCTGGCGGCAAGGGCGCCAATCAGGCGCTGGCGGCGCAGCGGCTGGGGGCCGAGGTCTGTATGATCGGCCGGGTCGGGCGCGACGGCATGGCCGAGGAAGCGATGGCCCTGCTGATGGCCGACGATGTCGATGTCGGCGGGGTGGTGACGGACGCCACGGCGCCGACCGGCGTGGCCCTGATCGCGGTCGATCCCGAGGGCGAGAACCAGATCGTCGTGGCGGCGGGAGCGAACCACAGCGCCATGCCGGAACAGCTGCCCGCGCGGATCGAGACGCCGCTGATCCTGCAGCTGGAGCTGCCGATCGAGACGGTCGAGGCGGCGGCGGGGCGGGCCACCGAGTTCGTCTGCGTCAACCTGGCTCCGGCGGCGCCGGTGTCGGACCAGCTGCTGCGTCGGGCCGACCTGCTGGTGGTTAATGAGACCGAGGCGGACTTCTATGGCGACGGGCTGCACCAGGGCGGCGGTCGGGTGGTGGTGACGCTGGGGGCCCGGGGCGCGGTCATGTACCAGCGCGGGGCCGAGATCGCCCGGGCCACGCCGCCGAAGGTCAAGGCGGTCGATGCGACCGGCGCGGGGGACTGTTTCGTCGGGGCGATCTGCGTCGCCCTGCTGGAAGGCATGGAGCCTGAGGCGGCGCTGAGGTTCGCCTGCGCGGCGGGGGCGATCGCGGCGACCCGGCCGGGCGCCCAGCCGTCGCTGCCGACCCGCGACGAGGTCGAGGCGATCATTACAGGGTCGTAACTAGGGCCGCGGCGGGTCGCTGATAGGGTCGCGGACCTGTTCAGAGCTGATCGACTGGGGACCCCCGACATGACCCGAACCGCCGCGCTTCTGGGGGCTTCGCTGCTCGCCCTGTGCACGCCCGCCTTCGCCCAGACGGCCGCGCCCGCGCCGATCTCGGTCCCGCCGC
This sequence comes from Brevundimonas sp., assembly GCF_051860745.1. Classification (GTDB taxonomy): domain Bacteria; phylum Pseudomonadota; class Alphaproteobacteria; order Caulobacterales; family Caulobacteraceae; genus Brevundimonas. The sequence continues at coordinate 19,457 of NZ_JBHYDN010000001.1, forward strand.
TGGAGTTCACCCATCGCGAACTGGCCAACGGGCTGGACGTCTACGCCATGCCGGACGCCACGGCGGGTACGGTGACCGTGACCCTCTGGTACGACGTCGGCGGCAAGGACGATCCGCAGGGGCGCAGCGGCTTCGCCCATCTGTTCGAGCACATCCTGAGCCGCAAGACGGTCAACATCCCCTATGGCGGCATCTCGACGATGGTCGAGAACGCCGGCGGGTCGCGCAACGCCTCCACCGGACAGGACTTCACCAACTACTATGAGACGGTGCCGCCGCAGTACCTCGAGACCATGCTCTGGACCCACGCCGAACGGATGGCGCGGCCGGTGGTCGACCAGGCGGTGTTCGACGCCGAGCGGTCGATCGTCAAGGAAGAGCTGCGCCAGCGGGTATACGCCCCGCCCTACGGCCGCTTCCAGCGCTTCGTGCTGGGCGACAACAGCTTCGATGAGAGCATCTATCGCCGCAGCGTGATCGGTTCGATTGAGGAATTGGACTCAGCGCAGATCGAGGACGCGCGCGCCTTCCACGAGGCCTACTACCGCCCGGCCACTGCGACGATGATCATCTCGGGCAATTTCGATCCGGCCCAGCTGGACCGCTGGGTCGACCAGTATTTCGCCGACATTCCGAACCCGGATCGTCCGGTGCCGGTGTTCGAACGGCCCGTCGAGACGCCGCGGACCACCCCGCGCATGGTCGAGGCCTATGCCCCGAACGTGCCCCTGCCGGCCGTGGGGGTGATCTATCCGGGCGTGGCCGCTGACCATCCCGACAATGCGGCGCTGGATGTGCTGCAGGCGATCATGTCGCGCGGTGAGAGCTCGCGCCTGTACCAGTCACTGGTCTATCGTTCGCAACTGGCGTCCAACGCCGGCTTCGGCGCCAATGCGATGGAGGAGGACGGCGTCATCTCCGTCACCGCCGTCGTGGCCCAGGGCAAGGCGATCGTCGACGTCGAGGCCGCGCTGGACGCCGAACTGGCGCGGGTGCGCGACGAGCCGGTGACGGCGGCGGAACTGGCGGAGGCCAGGACCGAGATCGTGGCGGGCGAGCTGCGCCAGCGCGAAACCGCTTCGGGCCGGGCCTTCATTCTCGGCCAGTCGATCGTGTCGGAGAATGATTCCCGCGCGGCCGATACGCGGCTTGCCGCGATCCAGGCGGTGACTGCGGCAGACGTGCAGCGGGTGGCCCGGACCTGGCTGAATGATCAGGCGCGGGTCTCGGTCCGGTATCAGGACGAGAGCGCGCGCCCGGCCGATGTGCCGGAGGACAGCTGGCGCAACCCGGCTCCGGTTCCGACCTTCCTGACCGTGCCGCCGGCGGTGCTGGCGGCCAACGAACTGCTGCCGGAAGACCAGCGCATGGCGCCGCCGGCGCCGGGCGAGGTCCGGGCCATGACGACGCCGCGGATCGAGGAGCGGACCCTGCCGAACGGCCTGCGGGTGATCGTGGCGAAATCGACCGATCTGCCAATCATGAATGTCCAGCTGGTCCTGGCCGGCGGGGCGGCGGGGGATCCCGCGGACCGGCCGGGACTGGCGGCGATGACGGCCGGACTGGCCAGCCAGGGCGCGGGCGACCGGTCGGCGCCCGAGATCGCGCGAACACTGGAGGCGCTGGGCGCCAATATCGGCGGCGGAGCGGGAGCGGATTCGACCATCCTGTTCCTGTCGGCGCCGACGGCCTCGGCCGAGGCGGCAGGGACGGTGTTCGCAGACGTCGTGCAACGCCCGACCTTCGCTGAGGAAGAGGTGGCGCGCAGCCGGACCCAGGCGGTCAACGCCCTGCGGGTCAATCTGCGCCAGCCCGGTCCGCTGGCCTCGCTGGTGCTGAACCGGCTGGCCTTCGGCGCGGCGCCCTATGGTGCGCCGTCGGCGGGTACGCCGGATTCCGTGGCGGCCATGACCCGCGACCAGATCGCCGGCTTCCATGACCGCTGGTGGCGGCCGGACAGCGCCGCCCTGATCATCACGGGCGGCATGGAGCCCGAAGAGGCCTTTGCTTTCGCCGAGCGGATGCTGGGCGGCTGGGAACGGCCGTCGGAAGCGGCCCCGACGGTCGGGAACCGGGCCGGAGCGGCGCCGGCCCCGCGCATCGTGGTGGTCGATCTGCCGGGGGCCGGTCAGGCGGCGGTGACGGCGGCGGTGCGCGGACCGCGCCGCTCGGACGAGGGCTACTATCCGCTGTTGGTCGCCAACGCCGTGATGGGTTCGGGCCAGAACGGGCGGCTGTTCCAGGAAATCCGGGCCAAGCGCGGCCTGTCCTACGGCGCCAACTCCTCGGTCGGCGCCCGCATCGACGGCGGCCTGCTGACCGCCGCGACCCAGACCAAGAACGAGAGCGCGGCCGAGGTCGTCGGCCTGGTGCTGGCCGAGTTCGACCGGCTGGCGGTCGAGCCGGTGGCGGACGCCGAGGTCACCAACCGCGAGACCTTCATTACCGGCGGCTTTTCGCGGGCGCTCGAGACCACGGGCGGCCTGGGCGGCCTATTGGCCGATGCGGTGGTCTATGGCCTGCCGCTGTCGGAGATCGAGACCTATCTGGACCGGGTCGCCGCGACGACGCCGGAAAGCCTGACCGCGGCCGCGCGCCGCGTCAGCGCTGATCAGGCCTGGGTAGTGGTGGTCGGGCAAGCCTCGATGTTCATCGACGCCCTGCGGGCCGCTCACCCCGATGTGGTGGTGATCCCCGCTGCGGACCTGGACCTGAACAGCCCGACGCTGGGGCTCTAGCGGGAGGCGCGGAAGGCCGCGACCGCCTCGACGGTCTGGCGCACGCTGGACTCGACGCCCGCCCAGTCGCCGGCCTTGACCGCGGCGTCAGTGACCAGTTTCGAACCCATGCCGGCGGCGACGATGCCGGCGCCGAACCATTTGGCGATGCTGGCAGCGTCGGGATCGACTCCGCCCGTGGGCATGATCTTCGTCCACGGCATCGGGGCCATGACCGCCTTGATGAAGTCGGGGCCGCCGACGCTGGCGCCGGGGAAGAGTTTGACGATGTCGCAGCCCAGCTCATGGGCCTGGCCGATCTCGGTGACCGAGCCGCAGCCAGGGAAATACGCCGTCATGCGCCGATTACACACGCGGGCGACGTCGGGGATCAGGCAGGGGCTGACCACGAACCGGGCGCCGCGGTTGAGGTAGAGCGACGCCGTGCCCGCATCGACCACTGAGCCGATGCCGAGGATGACGCCGGGGTCGGTCTTCTGAAGCTCGCGGGCGATGTCGCCGAACAGGTCGCAGGCGAAGTCGCCACGGTTGGTGAACTCGACCACGGGCGCCCCGCCGCGGGCGCAGGCGCGGATGACGTTGAGGCAGACCTGCGGATCAGGATGGTAGAAGACCGGGGCCACGCCCTGCGATTCCAGGGCGGTCAGGACGGCGAGGCGGTCGTGGCGCATGGTCTGATTTCCTCCGCCGGTCGCTCCGGCAGCCCGCCATGCTTATCCCACCCGCCGCGTTCCGGGAAAGCGCCGGTGGGGGAAGGTGTGGAACTTTGTGTTTCGAAACCGGCGACTCGCTCAGGCCGTTTTCCGTCTGGCCCCGCACAGATCGCAGAATTCGCGCCCCGCAACCTTGCGGTCGGGACGCCAGCGATGACGGCGACAGCGAAGCTGCCGGATGAACTTTCGCAGGGTGCGGAACATGGGACTCTACTGGACGCGACCGGCGGCAAGAGTGGGGCCGAATGTGTGCAAACACAACCATTTCTCTTTACGGTCAAGCTTTGAATTCGAGCGATGGGGGCGATGATTGTCACTATCGGCGCATCCGGCCCATTCGCGGAGGCGGGAGAGACGACGGTGTCAGGCGGCGGCGTTGGCCAGGGCGGCGATCCGCCTCACCATCGCGCTTCCCGGGTCGAATAGCGGGTCAAGCACGGTGAAGTGGTTCAAACCGGCCAGGGCGTCATAGCGTGTCTTGACGCCATCGGCGGCCCAGTGGTCGGCCATCATCCGGGATTGGCGCAGAAACTCGGGGCTTTCGTCGGCGCCCACGACGCAGTCCAGCACCGTGCCGCCGGGGGTTGAGCCGTTGGGGACGGGCCAGTGGATCGGCGACAGGGCGGCGGCCTCGCGCGCGTCGAGGTCGAGGGCCTTGTTCAGGGAGGTCGGGATCAGGGGTGCGAGGTCGAAGACCCCGCTGATGGCCACGGCGGCCGAGGCGCGGCCCTCGGACAGCATGCAGGCGGCCATATGCCCGCCGGCGGAGTGGCCGAAGACCACGGGGCGGACGCCGGTGCGTTCGCGGACGGTTTCGACCGCGCTGCGGACCTGGCGCAGGATGGCGCCGAGGCGGACGGCGGGACAGAGGTCATAGGAGGGGACGGCGAGGCTGACGCCATGGCTGAGCAAGGCCGGGGCGAGGCCGGAGAACCAGTCCTTGTCCAGCGCCTGCCAGTAGCCGCCGTGCAGGAAGACAGCGACGGGCGCGGCGTCCCCGGCGTCGAACAGGTCCATGATCTCGCGCGGCCCGCGGCCATAGGCGAGCTCGAGCGGCGGATGGGCGGCGCGGGCAGCCTCGGCGGTCTCGCGCCAGCGCTGCATGACGGCGGGATGACCTGGCACGCGGGCGCGGTTATTGTATTCCGCTTCGTAGTCGATCCTGTCGCTCTTACCCGGCACGCCATCATCCGCTAGACACCGTCCAACGCTCGGGAAGGACCGCCGCCATGATGACCGCCATCTTCGTCTTCATCAAATGCGAGCTGGGCCACGCCAACGATGTGGCGGCCGATATGGTGGACAATGTCGAATACGTCTCGGAGGTCTATTCCACCTCGGGCCAGTACGACCTGCTGGCCAAATTCCAGCTGCCGAAGGACATGGACATCGGCACGTTCGTGACCCGGTCGGTGCAGACCCGGGCCAATATCCGCGACACCTTCACGGTCATAACCTTTTCGCCCTTCCTGCCCGGCGGGGGCTGACGCTACGTCATCCGGAATCGCTGCTAACGTCCCGGCTTTCGCCGGGATGACGAGGAGTGAGTATGTCGGATCTGGAAGCGTTCCGCGCGGAGACCCGCGCCTGGCTTGAGGCCAACTGCCCGGCCGAATGTCGCGGCCCGGTGGAGAGCGACGAGGACCGGGTCTGGGGCGGGCGCGACGCTGTCTTCCCGACGCCGGCGCACAAGGTCTGGCTGGAACGGATGGGCGCGAAGGGCTGGACCGCGCCGGAGTGGCCCGCCGAATACGGCGGCGGGGGCTTGAGCCGTGAACAGGCCAAGGTGCTGGGCTCGGAGATGCGCCGCATCGACGCCCAGGCGCCGCTGGCCAGTTTCGGAGTGTGGATGCTGGGGCCGGCCCTGCTGGCCTTCGGGACCGAGGAACAGAAGCAACGCTTCCTGCCCGAGATCGTGCGCGGCGAGATCCGCTGGTGCCAGGGCTATTCCGAGCCGGGCGCGGGGTCTGATCTGGCGGCGATCCAGACGCGGGCGGAAGACCCAATTCCTGGAGGGGGGGGCGACCACTGGATCGTCAACGGCCAGAAGGTCTGGACCTCCTATGCCGACAAGTCGGACTGGATTTTCTGTCTGGTGCGGACCGACCCCGAGGCCTCCAAGCATCTGGGCATCTCCTTCGTCCTGATCGACATGGCGACGCCGGGGGTCAGCACCCGGCCGATCACCCTGATCAGCGGCAAGAGCCCGTTCTGCGAGACCTTCTTCGACGATGTACGGGTGGAGAAGGCCCATCTGGTCGGGACGCTGAACCGCGGCTGGGACGTGGCCAAACATCTGCTGGCGCATGAGCGGACCATGATCGGGGCCATGGGCGAGGCCGGCGGCGGGCGGCCGCTGGGTCAGGTGGCGACCGGTTCGATCGGGATTGATCAGGATGGGCGGCTGGACGAGCCGATGCTCCGTGCACGGATCGCCGAGCTGGAAGTCGACGCCGCCGCCTTCCGTCTGGCCATGGAGCGGACCGGGGATCAGGTGAAGGCCGGACAGGCGCATCCGGCCATCGCCTCGATGCTGAAATACTATGGGTCCGAGCTGAACAAGCGTCGGCACGAGCTGCTGATGGCGGCGGGCGGGTCGGATGCGCTGGAGTGGGAAGGCGAGCGGTCGAGGGGCGGCAAGGCGGCGCGCGACTGGCTGCGGACCAAGGCCAATTCCATCGAGGGCGGGACCTCGGAGGTTCAGCTGAACATCATCGCCAAACACCTGCTGCAGCTTCCGGGAGCCTGAGCCATGCCCCTGATCCTGACCGAAGAGCAGACCATGCTGAAGGAGGCCGCCGACGGCTTCCTCAACGAACACGCGCCGATCACCCATCTGCGCAAGCTGCGCGACAGCAAGGACCCCGACGGGGTATCGCGCGACCTTTGGAAGGCGTTCGGGGAGATGGGATTCGCGGGCGTCATCATTCCCGAGGAACACGGCGGTTCGGGTCTCGGCGCCGTCGAGGCCGGGGTGATGGCCGAGGCGCTGGGGCGGACACTGACGCCGTCCCCCTTCCTGGGGTCGGGGGTGCTCTCGGCCAAGGTGCTGGTGGACGGCGGCTCGGTCGAACAGCAGGCGGCCTGGCTGCCCCGGATCGCGGCGGGCGAGGCGATCGTCTCGCTGGCGGTGGACGAGGGCGCCAAGCACGCGCCGGCGCGGATCGCAACGGTGGCGGAACGGTCGGGCAACGGCTTCAGGCTGAACGGGGCCAAGGGCTTTGTGCTGGACGGCCATGTGGCCGATGCGGTGATCGTGGCGGCCCTGACCGACAACGGGCTGACCCTGTTTCTGGTCGATCCCAAGACGGCGGGGGTCGAGATCGAGCGGACGGTCATGGTCGACGCCCACAATGCCGCGCGGGTGAGGCTGACGGATGTCGAGGTCGATGCGGACGCGGTGATCGGCTCGGTCGATGGCGGCGAGGCCCTGCTGGAAGGCGCGTTGAACCTGGGCCGGGCCTGCGCGGCGGCGTCGCTGAACGGGGCGGGGGATCAGGCCTTCCAGACGACGCTGACCTATCTGCGGACGCGCAAACAGTTTGGGAAACTGATCGGCGAGTTCCAGGCGTTGCAGCATCGCTCTGCCCATCTGTTCAGCGAGATCGAGATCGCGCGGGCGGCGGTGATGGGGGCGCTGACGGCGCTCGACGCGGGACGGCCCGACGCGGGGCTGACCGTCTCGGTTGCCAAGGCCAAGGCCGGGCGCGTCGCCGAACTGGCGGTGCAGGAGGCGGTGCAGATGCACGGCGGCGTGGGGATGACCGACGAGTTCGACGTCGGTCTGTTCATGAAGCGGGTGCGCGTGTTGAATGAACTTCTGGGCGATGCCGGGTTCCATCAGGAGCGGATGGCGCGGGCGCAGGGATTCTAGAACAGAAGCCCTCTCCCAATGGGAGAGGGACCGCGTTACACCCTCTCCTACGGGAGACACTTGCCATGACGACTCGCTCCAACGCGCCTCAATACCTGTCCGGCTTCGGCAACCATTTCGCGACCGAGGCCGTGGCCGGCGCCCTGCCCGAGGGGCGGAACTCGCCGCAGCGGGCGCCGATGGGACTGTATGCGGAACAGTTGTCGGGGACGGCGTTCACGGCGCCGCGGAGCGAGAACCGGCGGTCGTGGCTGTACCGGCTGAGGCCGTCGGCCCAGCATCCGGCCTACAAGCCGTTCTCGCAGGGGCTGGTGCGGTCGGGGCCGTTCCATGACGCGCCGCCGACCCCGAACCGGATGCGATGGGATCCGCTGCCGATGCCGGGCCAGCCGACGGACTGGGTCGAGGGGCTGACGACCTATGGCGGCACGGGGGACGCCGAAGCACTGTCTGGCGTCGGCATCCATCTGTATGCGGCCAACCGGTCGATGACGGACCGGGTGTTCTATTGCGCCGACGGCGAGATGCTGATTGTGCCGCAGCAGGGCGACCAGACCTTCGTCACCGAGATGGGGCGGATCGACGCCCGGCCCGGCGAGATCGTGGTCATTCCGCGCGGGGTGCGATTCCGCGTCGAGTGCGGCGGGCCGATCCGGGGCTATGTCTGCGAGAACTACGGCGCCGCCTTCCGCCTGCCGGACCTGGGACCGATCGGCTCGAACGGCCTGGCCAATCATCGCGACTTCCAGGCGCCCGCGGCCGCGTTCGAGGATATCGACCGGCCGACCGAGTGTGTGCAGAAATACGGCGGGCGGCTGTGGTCGACGACCTTCCCGCACTCGCCGCTGGATGTGGTCGGATGGCACGGCAACTATGCGCCGTACAAGTATGACACAGCCCGGTTCAACACGATCGGCACCGTCAGTTTCGACCATCCGGACCCGTCGATCTTCACCGTCCTGACCTCGCCCTCGGATACGCCGGGGACGGCCAACTGCGACTTCGTCATCTTCCCGCCGCGCTGGATGGTGGGCGAAGACACCTTCCGTCCGCCGTGGTTCCACCGGAACGTCATGAGCGAGTTCATGGGGCTGGTGACGGGGGAATATGACGCCAAGGAGGGCGGGTTCGCGCCGGGCGGCGCCTCGCTGCACAACTGTATGAGCGGACACGGGCCGGATCAGGCCAGCTATGACAAGGCGGTGGCCGCTGACCTCAAGCCGGTGAAGATTACCGACACCCTGGCCTTCATGTTCGAGACCCGGGCCCCGATCCGGACCACGGAATGGGCGCAAACCAGTCCGACGATGCAGCTGGACTACGATGATGTCTGGACCGGATTTGAGAAGGGCCAAGTGACATGAAGCGCATTCTGATTGTGGCGGCGGCGGTGTTGATGGCGGCCTGCCAGCCCATGCCGGCGAGCGATGGAACGACCGAACTCGCAGAGGTCACGCCCGCGGTCCAGTCGGTCGCGGGCAGCGAGGACGCGGCGGCCTGCGCGGCGCGGGGCGGCAAGATGCTGCCGCAGGGCCGGATGCAGTCCGTGCGCTGCGTGATCACCTATGCCGACGCCGGGACGCGCTGCACCGATGGCGACGACTGCGCGGGTGACTGTCGGGTCGAGGACGTGGCCAACGCTCCGGCCGCCGGAACCAGTGTGGTGGGCCAGTGCCAGGCCAGCAGCAGCCGGTTCGGCTGTTACACCACGGTCGAGGGCGGCAAGGCCGAGGCCACGATCTGCGTCGACTGACCGCCTCGCATCCGGCGCATCTCCAGGAACGTTTCTGACCCATGAGTCTGACAGAGATCACCGCCCTGCTGGGTCTAAACCTGGCCCTGATCGTCGTGGTCATGGTCGGGCTGTGGACCCTGTCCCTGCGGTTGAAGGACGTCAGCTTCATCGACGCCGTCTGGCCGATGGGGATGCTGCTGCTGGCGCTGGCGACGTTTACACGCACCGAGGGCGACCCGACGCGAAAATGGCTGCTGCTCTGGCTGGTCGGGGTCTGGGCCCTGCGGCTGGGTTGGCATCTGTACCGGCGCTGGCGGATGCACGGGGCGGACGGCCGTTACCTCGATCTGCTTGGGCGGATGGAGAAGAGCCGGGGCTGGGGCTTCGGCAAGACGGGGCTGCTGGTGGTGTTCCTGCCACAGGCGGTGCTGGCCTGGCTGACCTCGCTGCCGGTGCAACTGGGACAGGTCGCAATCGAGCCGACCGTGGGCTGGGTCGGCTGGGCCGGGGCCGTGCTGGCGGTGATCGGCATCGGCTTCGAGAGCATCGGCGACGCCCAGCTGGCGGCGTTCGGGAAGGACCCGGCCAACAAGGGCCAGGTGATGGACAGGGGCCTGTGGCGCTGGACCCGGCACCCGAACTATTTCGGCGACGCCTGCGTGTGGTGGGGGCTGTATCTGATCGCGGCCGAGACCGGGCCCGGGCTGTGGGCGATCGCCGGGCCGCTGTTCCTGACCTTCACCCTGACGAAATGGTCCGGGATCGGAATCACGGAGAAGGCCATCCACGGCACGCGGCCGGGCTATGCCGACTATGTGCGCCGGACCAGCCCCTTCATCCCTTGGCCGCCGAAGAAGATCTGAAGATCGACAGCCAAGAAAAACCCCCGCCGCGAGCGCGACGGGGGTTGACCGTTCTGATTGAACCGGGGGTCATGAAGCCCCGATTGAACCGTCTTACTGAGCGGGAGTCGACGGCGAGGTGTTCGGCGTGTTCTCGGTGGTCATGCCGCCGTCGGCGTTGCCAGCCTGTTGTTCGACGCGGTCGGCCTCGGCGTTGAGGGCCGTCTCGGCGGCTTCGGTCGGGGCGGCGGCGGCCTGTTCTTCCAGGGCGTCGGCCTGCACTTCGGCTTGCTTGTCGGCGGCGCTTTCCCCGCAGGCGGCGAGGCCGGCGAAGGCGAAGGTGGCGGCGGCGGCGATGATCAGTTTACGCATGAGGATATCCTTCCAGAGTGGAGACCTCATAACTCCGCCGCACCGATCAGGTTCACGGCGGCGTGAGAAAAAAGTGTTGGAACCTCAGCCTTCTGCAGAGAAGGCCACACGGGCCGCGCCCAGCAGGGCGGCGTGTTTGTGCAGGATCACGTTTGTCGGGATGGCGGCCATATAGTCCTGGAACCGTCCCTTGCGCTCGAACCGCTCGCGGAATGGGCTGGCCTTGAGGAAGGGCAGGATGCGGGGGGCGATGCCGCCGGCGATATAGACGCCGCCGCGCGCGCCGGTGGTCAGGGCGATGTCCCCGGCCACGGCGCCGAGGATGGCGCAGAAGCGGGCCAGGGTGGCGCCGCACGGGCTGGCCGGGTTCTCCATCGCCTCGGCAGTGATCTGGGCGGGGTCCTCGATGTGGCTCTCGCGGCCGTCGATCTCGGCCAGGGCGCGATGCATGTTCAGCAGGCCCGGGCCGCAGATCAGCCGCTCAATCGAGACGCGGTCGTAGCGGCGGCGCAGGATGCGCAGGATTTCGTCCTCGACCGCGTCGCCCGGAGCGAAACAGGCGTGTCCGCCTTCGGACGGCATGGCCATCTCGCCGCCCCGGCCGTCGCGCACCAGGGCGGAGACGCCGAAGCCGGTGCCGGGGCCCAGCACCGCGATGGCCGTGTGGGGCTCGCCCTCGGCGGGGCCGCCGAGCGAGGCCAGCATGTCATCGGGCACCACCGGCGCGCCCCAGGCGAGGGCCTCGAAGTCGTTGATCAGGCGGACGGGGTTGAGGCCGAGGGTCTGGAGTTCGGCCTCGGACACCCGCCACGGGGAATTGGTCAGGTCGATCTCGCCGTCCGTGACCGGGCCGGCGACGGCGATGACGCCGCCGGTCGGCTTGACCTCGCAGCCGTCGATGAAGGCCTTCACCCCGCTGAGGAAGGTGGGATAGGTCTCGGCGGGGAAGCTTTCGTGGTGTTCGAGCACCGGTTTTCCCTCGACCATGTGGGCGAGGGCGAAGCGGGCGTTGGTGCCGCCGACGTCCCCGACGAGCAAGGTCTTGTCCCAGGCGATGGTCATCGGAACATCCTTTTTTCCCTGACGTTCGCCGCGCGGCGGCTCACGGCTTGAAGGCGCGTCATGCGTCGACCGCGCGGTCTACGATATTGTTGTCGGGCGGCGTATCGACCTGGGCCGGAGCGCCGACGGGCGGGGCGAAACAGACGGATGCGCCCTCTTCCGCGGTCGAGACGACGTGGCGGAAGGCGGCGAACAGTTCGCGGCCATAGCCCCAGCCCGAGCCCTCGGCGTGAACCGTCGAGCGGGGAACGGGCGGACGGGCGGCCAGGTCGGGCACGCCGACGGTCGTGAGCACGCCCGCGTCGGCGTCGAGGCGGATGATGTCGCCGTCGCGGACATGGGCCAGCGGACCGCCGGCGAGGGCTTCCGGCGAGACGTGGATGGCGGCGGGCGTCTTGCCCGAGGCCCCGGACATGCGGCCGTCGGTGACGAAGGCGACCTTGAAGCCCTTGTCCTGAAGCACGGACAGGGCGGGCGAGAGGCTGTGCAGTTCGGGCATGCCGTTGGCCCTGGGGCCCTGGAAGCGCAGGACGACGATGACGTCGCGATCCAGCCGGCCGTCCCGGAAGGCCTGCAGCGCGTCCTCCTGGGTCTCGAACACGGCGGCGGGGGCCTCGACGATGCGGTTCTCCGGCTTGACGGCCGAGACCTTGATCACGGCCCGGCCGAGGTCGCCCTGCACGAGGCGCAGGCCGCCCTCGCGGTCGAAGGGGTCGGAGGCGGGGCGCAGAATGTCCGTGTCCAGACTTTGGGTGACGCCGTCCTTCCAGACCAGCTCGCCGTCGATCAGCATCGGCTCCTGGAAATAGTGATGGATGCCCTCGCCCATGATGGTGACGACGTCGGAATGGATGTGGCCGGCTCCGGCCAGTTCGCGGGCGACGAAGGCGACTCCGCCGGCGGCCTGGAAGGCGTTCACATCGGCCGAGCCGTTGGGATAGACCCGGGCCAGCAGCGGAGTGACCGAGGACAGCTGGTCCATGTCGGTCCAGTCGATCAGGATGCCGGCGGAGCGCGCCATGGCGACCAGATGGATGGCGTGGTTGGTCGAGCCCCCGGTGGCCAGCAGGGCGACGATGGCGTTGACCACGCCCTTCTCGCTGACGATATCAGCCATCCGGCCCTGACCGCTGCGGGCCAGTTCCACCGCACGCTTGCCCGCCGCCGCCGTCAGGGCGTCGCGCAGGCCGGTCTCGGGGTGGACAAAGGCGGTCGAGGGCAGGTGCAGGCCGATCAGCTCCATCATCATCTGGTTGGAGTTTGCGGTGCCGTAGAAGGTGCAGGTGCCGGGCGAATGGTAGGAGCCGATCTCGCTCTCCAGCAGGGTCGCGCGATCGACCTTGCCTTGCGCGTATTCGGCGCGGACCCGGGCCTTTTCGAAATTGGGGATGCCGGACGGCATGGGGCCGGCGGGGGCGAAGACGACCGGCAGGTGGCCGAAGGCGAGCGAGCCCATGAACAGGCCGGGGACGATCTTGTCGCAGACGCCGAGGCAGACCACGGCGTCGAAGGCGTCATGGGTCAGGGCCACGGCGGTGGACATGGCGATGACGTCGCGGCTGAACAGCGACAGGTCCATGCCGGGACGGCCCTGGGTGACGCCGTCGCACATGGCGGGCGTGGCGCCGGCGACCTGGGCGGTGGCGTTCACCTCGCGCACGGCGTCGCGGATGATCTGCGGAAAGCGTTCGAACGGCTGATGCGCCGACAGCATGTCATTGTAGGCGGTGACCACGCCGACATTGGGCTGGGTCCCCGACATGGCGTTGAGCTTGTCCTTGACCGGGGCGCCGGCGAAAGCGTGGGCCCAGTTGGCGCAGGACAGTTTGGCGCGGCCGGCCCCGGATGAGCGGGCGGCGTCCATGCGGCGCAGATAGTCTGCGCGGGTCGCCTTGGAGCGTTCGACGATGCGGGCGGTGACCTCGGCGACCACGGGGTTCAGGGTCGGCATCACGCTTTCTCCGTCCACAGAACGTCAAGCGGTACTTTGGCCGCGATCAGGGCGGCGATGGGTCTGATCGCCGGGTCGCCGGCGGCCTCGCGCTCGAAAACCGCGCGCTTCGCGGCGCCGGTGATGGCCAGGACCACGCGGCGGGCGGCCATCAGATACGGCAGGTTGATGGTCAGCCGCTCGAGGCTCGGCGCGGCGCCGTCGCGGCCATGCGGCACGCCGAGCACGGTCGGTCGGAGCCCAGGCGAAAGCAGGGTCTTCAGGGTCGGACTGTCAGGGAACATGGAACAGATATGGCCATCCTCCCCCATGCCGAGAAGGACGGCGTCCAATTTGCCGCCCTCGGCCGCCAGCGCGTGGGCCGCGAGGGCGGCGGCGCGGTCGACGGTGACGGCGGGGTGGAACAGGGGCACGAAGCGCGCCGCGGCGGCGGGGCCGGTCAGCAGGGACCGTTTCAGCAGGGCCGCGTTGGACTCGGGCGAAGTTTCGGGGACGTAGCGTTCGTCGACCAAGGTGACGGCGACGCGGGACCAGTCGAGGTCCGCCTGCGCCATGCGGCGGTAGACCGGCGCGGGCGTCGAGCCGCCGGAGCCGGCGAAGACGGCTCTGCCCGCATCGGCCAAGGCGGCGGTCAGGGCATCGGTCAGGCGGGCGGCGCAGGCGTCAGCCCAGGCGTCGCCATCCGCGAAGGCCTCGATTCCGGGTGCGACCTCAACCATGGCCGGTGTTCCATTCCCGCCCGGTCCGCGACATCAGCAGATCGGCCTCGGGCGGCCCCCAGGTTCCGGCCGCGTATTGCTTCGGCTTGAAGGCGGCGCCGCGCCAGGCGTCGGAGACCTCATCGATCCATTTCCATGCCTGTTCCGCCTCGTCACGGCGCACGAACAGGGTGGAGTCCCCGGCGAGGGCGTCGAGCAGCAGCCGCTCATAGGCGATGCGGCGGCGGGGCGGCCTGGCGTCCTTGTCGCCCTGGCCCCAGGACAGGGACATCTGGATCGGCTGCAGCTTCATGCGCTGGTCCAGCCCCGGCTTCTTGTTCATTACCGACAAGGCGATGTCTTCCTCGGGCTGAAGTTCGATGATCAGCCGGTTGGCCGCGATATGGCCGCGCTCACCGTGGTCGAAGATGGAGTGGGGCACCGGTTTGAACTGGATGACGATCTCCGTCCGCTTCTCGGCCAGCCGCTTGCCAGTGCGCAGGAAGAACGGCGTGCCGGCCCAGCGCCAGTTGTCGATGTCGACGCGAATGGCCACGAAGGTCTCGGTGTCGGACGCCTGACCTCGCTCCTCGCTATAGGGTTTCGCGGGTTTGCCCTCGCTGGTTCCGGCGACGTACTGTCCGCGCACTGTGACCCGCTCGACCTCGTCGTGGGTGACCGGACGAAGCGAGCGGATAACCTTGACCTTCTCGTTGCGGACGGAGTCCGGGTCGAGGTCGGACGGCGGCTCCATGGCCACGAGACAGAGCAGCTGGAGCATATGGTTCTGGAGCATGTCGCGCAATGCTCCGTACTCGTCGTAATAGGGCCAGCGGTCGCCGACGCCGAAGGTCTCGGCGACCGTGATCTGGACGTGGTCGATGCTCAGGCTGTTCCACAACGGCTCGAAGATGGTGTTGCCGAAGCGCAGGGCGATCAGATTCTGGACCGTCTCCTTGCCGAGGTAGTGGTCGATGCGGAAGACCTGGTCCTCCGAGAAGGCGTGGGCGACGGCGTCGTCGATCGCAAGGAAGGACTGAAGGTCGCGGCCGACCGGCTTTTCCAGCACCACGCGGTCGGTCGCCTCGGCCAGGCCGGCGGCCTTCAGGGCCGTGACGATGCGGCCGTAGAGCGAGGGCGAAACGGCGAGGAACGAAGTCACGCCGCCATCGCCGACCCTGTCCTTGAGCGGTTTCAGACTGGCGGGATCGGTGGCGTCGACGGGCAGATAGTCGAGCCGGGCGTCAAGGCGGGCCCAGGATGTGTCCGACCAGGCGTCGTCGGCGCGGGCCTTGCCCTCGACCGCGGCGCGGACCTTGGCGACATACTCATCCCGGCTTTCGTCCGAGCGGGCGGCGCCGATGATCTTCAGCCCGTCGGGCAGCAGGCCGTCGTGCTCAAGGAAATAGAGCGAGGGCAACAGCATCCGCATGGCGAGGTCGCCGCCGCCGCCGAACAGCACCAGGGCCGCCATGCGCTCTCCTTCATTCAGGTCCCGGCTGGACCGGGAGTTTGTTTGGCCGCTTCCGCGCGCTGCGCCAAGACGTCGAGGACGTCCTGAAACACCATGTGACGCGCACGCAGCAGCACCATCAGGTGATAGACCAAATCCGCCGCCTCGGCTGCCAGTTCCGAATCCGGACCCGCGACGCCGGCGAGGGCGGTCTCGACGCCCTCCTCCCCGACCTTCTGGGCGACGCGTTTGACGCCCTCGGCGAGCAGGCGCGCGGTCCAGCTTTCGGACGGGTCTGCGGCGGCCCGTTCGGCGATGGTCGCCTCCAGCCGGGCGAGGCGGCCGAGGCCCGGGGCGTCCTCGTCCCCGAAACAGCTGATGCGGTTCAGATGGCAGGCGTTTCCGACGGGGCGGACCTTGAGGACGAGGGCGTCGGCATCGCAGTCGGGGGTGATCGAAACGACATGAAGCCTGTCGCCCGAGGTCTCCCCCTTGCGCCAGCGCCCGCCACGCGAGCGCGAGAAGAAGGTGGCTTCACCGGAAGCGAGGGTCTCGTCCAGCGCGGCGCGGTCCATGTACGCCAGCGTCAGCACCTGCAGGGTCGCCGTGTCCTGGACGACGACCGGGATCAGGCCGCCGGACTTGTCGAAATCGAGGGTGGAAGGATCAATCATCATATTCCGCTCATCCCGGCGAAAGCCGGGACCCAGTGCTTTGGATGACCGGTCGAGGAGGGTGCGTCGAAAGGAGGTCCTGATACGCCAGCGTCAAGCTGGACAGAACTGGGACCCGGCTTTCGCCGGGATGAGCGGAATGAACGGGTCAAATCCTCATCTCCTCTCCGGCATCCGAGAGGAACGCCTTGAGGTCCGGAATCGCCAACGCCCCGGTGTGAAAGACGCTGGCCGCCAGGGCGCCGGAGACGTCGGCCTGTTCGAACACGTCGAGGAAATGCGAGGCCGCGCCGGCGCCGCCGGAGGCGACCAGCGGGACGGTCAGACGGGCGCGGACGGCGGCGAGCTGGGCGATGTCATAGCCGCGACGGACGCCGTCCTCGTCCATGCAGTTGAGGACGATCTCGCCGGCGCCGAGGGCCTGGGCTTCCACGATCCAGTCGAGGGTGCGGCGGCCGGCGGCCCGGCTGGCGGAGGGATCGCCGGTGTACTGGTGGACGACCCAGTCGTCGCCGGACCGTTTCGAATCGACGCCGACGACGACGCACTGGCTGCCGAAGCGGTCGGCCAGTTCGCCGATCAGCTCCGGGCGTTCAAGGGCGGGGGAGTTGATCGACACCTTGTCCGCGCCGTGGTCGAGGCAGCGGGCGGCCTGATCGACCGTGCGGATGCCGCCGGCGACGCTGAAGGGGATGTCGAGCAGGCGGGCGATGTCACGGACCCAGCCGTAGTCGAGGGTGCGACCCTCGGGGCTGGCGGTGATGTCGTAGAAGACCAGTTCGTCGGCGCCGTCGTCGCGATAGCGGGCGGCGAGGTCGGCGGCGTCACCCATGTCGGTGTGGCCCTGGAAGCGGACGCCCTTGACTACCCGGCCGTCCTTGACATCGAGGCACGGAATGATGCGCCGCGCGGTCATGTCGGTTCTTTGGCGGCGAGGGCTTCGGCCAGGGTGAAGCGGTTCTCGTAGAGGGCGCGGCCGACGATGGCGCCGTCGCAGCCGAGGGCGGCGGCGGCGGTCAGGTCGACGACCGAGGCGACCCCGCCCGAGGCCTGGACCTTCAGGTCGGGGCGGCGGCGGACGATCTCACCGAGAAGGTCGAGATTGAGGCCGGTCATGGCGCCGTCGCGGCCGACATCGGTGACCAACAGATGGCGGGCGAGGCCGGAGGGATAGCGGTCGAGCGCGGTCCAGAGGTCGACCCCGGCCGCCTCGGTCCAGCCCCTGAGCGCGGGGACCCAGCGGTCGCCGTCGGCCTTGACGTCGATGGCCAGGGTGATGCGGTCGGGGCCGAAGCGACGCAGCCAGTCGGACACCGTTTCCGGCTGCGACACCGCCAGCGAGCCGACCACCACGCGGGCCACCCCGGCGTCGATCAGGGCGGCGACGTCGTCGGCGGAGCGCACCCCGCCGCCGGACTGGATGCGGATGTCGAGGGCGCGGGCGAGATCGCCGATCAGGGCGTGCTGGACGGCGCGGCCGGCCTCGGCGCCGTCAAGGTCGACGATATGGGCCCAGGTCGCGCCCGCGGCGGCGAAGGCGGCGAGGCGGGACGCCGGGTGATCGTCGTAGCGGGTGACCTGATCGAACCGGCCATGCATCAGCCGCACGCAGGCGCCGCCGCGCAGGTCGATGGCGGGGTAGACGATCACGCGGTCCCCCGGTCTCGGCTGCGCCGCGCCGGAGGATGACGATGAGAGACGGTCATGGCTCGATCTCGAGGAAGTTTCTGAGGATGCGGGCGCCCGTGGCGGCCGAGCGTTCGGGGTGGAACTGGCAGCCCCAGCGGTTGCCGCTGCGAACGACGGCCGGCACGGGGCCGCCATAGTCTGCGCGGGCGACGGTCGCCGGCCCGTCGGGACAGACGAAGCCGTGGACGAAATATGCCCAGGCGCCGTCCTCGATCCCCTCGAGCAAGGGGTCGGGACGGACAGCGGTCAGGCGCGACCAGCCCATGTGAGGCACGGTCAGGCCGGGGCCGGGGTCCAGCCGGCGAACGGCCCCGGGGATGAGGCCCAGCAAAGGAACGGGTTCGCCCTCCTCGCTGGTCTCGAACAGCAGCTGCTGGCCGAGGCAGACGCCGAGCAAGAGGCGGGGGAAGGCGCGGATCGGCTCGATCAGGTCGAGGTCACGGAGCCGGGACATGGCATAGCCGGCGGCGCCGACCCCGGGCAGGATCAGCCGCTCGGCCTCGGCGACGGCGAGCGGGTCGTCGGTCAGGCGCACGGTCGCGCCCAGCCGTTCCAGCGCGAACCGGACCGAGGCGGTGTTGCCGGCGCCATAGGCCAGGACGGTGACGTTCACAGCACCCCCTTGGTGCTCGGCACGGCGTCGCCCTCGATGCGGATGGCCTGACGCAGGGCGCGGCCAAAGGCCTTGTAGACGGCCTCGGTCTTGTGATGGTCGTCGTCGCCGGTGACCGAGACGTGGATGGCTGCGCCGAGGTGTTCGGCCAGGGAGCGGAAGACATGGGCGGTCAGGTCGGTGCGGTAGTCGCCGATGAAGGGCGTCGCGAATCTCCCCTCGAACACGGGGAAGGGCCGGCCCGACAGGTCGATGGAGACGCTGGCGTTGGCCTCGTCCATGGGCAGGACGAAGCCGTAGCGGGCGATGCCGCGACGTTCGCCGAGCGCCTGTTTCAGGGCCTGGCCGAGAGCGATGGCGGAGTCCTCGATGGTGTGGTGCGGGTCGGTGTGCAGATCGCCCTCGCAGGACAGGCGCAGGGAGAATCCGCCGTGGGCGGCGACCTGTTCCAGCATGTGATCGAAGAAGCCGACGCCGGTGGCGATGGAGACCGGGCCGGTCGCGTCGAGGTCGACGGCGCAGACGATGCGGGTTTCCCTGGTGTCGCGGACGGCTTCGCCGGTGCGGTGAGCACGGTCGGATGCGGAGCCGAGGCCGAGGGCGGCGAGCAGCCGGTCATTGACTTCCGCCTTCGCCGAGACGGGCAGGCGCAGTCGGTCGCCGGCGCGATCGGCGGCGAGGTCGAAGCGGGCGAGGGCGGCGAGGATCGCGTCGGGGTCTGAGGGGCGAGCCATGATCACCGGGCCGAAGCCGGGCTCGACCGCCATGTCTCGGGACAGGGACTTGATCAGACGCTCGCGTTCGCTGCGTGCGAGATTGATGCGGGCGGTCGTCTCCAACATCCGCGACGGATCGAGCGCCTGCAGGGCGAGGCGGACGGAGACCTCGGGCAGGGCGTACGGCTCGAGCACCGTGGCGAGGCGGGCGAGGGTCGCCGGCTGGGCGAGGGCGGCCCCGACGCGGGCGCCGGCGAGGCCGTAGGCGAGCGACAGGCTGCGCAGCACGATCAGGTTGGCGTGGTCGCTGATGACGCTGGCGGCGGAGGCCGCGTCGGCGAACTCGGCCAGACCCTCATCGATGACCAGCAGGGCGGGCGCAACCCGTTCGGCCATCTCGCCCACGGCCTCGGGCGAGCCGAGGGCGCGGAGGATGACGGCGCCGGTCGGGACGCTGGCGGGGGGTGCGGCGTAGAGGGCGGCGAGGGCGCGGTAGGGCTCGGCGTTCGGGGCCTCTACGCGCAGGCCGTCGCGGGCGGCGAAGCGGAAGACCAGTTCCAGACCGTGCGTAAGGCCGCGCACCGGGAGGACGCTGTCGGCGGACACGCCATAGATCTGGGCCATGCGTGTGGCCAGGGCGCGGGGTTCGGCCGGATAGCGGTCGAGGCCTTCGCCGCCGGAGACCAGCGGGGCGAAGGGGGCGGGGAGGTTGTTCATCCGCCGATCCTCAGATCCGCGGCCCGGGCGTGGGCTTCCAGACCTTCCAGCCGGGCGAGGCGGGCGGCGATGGGTGCGAGGGCGGCGGCGCCGGCCTGGGTCACGGCCTGGACCGACATGGAGGTCATGAAGCTGGCCGTGGTGACGCCGCCCATGGTGCGGGCCGCGCCGTCGGTGGGCAGGACGTGGCTGGGGCCGGCGGCGTAGTCGCCCAGGGTCTCAGCGGCGAAGGCCCCGACGAAGACGGCCCCGGCGGCGGATATGCGGCCGACCAGCTGTTCGGCGTCCACGGTCTGCAAGGCGAGGTGTTCCGGGGCGTAGAGGTTGGCGACCTCGCAGGCCTCGGCCACGTCGCGGACACGAATGGCGCGGCCTTCGGCAAGGGAGGCGCGGGCGATGGCGGCGCGGGGGAGGGTCTGCAGCTGGCGGTCCACCGCGGCGAGGATGGCGTCGATATTGCCCCGGCTCTCCGAGACGAGGATGACCTGGGCGTCGGCGTCGTGCTCGGCCTGGCTGAGCAGGTCGGCTGCGGTGATCTCGGGGTCGGCGTCGCGGTCGGCGATGACCAGCAGTTCGGACGGGCCGGCGGGCATGTCGACGGCGGGACCGCCGGGCAGGGCCGCGGCCTGTTTCTTGGCCTCGGCGACCCAGGCGTTGCCGGGGCCGAACAGCTTGTCGCAAGGCGCGATGACGCCGTCGTCCAGCTCGGCCCCGAAGGTCAGAGCGGCGACAGCCTGGGCGCCGCCGACCAGCCAGAGCTCATCAAGCCCGGCTTCGGCGGCGGCAAAGATCATGGCAGGGTGAGGCTCGCCCGAAGCGGAGGGCGGGGTCACGGCGACGCGGCGACCGACCCCGGCCACGGCGGCCGGGATGGCCTGCATCAGCAGGGAGGAGAACAGGGGCGCCGAGCCGCCGGGGACATAGAGGCCCGCCGAGCGCAGCGGCCGCCAGACGAGGCGCGAACGGACGCCGGGGACGATCTCGACGTCGGGCGTGTCCTCGGGCCGGGTGGCCTCGTGAAAGATGCGGATGTTCTCGGCGGCCATGCGGATGGAGCGGGTATCCGCAGGCCGGAGGGTGTCGCGGGCGGCGGCGATTCGATCGGGCGTGAGTTCCAGACGGCGGGCCGCGGCGCCGTCCAGCTTGAGGCTCCAGTCGGTCACGGCCGCGCCGCCGCGGGTGCGGACATCGTCCATGATTTCGCGCACCCTGTCGGTGACACGCGCTTCGGTGCGGCGGCGGGGACGGGCGAGGGCCTCAAGGCGGCCGGCGGCGTCGAGGGTGCTCCAGTCGAGGCGTTTCATCACATCATCTTCTCGATGGGCAGGACGAGGATGGCCGAGGCGCCGGCGGCCTTGAGCCGTTCCAGCGTTTCCCAGAAGACCGCCTCCTGACAGACGGCGTGGACGGCCACGGCGTCGTCGCGGCCCGCCAGCGGCATGACCGTCGGCGCGCCTGCGCCGGGCAGGATGGCGGTGATCTCGGCCAGGGCCGAGCGGGGCGCGTTGAGCATGACGTATTTGGCCCCTTGCGAGGATACGACGCCGGCCATCCGCTCGATGATGCTGTCCAGCAGGTGCCGCAGGCCGGGCTCAGGGGCGACGGGCGAGCGGATCAGCACGGCCTGGCTGTCCAGCACCGTCTCCTTCGGCGCCAGACCGTTGGCCTCGAGCGTCGCCCCGGTCGAGACCAGATCGCAGATGGCGGAGGCCAGTTTGAGCCGGGGCGCGACCTCGACGGCGCCGCGCATGGTCACGATGTCGGCGCCGACGCCGTTCGCATCCAGGAACCGTCGCAGGATCTTCGGATAGGAGGTGGCGATGCGCAGGCCGTCCAGCGAGGCCGGTCCGGCGTAGGCCAGCGTCGGCGGCACGGCGATCTTCAGGGTGCACCTGCCGAAACCGAGCGGCATCAGCACCTCGGCCACGGGGCCGCCGTTGCGGACCTCCTCCAGCACATTCTCGCCGACGATGCCGAGGTCGCAGACGCCGTCGGCGACGAAGGTGGGGATGTCGTCGTCGCGCACGCGCAGCAGGTCGATAGGATAGTTCTCGACCCGATAGAGGAGGTCGTTGTTGCCCTTGACCACGCGCAGGCCCGCGTCGCGGACGAGGTCGAGGCTGCGTTCGGACAGACGGCCGGATTTCTGGACGGCGATACGCAGCCGACCTTGGACAGTGCTCATGACGGGGGACTCAGACTTTCTGTTTCAGGCTTTGGATTTCTGGCGGTCCAGCACCAGCCGGTAGCCCTGATGCGGCATTTCCCTGAGGAAGCGGGCGACGCGGACGACGGTGGTCGGGCTGGCCCGGGCCTCGGCGGCGATCTCCCGATAGGAATGCAGCTTCTGGTCCAGTAACCGCGCTACTGCCCAGCGCTCCGCGAAGGCGCGAAGTTCCGACGGCGTGCACAGATCGGCCAGGAATGCGTCCATCTCTTCGCGCGTCTTCAGACACAGCAGGGCGTCATAGAGGGCGAGCCGGTCGTCGGCCGCCTTGTGCACGGCCTTGCGGGGCAGGGTGTCGTTCATGCGCGTTCCACTATGCTGTAACAGTGGTACGGTCAAGGGGCATTTGTCTCGCCCCTCGACCCTCGCCTCTCGCCCCTCTATTTCACCTCCATGACCAAGGTTCTGATCATCGGTGCGGGCCATGCGGGCGGGACGGCGGCGGCCTTGCTGCGGCAGTACGGGCATGAGGGGCCGATCGTGCTGGCGGGCGAGGAGCCTGCCGCGCCGTATCAGCGGCCGCCCCTGTCCAAGGCCTGGCTCAAGGGCGAGGCGGACCTTCAGGCCCTGTTGCTGCGCCCGGAGGTCTTCTACGCCGAGCATGGGATCGACCTGCGCACCGGCGTGACAGCGACCGCGATTGATGCCGCGGCGCGGACCGTAACCTTTGCCGACGGGACGGTGGAAACCTATGACGCCCTGATTCTGGCCACCGGATCGACGGCGCGGAAGCTGGCGATCCCGGGTGCGGACCGGCCGGACCTGCTGGAGCTGCGAACGCTGGCGGATGCGGAACGACTGAAGGCAGCTTTGGGACCGGGCAAGCGGCTGGCCGTGATCGGCGGCGGTTATGTCGGGCTGGAGGCGGCGGCGTCGGCGCGGGCGCTGGGGGCCGAGGCGGTGGTCATCGAGCGGATGGACCGGGTGCTGGCGCGGGTGGCGTCAGAGACCCTCTCGGCCTTCTTCACCGCCCATCATCGGGCGCATGGGGTCGAGGTGCTGACCTCGGCGGCGGTCGTCGCTTTCGAGGACGGCGGGGTGCGGCTGGGCGACGGTCGGCTGGTCGCGGCGGATGCAGTGCTGGTCGGTGTGGGGGCGCTGGCCAACGATGCGCTTGCGCGGGCGGCGGGGCTGGCCTGCGGGAATGGCGTGGTGGTCGACGAGGCGGCGCGGACTTCGGACCCGGCTATCTGGGCCATCGGCGACATGACCTTCCGGCCGGTTCCGGTTCATGGCGGGCGGCGGCATCGGCTGGAAAGCGTGCCCAATGCGCTGGAACAAGCGAAACAGGCGGCGGCGGCGATCACCGGACGCGCGGCGCCGACGCCCGAGGTCCCATGGTTCTGGTCTGACCAATATGAGGTCAAACTGCAGATCGCCGGCCTGCCCGACGGGGCGGATCGTCAGGTGGTGCGCGGCGATGTCGAGGGCGGGGCGTTCGCCGTCTTCCATCTGGTTGGAGATCGGATCCTCTGCGTCGAGGCGGTCAACGCTCCCGCGGAATTCATGGCGGGACGGCTGATGATATCGCGGGGGCAGGTGGTGGATGCTGTGAGACTCGCCGACCGGTCCGTGTCGATGAAGGAGGTCGCGGCGGCTCAGGCCTGACGCGCGACGTCCAGGTCGGTGGCCGGCCCCGACAGATGCTCGGTCAAGGCGGAGAGCGGCACGGGGCGGCCGATCAGATACCCCTGCGCCAGGTCGCAGCCCATACCGCGCAGCAGGGCCAGGGCGGTCGGGGTCTCGACGCCTTCGGCGGTGACCTTCAGGCCCAGGCTGTGGGCCAGGTCGATGGTCGATTTGACCAGAAGGGCGTCGCGCGACGACTGGTCGAGGCCGAGGATGAAGCTCTTGTCGATCTTCAGCTCATCAGCGCGGATCTGCTTCAGATAGGTCAGCGACGACAGGCCGGCGCCGTAGTCGTCCAGCGAGACGGCGATGCCGGCTTCGGCGAAGCGGGCGATGATGCGCAGGGCCAGTTCCGGGTTGTCCATCACCGCCGTTTCGGTGATCTCGAAACACAGATCGGCCGCCGAGGCGGCGACTTCCGCGAGGGCGAAGTCGGCGAAGCTTTCGTCGGACAGCAGGCGGCCGGAGATATTGACCGCGACGGTCAGAACATGGCCGGCGGCGGCCATGGTCTTCTGGTCGGCGATGGCGCGGCGGATGGCCCATTCGGTCAGGGGGCGGATATGGCCGGTCTCCTCCGCCATGCCGATGAACAGGTCGGGCGAGACGAAACCTCGGCGCGGATGGGACCAGCGCATCAGGGCCTCGACCCCGGTGATCCGTTCGGCGCGGAAATCGTATTTGGGCTGATAGGCCAGCGTGACGTCACCGTCGTGCAGGGCGGTCATCAGCTCTGAAATCAGGGACAGATTGTCGCCGGGGTCGCCATAGGCGACCTCGTCGAAGGCTGCGACCAGGCGACGGGCCGCGCGGGCCTGATCGACGGCGATGGCGGCGCGGTCCACGGGCGAGGCGAGGTCGGAGCTCGCCGCACCTCGTCCGGCGACGCCGGCGGTCAGGGCGATGTCGACGGGGGCTCCGTTGATCGTAAGCGGCGCCTGGGCTGCTTCAGCCAGCAGAGCGGCGGCGGCCACGGCCTCGGTCTCGTCTGCGGCGACGATCACGAGGCCCAGGGCTCCCGCGCCGACACGGGCCATCGGAGCGCCGTCGGCGAGGGCGGACAGCCGGCCGCCGAGCGCGGCCAGAAGCCGGGCCATGGAATCGTAGCCGATGGCGTTGCGCACCACTTCGAAGCGGTCGACCCCGAACAGCACCACCCAGGCGTCGGCCTTGGCTCCGGCCTGGCGTTCCAGCGACAGGCGGTTGGGCAGGCCGGTTTCCTGATCATGCAGGGCCATGTGGGTGAGTCTGGCCTCGCGGTCCCTGAGGTCCCCGACCATGGCGTTGAAACTGGCGGCGAGGCGGCCGATCTCATCGCTGGAGGTCACCGGGGCCTCGACATATTCGCCCTGTTGAAGCCGGTGCACGGCCTCGTCCAGGGCGCTGATCGGGCGGGTTAGCCCGCGTGACAGGACCCAGGTGCCGCCCATCAACAGGGCGAGGCCAGCGGCGCCGATGGCGGCCAGCCACCAGAACAGGGCTTCATAGGGCCGCATGGCGCGCTTCAATGGGTAGGTCAGAACCAGATCGGCGGGCGCCATCGTGTCGAAACTGGGCAGCGGCCGGTTTAGACGCATGGAGGGGCCGTCAGGGGTCTGAACGGTGATCGGTCGATCACGCATTTGGCCTGTCGTGCGGTTCAACACCACGGCGGCCGACAGGGGAATGGCCGACAGCTGTTCCAGATTGCGCATCTGGACCGCGTCCAGCCGCTCAGCGAACACGACCCAGCCGATCAGGACCGGGGCGTTCACGGGCGCGGCCACGACCTGGAAGGCCTGGCCGTCGATGGCGAGGACTCCGGATTCGATCCGGCCGGACTCCAGCCCGGTGAACAACCGGCCGAGGGCGGCGTCGTCGAAGGCCAGACCCGTCGCTGTCACGTGGCCGTCGACGCCGAGGATCAGGGCGCCGTCGACCCCTTGCCGGGCGCGCAGGTTATCGAGGGCGGAGCGAACGGTGGCCTCGTCATTGGTGGCGACCGCCTCGCGGAACCCATAGTCCTGGGCCAGGACGCCGGCTCCTTGCTGCAGCTGGCTGGAACGCGCGCTCCAGAGCTGGCTGTAGACCGCGCCGGCGGCGGTCATTTCATCGCGCACCACGCGCCGGGCGCTGTCGGTCACGGCGGTGACGACGGCGACGGCGGCGAGCAGCAGGGCAAGGCCGAACAGGCCCATATAGATGACGGTTAGCCGGGTCCGCAGGTTGCGGAACCGGACCAGGCTGACCAGACGCGTCGCGCTCACCGGACGGCCGCCCGGGCGCTGAAATCGCCGCTGACGGTGCTTTGGCCAGCGGCGACCGCGGGCCGACCCGCGGCGTCGCGCACGCTGACGGTCAGGTCACCCGCCATCGCCGGAGAGCAGAACGCAAGCACGGCGAGAAGGGCGAACAGAACACGCATCTATCACGGTGTACAAATTCAAGATGAAATCGACGTAAACCGGTGGACAGTTCGGCCGTGGCCGTTTCAGGCAGGCCAGACGGCGCGACGCCCTGCTGGTTTCATGCTCGCTTAACCACGCCTCCCTATCCGTTTGACTTCGGACGAGCGGACCGGATGAGGGCGACGTCCTGGGTGAAGGTGAACCCCTGCCCCAGGCCCAGGGCCGGTCGATGCAGGATGCGCACGACGACATCGGCCTGCAGCCCGCCGACATGGGCGCGCTGGTCGAGCATCTGCAGGCGGCGATGGACGCCGAGGGCGTGCCCTTCCGCACCCAGAACCGTTTCCTGGCCCGGCTGGCTCCCATGCGGCGGGACGTCGTGACACGGTGAGGATCCAGGCGACGGACAAGGCCGGGTCATCGCCTGTCCCTCGATTCCGCCGCAGCCGTTCCGGCGGAGCCCGGTCAACGACCTGCGGGGACATCACGGTGTACGGCGGCCGCGCCGCTAGAACCGCGAGGTAAGGGTCACCCGGGCATTCAACGGCGCGCCGGTCGAGATGTTGAAGTTGTTATGGGCGTCCGAGACGTAGGATTCGTCGAACAGGTTCTCAATGTTCAACTGCAATTGAACTGTATCGCTGACCCGGTAGAAGACCGCGGCGTCGACGCGGGTGAAGGCCGGCAGCCGGGTGGTGGCGGCAGAGGTCCGGATGGCGGCGAACTGGCTGGACTGGTGGATGACGCCGAGGCCAAAACCCAGCCGGCGGCTGACGTCATAGCGGTTCCAGACGCTGAACTGTTGCTTCGGCGTCTGGGCCAGTCGGACCGAGTCATTGCCCTGCAGCCGGGCATTCACCCATGAATAGCCGCCGCTGACCTGCCAGTTGGCCCGCACGCGCCCCGTCAGCGCCAGCTCCAGGCCCTCGGTGCGGGTTTCGCCGACGTTGATGGTGACCATGGGGTTCAGCGGGTCTGGTGTGGTGGCATTGGTCCGGTCCAGCCGGAATACGGCGGCGGTGAAATTAAGGTCAGGCCGGATGTCCCATTTGGCTCCCATCTCGTGGTTGGTGAACTGTTCGGGCTCAAGGTTCTGCTGGGTGGTCGACAGGGACAGGAACTGATCGCCCGACCGCGGCAGGAAGGACTGGCTGTAGCTGCCGTAGATCGAAACATTCGGCTGTGGCTTGTAGATCAGGCCGAGGCGGGGCGAGACCTTCTCATCGGAGCGGGCGAACGGGCGGTCCGGATTGGGTTGCAGGTCGGTTCCGGTGATGTCGAAGCGGTCGTAACGCAGGCCGGCGACGATCTCGAACTGCTCGCCGAAGCGGATCTGGTCCTGCACATAGGCTGAGACGGACTCGACGTTCGAGATCGTGTCGCGGTTGAGCGTGGGGAAGGCCACCGTCGGAAACACCGGTGCGGCCAGGCTGAAGACCGAACTGGACAGGACGCCGTTGCGCCGCTGGTTGGTCGAATTCTGGTCGCCGTATTCGAGGCCGAACAGGATCTTGTGCGCCAGCCCGCCAGTATTCACGTCCCAGACCAGATTGCTCTGGACCAGCAGGTTCTCGCGGGTGGTGGGGTCAGCGTACGCCGACAGCGGGACCGTGCCGTTCTGCGCCGTGGCGGGCCCGTTGGCGAAGACGTTGGTGTAGACCTTGTCGTAGTCGCCATACAGGACGGTGGTCGAGACCTCCACGTTGTCCGCCAGGGCGCCGTCGACCCGCAGCTTGGCGATGTCCGCCTCCAGCGTGGTTCGGTTCACGCCCGGAACGCCGAAGAACTGGTCGCGATAACCGGTCAGCGGCAGCCCGGCGAGGGACGGAATCCCCCGGTCGACGACGCGGTCGTCGCTCACATGTTCATAGGAAAGGCCCGCCCGCCAGCCGGCGCCGAGGTCCACGGCGACAGAGGGATTCACCGCGTATCGCTCGCCTTCATAGAAGTCCCGGTGGTTGTCGAGGTTTTCGTAGACGGCGTTGATCCGGAACGCGGCGCTGCTGCTGATCGGCGCGTTGACGTCTGCGGACAGGTCCCATGCGCCAAAGCTGTTGGCGCTCGTCCGACCGCTCGCAAAGAAGCTGCCGACGCGCGGCGTCTTCTGCACCCGGTTGACGATTCCGCCTCCGCCGCCCCGCCCGAAGATCAGGGCATAGGGTCCTTTCAGCACTTCGACCCGGTCCAGATTGTACAGGCCCCGGAAATACTGCGTGTCGTCCCGGACTCCGTCGAGAAAGAAGTCGGCCGAGGTGTTCTGGCCCCGCAGGGTGATCTGGTCGCGATTGCCCTCGCCCTGGCCGACCGTGGTTCCGGGCACATAGCGCAGGACGTCGCCGAGGCTGTGCTGCGCCTGATCGTCCAACTGCGCGCGCGTCACGACATTGACCGTCTGTGGCACGTCAATCAGGGGAGTATCGGTCTTGGTCGCCGTTACTGAATCGAGCGCAATATAGCCCCGGCTCTGGCCAGTCACTATAATGGGCGCCAGTTGCGTCGCCGGCTCTTCCTCAGCCGATACGGCGATCGGCCCCGCCAAGATCAGGGAAGCCGAAACCAGAAGGATATGCATCGTCCATTTTCCTGCGCAGGGAACCGAGGCCGCAATAATGCGACACATTCTCATTCGCAAGAGAATTCTCGCGATCTCCTGGGCTGCGCCTGATCTGGCGACCTGGTGAAACGGGGGTTCTGTCAGTACCCGGGGATGCGCTTCCATGTCGCAGGGGCCATGCCCGGAGCCTTCCAGCGTCCGAATGGAGACCATGCGGACGCCGACATCATGTTCAGGGCGCTGGTCTGAGACGGTTCAATAGACGTCGCGCCGGTAGCCAGTTTCTCGGCCAGACCGGTCTGGCTGGCGAAGGCGACCAGAAAAGCGGGGGCGTATCCGACGGGAGCGAGGGCGGCGGACCTGACGGCGGCGGCGCGTCGGGCGCGGGCCCGCGACCATCTCACGAGGGTAATGACCAACAGCCAGAGGCCGACGGCGGCGGCCGCCCAGAGCCAGCGGACCGGATCGTGGGTCACCCGCCCTCGGACAGCATGGCGGTGAAGGCGGGGGTCACGATCTCGATCATGCCGCCTTCGGCGCGCACCACGAACGCGGCGGCGATGTTCATGGCGGCGGCGTAGGCCGGTCCCTCCTCGGGACCCATAACAGTCAAGGCCGTGGCCATGGCGTCGGCGTATATCGCCGTTTCAGCCAGGACCGTGACAGAGGCGACCCCGTTCTTGACCGGACGGCCGGTGCGGCCGTCGATGGTGTGGCTGAAGGCCTGGCCATAGACCTCGAAACGGCGGACCCAGTCGCCCGAGGTGGCGCAGGCGAGATCGAACAGGCCGGCGACGGAGCCGGGGCCGGGCGCGCCGGGGGCCTGCTGCAGTTCCGCCCACCAGGGCATGCCGTCGGGCTTGACGCCCGCGCCGCGCAGCTCGCCGCCGATCTCGACCAGATGATGGGTCGCGCCCATGGCGGTCAGGCGTTCGGAGACGCGATCGACGGCGTGCCCCCTGACGATGCCGGACAGGTCCAGCTTGACCCCGCCCAGCTGTTGCACCGCGCGGGCCTCGCGGTTGAAGCGGATGATGCCCCAGCCCGACAGGGCGCGGGCGGCCTCGACCTCCTCCTCGAAGGGCACGGTCGGGCCGGTTCCGAGGCCGTTGAGCGGACGCGGGCCGGGCGGACCGAAGCCCCACAGATCGACCAGTGTCCCCAGCGCCGGATCGACCGCGCCATTGGTGTCGTCGGCCAGGTCCATGGCCTTGTTGAGCAGGTCCCAGAACGGCTCCGACACGGCCCAGAAGCCGGGCGGGGCGGCGTTGAGGCGCGACAGCTCGGACCGGGGATCCCAGTGGCTGAACAGGGCGATGATCCCGGCCAGCTCGTCCGCGATGGCCGACTGGAAGGCGGCGCGGTCGAGGGCGGGCGGCGGGATCAGTCGCACGGACCAGGTCGTGCCCATGGTCTCGCCGGCGAAGTCCCAGATGTGAAGACCCGGCGGCGGAGACGGCTTGCGGCCGTGGGTCGGGATCAGGACGCGGTTGTCCGGACCCGGGCGCGTGGCGTTGAGCGCCGTCTTCGGCGCCCTGGACGGCCTGGCTGGCGCGGCGGGGTCGGTCACGCGCGGCTTGTGCCGAAGGTGCGAACGATTTGCAATGGCTGTGGTCAGGGACTCAGCGCGACAGTCTGACCCCGAGGCTGAAGGTTCGTGGGGGCCCGAAGCCGGTGACGCCCGTGGCGGTCTCGGAGACCTCGACCTCCGCGTCGAACAGGTTGTCGGCGGCGAACCAGAGGAGGGCGGAGGGGGACACCGCCCATTCGGCGCGGAGGTCGGCGGTCGCGGCGGCCTCGAGCCCCCGGCTGTTGAGATCGTCGTCGAACCGGCGGCTTTCCCAGCGTAGATCGGCCGCCAGGGTCAGCCGGTCGGTCGCGCGCCAGTCCACGCCGGCCGTGGCGCTCCAGTCCGGCGCCTGGGCGGGTCGCAGGCCAGTCAGCTGGGGGGCCAGGGCGCCGCCGTCGAGACGAGCATCCGTGAGCGACACGGCTGCACGGGCCGACAGGGTGTCGCTGACCTTGAACCATCCGTCGATCTCGAGCCCCGTCGCCTCGATGGTCCCGGCGTTCATGCGCTGGCGCAGTACGCCGCCGGCGGGGACGAAGCCGGCGCGAGGGAAGACGCCGGGGCCGGCGCCGACGGTGACGTTGACGATCGCGTCCTCGACCTCGGTCCAGAAGACGGTCGCGGTCAGGGAGGTTCGCTCGCCGGTCCAGGCCCAGCCGGCCTCCACTCCGGTCAGCCGCTCGGGCTCCAGCGATGCATTGGCCTCGGTCAGGTCGTTGCCGACGCGGAAAGGGCGGTGCAGTTCGTTCAGGGTGGCGGGTCGGAAGCCGGTGTAGGCGGCCAGCCGCAGCGCCTGTCCCGTTCCGATCGCGCGTCGGACGCCCAGACGGGCGCTGACGACCTCGCCCGAGCGATCCGGATCTGTTTCGTCCAGCGTTGGGAAACCCGTGGCCAGGTCGCGCTCAAGGCGGTGGCCGCGTTCGTTGCGCCACTGGTCGAGGCGCAAGCCCCCGGCGACCAGCCAGGGGCCGATGGTCGACGATCCCTCGGCATAGGCGCCGACCACAGAGGTCTCTCCGCCGGCGATCCGGTCGCGCGTGAAGGCTCCGGCCATGTGGCGGAAACGTTCGCGGGTCTCGCCCTCATTGAAGCGGGCGTCGGCGCCGAACTCCCATTCGGCCCGGCCGATGCCCGACACCGTGGTGCGGCGCAGGGCGGCGTTGAGCCCCCAGCCGGTCGCCGGCGTCTCAAACTGGTCGTTGGCGGGCGTGGTCGTCGCGCGGTCGGCGGCTACGGCGACCGCGGTGTTGGCCAGATCGCTCTCGCGGCGCCAGGCCTGCAGACGCCAGCCGGGTCGGTCCGGACGCGGCGCGGCGGCTGCTGTGGCGGAGAGCAGGTTCCCGCTGGCGGTCGCCCGCGCCCCGGCGAGGCCGGAGCCGCGGTCCTCTTCAAAGGCGGCGGCGCGAAGGGAGATCACGGCCTCGGCGACGGGCAGGTCGGCGCGCAGGGCGGCGCTGCGAACCTCAAGATCGAGCGGCGTATCAGCGGCGCCCGCGGCTGGGCCGCGGACCGGAGTATAGCCGTCGCGGGTCTCGTACAGACCGGAGACGACGAGGCGGACCGGGCCGACCGCCGTTGCGCCCGAAGCCGACAGGCGGCCACCGCCGTCGGCGACCGAGGCGTCAAGCACCGCGGCGTCGTCGCGTTCCCGCAGGCTGATGACACCGGTCAGGGCCCCGGCGCCGTACGGCCCGGACCCGGAACCGCGCACGATATCGAGGCCGGACAGGCTCTCGGTCGGAACCTGCGACCAGATCACCCAGCCGCCGAAGGGGTCGTTCAGGGGAACGCCGTCGAGGGTGACGAGGGTGCGTCCCGCGCCGGACGGGGCGATGGCGCGCAGGCTGATGCCCTGGGTAGTCGGGTTGGCGGACAGGCTGGAGGTACGGCGGAACAGGGAGACGGCGGGGACGGAGGCGAGGGCCTCGTCGAGGCGCTGCTCGGCGTGCAGGTCGGCTTCGGTCAGCCGGACGACCGCGAAGGCGGCCTCTCCGGCGGCGGGCGGCAGGCGTGCGCCGGTGACGACGACTTCCGGCAGTTCCGGCGGCGGGACCTGAATCATCCGGCCTAGGTCTCCAACCGTTCGAGAAGCGCCGCCGCGAAGACCGACAGGGTGTCGTCCCGGGCCCCCATGACGATAATCCGGTCGCCGGGGCGGGCCAGGTCGATCAGCCGGTCGCCGCAGGCCTCGCGGGTGGCGAGGGCCTCGGCGTTGCGGCCGGCGGCGCGGATGCCTGAGGCGATGTTCTCGCTGCCGACGGACCGGTCGGTGGTCCCGCCGAAATAGACGGGCTCGGGCATCAGCAGGACATCGTCCTCGCGCATCAGCCCGGCGAAGCCGTCGATGAACTCGGCCTGCATCAGCCGCAGGGGGCCGAAGCCGTGCGGCTGGAACAGGATCAGCAGCCGGCCGTCGAAGGCGTGCAGGGTCTTCAGCGTGGCGGCGATCTTGTCCGGGTTGTGGGCGAAGTCGTCGATGACGGTGACGCCGTTCGCGGCGCCGACGACTTCCATGCGGCGGCGGATGCCGGCGAAGCTCTCCAGCGCGGCGATCGCCTCGCTCAGCGGCACGCCGATGGCGCGGACAGCGCCGATGGCCGCAAGTGCGTTGGCGGCGTTGTGAGCGCCGGGAACATGCAGTTCAAGCGGGTGCTTTTCGCCGCCCGATTCCACCACGGTGAAGCGCATGCCGGTCGGCAGCGGTTCGAGGTCATGGGCGTTCAGAGTGGCGGGTTCTTCGCCCAGGGCGAAGGTGATGACCTTGTCCGCCGGAAGTGACTGGGCCAGCGCCTGGGTCTCGACATTGTCGAGATTGAGCACCGCCCTGGCCGCCCGGCCGGTGAAGCCGCCGAACAGGTCGCGCAGCTCCTCCATCGATTTGTGATCCAGCGAGATGTTGGAGACCACGGCCACCGTCGGCTCGTAACGGGCGATGGAGCCGTCGGATTCATCGACTTCGGAAACGAACAGGTCCGGTCCGCCGATCAGGGCGCTGGCGAAGGGATGGTCTGCGTCGGCGAAATTCTTCATCACCGCGCCGTTCATGACGGTGGGCTCGCGGCCAGCCCGGTGCAGGATCCAGGCGATCATGCCGGTGATGGTGGACTTGCCGCTGGTGCCGGCCACGCCGATCGAGGCCGGGGCGGCGTTGAATAACTGACTAAGGAGCTCGGGGCGGGTGACGATGCGGGCGCCGGCGCGTTTCGCCGCGCCGATGTCGGGCACGGCGTCCTCGATGGCGCCGGTGGCGACGACGGTTTGATCCGCGCGTGTGACGCCCGAGCCGTCCTGCGGATGCAGGATCACGCCGTGGGCTTCAAGCCAGGCGAATTTCTCGGGTGTGCGGCCCTGATCGCGGGACCGGTCGGAGCCCTCGATACGGCCTCCGCGCGCCTGGACGATCATCGCCAGCGGGAGCATTCCCGAGCCGCCAATGCCGCAGAAGAAATAGTCGTCTTGATTCATGAGGGCGAAACCGGGGAATGTCCGGCGGCCTGACTAGCACGGGCGAGGCCGGAGGCCAGCGGCTCACCATGAAGATCGGCATCGTCAACGCCAGTTCGCGCTTCAACAAGGCGCGCGCCGAGGCCGTTCTGGCCTGGTTCGCGACGAACTTTCCCGACGGCTCGGTTACGGCGGTTTTCCACCCGGCCAGCTTCGGCAAGCACGGCCATTTCGGCGGCGACGACGCCAGCCGGGCCGCGGCCTTCGTCGAATACGCCAATGATCCGCGGCTCGACGCGGTCTGGTTCGCGCGGGGCGGCTATGGCTCGTGCCGGATCGCCGAGGCGGTGCTGCCCCGGCTGACGGCTGTGGCGCGCAAGAAGCGGTATCTGGGCTATTCCGACGCCGGCAGCATTCTGGCCCTGCTCTACAAGGCGGGATTTCCGCACGTCGCGCACGGACCGATGGCCTCGGATGCAGTCCGAAACGACGCCACGGCCTGGCGGGCGCTGAACTGGCTGAAGTCGGGCGATCCTTTGTCGTGGGAGCCGTCGCTGGCTGATGATCCGCGTCCGGCGGTCGGCTTCAATCTCAGCATTCTGGACGCCCTAGTCGGGACGGCGCTGGAACCTGACCTGACCGGCCACGTGCTGATGCTGGAGGATGTGTCGGAGCCGCTGTACCGGATCGACCGGATGATGTTCCACCTGACCGGGCAGGCCTCGATCCGCAAGGTGGCGGGCGTCCGGATGGGGCGGGTATCGGACATTGTCGAGAACGACCCCGACTTCGGCCTGACCGCGGAAGAGATCTGCCGCTACTGGTGCGAACGGTCGGGAATTCCGTACCTCGGGACCGCCGATATCGGCCACGACCGCCACAACAAAGTGGTCCCCTTCGGCCACAGGTAGACGTCGATCGGTTCGCGCAAACGGCGAAGCCTGTCGACTCTCCGGCGTTGGCCGCGCCAGATGCGTTCAGGTGGAGCTTAAGTGGTTGTTAACCATGAGTTCGCGGAGCCTTGGGGGTAGGGCGTCCGCGGTGGCGGTCTGGACGGCGTCGGGGGGCGCCGACCGGACCGCCAACCATCGGTCAGTGATCCGTCTGCCCGGACCGGAGGCCTGACCCGGCGCGACGACTGGGACGCTGGCGCGGGCGGCGGGCAAGCGCCATCTTCGACGGGCATGAACCGCCGCTCCCTTCTGATCCGCGCCGCAGGACTCGCCGCCGTCGTCGGCGGGGCCTGGTGGGCGCGTGAGACCCTGCTGTGGCCGAAGCCGACGCTGACCTTCGTCGAAAGCGGCGCGACGCCCTGGCTGGCCTATGCGCGGAATGCGCTCGTGCCGACCGTTCGGGTCAGGCTGGGCGACCTCGAAGTGGTCGCCCTGATCGACAGCG
Organism: Brevundimonas sp.; assembly: GCF_051860745.1. Taxonomy (GTDB): domain Bacteria; phylum Pseudomonadota; class Alphaproteobacteria; order Caulobacterales; family Caulobacteraceae; genus Brevundimonas. The sequence goes on from NZ_JBHYDN010000001.1 coordinate 54,513, forward strand.
GGGCCCAGTATTCGGTGGTCGACCGGGCGCTGGTCGCCGCGTTGCCGTCGGCAGGCCGGTCGCTGTTCGACATGCCGCTGGTGGCCTATGGTGTCGGCGGCGGGGCGCAGGTGGGGCGGGGGACGACGCTGGCCGTCGATCTGCCCGGACTGGCCATTCGCGGTCTGCGGGCGGCCATTCTCGATCTGGGGCTGCTGGCGTCCGAGGAAGGGCTGCGAACTCCCCTGATCCTCGGGCAGGATGTGCTGGGCGAGGCGGTGCTGGCGCTGGACCCGCGCCGGCGACACGCGCGGCTGGTCCGGCGCGAGGCCTTCGTGCGGCCGCCCGATCTGGCTCCGGCGACGGTGCGACTTCAGGGCAGCTCGCTGGTCACGGAGGTGACGGTCGAGGGATCGGCGGTCCGGGCCGTGGTCGACACCGGGGCTTCGTCCCTGCTGGGGCTGAGCCGCGAGGCGGCGAACGGCGCGGGACTGTTGGACGGACGGCCTCAGGGCAGCGGGGTCAGTCTGGTGCTGGGCGGGGCGCTGCCTTCGGTCACCGTTGAGGCCCGGACGGTGACCTTTGCGGACCATCTGTACCGCCGCGTGTCGGTCGGCGTGTTCGACCAGCCGCCGCTGCCGAACTTCCCCGGCGGGCTGGTCGGGATGGAGGCGTTCAACGGCCGGCGCGTGGCCATGGACCTCGGCGCCGGCGCCCTGTTCGTATCGCGTCCGCTGGACCTGACGGTGGGCTGAACCTTACAGCGTCTGGAAGGTGTCGCAGGCCGCCGGGTCGCCCGATTCATAGCCGCGCCGCAGCCATTCGACCCGTTGGGCCGAGGAGCCGTGGGTAAAGCCTTCGGGCTGGACCTGTCCCCCCTGACGGCGTTGCAGGGTGTCGTCGCCGATCGCCGAGGCCGTCTGCATGCCGGCCTCCAGATCGCCCGACTCCAGAGCGACTTCGCCGTTCGAGGCGGCGGCCGCATTGCGGGCCCAGACGCCGGCGTAGCAGTCGGCCTGAAGCTCCAGCGCGACGGAATACCGGTTGGCCTCGGCCTGGCCGGAGGCGCGCTGCTGGGCTGTGCGAACCTGTTCAGAGAGCCCTGTCAGGGTCTGGATGTGGTGGCCGTATTCATGGGCGATGACATAGGCACGGGCGAAGTCGGCGCTGGACGCGCCCAGGTTGGTTTCGAGTTGCGACCAGAAGGACAGGTCGAGGTACACATGACGGTCGGCCGGGCAGTAGAACGGCCCCATCGCAGCCTGGCCGAAGCCGCAGCCTGTCGAGGTGCCCTGTTCGTACAGGGTGACGGTCGGGGGCTGATAGCCCTGGATCCGGGTCGTCCAGACATCGTCGATATTGGTCCCGACGACATCGACGAAGGCGCCAGCCTGGTCGGTCGGGCTGCCGGCCTTGCCTTCGGAAACGCCGGCGCCGCCGAACTGGCTGGCCAGCTGGGTCGTGGTGGCGGGGTCGATATCGAAAACGAAATAGCCAATAGCGGCCAGGATCACGACGCCGATGCCGCCGCCGGCCATGGCCCCGCCGCCGACGCCGCGCCGGTCATCGATGTTGCCGCCGCGCCGTCCACCCTGCCAACGCATGATCGTTCTCCCTCAGCCCAGGCGCCCAAGCTAGGCCGGAACGCAGGACGAGGGGAAGGGATGCACCCCGAAAGGCGAACTCTGTTCGCCCAGTCCAGTCGCGCGGTTAGTTTTGGGGGCGATCCAGCCAGGCGTCGATCTGACCCACGTCCGATGCGGCGGCGGCGCGACGTCCGGACTGGCCCAGGACCCGCTCTTCCTCGGGTGAGCGCAGGATGCGGGAGGCCGGCGGCTGGATCGGCGCGGGCAGACGCGCGGCCTCGATCCGCTGGCGGTTGAGCCGGGTCTCGATCTCCAGCTGGCGGGCAAAGGCCTCGCGCTGGTCGGCGTGGGCGCGGAGGCGGTCCATTTCGAGCCGGTGCTGGTCGGCCTGATAGCGATGCGGATCGATCGCGGGCGCGCCGGGACGCGGTTGCCACGTCTGGGCCTGCGCCACAGCAGGCGTCAAGGCGAGGGCTGTCAGGACAAGGAGTGCGCGGAGGGCGGTCATGGATCGAAGATGGCGCCTGCCGCGCCGACATCCAAGCGTGGCCTTCAGCGGGCCGGGGTCAGGGTCCAGACGCGCGTGCGTTTGACGGCGTCGTCCTCCAGCTCGCGCGTGGTCGGGACGACGTATTCGGCCAGCAGGTCGAAGCCCGACTTCGGGAAATAGGTCCGCAGGGGGTCGCCGACGAGGACCCGTGCTCCCCGGTTGGCCGCCCGGGTCAGCCAGGTCAGGACGCGCCCGGCCATCGGCTGTTCGTAGAAGACGTCGCCGGCGCAGATCACATCGGCCCCGGGCGGCGCTTCGTCCAGCAGGTCGCTGTCGGTGAATTCCAGCGTCACGCCGTTGGCCGCGGCGTTGAGCGCAACAGCGGCGCCGCAGAAGGGGTCGATGTCGGCGCACAGCACCGAGGCTGCGCCTGCCTGCTTCGCCGCGATGCCCACCAGACCCGATCCGGAGGCGAGGTCGAGCACCCGCTTTCCGGCGACCTCGGCGGGATTGTCCAGCAGCCAGCGCGCCAGGCCCTGACCGCCGGCCCAGGCGAAGGCCCAGAACGGCGGGGGCAGGCCCATCTCGCCCAGTTCCTCCTCAGTCAGCCGCCAGATCGGCGTGACCTCGTCCGCCAGCCACAACGAAATCTCCGGTGCGTGCGGCACGGGCTGGAGACGGGTGTTGGCGAGGATGAAGGCTGTGGGGTCGGAGATCACGCCCTGGCCGAAGCCTCGGCCAGAACCGTGAGATAGCCCCCGGCGACCTCCATCCGTCCACCTTGTGCTCTCGCCCTCACCGCCCGGTGCAGGGCAGGAAGCTTCCAGCAGGGGACGTGCATGAACAGGTGGTGCTCGGCGTGGAAATTGACCCAGTAGGGGGCGATGAGGGCGCGCTCCCACCAGGCGGCGTGGGTGGTGCGCGCGGCGCGGAACGGGTCCGTGGACGAGCCCTCGACGCAGGCGTGTTCGGCGATGTTTCTCAGTCGGGTGACCATGGGGAACCATGTCGCCATGGGGAGCAGCCACAGGACAAACCAGGCCCACCAGAGGCCGGCGAGGCTCAGGGCCAGCAGCAGGGCGAGGTTGACCAGCAGGAAGGAGACAACGCTGCGGCCGGTGACGACGGCGTCATCCGCATCGGAGGCTTTGGCGCGCAGACTTCCCAACCCGAACAGCACCCGCTGTTTGAAGAAGGTCTGGCCGGTCAGGTCGCGGGCGATCTTGCGGCGCAGGGAGGCGCGGGTGACGGGGAAGGGGGCGGACAGGACCAGATCGGGGTCCTCGGCCTGCTGGGCGTATTTGTGATGGGCCAGATGATAGGGCCGGTAGGCGGTTAACGAGGCTCCGACCGGGACCGCGCACAGCCAGTGACCGAGGAAATCGTTCAGCCGCCGGTTCGGGGACAGGCCGCCGTGCGCCGCCTCGTGCATGAGGATGGCCAGACCCAGTTGGCGCGTGCCGATGATCGCGATGCTCAGGGGGATCAGGATCGGCCACAAGACGCCGGCCGCAACGGCCAGGGTGATGACGCCCCAGCAGTGCAGGACCAGCAGCGGGCCGATCCAGCGCGAGCGCATCTGGAACGGCGCCCAGTCGTCGGGCGTGAACAGGTCGGATGACCGGATGCGGGGCGCGGCAGGCATGGGCACACGATACGCCCTGACGGACCCAATCGGAAGCGCGGCCTAATACTCCCGAGGCGCGGTAAGGAAGTCATCCAGTCAGGTGAACCCGACAAGAAGTCAGGTTGACATTACAATAACGACGTGTAAGGTAATGCTTACATCAAGTCAGGAACGCCTTCCATGCTCGCTCTCGGAAAATCCACCTCTCCCGCGCACAAGCGCTACGTCTTCCGGACCATGGCCTTCATGACCGGCTATGTGACGATCAATATCGCGGCCATCTCCGGGGCCTTCGACGACATCGCCTCGCCGGTCGCGGCCTGGGCCCTCGCTCTGGCCGTTTCCGCGCCCGTGATCGGACAGATCTGGGCGACGCTATCGCTCATGAACGAGTCGGACGAGTTCGTCCGGGCGGTGACGGCGAAACAGTTCATTCTCGCGGCCGGGGCCGCCATGGCCATGGCCAGCGTCTGGGGGTTCGGCGAGAGCTACGCCGCCGCGCCGCACATCCCGGCATGGATGATCTATCCGCTGTTCTGGGCCTGTTTCGGCCTGATCGCGCCTTTCGTGAAGTCGTCGAACTGATGAGGAACCGACTCAAACTTCTGCGCGTCGAGCGCGACTGGACCCAGGAGCAATTGGGACAGGCGCTGGGCGTGTCGCGTCAGGCCGTCAACGCCCTGGAGACCGAGAAGCACGATCCCTCGCTGGATCTGGCCTATCGCATCGCCGTGCTGTTTTCGCGGCCGGTGGAAGAGATTTTCGACAATCCGCACGCCTGACTGACGTCAGGATAACCTTACAGGAACAATGCCATGATGTTCATGTCCCGCTACGGCGGCGGCCGCCTGTTGCGCGCCTTCGCCATCGCCTCCGCTGTCGCCCTGGGGGCGGGAGCGATCGCCTTTGCCGTCCGGGCTGAGCCGGCTCGCGCGGTTTCCCAGGCCGTTTTCGCTTCGGACAGGCTGTCGGTCGAGGTGGTCGGCGCCGGCCCCGATGTGATCCTGATCCCGGGCTTCGCCTCGTCGCGGGAGGTGTGGCGGACCGAGGCGGAGCGGCTGAAGTCGACGCATCGGGTGCATCTGGTCCAGCTGGCCGGCTTCGCGGGGGAACCGTGGGTGCATGGCGATGGACCGTTCGTCCAGCCGATGGCCGATGAACTGGCGCGTTACGTCCGGGAGGTGGGGCTGGAGCGGCCGGCGGTGATCGGACACTCGATGGGCGGGATGACCGCCGTGCTGCTGGCCCAGCAGCATCCGGACCTGATCGGTCGGGTAATGAGCGTCGACAGCCTGCCGTTCTTCAGCGCCCTGTTCGGGCCGCAGGTTACGGCGGAGACGGCGCGGCCCTTCGCCGATCAGGCGGCGGCCGGAATCCTTGCGGCGGACGAGGCCGGCTTTCACGCCGGTCAGGAGCGGTCAGCGGTCGGCTATTCCCGGACGCCTGCGACCCGGGCGGCCATGGTCGAGTGGTCAATGGCGTCAGACCGCCGCGCCATGGCGTCGGCCATCCGTGAGGTGATGACGACCGATCTGAGACCCGGGCTGGCGGCGATGACGACTCCGCTCTGGGCTGTCTACGCCGCGGATGCGGATGGTGGAGCGCCTCCGGCCATGGCCGACGCCCTGTGGACGCGGGAGTATGCGGCCTTGCCGGGCGCGCGGCTCATCCGCATCGACGAGAGCCGCCATTTCATCATGGCCGACCAGCCCGCCCGGTTCGCGGCGGTCGTCGATCAATTCCTGGCGGACTGAGACCGTTCGGCCAGGCCCAGGTTGCCGGGCAGGGTGCAGCTTGAGACGATCCGCTGACGGCGTCCCGCCTGACCGGTGTCGGGGACCAGGTCGAGACAGTCGGTGACCTGAAGCGGATCGGAATCGGCGATGATGACGCCCCCGCCCTCGACACAGTCGATCTCGATCAGGGGACCGCCGTCGCGGGTCCGGCCGATGACAGCGGCCTCGGCGACGGCGCAGACCAGACCGGTGCGGGCGACGGCGTCTGCGGCCAGCGCCTGCACGGAGGGGCCGATGGCGGTGTTGCGGCCCCGGTTCATCTCCTCGCGCGAGCCGGCCATGCGGCTGGGGGTCTCGGCCACCTCGCCGAACTGGGTGGGGCTGTAGATGCGCAGACCCTCGGGTTCGTGGACGCTCTGGGGCAGGGCCATGGCCGGACCGGCGAAGGCGGCGAACATCAGGAAGGCGACCGGTCGCATCAGATCGCTCCCGGCGTGGGGTTGGTGGCCATGACCGGAGTGACGTCGCCGGTCTTGAGCAACTGGCCGGCGAAGTCGTCGGCATAGGCGATGGCCAGCAGGGAACGGAAGCCGGTGACCGGGATGGCGATTTCATAGCCACCCTCGGCATAGGGCCCGACCTGATACGCCCCGATGAAGAAGGTCAGGCCGGCGGCCTTGCCGTTCACGGTTCCGGGGGCGAGAGCGAAGGCGGTGTCGGCGGCGCGCGGGCAGGACGCGCCGGGAGGCCCGCCGAGGGGGACCGAGGCGCTCTCGGGCATACGGGCGCGTTTGGCCGCGTTTATGGCCGAGCACAGAGCCTGGTCGAGGATGGTCAGGTCCGCGTTCTTGCGGAACAGGTCGGCGAGGCCAAGCCGCCGCTTCAGCGCCTTGTCCCACAGGATGCCGCTGGTCAGGGTGTTGGGATGGGCGCCGCCTGAGTAGTCGAAATCGACCCGTTTGAGGCTGAACAGCTTGCCCGTCTCCAGGGCGGCGGTGACGGTGATGGTCTTCTCGTATTTGGGCCGGTCGGTATCGGCCCCGGCCTCGGTCAGCTCGCCCTGGGCGCCCTCGGCGAACTGGCGCAGCAGCCGCACCTCTTCGGCATAGAGGCGGGCGTGCAGGTCAGTCTGGCGCCGGATAGCGTCGGGCAGGGTGAGGCGGATGTCGGCGTAAGGGGTCTTCGATTCAAAGGCCATCGGCGCGGCGGCGTCCGCAGGGGTGACGGTCGCCGGCTGGCCCGGCGTCGCGGGCGCATCGCGGGGAGCCGGCTCGCGGTCGCGGTTGCAGGCGGACAGGCCGGCGGCGAGGACGGCGGTCAGCAGCAGGGCGCGCAGTATGGCCTTGGGGGGGGCGGTCATGCGGGTCTCCTTCAGAACGGCCACGATACAGCGCCCAGAATGATGGCGGAAAGCAGAATGAACCCCGCGTCGCGGTTGGAGCGGAACAGCCGGAGGGCCAGGGCTGGATCATCGGGGCGAACGTCCCGCGCCTGACGGAACAGATGGGCCGCCCAGGGCAGGAGGGCGACATAGAAGAGCGGACCGAGGCCGGCGGTCAGGCCCGCGGCGACGGTCAGGACGACTGTGAGCCCGTAGAAGACGCCGACGCCGCGCTGGACGTTGGCGCCGAGACGGCGGGCCGAGGACTTCACCCCGACCATGGCGTCATCCTCGATGTCCTGCAGGGCGTAGATGGTGTCGTAGCCGAGGGTCCAGAAGACGAGAGCGAGGTAGAGGAGGAGAGGGTGAAAATCCGGGGCGATGATCGCGACGTTCGTCGAACCCTGAAGGAAGGAGAAGGCCACGAGCGCGCCGCCGCCGTAGGCCGCCGCCGCAAACCCCATCAGCACGCCCCAGTTGAAGGTCAGGCCGAGCCAGGCCTGGGGCCACCAGGTGATGCGCTTCATGAAGGGATAGCCGGCCACCAGCAGGACGGAGGCGACGCCGAGCAAGGCGGCGATGATGTTCAAGGTCAGCAGGATCAGCAGGCTGATCAGGCTGCAGCCGATCACGAAGGCCCAGGCCTGTTTCACCGAGATCCGGCCGGACGGGATGGGGCGCATCGCCGTGCGAGCGACCTTCGCGTCGATGTCGCGGTCGACGATGTCGTTGAAGGCGCAGCCCGCCGCCCGCATCAGACAGGCGCCGAGGGCGAAACCGAGGAACAGCCAAACGTCGTAGAGGTCCGGCGTCTTGCGGTATTGGGCCAACGCCAGCGCGATCCCCTGCCAGCCGGGGAGGAGCAGCAGCCAGATGCCGATCGGCCGGTCGAACCGTCCGAGCTTCAGCCACGGCTTCAGGCCTTCCGGCGCATGACGGTCGACCCAGTTCGTCGGGGCGTCGGGAAGCGAGGCGGAGGTCATGGATCGGAGATAGCCTGTTGGCGGATGAGGGAGAAGGCATGCGTCTTCGCCTTCCCGGCATTGCTGCCGGAAAGTGACGGGGAGGTCGCGGAGCGCGGGCGGCTAGCCCGGAACCGTGATGTGGCCCCCTGCTTTCGCGTTACGGGGACCGTGAGTGAGTTTTCGGCGTCGCCGCCTGTGCTCCGCGCGACCGGTTCACGCAGGCAGGACGCTGAGGGCTTCTGCACGGCCTGCCGGGTGTCTTCAGTCCCCTGCGCTTTCCACCGTTTACTCCCTGGACGTCCCGCGGCCCGCGACGGGCGGAGAGCGGCCAGGCTCCCCGGGCTCTGCGGTTTCGGTTTCCCCCGCAGACAGTCCCGCACCTTCCCGCCAGCCAGAGCCGGAGCCCCCAAAAGACGATCTGGATGCGGTTTCCCGCTCGATCACACCCCGCCGCACGTGATGGCCCTGGCGCCAGACGCCCTCCCCCGCGACGGGATGGGAGGAGTATGCCGGCGGGCCTTCCTATGGCGGGATGGGGACGCTGTAATTTTTGGAAGGCAAGCGAAGTCAGCGGGTTGGCCGCGCGGGATATGCTGACAATCGGAAAATGGGTAGCGCCGGAAATTGCCCCCATCCGCTATCGTCATTCCGGGCGGAGCGCAGCGAAGACCCGGGACCCAGCGGCGCGCGAGAGCGCGAACCTGTCGGCAGCACGGTCCGGGAGTGGTGGTCCGCCGCCATCGCCGGTGTTTCGCCGCCGTCGCGGCGCCGCGGGGTTGAGGGTCTGCGAGCCGCTGCGCGTCTCTTCGCCCGGAATGACGATAGCGGGGAGGGCTCGTAGGTGGGCGCCGCTGTTACGGATGAACCGTCTCGCCATGCTGGGTGTAGTCGAGGCCTTCGATCTCCTCCTCCTTCGGCACGCGCAGGCCGGTGGTGAATTTGCAGATCATCAGGATGGCCCAGGTGCCGACGGCGCTCCAGGCGATGACGGCGATCAGGCCGATGGTCTGGTTGAGCAAATTGGCGCCGGCCGCGGCGGGGTTAATGGCGGTCGTCGCGAGGACGCCGGTCAGCAGGGCGCCGACGATGCCGCCTATGCCGTGCACGCCGAAGGCGTCGAGGCTGTCATCGTATTTGAAGGCGCGTTTGAGCCAGACGGCGCCGGCGAAGCAGGCCGGGCCGGAGACGAGGCCGATGAGGAAGGCGCCCTTGGGATCGACCAGACCCGCGGCGGGGGTGATCCCGACCAGACCTGCGACGAGGCCGGACAGCAGGCCGAGCAGGGTGGGCTTCTTGTGATCGATCCATTCGACGGCGGTCCAGCCGATGGCGGCGGCGGCGGCGGCGAGGATGGTGTTGAAGGCGGCGACGGCGGCGATCCCGTCGGCGGCCCAGGCCGAGCCGGCATTGAAGCCGAGCCAGCCGACGAGCAGCAGGCCGGCGCCGATGGCGGTGAAGGCCAGGTTGTGCGGGGCCATATTGTCCCGCCCGTGCCCTTGGCGCGGCCCCAGCACGAGGGCCGCGACCAAGCCGGCGACGCCCGCATTGACGTGGACCACGGCCCCGCCGGCGAAGTCCAGCACGCCCAGCGACCCCATCCAGCCGCCGCCCCAGACCTGATGGCAGATCGGCGCATAGACGATCAGATGCCAGAGGAAGAAGAACAGGATGGAGGCCGAGAATTTGATCCGTTCGGCGAAGGCGCCGGCGATCAGGGCCGGGGTGATGATGGCGAAGGTCAGCTGGTAGGCGATCCACAGGAACTCGGGCAGGCCCGGCGCGAGGCTGTGCGCCGTCGAGGGCGTGACGCCGTTGAGGAAGGCCGCCTGCAGGCCGCCGATGAAGCCGTTGGCAGCCCCGCCGCTGGAGCCGAAGGACAGGCTGTAGCCGGCGATGAACCAGAGCACGGTGACGATGGCCATGGCGGCGGTCGACTGGGCAATGGTCGACAGCACATTTTTGCGCCGCACCATGCCGCCGTAGAACAGGGCCAGACCCGGCAGGGTCATCAGCAGGACGAGGGCGGTGGAGGTCAGGATCCAGGCTGCCGAGGCCTCGTTCAGCGCCAGCGGCGCCTGGTGCGCCAGCAGGGCCGGCGCGGCCGCCAGTGCGGGTCCGGCGGCGAGCAGGCCCGCGAGGCTGACGAGGGCGGCGAGGGTGCGGGATTTCATGCGCGGGGGTCCGAGGCTGGAGTCACTAGGCTCGGCTCGAACCGCGTTCGGGGCCGCGGATAGGGATAGGAACCTATTGCACCGCAGCAGGCAAATCATTTCGTGTGCGGCGCAATAACTTGCTGTGACGCTGCGCAATCGCGGGCCGGGGAGGGTCAGTACGGCACGTCCTGACCGCTGGTCTTCGCGCTTGCGTCAGACCTTGTAGAAATCGCGGTACCAGTCGACGAACCGTTGGACCCCGACGTCGATGGGGGTCGAGGGAGCATAGCCGAGGGCGGCGCGGGACTCGCTCACGTCCGCCTCGGTTCGCGTCATCTCGCCGTCCTGGGTCGGCATGATGTTCAATATCGCCTTGCGGTCCAGCACCTGTTCCAGCACCTCGATGTAGCGCGCCAGAGGCTCGCGTCGCCCGGCGCCGAGGTTCAGGATACGCCAAGGGGCCACGCCGCTTGTGCCGGGGCCGGGCGCCTCGGCCTGCCAGTCGGGATCCTTGCCGGGCACGGCGTCCAGGGCCGCCACCACCCCGTCGACGATGTCGTCGACATAGGTGAAGTCGCGCTCCATCTCGCCGGCGCCGTAGACGTCGATCGGCTGGCCCTCGAGGATGGCCCGGGTGAATTTGAACAGGGCCATGTCCGGCCGGCCCCACGGACCATAGACCGTAAAGAACCGCAGCCCCGTGCACGGGATGCCGAAGATGTAGGCATAGGCGTGGGCCATGGCCTCGTTGGCGATCTTGGTCGCCGAATAGACGTTCAACGGATGAGCGACGCCCTGCTGCACCGAGAAGGGCAGGGCGGCGTTGGCCCCGAACACCGAGCTGGTCGAGGCGAACACCAGATGCTCGGCCTTCACGGCGCGGGCGCCTTCCAGCACGGTCAGGAAGCCGACCACGTTGGAGTCGATGTAGGTCTCGGGGTTTTCGACGCTGTAACGGATGCCCGCCTGGGCCCCGAGGTGGATGATGCGTCGGGGCGCGTGCTCGGCGAACAGGGCGGCCATGCCGTCGCGATCGGCGAGATCAAGCGTGTAGTGGAGGTAGCCCGGCTGGGCCAGCAACAGGTCGAGCCGCGCCTGTTTCAGGGCTGGGTCGTAGTAGTTGTTGAGGTTGTCGACGCCGATGACCGTCTCGCCCCGCGCCAGCAGACGTTGGGCGGTGTGGAAGCCGATGAAGCCGGCCGAACCGGTGACGAGGACAGGGTCCCTGGAGGTCATGGATTTGCGATAGCGCCGGGCGCGCCGCTCCGCCACCTCATATCGAAAACCGCCGCATGATCCGGCCGGAGATGGGCGGCAGTTCGTCCGGCCCGGCGCCGTCGACATTGACCGATTCGACCGGGAGGAAATGGCCGTCCGGAGTCCAGGCGACGGTCTCATGGCCGAGGTTGAAGACGCAGGTCAGGACCTCGTCGCCGTGGGCGCGCTCGAAGACCAGGAGGGGCGCGGGGGCGTCAAGGAAGCGCAGGGAGCCGAGGCGGAGGGCGGCCGCGGCCTTACGCAGGGCGATCAGGCGGCGGGTCAGGTTCAGAATGGAGGCAGGATCGGCGTCCTGACGATCGACCGCCAGAGGCGGATGGCGCGGATCGACCGGCAGCCAGGGCTCGGCGATCGAGAAGCCGGCGTGGGGGGCATCGGCCCGCCACGGCATGGGGGTGCGGGCGCCGTCTCGGCCGAAGGTCTCGGGCCAGTTGGCGATGGCTTCGGGATCGACCAGCCGGTCGAAGGGGACGTCGGCCTGCGGCAGGCCCAGCTCCTCGCCCTGATAGACGAAGACATTGCCGCGAAGGGCCATCAGCAACAGCATGGCCATGCGGGCGAAGCGGTCCGGGTCGCGGCCCTCAGCCCAGCGCGAGACGGCGCGCGGGGCGTCGTGGTTGGAGAAGGCCCAGGAGGGCCAGCCCTGACCGGGCGCGCCGTCCCACGCGGCGTTGGCGCGGCGCACCAGATCGGAGGTCAGGGCGTCGGCATACAGATAGGCGAAACCGTAGGCGCTGTTCAGGTGGCGGTCGTCGGCGGTGAAGGCCTGCATCTCTGGCTCGGCGCCCTCGCCGACGACCTCGGCGACGCTGAAGCGGCCGGGGTAGTGGTCCATCAGGGCGCGGATGCGGGCGAGGAAGCCGGGGATCTGCGGCTGGGACTGGTTGTGGACCTTCGACTGGAAGTCGAACGGTCGGGTGCGCTTGCCCGGCGGGGCGGGCGGATTGTCGCGCAGCAGCGGATCGTGCATGGCGAAATTGATGGCGTCGAAGCGGAAGCCGTCGACGCCGCGGTCGAGCCAGAAGCGGGCCGCGTCCAGCACGGCGTCCTGGACCGCGGGATTGTGCAGGTTCAGCTGGGGCTGCTCCGGCAGGAAATTGTGCATGTAGTACTGGCCGCGCCGGGCGTCCCAGGTCCAGGCGGAGCCGACGAAGACGGACTGCCAGTTGTTCGGCGGCGAGCCGTCGGGCTTTGCGTCGGCCCAGACGTACCAGTCGGCCCTGGAGGCGGTGCGCGACTGGCGGCTGTCGCGGAACCAGGCGTGCTGGTCCGAGGTGTGGGCGAGAACCAGGTCGGTGATGATCCGAAGGCCCAGCGAGTGCGCGCGGGCGATCAGACGGTCACAGTCGGCCAAGGTTCCGAAGACCGGATCGACGTCGCAATAGTCGGCGACGTCATAGCCGAAATCCTTCATCGGCGAGGTGAAGAAGGGGCTGAGCCAGACGGCGTCGACGCCAAGGGAGGCGATGTGGTCGAGATGTTCGGTGATCCCCGCGAGGTCGCCGACGCCGTCGCCGTTGGTGTCGGCGAAGCTGCGCGGATAGACCTGATAGATGACGGCGCCCCGCCACCAGTCAGCGGAGGAAACGGTCAGTGGGTCTGGAACCTTGTCGGTCACGCGCGGCCTTCTAATTCGATACGACGTCGGGCGATGCGTCGGGACTTTGCAACGCCCGGTCGCCGGGCGATAGGTGGGCGGATGGCGGAGCCTGAAGGATGATGCAAACGATGAGGCGAGCCGGACTGCCGGGGCTGGTGCTGGCCCTGATCGCTGGGTCGGCCTGGGCCGAGGTGACCCTGACCTTCTACGCCCATCCCGGGGCCAGGGTGCGGGACGGAAACCTGCTCTTTCCCCATGCCTTTGTGCAGGCCAAGGGCACATTGGACGAGACGGGTGAGACCGTGGACTGGGCGGCCGGCTTCACCGCCCGCAATCCGGGACCGCAGCTGTTGTTCGCGCGCGGCGAGGGCGTGGTCGAGCTTCCGAACCCCCGGTATGTCGGGGAAGGAAAACCCTATCTGAGACGGACGGTCAGTGATGCCGACTATCGCGCAGTGCGAGCCCGGGCCGACTGGTGGAACAGTCCGGAAGGGTGGGTCTATGACCTGCGACGGCGCAACTGCATCACCTTCATTGCGGATCTGGCCCGGCTGGCCGGACTGCAGACGGCCGGCGAGCCGTCGATGAAGCCGGGGACCTTTCTGGAAGCGACTGCGGCGCTCAATCCAGAGGCGGCGTGGCGGGAGGACGAGGTCGTCCCGGAGGCGACCCCCGACGCCGTCACGGAACCAGAGGCTGCCCCGACGCCCGGCGGGCGCTGATTTCCATCTGGACCACTTCCAGGGCGCGGGCGCGGGCTTCGGCGGAGGGGTGCCCCCACTGCGGATAGCGGACGCGCCAGTTGAAGGCTCCGAACCGCCGCCAGAAGGCAGAGCCGATTGAGCTGTCAAACCCGGCCCGGGCGGCGAGATAGAGACCGACGCGATCCGCCTGTCGCTCGGCCCCGCCGGGCGTGTCGGTCAGAGCCGGCAGGGTCTGGGTCTGGCGGCCCCGCGTCTCGGCCTCGTGCCAGCCCCGATGCTCGAGGACGTGGTGGGCCAGTTCGTGGCCGAGCACGAGGGCGAGCTCGTCGTCGGTCGCGGTGAAACCGGCCATGGCGGTGGTGATGAACAGGCGTTTCCCGTCCGCCCGGGCGTTGAGTTCGTCGGACGGATCCAGTTGGACATCGTAGCCGCAGGCGCGTTGCGGCGTGATCCGTACGGTCTGGTCGTTTCCGTCGCGGCGGAACGCGATCTCGATGGGCCCGGACGCCAGGGCAAGGTCCAGCTTCTGGATATTGGCCTCGACGCCCTCGAAGGCGGCCGCCCGGCGGGTGACGCCGCGCGTCAGGGCCTCGCCGTTGACGCTGAGGAGAAGATCGCCGCGGCGCAGTCCTGCGAGGTCGGCGGCCGACCCTTCCGGAACCGCCAGCAGGCCCGGCAGGTCCCCGTCCAGTCCGAACCGGGTCTCGGCATAGGGGCGCAGTTCCGGGCTGTACTGGCTGGCGGCATGCAGCAACCAGCCCGCCGAGTTCCGCACCGCCGGGCAAAGCTCTGCGTTGGCCGTCGACAGGCGATAGCCGACCCTCGCGACCCGCTGATCCAGATCCGTCAGGGCGATCAGCCGCTGTTCCGCCGGGGCCGCGATCTCCAGGTCGGCATCAGCGACAGGAGCCTTCGAACCGCAGGCGGACAGGACGCCGTTCAGAAGCAGAAGGGCCGCGACGAGAGCGGGGGAACGCCGGTTCAACATGGCCGCACCATGCGTCGGGGTCTGGGGCATGCCAAGCCTCGATACGGGACGACCGCTGCGTCCCCCGGGAGTTCGGGAACGTATCACCTTCCGATGGAGGGCGGTTGGGCCCGATAGCCAGGGAACAACGGCGTGAATCGTCTGACAATCCTGAGGTGTATCCCGGAATATTTATTACATCATGATTGCATCGCGCTTGTCGTTTCGGCTCGTCGCGTTACGGTGACCGCCTCCAATAGTTGCTCCACGACGGCGGCCCCATGTTTTACGGCTTGATCAGCAACCGCTTCGGCGGCGCCTCGAATGTCTTTCTTGAGGCTTTCGAAGGATTTACCGGCCAGGCCCAGCGGTTCACGGGCGTCGGCGAGGCGCTTGAGCCGGGGGAGCCCGATGGCCCGATGTTCCCCAGCTTGCTCAGCAACCGCGCGGGCGGCAGTTCGAACCGTTTTCTTGAAGTTTTCGACGGATTTACAAGCCCGAACCAGCGGTTCACAGGCGTAGGCGAGGCGCTCGAGCCGGTGGAGCCCGTGGAGAGCTCCTCGTTCGGGGCCATCGCCAGCTATCAGGTGTGCGCATGCTGCGCGCGCTTTCACGGCGCCACCACCGAGGCGGACGGCGGCGGAGGGCCGGTCTTCGGCCTGAACGCCGACGATCGAGGCGTATTCGGTCCCAACGGCAAGCCCTCGCTCAGTTCGACCGACGCCGGCGCCCAGATCACCCGCACGAACCAGAGCTGGGCTACGGGGCTCGGCACGGCGGCGACGGTGACCTACGCCTTCCGTGACTCAGTCACGACCATGCCCACCGACACGTCCGGCTTCTCGCAGTTCAACGCTACCCAGATCGCCGCCAGCGTTCTGGCGTTCGCCGCCTGGTCCGATGTGGCCAACATCACCTTCCAGCGTGTCCAGAACAGCGGGAGCGAATTCTCCAACAACGCCACCATCCTGCTGGGCAACTACAGCTCCGGTCAGGACGGCGCGGCGGCCTTCGCCTATCTGCCGGGCGGCATGCCGGGTGCGACCGGCTTCAGCCAGGTCCAGGGCGATGTGTGGATCAACAGCTCGCTATCCTACAACGCCTTGCCGGTTCAGCAGGGTTACGGCCAGCTGACCCTGCTGCACGAGATCGGCCATGCCATCGGCCTGAGCCATCCGGCAGCCTACAACGCGGGCTCCGGCGGAACCATCACCTACTCCGCCAGCGCCATCTACTATGAGGATTCCCTCCAGTACTCGGTGATGAGCTATTTCAGCGAGCGGGAGACCGGAGCCGACTTCCGCACCGACGGAGCCGGGGTGAGGCGCTATTCGTCCGCGCCGCTGCTGGACGATATTTCGGCGGCCCAGCGTTTGTACGGGGCCAATATGTCGACCCGCATGGGCGACACCGTCTATGGCTTCAACTCGACGGCGGGCCAGCTCTGGTTCAACGCCAACAATGAACTCAGCCCCCTGGTGTTCTGCGCCTGGGACGCCGGCGGCGCCGATACGTTCGATTTCTCGGGCTATCTGAACAATGGCCAGATCATCGACCTGCGCCAAGGCTCCTTCTCCAGCGTCGGCGGCCTGATCGGCAACGTCTCGATCGCCCTCGGCGCGGTGATCGAGAACGCCATCGGCGGCCACGGCTCGGACACCTTCCGCGGCAACTCCGCAAACAACCGGTTCACCCCCGGCACCGGCACGGATGTGGTCGACGGCGGCCTCGGGACCGATACGGTCGTGTTCTCGGGCGCGCGCGCCGCCTACACCATCACCTGGACTGGACAGACCGGCACGGTCGTCGGCAACGGCCAGAACGTGACCGTGACCAATGTCGAATCCCTGCAGTTCACCGACCAGACCATAGCGGCGACACCGACCGGCGGCCTGGTGGTTGGCGGCGACATCACCAACGAGACCATCACCGGCACCGCCCTGGCGGACGTCATCGGTGGTCTGGGCGGGGCTGACACCATCAACGGCCTGGCCGGGAACGACAATCTGAACGGCGGCTCGGGCGACGACGTGCTGAACGGTGGCGACGGCGACGACATCCTGATCGGCGCCCTGGGCAATGACGCGCTCAACGGCGGGGCCGGCACGGACACGGCCGACTACTCCGGCGCGGGCGCCGGCGTGACGGTCAATCTGTCCAATGGCTCGTCCAGCGGCGGCGGCGGCTTCGACACTCTGACCCAGGTCGAGAACGTGACCGGAACGGTCTATGCCGACACCCTCACGGGTGACGCAAACGCAAACGTCCTGCGCGGCGGAGGCGGCATCGACACCCTCAACGGCGGCGGCGGTGCGGACGAACTCCATGCCGGCGCGCCCGGCGAGGGCGGCGGCGCTCCGGATATCGTCAAGGGCAATGACACGGCCAACAACACCATCGGCACGGCGGTTTCGCTGACCGGCGCCTTCGATTTGCGCGCCGACTCGACCATCGGCAGCTCGACCACGATCCCGCACGCAACGGTCGTCGCCACGACCCATGGCGGCGTCGAATACTACGCCATCACCGTGGTGGCCGGCGAGACGGTGATCTTCGACATCGACGGCGCCAGCTTCGACAGCACGCTGCGGCTGATGACCAGCGCCGGCGACGAACTCGCCAACAATGACGACAACGCCTCGGACGGCGGCTCTTCCACGGACTCGATGCTGACCCACACCTTCGGCGCCGCCGGGACCTACTACATCCAGGTTGCGCGTTGGCTGACCAATGTCGGCGAGACCTTCACCTCTGGTCCGCCGCCGGCCGGCCAGACCTATCGGCTGAACGTTTCGAGCCCCAGTCAGACCCCTGTGCCGGTCACGCTGATCGGCTCGACGCTGAACGGCGACGCGGGCACTGACACGCTGAATGGCGGCACGGGCGCTGACACGCTGAACGGCGGCGCGGACGATGACGCCCTGACCGGCGGCGGCGGCAACGACGCGATCAACGGCGGCGATGGTACGGATACGGCCGTCTATTCGGGGAACCGGTCGGCCTACACGATCTCGGTATCGGGTGGCGTGACCACTGTGGCGGGTCCCGACGGAACTGACAGCGTGAGCAATGTCGAGCGGCTGCAGTTCGCGGACGGCCTGTATAACGCGGCCGGGGAGCCGGTCGGCGGTGCAATCAACGGCACGGCCGGGGCGGACACCCTGAACGGTACGTCCGGGGCGGATGTCATCAACGGATTGGACGGCGATGACGTCATCAACGGCAGGGCCGGGAACGACACGATCGACGGCGGCGCCGGGACCGATACGGCTGTGTTCTCGGGCACGATGGCCCAGTCGACGGTGACGACGACGGGTGGAACAACCACCGTGGTCGGGCCTGACGGGACCGACACGCTCACAGGCGTGGAGTATCTGCGCTTCGACAACGGCACCCTGATCGTGGGTGCCGGCGGCGGCCAGTTGATCCTGGGTACGTCTGGAAACGACACGCTCATCGGCACGGCGTTCGCCGATGACATCCGGGGCGGAGCGGGTGATGACCTCCTGATCGGCGGGATTGGGGCCGACACGATGGTCGGCGGCGAGGGTATCGACAC
>NZ_JBHYDN010000001.1:72637-382637 GCF_051860745.1 Brevundimonas sp.
TTGACGGCAATGACACCCTGATCGGCGGAGCCGGCGCGGACTTCCTCGACGGCGGAGCGGGTGATGACCTCCTGATCGGCGGGATTGGGGCCGACACGATGGTCGGCGGCGAGGGTATCGACACGGTCGACTATTCCTCGGCGCCGGACCGCATCGCTGTCTACCTTACGCAAGGCACGGCCCATGGCGGCCCCGATGCGCAGGGCGACACCCTGTCCGGCATCGAGAACGTGATCGGCACCAACAGCATCTACACCGACTTCCTCACCGGGAATGCGAGCGCCAATACGCTGAGCGGTCTCGCCGGCGATGATGAACTGCGCGGGCTTGACGGCAATGACACCCTGATCGGCGGAGCCGGCGCGGACTTCCTCGACGGCGGAGCGGGTGATGACCTCCTGATCGGCGGGATTGGGGCCGACACGATGGTCGGCGGCGAGGGTATCGACACGGTCGACTATTCCTCGGCGCCGGACCGCATCGCTGTCTACCTTACGCAAGGCACGGCCCATGGCGGCCCCGATGCGCAGGGCGACACCCTGTCCGGCATCGAGAACGTGATCGGCACCAACAGCATCTACACCGACTTCCTCACCGGGAATGCGAGCGCCAATACGCTGAGCGGTCTCGCCGGCGATGATGAACTGCGCGGGCTTGACGGCAATGACACCCTGATCGGCGGAGCCGGCGCGGACTTCCTCGACGGCGGTGGCGGCACGGATACGGCCGTTTATTCCGGCAATCGTGCAGCCTACGTCATCACAGTGTTGGGCGGGGTGACCACGGTGACCGGTCCGGACGGAACCGACACCGTGACCAATGTGGAACGGCTTCAGTTCGCCGACATGGTCACAGATGCCGCCGGCGAGCCCGCCGCCCAGCCGGCGCTCGCCCCGGCTGGTCCTATGGTCCTGCCCGCGATGGCCGCCGACAAGAGCGGCGACGGGCCTGAGGTGCTGCCTGTCGCCACGGGCGAAACGGCCAAGGATGGCGGACCCCGGATCTTGCCCGCCGCGCCGGGCGAGGTGGACAAGGACGCTGGACCTGAGGTTCTTCCCTCCGCGCCCGGCGACATGGCCAAGAACGCCGAACCCCAGACGTTGCCGGGCGAGACGGACGTCTTCCCGATCCTCGGACGGGAGCAGCTGACTGCGGGCGACTTCGCTCCGCGAGACGGCGACATCGCGGCGACGCTCTCCCTGTTCGGCGACATAGCTGCCGACGACGGCTATCTGTTCGTCGCCGCAAGGGACCCGGATTCCCCCGAGGTCCTGCCGGTCATGGACGACGACTTCGTGCTGACGGGCAAGTTCGAGAGCCCGCCGGTCATGCCCTCACTGGACGGCGACTTCGACGGGGCGGCGTTCCTCAAGGACATGGATTTCGCCCGGGGTCTGCTGCTCTCGCAGACAGGCGAGAATACGAACCCCTACGTCTCGCAGGACGGCCTGACCCTGTTCGACGACTGGTCCGGCATTGCCTCCCCAACCCGAAGCGACGTCTGGAGCTAAGGGGCGCCGCCACGATTTCCAGGGCGGTTCGGGCCATGCTGTCCGAACCGCTCCGGGACTCGCAAGCGGGATCATCGCTCCCCGGTTGCCCTCCGCAGGGGGGGCGGATAGACGTCGGGAGGGGGAACGACCATGGCTATTTATCCCGTAATCCTTTGCGGCGGGGCGGGCACCCGCCTCTGGCCTGCCTCCCGCCCTGCGCGCCCCAAGCAATTCATCGACCTGGTCAGCGACCTGTCTCTGTTTCAGGAGACCGTTCGACGGGTCGCACCGCTGGCCGACGGCGGTCGGATCGTCATCGTCGCGGGCCTGCACCATCGAGGTTTCATTGAGGCGCAACTGGCGGCGCTGGGGGTTGAAGGCGAGCTGATCCTCGAGCCCGCAGGTCGGGATTCGGCGCCTGCCATGGCCGCGGCGGCGCTCTGGATTGAAGGGATGGACCCTGAGGGGACCGCAGTGTTCGTGGCTTCGGATCACTACATTCCTGACGCGCCTGCGTTCCGGGAGACGGTGATCGAAGCGGTCGCAGTCGCCGCACACGGACGGATCGTGACCATGGGCGTCATCCCGACATCCCCGTCTCCAGCCTATGGCTATATCCAGCCTGATCGCCCCGGCCCGTCCCCGGTCCGGCGGTTTGTTGAAAAGCCCGACCGGACAGACGCCGAGCTCTACCTTTCGGAAGGGTATCTCTGGAACAGCGGCAATTTCGTCGCGCCAGTGCGTGTCCTTTTGGCGGAACTGGACACCTTCGCCCCGGACCTGGTCGCCACCGTCCGGTCCGCCTTGCCCGAGCCAGGGTCAGGTCATGTTCACGCGCTCGGGCCGGCGTTCGCCTCGGCGCCGAAGATCTCGATCGACTATGCCGTCATGGAGAAGAGCGAAACCGTCTGGGTTCTGCCAGCCGTGTTCGAATGGTCGGATCTCGGCGCCTGGGACGCCGTGACCGCCACCGGCCAAGGAGCGCGAGGCGTCTGGGTCGACCGGGGGAGCGATGGCTGTCTGGTCCGCGCCGCGCCGGGCATGGTCGTGGCGACGGCGGGGGTGTCGAACCTCGCGATCATCGTCGAGCCGGACGCCGTTCTGGTGTGCGACCTGGGCCGGGCGCAGGATGTGAAGGCGCTGGTCGAGGAACTCGGGCGGCGGCAGACCCCTTCGTCATCCAGCGGGACGCCGTCCCTGGAGTTGCTTTCGAACCAGCTGGGGCAGTGGCTGAAGCTGAACGCTCTGCCGCTATGGGCGACGCTGGGCGTCGACGCCGATGGCTCCTTCGCCGAAGCGATCGACGCCGCCGGCACACAGGTCGGGGACTTCCGACGGGCGCGGGTCCAGGCCCGTCAAGCTTATGTTTACAGCCTCGCTTCGACCTGGGGATGGGGGGATGGCCACGCCGCGCTTGTCGAGCGAGGCTTGGCGCGTTTCGAAACGACGAACCAGCGAGAAGACGGCCTCTACAGAACCGGGGTGACACGCGCCGGGGCAGTGCTGGATGATACGGCGTCCCTTTATGATCAGGCGTTCGTCCTGCTGGCGATGGCCACGGCCGTGCAGGCCGGGGTGGACGTGGACCGTTCCAGGCGAGCAGCCGCCTCCATCCAGTCCTCGCTTCGCACGCTCGCCTTGCCGCAGGGCGGCTGGCGGGAGCCGGTGGGGCCAGCCTTTCAGGCCAATGCTCACATGCATTTGCTTGAGGCGGCCCTGGCATGGGAGCCCCTCGATCCGGAGGGTCCCTGGACCGGTATGGCGGACTCCATCGTGGGTCTGGCCCGCGCGCACTTCATCGACGCCAAGGGCGGATTCCTGCGGGAGTTCTTCGAGGAAGACTGGCGACCCGCGGAGGGCGAGTCAGGTCGGCTGGTGGAGCCGGGTCATCAGTTCGAATGGGCCTGGCTGTTGACGCGGTGGGGCCGGCTGCGCGGCGACCCCTGGGCTCTCGGGGCGGCGCAACGCCTGTTTGCGGTCGGCGAACGCGGAATCGATATGGTCCGGGGGGTGGCGATTGATGAGCTGGACGACGCTCTGGAGCCTCGCTCGGCGCGGGCCCGGCTATGGCCCCAGACGGAATGGCTGAAAGCCGCGTTGATCCTGGCGGAGGAAGCGGAGGGTGAGGCGCGCAAGCGGTTGATCGAGAGCGCCGACGCGGCCTTGGGGGGCTTGTGGCTGTACCTCGAGCCGAGCGGTCTGTGGCGGGACAAGCTGGGTCAGGACGGCGTGTTCGAAACAGAGCCGGCGCCGGCCAGTTCGCTCTACCACATCGTGGCGGCGTACCGGCAGCTTCGGGAAACCGCGGTCAGTCTGGCAGAGCCCTGAGGCGCTCAGTCGGTCAGCGCCGCCTTGGACCGGGCCTTCCGCGTCATCGCGGAGGATAGTGGCGCGGTGACAGGAAGCGGCAGCGGCTGGAGCTCGCCGTAAAGTCCGGCGGCGCGCGCAGGCGCGCTGTTCCAGCCATCAACAGCGCGCGGAATTTGCGAATGAATTTCAGCCATGCAACATCCCCTGCCTCAATGATTACACTTCGGTAATGTCTATGCAACCCGTGACTCGACTCGCAGCAGTCACGGACGATCCTCCGACACCTGTGGCGATGCCGCTCTTCTTGCGGAACATCGTCGCTGCTATAGGAAGCGCTGGCGTGCCGGCGGAAGGCGAATGTCGCCGCCATCGACGCGCAGTTGTGTTCAGAGGCCTATGCTTTCAAAGCTTTTTCGATCCAGAACCCAGGTAGCCGCGCCCGCGGCGCCGGCCGTTCCGGACGGAACGGTTGTCTGGGCTGTCGGCGATATTCACGGCCGGCTTGATCTTCTGCAGCCCCTCGTGGGCGCGATCGTCGCCGATCTCCATGCGAGCACCGCCGCACGCAAGGTCGTGATCTTTCTGGGGGACTATATTGACCGGGGGCCGGACTCCCGCGGGGTGCTTCGGTTGCTGGCGGACCTTTCGGTCGTCGAGGGCGTCGAATGGCGGTTTCTGAAAGGGAACCATGAGCAGGCGATGTTGGGCTTTCTCCAAGACCCGTCCGCCGGACCCAAATGGTGCGAGTACGGCGGCGACAATGCGTTGCGCTCATATGGGCTGCGGGTTCCCGACCTCGTGCACCGGACAGAGGCCTGGGCGCGGGTGGCGGCCGACCTGCGGCACAAGTTGACGGCGCCCGAGTTGGCCTTCCTCGAGAACCTCGAACTGAGCCTCGCGGTGGGGGACTATTTCTTCAGCCACGCCGGAGCGCGGCCGGGGGTGGCGCTGGAGCGGCAGTCGTCAGAGGATCTGATGTGGATCCGTCAACCGTTCCTGAACAGCCGGACGGTGTTCGAGCGGGTGGTCGTGCATGGCCATACGCCGACATCCCATGTGCATGCGGACCATCGGCGGATCGGGATCGATACCAAGGCCTACCACTCGGGGGTGTTGAGCGCCCTGCGATTGGAAGGGCATGAGCGGAGCCTCCTGCAGACCATCGGGCCGCAGCGCGGATCGGAGGCGCAGTATGGCAGTGAAGAATACCTGCCCACGGACGATGCAGGCGTGGTCCTTCACACGGAGCGGCTCGAGCCCGTACGCGCTGAAATCGAAGCCGTCCGATAGTCCGCCGTCCTTGAAGGCCGCGGGACCGCGTGGGCGCTTTTCCCGATGCTTGCGTGCGCCAGCGGCCCATCGGATCTCCGACGTAGCCGCGGTCAGTGAGTCTGGTCAGTTCGCCGGGCCAGTTCGAGAAGGCCGCAACACATTGCGAAGACGACAGCCAAGGTGACAGTCCGCAGCGGATAGTCGCCGACGGAGTGCAAGAGCAGAACACCGATTCCGATGCTGGCGGCGCGCTGCAGGTCGCCTTCCCGGGACGGCGATGCTTTCCACGCTGTCCAGCACCGTCGGACGAACCAGATCAGGAACGCCAGAATCACGCCGATGCCAAGCCACCCCGCTTCCAGCCAAGTCTCCAAGTATTCATTGTGCGCCTGGTTAAAAAAGGAACCGTCCAGCTCCTCAAGCGGCTCCACCGAGCGATACACGGCGTCGAAACTGCCCATGCCGGATCCAAGTGGAAGATAGTTCTGGGCGGCTTCAGCGACCAGGGGCCAGCGCTCGAAGCGACCTTCAGGCGCACCCTGGGTGTCAAACCGCGCGAGGACGGGAGGAAGGGCCAGCATCGCGACGACTGTCAGTGCTGCTCCAATCGACCCGACCAGCACCAACAGCCCTGGACCCGGCCGACCGCGTCCGGCGGCGATCCAGGCGGCCAACAGACTGACCAGCAAGACCGGCGCGAACAGGGTGATTCCTGCCCGCGACCGGATCGCGGCAAGGGCCATGACGACGAGCCCCGCGAAAAGGGCTCCGAACCACAGGGCGGAGGTCCGCTGATCCCGTCGCCTGAGCGTCGCCGCGCCTGATACGACTGCGAAGGGCAGGGCGACCAACAGGGAGGACGCCAAGTGATTGCGATTGGCGAAAAAGCCCCTGATGTGGTCGCCTTCCGTCCAATCCCAGAGGTAGAGACGGCCCCCACTGGCCAGTTGGGCCGCCCCAAGAAGAATGCCCGCAATGGCTGCGGCGATACAGAACTGGACCAACCGCGCCCTATGTAGATGGGACAACGACAGCATGGCGAGGAAGAAGGCGGCCGGCGGCGCAAGCGCGAGGGCTGATCTCCAGGTCCGATCCGGGGTTACACTCAGGGGCGCCCAGCCCGGCTCCAGGCCGGCCAGCTCCAGGGCGAGCACCATCTGGTCCCGGCCGGGGAGACTGGTCCACACAGCCGGAGGGAGCGGAATTGACTGGATCAGCGGAATGGCGACGACGGCCGCCAGCAGGCCAAGCGAAAACCGATGCTCGCGCCACAGGCCGGTAAGAATCAGCTGCCGGGATGCGAGCACCAGAAGCGGCAGGGATGCCAGTTCAACAAGCGCCAGACGAAGAGCGTGGCCTTGACTGGCGCCGCCGAAGGCAAACGAAAAGGCCAGCAGAACCATCGCCGCAATCGCGACGGCGTCCCACTGGCCTTTCCAGGTAATTTTAGGCACGCGCTATGTCAGTTGATTGACGAAGGCGGCGTGACCGCAATCAGTCTTAGTCGCTTTCCGAGCTGTCGTCGGTCGCAACGATGACCGTCGTGATCAGAACGGCAGCGCCGATCAGGAGCACGAAGATCGGCACCCCAGCGAACTCGGAGTTCGCGTCGGCGGTGGCGCCCACACGGTCACCGACGCGGGTGACGGCTGAATTGTTGGCGGCGGCAGCTTGGCCGGCTACGAGCAGCAAGCCCGCCGTGACGGCAGCAATGGTCTTACGCATGCTTTGATCCCCTAGATCTGTTGGTACGACGGGCTGACCCGCGAGCTATCGAGAACGTGTATAGGGGTCGAAAGTTTCAAAAGCAATACGGATTCAAGGTGGATGCTTGGTCCTCGGGGCTTCCCGAGTTCAACCCACAGGGGAAATTGCTATCTGATCGAACCAGACCGAGGACGGGGTCCGTCGATCGTCCGCGCGAGTCTCCAGCCTCAACCACTGCGCCGTACAAGCGGCCGGCACTTCGAACCGACCAGAGAGGTTCACCCAGGTGTTCGCGGCGGCGCCCGAAATCCCGGTTGGGATAGAGGCTTTATCACCTCCGCCGGTGGCGCATGAGAGGGTCCAAGCGAGCCGGGCGGGGGGGCTGCCGGTCTCGCTCCTGACAACCGCGGTGAATCGATAGGAGCCGGGCGTCAGGTAGGTCAGCTGCTCCACTATCGTCCCTGTGGCGTAGCCGTCGTAGTCGACACGCAAGGCAGGATTGGACGGGCGAAGGTCGTCGGCGACAATCTCGGCTACAATTCCGGCCTTCTCGTAGAGTCGCCACTGGAACGGCCCAGGATGGTCGGTTTCGTCGAAGCCGCCATTGGTCACCGCCGTATCCAAGGGGGGGCGGTTCAATCGTCCGCGAACGGTCTGTATGCTCCCAATCCCACCCACATGGTTCAATGCGCTGTAGAGCCGCTGCAACTCGTCATTGGTGAAAGGGGTCCGACCTGCTTCGAGCAGGAGGGCAAGGTTCGCGGCCACCTGCAGACCCTGCGGCGTATGGTTCAGGCTGGCAAGATATGCTGTGCGCCACGGCGGATCGGCAGCGAGCAATCTGGCGACAACCGGCAGAGACCGCTGCGGATCCTCAGCCGCGGCCAAGGTAAACAGCTGGAAGACCTGGGGCTGAATGTCCTCCCGACGCCGAACCAGCGTGTCGGCATGGGCGAAGGATGAGGCGTAGTCGCCGCGCCGAAGGCGGCGCTCGACCAGCCAGGCATGGGTGGGGTCGTCCCGCAGGCTCCAGTTTCCGGCCAGCGTCAGGATATCGTCCGCCGCGTCTTCGCGTCTTGCCCGGGCTTCCGTAAGGCCGAGCACGCGAAGCGCCCGAACGTCAAAGGGCGACCGGACGAGGGCGTCGCGGCTGAGCGCCGCGGCGTTGTCGATACGCCCGGCGGCCAGTTCGGACTCCGCCGCCCGGCGCAACACCAGCGGTGATCCCGGAGCGAGGCGGATCGCCACCTCGACTGGCACCCGTTGAAGCAGGGGCTGGATGGCGATCTGCCAACCTAGGAGAACGGCGCCGATCACCAGACCATACGAGACGATATCCCCAACGGCCCAGCTCCGACGCGAGGTGGCGGACCTGTCCGCCCGATCCCTCAACCCCGCTTGTCCTTCTTGCCGACCTTCGCCTCAGGTTCGGCTCCGTAGTGGTAGTCGTAGGCGTAGTCATAGCCGCCGTAAGAGGTCGACTTGGTGCTGAATTTCGTCAGTACGGCGCCTAGCAGGTGGGCGCGGCCCACCTGGAGGCGCCGAAGGGCTCCCCGCGCCTGGCCCCGGCGAGTGCCGCGGGATTCCAGCACGAAAAGGACGCCGTTGACTGCGGCCGCCAGCATGGGGGCGTCTGCGAAGCCCAATACTGGCGGGCCATCGATGACGACGTGGTCGAAATTGCTGCGTGTCTCCGTCAGAAACTCCCGCAGACGATCTCCGCCCCAGAGCTCCGCCGGATTGGGCGGCAGGGGGCCGCAGGGAATGAAGGACAGATTCTCCTGCGGCGTGCGTTGCACGACCGCCGCCAAGTCCGCCGAACCGGAGAGAATATTGCTCATGCCGCGCTCATTCTCGACACCGACGACACGGTGCATCGAGGGGTTGCGCAGATCACCATCGACCAGAAGGACCCGCTTGCCGACGCGGGCCAGATTGATGGCCACGGCATAGGCGGTGGTCGATTTTCCTTCGGCCGGCCGGGCGCTGGAGACCAGCATACTGCTGGGAGCGCCGTCCGGGGTTGAGAACTGAAGCGCCGTTCGAAGAGAGTAATAGGCCTCCGAGAACCCGGAGCGAATGTCGGCGAGTGCAGTGGCGGGAGTCTCACCCTTGTCGAGAAAGGGCACAACCCCGAGCACCGGAACGCCCAGCTTCTTCTCGACGTCGTCAGGTGTCGCCAAGGTCTCGTCGAGGGCTTCCAGAACCAGGGCCGCCAGAACGCCGAGACCAAGCCCGAGGAGGGCTGCAAGCGCCATGTTCAGCAACATGTTCGGCTTTGACGGCTTCCGTGGCGGGGTGGCGACGTCCACGATGGAGATGTTGTTGGAGGTGACGCCGCCCGTGACGCCGACCTCCTTGTACCGCTGCAGCAGCCCCTCGTAGAGGGTGCGGGTGGTGTCCAGCTCGCGCTGCAGGATGTTGTACTGGATCGACCGGTCCCGCAGATCGAGAACATCGCCTGTCAGGCCGGTCACCTGGGCCTGGAGCGACCGCTCCTGGTTGGCTGCGATCTCATACTGGCTGCGGATGGAGCTGCGAATGTTGCCGGCGATGGTCCGGATCTGCCCATCGGCTTCGTCGATCCGGGCCTTGAGCTGCACCATTTCCGGATAGTCCGGCTGATAGATGCTGAGCTTCTGTTGATACTCTGCGTCGAGGAGAGCCCGTTGTTCCGTCAGCCGCTGGATCGTCAGATTCTGGAGTACTTCGGGCAGAGTCATGAGCTCAGACGTGCTGGCCGACCGCCAGCGTTCCTGGGCGGCCACGCGTTCCGCCCGGGTACGGGCGAGGGCGCTGTTGAGGGCGACCAGATTGTTGGATGTCAGGGATTCGGTTGCGCCACCTGAAGCAGCGCCTTCACTGGGTTCGCCGACGTTGATGATCTGCTGGTTGGCCGCATAGGCCACCAGTTGGCGTTCGGCGGATTCCAGACGCTCCTTGGTCTGGGCGATCCGCTCTTCCAGAAACTCCCGGGCGTACTTCGAGCTTTCGAATTTGCGGTCGAGGTTGGACTGGATGAAGTTCTCCGCGAAGCCGTTGGCGATGCGGGCCGCTACGACGGGGTTCGGGTTATCATAGCCCACCGAGACCAGGCGAGAGCCGCGGATCGGGGAGACGCTGAGGTTTTCCTGAATGGCTTTGAGCGCTGCAGCCCTGCGTTGTGAGGCTTGGGCGGCAGCGGTTCCGCCGGCCTCGGGCGCCTCGACCCCCATGGCTTCAAGCGCGTCGTTGGAGCTCGCCAGTCCCAAGCTTTCGATGACGCGCTCAGCCAAGGATCGACTACGGAGGAGGCCGTACTGGGTCTGGAAGAACTCCTCGCCCTGAATCATGCTTTCGGTAGGCGTGACATCTTCGGCATTGAAGACCCGAGCAGCCTCCCGATCAATTTGCAGGGTGGCTTGTGCCGTATACACGGGCGTCAGCAGGAGCGTAGAAGTCGCACCGATGACGAGCGCGCCGAGGAAGCAGCCGATGATCAAAAAGCGGTATTTGAGCGTGAGCCGCCAATAAGAGGCCAAGTCCACCATGGGCTGGTCGTCGCCTTGCGCTCCCCAGCCCTGCTCGCCCCCCGCGAAAGTGTCGTTGGGGTCGGTTCCCCGGCCCTGAGGCCGCCGACCGCGTCCGTCAGCGAGTTGATTATCGCCCAGCATTCTTGAAACCCGTCACAGTGTTGCGGCTACGACCACATGAAATCCATCGGGCTGATATCGTATTGCCCGTGATCGCGCACCACGAATT
This sequence comes from Brevundimonas sp., assembly GCF_051860745.1. Lineage (GTDB taxonomy): Bacteria > Pseudomonadota > Alphaproteobacteria > Caulobacterales > Caulobacteraceae > Brevundimonas. The sequence continues at coordinate 83,161 of NZ_JBHYDN010000001.1, forward strand.
CGCCAGTAGCGGGTCTCTCGACCGAGCCAAGGCGAAACCCGACCAGGTGATGATCAGTCCCATACGCCGAGTATGCCAGTTGTTAGAAGTAGGCGAAGGCCGCGAGAGCCGGCAGGGCCCCCACAACTTCCCGGAGTGTGGAACTGAGGCGAGATGTGTCCACAACGATAACGTCATCACCCAAGACCTCCGGATCAGATGCCCGGCCCTGGCGGATAGCGCTCAAATCGAAAATCGCGACCGAGCGTCTTCCGTCGATGCTCCTGAAGACGGCGACCTTGGTCAGATCGGCGACCCGGGTCGGCCCTTCCGCCATTGCTACCGCCTGAAGAAGGGACGTCGAACCGCGCATCTCATAGACGCCCGGCTTGGTGACGGCCCCGTCGACGGTGATCTTCTGGCTAGCGGCCTCCTTGACGGTGACCGTGACCTGAGGGTTGCGCAGGTATTGCGCCGCCAGCCGTTCGGCGATGTCGGACGACATCTCTCCGGCGGTACGGCCCGCCCCCCGGACCGCCCCGATGAGCGGCATGTTGATGTTGCCCGAGGTGTCGACCACCAGCTCCTCGAACGACAGGTCCGCGACCTGGAACACCCGCACGTCGAGTTTGTCGCCGACGCCGATCTGATATTCTGCCTGCGGCGAGGCGACCACCCGCACTGATTGCAGATCGACGGGCCGGGCGGCGGTCATCTGGTCCATGTCCATGCGGGGTCCGCCGCAGCCGGCGAGCAGGACGGCCGCGAGGACCAGTAGAAGCGAAAGGGCGCGCATCATCGGCGACAATACCTCGAAGACAGACGTGGCCGGCCTGGCCGGACGGACGACGAGGGTGAGCCCGGTCGACGACCGGGCCGGCCCAAGCCGCGTTGGGAGCCTTGTCCAGCACCGAGAGCGGGCGGTCAACGGGTATCGTGCCCGCGATCCGCCGTGACGTTGACCCTGATGAGCCTATGAACGGACCGGAATCCGGAGTCGCCGCTGTCAGCGATCCACACCTTACGTTGGATCGAGGCTCCGAGCATGGGTTCCGAAGCCACTCGACGGACTTGCGGCTCCCTCTGACCGGAATCGGCCCAACCCTCGGGTCGCGACGATGGTCAATCTCGCCCTTTCGACCGATGGGGATGACGCTTAAGGCCTGATTGTCGTATGTATTTGCCAATTGTTCCGGAGTCTGCAAGACGGGCGAGCCTGCTACCTGAGCTAGGGTTTAGGCGGATCCCTTGGGCCCCGCGGGGCTGATGGGCTCGAACATCGAGGGGATTCATGACGGTTGTCGCCAGAACCGCGCGGGCTGACCTGACCTTGGTCTGGGCGGGGAAATTTGGCCTGCATGTCGGCCTGCTGTTCCTCGGCCTTGTCCTGGCCTATGAGCTGCGCCGCCCTGTGCCCGTCGACTGGTGGATGACGGACCCCGACGCTATCCGCGTGATCCGCTGGGCCGGCCTCTACGCCCTAATCGGCGCCGGGGTCGAGCTGATCTTCCAGTCGGAACGCTCGGCCTGGCGCTTCGCCTCCATGCGCGAGGTTATGGGCCTGGTCCGCAATGTCAGCGTCACTATCGGCCTCTTCCTGGGCCTGATCTTCTTCCTCGACCGTGGCGTGCAGCTGCCGCGCTCGGTCCTGCCCCTGACCTGGCTGGTGAGCCTGGCGCTGCTGGTCGGTTTTCGTATGGTCTGGCGCCTGCCTCAGGACCCGGGGCTGGCGGCTCACTTCCTGCCCGGCTGGTGGCCGCGGCCGGCGACGGGCCGGATGCCGCTGCTGATCGTCGGACCCATGGCCGTCGCCGATCAACAATTGAGACTGCTGCAGGGGGACCCTCATTCACCCTACCGGCCTGTCGGCGTGGTCACCCCCCATCCCAAGGAGGTCGGCCTACGCCTCCACGGCGTCCCCTTCATCGGCGATCTGGCGACCTGGCGACCGTCGCACAGCGGCCTGGCCGGATTGGGGGCCACGCCCCACGCCTTAATCTTTCTGGACGATCCGGTCCGAGCTTATGGATTCTCCACGGAGCGGATCGGTGAATTGCGCCGGGCCGGGCACACCCTCCTCAAACCGCAAAGCTTGGCGGATATCGACGGATCTCCAGATGCGACAAATCGGTTGGAGGAAATTCCGCTCGAGGATTTTCTCCCGCGCAAGCCGATTTCCCTCGACGCGGCGCCGGTACGGGACCTTGTAGTCGGTCGCCGGGTGCTGGTCACCGGGGCGGGCGGCAGCATTGGATCCGAGCTCTGCCGCCAACTTCTGACGCTCGGCTGCTCGCACCTCAGCATGGTTGATCATTCCGAATTCCTGCTATTTGAGATTGATCGTGAACTGGGGCGCTCCCGCTCCGAGGCTGGCCGCCGCGCCATCCTGGCCAACGTCCGTGACACCGACCGCGTCGCCGAGGTGGTTCGCAATGAACGACCCGACATCATCTTTCACGCCGCGGCGCTGAAACACGTCGCCCTTGTCGAGGACAATCCCGCCGAGGGCATCCTCACCAACGTGCTGGGAACATGGAACGTCATTCAGGCCGCCGTCGCCCACCAAGTGACCCAATTCGTGCTGATCTCGACTGACAAGGCGGTCGCCCCCACCAATGTCATGGGCGCGACCAAGCGGATCGCCGAGACCCTTCTGGACCTGGCGCCGCAGGGCCAGACGCGGATGACCGCCGTCCGCTTTGGCAATGTCCTGGGATCGGCCGGCTCGGTGGTGCCGATCTTCCGCGACCAGATCGCCCGCGGCGGGCCGGTGACCGTCACCCACCCCGAGGTCAACCGTTTCTTCATGACCATCCCCGAGGCGGTTCAGCTGGTTCTCCACAGCGCCGCGATCAGCACCGGCATGGAGGGCGCGGCACCGCGCAAATTCCTGCTGGAGATGGGTGAGTCGGTCAGAATCGCCGACCTGGCCCGCCAGATGATCGAACTCAGCGGCAAGATTCCGGATGTAGATGTTGTGATCGAGTTTACCGGCCTGAAGCCGGGTGAGAAACTGGCCGAGGCGCTGAGCGACGAGGGCGAGGAGGTCCGGCCCTGCGTGGAGGGGGTCATGGAACTGCTCTGGCGGCACTGTCCGGACGCGGTCCGCCTGGCCGATATCCTCGCCCTGGTGGACCAGTCCCGACAAGCCAGTGATCTCCCGGACCGGAGCGTTCTGGAGGTGGTCGACAGGATTCGATCCCGATCCCATGCGGAAGCCCTGTGATCAGGATGATTTTGGACGTTCAGGGCAAATCGGATGCATGCCTCCGGAACCTGGTCTTCGGCTTGCGGCCTTTGGATTTCAACGCCGCGACGCCCTGGATCCGCTGCCTTGGGTTGATGTTTCCATCATGGCGGTCCCGGCCCTGGAATTTCCAGGCGCTTCCGGGCCCACGACGTCGAATGGTTCAGTGTTTGCTATTTGCCGGGTGGCCCTGTTGGCCATCCAAATTGGGGTTGTAAGTTTTACGGGGCTGTGGTTTTCCGTCCCCAAGTCGCGACGGGGTTCGGCGGCGGAACAAAACGTTCGTCGCACACCCTGATCTGGCCGCGGGTCAAGGCTTTTTACGTGCACGGGTTCGCGGCGACGACCGAGCGACGTGATATCAACGGGGGTTCAGACGTGCGGCAACCGGCTATCTCGGCTGGCCCGAGCCTTACGAGCTCGCGGGAGTGGGACGCGATGATTGTCAAAAAGGTCTGTGTCCTCGGTCTTGGCTACATCGGCTTGCCAACCGCAGCGCTGATGGCCTCGCGCGGCATCGAGGTCGTCGGCATAGACATCAAACAGTCGGTCGTGGACTCGGTTAACCGGGGGCAGGTTCATATCGTCGAACCGCTCCTGGATGCGGTGGTTCAGGCCGCTGTTGGCTCCGGTCGATTGAGGGCGGCGACCCGTCCGGAACCCGCCAACGCCTTCATGATTGCTGTGCCCACCCCGATAACCATCGACAAGGCGTCAGACATGCGCGCCGTGTTTAGTGCGGTGGACGCCATCGGACCGGTTCTCAAGGCCGGCGATCTGGTCGTGCTGGAATCGACATCTCCGGTGGGCAGCACCGATCGCATCACCCAGCGGTTGGCGGCCGCCCGTCCCGATCTGCGCTTTCCCAGATCGGGTGCCGATGGTCCCATCGACATCCATGTGGCCTATTGTCCCGAGCGGGTCCTGCCGGGCAATGTCATCGAAGAACTGGTGTCGAATGATCGCGCCATCGGCGGTATGACCCAAGCCTGCACGGAATTGGCGGTCAGCCTCTATGCGTTGTTCGTCGAAGGCGAACTGGTGGCGACCCGCGCCCGCGAAGCAGAACTCTGCAAACTGGCCGAAAATGCGTTCCGGGATGTCAACATCGCCTACGCCAATGAGTTGGCCAATGTCTGCGACACCCAAGGGATCGACGTTTGGGAAGTCATCCGTCTCGCTAACCGCCATCCGCGGGTCAACATTCTGAACCCCGGCCCGGGCGTGGGGGGGCACTGCATCGCGGTCGATCCGTGGTTCATCGTTGAATCCGCACCAAATGACACTCCCGTCATCCAGGCGGCGCGCGCCGTCAACGACGGCCGCCCGCACAGGATTATGGAAAAGGTCCGCGTCGCGGTCGAGGGGCTCCATTCGCCGGTGGTCGCCTGCCTTGGCCTGGCGTTCAAGCCGGACATCGACGACCTGCGCGAAAGCCCCGCGGTCGACGTGGCGCTGAACATTGCTCGCCTTCCCGGCGTCACCGTACTGGCGGTTGAGCCCAACATCGACCAGCTGCCTTCCCGGCTTCGCGACGCAGGCGTCGAGTTGGTTGACCTTGAGACAGCTTTGGCGCGCGCCGACGCCGTGGCCCTGCTGGTCGATCACAAGGCCTTCAAGAAGAATGCGGCCCGCATCGCCCAAGGGGCCCGCGTCATTGACACCCGCGGCGTCTTGCCACGATCAGCGCCGGTTCCATGAAGCCGGTTCTCTGTGTTTTCGGGACGCGGCCCGAGGCCATCAAGATGGCCCCGGTGGTCCGCCGTCTGCGCGAAACAGGGGCGCCCTACAAGGTGGCGGTCACGGCGCAGCACCGGGGAATGCTCGATCAGGTGTTGGACATCTTCGAGATCGTTCCCGACTACGACCTGAACCTGATGACGCCCAACCAGTCGCTGGCGGACCTGAATGCGCGGTGTCTGACGGGCTTGAATCGGGTGATCGCGGAGTGCGATCCCGTCTGCGTAGTGGGGCAGGGGGATACCACAACGGTGTTCGCTTCGGCCTTGGCGGCCTTCTATCGTGGTGTGCCCTTCGCACATGTCGAGGCCGGACTGCGCAGCGGCGACCTGCGCAGTCCGTTTCCCGAGGAGTTCAACCGGGTGGCCGCGAGCAAGCTCGCCAGCCTGCATTTCGCGCCGACCGATCTGGCGCACCATACCCTGTTGCGCGAGGGAATTGACCCGACGGCCATTCTGATGACCGGCAACACGGTGATCGATGCCGTCGAGATCGCGCGCGCGCGCGTCGAACCGATGACGCTGCCGGAGTTCGACGCCTTCGGCCTCATCACTGTCCACCGCCGCGAGAATTTCGGTCAGCCGGTCGAGAACATCATCGCCGCGATTCGCGAAATTGCCCTAGCGCGGCCGGGATTTGGTTTCATCTGGCCGGTGCACCCAAATCCCAACATCAAGAACCGCGTCCATGAGGCGCTGGGCGAACTGCCGAATGTCTTTCTGCGCGAGCCGCTCGACTACCGTGAGTTTTTATCCGCTCTCTCCGGAGCCTCGATCGCGCTTTCGGATTCCGGCGGCGTGCAAGAGGAGGCGCCGACCCTGAAGACACCGGTGCTGGTGCTGCGGACAGAGACGGAACGTCCAGAGGGCGTCACCGCCGGCGCGGCTCTGCTGATTGGCGTGGAACGGACGGCGATCATCGAGAACACCCTTCGATTGATCGACGATGCGCAAGCGCGAAAAGCGATGATGGTGGAGCGATCCCCCTACGGCGACGGCCAGTCGGCCGGCCGGATCGTCCATGCACTGGCGAACCGATATCTGGGCGGTTCAGACGCGGTCGGACGGGCAAGCTGAAATCGATGCGTATCCTCTATGTCCATCAGTATTTTGCCACGCCCGCAGGCTCCGTCGGCACGCGCTCATATGAAATGGCGCGCGCGCTGGTCGATGCCGGACACGACGTTACGATGGTTTGCGCCTCTTACGACCGCTCAACGACAGGGTTGACCACCCCCTTCGCCAAGGGGCGCCGAGAGGGTCAAGTTGAGGGCATTCGGGTCATTGAGTTCGCGCTGGGCAGTTCGAACAATGATCCTCTTCTCACGCGAGCCTGGCGCTTCTCGGTCTTCGCGCGTTGGGCAATTGGGACGGCTTTGAGCGAGCAGTATGATCTGCTGTTCGCGACCTCGACACCCTTGACTGCTGCATTGCCTGGCATCGCCACCAAGCTGTTCCGCCGCAAAAGGTTTGTATTTGAAGTCCGGGATCTCTGGCCGGAGCTCCCTCGGGCGATGGGGATGAAAAACCCGCTGCTCCTTGGCCCCATGATCCTGTTGGAACGCCTAGCCTACGCTATGGCTGACCACGTGATAGCGCTGGCGCCGGGCATCCGGGAGGGTGTGGCCAAAACGGGTTTTCCGAAAGAGCGGATAACCTTGATCCCGAACGGTTGCGACCTCGGCCTGTTTGCCGCCGCTATTCCCAGAAAGCCCTCGGATCAGTTTCCCGAGATGATCGCTCCCAACGACTTTGTCGCCGTTTTCGCTGGCGCTCATGGCAAGGCGAACGGTCTGGCGGCCGTGATCGCCGCCGGCAAGGTCTTGGAACAGCGGGGACGGAGCGACATCAAACTGTTGCTGATCGGCACGGGAGCAGAAAAGGCCCAGCTGATGCGTGACGCGCACGGCCTGAAGACTGTTCGCTTCGCCGACGCCATGCCGAAGCTCATGATCGCCTCCTTGATCCGGGGCGGGGACGCCGGGTTGCAGATACTGGCGAACGTTCCCGCCTTCTACGATGGCACCTCGCCCAACAAATTCTTCGATTATCTGGCGGGCGGCCTGCCGGTCATCATAAACTATCCTGGGTGGTTGGCCGAGTTGGTGCGCGAGCAGCGTTGCGGATGGGCGGTCCGGCCGGACGACCCGGAAGCGTTCGCGGACGCCTTGATCGCCGCCGCCGACGACCGGGAGGAGGCCGGGAGGCGAGGCGCTGCGGCCGTGGCCCTGGGCGCCCGAATGTTCGCTCGCGAGGACTTGGCCAACAAGTTCGTGGAGACGCTAGAGGGGGTCGAACTCGGCGCCGGGCGGCGCGGGGGACCCCCTTGAAGCGCATGTTCGACATCGTCGCCTCGACGACAACCTTGATCGTCCTGCTCCCCATGTTGGCGGTGCTGGCGTTAGTGGTGCGCCGTCGCATGGGCGCTCCCGCGCTGTTCCGCCAGACGCGTCCCGGCCTTCAGGGGCGCCCGTTCGAGATGATCAAATTCCGTACCATGCGGGATGCGACCGGGCCTGACGGCCGCCCGCTGTCCGACGCCGAGCGTCTGACCCCCTTCGGTCGCTGGCTGCGCGCTACCAGCCTCGACGAACTGCCGGAGCTTTGGAACGTGCTGAAGGGCGAGATGAGCCTGGTGGGCCCCCGGCCCCTGCTGGTGGATTATCTGCCGCTCTACACGCCGGAGCAGGCGCGCCGCCACGAGGTGCGACCCGGCCTCACCGGCTGGGCCCAGGTCAACGGCCGCAACGCCGTCGACTGGGCGCGGAAGTTCGAACTCGATGTCTGGTACGTCGACAATCGGTCCTTCTGGCTGGACCTGAGAATCCTTTTTATGACTGTGCTGAAAGTGACCAGGAGCGAAGGCATCAGCGCAGCCGGAGAGGCGACCATGCCCTTTTTCACCGGGAAAACCGATGGCCCTGCCGGCTCATAACGTTCTGATCTTGTCGGCGGGTCGCCGGGTGGAGCTGGTCCAGGCCTTCCAGACCGAATTGCAGGCCCGGTTTCCGGGCGCGAAGGTTTTCGCCACGGACCTGAATCCGGAGATGTCCGCCGCCTGTCAGGTCGCGGACCGGGCCTTCCAGGCCCCCCACGTGACCGACCTAGACTATCATGACTTTCTGCTGGACCTGTGCCGGCGCGAGGGCGTCGGATTGGTTGCGCCGACGATCGACACCGAACTGCTGGGCTTGGCCCAGAATCGCGAGCGTTTCGCCGCTCATGGCGTGGCCTTGGTTATTTCCGACGAGGGGCTGGTCTCTGCCTGCCGCGACAAGCGCGTATCCTCGGCATTGTTCGAGGAGGTAGGCGTCGACGTTCCACACATTTTCGACCGCGATGCCCTGGAGTTTCCCTGCTTCGTCAAACCCTACGACGGGAGCCGCAGCGTGGGTGCCGTCCTGCTGCCGACGGCTGAAAACCTGACCGCGACGATGCTGGACGACCCGAAGATGATGTTCCTGGAATATATCGACCAGACGCACAAAGAATATACTGTTGACGCCTATTACGACCGGGTCGGCGCAATGAAGTGCATGGTTCCTCGCGAGCGTCTTGAGGTGCGCGACGGTGAGGTGAACAAGGGCGCCACGCGAAAGCATCACGTTTATGACTATCTGAAAGACAGGTTGCTGAAGGTAAAGGGCGCGCGCGGTTGCCTGACGGTGCAACTGTTCACCAAGGCCGACGGGTCGCGCTATGCTGCTCTGGAAATCAATCCGCGCTTCGGGGGCGGTTTTCCGTTGACCTATGCGGCGGGCGCCAACTACCCCGGCTGGCTGATCGACGAATATCTATTGGGCAAGGAAGTCGAGAACTTCGACGGCTGGGAGGCCGACCTGTTGATGTTGCGCTACGACGCCAAGGTGCTGGTCCGTGGACAGGCCTGAGATCGGTCGCACGGCCTTCGTCTTCGACCTCGACGACACTCTCTATCCGGAAGTCGACTACGTCAGGTCAGGCCGGGCCCATGTCTGCGAGCTGCTGTCGGACACCTTGGGCAACGACCTGCACGATGCGGTCGAGGCGGCAGTCGAGTCCGGCGAAAAGAACTGGCTGGGGTTCCTGGTCAGGGAGGCGGGGCTCCCGGCGTCAGCGCTGGAGACGCTACTTTGGATCTATCGCCTGCACCCCCCGAAGATCACCTTGGGGCCGGGGTGGGCGGCTCTGCTTGAGCGCCTTGAACGGGCTGGCAGGCCGGTGCTGATCCTGACAGACGGGCGCTCGATAACCCAGCGCCTCAAGCTCAAGGCTCTGGGCCTGTCTCACCTGCCCGTCCTGATCTCGGAGGATTGGGGGAGCGACAAGCAGGACCCGGCACGCTTTCGCGACGTGATGGCGCGCCATCCTGACGACTTCTGGCTATATGTCGGTGACAATCCAGCCAAGGATTTCCTGGCCCCCCGGACCTTGGGCTGGCACACGGTGGGGATGAGGACCGGCGAGCAGGGCGTCCACCCGCAACTACGCGCCGATCTGGGCCCGAACTACCAACCTGAAGTCTGGCTGGACGACGCGGTGGCGCTTGGTCGGTGGCTGGGATTGTGAGCCGTCAACCTCAGGCCGAGGGCGCGGCGTCCGTACGTCGTGCTACGGCGTAATAGCCGCCGGCGATCCGATCCCTTTCCGACGAACGCTCGGTCAGGCCGTCGAAAAGCTTGAAGGGATAGAGGAGGACGGCCGAAAGACCCTTGGCTGGCCGATAGAGACTCCGGTGAAGGGCGCTCATGGTCACTGCGCAGAATTCGACCGCGATCCGGTAGAAGGCGGTCCCGTGGCCGGTCGCGACGCCGACCTGTTCGATGTGCCATTCTGGTCCTTCGAACAACTGTTCCATACCTTGGCGGCTGAAGCGGCGATAGTCGTTGGGGCCGGGGTGGAAGCCGATCTGGAAGGGAAGCTGGCAATAGATGATACCCCCCGGCTTCAGGATGCGCGCCAGATCGCGGACCGTACCCCGATAGTCGGCCACGTGCTCGAGCACCTCCTGGGTGACGATCAGGTCGAGCGAGGCGTCCTTGAGCGGAATGTCTCCGCCGTCGGTGACGAGGTCGACGTGCGCCTGATCCTGGACATCCAGGTTGAGGATGCGCGGATGGAGGCGCCCCCCCCCTCCGGCTCCGAAATTGAGGCCGACCTTGCTCTCGTCGAGCGCCAGGTCGTTGACGAGCGGGCCCAGGGCGCGTCGGATCGCGCCTGAGGAATTGTGGGTGGCATAGAGGTTTCTGACGAGGAACGCCGCGAAGCCCGTTGAGGGGTTGGCGCCCGTATTCCCGGGTGCGCCGTGGAATACGAGCCGACCGTCCTTCCAACCGTAGTGGTCGGGAGAGAACTGGACCAGATGGGCGAACCATCCCGGCGGTCCTGTCCGGCCTTCGGGCGCGTACGGTCGATCATTCGTAACCAGAGTGTCTGTCATCATCAACCGAGTGAGCATGAGCCGGCCCCGGCGCGCCGCCCCGCAGGCCCGACCAGTGCTACACCATTTCGATTGCGCCCGTCGCTCCTGCCGCGCGTGCGTGTCATGATTGAGGGCGTTTCCTGAGGATCATCGTCAAGGCTGTTGCTGCGAAATCGATATTTGTGCCGGGCAGAAAGACGAAACGCGCCAGCGCATTGACCGCCCAGCGGAATGGCAAGGCGATAACCCGTTGCCCGGTATGTGCAAGCGAACCCGCCGGGATGGGGCGCGCCTCGCCATGCAGGAAGATCAAATCAGCGCCCGCAGCTTGCGCGTAATACCGGGCTTTCCCCGTGCCGATTGCGTTGACGTGCGTTACGTCACCATTCTGATTGTAGAGTCCGAAAGGCGAGTCGGCGTTGGGGAAATGAGCTACCAGAACCCCCCCCGGGCGCAATGTTCGAAGAAGGCTTTGAAGGAATGAAACAGTCCCCTCGGGCGGGATATGCTCGAGCACATCGATCGTGACCAGCAAATCGAAACTATTGGCTTCGAGGCCGTCAAGATCGGATGCCGCCCGCGCGTCAAATCCCGCGGACCTGGCCACTGCGACCAGTTCGGGATTGATCTCCGTTCCGGTGACCGACCAGCCTCGACGCTTGCAAAACGTCATAAAGTCGCCGTTTCCGAAACCGACCTCCAGGACATTGAGGTCGCGCTTGTCGAGCACTCCGGCGCGCTTCAGTTCAGCTTCATAGTATTTTTCAGTCGATCGGCTCAGAACGCCGAAATCTGAACCGCCCCAGCTTTTCCAGTCAAGATATTCGACGCCAAAGGCGCCCGACTTGTCGTCATCCATCCTGTCCGGAATCACTGACCTGCCCCCATCAAAGCCGCAACCTGTTGGCGTTCAAATCGAAGGCCTCTCGCGAACCATACCGCGCGCGCCTCATTTGGCAAATCCTGCGGGGGGCAGGCTGCGACGTTTCGCAATCGTCCAATCGAGATTCTTGCCCGCTTTGTCGGTTACAACCCTTTGGGGCGATGTGATAACGGGAAACTGTCGGGCAACGCTGCCGTCCAACGAGTTCCTGAGCCCCTCCCATGCTTGATACGCCATTCGCGCCCTGGCCCTCCTACACGGCAGAGGAGATCGACGCCGTCACCACGGTGTTGGCCTCCAACCGGGTCAACTACTGGACCGGCGACCGCTGTCGCGAGTTCGAACGACGTTTCGCCGACTGGGTCGGGACCCGCCATGCGGTCGCCCTGACCAACGGCACGGTAGCGCTGGACGTGGCGCTGAAGGCGTTGAGGATCGGGCCGGGCGATGAGGTCATCACCACCTCCAGAACCTTCCTCGCCTCCGCCTCCTGCATTGTAACGGCTGGTGCGATCCCGGTCTTCGCCGATGTCGACGCCAACAGCCAGAACATCACGGCGGAGACCATCGCGGCGGTGCTGACCCCGCGGACGAAGGCCATCATCTGCGTCCACCTGGGCGGGATGCCGTGCGACATGGATCCCATCATGGCGCTGGCGGCGCAGCATGGGCTGAAGGTGATCGAGGACTGCGCTCAAGCGAACGGCGCGCGCTACCGCGGGCGCAGCGTGGGGTCGATCGGTCACATCGGGGCCTGGTCGTTCTGCCAGGACAAGATCATGACCACAGGCGGGGAGGGCGGCATGGTCACCACCGACGACCCCGACCTTGCGTCCTTCATGTGGTCGTACAAGGACCACGGCAAGAGCTGGGAGGCGGTTTACGAGCGCCCGCACCCGCCGGGACCGCGCCTCGTGCATGACAGCTTCGGAACCAACTGGCGGATGATCGAGATGCAGGCGGCCATCGGCCTGATCCAGCTGGAACGGATGGCGGCGTGGACTGAGCGGCGCACCCGAATCGCCCTGGCCCTGTCGAACACCTGCGCGTCCTGTCCAGCTTTGCGGGCGCCCGTAACGCCCAACCATGTCACCCACGCCTGGTACCGCTTCTACACCTTCGTGCGGCCTGAGGCCCTGGCGCCAGCCTGGACGCGCGACCGCATCATCGACGCCATCGTCGCCGAGGGCGTGCCCTGTTTCCACGGTTCGGCGTCCGAGGTCTACCTAGAGCGGGCTTTCGACAACACGGGCTGGCGCCCGGCTGAGCGCCTGCCGGTCGCGCGAGAATTGGGCGAAACCAGCGTTGCCTTCCTGGTCCATCCGACGCTGACCGACGCCGAGGTGGAAAAGACCTGTGAGGCGATCGCCGCCGTCATGTTTCGCGCCACGGCCAGCGAAAGAACGTGGTAGTTCCGAACCCGCTGTGGCAATAGCTCCCCCTGAGGGTACGGTTCTCCATATATGCTGGTAAACGCAACGTATGTTGCGGGGATAATCCGACCGGTCGATCAGGTCACCTTCAAGAGATGAAAGCGCCGCAAGGCGCTCAGACTGACACCAAGAGCGGGGGCCGGGATCGCCTCCGCGCTGCGAATTGTGACGGATTGGGACGGAATCGATGAGGCGGGCATTTGTTACGGGCATCACCGGTCAAGACGGTGCCTATATGGCCGAGTATCTGCTTGGGCTCGGCTATGAAGTTGTTGGCGCATTCCGTCGCACAAGTTCAATGAATTTTTGGCGGCTTGAGGAACTGGGGATTGAGCAGCATCCCAACCTGAAGCTTGTTGAGTTCGACCTCACCGACCAAGCCGGAGTCATCCGCCTGCTCCGCGACCACCGGCCGCACGAAGTCTACAATCTCGCCGCCCAGAGCTTTGTCGCCGTGTCTTTCGAACAACCGCTGCTGACTGCGGAAATAACCGGCAAGGGCGCCGTGCATCTCCTGGAGGCGATCCGCATTGTCGATCCTTCGATCAGGTTCTACCAGGCATCCACCTCGGAGATGTTCGGGAAGGTTCAAGCGTCTCCCCAGAACGAATCCACTCCGTTCTATCCGCGCAGTCCCTACGGTGTGGCCAAGCTCTACGCGCACTGGATGACCATCAACTATCGAGAATCCTATGGCATCTTCGGAACGAGTGGGATTCTGTTCAACCATGAGTCTCCCCTCCGTGGTCGGGAGTTCGTGACACGCAAGATCACCGACGGTGTTGCGCGCATTGTTCATGGAAAAATTGACTGTCTTGAACTCGGTAATCTTGACGCCAGGCGCGATTGGGGTTTTGCGGGCGACTACGTGAAGGGCATGCATCTGATGCTCCAGATGGACGAGCCAGGCACGTTTGTGTTGTCCACCAATCGGACTGAATCGGTCCGCGATTTCGTCACCATGAGCTTCGCCGCGGCGGATATCGGGATCGAATGGTCGGGCGAAGGCGAGCAGGAAGTGGGCCGCGACAGCCGCACCGATGCCGTCCTGGTCAAGATCAACCCGCAATTCTATCGCCCCGCCGAAGTGGACCTTCTGATCGGCGATTCATCCCATGCTCGGGACAAGCTGGGCTGGCGGGCGGAGACCACGCTGGAAGAGCTTTGCCACTCCATGGTCAAGGCTGATCTTCGACGGGTGCAGGATGGCAAGTCCTTCTAGAGTCCTTATCACCGGTATTTCGGGCTTTACCGGACTACACTTGAGCAACAGGCTCCTTGCCGAAGGCTGTGAGGTCTTCGGCCTGGCCAATTCCCATGACGGCGTGCATGTCCCGAGCCTCTGTGCAGACTTGGGCGAGACCGACGGAATCGCTGACTGGATCCATTCGATTCAGCCAACTCATGTCGTCCATCTGGCGGCACTGAGTCATGTGGTGGGTCCTGCCCTCCCATTCTATCAGGTCAATGTGCTCGGCACGGAGTCCCTGCTGGAGGCGATCCGCAGGGCCGAGGTCCGGCCAGAAAAGGTTCTGATCGCCAGCAGCGCGAACATCTATGGCCAGACCCGGGTCAGCCCGATCAGCGAAGACGAGCCGCCGCTGCCGGCCAATCACTACGCGGCCAGCAAGGCCGCGATGGAATGGATCGCGCGGCAGTGGTTCGAGCGATTCCCCATCATCGTGACGCGGCCGTTCAACTACACGGGAGCGGGCCAGAGCGAGGCTTTCTTGTTCGCCAAGCTGGCGGGCGCATTTCACCGCCGCGTGCCTGTCCTCTCGCTTGGCAACGTCCGGGTCGCGCGCGACCTGTCTGACGTTTCTTTCGTTACGGAAGCATATCACCGCTTGCTGATGTCCGACCTCGCATCGACAACGCTGAACATTTGTTCGGGACGTAGTGTCGCGATCAGCGAGGCGCTGGCGATCCTGCGCGACCTCACCGGGCACGATCCCGAGGTGACGATCGATTCCGCCCTGCTGCGCCCCAACGACGTTGAGGTGCTGACCGGCGATCCGACGCGGTTGCAGGCGGCCATCGGGCCGATCATGCCGGTGGCGCCGGAAGAGATATTCAGGAGAATGGTCGCAACTCTGGAAAGCGGTCCGGCATGAATCTGAGCCGTCTCTTCAGTGTCGATGCCGGACTTAGCCTGTTGCTGCACTGCCTCAAGGCATTGGTCGCGCTGTTCGTAAACTGGCTGGTGCTGCGCCATTTCGCGGTCGACGATTTCCTGGTCTGGTCGGTGACGTCTTCGATCCTGGTGGTTGCCACCGCTTCGGATCTTGGAATCGGCCAATACACTGTCACCAAGCTCATCAATTCCCATCAACGCGAATGGGCGGGACATGTTAGCGAAAGTCTCGGCGCACTGATCCCGCTCGCGCTTGCGTCAGGCCTGTTCGTCTTCCTGGCGATCGGCGAGATCTCGCCGATCTACAAGAGCACCATGGCCGTGCTGCTGGCGGCGCGGATCCTGACCATTCCCTTTGCTGCGGTGCTCAATGCGGTGAACCAGTTCAAGATCCGGAAGGCGGTCGAGCTCGCGGCTTATGGCGTGGCGGCGCTAGGCGTCCTGGCCGTCGTCTGGACAGACGCGGACATCCGGCTGGCGCTGGTTGTGCTGAATGCCACCTTCCTGCTTGGCGCCATCCTGACTGTGGCGGCTGCCGCTCGCTATGTCTCGCTAAGGCAGTCACTCAGGGTCGCCTCCGCCGTAAATTCCGCGCAAGTATTCCGAGGCGCCATCCCCTTTATGATCAACAACCTGAGCGGCCTGCTGACCTATGGCGGCTTCATCTGGCTGAGCAGTCTCGTCCTGCCGCAAGCGGAAGTGGCAAAGCTGGCGGTGCTGCACAGCTTCGTGCTGATAAATCTATACCAAGTGTACGATGTGTTCCTGAAGGCGCGCCAAGCCGACTTGACCGACAGGTCTCGCTTGGCGCCCTACCGCCGGCTCAACTTCTTGTTCATGCTGGCGCTCCCGCCCCTCTTTGTCCTGGCGGGTCGCGAGGCGCTGGCGCTGATCGGCAACCCCGTAGCGTTAGACCTGCCCGAAACCGCCTTGTTCGGGCTGTTCATGGCCTTCGAGATGGGCAATCTCTTTGTCCAATCGATCACGCAGGTGAACCAGGCGCTGGTGCATCGATTGAACATTTATTCCGCGATCCGTTCGGCAATGTTAACTGGTTTTGTTCTTGCAGGCCTCCTGCCGATAGCCGGCGACGAGCGCCTGCTGCTGCTGCTCGCTTACTTGTCTCTGGGCTCGATGACAGCCTTCGTTTATTTGCTGCGAGGCTTGGAGCTGCATGGCGCCGATGACGATAACCCGCCGGGCGAGCTCGATTGCCCGCAGGCTGTCCGCGATAAAAGGTAGTTGTTGCGCCGCCGGGCCTCGCGATATCCGCCCCGTTCTTGTTGCCAGCGGCCTAGTATATAGTTTCCGGCAAAGAGCTGCCTATCTATAGACAATATAGATATTGCGTACTATTGGAAATCGCTTTCTGAGTTATCCATATGGCGAATATTGTCTTTTACTGTAATGACACACTGGAAAATATCCAGTCGATGGAGTATTATCGGCAAGATATCGAGGCCCTGCGAGCGCTGGGGCACGAGGTGGCGGTCTGTAATCGTTATCGCGACATCCCTTGGCGATTCGACGTGCTGTTCGTCTGGTGGTGGACTTACGCCCTGCTACCCGTGCTTCTGGCGCGATTGACCGGTCGGCGGACGATCATCACGGGAGTATACAACTTCCGTTTCGAAGATCCCTCGACTGGAACCGATTATTTCGGACGGCCGTGGCATCAGCGCTTCGTGATTGGCCTCGCGACCAAGCTGGCTCATGCCAATCTGTTCGTCAGCAGCCGTGAGTTCGAGGACGTGACGGCGAGTTTTGGTCTGCGCACGGCGTACTACGCGCCCTGCGCAGTCGGCGATGCCTATTTCGCGGTAAACGGACGCGGAGCCGAGCGCACGCTGCTTCTCAACCTTGCATGGTCGGGCCCCGAAAATCTCCAGCGCAAGGGTGTGTGGACCATCCTGGATGCCGCGGTGCTGCTCAAACAGCGCGGGCGGCGGTTCGAGCTGGTGTTGGCGGGCAAGCGGGGCGACGGGTTCCAAGCATTGCAGCAGCGCATCGTCGATTTGCACTTGAGCGATTGTGTGAAGGCCATCGGGGAAGTGACGTTTGAGGAAAAGCTCGATCTATTTGGCTCGGCAAAGCTCTATCTCCAGCCTTCTCGTTTCGAAGGTTTCGGCTTGGCCACGGCAGAAGCGATGGCGTCAGGGTGCTGCGTCATCACGACCGAAGTAGGTGAGGTTCCGACCGTAGTCGGCGAATGCGGGGTTTACGTCCAGCCGGGCGACAGCGAAGGCCTCACCGACACGATCGAAAAGCTACTTTCTGAACCCAACAGGATTGCTGAGTTTAGCAACCGAGCCTCTGAGCGCATTCAGCAGTTGTTTTCCTTTGCCGCCAAGAAGTCGAACTTCGATCTGATACTTCGAAGCCAAGGCATACAGAGCCGAACGAGCTCGGACTGCATGCGGGAAGGCCCTCCCGAGGGACATGCGAGCCCGGATCGCTAGCGGACCATTCATGAGGATCCTCCGGCGATTCCAAGGGGACCCCAAGCGGTGCTGAGAGCTGGGCCTGAGGGAGATCAGGCTCGGTTCAGGGGCTGGAAAGGTGATGATCCAGCACTTGTGTGGCCTGCAATCCGCCCTGTGGGATGTCAGACTCCCAGCCCATTGCCCCATCGAGAGGTTAACTGATCGAACTGGTGACTCTCATCATCGGCGTGACCGGAATGGATGGCGCCGATATCGCCGAGCTTCTGATAAACAAGGGGAATTTTGCTCAGGGGGCCCATGCCGGACGTCGATTCCAGGAGCACCGAGCTTGACAAGCGGCGCACGCTACGGACATTGAAGTCAAAGCTTTAGGTGCTGGTTGGCGGTCTCCTCGTCGGAGAGACGAGCGACAATTGCCTAGTGCGCAATATACTTCCCGCAGGAATTCTCTGTGTTTCTATCCAGCACCAGGTTCGAAATGAAAACGATTTCGGCCTTCCAGACGCTTGATGGCGACCTCGGCAAGGATGCCCGGAACGCAGTCGTCGTCGCGTTCGCCGTCTGAGATGAGCGTGCAGGCTGAGCACTGGCGGCAGAATCGTCCGCAGGCCGCTCGTACGGCCGCCGCGGGCTACAGTCCGATCTGGATTTATCTCTTCCTGGCCCCGGCCTTCTTCCAGCGCGTCTTCATCGGCGGTGATGGCACGGAAGCGTCCTATGACGAAATGGCCGGCGCTTCGACCGTACTGCTTGGATACGGAGTGCATCTTCTGGTGTGCCTGCGATATCTGTCGGTGCCGAGTAATTTCCAGAGAGATCCGCTCTTTCTGAATGTCTTTCTCTCGTTTTCCCTGGTTTCCGCGCTCCACATACTCCTGCTGTTCGCCGAACCTTTCGGCGCCAGCCAGGCCGTGTTGGGCATTCTGCGCTCGCTGTTCTGGCTCCTAGCCTGCGTCGCCATCGTCAGATACGCGTCGCCGAAAGATTTTTTGAACGCGGTTATCAACCTCGTCCACATCACCTTCGTCGTCATCATCATTTCATCGATCGCCTACCGGATCACGGGGATTCCCTACCAGATCCTTATGTACGGTGATGTCCCGCGCGCCCAGGGGTTCCTGTCGGAGCCCTCAGGCATCGCCACTTTGCTGGCCGGTTATGTGGCCCATGCCCTCTACGTCCGGAAATACTGGCGGTTGGCGCCAGCGATAGTCGTGGTTGTGCTTAGCGGTTCCGTGATCGCCTACTTCGGCTTCATCGCCGCGCTCGCATTCGGCGGGATCAGCCTTCTGGTGGCCTCCCCGCCCAGCCGGGTAATGCTCCGACGGATTATCCTCTATTCGGTTCCGGTATTATTCGTTTTCCTCGCGATCTTCAGCGGTCCGATTTCGACTTTCGCAGCTGAAATGCGGGCCAGTGTAAGTCTCACCTCATTCGGCGATACCGTAGTGTACCGGGTGGTCTTCGACCGCCTGCTGGAGGCAATGAGCGTGCTGCAGACGGGCATCGATCTGGCGCGGGCGGGAGCCAACGTCACCGAGGGTGGTCTTTTCCGCTACACCTCGATGCTCCTGCTGGTCGGCGATCTCGCCCAGTCGTGGCGCGGCCTCACCGGGTACGGCCTTGGCGCCCACGCCCAGCTGATGCAGGCCCAGCAGATGTCGCTGCTCGATTTCGGGCTCCTCCCCCTGGCGTTCTCGTCGTTTGGTTTGCCCTTGGGCTTCCTTCTGTTTGCATCCGTGGCAAACCTCATATCGCGGTCCGAGCATCCGCTCGCGATTTTCGCCACGCCCTGCCTTTTCGTTGGCCTTTTCAACTCGGCCGGGGGCATCCATGGCTATTCTATTGCAATCGTCACCGCACTGTTCCTTCTGAAGTTCTCAATGGTACGACAGACGTCCCAAGTTCGCCGCGGACTTACGGCCGGTTGAAGCGTCGGACTGAGTGAGGATCTGGTGGTCCTCACCCTGAAAACTGGATCGTTCTTTTTGAGAATTTTCCCGGTTTCGCGCTTTGTGGCGCGACCGGGAGGTTCAGATGCGCAAGTCGAGGTTCAGTGAGCAGCAGATCGCCTTCATTCTGCGACAGGCGGAGGAAGGCACGACGGTGGAGGAGGTCTGTCGCAAGGCCGGGATATCGGTCCAGACCTACTACCGATGGCGGTCGAAGTACGGCGGTCTGATGCCGTCGGAGATGAAGCGGCTGAAGCAACTGGAGGAGGAGAACGGCCGACTGAGGAAGCTGGTCGCCGATCTGTCTCTGGACAAGGAGATGCTGCAGGACGTCATCAAGCGAGAGCTCTGAGGCCTGATCGAAAGCGTCAGCTTGTCGACGCGGTTCGGGCGACCTGGCAGGTGTCGATCTGGCGCGCGTGTAGCGTGTTCCGGGTCGATACCTCGACCTATCATTACCAGGCCCGCAGCCCCGATCAGGCCCCACTGAGGAAACGGATTCGAGAGATCGCCGAGACACGCGTGCGGTACGGCTATCGGCGCGTCCACGTCCTGCTCCGCCGCGAGGGTTGGGACGTCAACCACAAGCGGACCTACCGGCTCTACCGGGACGAAGGTCTTCAATTACGGAGGAAAGTTCCGCGCCGGCGGGTGAAGGCGGCGCTGCGCGATGATCGCGCGCCGCCTTCCGGCCCCAACGACGTGTGGGCGATGGACTTCATGGCCGACCAGACCTTCGACGGGCGCAAGCTGAGGATTCTGACCATCGTCGATGCGGCGACCCGGCTCTGTCCTGCGATCGACGTGCGGGCGACCTATCGCGGTGCCGACGTCGTCGAGACGCTGGAGCGGGTGACCGCCATCCATGGTCGGCCGAGGCGGATCCGGACCGACCAAGGCACAGAGTTCACATCTAAGGACATGGACCTCTGGGCCTGGCAGCACGGCGTGGTGATGGACTTCTCCAGGCCGGGCAAGCCGACGGACAACGCCTTCGCCGAGGCGTTCAACAGCCGGGTCCGCGCCGAGCTGCTCAGCGCCAACTGGTTCCTGAGCCTGGCCGACGCCCGCGCCAAATGCGAGGCTTGGCGGAAAGAGTACAACACGCTACGACCCCATGGCTCCCTCGGCTGGAAAACCTCGATGGAGCAAGCGCAAGCGCTCCTCGGGATACCCCCGCCGGAGGGCTAAGGAACCGGCCAGATTCTCATTACTGGCGGTCCAAGGTCGGGGTGCGGACCACTCAGCGGAAAACTCTAACGTCCAGTGATCCAGTTTCCGGGGAGCAGATCATAAGCCTGCGGACTCCCGTCATGACCACGGGACGAAAAGGGGGGCCGGCCAACGTCAACTCGGGATTGCGCATCCTTCGAGAGCCACTGGCGCGCGACGCCCATCGCGTCTACAGGCGTTTCGGAGAGCCTTACGGGCTGACTCCGAGGGCTAATTAAAGTGAGATGGCAGGTGCCTACTGCGCGGGCACTCGAAATGTGGGGACGATGAGAAACTACCAGATATGCACTAACTGCGTGATGGACACTTCGGATTCAAACATCACGTTCGATGATCAAGGCGTCTGCGATCACTGCACCGGGTTCCGCATACACGTCGCCCCAAAATGGCATCCCGACGAGACGGGCCGGCAGATGTTCTCGCGCACGGTCGAAGAAATTCGCCAGAGCGGCAAGGGGAAGGAGTTCGACTGCATCATCGGCCTCAGCGGCGGGTTGGACAGTTCGTTCCTGCTGCACCTCGTCGTAACCGAATTCCAACTGCGGCCGCTGGTCTTTCACGTCGATGGTGGTTGGAACACCGACATCGCCGTGAACAACATACAGGTTATGGTTGAGAAACTGGGTCTGGAATTATTTACTGAGGTCATCAATTGGGAGGAGATGAAGGATTTCCAGCTAGCTTTCTTCAAGTCTGGCGTTCCTCATATCGATACTCCGCAAGATCACGCCTTTATTGCCACGCTTTACCAATTCGCCAACAAGCATGATATCAAATACATTTTGAATGGCGGTAACATCTCAACTGAGTGCGTCCGCAACCCGTTAGAGTTTCTATACTATGGAACCGACATGCGTCAGTTGCGGGATATCCAGAAGCAGTTCTGTACTATAGAATTGAAAACCTATCCCTTCAGCGACGTTCTGTTTCATAAGGTATATCTGCGTTACTTTCGTGGCTTGAAGGTCGTGAAGCCGCTTGACTGGATGCCGTACACCAAGGCGATGGCGCGCGAGACCCTGAGCCGCGAGTACGGTTGGAAGCCCTATCCGCAGAAGCATTTCGAGTCGCGCTTCACCAAATTCTACGAAGGCTACTGGCTGCCTGAACGGTTCGGGTTCGATACTCGGCGGGTGCAGTTTTCAAGCCTCATTCTAACTGACCAGATGACCCGTGAAGAGGCTCTCAGCCAGTTGGAGCGTC
Organism: Brevundimonas sp.; assembly: GCF_051860745.1. Lineage (GTDB taxonomy): Bacteria > Pseudomonadota > Alphaproteobacteria > Caulobacterales > Caulobacteraceae > Brevundimonas. The sequence continues at coordinate 104,809 of NZ_JBHYDN010000001.1, forward strand.
CGGCGTACGACCCAGAGACCATCGCACATGAGTTCGACTACATCGCCAAGAAGCTGGGCATCACCAGTGAGGAACTTCGCGGCTATTTTGAAATGCCGCTCAAGTCATACCGCGACTATGACAACTCGTTGTGGATGTTCAATTTCGGCGCAAAGGTACTTCAGGCGATCGGCGTCGAGAAGGCGATCAAGCGTTGATCGCGATCCTCCACTATGGCTTGGGCAACATCAAAGCCTTCGCCAACATCTATCACGAAGCGAATATTCCGTTCCGCGTCGCTGAGTCGGCGGAGGACCTCAACGGCGCCAGCAAGATCATCCTGCCCGGCGTAGGTTCATTCGATCATGCCGTGCGACAGTTTCGCCATTCGGGGATGGCGGAACGGGTGGAGGAACTCGTCATGGGCGACCACATCCCGGTCCTGGGCGTTTGCGTCGGTATGCAGATGCTGGCGCGTTCCAGCGAAGAGGGAAGCGAAAGCGGACTGGGATGGATTCCGGGGGTCGTCCGAAAAATCCGATTTACCGACACAAACGCTCGAGAACTGCTCCCCCACATGGGTTGGAACACGATCGATCCCGATGACCGGGAACCTCTGCTGGCGGGGCTGGATCCGGTGGCCGGCTTCTATTTCCTGCATTCATATCGCTTCGAGTGCGACAACGAAGCCAACGCTATCGCCCACGCCGACTACGGTGCGAGGTTCGCCTGTGTCGTGCGTGAGAAGAACGTCTACGGAATGCAATGCCACCCGGAGAAAAGTCACCATAACGGCATTCGTCTTCTCAAAAATTTTGCGGAGCTCTGAGCTTGCTGCGTGCTCGCATTATTCCGTGCCTCCTTGTCCGCGATCGTGGGCTGGTGAAGACGCGCAGGTTTGGCGAGGATCGCTATGTGGGCGATCCTCTGAACGCCGTCCGCATTTTCAATGAGAAGGGTGTCGATGAACTGATCGTTCTTGATATCGACGCGACGACGCAGGGGCGCGAACCTGACTATGGCCTGATCGAGAACATGGCTGCTGAGTGCCGCATGCCGCTCGGCTATGGAGGGGGTGTCTCAACCGTCGAGCAAGCAAAGCGGATCATGGCGCTTGGCGTCGAAAAAATCTCACTGAGCGCCGCCGCCGCGGCCCGCCCTGCCCTTGTCGCTGAAATCGCCCGGCAGGTTGGCAGCCAGAGCGTTGTCGTTGTCCTCGACGTTAAGAAAAAGATGCTCGGGGGGCACGGCGTATATGTCCACAACGGCGCGAAAGACACGAAGCGCGATCCGGTGTCATTTGCGCGTGAACTCGAATCGCTTGGCGTGGGCGAGATCGTCATCAACTCGATTGACAACGACGGGATGATGAAAGGCTATGATCTCTCGATCGCCGAAGATATCCGACGCGCCGTTTCCGTACCGATCACGGTGATGGGAGGCGCCGGCTCGGTTGAAGATATGAAACAGGCCGTGCAACGCCTTGGGGTGGTAGGCGTCGGCGCCGGCAGCCTGTTCGTCTTCAAGGGACAGTTTCGCGCAGTCTTGATAAGCTATCCATCTCCAGCTGAACGGGACGACCTTCAGGCCGTCCTGAAGTAAAAGCAGCCGGAGAGCTCAAGCGGATCGGCGATTTACTGCCACCCCGCCCTAGCGCCGGCGACGATTTTTGGACTATGTGCGCAATCTCGCGGCCTCCCCACCGCGACCAGACCAGAGACATCATGCGGCAGATCGTGCAACACATGGGCCAAGGCCTGACGGAGATCGTGGAGGCACCCGCTCCGTCGCTCCAGGCCGGCTCGCTCATCATAGCATCAACGGTGACGCTGATCTCTGCTGGCACCGAGCGCATGTTGGTCGATTTCGGCCGGGCAAATATGATCGACAAGGCTCGCCAGCAGCCTGAGAAGGTCAAGATGGTGTTGGCCAAGGTGCAGACCGACGGCCTGACCGCCACAATCGATGCGGTCCGGTCCAAGCTCGCCCAGCCCCTGCCGCTCGGATATTGCAACGTCGGCCGTGTCGCCGCCATCGGCGCTGGAGTCGATGGGTTCAAACCTGGCGATCGGGTGGTGTCGAACGGCTCTCACGCTGATGTCGTCCGTGTTTCCAGAAACCTGTGCGCCCGCATCCCCACCGTCGTCGACGATGACTCCGCAGCCTTCGTGGTGGTGGCCAGCATCGGACTTCAAGGAGTCCGACTTGCCCAGCCGACTCTGGGCGAGGCCTTTGTCGTGACGGGGGCAGGCCTGATCGGTCTGTTGACTGTACAGTTGTTGCGCGCCCAGGGCTGCCGGGTGCTGGCGATCGATTTCGATGAGGCCAAGCTCGACCTGGCCCGACAGTTCGGCGCGGACACGTGCAATCCTGCCAACGGCGAGGATCCAGTGGCCGCAGGCATGGCCTTCAGTCGCGGCCGAGGCGTCGATGGCGTGATCATCACCGCCTCGACCAAATCCAGTGACCCTGTCACCCAAGCGGCCCGCATGTGCCGCAAGCGAGGCCGGATCGTCCTGGTCGGCGTTACCGGCCTGGAATTGAACAGGGCCGACTTCTACGAGAAGGAAATATCCTTCCAGGTGTCATGTTCCTACGGCCCCGGCCGTTATGACCCCCGGTATGAGCAGAAGGGTGAAGACTATCCCTTCGGCTTCGTGCGGTGGACGGAACAGCGCAATTTTGAAGCGGTCCTCGATCTGCTGGCTTCGGGCCAACTGGATGTGAGGCCCTTGATCAGCCACCGTTTCCCGTTCGAACAGGCCGGGCAGGCCTACGCAATGCTGAGCGAGGACAAGTCGGGCCTTGGCATCCTGCTCGACTACAAATCGCCGTTTGAAGAACGGCTGGTGAGCAAGGTTGCTCTCGTCGCCGATGCGCGGTTCGACCCTCACAAGCCGGTCATTGGCTTCGTTGGTGCGGGCAACTACGCCTCGCGCGTGTTGATCCCTGCATTCAAGGAGGCAGGCGCCCAACTCCACACGGTCGTGACCTCCGCAGGCCTAAGCGGCGTAACCAACGGTCGCTCCATGGGGTTCGCTGAAGCCTCGAACGATGTCACGGCCATGCTGACGGACCCTCAAATCAATACGGTGGCCATCGCCACGCGACACGATTCTCACGCCCGATTCGTGACGCAGGCCCTGAAGGCCGGAAAGAACGTATTCGTCGAAAAGCCCTTGGCTATCGACTGCGACAGCCTCTCTGACGTCGAGGCTGCATACGCCGAGGCGCATCGAGATGGCACGGGACCGCAATTGATGGTGGGCTTCAACCGTCGCTTTGCTCCGCACGTCCGAAAGATCAAGGAATTGCTGGAGGGTGTGCGCGAGCCCAAGGTTTTCATCATGACGATGAACGCGGGCGCAATTCCTGGAGAGCACTGGACACAGGATGCCGAGATCGGAGGTGGCCGTATCATCGGTGAAGCGTGCCACCTCATCGACCTCATGCGCTTCCTGGCTGGCAGCCCGATTGTTTCCGTTCAAGGGCGCCGGATGGGAGACGCGCCGGGTATCGATATTGCCGAAGACAAGGCGGCGATTACCTTGGGCTTCGCCGACGGTTCGTTCGGCACGATCTTCTACTTGTCCAACGGCGCGGCGGACTTCCCCAAGGAACGGATTGAGGTTTTCTCGGCTGGCAGGACCCTCCAGCTCGACAACTTCCGCAAACTGAGAGGCTTTAACTGGCCAGGTTTTCGGCAGATGAACCTGCTGAACCAGGACAAGGGGCAAAAGGCGGGCGCCGCTGCCTTCCTGAAAGCGCTTGAGGTCGGTTTGCCGGCCATTCCAGTGGATGAGATCTTCGAGGTCGCCCGCATTACTATAGACGCGGCGTATCAACTGCGTGAGCAATGAGCGGCTTACGCTCCAAGGCGCAAACCATTCTGGGACTCGGCCTTCTGAACCTGGTTCGGGTGGCTGGCTACCGCGTCGGCGTCCGCAGCGGCCTACATCCAGTGCGCCGTATACGAGCCTCGACGCCGATCGGGCCGTTCTTCATGGACGTAGAGCCGGGCGGGTCGCCCGCCGTGACGCCCGCGGAGCCGATCTTGCTGTTCAGCCGCTGGTCGGCCTCCGCCGCCGGGGATCCGCCGGACTGGCTGGCTGACCCGCTCACTGGAAAGCGCATCGACCGAGCGGAACAGCCGTGGTGGCTCATCCCCGATTTCGATCCGACGGTGGGCGACATCAAGCGCATCTGGGAGCTTTCCCGCCTGGACTGGGCGCCACGCCTCGCCCGGCGCGCCCGGTCTGAAGGCGCGGGAGGGAGCGACCGCCTTGAGCGTTGGGTCGCCGACTGGGTGGCATGCAACCCGCCTTACTACGGACCAAACTGGAAATGTGGTCAGGAAGCATCGATCAGGGTCATGAACCTGGCTATGACGGCGCTGATTTTGGGGCAGGCGGATCAGCCGACACCGGGAATGCTGGACCTCATCGAGGTCCACCTGAGACGGATCGCGCCTACCATCCAGTACGCGGTGGCTCAGGACAACAATCATGGGACTTCTGAAGCGGCGGCGCTGTTTATCGGCGGAGCCTGGCTGGCGGACCATGGCCGGAGCGACGGAGCTGAGTGGGAGCGGACGGGCCGGCGCTGGCTGGAGGAGCGTGCGAAACGCCTGATTGGACCCGACGGAGGCTTCAGCCAGTACTCCCTAAACTATCACCGTCTGATGCTCGATACTCTTGGCATAAGCGAGATCTGGAGACAGCGACTGCACCGTGCGCCGTTCTCATCTCAATGGCATGGGCGCGTTCAGGCGGCGACCGAATGGCTACGGCACATGATCAACCCGTGGAACGGTGACGGTCCCAACGTCGGGGCCAACGATGGGGCCCGTCTGCTGCAGATTACTGACACCGTTTATCGCGATCATCGCCCAACGGTGCAGTTGGCGGCCGCGCTGTTCCTTGATAGGCGGGCCTATGACAGCGGCCCCTGGAGTGACGGCCTCGCTCTCCTCGGCGTCGAGACACCCACCAAACAATTGCCTCCCGCTGGCAGTCGGGTCGCCGACGACACGGGCTTTGCCGTCCTGGCGCGCGATGATGCAAGAGCCGTGCTTCGCTATCCGCGTTTCCGTTTTCGCCCCAGTCAGGCGGATGCCCTCCACCTCGATCTGTGGGTCGGTGCCAACAACCTCCTGCGCGACGGCGGCTCCTTTACCTACGCTGACGCCCGAGCGGTGGAATATTTCGGCGGCGTGTTCAGCCACAATACCATCCAGTTCGATGGGCGAGACCAGATGCCACGCTTGGGGCGATTTCTGTTCGCCGACTGGCTGCGCACATCCAATCTGGAGCCCTTGTGCGAGACCTCCGACGCCGTCGCCTTCAGCGCCGCTTATCAGGACGGAGCCGGCGCGACCCATCTGCGCCGTGTTCGCCTCGAGACCAATGGCATGGTGGTCACGGACGACATCTCCGGATTCAGCCAATCTGCCGTGCTCCGCTGGCGCCTGGCGCCGGGTGACTGGAGCCTCCAGAACGGCCTCTGCTTCGTGAGTGGCGACCGCATGATCAGCCTGTCTGCCACAGCGCCGATCATACGGTGCGAACTTGTGGAGGGGCGTGAATCCCTCCACTACCTTGAGCAAACTCCGCTCCCGGTTGTGGAGATAGAGGTGGCGGGGCCATGCGTGCTGACCACCGATGTCCGTTGGCGGAACTGACCTGCCTGGATCGTGAACCCGATCGCGCCGGGGTTCGCTATATGGCTTCGACACGGTGTACTGCGAACGGGCGACAGGGATCCAGCTCTCACTGAATGACCGGCAAAGCCATTCGGACAGGGCGCCGTGATCGGCGCAGCCTCATCCCCCGTCACGCAGTACTCATGGCTCGGATTTGCCTTCACGCCATTCGCCCTTGGTTGGCGCCCCTGTCTTTTACGAGCTGCTCGATGACGTTGGGATCAGCCAGCGTGGATGTATCCCCCAGCGCGCCCACGTCCCCCTCGGCGATCTTCCTCAATATCCGCCGCATGATCTTCCCTGACCGTGTCTTCGGCAGACCCGGCGCCCAGTGGATCACATCCGGCGCCGCTATTGGACCAATTTGATTGCGGACGTGGGCGACCAGCGCCCTCTTCAGATCGTCGTGCGGTTCGACGCCGGCGTTCAGCGTGACATAGGCGTAGATGCCCTGGCCCTTGATGTCGTGGGGGTAGCCCACCACCGCGGCCTCGGCGACGTGTTCGTGGGACACCAGGGCGCTCTCGACCTCGGCCGTGCCCATCCGGTGACCCGAGACGTTGATGACGTCGTCGACCCGGCCGGTGATCCAGTAGTAGCCGTCCGCGTCCCGGCGGCAGCCGTCGCCGGTGAAATATTTGCTCGGATAGGCGCTGAAATAGGTGTCGAAGAAGCGCTGATGATCGCCCCAGACGGTCCGCATCTGGCCCGGCCAGCTATCGGTGATGCACAGGTTGCCGCTGGCGGCGCCCTCCAGCACCGCGCCCTCGGCGTCGACCAGTTGCAGTTCCACGCCCGGCAGGGGTTTGGTCGCCGAGCCCGGCTTGAGGTCCGTCGCGCCGGGCAGGGGGGAGACGAGAATGCCGCCGGTCTCGGTTTGCCACCATGTGTCGACGATGGGACAACGGCCCTCGCCGACGACCTCGTGATACCAGCGCCAGGCCTCGGGATTGATCGGTTCGCCGACACTGCCCAGCAGGCGCAGGGATTTACGGCTGGTCGCCTTCACCGGCCCGTCGCCCTCGCGCATCAGCGCCCTGAGTGCTGTGGGAGCGGTGTAGAAGATCTCGACCTGATGCTTGTCGACCACCTGCCAGAAGCGGCTGGAGTCGGGATAGTTGGGCACGCCCTCGAACATCAGGGTGGTCCCGCCGTTGGCCAAGGGGCCATAGACGCAATAGCTGTGGCCGGTGACCCAGCCGACGTCGGCGGTGCACCAGAAGACTTCGCCGGGCCGGTAGTCGAACACCAGCTCATGCGTCCAGGCCACCCAGAACAGATACCCGCCCGTGGTGTGCAACACCCCCTTGGGCTTTCCGGTCGAGCCCGAGGTGTAGAGGATGAACAGCGGGTCTTCGGCGTTCATCGGCTCGCATGGGCAGTCGTCGCTGACGCCGCGTTTGGCCTCACCGTAGCGGACATCGCGGCCCGGCACGATCGGGATGTCGGCGTTTTTGTGGGAGACGATCAGCACTGTCTCGACGATGCTCGCGCCCGGCCGTTCCAGGGCGGCGTCGACATTGGCCTTGAGCGGTACGCGCTTGCCGCCGCGCAGGCCTTCGTCGGCGGTGATGACGATCTTCGAGCCGCAGTCCTCGATCCGGCCGGCCAGGCTGTCGGGCGAAAAGCCGCCGAAGACGACGGAATGGACGGCGCCAATACGGGCGCAGGCCAGCATGGCCACGGCCGCCGCCGGAATCATCGGCAGATACAGGGTGACCCGGTCGCCCTTCACCACGCCCAGGCCCTTCAGGACATTGGCCATGCGGCAAACCTCGGCGTGAAGTTCGCGATAGCTGAGTTTGCCGGACTGGGTTGGCTCATCGCCTTCCCAGATGATCGCCGTCTCATCGCCGCGGGTCTGGAGATGCCGGTCGAGGCAGTTCCACGCGACGTTGAGCACGCCGTCCGCGAACCAGCGGATGCGGAAATCGGCCTTGTCGAACGACGCGTCCTTGATCTGGGTCGGGGACGTCATCCAGTCCAGGCGCCGGGCCTGCTCGCTCCAGAATGCGTCGGGTCGTTCGCGCGCCGCGACCCTCGCCGCTTCGTATCCCGACTTGGTCATGCGGGCGCGTTGGGCCCATTCGGAAGGGACTGGATAGAGTCTGGGATCACTCACGGCTAATCCTCGATCGGCGGGACTTTTTCCTTCCCATGGAACTGTAACGAAATCCCCGAGCTCTCACACCCTCGGGGTGCTGGTTATCGTCGACAGTGCAGAAGTTGCTCCAGCACCCGGGAAAATACTTCGAACACGCACTCGCGATCCGCTTGGGCCCTCCCGGCTTCAATTTGAGAGGTTGTCAGGCGAAGTTCAGGCCCAGGAGGTCGAGAGCTCCGTCCAGCAGTGGCTGCCTCGAAGACCTCACGCTTGAAGTACAGGTTGTGGTCCGCGTCGGAGAACAGGAGCCCGGCGTGGCCGAGAGACTCTTCGAGGTCACTGAGGCTCCAGAGGCGTTTCAGGAGAACCCTGTAATCTTCATCGAACTCCGGAGGCAGGTCGCGTTTCATCTCGCCGGCTGCACCAACCGCCATGACCAACCTTATCGCCCCGAGGTCGCCCTTGGCAGCCTTGTCGACGAGTTGGAGTGCGATCGCTTCCTTGATCGGGACTCGTCGTGTCCGGCCGTCAATCGCGATGTTGATCCTCCGGCTGATGACCCGGCTGAGGATGGAATCTTCGGCGGGCCCGCTGAAAGCGTAGCGCGGGCGACCCTTTGGATTGCCGCTCACACCCTTCTTGAAACGATGCGCGCGCGGTGGGCGGCCGTAGCCTACCGCCTCGTCGTCGGCCGCCATCAGAACAGCTCGCTGATCGGGTTTTGCCGGACTTCGGAGTAGGTGTGCCCGGTGCGTTCAAGCACCGGTTCCCGACAGGTGAGGCGAGCCCATCGTTCCAGGGCCACATCGACATAGCGCGGGTCCAGTTCCACGCCGCGGCATGCGCGGTCGATCTGCTCGGCCGCCACGAGGGTCGTGCCGGAGCCGAGGAAGACATCGAGAACTACGTCGCCGGACCTGGTCACGTCCATGAGAGCGTCCGCAACCAACTGGGCGGGCTTCACGGTCGGATGCAGGTCCAGTTCGTGCCGACGCGCGCCGCCCGGTGAACTGACCGAACTATAGTCCCAGACATTGCAGCGGTTGCGACCATGGCGGCCGAGCTCGACGGCGTTGTGGTGGGGTCCGGGACCGTGGCGATAGACGAAGATGAGCTCGTGCCTGGATCTGTAGAGGCTGCCCATGCCGCCATTGGATTTGTTCCAGACACACAGGTTCAGGAGGGTGTCGTAGACGGCCCGACCGGCGTCGAGCAGTTCGCTCATATGCCGCCAGTCCATCGCCACAAAATGCACGCCGCCGGGACGCGTCACCCGGCAGGCGGAGCCGAGGGTCTGTTTCAGGAAGGCGACGAACTCGGCCGGACTCATCTCGCCGGTGGCGCATGCGAACTCCGGGTGGCGCCCCTTGCTTACGGCGAACCCCGATATGGGAATATTGTAGGGCGGGTCGAGGAAGGCGGCGTCCGCCAGGCCTCCCGCCATCAGCCGCTCCATCAGGACCGGATCGCGGCAGTCCCCGCAGGCGATGCGGTGGTCTCCGAGAACCTACACGTCGCCGACCAGAGACAGCGACCTGTTCGGGCGCCCGGGCGGGCGCATCCTCGACCTTGCCCCGCCGGCGGGACAGGGCGATGTCGATCTCGGGCGCGGAAAACCCGGTGAGGGAGATATCGAAGCCGAGCCCGGGGATGGACAGCGCCTCAAGCTCGACGCTCAGAAGATCAGCATCCCAGACGGCGCCGAGCGCGAGCTTGTTGTCGGCCAGCCGAAGCGCGCGTTTTTCAAGGTCGGATAGGCCGCGGACCGTGATGGTGGGTACGCTGCCAAGCCCGGCCATCTTTGCGGCGATCAATCGCCCGTGGCCCGCGATCACGCCGCCGGCCTCGTCGATAAGGATCGGATTGACGAAACCGAACGATCGGATGGAGGCGACCAACTGATCAATCTGACGCTTTGGATGGATCCGGGCATTGCCCGGATCCGGCCGCAGAACAGCCACATCAGCGTAGACAATTTCGAGATCAGCCACGACGACGCTTCCCAACTCAAGGGTGCTGCGGACACCCCCTCGACGGGCGGTCTGGCGTCGCAGCACAGAGAAGGTGCGTGGCGCTCACCTCGAAGAATAGAGTCGAGCGAATTGCCGGGGCCGTCAACAGGCCTTCCGTCCGGCGGTTCACCCAATCTTCTCCAGCGCCTCTGTTGGCGGCCGTGAGCGTCGCTACCCGACTGGACTTCGTTGGGTATCGGAGCGTGTGTTCGGCACGCGAAAACGCCAAAGGGGAGACGGACCTTGCTTGATCAGGAGACCGCCGAGAGAGCCATTGAGGATCTGGGATCGCTGGTGAATCAGGTGATCGCCGTCGCCGCCACACAGCCTGTCGCTCTGAAGGGAGAGCACCGCTGGATCGGGATCACCAACCTGGTCTCGGCCGGTCAGGACATCGCGGTGCTCGCCTCAGCCATCGGCGTGTTGGCGCGACGGTCGGAGGTTTATCCGCCTCAGGCCGAGCGATACCCCCGAGGTCTGTGAATGGCGCCGGTGACGAATTCCGCCCGCGCCCGACCCTACTCGCGACCGCTGGATGTCGATCACGCCAATCTTGATGTCGTGCTGGCGCGGATCGAGGCAGCGGATCGACCCGCGCTCCTGAGGTTGTGGGCAGGCCGGTGGGAAAAGAAAGCGCCATCCTGCCTTTCGCTGGAAAAGCTGCGGCGGCTGATCTCCTACCGGCTTCAGCAGCAGCGGCTGGATCCGACGCGCAGTTTCAGCGAGGCGCTCCAGGCGCCGCTTTCGATCACCTGCGCGCCTGAAGTGTTCCGCCGGACCTGGCGGGGCGCGGAGCATACCGTCCTGCGGACGGCCCAGGGCTTCATCTATGAAGGGGCGCCGTACCGATCGCTCTCGGCGGTGGCCCGGACCATCACCGGGACCCAATGGAACGGCCTGGCTTTCTTTTCCGCCCAGCATCTGAAGAGACGGCCGCGACCGGAGCGATCGTTGTCATGAGATGCGCCGTCTATACCCGCAAATCATCGGAGGAGGGTCTGGAGCAGGCCTTCAACTCGCTCGACGCCCAGAGGGAGGCCTGCGAGGCCTATATCCTGAGCCAGCGTCATGAAGGTTGGGAGCTCGTCCTCACCCGCTACGACGATGGGGGTTGTTCCGGCGGCGATATGCACCGGCCCGGACTTCAGGCGCTCCTCGCCGACATCCGGGCCGGCCGCGTCGATGCCGTGGTCGTCTACAAGATCGACCGGTTGACGCGATCGCTGGCGGACTTTTCCCGCATGGCCGAGGATTTCGATCGTTCCGGCATTTCCTTCGTCGCCGTCACCCAGGCGTTCAACACCGCCACGTCGATGGGGCGGCTGATGTTGAATGTGCTCCTGTCATTCGCCCAGTTCGAGCGCGAGATCACCAGCGAGCGGATTCGCGACAAGCTCGCGGCGTCGCGGGCCAAAGGCATGTGGATGGGGGGAAATGTCCCGTTCGGCTACGATGTCGTTGAAAGCAAACTCGTCGTGAACCCGACCGAAGCCCCGGTGGTCAGAGACCTGTACGCCCGGTTCCTGGAAATCGGAGACCTCCAGCCTCTGGTCAGGGAATGCGCGAGGCTGGCCATCTACAAGCGGCATCGCGGGAAAATCCTGGATGGACATCCGATCAATCGCACACCGTTCCAACGTGCTGATCTCTACAAGCTGCTGACCCAGCCGCTCTACATCGGTCTGATCCGACATCACGATACCCTCTACCGAGGCATTCACGAGCCCCTGATCAGCGAGGCGACCTTCAAGAGCGCCGCCGTCTTGATGAAGCGGCTTCACGCCCAATGGCGTGAGCGCCGGCCGCCGCCGCCGCCCTTCCTTCTCGAGGGACTGCTGCAGACGCCCGCGGGCCAGGCCTTCGTCATGGAGCAGATCAAGCACCATCCGGGCCGGGCGAGATTCTATCGTTTCCCTGATACCGGCGGAGACGCGACCCGGGCGTCCGAGCGGTCCACCAATCGGGCCGTGATCGATACCCTGTGCGCCTTTCTGCTCGGCCTGCAGTTCGCCGGGCCGCGGGCCGTCCGGGCCAAGGCCGAGATCGAGCGCATCGCCGCCGTCCTGCGTACGGGAACGCCGACGGACGCCAAGCATGCGCTCCATGAGATCGTATCGGCTGTCTATCTGGATGAGGCCAGTCTCAGCATTCACGTCCGGGCGTCCGGAACGCACGGCCTGCTCGCAGCCGACACAGAGATTACGGTCAGGGCCAGGCTCAAGGGGGCGCGACACTATCTGGCGGTTGGCGCCGAAGGCGTTCGCCGCAAACCCCACGCCGGCATGATCCGGCTGTTGGGGAATGCCTCCCGCTGGCTGGATGACGTGGTGAGCGGCCGCGTGCATTCCCTGTCGGCGATCAGCCGGCGCGAGGGTCTCAGCCTGTCCCGGGTCTCCAACATCATGGAGCTCGCCTTTTTGGCGCCGGACCTGAAGACCGCCATCATGAACGGCGAACACCCGGTCGGACTGACGTCGAGCGTGCTCCAGAATGCCTGTCCGCTGCCATTGTCCTGGGAGGCGCAGCGGCGCGTGCTCAAGTTTCGGCCTTGATGCACATTTGAGGGAGCTGACCTCCCTGTTCTGCGGCGCAGTTTCCCTGATATCCCGCAAAATATTCCCTGCTTGCATCAGCCGGTCGAGACCCAAAATCGCGGGATTGTGAGGCGAAGACAAGGGGATATGTCCGGACCTGCCCAGCGCAGCCGGTCATAAAATCATCCTGTTCCCTGTTAAGTTCCCTGTTAGCAGGGACATGCTCCTCCCACGGCCCCCAAGGGCGCATGAAAATCGGAGAGACCTTTTTCTCTGTTTGAAGTATTAGATGTACGGTCAGCTTGTTTGGAACCCGCGAATACTTCTCAGAGAGCGAATTTACGGCCGTAAGGGTCGGAAATATCGCCCTAATAGACCACAAAAACTATTCGAAATCAATGAGTTATCTTCGCTGGCATGCGGCAGACCTCGGCGTGCGGTTCGCGATATGTCAGGCCGCCGGATTGGGTCGGCTCGTCGCCCTCCCAGATGATGGCCGTCTCGTCGCCGCGCTCAGCCAGATGCCGGTCGAGGCAGTTGTGTGCCACGTTGAGGACGCCATCGCCGAACCAGCGGATGCGGAAGTCAGCCTTGTCGAACAAGACGTCCTTGATTGAGGTTGGGGGTGTGATCCAGTCTAGGCGGCGGGCCTGTTCGGCCCAGAAGGCGTCGGGCGTCTCTCGCGCGGCGTGGCGCGCCGCTTCGTACCCAGATTTCGTCATCCGGGCGCGCTGAGACCATGCGGACGGGACCGGGTAAACGTCGTCCGTCGTTGAAGGCATGGCTTGTACTCCAGCGGTCAAGCGGTGGCCTGCTCGCCCCTCAGGATGGCTCGCATGATCCACATCCAGACAGTTCGCTGATGCTAGACTCCCGCGCTGTCCGATTCCAACAAGAACATCAGGGCAGCGGATCAACGGCGCTTCTCTTGGCGGCCTTGGGGAGCTGCGCCCTAAACCGGCGGACATCCCGCGCCCCCCTCCCGCCAACTCCCGTATCAGGCGGCCGATGTTGCAACTGGTTGCAGCCCGCTATTTCTCTCCGGATCAAAGAACAGTCCGCCCCCCGTGCATTCGGCCCAAGGGAGTTGCCGCCGACGCAACGGAACCGGCTCGGAACCGGGGACATTGCCGACCATATCGCCTTTGCCGGATCGCTCTGGTAGAAGCGGCTCCGCCGGCTGTGTCCCGGGAACATGGAGCCAGCGCCTTGGCGAACGATCGACTAAAAACCAGACACGTCAGTCCCATGATCGCGTGGATCGCCATCGGCGTCCTGCTGGTCCTGGTGGTTGGGCTGCTCGCCACTTATGTGCTGCGGCCGGGCCGTAGTCCCGCCGAGGACGCCCAGACGGCGGCCGCCATCGGCAATATGGATGAGGCCCAGAGCGAAGCCGATACAAAGCGTGATGAAAAGCGCAGCGCCGCCGCCTTGCTTTGAGTTGAGGCTGTGAGTCGAGCGCCCCTCTGATTTCCGGCGCGCTTCTGATTTCTCTGGCCGATTGCCGACTTCCCGTGGGGTCGCGCTCAGGCGACGCCGAGGACAGCCAGCAAGGCATGGCCCATAAGCCAGAGAACGGCCAGGAAGTTGATCGTAAACACCTGACCCCGCAAGGCGACATTGTCGCCGCTGCACTGGACGGCGGTGTGGATCAGGCGGCCGGCGAGGAAGACCCAGGCGGCGGCGACGTCCCAGACGGTGATCTGGGCTGCGAGGATCAACAGCAGGGCCGCGATCCAGGCAAAGACCGGCGCCTCGAACTGGTTGGCCAGATTGCGCTGGATACGCGCTGACACGGGCGGATCACCGTCGGCGCGGGCGAAGTCGGCCTTGGCGGCGTCGCCCCTCCGGACCGCGACGAGCCGGGCCCAGGTCAGGGCCGCATATAGGCCGACCACCAGACCAAAATGCAGGAACAGCGGCAGCAACAGCTGCGCCGCAGGGGCCGTCAGGCCCAGCGACCCCACCTCAGGCATGGATGTCCACGTCCTTGCGGTCACGGATGAACAGGAAGCCGACCACCACCGTGACCAGCGCCACCACCACCGGATACCACAGGCCGTAGTAGATATTGCCCGTGGCGGCGACCATGGCGAAGGCCGTAGTGGGCAGGAAGCCGCCGAACCAGCCGTTGCCGATGTGATAGGGCAGGGACATCGAGGTGTAGCGGATATTGGTCGGGAACATCTCGACCAGCGCCGCCGCGATCGGGCCGTAGACCATGGTCACATACATCACCAGCACGAACAGGATGGCGACCACCAGCGGCTTGTTGACCCGGGCGCTGTCGGCCTTGGGCGGATAGCCGGCGGAGGCCAGGGCGGCGCCGAGGCCGGCCTCGAACGCTGCCTTGCGGGCTGTGAAATCATCGCGGCTGATGGCGCCGCTGGGGGTGGAGGCGAACTGCTCGTCCTCGGCAATGATGCTGTGGAAACTGGTCACAACCGTTTCACCGATGCGGACCTCGGCGGTCGCACCCGCCGGAGCGGCGATGTTGGCGTAGGTCACCCCCGCCTTGGCCAGATACGACTTGGCGAGATCACACGAGCTGTCGAACACGGTCTTGCCGACAGGATCGAACTGCAGGGCGCAGTCGGCGGGGTCGGCGTGGACGCTGACAGGCGCGCTGGCGGTGGCCGCCGCGAGCTGCGGATTGGCCGCCCCGGTCAGGGCGTGGAACAGCGGGAAATAGGTCAGGGCCGCCAACAGGCAGCCGACCAGAATGATCGGCTTGCGGCCGACCTTGTCCGATAGCCAGCCCCAGAAGACGAAGAAGGGCGTGGCCAGCAGCAGGGCGATGGCGATCAGGATATTGGCCAGCGGCCCGTCGACCTTGAGCGTCTTCTCGAGAAAGAACAGGGCGTAGAACTGGCCCGTGTACCAGACCACCGCCTGACCCGCGGTCAGGCCGACGAGGGCCAGCAGCACCAGTTTCAGGTTTGGCCATTTCGCGAAACTGTCCTTGAGCGGCGTCCTTGAACCCTTGCCTTCGGCCTTCATGCGCGCGAAGGCCGGGCTTTCCGCGAGCTTGAGGCGGATCCATAGCGAAACGCCCAGCAGCAGGATCGAGACGAGGAAGGGAATGCGCCAGCCCCACTCCTTGAAGGCCTCCTCGCCGACCGCGGTGCGTACGCCGAGGATGACCAGCAGGCTCAGCATCAGTCCGGCGGTCGCGGTGATCTGGATGAAGGAGGTGTAGAAGCCGCGCTTTCCGGGCGGCGCGTGCTCGGCGACATAGGTAGCCGCTCCGCCGTATTCCCCACCGAGAGCCAGACCCTGGACCAGCCGCATGGCGATCAGGATCGCCGGCGCCGCCACACCGATGGCGGCGTAGGACGGCAGCAGGCCGACGACAAAGGTCGACAGCCCCATCAGCAGCATGGTCACCAGGAAGGTGTTCTTGCGCCCCCACAGATCACCCAGCCGGCCGAAGAAGATGGCTCCGAACGGCCGCACCGCGAAGCCGGCGGCGAAGGCCATCAGGGCGAAGATATAGCCGGTGGTCTCGTTGACCCCCGAGAAGAACTGGACGGTGATGATCGCCGCCAGCGAGCCGTACAGATAGAAGTCGTACCACTCGATCACCGTCCCGACTGACGAGGCCAGGATAACCAGACGGTCGTCGCGATCGACGGTATGGTCCTCGGCGGCGGCGTTGTTGGTCATACGGTCCCTCCCCGGACTCACGTTGGACCGAGCCTAGACCGGGAAACCGGAAAGCGCATCCGGGCGAGGGCGCGTCGTTGACTCTCGTTCTCTTCTGTCTCTCGCTATGATCAGTAAGAGGGGGATGGAATGGCGGACAACGACCTTTACCGGCGCCGGCTTGTGGAACGCCTCGAGCGTGAGAAGGCGGACGCGCACCAGGACATCGCCAGGGCGCAGGCGGACGAGGCGCGCGCCCGCGCCAGGGTCGCCGAGAAGACCGCGGCCATCGAACGGGTGTTCGCGGCCCGGGAGCCGCAGGCGGACGAGTGCAAGCGATGCCGGTTCGAGTTCGGCCGGACCTCGGTCCTCAGGCCGATGCCATCGAAGTCAAAGGTCGCCCGCTTCCAGTGTTCGCTCTGCGGCGACGAGGAAGAGCGGGCCTGATCCCGGCCCCGGGATGCAGGTGACAAAGCAAAGCCCCCGCCGCTCGCGCGACGGGGGCGAAACCTGTGGCCAGTACGGCCGGGCCGCTTAGTCGCTCTCGCTGTCGTCGGTAATTTCGATGACGCCCCAGACAATAAGGGCGCCGCCGAGGATGAGCAGCGGAAGCGGAACCGCGGCGAATTCGCTCGACTCGCCGGCCTGGGCGCCGACGCGGTCGCCGACGCGGGCGCTGGCGGCGTTGTTCTGGGCGACGGCCTGGCCTGCGACGAGCAGGAGGCCGGCTGTGATGGCTGCAATGGTCTTCTTCATCAGTCAGACTCCTTTGGATTCGGCAACGGACAAGGTGTCCGCTCAAACGATCATGCACACCGGAACCGGAAAGACCAGAAAATATGGTCAAGCTTGTGCGGCATTGTCCCGGGTCAGGGCTCTCCGGGTCCGGGCTCTATTGCCACACTCGCTCATCCGCGTGGGCGCCGGGGCGCGTTGAATCGATCGATCTGAGTCCGCCCCGGATCCGCGCAAAGCAAAGCCCCCGCCGCTTGCGCGACGGGGGCGATTCTTGTCGCGAAAAGGTTGGGAAGCTTAGTCGCTTTCGCTGTCGTCGTCAGTGGCGACGACGATGGTGGTGATCAGGACGGCCGCCCCGATCAGCAGCACAAAGATCGGCACGCCGGCGAACTCGCTCGAGTCGCCAGCCTCAGCGCCGACGCGGTCGCCGACGCGGGTCGTCGCGCTGTTGTTCTGGGCGACGGCCTGACCTGCGACGAGCAGGAGGCCGGCTGTGATGGCTGCAATGGTCTTCTTCATCAGTCAGTCTCCGGGTGATTGGTTCGCACTTAACGCGGTTACATAGCCTGAGTTGCATACAGATTTATGAAAGGCCACGCTTGTTCATCCAGGAAGCATCAGTTCGGCGCAGCCTGTTGCTGCGCCGCCGCAATCGAAACAGGGCGCAGCGGACCGGCCAAGCGTGGTTTGGGGGCGATTTCAACAACCGAAGGTCATTTCGGGATTAGCGGATCGCCGCGGCGCCGGCGACTCCAGCGCCGCCGGTTCTCAGGAACCGGCGGCGTTTGCCTTGGATCAGACGCGGGGCTCGACAAGGTCCGTCAGGTCAGCCCAGATGCTTTCGGCGGTTGGCGTCCGCCCCGCGCCCCGTCCGCGCGCGGTGAAGACCCGCCCGTCTCCGGTCGTGACCCGCAGGGCGTTCCATTCGTCCCCAAGGTCGGCGAACAACGGGTCGCCGTCGACGGCGCGGAGGGCGATACCGACCTCGCCGGTGCGGACGTCGAGCCGGGCCAGCTGACGCACCCGACCTGCCGGAAGAACACCGTCCCGGCCCAGGGTCTGACGGGCGACGCTGTCCACCGTCAGCCGTCCCCGCAGCGCCTCATGCCCCAGGATGGCCAGTTTGGCGGCCGCGTCCAGACCGGTCAGGTCGTCGGACGGGTCCGCCTCGGCGAAGCCGGCGTCACGCGCGGCGATCAGCGCCTCCTCGAACGGCCGGCCCTCGGCGAGGCGGTTGAGGACGAAATTGCAGGTGCCGTTGAGCACCGCCTCGATCCGCACCACCGCCCCGTGGGTCCTCGCTCTTCGTACGGTTTCGATCACCGGCGCGCCGCCGCCGACGCTGGCGGAGTAGAGCAGGCGCGCACCGCCCGCCGCGGCCAGATCGATCAGGGCGGGCAGGTCGGCGCCGACCGCCTGCTTGTTGGCGCTGACCACATCCACGCCGCGCGTCAACGCCGCCCGGATCAGGGCCAGACCGGTGGAGGCGTCGGAGATCGCCTCAACGAGAATGTCCGGTTCGCGCGCCAGCAGGGCCGCCGGGTCCGATACGGCCAGACCGGCGGGGATGGCGGTGTCGCGGGCCTTGGCCGGGTCGCGCACCAGAACGCCGACGACCTCGAACCGGGCATCGGCGAGCAGGCGCGGCAGGACGCCGCCGCCGACCACGCCGCACCCGGCCAGGGCCACGCGCAGCACCCGCGCCGGGCTGGACCGCGGCCGACCGGGAAGAGCCTCGGGACCGGCCACGACGGTGACCCCGGCGCCCAGTACGGCCTCGCCCGGCGTGGGCAAGGTCGCAACGACGCCGATGGCGTCCAGGGCCCGGGCAAGGCGGCCAGCAGCATCCGGGTCGCCACAGGCGACGGCGACGACCCGGCGGCCGCGCCGGACTTCGCGATAGACGGCGGACGCCGCCTCGACGGAGTCGGAGCCGTCCAGCTGAAGCAGGGCGACGGGTTCGTCCGTATACGGACTGGACGCGTGGCCGACGGATGTGAGGCCGGGCAGGGGAAGGGGCAGGGAGGGCATGGCTGTGTCCCTCACGCGGCTTCGGCGGCAAGCGGGAGCGGCACGGAACGGAGCGCCGCCGACAGATCGGCGAGCAGATCGTCTGCATGCTCCAGACCGATGGACAGGCGCAGCAGGCCGTCGGTGATGCCGGCCGTTCGGCGCGCCTCGGGCGTCATGGCGGCATGGGTCATCAGGGCCGGATGGGCGATCAGGCTTTCGACCCCGCCCAGCGACTCGGCCAGGGTGAAGACCTCGAGCTGGTCGACGAAGGCGCGCACGGCCGCGATGTTGTGCAGTTCGAAGCTGAGCATGGCGCCGAAGCCGGCCTGCTGGCGCGCCGCCACGGCGTGGCCGGGGTGGGTCTTCAGGCCCGGATAGTGGACCGCGCGCACGGCCGGCTGGGCGGCCAGCCATTCGGCCACGCGATGCGCCGTCGCCTGTTGCCGCTCGATGCGGGCGAACAGGGTGCGCACGCCGCGCAGGGTCAGATACGCATCAAATGGCGAACCGGTGACGCCGAGACAGTTGGCCCACCAGGTCAGCTGTTCCAGATCAGCCGGTTCCTTCGCCACGACGCTGCCGCCGACCACGTCGGAATGGCCATTGATGTATTTGGTGGTCGAATGGATCACCAGATCGGCGCCCAGCGCGATCGGCTGTTGCAGCGCCGGCGACAGGAAGGTGTTGTCCACTGCGGCCTTGCAGCCGACGGCGTGGGCCCGGGCGCAGATGTCGGCGACGTCCACCACCCGCATCAGCGGATTGGACGGCGTTTCGATCAGGATAAGTTTGGGCTTGAGAGCGAAGGCGGCGTCGAGGGCGACCCCGTCGTTCTGATCGACGAATTGAACGTCGAAATGACCGCGCTTCGCCCGGGCGCACAGCAGGCGGTGGGTGCCGCCGTACAGGTCGTGCGGGGCGATCAGCAGGTCGCCGGGCTCGAGTGAAAACAGGGCCAGATCGACCGCCGCCATGCCGGTCGCCGTCACGACCGCGCCGCAGCCGCCTTCGAGTTTCGCCAGCGTCTCGCCCAGCACGTCGCGGGTCGGATTGCCTGACCGCGTGTAGTCGTAGCGCCGCTTTCCATCGAGGCCGTCGAAACTGTAGTTCGAGGACAGATAGAGCGGCGGCATCACCGCGCCGTGCGCCGGGTCGCTGTTCACGCCGTAACGCGCGGCGGTCGTACAGGGGTGGGGGTCGGACGGACAGGTCATGCGGCGATCTCGCGGGAAGGAAGGGAAAGGGAGTTGAGGACGTCGTGCAGGGCGTGGCTGACCCGCTCACGTTCCTTCAGGAAGGCGTCGTGGCCGAAGATCGAGGGAGCCTCGATCAGACGGCGCAGGTTCGGCGCGCGGGCGGCCAGGTCGCGGCTGTCCTCGATCGGAACCAGCCGGTCCGAGGTGAAGCCGATGACGGTCAGGGGGCAGCGGATCGCCTCGGGCGCGACGGCGTGCCGGTCCAGCGAATCCGACAGGGCGATCCAGCGCGCGGCGTCGGTCACGCCTTCATAGGCGACGCCGCGGGCGATCAGATAGTCGCAGACGGGATAGGCGCCGCCGGCCTCGGCGGGCGGCGTCGAGGCGAAGCGCAGCCCGAACTCTTCGGGGGTGCGATAGGCGGTCATGGCCAGTTCACGGGCCAGGGCGACGCCTTCGGCTTCGCGGCCGCAGGCGCGGGCGAAGGCCAGCAGCCGGCGCTGCACACCGCGCGCGGCGGTCGCCGCCGGGTGAGCGCGGTGAGCGGCCGAAATGACGGCCAGTTCGCCGATCCGGTCGGGGAAGGCGGCCGCGAACGCCAGACCGATGCAGCCGCCGTAGGAGGCGCCGATGAAGGCGTCGATCCGGGACTCGCAGATCCCGTCGAGAAGCACGGCCAGCAGGCGGGCCTGATCGGTGGTGGTGACGGTGACCGCGGGTTCGCCCACGCCCGGTGTGAGGTCGAAGGCCAGGACCCGGACGCGGTTCAGGTCGATCGGGCCGCCGGCCGTCACAGCCCAGGACCACCAACGCGCGACGAACCGCCCGCTCGAGATTCCGCCGGCGACGACCACCAGCGGGCCGTGCCCGGGGCCGTGCAATCGGCCGACGACCTCGGACGCCGCAAGCCTCTGGCCCGACGCCAGCCGGAAATCGTTGGGAAGGGCGACCCGGACATCGCGTTCCGGCGCTTCTTCAATGTTCCAGTTCGTGGACGCCACGATCCGCTCCGCTCTCGCTCAGCGAAACCGATGGGGCGAACCAATTCGTGCGTGACAGACCCGTGAAGTCAGCCGGTCCCCGGACGTGAAGGGACCGTCGCTTCACTCATCTCTCGCGGCTTCCGGGGAGGCCTCGCAGGAGTTGGCACCATCTCCGGGACTGGGAAGTCCCGGAAGGTTGCCCCGGCATCAAAGGGCCTATCCCTCCGCCGGTCTTGATGAGTGCTCTTACGGTGGTGGACACTTTCCGTGACGTCAATCCCCCTTGTTGCAGTGCGAAAACGCCCGCTGGACGCGATCGGTCGCCAATCAGGGGTGAAGCGGTTCGCCCTTGTCGGCGGATGATGACAAAGTCATAAATCGCGCGGGGGCTATTGCGGAGATTACGAATTGTTTTGCCACGTCGCGCCCCGGCCCCGGAATGCCGAAGCGACCCGAGCCGCCATCCTGACCGCCGCCCGCGAACGCTTCGCGCGCGAGAGCTATGACGACGTCGGCATGCGCGACGTCGCCGGGGACGTCGGTGTCGACGCTGCCCTGGTGTCCCGTTATTTTGGCTCCAAGGAAGAGCTGTTCGTCTCGGTGCTCGACAGCTGTGAGAACGGCGCTGACCTGATGACCGGCGAGCGTCAGGATTTCGGACAGCGCATTGCGCACGAGGCGATTTTCGAAGCCAAGAGCGAGAGCAAGCTGCGCGGCCTGTTGATCCTGTTGCGGTCGATCGGCTCGGCCAAGGCGGTGGAACTGGTGCAACGCGCAGGGAATGAGCGGTTTTTCGGCCCCTTCGCAGAATGGGTCGGCGGCCCCGACGCCGCCGTCCGCGCCCGGTTGGCCTCAGGCTTCATCATGGGCATGACTGTCAGCCGCGAGATCACCGGCGGCTACGGCCTGACCCCGGCCGAATGCGACCAGATGCGCGACCGGATGGCATCGATCCTTCAGAGCATTATCGACGGCTGACACCGGTTTCGATCGCGGCGAGTCAGCCCCGCGGCCGGAATTTCCGGATCACGCCCGAGTAAGTCATCAGCACCCGCTCGCCGGCATGGATCTGGCCCCGGACGAAGATCAGGCTCTTGCCGGCCCGGACCACTTCGCCGGTCGCCTCGACCAGTTCGCCGACATAGGCGCCGTCGATGAAGGTGGAATCCAGCGACACGGTCACCCCCGAAGCCCCCTCCATCTCCTGATAGGCGGTCTGGAACAGGGCGATGTCGGCGAAGGTCATCAGACAGCCGCCGTGCATTCGGTGGCCCGCGTTCATATGTTTGGGCTCGGCGCGGAAGGCGCAACGCATACCTCCGTCCGGGTCGGGCCGGAAGTAGAAGGGGCCCACCACCTGATCAAAGGTGCCGTGCAGATCGTACATCTGCCAGCCGGCGAACTCGCCTTCGGTGACGGTGACTTTCTCGACCATGCGACCCTTGCCTTCTTATTGCTCTCGCAATGCAGCATATAGGCGCAATGAGCGACCCCATCGAATCCGCCATCTTTGAAAAACTGGCGAAGGCCGACCCCAAGGGCGTCGGCGGCAAGAGCATCGAACCGGCCGATGTGGCCAAGGAGTTGCAGCCGGAGCAGTGGCAGCGGATGTTGCCCAAGGTGCGGCACTGCGCCCTTGCCCTGATGCGTCAGGGCAAGCTGACCATCACCAAGAAGGGCAAGGCGATCGATCCGAACGCCTTCAAGGGCGTCATTCGCCTGCGTTTGCCGACCGAGGCCGAGACCGCCGCGGCCCTGGCGGCCTTGCCGCCGGCCATTGAAAGCGATGAGGACTAGGTTTTTCTCAATCCGCTCATCCCGGCGAAAGCCGGGACCCAGTCCTGTCCAGCTTGACGCCGACGTTTCAGGACTGGCGTTCAAGCGTGATCGACATGACCTTTCACTCAAAAGACTGGGTCCCGGCTTTCGCCGGGATGAGCGGAACGTTTGGATTGCGTGCGTGCTAGCCCTTGGGCTGGCGGCCTGCGCCACGCCCGCCATCCAGCCGTCGCAGACGCCGCCGCCGGGGTTCGCCGGACCGGCCCTCGAAGGGCGAACCTTGCTGATGGACGACGGCGCACGCCTGCCGCTGGCGCGCTGGGCGCCGGAGACGGGCGAGCCCTGGGCGGTCATCGTCGCCCTGCACGGCATGAACGATTCCCGCGCCTCCTTCCGGTTGGCCGGCCCCTGGTGGGCCGAGCGGGGTATAGAGACCTGGGCCGTCGACCAACGCGGCTTCGGCGAGGCCCCGGGCCGCGGCGTCTGGGCCGGGCAGGCGCGAATGACCGAGGATCTGCGCACCGCCGTCGCCCTCGCCCGCGCCCGTCATCCGCGCGCCGTCATCGCCGTTGCGGGCGAGAGCATGGGCGGGGCGGTGACGATCGCCGCCTTCAGCTCGAACCGGCCGCCGGACGCCGACCGCGTCATCCTTCTGGCTCCGGCCGTCTGGGGTTGGTCGGCGCAGGGACCGGTCAATTCGGCCGGACTGTGGATCGCCGCCCGGGCCATGGGAGACCGCGCCGTCGATGCGCCCGAATGGGCGGTCCGGGCGCTTCCGGCTTCGGACAACCGCATGGAGCTGTTCCGCAACTATCGCGACCCGAACAGCCTCATCTCGACCCGGTTCGACGCCCTGTACGGTCTGGTCGACCTGATGGAGACGGCGTCACTGCGCCTCGGCGACATTCGAGCCCCGACGCTGCTGCTGTACGGGGCAAATGACAATGTCATCCGGCCGGACCCGATGCGCCGCGCGCTGGAGCGGGCGGGGGACCGACCGGGCTTTCGCACCGGCTTCTATGCCGACGGCTGGCACATTCTGAACCGCGATCTCCAGGCGACGACCATGTACCGCGACGTTGAAGCCTGGCTGCGCGACGCCGCCGCGCCCCTGCCGTCGGGAGCGGGGGCGGTGCTGCCGGCGCTCAGGGACCAGGGCCACTGAGATCTGGATCGAGCATAACCACGTTCGCTCTCCATCCCCTCCGGTCGCGAAACCGCCATGCTTGCCCTGTTAAGCGTCCCGGCGTATCAGCCGCCCAAATAAAAAATACCCCGGGAGACGCCCAAGTGAGCATGACGCTGTTTGATTCCCCGTCCTTCGCGAACCACGAAGGCGTGCACGCGGTCTTTGATGAAAAGACCGGCCTCCGCGCTATTATCGCTGTTCACTCAACCGCGCGCGGCCCCGCCGTCGGCGGCACCCGGATGTGGAACTACGCCTCCAGCGCCGAAGCCCTTGAAGACGTCCTGCGCCTGTCGCGCGGCATGAGCTACAAGAACGCTGTCGCGGATCTGGAGATGGGCGGCGGAAAGTCGGTCATCATCGGTGACAGCCGCACCCAGAAAACCCCCGAACTCTTCCGCGCCTTCGGCCGCGCGGTCGATACTCTCGGCGGCATCTACTATGCGGCGGAAGACGTCGGCGTGTCGGTCGCCGACATCGCCGAGGCCCGCAAGGTCACCCCCTGGGTGCTGGGCCTGAACGACGGCCGCGAGGCCTCGGGCGACCCCAGTCCGGTCACCGCCGAGGGCGTGTTCCGCTCGACGCTGCTGGCCGCCAGGCGCCTGTGGAAACAGGACGACCTGACAGGCCTGACCGTCTCGGTGCAGGGCATCGGCCACGTCGGGGGCTATCTGGCCGACAAGCTGTACGCCGCCGGCGCCAAACTGATCATGACGGACGTCAACACCGCCCTGCTGGCCGAGGTCGCCGCCCGCACCAATGCCGAGATCGTGGCTCCTGACGCCATCTATGACGTCAAGGCCGACATCTACGCCCCGTGCGCCCTGGGCGCGACGCTGAACCCGCAGACGCTGGACCGGCTGACGGTCAAGGCCGTGGTCGGCGCCGCCAACAATCAGCTGGCCACCCCGGACATCGGTCAGATCCTGTTCGAGCGCGGCGTGCTCTACGCCCCCGACTATGTCGTCAACGGAGGCGGCATCATCAACGTCGCCTCGGAACTGAAGGCTCGCCAGACCGGCGGGGCCTATGACGCGGCCTGGGTCGAGACCAAGCTGTCGCGCCTGATGGACACGCTGGAAGAGGTGCTGGAGCGTTCGGAAGCCGAAAACCGGCCGACGCACGAGATCGCTGACGCCATCGCCGAGACCCGTATCAATGCGGCCCGCGACGCGAAAGCCGAGCAGCGCAAGGCGGCATAGGGCAGGTCCCCCGCTGCGAGCCGACGTCCAATCCTGACGTATCTGTCCGCTATCCTGCGGGATGGTCGGTGCAGCGCACGCTACGGACGGAGTGAACGGAGCGGACGGAGCGGACGGAGCGAACGCTTCGGACGGTGTTTTTCGAGTCCGGATCACCGGATTCGCGCGTCAGGCGCATACGGAACACTATGCGGGATGCTTCCCGTTCTGATTCGGGCTGAGGCGCCATGACCGTAACCGCCGTGACCTCGACCAAGAGCCGTCCGTTCGACCCGATGCTGATCGTGATGGTGGTCGGCTTCGTGGTCGCGGTCGCGGCCCTGGCCTATCCGGCGTTCCGCGCCGATCCGACCAGTGCGCCGGGACTGGTGCTGATCTTCACCGTCGGCGCCGTGGCCCTGATCGGCCTGTTCGCCTTCGCCCGCGGCGAGACCCGAAAGCCCCTCGGCGACGCTACCGTCGACCTGCTGGACGCCATGGCCGAACCCGCGGCCCTGGTCTGGTCGACCGGCCAGGTGCTGGCTTTCAACGGCGCCTGGGCCGAGGCCAATGGCGCCACCGTCGCACTGCCCAAGGGAAAGTCCGCCTCGGCCCTCTACATGGCCTTCGCCCAGGCCCGCGTCGGAGAACAGGGCCGCGCCATCGTCGTCATCGGCGAGCGCGAGCAGGAAGTCCTGATCGGTCAGGCCGGGGAGGGCCGGTTCCTCGTTCGCGCCGCGCCTGAGGCCGTGCTCCCGGTCGGCGCTGCCGTGTCGCCGCGCCATGCCGCGAGCTCCAACGCCGTCGAGAGCCGCGCCATGGCCGCCGGCGCGCCGTTCGGCTCGGCGGTGATCGCCGCCGACGACCTTTTCTCCGGCAAGGTGGAGGAACCCAACGCCGCCCTGTCTGTGTTGACCGGACCCGCCGCGGCCCGCGACGCGGCCTTCGGCCATCTGTTCGATCCGGCCGGCGTGGCCGAGGCGCGGTTGAAGCTGGACAGCGGCTCGTCCGGCCCGATCGAACTGGTCGCCCGCGCCTTCCCCGACCGGATGTTGCACCTCTATGTCGCCCCCGAAGGCGATCGCCGCCGCATCTGGCTGTTCGACGTCTCGGCCCAGAAGTCGATGGAGCTGCAACTCTCGCAGGCCCAGAAGATGCAGGCCGTGGGCCAGCTGGCCGGCGGCGTGGCCCATGATTTCAACAATCTGCTGACCGCCATCCAGCTGCAGCTTTCAGGGTTGCTGGAGCGCCACCCGGTCGGCGATCCGTCCTATGAGGGGCTCAACGAAATCCGCCAGACCGCCATCCGCGCGGCCGATCTGGTGCGCAAGCTGCTGGCTTTCTCGCGCAAGTCGACGGTGCGGCGCGAGCGGCTGGACCTCGGCGAGCTGGTCGGGGAGTTCGCCGTCCTGTTGCGCCGCCTGCTGCGCGAGGACGTGCGGCTCGAGACCGACTACGGCCGCGACCTGCCGGTGGTGCTGGCCGACAAGAGCCAGCTGGAGACGGCGGTGATGAACCTGGCCGTCAACGCCCGCGACGCCATGCGCGGGGTGGTCGAACCGGGGGCCGGCGTGGTCACCATCCGCACCGCCCGCCTGACCGCCGACGAAGCCCGGCTTCTGGGCTGGAGCGCGGCCTCCACAGCCGCCGTCGCCCTGATCGAGGTCAGCGATTCCGGCCCCGGCGTCCCGCCGGAACTCCTCGACAAGATCTTTGAGCCTTTCTTCACCACCAAGGCGGTGAACGAGGGCACAGGCATGGGACTGGCCACGGTCTACGGCATCGTCGAACAGGCGGGCGGCCATATCAATGTATCGAACGCCCCCGCCGGCGGCGCCGTCTTCCGCCTCTTCCTGCCCGAGGCGGCCGAGGCTGAGCTGGCCGAGACGCCGGTGGTCGAGAAGGTCGCCAAGGCGCCGCGCGATCTGTCGGGCGCGGGCCGTATCCTGTTCGTCGAGGACGAGGCCGCCGTGCGCGGCATCGCCGCCCGCCTGTTGCGCCAGCGCGGCTATGAGGTGATCGAGGCCGAGGACGGCGAGCAGGCGCTGGAACTGGCTGAACAACACGCCGGCACCATCGATATGATGATCTCGGACGTCATCATGCCCGGTCTCGACGGCCCGGCCCTGCTCAAGAAGGCCCGCCAGTACCTCGGCGACGCCCCGGTCCTGTTCATTTCGGGCTATGCCGAAAGTGACTTTTCGGACCTGCTGCAGGACGAGGTCGGCGTCTCCTTCCTGCCCAAGCCGCTGGACATCAAGACCCTTGCCGAACGCGTGAAGCAGGAGCTCCACGCCGGCTGACGGGGCTGACAGAACCGTAACTTGCCAATCCCGATCGGGCGCCATCCTGTGGCGCCCTCGCGCCAAGGAGTTAGCCGCCATGATCGATCGCCGCCGCCTGATGTTCACCGCCGCCGCCGGAGCGGGCCTCGCCGCCTGCGGTCAGGCCCTGGCCCAAACGCCCGCAGCGGCGGCCTCCGCCTCAGCGGCCCTGACCGCCCTGATGAACGCGATCGTCCAGAGTTTCCTGCTGGAATCGCCCGAGACCCTGACTTCGCTCGGCATGGACAAGGGACCGATGGCGGCGATGAAGTCGCGCCTCGACGACCGGTCGCAGGCCAAGATCAACGCTGATCGGGTCGTGTTCCACGGCCAGATGAATCAGTTGAGGGCCATCGACCGGGCGTCGCTGCCCCCGACTGAAGGCGTCTACTACGACGCCCTGAGCTTCTTCGGTGAGACCCAGATTATGGGCGAACGCTTCCCTTATGGAGGAGGCGGCGCCCCGGCGCCCTACACCATCTCCCAGCTGACCGGCTCCTATCAGGGCCTGCCGGACTTCCTCGACACCCAGCATGCGATCGAGACCGCCGAGGACGCCGAGGCCTATCTGTCGCGCGTCGCCGCCTTCTCCACCGCGCTGGATCAGGAAACCGCGCGGATGCAGACCGATTTCGCGGCCGGCGCCGTGCCGCCGGACTTCGTCATCGACAAGACCCTGCTCCAGCTCGCCAATCTCTATGACACCCCGGCGGACCAGTTGGTCCTGACCACCTCCGTCGTGCGGCGAACAGGCGAGAAGAACATCGCCGGCGACTGGGGCGCCCGCGCCCAACGGATCGTCGAGGCCGAGGTCTATCCGGCCCTGCGCCGTCAGGCCGAGGCCATGCGCGCCCGCCGCGCCGAGGCCACCCATGACGCCGGCGTCTGGCGACTGCCGGACGGCGAGGCCTATTACGACTGGGGCATCCGCAGCTACACCACCTCAACCCTGTCGGGCGCCGAGATCCACGCCCTCGGCCTGGAGCAGGTGGCCGAACTCTCGGCCCGCGCCGATGTGCTGCTCAAGGCCCAGGGCCTGAGCCAGGGCACGGTCGGTGAGCGCATCTCCGCCCTCGGCAAGGACCCCAGCCAGCTTTATCCGAACACCGACGCGGGCAAGGAGCAGCTGCTGGCTGACCTCAACGCCCAAATGGCCGACATGGCCACCCGGCTACCGGAGTATTTTGGCCGCATCCCGGCCGCTCCGGTCGAAATCCGCCGCGTGCCGACCTTCATCGAGGCGGGCGCGCCCGGCGGTTACTACAACTCGCCGGCGCTCGATGGTTCGCGTCCGGGCGCCTACTACATCAACCTGCGCGACACGTCGGAATGGCCGCGCATGCAGCTGCCGACCCTGACCTATCACGAGGCGTCGCCGGGCCATCACCACCAGATCGCCCTGCAGCAGGAACAGGCCGATCGGCCGCTGCTGATGAAGGTGCTGGGCTTCTCGGCCTATTCCGAGGGCTGGGCGCTGTATTCCGAGCAGCTGGCCGACGAAATGGGGGTCTATGCCGACAATCCGATCGGCCAGATCGGCTATCTGCAGTCGCTGCTGTTCCGCGCCACCCGGCTGGTCGCCGACTCCGGGCTGCACCACAAGCGCTGGAGCCGCGAGCAGACCATCCGCTACATGGTCGAGACCCTGGGCGACTCCGAAACCGCCGTCACCACCGAGGTCGAACGCTACTGCGTCTGGCCGGGCCAGGCCTCCAGCTACAAGGTCGGCCACAACAAATGGGTCGAGTTGCGTGCTCGCGCCCAGGCCGCCCTGGGCGACCGGTTCGACATCCGCGCTTTCCACGATGCGGGCATGAACGCGGGCGGCGTGCCCCTGACCGTGCTGGACAAGATCATGACCGACTGGATCGCGGCCCAGCGCACCTGAGACGAAACGCGGAGATTCCGGCCTTGTCCGCACGAGGCCGGAAGATCGCAGGCAGAGGATTCTCCATGCTCGACCGCCGTCGCCTGATGCTGTCTTCCGCCGGCCTCGGCCTGATGGCGGCCCTGCCCGCCGTCGCGCAGACGACCACGGAAAGCGAGGACGCCCGGCTGCATGCCCTGCTGCTGGCCCAGTTCGAGGACGGACTGGATCGTGGTCCGGAGAGCGCCACGTCTCTCGGGCTCGACGTCGGCGCGCGGGCGGCGCAGAGGGGCCAGTTGAACGACCGCTCCGTCGCGGCCTCCAACGCGGAAGTCCCGCGCAATCGCGAACGGCTAGACCGGCTTCGCGCGATCAATGCCGACGCCCTCTCGCCGGAAGGACGGCTGAGCTACGACGTCGCCCTGTTCCAGCGCGAACTGGCCGTCGACTATGCCCGCTTCCCCTGGCACACGCCCGACGGCTGGAAGCAGACGCCCTATGGCGTGTCGCAGTTGGGCGGCGCCTACGCCACCGTACCGGACTTCCTGGACAGCACGCATCCGATCGAGACCCTCGAAGATGTCGTCGCCTTCCTGAACCGCCTCGACGCCTTCCCGACCGCGCTCGACCAGGACACGGAGCGAATGCTGGCCAATGCGGAGATGGGCGTGATCGCGCCCGACTTCGTGCTCGACAAGACCCGGCTGCAGCTGATCGCCCTGCGAGACCAGCCCGGCGAGCAACAGGCCATGGTCCGGTCGCTGGTGCGCCGGAGCATCGAGAAAGGGCTGACGAATTTCGGCCTGGGCGCGGCGCAGATGTTCGACGGTGCGGTTCGCGCCGCGCTTGATCGACAGATCGCGGCGGTCGAGGCCCTGCGGCTCCGCTCCAGCCATCAGGCCGGTGTCCTTCGGGTGCCGGACGGCGAGGCATACTACGCCCTCAACCTTCGCAACTTCACCACCACCGACTATTCGCCCGCGGACATCCATAGGATCGGTCTGGAGCAGGTCGCAGATCTGCAAGGCCAGATCGACGTCCTGCTGAAGGGCGAAGGCTACACGCAGGGTTCGGTCGCCGAGCGGTTGGCCGGGCTCCGCACCGAGGCGCGCTTCCGTTTCGCAAACACCGACGCCGGGCGGGAGGAGCTGCTGGCCTTTGTGAACGCCGAGATGGCGACCATCCGCGGCCGCATGCCCGAGGTCTTTCCGCGCATTCCACGCAACGACTTTCTGGTGCGGCGCGTCCCGCCGGCCATCGAGGCCGGGGCGCCGGGCGGTTATGCCCAGGGCGGCAGTCTGGATGGGTCGCGGCCTGGCATCTACTACATCAACCTGCGCGACACGGCGGAGTGGCCGCGCTGGACGCTAAAGACCCTGACCTATCACGAGGCGGCCCCCGGCCACCTGTTCCAGGGCGCCCTGGCGCGCGAGGCGGGCGAACTTCCGATCTACCGGCGCGTCGGCGGCTTCTCGGCCTATGGCGAAGGCTGGGGGCTGTACTCCGAGCGTCTGGCCGATGAGCTCGGCGTTTATGACGGCGATCCCTTCGGCCGCATCGGTTATCTGGAGAGCTTCCTGTTCCGGGCCTGCCGTCTGGTCGTCGACACCGGCCTGCACGCCCAGGACTGGAGCCGCGAGCGGGCCATCCGGTATTTCGCCGAGAACGTCGGCGATCCGAACGAGGCAGAGGTCGAGCGCTACTGCGTCGCGCCCGGACAGGCCTGCAGCTACAAGATCGGCGAGACCTTCATCACCGCCCTGCGCGGTAGCCTGAAGGACCGACCGGGCTTTGACCTGAAACGCTTCCACGCCGCGGTGATCGACGGCGGCAACATCCCGCTGACCATTCTCGAGCGGCGTGTCCGCGCGGCGATGGCCATAAGACCCGGAGCCCGAGTATGATCGACCGCCGCCGCCTGATGCTGTCCTCCGCCGGCCTCGGCCTGATGGCGGCCTTGCCCGCCGTCGCCCAGACCCCTGCGATGTCGCCCGCCGACTCCCGGCTCGACGCCATCCTGACCCGCTGGTTCGAGGAGAATGTTGATCTGTCGCCGGAGTATGCGACCAACCTCGGTCTCGACCGGGGCGTCCGCGCCGCCCTGTCGGGTCAGCTCCGTCAGGCCGGGATCGCGGACGCTGAGGCCGACCGGACACGTGCGCGGGCCCGTTGGGCCGAGATCCAGACGGTGTCGGACGAGGGCCTGTCGGATCAGGCGAAGGTGTCGCTGGCCGTCTATCGCTTCACGGCGGAGGGCGCGGCCCACGCGGCGGACATCCCCTACGGCGGCGGCATCGGCCCTTATGTCGTGACCCAACGGTCGGGGGCCTATTTCTCCGTGCCGGACTTCATGGCCAACCAGCACCGTCTCGAGACCGAGGCCGATGCGGAGGCCTTCATCTCGCGGCTGTCCGCCTTCGCCCGCGTGCTGGACCAGGAGAGCGAACGGATCACGGCCGACGCCGCGCTCGGCGTCATGCTGCCCCGCTTCCTGATGGACAAGACCCTGACCCAACTGCGGACACTGCGCGATACGCCGGCCTATGACATGGCCATGGTCGAGGCGCTGATCCGCAAGACCGACGACCGCAATATGATGGGTGACTGGGGCGCCCAGGCCGCCAGCGTGATCGACACCGAGATCAAGCCGGCCCTGACCCGCCAGATCTCCGTCTTCGAGGCCCAGCGCCCGAACGCGACCGAAGACGCAGGAGCCTGGAAACTGCCCCAGGGCGACAGGACCTATGCCCTGGCCCTGCGCGCCTTCACCACCACCGACTACAGCGCCCAGGACATCCACGACATCGGCATTCAACAGGTCGCCTCCATTCAGGCCGAGATCGATACGATCCTGAAGGGGATGGGCATGACCGAGGGTTCGGTTGGCGAACGGATCAAGACGCTCAGTGAGGACCCGCAGCACCTCTGGCCCAATACCGACGAAGCCAAGGTCGAGTTGATCGGCTCCCTGAACCAGCAGATGGCGGAGCTGGAGCCTCTGCTGCCGCGGGTGTTCAACACCCTGCCGGGCGCCCGGGTCGAAATCCGTCGCGTGCCGCCGTCGATCGAGCTGGGTGCGCCGGGCGGCTACTATCAGGCCGCCTCGCTGGATGGGACCCGGCCGGGCGCCTACTACATCAATCTGTCGAACACGGCGAACTGGCCCAAATGGGGTCTGCCGACCCTGACCTATCACGAGGCCTCGCCGGGCCACCATTTCCAGATCACCGTCGCGCGCGAGGCGGGCAGCCTGCCGATTTATCGCCGCGTCGCCGGCAATTCCGCCTTCAACGAAGGCTGGGCGCTGTACGCCGAGCGCGTCGCCGCCGACGATCTGGATGTCTATGCCGGCAATCCGTTGGGCCGGGTCGGATACCTGCAGTCCTATCTGTTCCGCGCGGTCCGGCTGGTGGTCGACACCGGCCTGCACCACAAGCGCTGGAGCCGCGATCAGGCGATCCGCTACATGATCGACGAATGCGGCGAGCCGCCCGAGTCGGCCGAGAAGGAGATCGACCGCTACTGCGTTTCGATCGGCCAGGCCTGTTCCTACAAGCTGGGCCAGACCGTCATCGCTCGGCTGCGAGCGGAGGCAGAGGCTCGTCCGGGCTTTGATCTGAAGGCCTTCCACGACCAGGTGCTGCTGAACGGCTCCGTGCCGCTGGCGGTGTTGGAAGGCCTGATGCGGGCCTGATCGCCCGCGCGTCCACGATCGTGGGATCGGCGTCGGCCTGTGCGGCCAGCCAGTCGCGGAAACGGGCGATCTTGGGCGACCGGCGACGGCCTTCTGGCCAGACCAGATAGTAGCCGGTGTGGAACGACACCGTCTGGGCGAATGGGCGCACCAGCAGTCCGTTTCGAAGCTCGCGCGCGAACAGGACGGGCGAGGCGAGGGCCACGCCCTGATCGCCGAGCGCGGCCGCGACTTCCAGCGCCTGATAGTCGGCGGTCAGTCGGGACATGGGCTGGGTTCCGCCGCTGACGCCCGCCGCGGCGAACCAGGCGGCCCACCCCTTCTCCATGCCGATGCGTGGCGCGTCCAGAAGGTCGCTCGGCTTGGTCAGTTTCAACCGCTCCGCCATGGCCGGACTGCACACCGGGGTGAAGACGCTGGGCATCAGCAGCTGGCTTTCCATTCCGGGCCAGTCGCCGGAGCCGGAGCGGATGCCGATGTCGAACCCCTCCCGCGCGAGGTCGAGCAGGTTGGGATTGGTGTCCAGCCGCACCGCCAGACCCGGATTCGCGACCTGGAAGCCGCCCAGGCGGGGCGCCAGCCACTGGGCGGCCAGGGAGGCGAGGGTGGTGATCGACAGGATGTGCTCGTCCGCCTCGGTCAGGTCGCTGATGGCCCGGCGCAACAGGGTCATGGCCTCGGTTGCGGCGCGCGAAAGCCGCTCTCCGCCCTCGGTCGGCTGGACCTCGCGCGGCCGGCGTCGGAACAGGCTCTGGCCCAGCCGGCCCTCCAGCGCCTTGATCTGCCAGCTGACGGCGGCCTGGGTCATGCCCAGTTCCTCGGCCGCGCGAGTGAAACTCTTCAGACGGGCGGCGGCCTCGAACACCCGGATGGAGGCGAGGGGAATGCCGGAGAGGGGATCGGCCATAAGGTGTCCTTGTGATTTGGTCGGATCATCTGGTTTGTGGGGCCGGCCCGTCAAGCCTAGATATCCGTCATCGCAACAACAACACGGGAGGTCGTCATGGAAAACATCCACGGCGCCCACAAGGAACAATCGTCGGGCTGGTTCAGCGCCTTTGTCGGCGTGGTCACTCGCATCAAGCGCCGGTCCGAAGCCCGTTCGCGCGGACTGGTCGTCACGCCCTGGAGTGGGCGGTCGCCCGCCGGCTGGTCCGCCTGACAAGTCAACGAAGCCCGAGGAGATCAGGATGGAAGAAGCACACCACACCCACAAGGAAACTCCATGGGGTTGGACCGAGGTCCTGAAGGACTGGCGCCGCAGCCGGACCCGCCAGCGGCTGCGCACGCCGTCGCGCATCCTCACGCCCTCGACCCGCTGACGTCGCACAGAGACCGGTCCGCTGCAGGAGACCACCCTTCCCCCGCCCGTGACCGTCGGCCCGCAAGGGCCGTGGCCCGAACCCCGGAGTCTCCTGCTCCCGGGGTTCGGGTCGAACCGTGTCTGGCCTCAGCCCATTGTCCAGCCGTCCGCCTCGCGCAGGGCGTTGTGGATGGCCGTGGCCGCCACCGCCGCCTCGGCCGAGGCCACGGCGATCTGGTTCAGACCCCGCACGACGTCGCCGGCGGCGTAAAGGCCGTCGATGCTGGTCTGCTGCCGCGCATCAACGAACAGTCGACCGTCGTCGCCGGTCCGCGCATCCAGACCTTCGGCCAGCGCCGCGTTCGGGGTCGTTCCCAGCGCCGAATAGACGAGATCGAAGGTACGAAAGACTCCTCCCCAGCTGAGGGCCGTCACGCGGTCGCCTTCCAGCCGGACGTTGTCGATCGGCGCGCGGATCAACTCGATCCCCAACCGCTCCAGGTCATCGGTCTCGATCAGGGCCTCGGGCGAACCGATATGGATCAGGGTGACGCGATCGGAATAGGTGCGCAGGAAGGCCGCTTCGCGCAGGCCCTTGTCGTCCTCGCCGATCACGGCCACCGCCTTGTCGATCGCTTCATAGCCGTCGCAGATCGGGCAGATGCGGACCAGCGACCGTTCGATGGCCCGCTCCACGCCAGGCATGTCGGGATGTTGATCGACCACCCCGGTGGCCAGCAGGACCGCCCGCACCCGCACCTCGCGGCCGTTGATCCGGGCGATGAAACCGTCGCCGTCGCGCATCAGACTCTCGACACGCCCCGCCTCGATGACCGCCCCGTATTCCCGGGCCTGGTCGGTCATCCGCTCGAGGATGGCGTCGCCGGTGATCCCCTTGGGAAAGCCGGGCATATTATGGCTGACCGGAATCCAGCGGGCCCGCGGCGATCCGCCGTCAGCTACCAGAATCCGTCGTCGGAACCGCGCCAGATAGGTCGCCGCCGTCAGCCCTGCCGGACCCGCACCGACGATCAGGACTTCGGGATCACCGCTCACGGGTGCGCCAGGTGGTCGGCCACGGGCATGCCCCAGCATTCCTGCATCTCCCTCTCTGCGGACAGGACGAAGGTATTGCCGGTCCAGGTCCAGGTCTGGGTCGTGCCGCAGTCACCCACGCCGCGACCATTGGCGAAGGCCAACAATGTTCGGCTGTCTGCCGCATACCCACCGTTGATCGTGCAGCTGCCGTCTCGCCGCTCGCCGACGGCAGCTGCAGCGGGCGTGGATTTCGTCCACCGATGTCCGTCAGATACCAGTCGTGGCCCATATTGTAGGCGCCGATGAAGCAGGGAACGGCCCACAACTCGGTCGCGGCGTTGAGCCGGGCCGACATGACCTCTTTCTGCACCCCATCGTTGTGGCTGGTCTCCTCGCGGCACACCTTGACGGCGGGCGGGACTTCGAGGGCGGCGGGCAGGGTTCGGCCAGAGTCTCCGTCGCCGGTCTGGGCGACCGGCGGGACGGGCCGTGAAGACCGGCAGGGCCGGGGCGGCGGAGATAAAGAGGTCTGCCGCCAATATCCCGATCAGGCTCATTTCGCGCCCGCCTTCGGAGCCTTGCCGGTCCGCCCCCGGCCACAATAACCCCGGTCGCCCGGCATGTCGCTACTGCGCCGGATCGTCTGGTCGTCCTTCGACATTATCGAGCACCTGCCGCATCAGGTCCGCATCGATGAGAACGGGAGTTTCGCAAAAAGCGACAATCCAGCGCTGAACCAGCGTTCTTGTTTCACTATCCAAGAGAGACGTCCTCACACATACTTCCGGCCAACAGAACCACCCCGGGGCCGGGCGGTTCACCTTGACCGTGGAAGACTTTTTCGGGGCAGGGTTAACGGGCGGACCGCCTCCCTTTGCGCCTGCCCGCGCGCCCCGCTATACCGCCCGCCACACTCCCCATTCCCATTCAGAGGCGCGAACCCGCATGACCAGGATCAAGGTCGCCAATCCCATCGTGGACATCGACGGCGACGAGATGACTCGCATCATCTGGCAGTGGATCAAGGACAAGCTGGTCTTCCCGTTCCTGGACGTCGAGCTCGACTATTACGACCTGTCGATGGAAAACCGCGACGCCACCGATGACAAGGTGACGGTGGATGCGGCCCACGCGATCCAGAAGCATGGTGTGGGCGTGAAATGCGCCACCATCACTCCCGACGAGGCGCGGGTGAAGGAGTTCGGCCTGAAGAAGATGTGGAAGTCGCCAAACGGCACGATCCGCAACATCCTCGGCGGCGTGGTCTTCCGCGAGCCGATCATCTGCTCGAACGTGCCGCGGCTGGTGCCCGGCTGGACCCAGCCCATCGTGGTCGGCCGTCACGCTTTCGGCGATCAGTACAAGGCCACGGACTTCCTCGTTCCTGGTCCCGGCAAGCTGATGATGACCTTCACCGGCGATGACGGCGCGGTGATCGAACATGAGGTGTTCCAGTTCCCCTCGGCCGGGGTGGCCATGGGGATGTACAACCTCGACGACTCGATCACCGAGTTCGCCCGCGCCAGCTTCGCCTTTGGTCTGGGCCGCAATTTCCCGGTCTATCTCTCGACCAAGAACACCATCCTGAAAGCCTATGACGGGCGCTTCAAGGACATCTTTCAGGATGTGTTCGACAGGGAATTCGCCGCCAAGTTCAAGGCCGCCGGCCTGACCTATGAGCACCGACTGATCGACGACATGGTGGCCGCGGCCATCAAATGGTCGGGCGGCTTTGTCTGGGCCTGCAAGAACTACGACGGCGACGTCCAGTCCGACGTGGTGGCGCAGGGCTTCGGCTCGCTGGGACTGATGACCTCGGTGCTGATGACTCCGGACGGCAGGATCCTGGAGTCGGAAGCCGCCCACGGCACCGTCACCCGCCACTTCCGCCAGCACCAGAAGGGCGAAGCGACCTCGACCAACTCCATCGCCTCGATCTACGCCTGGACGCGCGGCTTCTCGCACCGCGCCAAGCTGGACGGCAATGCCGAGCTGGCCACTTTCGCCGACACCCTGGAACGGGTCGTCGTCGAGACGGTCGAGGCCGGCCACATGACCAAGGACCTGGCGCTGCTCGTTGGCGATCAGCAGGGCTGGCTGACCACCGAGGGCTTCCTCGACAAGGTCGCCGAGAACCTGACCGCGGCGATGAAGGCATAGTAGCGGAGCGTTATCGCTCGCGGCGCGGCGGCTCGCTGCTTGAGCGCGGGGCATACGCGAAGCGCGAGGCCGCATCGGGTCGGGAGGTCCCGAAGGGCCGACGACCGCGGCCCAACAAACAGGCCGCGGCCAAACAAACAAGGCCCGCCGGATTCGCGTCCGGCGGGCCTTTCGTTTGAGCCGGGTCCCTGTTCGTGCATTGATGGCGCCTGACGAGAGGAAGACGATCTTGAACACGCCATCCGACGACCACCATCAGCCGGTGTGGGCCCGGAGCCCGAAACGGCAACGCGGGCTCGGCGGGCTCTTCGGCAATCTGATCCTGTTCGCCGTGCTGGGGGTGGTGATCTCCTGGTTCGCCGCACCCGCCGTAGCCTTCTTCGGCATACGTTCGGCGGCCGAGGCCAGTGACGCCGCAGGTCTGGCGCGATTGATCGATTTCCCCGCCGTGCGCCAGTCCCTGCGGCCACAGCTGGACGGCAATCCGGCCGCCGCCGCCCCGGCGCCGTCCTTCATGGACGACCCCATCGGCGCCGTACGTCGCCAGATCGAACAGGCGACGGCGGCTCCTGCGCCGGATGTCGAGGCCTATCTGACCCCCGCCGCTCTTGCGGCCCTGACCCGCGGCGAGGGCCGCTATGCGTCACAGCGCGCCGGACCCCAGCCGTCTCCGGACGCCACGATCACCGGGGGGCCGATGCCCAAGCCGGTCTATTGGGGCATGAACCGGGCGCGGATGAGCGTCACTGACGAGGGCGGATCCGAAACGGTCTTCACCTTCGAGCGCAAGGGTCCCTTCGAGTGGAAACTGGTCCATGTCGGCCTGCCCGACGGCGTTGCGCCGGCTCCCGAGACGCGGGCCGCGCCGACGGTCGAGGGCGGTTGAAAGCGCCGCCCCTTGGCGACCCTGCGCGACTCGGGCAACCGTAGCGGTAGGGAGGCGTTACGACGCCAGAGGGTTGCATGAAGAAATCACTGATCGTCGGCGTCGCCGTCGGGGCCGTGGCCCTGTTCGGAATCGCCTGGGCCGTTGCGCCGGTGCTGGCGGCGCAGGCGTTGATCCGCGCGGCCAAGGCCGGGGATGAGGCCAAGATCGAGAAACTGGTCGACTTTCCGTCGTTGCGCGAAAGCCTGAAGTCCGAGCTCAACACCGAACTGATGGCGCGCATGAGCCGCGATCCGCGCGTGACCGACAGCGGTCTCGGCGGTCTGGGCATGATGCTGGCGCCGATGATCCTGTCCGGGGCGGTCGATACGCTGGTCACGCCCCAGGTGGTCGCCCACATGGTCACCACGGCCGAAGCCCCCGACCCGACGCGCCGCCCCGCGCCTGAACCGCCCGGAGACGAGGCCGACGGCGACGACATCCACCAGGCCTGGGGCTATCGCAACCTCGATGAGTTCGCTGTCACCCTGACGGATCGGGACCAGCCCGACGACCACCTGGCGCTCATCATGGAGCGGCGGGGTCTGTTCGACTGGAAGCTGGCGGCTGTGGATTTGCAGACCGGGGCGGACGCTTAGCCCGCCAGCGCCGCCCGCACCGCCGCCAGACCTTCTTCCGCCTTCGACCCGTCGGGCGCTCCGCCCTGGGCGAAGTCCGGCTTGCCGCCGGCGCCCTGACCGCCCATGGTGATCACGGCGACACG
This sequence comes from Brevundimonas sp., assembly GCF_051860745.1. GTDB lineage: Bacteria > Pseudomonadota > Alphaproteobacteria > Caulobacterales > Caulobacteraceae > Brevundimonas. Next base: position 143,895 of record NZ_JBHYDN010000001.1, read on the forward strand.
GGCGAGGTCGGCCGCATTGACCTTGCCGATCATGTCATTGGTCACGGCGACGGTGATGGCCGCCTTGCCCTCGGTGACGCCGATCAGGGCGACGACGCCCGAGCCGACCTGTTTGCGGAAGTCCTCGGCTACGCCGCGCAGGCCCTTGCCATCGACGCCGTCCAGCACGCGGGCGATCAGTTTGACGCCGTTGATCTCTTCCGGTCCGGCGTTGGCCGAACCGCCGCCGCCGAGGGCCAGCTGTTTCTTCAGCTCGGCGACCTGCTTCTCCAGCGCGCGGCGGTCGGCGGTCAGGGCCTCGACGCGAGCGGGGACGTCCGCGGGCTGGATCTTGAACGACTGGGCCAGCGACTTCGCCACCCCGGCCTGGGCCAGCAGGAACTGGCGCGCGGCCTCGCCGGTCAGGGCCTCGATACGGCGCACGCCGGCGGCGATGCCGGTCTCGGACACGATCTTGAACAGGGCGATGTCGCCGGTGCGGGCGACGTGGGTGCCGCCGCACAGTTCGACCGAATAGGGCGCGTCGTCCGTCAGGGACCGGCCCAGCGTCAACACCCGCACCTCGTCGCCGTATTTCTCGCCGAACAGGGCGATGGCGCCGGCGGCGATGGCCTCCTGCGGGGCCATCATCTTCGTTTCGGCGGGCAGGTTCTGGCGAATGACGGCGTTCACTTCGTCCTCCATCCGGGCCAGCTCGTCCTCGGTGACAGGGGCGTTGTGGCTGAAGTCGAAGCGGAGGCGTTCGGCGTCGACCATCTGGCCCTTCTGGGCGACGTGGCCGCCCAGAACATTGGCCAGGGCCTTGTGCAGCAGGTGGGCGGCCGAGTGGTTGGCGCGAGTGGTCAGGCGAGCGTCGGGCGCCGAGCGCAACTGGGCCCGGGCGCCGATGGCGAGCACGCCCGAGGTCACTTCGATGCGGTGGGCGAACAGGTCGCCGGCGTGTTTCTGGACATCCAGCACTGTGGCCGAGCACTGCTGGCCCGAGGCGTCGGTCCATTCGATCTCGCCGCGGTCGCCGGCCTGGCCGCCGCCTTCGCCATAGAAGGGGGTCTGATCGAACAGGACCTCGGCGGTTTCGCCTGCGGACAGTTCGTCCACGGACGATCCGCCGCGCACGATGGCCAGCACCTCGCCCGAGCCCTCGACGGCGTCATAGCCGGTGAAGACGGTCGGGCCGAGGCGTTCACGCAGGGCCAGCCATTCGCCGGTCGAGGCGGTCTGACCCGAGCCGGTCCAGTGCTCACGGCTGCGCGTCTTCTGCGCGTTCATGGCGGCGTCGAAGGCGTCGGTGTCGACGGTGAAGCCGCGCCGACGGGCCTCGTCCTGGGTCAGGTCGAGCGGAAAGCCGTAGGTGTCGTACAGGGTGAAGGCGGTCTGGCCGGACAGCACGCCGCCCTCGCCGAGGTCGCGCGACGCGTCCTCAAGCAGGCCCATGCCGCGGCCGAGGGTGGTGCGGAAGCGGATCTCTTCCTGCTTCAGGGTGTCGGTGATGAAGGCCTCGGCGCGGCGCAACTCGGGATAGGCCTCGCCCATCTCGGCCACCAGCGTCGGCACCAGACGGTGCATCAGGGGATCGGCGGCGCCCAGCAAATGGGCGTGGCGCATGGCCCGGCGCATGATCCGGCGCAGCACATAGCCGCGCCCTTCGTTCGAGGGGGTCACCCCGTCGGCGATCAGGAAGGACGAACTGCGCAGGTGGTCGGCGATGACCCGGTGGCTGGGGGTGCGGTCGCCCTCGGCCGAGGTGTTGGTCTCATGCTCCGAGGCCGCGATCAGGGTGCGGAACAGATCGGTCTCATAGTTGGAGTGCACGCCCTGCAGCACGGCCGCGACCCGCTCGAGCCCCGCGCCGGTGTCGATCGACGGCCTCGGCAGGAGCGAGCGCGAGCCGTCGGCCTGCTGGTCGAACTGCATGAAGACCAGGTTCCAGATCTCGACCCAGCGGTCGCCGTCCTCTTCCGGCGTGCCGGGAGGGCCGCCCCAGATGTGGTCGCCATGGTCGTAGAAGATTTCGGTGCAGGGGCCGCACGGGCCGGTGTCGCCCATGGACCAGAAATTGTCCGAGCCGGCGATACGGGTGATGCGGCTCTCGGGCAGTCCGGCGATCTTCTTCCACAGGTCGAAGGCCTCGTCGTCGTCGATATAGACGGTGGCCATCAGCCGGTCGGCGGGCATGCCGAATTCCCTGGTGACGAGGTTCCACGCCATCTCGATGGCGTGTTCCTTGAAATAGTCGCCGAAGGAGAAATTCCCCAGCATTTCGAAGAAGGTATGGTGCCGGGCCGTGTAGCCGACATTGTCCAGATCGTTGTGCTTGCCGCCGGCGCGGACGCATTTCTGCGAGCTGGTGGCGCGCTTGTTGGCGCGGGTTTCCTGGCCGGTGAAGACGTTCTTGAACGGCACCATGCCGGCGTTGACGAACAGCAGGGTCGGGTCGTTCTGCGGCACCAGCGGGGCCGACTGGACCTTCTCGTGGCCGTCGGCGGCGAAATAGTCGAGGAAGCTCGAGCGGATCTGGTTCAGGCTGGACATGACGGTGCGTTCGGTCGGGGGAGAAACGGGGAACGCGCCTCATATAGGGGTTTCAGCCCCAATGCATCACCCGCCCGTGAGCGAGGCGGCTCAGCCGGCGCCGAGCATGCGGCGGGCCACCCAGGCGATCGGCAGGCCGACGGCCACGATATGCACCGCGATCGGCTTCAACGCCGTCATCAGGTCGGCGGGGGGCGTCAGCGGCGAGGCCGACATCGGCACCACCACGAAGGCCATGGCCAGCCAGACCGCGACGCCGAACATCACGCCGACCGGGATCCAGAAGCGGCGCAGCGCCGGGATCGCGGCGGCGGCGGCCACGAAGATCACGGCGATGACCAGCATGATGGCGAAATGAGACGTCAGCCCCAACCAGGCGGTCGGCCAGCCGCCGCGATACGCCTCCGGACCGAGCAAACCGCTGGCGACGGACTGCAGCACGACCCGGGCCGGGACCTGCGGATTGGTCACGATGGCCGCGATGATGTCGAGCGCCCCCGCCAGCAGGCCGGCATAGAGGGCGGTGCGGGCAAGGGTCAGGGTGGTCGGCAGGGTCATGGTCGGGGTCCTCCGGTCGGGGAAGCCTCTGACAGCCTGGCTGTTACGGCAAGAAAAAAGGCCGCCCGATCCGGGTGGAGATCGGGCGGCCCGCTCCGTCCGGCCCGGCCCGCGGGGGTCGGAGGCGGGTCGCGGGACCCGGCCGGAGAAGGTGATGAGTCAGAAAAGCGAGTCCAGAGAGTCTAAAGAGTCCAAACCCGGGGCCGCTGAAAAACAGGGTCCAAAGAGTCCAGGGAGTCCAAAGCCGGCCGCGAAAAACACCGTCCGAAGCGTTCACTGCGTCCACAGCGTTCGCTCCGTCCGGATCAGCCCTCGAGGTCCTGGCCCTCGTCGGGTTCGGGCGTGCCCAGCAGCTCCTCGGCGATCTTGGTGGTCGAGGCGCGGACCGCCTTTTCAATCGAGTCGGCGATGTCGGGATTGGCCTTGAGGAAGGCGCGCACATTCTCGCGGCCCTGGCCGATGCGCTGGCTGTCGTAGGAGAACCAGCTGCCCGACTTCTCGACGATTCCGGCCTTGACGCCCAGGTCGATGATCTCGCCCAGCTTGGAGATGCCCTCGCCGTACATGATGTCGAAGATGACCTCGCGGAACGGCGGGGCGACCTTGTTCTTGACCACCTTGACCCGGGTGGTGTTGCCGACGACCTCGTCGCGGTCCTTGATCGCGCCGGTGCGGCGGATGTCGAGACGGACCGAGGCGTAGAATTTCAGCGCATTGCCGCCCGTCGTCGTCTCCGGCGAGCCGTACATGACGCCGATCTTGTGGCGGATCTGGTTGATGAACAGGACGATGCACTGCGACTTGTTGATCGAGGCGGTCAGCTTGCGCAGCGCCTGGCTCATCAGGCGCGCCTGAAGACCAGGCAGGCTGTCGCCCATCTCGCCCTCGATCTCGGCCCGCGGCGTCAGGGCGGCGACGGAGTCGATCACCACGATGTCCACGGCGCCCGAGCGCACCAGGGTGTCGACGATCTCCAGCGCCTGTTCGCCCGTGTCGGGCTGCGACACCAGCAGGTCGTCGAGGTTGACGCCCAGCTTCTGGGCGTAGCCCGGATCGAGCGCGTGTTCGGCGTCGACGAAGGCGGCGGTGCCGCCGGCCTTCTGGATCTCGGCCACGGTGTGCAGGGCCAGCGTCGTCTTGCCCGAGCTTTCCGGTCCGAACACCTCGATCACGCGGCCGCGCGGCAGGCCGCCGATGCCCAGCGCCATGTCGAGGCCGAGCGAGCCGGTCGAGACGGACGGAATCGCCTCCAGCGCCGCGCCGCCCTTGCCGAGCTTCATCACCGAGCCCTTGCCGAAGGCGCGGTCGATCTGGGCGATCGCCGCCTCCAGAGCCCGCTGCTTGTCGCCGTCGTCCCGCGTCACCAACTTCAAATTCGCCTGAGCTGCCACCTTGCCACTCTCCCTTGCCATGATTCCCATCTGGTTCCGGGAGAGACCCGCCTGGACCCGCTCCCTGTGTGAGACGGAGTTAGTACACGGTTTGTTCTGGTTGCCAATATGTTCTTTTTTGCAGGTCGCGGAGGTACGTCCGATTTTGACGTCGGGGGATCCGCTCCGCCCCCCGATCGCTGGTGTCGCCCCGTTCATCGGTGGCTACCTGCTGTGGCGGGACGACTGTGGTGCAGTTGGCCGGTCGAGTCAGCGTCAACGACCGTCGTGAGTCCCATCCCGACCCACCTCCCACTCCCGGGCGGATATTTCGGCACAGTTAACCCATAATAGTGAGACGGTGTGCTTGCATCACTCCGGAGACGATGGTCGGAGAAGCGTTTTTGGATCCCGAGGAAAACCAGCGCGGCGCCGGCGAGGCAAAGCCACCTGCCAATTCGCTCCTTTCCCCGGAGGCGTTGTCCCTGGACGTCCTGGGAATGGACCTGCCCCTGTCAGGATTGCTCGAAGCCATCGTGAGGCTTGCCGAGCGGATCCATCCTGGCTCCGTGGCCAGTATCATGCTCCTGGACGAGGCAGGGGAGCATCTTCTTCTGGGCGCGGCCCCGAGCCTGCCGGACATCTACAACCAGACAATCAGTGGGTCCGCCGTCGGTCCGGACGCCAACCCGTGCGGCACCGCAGCCTTCGGCAACTGTCTGGTCGTTGTCGAAGATATTCAGTCTGATCCGCTGTGGGCCAAGTTCAAGACCTTCGCCGAAGAGTTGGGTCTGCGTGCGTGCTGGTCGCAACCCATCCGGGGCGTGATTGGGCAGGTCCTCGGGGTCATAGCGATCTATCACCGGGAAGCCTTCTCGCCGACAGGGCGGCAGATCCGATCGATCCAGAACCTCTCGGTCGTGGCGTCCAGCGTCATCGAACGGCATGCCGCGGAAGCGGCGACGGCCGAGGTCGAACGGCGACTGTCCGAGACGTCCTCGCGCCTGAACGAGGTGGCCGAGCACGCTGACCACGAGCGGCGTTCAGTCGCACGAAGAGAAGCGTTCTACGGGACGATCATGGAAATGCTGCCGGCCCTGCTCGTCGTGAAGGAGGCGATCACCGGCAAGTTTGTCCTGATCAATCGAGCGGCTGAAGAAGCCACGGGCCTGTCGTCAGCCGAGGCCGTGGGGAAGACAGTTCATGAACTCTTTCCCGCTGAAGAGGCGCAGCGATCCTGGGACGAGGATCAGGAGGTCATTCTCAGCAAACAGGTGAAGGTCGAGCATAGCGCGCTGGTCACAACCCGGGACCGGGGCGAGCGGTACTGGACGACCCGGAAAACCGCGACCTTTGAGGACGGTCAGCCTGCCTATGTCGTCACTGTCAGTGAGGACGTGACCGAGCAGCACCATATGAATGTTGCGCTCCAGGCCGCCCTGGACGCCGCCGAGGCCTCCGGGCGTGCAAAATCGGCATTCCTGGCGAACATGAGCCACGAACTCCGTACGCCCCTCAACGGGATTGTGGCGGCCTCGGACATCCTGACCCGCAAATGCGACCGGCGTGACCAACTTGAACTGCTGGATATCATTCGCTCATCCGGCGAAACGCTGACGGCCTTGCTGTCGGACCTGCTCGATACGGCCAAGATTGAGGCCGGCGAACTCAAATTAAGCCTCGAAGCATTCAATCTGCGGGAATTGGCAGAATTCAACCACGAAAAATTCAAACTGCAGAACGTCAATGCAGCCGTGGCCTATGGGATCATTATCGAAGAAGGCCTTGATGGCTTTTACAGAGGGGACCCTCTGCGAATCCGGCAGGTGCTGGGCAACTTTTTCAGCAACGCCGCGAAATTCACCTCGACAGGAAAGATCGTCCTGTCGGTTGAAAAGCGTTCAGGCGGACTGATCCGCTTCTCGGTGTCGGACACAGGAATTGGCTTTCCGCCGGAAACCAGGGGCCGGCTGTTCAACAGATTCCAACAAGCCGACGAGACAACCACGCGCAAATTCGGCGGGACCGGTCTCGGCCTGTCCATCTGTCGCGATCTGGTGGAACTCATGGGAGGCGCGCTGGATTGCGAGAGCCAACCGGGGGTGGGTTCGACCTTCTGGTTTGACCTTCCGCTGGAATCCGTCAGCGCCCCGGAAGACAAGCGCTCGACTGCCGCGGCCGTCGAATCTCCGGATCGCCCCCTGCGGGTGCTGATCGCCGATGATCACCCCACCAACCGCAAGGTGGTCGAGTTGATGTTGTCCGGAGTGGCCGAGGTCGTGAGCGTGGTCGATGGACAGGAAGCCGTAGACGCCGCGTTCGCTTCGCTCTTCGACATCATCCTTATGGATATGCAGATGCCGGTCATGGACGGCCTCACAGCCGTGCGGAGGATCCGAGCGGCGACATCACCCTGTCGGGACGTTCCGATCGTCATGATGACGGCGAATGCGATGCGGGAACATGTCGAGGCCAGCAGGACCGCGGGCGCTGACGTTCACCTCGCCAAGCCGATCACCGCCGAGACCCTGTTTTCTGCGATGAACGAGGCCATGGAACGATCCGTCCCCGATCAGGAGAACGCCTGTCAAACCCCGAGTTCGGCCGGGATATGACCGGGGCTGGGAGCGGAGAGGGTTGGAGGCCCCGGCCCGGTCTGCCGAGCGACGGCTCTTCGGCCCTGGCGTCGACAAGGCCGAAAATCCGTTTCCGCGCAAAACCAGGCGGCAGGAAGCTTGCGACCGACGGTCTTCGACGGCTTGGAAGCCGTCGCGACGGGATCGACCGGAGTCGGCCTTTGCGACGGGCTTGATCCCCAAGCGCCGCCGTGCGTTCAGGGCGGATGACAAAACGCTCCAAGCCCGCCGTCCTCAATATCCGCAACGCCAGACTGGCCGATGTCGGGGCGATCTCGGCCCTGGTGGCCAAGGTCTACAAGGACATGCCGGCCTATACGCCGGGCATGTTGCGGGGGCAGATCGCGGCCTTCCCGGACGGCCAGTTCGTGGTCGAATACGCCGATGAGATCGTCGGCTACGCCGCCGGCTTTCGCATCGACGAGAAGACGGCGATGTCGCCGCACACCTGGACCCAGATCACCGGCGGCGGATACGCGGCGCGGCATGATCCGGTCGGGGACTGGTTCTACGGCATGGAGGTGTGCGTCGATCCCGACCGCCGCCGGCTGCGCATCGGCCAGCGGCTGTATGACGCGCGGCGCGACCTGTGCGAGGCGGAGAACCTGCGCGGCATCGTCTTCGGCGGGCGGATGCCGGGGCTGGCGCGGCGCAAGGCGGCCTGGCCCGACGCCCGCGACTATCTGGACGCGGTCACGGCGCGCAAGCTCAACGACCCGGTGATCGGCTTCCACATGCGCGGCGGCTTCGAGCCGATCGGGGTGCTGGAGAACTATCTGAGCTCGGACACGGCCTCGATGGGCCATGCGGCGCACATGGTCTGGCGCAATCCCTATTATACCGAGACGCACGGTCGGGGCGCGGCCTTCGCGGTCAAGGAGACGGTGCGGGTGGCGACGGTGCAGCTGCAGGCCCGCAAGGTGGCCAGTTTCGAGGAGTTCATCGCCAACGTCGAATATTTCGTCGACGTGACCTCGGACTACCGTTCGGACTTTGTGGTCTTCCCCGAGCTGTTCACGCTCCAGCTGCTGTCGCTGGAGAAGAAGAAGCTGACCCCGGTGGAGTCGATTGAGGCCCTGACCCGCTACACGCCGCGCTTCGTCGAGGCGATGCGCAAGATGGCGGTCGAGTACAACATCAACATCATCGGCGGCTCCCACCCGACCCAGACCGAGGACGGCGACATCCAGAACGTCGCCTATGTCTTCCTGCGCGACGGCTCGGTGCACGAGCAGGAGAAGATTCACCCGACGCCGAACGAGCGGCATTGGTGGAACATCAAGGGCGGCGACCGGGTGCACGCCATCCCCACCGACTGCGGCCCGATCGGGGTGCTGATCTGCTATGACTCGGAGTTCCCGGAGCTGGCGCGGCGGCTGGTCGACGAGGGCGCGCGGCTGCTGTTCGTGCCGTTCTGCACCGACAACCGGCAGGGTTATCTGCGGGTGCGCTATTGCTCGCAGGCGCGGGCGATCGAGAACCAGTGCTACGTCATCCTGTCGGGCAATGTCGGCAATCTGCCCAACGTCGAGAACATGGACATCCAGTACGCCCAGTCCTGCATCCTGACGCCGTGCGACTTCCCGTTCGCGAGAGATGGCGTGGCGGCGGAGGCGTCGGAGAATGTGGAGACGGTGACGGTGGCGGACCTGGACCTGTCGGACCTGGCCTGGGCCAAGTCACAGGGCACGGTGCGCAATCTGCGCGACCGCCGCTTCGACCTGTACAAGACGGTGTGGACCGACGGGGGCTGAGGGCGGGGGCCGGTGGCCGGAGATCGCTGGTTCATCACAGCGGGCACAACGGGTTCACGACGGGCACGACGGGTCCTCAGCGGATTACGGAGCCGGAGTCGCTTTCGAGGTTATCGAAACAATGCGGCGTACGCCGCGGTCACAAGACTCCGGAAAGACGTCGACGCGGACACATCCCCGGTCGCGTCGTGTCCTTTGTGACTTCCGTTGTCCCGTGGTGATGAACCTCCCGCCCGGCCATGGCCGGCTCAGGCGGTGCTGGCGGCGACCATCGGCTCCACGACCCGGGCCGCGACCGACAGGCCGACGCCGAGGAACAGGGCCGCCGCCGCCGCGATCAGCAGGGGGCGCGCCAGTCCCTGCTCCGGGCTGAGCGGCCGGATCAGCATCAGCACCAGCAGGCCGAGCAAGACCAGCACGCCCGGCATGTTCATGCCGATGCCGAGGAAGACGGTGTGGGCCTGACCCATGATCCAGGCGCCGCCGAGCACGGCGGCGACGGCTGCCGGGGCCAGAGAGCGGGGGCGGGTCAGGCCGGGGTCGAGGAAGGCGGCGAGGGCGGCGGCGACCGCCGCCAGCAGGCCCGTCCAGATGAACAGGAAGGCGGCCTCGGGCGCGAGGGCCTGCGCCACCGTCCCGAGGGTAAGGACGAGGCCGATCAGGCCCGTCCAGCCGCCCCAGGTCGAGCGGGCGGCGAGGCCGGGGAACAGCGACAGGCCGGCGGCGATGATGGCCGCGCCGATGACGATCGTGTTCACTCCGCCGAGAACCAGGGCGACGACGGCGGCGACCGCTATGGCCCCGGCGACGATCCGGCGGTCCAGACGCGTCCGTCCGCCGAACAGGGCCAGCGCCACCGCCAGCACGGTCAGGGCCGCCCCGGCCTCCATCCACGGCAGGCGGGCCAGCAGGGTGTAGTAAGCGTCAGCGCTCTCTGCCCGCCCCGACATGGGTCCGGCCAGAAGGCGCACGAGCTGGGTCAGGACCAGTCCCGTCGACAGGAACCAGAGGCCGTCCACTGCGCCTCGCCCGGCGTCGGCGAAGGTCAGGCCGGCGTGGGATCTGGCTCGCCAGACGGCGAGGCCGAGCCCGACGAAGGCCAGTCCCAGCAGGCCCCAGCCCATGACCGGCGAATGGCCGACGACGACGCGACCGAACAGGTCGGCATAGACGAGGTTTTCGGTCGCGGCGGGCAGGGCGGGCGCGCGCAACAGGGCGTCCGCCGTCTCCAACGCTTGCGATCCGATATGCTGCACGCTGCCCTGATCGAGCGCGTCGGGGGTCGAGACGGCGGCGTGATACTGTTCCGGTCGGCCGATGAAGGCGAGGTTGATCCCCTGGACGCCGCGGTCCTTGGGGATGGTGAAGTCGGTGCCGTTGGGCATGGCTTCATAGACGAACACAGCCAGCGAGTTGGACGAGACGCCGCCGGTCGCCCGGGCGCCGGCGCGGGCGAACAGGCTGATGGTCCCGGCATTGCCGCGCCCGGTCTCGAACATCATGGCCCGGCCGCCGCCGCCGCGCGCTTCCAGATTGACCACCGCCCCGATGCGGTCGCGCAGGGGATGGCCGCCCCAGAAGGCGCGGGCGCCGTCGAGGTTCAGCTCCTCGCCGTCGGTCAGCAGAACGACCAGGGTGCGGTCTGCCGGCCCGCGGGCGCGGATGGCGCGAACAGCCTCGAGGATGGCGGCCACGCCGGCGGCGTCGTCCGCCGCCCCGGCCGAGTCGGGCACGGTGTCATAGTGGGCCATCAGGGCGACGGCGGGCAGGCGCGGGTCCTGCCCGGGCAGGACGCCGATGAGGTTGGTCAGCTCGACCCCGGCCGCGGAGCCGCTTTCACGCTCGAACCGACGGACGGCCGCAGGCGAGAGGGCGCCGGTCTGGGTCGAGGTCTGCAGGCCCAGCGCCTCCATCCGTTGCAGCAGCACGGCCCGGACCCGCGCATGGTCAGCCGAACCGACCGGATGCGGGCGGCGGGCGATCTCGCGGATGTCGGCCATGGCCCGCCCGGCCGAGAAGGCGGAGGCCGGGGCGCCGACGCTTGCGGGCGCGGGAACCTGCAAGGTCAGCACCGCAATCAGCAGCGCGAGCGCCAACGAACCGACGAGCCAGAGCAGCCGCATGAGTCATCCTCCCCGATGAAGGGGCAGGCTAGCGGGCTGGGAGGCCCCCGTCATCCTCAGCCGAGACCTTTCGACCGGCGGCCTGCGGCGCGGGCGCGGGCGGACCGCGGCGCTCCGCCGCCAGCTCTTGCCCCGACCTCATATGGGTCGGGCAGAATCCCGGGTCGCGAGAGATCCAGAGGCGTGGATCATAGTCGATCACGGCCGAGGCGTAGTTCCGGCAGCCATGGCCTCTCGTGGTGACGCCGGGGCAGCGTTGCCGGCCCTCGGCGGTGCGCCACGCAACGAGCTGCTGGAGCGTAACCTGAAAAAAGTCGGCCACCGCGACGTCGGGATCGTCCGCGGTCCGCACCGTCTCCTCAAGGCCGCCCCAGATCCTGGCCACCCGGTTGCGGAACGAAAGCTCCGGCTTGCTGACTTTCACGCGTCATCCCTCGCCGGGGAGTGCCGCCGGTGAAGCTATAACCGCGTGGCGGCTGGTTCGTTGCTGTGTGGGAAGCCGTACCCGAATCAATGGAGGCCCGAAAAGCCGTCCGTCTGACGGACGTTCACCCTGGGCCTCAGGCCACCCGCCTCAGCGCCGCCGGGGATTTGACGAACAGACCCTTGCGGCCCGCGACCGGGCGGAAGGCGATGCTGTCGTTCTCCGGCTGCTCGTCAGGGCCGAGGAACAGGCAACCGTCATCGACCAGCCGCCGTTCCAGATTGTCGAACATCTCACCGCGTCGGGCCGGATCGGCGTCGTCGAGAACGTGGCGGCAGAAAATGATGTCGAACTGACGGGCGTCGGTCGAGGCATCGACCAGATTGGCGCGGTCGAAATGGACCATGGCCCGCAGCTCGGCCTTGGCGATCCAGGCGTCCTCGGCCTGGTCGAAACACCGTAGCATGGTCTCGGCCTTCAGGCCGCGCTGGATCTCGAACCCGGTGTAGGCCCCGGAACGGGCCTTCTCCAGCGCGCGCTGGGACAGGTCGGTGGCGACGATTTCGACGGCGACGCCGGCCTCTTGGGCGGCGATGGCCAGCGACCAGGCCTCCTGGCCGGTCGAACAGCCGGCGGACCAGACCTTGACTGGCTGGCCGCCGCGGGCCTTGCCGAGCGCGGGCAGCAGTTCCTTGCCGAAGGTGTCGAAACTGACCCGGTCGCGCCGGAACCATGTTTCGGGATTCAGCAGGGCCTCGATCACGGCCCAGCCCAGGCTGGCGACCGGCTTGGCCCAGAGCGAGCCCAGCATGGCGTCGACGGTCTCGAACCCCTCGCGCCGGGCCACGGGACCCAGCCGGTGCTCGGCCAGCTTCATCCGGTCGCGCGTCAGCCGGAAGCCCGCGCGCGAGGCCATCAGCGATTGCAGGCGATCGAAGTCGTCCGGGCTCATGGAGTCAGACAGCCCCCACTTCAGCGAATTTCGAGGTCAGGATCTCGCCGTCGAAAGGCTTCATCACATAGTCGTCCGCTCCGGCCAACAGGGCCTCGGCGATGCGTTCGGCGCGGGTCTCGATGGTGCAAAACAGGACCTTGGGGGCCAATCCGCCGGGCAGGGCGCGCAGGCGGCGCAGAAAGGTCATGCCGTCCATTACCGGCATTGACCAGTCCAGCAGGATGACATCCGGGATCACGCCACCGCAGAAGGCCAGGGCTTCGGACCCGTCGGCGGCCTCGTCGACCTCGAAGCCGAGTCCCTCGATGATGCGGCGCGCGACCTTGCGGATGATCCGGCTGTCGTCGACGATCAGACAGGTTTTGGGGGTCAAAATCTGGGTTCCGGAACTGTGATACACAACGCCCGCGTGTACGTGAGTCCCATAATCGGCCCACGCCGGTTAATGACTCCTTGGGAAACCGGCTTAAGTGTCAGTTAGGCATGTGGGCGGTCAGTACGACCCGCCCCTCCTCGGCCTCGACGTCCAGCGATCCGCCGGCGTCATGGGCGGTCAGCCAGAGCCAGTAGGGCTGGATCCATTGGCCGGACAAACCCTCAGAGAGGGGCTGCCCGGCCAGTCCGGCGACGGCTTCGCCCTTCAGGCGGGCGCGGGCGCCTTCGGCCCGACCCTCAATGACCAGTCGGGCGCCGTCGGATCGCGTCGCGATGGTCGCCACCCCGCCCGAGGGCAGCGCGGCCATGGTCAGATAGGCCAGGTTCACCAGCGCCCGCGACTGGGCCTTGGAATAGCTCGTGTCCGCGACCGCCCACTCCAGCGTCGCCCGACCGCCCTCGGTCAGGCCCGAGACTAATCCGCCCAGTTCGGCGCCCGAAAACCGCTCGGCCGAGGTCGCCGCGCCGAAGGCCACGCGGGCAAAGGCGACAAGGGCCACCATCTTCCTGGCGCTGGCCTCGATCAGCCCCATGGCGTCGTCGCGCATGTCCTGGGCGGTGGGGTCTTTCAGCAGGTCGAGGCCCGAGCTGATCGCGCCGGCCGGGCTGATGAAGTCGTGGCACAGCTTGCCGGCGATCAACGCCGCCAGGGCCTGGCCGTCGGGAAGGGGAGAGGCGGGGGCTGTGTCGGTCATCGGGCCTTGCGCGCAACAGTCGGAAGCTGGCCGGACGCTGACCTGATTTGCCGGTTCGCGAAACCGGTCCGATGCTCTAATCGGGCGGGCATGAACAAACGACTGATCGCCGACCTCGGGTCCGGCGCACTGACGGAGGCGCTGGCTGACCTCGCCGAAGACGCCGCGCGCGTCATTCTGCCGTACTGGCGCAACGGGGTGGTGGCTGAGTCCAAGGCCGACGACAGTCCGGTCACCCGCGCCGACCAGGAGGCCGAGGCCCTGATCCTCGCGCGTCTGGCGACCCTGTATCCCGGCATTCAGACCGTGGCCGAGGAGGCCGTCGCCGCGGACGGGGCGCCCGCGTCCGCCGAGGACTGGTTCTGGCTGATCGATCCGCTGGACGGCACCCGAGGCTTCATCGAGGGGCGCGAAAGCTTCACCGTCAATATTGCTCTGATCCACAATGGCGCGCCCGTCGCCGGAGTGATCACGGCGCCCGCGACGGCCACCACCTGGCGCAGCGCCGCGCCGGGCGCCGGAGCGTTTCGCCGCCGTTTCGGCGAGGTCTGGCAGGCCGTCAAGGTGCGCAACCGGCCCGCCTCGCCGATGGCCTTGATGAGCCACTCCATGACCGACGTCGAGGCCGAACGGCTGGCGTCGCGCCATGGCTGCGTCCAGTGGCAGGGTATGGATTCCTCGCTGAAATTCTGTCTGGTCGCCGAGGGCCGTTTCGACGCCTATCCACGCACCGGCCCGACCTCGGAATGGGACACGGCGGCAGGGCAGGCGGTGCTGGAAGCCGCCGGCGGCCGGGTCATGGCCGAAGACGGCCAGCCGCTGCGTTACGGCAAGCCGGGCTTCGGCAACGGCGGGTTCGTGGCGCTGGGAGGCTGACGCGGGTCAGAGGCCGTTGGCGCGCATACCGATGGGCATGAGGTAGGCCCTCATTTCCGGCCAATCGACCCGCCCGTCGCTGCCGGTATCCATGAGGCGCACCCACAGGGAATTGCTCGCCTCTTCCGCGATGCGATCTCCGTCTGCGTTTTGATGTCCCCGTTCCGCGATGGGCGCTTCGGCAAGATCAATGTAGCCGTCGCCGTTGCGGTCGGTGAGTTCGAAGCTGCGGCGGTACTGGCGTTCCAGTTCCGCTGGGTCCTTGGTGACGAAATGGGTTGAACTGCCGATGGTGGCGCGAGCATCTGGACTCATTGTCGAGGAGGGATCGCCCAGTGCCCCCAAGATCGTGGCTAATACGGCAAGCATGAAATTCTCCGATTGCACAATCAAAAGATGCATTCGGGAAGTTAACGAACGATGACCCGCGAATGTGCAGCGGATCGCTTGGCGTGAATCAGCGGCTAGGCCGCGGCCGCCTGCAGCTGCAACAGGGCGGCGCGCTGGATCAGGGCCGGGGCGCCCCATTCGCGGGCGGTCTCCATGGCCTCGGCCAGCATCATGCCGACGGCGCGGGGTTCGGTCGCCGTCAGACGCGCCTTGGCCAGGGCCAGGTGGGCCATGCCGATCTGGTCGGCGACCCACTCCAGCGGCTGGGCGCCCGCAGACTCGGCCAGACTGCGCCGCACGACAGCTTCCAGCCCGGTCAGGCTCTCGACATCGCCCATGGCCTCGGTAAGGGCCGTCTCGGCCGCCAGCCGCCGTTCACGGGCCAGCGCGCCCAGGATCAGGCCGGGTTCACGGGTCAGGGTCTCGGCCTGGATCAGCCGCGCCAGCGGCGTATCGGCGTCGCCGGGGGCGAGCTGCACGGCCACCCAGTCCAGCGGGCTGTGGTCGGCGGTGAACTGATCGGCGGCGGCGGCGAACAGGGCCTGACCCTGGGTCGTCGCGGCCTCGTCCTTCGCCAGACGGGCCAGCGCCATCAGCCCGGCGCCGGCCAGCGCCAATGCGCGGGCCCGGGTCAGGGGCCGGTAGTCCGGCGAGGCGGATTCGACCAGCACCCGCAGGTCACGTCCGGCCTGATCCAGCAGCCGCCCGTCGCGGCGGGCCACCCCGGCTTCCAGCCCGAGCGCCGCCCGATCCAGCCTCAGATCATCGCCGACCGTCGGCGGCAGGGCCCTGGCCCCATGCAGGGCCGCATCCAGCAGGGCGGCCGCGTCCAGCATGGCTGCCGGCTCTCCTGACACCCGGGCCCGCCGCGCCGTCAGCCGGGCGTGCAGGGCCGCCGCGGCGGAACGCGTGGCCGGACGGTCCGCCGTCAATGACTGAACGTCCGCCACGGCCGCGGTCAGTTTCTCCGGGCCGCCGAACAGGTCGAAGCGCAACAGGTGAATCTCGCCGGACTCGATCGCGGCCGCCGCGGTCTGGTCGGGCGTGGCCGTGTGCCGCGCCGCGTCAGAGGCCGCCGCCGCCGCGCGGTCGAGGCTGGTCCGGCGGCCCGTCCGGCGGGCGTGCTCGCGCCACAGGGTCGAGGCCCGCATCCAGGTGTCGAAGGGATGGGCGCAGGATACCCGCCCGGCCTCGATAGACAGGGACTGGGCCTCGGTGGCGACCAGGTCCGCGCTGACAAGCTCCAGCCAGCCGAGGTCGTCGCTCTCGCGCGCCTTTTCGAACAGCTTCCTCAAATCCCGGCCGAATTCGAACATGGGGGCTGGCGCTCCGGTCGTCCCGCTTCGGGACCAATACGCGTCCCTTGGGCCATGACTAGCAAACGCGACGCCGCGCCGGAGGTTCGACTGGCGGGTCGTGGAGTTTCAGCCCAGCTCCATTAGTCCGACCCGGTCCTGGCGCGCATGTGTTCGATCTGGGCCAGCAGCTGGCGGGCTTGCTGGACGCCCGGCCCGCCATGCGGGTCGTTGACGATGGGCGTGAGCAGGACGACGGCCTCGTCGTACCGTCCGCCTTGCATCATCGCGATCGCCGCGTCGCCACGGATCGACATGACCTGTGGTGCATATCTCGTCGCCATCGCCCAGGTCATCAGGTCTTCCTGTGTCGGATAGTCCTCGGCCCCGCGACGCAGGCGGGCCAGGTCGGCGTAGACACGATAGTCCTTCGGCTCTGCCTCGAGCGCGCGGCGCAGCAGCTCCACGGCAACGCCGCGCTCGCGATCGATTTCGGCCTGGTCGGAGGCCAGATCGGAGCGTTCCTCGACGATGTCCGCCATCAGCAGCAGGCCCTCTACGTTGGTGGGCTCGATCTCCAGAGCGCGGGTCAACGCAGTTTCAGCCGCCGCGGGGTCGCCCCAGCGCCGTTCCGCGCGACCCAGCGCGACCAGCGCCAGCGCATCGTCAGGGAAGCGAGCCGCATTGGTCCGGCTGGTCCCCAGCAGGACGGGGCCGTTCATCTCTTCGGGGCGCGGGCTGCGGCTGTTGACCAACGGCAGGATCACTGTGTCCCACGCCGGCGACAGGATCGAGACCGTGATCTCCGGCGTGATCGGCGGGATGTTGAGTTCCGAGTAGTAGAGCCGTCCCCGGGCATAGGCCTTCAACTGGGTTTCCAGCGCGTCAGGCGCGATGCCGAAGCTCGCCTGCCAGGCTTCGACCGGGTCCCGACCCGCGCCTACCGCGTTCAGATAAACGCCCAGCGCTCGCGCCCGTGTCTGGTCGGCCAGCAGCCAGTGGGTCAGAGCCCAGGACTGGGCGTAGTACATGCCCCGGCCGGTCTGGCTTTCGATATCGAACGAGCCCTGCGCCCGCAGCAGTTGCTCCATCGGAAGCCAGCGGCCCTGCTGCAGCTGATACTGGCGGCCGGCGTTCGGCAGCCCGAAGGACGCCGCCCCGCGCTCGCTGACCGTCGCGGTCGCATAGTATTCGGCCAGCCCCTCGCTGAACCAGCCGGGAAGGCGGCCCTGGCCTGCGTTCGCCATGAAGTGGTGGGTGTATTCGTGCAGCAGCAGATCATCGTCCCGGCCACGGATCAGGATGGCGAAAATGTCGTTCTCGCTGGCCATGTAATAGCCGTCGATCCCTTCGGGCAGCTGGGGCTGGGCGATGCGCAGCGCCCGGGCGTCCCCCACCAGATAGACGGGCAGCTTGCGGGTGTCGTCTTGCGCCGCCCCGCCGAACCGCGCCTTCAACAGCCCATGAAAACGCTCCAGCCGAGCCGTGTAGTCGCGCAGCGAACGCTCCGAGCCGTCGCTGTAGACGACGAAATGCTGGCTTTCAGCCTTGCGCCAGTCGGCGTGGGCGAGGCCCGGAACAGCGGCACACGCGAGCCCCAGCATCATGACGCGCGCCATGGCGATCAGGCGGTCTGACAATTTCATCCAAAATCCCCCGTTTTATCGAGCCTTAGCTCATTTCGATGACAGGATCATCGCGGCTCCCGTCAAGCCCCGGGGGCCGAATCCCCGGATACGAGAATGGCCGCGACCGAATCGCAGGGCCCGTCACAGGTCGTCGAGGTTTGGCTGTGACGCGCCGCGCGGGAGATTTTATGGATATCGAGCACCGTTTCGACGAACCGGCGAAACGCGTATTCATGAGGGTCGGCGAGACGACCACGGGCGCGGCCGTGTCGCGCCATATCGCCGGGCTCGCCGCCGGCCGGCCCGAACTGGCCGGCTGGGACTGGATTCAGGACGTGCGCGAGAGCCGCGGCGAAGTCGACAACGCCGATATCGCCAGCGTCGCCGAGGCTTTCGCGGCCGCGCCGCCCGGGCCCTGCTGGACGGTCTTCATCAGCCCCGACCCGAATCTGGCCCTGTGGTGCAAGGTGATGGACGCCATGTTCATCGGGCGTCTGCACCGGGCAGTCCTCACCCCCGAGGCCGCCGTCCAGCTTCTGGACTCGCTGCGGGCGGCTACCCCCGCTCCTTCGTCTTCGTAAAGGCGACGGCGGGGAACCGCTCCATCACATAACCGGTCTCCCAGCTCGACTTGGCGAGGAAGACCGGGTCGTCGTCGATGTCGCGGGCCATTTGGCCGCGGTATTTGGCCATGAAGTCCTCAAGGTCCGCCTTCGTCCCGCCGATCCAGCGGGCCTCGGCCCAGGGGGAGGGTTCGAAGAGGACCTCCAGGCCGTATTCCTCGCCCAGCCGGTCGGCCATGACCTCGAACTGCAGCTGGCCGACAGCGCCGACGATGAAGTCCGAGCCCATCTCCGGGCGGAACAGCTGGGTCACACCCTCCTCGGCAAGGCCGTCCAGCGCCTTCTTCAGATGTTTGGCCTTGAGCGGATCCTTGACCCGGACGCGCTGAAGAATCTCGGGGGCGAAATTCGGCAGGCCGGCGAAGCGGATCAGGCCGCTTTCGGACAGGCTGTCGCCGACGCGCAGGACGCCGTGGTTGGGGATGCCGATAACGTCGCCGGCATAGGCGTCCTCGGCCAGCTCGCGGTCCGAGGCGAAGAACATGATGGGGGCGTTGACGGACAGCTGTTTGCCGGTGTTCTGGACCTTCAGCTTCATGCCACGCGTGAACTTGCCCGAAGCCATGCGGAACATGGCGATGCGGTCGCGGTGGTTGGGGTCCATATTGGCCTGGACCTTGAAGACGAAGCCGGTGACCTCGGCGGCTCCCGGTTCGACCGTGACCGCGACCGGCTCGGCGGCGTTGCGGGTTCCGGCGGGCGCGGCCTTGTGCGCCTTCATCACCTTGGGCGGCGGGGCCCATTCGCCGATCGCCGCCAGCAGTTCCTCGATGCCGAAATGGCGCAGGGCCGAGCCCCACAGCACCGGGGTCATATGGCCTTCGAGGAAGGACCGGCGGTCGAAAGCCGGATAGCCGCCCTCGACCAGTTCCTGGGCCTCCATCAGCGCCTCGTGTTCGCCGGGCTCGAAATATTGCGCCGCCTCGGCCAGGGGCAGGGCGGCCGGATGGGGCACGTCCTCGGCCGAACCGGCGGGCTTGCGGGCGTAGGGCTGGAAGCGGCCCGTGCCCATCTCGACCATGCCGCGCAGGCGGTTGCCGCTCTGGGCCGGCCACCAGATCGGGGCGGGGTCCAGCTGGAGCCGTGACGCGATCTCGTCCAGCAGGGCCATCGGGTCCTGGGCCTCGCGGTCGAGCTTGTTGATGAAGGTGATGATCGGGATGTCGCGCAGGCGGCAGACCTCGAACAGCTTCAGCGTCTGCGGCTCGATGCCCTTGGCGGCGTCCAGCACCATGATGGCGCAGTCGGCGGCGGTCAGGGTGCGGTAGGTGTCTTCCGAGAAGTCCTCGTGCCCGGGGGTGTCGAGCAGGTTGAACATCTTGCCGTCGTGCTCGAACGTCATGACCGAAGCGCTGACGGAGATGCCGCGCTCCTTCTCGATCTTCATCCAGTCGGAATGGGTGCGCCGGTTCTCGCCGCGCGCGCGCACGGCCCCGGCGGCGCGGATGGCTCCGCCGGCGAGCAGGATGTGCTCGGTCAGGGTGGTCTTGCCCGCATCCGGGTGCGCGATGATGGCGAAGGTCCTGCGGCGCAGGGCCTCCTGTTCGAGGGGAAGTTTCGACATGTTCTATCCGTTGGGCCGCGCGAGGTAGCGCGGACAGGGCCGAAAGTCACTCGTCCGCGGAAGTCGGACGGGCCGGCGGACGTCAGTCGGCCGCGACCTCCGGCTGCGCGGTCTCTTCCGACGGGCCTTCCTCGACGTCCGCAACCCCGCCGGTCGCGGTTGCGATGGCGGCGAGCATGGTTCGGGCGCGGACGCGGTCGGCGCCGGGGTGGGGCGCGTTGGCGACCGGATCGAGCATCGTCTTCGCCTCACTCCACAGGAACTGGGCCATATAGGCCTCGGCCAGCCTCAGCCGGTTCTCGTCGGCTTGAGGGGTAAGGGCGGTGGCGACCTCCAGGGTCGATATGTCGTTGGCGTTGGGATAGCCGGGCTGCCCGCGCCGCGTGTCGTTCAGGCCGAGATAGATGCGGAAGTCCAGCGGCTTGTGTTCCATGGCCCGGCCCAAATAGGCACTGGCGAGGCGGCGCTGGGAACGCGCGCCCTCGGCGTCCGGCGCCGCCTTGACCTGGTCCATCAGGAGCGCGGCGGCGACGCGCAGCGCGTCCGCGTCCGCGGACGTGTCCGACAAAAGCGGCTGCAGCGCCGCCAGACCCGCCGCCGGATCGCCGTTCAATCGATGCGCTCGGGCGGCTACCAGCATGGCCATGCGTTGGCCTGGGCGCCGCGCCGCCGCCGCGAGGGCGTCGGTGATCAGTTCAGCGCGATGTCGGGCCGCGTCGCGGGCCATCTGGACCCTTCGCCCCTCCGAGCGCGGATCATCGGGGTCGTTGTCGGGCGGGACGACCAAGGGCGTGTCGTCCAGTCGAATGTCGTACCAAACCAAGGCCCCTTCATCCGCGCCCAGGGTCGAAATCGCGACCTCGGGCATCGGGATATCGATCTGGGGCGCATAATAGGTGATGCGCCCCAGAAAGTAGCGGCGCATGTCGTTCTGGAGTTCGATCGAGGTGCGCCCAGTCGCTGTCTCCATCGCCGTGATCGGGTCCGCTCCCCGGATCACGGCGTTCAAATACTGACCCAACATCCGCTGCCGTTCGGGCGTGCTCATCAGATAGTGGGTCAGCGCCCAGGACTGGGCGTAGTAGTCGAAGAGGCGGGCCCGCCCGGATCGACTGATCCGCCATTTCAGTACGTCGGCCAAGGGCGCCCATTCGTTGGTCCCCAGCTGCGTGAACAGCATCATCCGCCCGCGGTCTTCCCGTCCAACCTCGATCTTGTCGGGTTCCATGACGACGGTGGAATAGTATTCGGCGAAGCCCTCCACGAACCAAGACGGGTAGGCCTCGGCCGACATCTGGAACATGAAATGGTGCGCGTATTCGTGGAACAGGGTGCTCAGCGCCTCCGGGTTTGAGATGTTGGTCACCGTGTAGATGCGACCCGCGTCGGCGGAGTAGAAGCCGGCGATGCCCTCCGAGCCATCGGGAAGGAGGCGGCGCATGTCCCGCGCGCCGTCCGCCAGATAGATTTCCAGCTTTGGAATCTGGACGTCGCTCTGGATCGGATAATAGGTCCGCAGAAGGGCGTCGAAACGTTCGATCTTGGTGGCGTAGGTGCGCAGGGTGCGCTCGGACACGTCGCCGTAGAGAATGAAGTGCGCAGTCTCCGCGCGACGCCACTCGGCGCAGGCCGGTCCGGCGACGAAGGCGGCTGCGGCCAGGACGACGGCGGCCAAAAGCTTGATGACGTTCATGGCCCAGCTCCCCAGACACGTGGCGCCCGCAGGGTCAGACAAGCTGTGCGAGGCGTCAATCCTGTTGGGCTTGGCCTTCCGCGGTGGGCACCTCGGCTAGCAGGCAACTTCTCACGCTGCCATGCGCATCCACACCGCGCGGTCGGCGGCGAGGGCGTTCAGCTGGCCCTTGGCGGCGCGGGCCTTCAGCTGGCGCATGATGGCGGCGGGCAGGGCGCAGAACTGGGGTTCGACCAGGGTCGGATCGCAGCCGGCGGCGGGGGCGGCGAACAGGGCGGCGTTTACTTCCGGCGACCTGTCGTGGATCAGCCAGGCCAGACGGCGCGCGCGCTGCGGGTCATGGAGATGCAGCAGCGGATCCTCGGAAAACAGTTCGCAACCGAGTTCCAGTACATAGTCCAGCTCGAGGTTCTCGAAGCGGCGCGCGTCGCCGGGCGTGACCGGGCAGGCCTCGTCCAGATCGAACACCACGTCGTTGAGAAGAAAGAGCATCGACAACACCCACCATCGCTCCGGGCTCATTGCGGCCCGTTGAAGCTGACCATAGGCGGCTCCGCTTGAGGTTCCGTTCCCGAACGCAGTTAAGGATTTCGCACTGGCGAAGTTGGCGGAAAGGGCTGGTTAGGGAGTCGGGGATGGGGGCTAGGGGTTGGGGGCTGGGGGACTCGAGCGCAGGGGTGCTTCGTCGAGCCGTTGCTTGAGCCGGGTCAGCATTCGCCCGACCTCTCCGGCAGTCTGCAGGCATGGTTGAACCTTGGCATCCGTCAGATGGCCTACTCGCGCGGCCAGAAGCAGAAAGGTCTCAACTTCCGCGACTGAGCCTCGGGCGATGGCGATGAAGCGCGCATAGTCCTTGCGAGTGCCGCGCTGATAGCCTTCGGCAATGTTGGCCGGAACCGAGGCCGCCGCACGCTGCATCTGGCTCGTCATGCCGTAGAGCTCGGATTTCGGCATTGATGGTCCAAGACCATAGATCATCGACGCCAAGTCCATGGCTCTGTTCCAGACATCCAGATCTGAATAGCCTCGCATTGTTCCCTCTATCCCCCAGACCCCAGTCTCCAAACCCTAGGCCACCTTCTCGGTTATGAAGTGCCGCCCCTCGCGGTCCTCGATCTCGACCACCCAGAGGTCGGGGTCGTAGCCAATCTGGCGCTGGATATAGGCGTCGAGCTCGCTCTCGAACTCACTTTCGACCGGCTGCATCCACAGCCGCTCGCCGTCGGGGCCGAAGGCTTCACTATAGAGTCGGGCGCGGCGGTTCGAGGTGTCGAAGGCCTTGACGATGACCGTGCCGGCGCGGGCGTCGCCCTTGCGCGCGACGGTGGCGAAAGCGCCGCCCAGCTCGGCGCGGCGGATCAGGGCGGACACCCAAAGGTCGCTCGACAGAAGCACTTTGATAACCCTGCTCGGAAACCGGACCGGAACGCGTGATGCGTATTGTGCGGTCTCATGACGATAGGCCAGACCGCCTCGAAGACCAAAGCCGCGTTGGCGGCCGCCGCCGTGCTGGGGCTGCCGAACATCGCCTCGGCCGAGGCCGCCGACACCTATTATGAGCGCGCCTTTGTGGTCGCCGCCGACGCCCGCTGCAATCTTTTCGCGCCGCAGATCGGCGCGGCCCTGCATGCTGCTACGGCCCAGGCCCGGGGCGCCGCACTGCGCTCCGGCGCGGGCGAGGCCGAACTGGCCGCCGCCGCCGCCCGCGCCCGCGCCCGCGCCGGCGCCGTGTCGTGCGCTGATCCGCAACTGGCCACGGTCCGCGCCCGGGTCGACGGCGCGTTTGCGGGCTGGCTGCGCACGCCGCGCATGGTTTTCCCCGGCGCCCGTCGCTCGTGGATCGCCAACCGCGTCAGCTCGACCGACGCCAACTGGCGGCTGCAGCAGATGTCCGTGGTCGGGGCCTCGCCTGTGGCCTTCGGCTATGCGGGCAAGGGCGATGCGCCGGGCCTGACCGCGGTGGTCAGTTTCGTCGGCCGGTCGCGGCCTTATGCGGCGCGTATCGTGCTGCGCGATCCGGTCCGGGTTCCGCGTCCCTGGCTGGCCGGCGACGGTCTGGCCCCGGTCTCGGCCCAGGCCAGCCTGTGGGCCACGGGCGTCAGTCCGGCCGATCAGACCCTGCTGGCCGAGGGCCGCCGCGCCGGCGAGGCCTGGCGCTTCCCCGCCGCCGCCGCCGCCGCTCTCGAGCGTCTGGACCCGCGCGAGACCTTCGCCATCGAGTTCCATTTCCGGGACGGCAGCGTCGCGACGGCGAAGTTTGAAGCCGGCGACTTCACGGCCGGTCGGGCGTTCCTTGCGATGGGGATGCTGTAGGTCGCCACAGCGACCCGTCAGCCCCCGCCCTTCATCGGCATCTGGATGATCTCGGCCCCGCCCTCCGGCGCCGGTGCGCGAGCGATCAGGGCTACCGGCAAACGCACCGTCACCGCCGTACCCTCGCCCAGGGTCGAGTCGATGCTCATGCGGCCGCCGTGCAGTTCGGCGAAGGCGCGGACCAGCGACAGGCCGAGGCCAGTGCCCTGACGGCGCTGCTCCATTTCCCCCGCCTGTTCGAACGGCCGGCCCAGACGGCGCACGTCCTCAGGTGCGATGCCCACGCCGGTGTCGGCGACGACGACTTCCAGATAGGGGCCGATGGCCTCGACCGTGACGGTGATCGCGCCGCCGTGCGGGGTGAATTTCACGGCATTGGACAACAGGTTCAGGGCGATCTGTTTCAGGGCGCGCTTGTCGGCCGAGACCTCGACCGGATCGGCGGGCAGGACGCTGGACAGGCTGACGCCCTTGTCGTCGGCGTTGACGCGGACAAGGGCCATGGCGGCTGACACCACTTCGCGGGCGTCGAACCGCTCCAGCGTCAGGGCGTAGCGCTCGGCCTCGATCTTGGTGACATCCAGCACGTCATTGATGAGATCGAGCAAATGTCCGCCGGCCTGATGGATGTTCTCGGCGTATTCGCCGTAGCGGTCGGGCAGGGGTCCGAAGATGCGCTGGCGCATGATGTCGGAGAAGCCGAGCACGGCGTTCAGGGGCGTACGCAACTCATGGCTCATATTGGCCAGGAAGCGGGTCTTGCCGGCCTCGCGGGTCTCGGCCTCGGTGCGGGCGATCTCCAGGCCCAGCTCGCGGGCGTACTGGGCGGTGGCGTCGAAGACCTGGGCGATCAGGCGGGGGCCGGACGGATCGTCCAGCCGCCGCACGATCAGCTGCACCCGGCGGTCCAGCGCCATCCGGGGCGCGAACAGGGCGGCGCCGTCATGGCCCTTCATGGCGCGTTCGATGGCGTCCAGAAGCCGGGGCCGGTCCGGCGCATGTACCGCGGCCACCAGCCCGCTCTCGAACAGCGGGTCTACCGGCAGCGACACGGGTGGCGCGCCATAGGCGGCCAGAACGCGGCCTGACGGCTCAAGCACAAGGGTCAGCCCGGGCTGGGCGGCCAGCAGGGTCTCGACCCGGGCCGTCTCGGCCTCAGCCGCTGTCAGGCGGGCCTCGCGCTGTCGCCATGACAGGCGCACCGCCAGGGCGGCGGCGGCGGCGGTCAGCAGGGCCGAAATCGCCGCCAGACCGGGAAGATGCGGTCCGGGGGTGACCCAGGCCGAAAGCAGGCCGGCGAGCGCCGCCACGCCGACCGCCAGGGCGCCGACCTGCACCGGTCGCGGACCGCCGAGCGCGATGCCCGCCGCCAGCGGAAGAAAGACAAAGCCGCTCAAGGGACCGGTCAGGCCGCCTGACAGCGCCGCCGCCAGCAGGGCGGCGAGGCTCCAGATGCCCAGCTGGGTCATCCGCTCATGACCCCCGTCGCGCCGCAGCAGGCCCAGACCGCTCAGGCCGGGGACCACCATGGCGAGGACGCCGTAGAACAGCGGGCCGTCGATGCCGCCGATCCAGCGTCCGCCCAGCGCCAGCAAGGCCGCCGCCACCGCCCAGCCTGCATGCCACGCAGCCAGCGACGGACGATCGCTCGCCGGAGCGTCGGGCAGGGGCTTCGGGTCAGGGCGGGCGGACTGGATCAAGGGCCGATTGGGGCGGGCCGGACAGGACGCCGCCGGCCTCTTCAACCTAGCCTTCCGGGTGAGTCGTCCAAAGCCCGCACGCGTTCCAGGCGACTGGCGACAAGGCCTTCCGGGCGGATTTCCGGGGAAAGGACAGGCGGTTGTCGTTAACGCCGGTCCGGCCTATCTGGCGCCCATGACCGAAGTCCCCTCCATCGACGACGTCCTGGCCGAACTGGTCGAGGAGTTCGACCTGCTCGGCGACTGGGAAGGCCGGATCGAATACGTCATCGAACTGGGCAAGGGTCTGTCGCCCCTGCCGGACGAGGATCGGACCGAGGCCCACAAGGTGCCGGGTTGCGCCGCCCAGGTCTGGCTGTCGGTGCGCCGCGAGGCGGATCGACTGACGTTTGCCGCGGACAGCGACAGCGCCCTGTCGAAGGGAAACATCGCCCTGCTGCTCAGGCTGTATTCGGGGCGCACGCCGGCGGAGATCCTGGCCTTTGACGCCCGCGCGGCTCTTGATCGCCTCGGCCTGCCGTCGGCCCTGACGCGTCAGCGCGCCAACGGCCTGAACGCCATGGTCGGCCGGATCAGGGACGCCGCCGCGGCGGCCTGACTGCCGAAGGTCAGTAGTAGGAGCCGCGAACCGTCATGGTCGGACGCTCGCCGGGCTGTTCGCTCACCTCGACCGCCAGACCGTATTCATCGGGGTAGGCGCTGCGGCGATCCCAGCGCCAGGCTTTGTCCGGCGGCGTGGTCCAGTATCGGGGGTCGCGGAAGGCGCGACGACCGAGGTCCGCGAGTTCGCGGGCGCTGGCCCGGCTGGACGAGATGGTGCAGCTGGCCTCATAGGCCGGTCGCTCGTCGCGTTCGACAGACCCTTCCTCGATCTTCACGCGCCAGGCGCCGTCCCTGGACACCATGGTGATCTCGGACGCCCATTCCTCCAGCGGTTCGGTGTCGTTCACCGGGCGGCGGAATTCGAGCTCGCGGGCGGCGCGGATCGAGCGTTCGAAGGTCTGGGCGCGGTTGGCGTAGGGCAGACATACCTCGGTCAGCAGTCCGGCCGGCACCGCCTCCTGGGCGGCGAGCGGGGCTGCGACGGACAGCAGGCCGGCGACCAGACTGCAAAAGATTACTGACTTCACCGACATCCCCGAAATCGACGGCTTTGGGAGCCCGTCGCCACAACGCGATAGCGCGCCCCAAGGGAGGCGCGCTTTCAACTTCATCCTACGGCTGAATCCCGGCAGGAAAAAGTTACGAGCCTGTAACGTGTGGCTCCCTGTGTTCCGTCGCACATCCTGTGCATCAGCCGATCCGGTAGTGGACCGCCAGGGCGGCCAGGCCCCTTTGCAGCAGGTCTTTTCCCTCGCGGCGGCGCAGACCGAGGTCTCGCTCGGCCGCCTGCAGGGCCGAGGCGCGGATGCAGATGGCCTCGACCATGGGCCGCGCGGTCCCGCAGGCGGCGAGGGCGGCCTCGACCCGCCGGGCCGCGGCCATGGCGGGATCGCCCGGTTCCGCCCGGATCGCGGACCCGCCCCCGGCGCGGGGCAGAGCGTCCCAGCGCAGGGTGAGCGACGGCCCGCGCGCCGCCATCTCGGCGTCGAGGCCCAGGCGCGCGGCAGCCGCGACCTGGGCGGCGGCCAGCCAGGGCTGTCCGAGCGCAGTCTTGCGTTGGGCCAGCCAGGCCACGGCCGACTGTCCAAGATTGGCGCGCCGCCGGACGGGCCGGCCATCGTGCTCCATCACGATCCGATCGCCCTCAATCAGGCCGGGCTTTCCGGGTCCGGGGGTATGGGGGCGCTCCGGCGGGGCGGTGCGCGCGACCCAGCCTCCGCCGGGCCGTCGCCGCAGGCCAGGCAGCTCGATCAGCTGTCGGAACCCCGCCTCATCCAGAACCAGGACGATGCGGCTGCGGCGGTCCCCGCCCGGTCTCAGGCCATAGCCGTCCGGCACGGACTCGATCCAGCCGCCTCGGCGGGCCAGCAGACGCCGCGCCCGGGCCACCACGGCCGTACCCGTCGCCTCGCCGGTCATGCGGGCAGTTCGCAGGCGGGCGCTTCGAGAAGCTGGTTCACACAAAGCTCAAGCCGGTCCAGCAGGGCGTCGACCGACGGGTGGTCGCGCCCGTCCTCGGCCCAGCGGCAGGCCGCCGCGGCCGTCGCCCGGTTCAGACCGAAGGCGTGGGCCACCCGGTCCAGCGGCCAGCCGAAGGTCACATAGGCGGTGTACAGGGCCAGCCATCGCGCCCGGCAGGCCCGTCCCTTCAGGCGCACGGACGCCGTCATTTTTTCCACCTAACTATGCACTATACAAACCGGACGCCATGACATATCCAAGCGCCGACAGGCCGGCATTCGAGATAGAGGTCACCCCCGAGATGATGGGGGCCGGGCAGGACGTTCTGAACGAGTGGGTTTCGGATCGTTTGGCTTACGGTGTTCCGGAAGGGGTCGTGGCGGACTGTTTTCGGGCCATGGTTCGAGCGGCGAAACGACCGCGTGAGTGACGCGCCTGAGCAGTTCGCCCAGCGCGAGGATGTCTTGGTCTAGTTCTCCCGCATCAATCGTCAGTTCCTTTGTGCGTTTTGGGGTCTTGGAGAAGACCCAGGTGACGATAAAGACCTCGCCATTCTCGAACTCGCCATACATCCCGTGGGCGAGTTCGTTCCTCCGGGTGTTTGCAGCCCGGATGGCGGGGACTAGGCTTGAGACAAGGGTTGCTGATGCGTGTTTGAAGCCGCCTGCCTTGATCACGTCGTCGATTACATCGACGCGGTCCGAAATGTTCCGGAACTGCATCAAGATGGCCATGGAAATCGGCTGCGACAGTCCTGAAGCACTTGTGAGGGCTGCCGGGAGGAGGATTTCGAGTTCGGAGAAGGTCGCGATATAGATGCCAACGCGAGCTGCGATCTCAGGATGTTTGATGAGAGTGGACATGGCTAAAGACCTCACGGCAGAGCGGCGCGACGAAGTGCTCAAGCGTATGCTGAACACCCCGCCGAAACCGCACAAGCCGAAAGAAGAGACGGGGCGCGAGCCGAGACCCGCACCAAAAAAACCTTAGGCGCTCTGCTCGTCTTCAAAGCCGCACACCGAACACCGGAAACGATCGACGTCTGTGTCTGACGGCACGGGGCGCAGCGTGGAGGGGCAGCTATGCTCAAGGGCGCAGACAGGGCAATCATCCGGCTGAAGCGGCGGTGCGGCGCTTATGCGGTCTATGGCCGCGCGAGCCTCAAGTTGCTCCGCTCTATCCTTTTCCACGCGGCTTGCCGCTTCGCGCTCTGTGCGCTCAAGGCGTTCGATAAGCTGGCGTCGATACGGTTCCCGGTCAGTCATTCAGTGCCCCCACTAGCTGCTGCTAGCGGGGGGCATAAGAGAACGAGAGTCAACGACGCTTCTTCCTCAACCTTGCGAGGCGGAGGGCCTGAAACCTAAACGTAGGCTTCGTCAGTCCGCCGATAGGTCAGGCGCTTCCCGACGGTGCCGAGGATGGCCAGATCGGTGCGCTGACTGTCGTTGTAGCCAAGGGCGGCGCGGGTGTTGTGGCGGAAGCCAAACTCGGTGACGTAGCGGTTCAGGTGCTTCTCGGAGCAGTGCTGATAGACGCCCTTCATGCCCTTCTTGAACACGCCGAAGAAGCCTTCCGCGCTGTTCGTGTTCACGTCCCCACGGGCGTATTCGCCCGCCGAATGTTTCACCGTCTCGTGCGAGGCGAACACGTCAGCGGAGCCCGTGTAGAGGCGGCTTTCGTCGGTGTGCAGACGGGTCGCCGGATGCACGTTGTCGCGAACGATCTTGGACACGGTCTTCTTGTCGGCCACAGCGACGTGGAACACCTTGGCCTTGCCGCCGCGCTCGACCAGAGCGACGACAGGGCGGCTTTGACGAGCCCTTTTGGCCTTAAGGAACGGGGTGCCGTTTGTGCGGAGCGTCGGCGAGATGGCGGGGCGGCCATAGTAGGTCTCGTCGGCTTCCACGACCTTGCCCTCGCCACCTAGCGGGGTGTCGCTGGTGTCGATCATAGCCTCGCGGATGCGGTGCGCCATGAACCAAGCCGTGCGGTAGGAGCCGAGGGCCAGTTCGCGTTGAAGCTGGAGGGCGCTGACACCCTTCTTGCTGGCGCACATGAGGTGCATGGCCAGAAGCCACTTGTTCAGGGGAACCTTGCTGTCCTCGTAAACCGTGCCGATGGTCGCGGTGAACTGCTCACCGCAATCGCCACAACGATAAAGGCCCTTACGGTGAGCCTTGCCCTGCAACAGGGTCGAGCGGTCATCACCCACGACGCCACAGTGCGGGCAGACCCGACCGTTCGGCCAACGCACCTTCTCAAAGTGCGCACGGGCTTTGTCGGCGTCATGGAATATCGGATCGGAGAGCGTTGCGGCGGTC
Source organism: Brevundimonas sp. (assembly GCF_051860745.1). Lineage (GTDB taxonomy): Bacteria > Pseudomonadota > Alphaproteobacteria > Caulobacterales > Caulobacteraceae > Brevundimonas. The sequence goes on from NZ_JBHYDN010000001.1 coordinate 173,844, forward strand.
ATGAACCTTGATACCGAATCCGGTCAGGTTTGTAAAGTGCATAATTAGGAATATAATCCTATAGACACGTCGAAAACGGACGCATCGATGACGCCTCGCCCACCGCCTGAAAAAATCTCGTTCGCTTGACTCAGGACTCTCGACGCCGATTCGCAAATCAGCCTACGATTCGTCTCAATGGGGTGGCGTTAACCTTTCTTAAGTTTTTACTCGGTTAACTCCCGAACAAGGTTACCCGGCATTTGATGTCGGGAACTACTGTCAAGCTTTGCCTGGAGGGGCATGAATGCGCGTTCTGCTTATCGAAGATGATCATGCGACCGCGCAGAGCATCGAACTGATGCTCAAGTCGGAAGGCTTCAATGTCTACACGACAGACCTCGGTGAAGAGGGCATCGATCTCGGCAAGATCTATGACTACGATCTGATCCTGCTCGACCTGAACCTGCCCGACATGAACGGGCTTGAGGTTCTGCGTCAGCTGCGCGTCGGCAAGGTCAATACGCCCGTGATGATCCTCTCGGGCTCCTCGGAGATCGAGACCAAGGTCAAGACCTTCGGCGGCGGCGCCGACGACTACATGACCAAGCCCTTCCACAAGGATGAGCTGATCGCGCGCACCCACGCCGTGGTCCGCCGCTCCAAGGGCCATGCCCAGGCCATCATCCACACCGGCGAGATCGCCGTGAACCTGGATGGCAAGACGGTCGAGGTGAACGGCCACCGCGTCCATCTGACGGGCAAGGAATACCAGATGCTGGAGCTGCTCTCGCTCCGCAAGGGCACCACCCTGACCAAGGAAATGTTCCTCAACCACCTGTACGGCGGCATGGACGAGCCCGAGCTGAAGATCATCGACGTCTTCATCTGCAAGCTGCGCAAGAAGCTGGCGACGGCCGCGGGCGGCAAACACTATATCGAGACTGTCTGGGGCCGCGGCTATGTGCTGCGTGACCCGTCGGAGAGCTCGGCCCCCGCGCCGGTCAGCGTCGCCGCCTGATCCCCTCGGGTTTGCGGCGCTGAATACAGAACGCCCGCCGGAGTGACCCGACGGGCGTTTTGCATGGGGGCGTACAGACTGCAGCGGCCAGCGGCCGAACCCACCGGGCTCCGGTCCTAAACACCAACCCGCCGGATCGCTCCGGCGGGCGCTTTTGTATGTCAGCCGAGGGGATCAACCCTTGGCGGCGTAGCCCTGTCCGCCGTTGGACGGGCGCCGGCGGCGCGGGCGGCGCTTGATCTCGCCGTCGGGCTTGGCCGAGGCAGTCGCCGGAGCGCTGGTGTGGCGCGGGTCGTTGTTGGTCGGGCGCGGACGCTCGCGCGCCATCGGGTCGAAGGCGCGCTCCGGCGTCGGGCGGGCGTCGCGACCCGGGCCGGGCTTGCGGACGCGGTGCGGTTGCCCGCCGCCTTCCAGCTTGACGCCGTCGCGGCGCGGATTGCGGGGTCCGCGCTGCTGCTGGCGGTCGCCGCGACCGTCGTCGGGCATCGAGGCCTTGGACTTGACGCCCGAGGCCATGATCGACTGGTCGAGCAGGGCCAGCGACTTGTCATTGCGGCGGTCGGTCGACGGGATCTTCTGGCGCGTGACCTTCTCGATGTCGCGCAACAGCTTCATTTCATCGCCGGCCACGAAGCTGATGGCCGTGCCGTCAGCGCCCGCGCGGGCCGTGCGGCCGATGCGGTGCACATAGGCTTCCGGCACGAAGGGCAGTTCGAAATTGAGGACGTGCGAGACGCCGTCGACGTCGATGCCGCGGGCGGCGATGTCGGTGGCGACCAGAACGCGCAGCTTGCCGGCCTTGAAGGCGGCCAGGGTACGTTCACGCTGCGGCTGGCTCTTGTTGCCGTGGATGGCGCCGGCTTCGACGCCGCCGGCTTCCAGATAGGCCGCGACCTTGTCGGCGCCGTGCTTGGTCTTGGTGAAGACCAGGCAGCGCGTATAGCCCGGATCGGCGAACATCTCTGTCAGCAGTGCGCGCTTGCGGCCCTGTTCGATATGGATGATCGACTGGCTGATGCGCTGCACCGTGGTGGCCGAGGGCGTGACCGAGACCTTGACCGGATCCTTGAGCAGTTCGCCGGCCAGCTTGCCGATCTCGGTCGGCATGGTGGCCGAGAAGAACAGGTTCTGGCGCATGGCCGGGATGCGGCTGACGATCTGGCGGATCGGCTTGACGAAGCCCAGGTCCAGCATCTGGTCGGCCTCGTCGAGGACGAAGATTTCGGTCTGGCTCAGGTCCAGCGTCTTTTGCTGCATATGGTCCAGCAGACGGCCGGGGGTGGCGACCAGCACGTCGAGGCCGGCCTGGATGGCGCGTTCCTGCGGGCCGTATTTCACGCCGCCGAAGACGACCGCGACCTTGAAGCCGAGGTGGCGTCCGTAGGTCTTGAAGCTCTCGGCGATCTGGCTGGCCAGTTCACGGGTCGGCGACAGGATGAGGACGCGCGTGGTGCGCGGCTTGGGCGCGATGCGGTTGGCGGCCAGACGGTGCAGGATCGGCAGGGCGAAGGCGGCGGTCTTGCCTGTGCCGGTCTGGGCGATGCCCAGCAGGTCCTTGCCGGCCATGACGTCAGGGATAGCCTGCGCCTGGATCGGGGTGGGGATGGTGTAGCCTTCGGAGGCCAGCGCCTGCAGCAGGGCCGGGTTCAGGCCGAAGGTGTCGAATGTCTTGCTCATGGGAGCGGGTTTCTTTCGCGTATGCGGCGACGCGCAACAGCCATGGCTCAACGCCGAAAAGGCCGCGCACCGCCAGTCCCGACAGAGCCTCTGCATGAGGCCCTCGGGGTGGATCGGGCGCCGCCCCGCGTGTCCGGGCAGCGAATGAATCTTGAGGGCCGGCCGCTGCTACAGTCAGGTCTTCGGAAGTCGGGAAGACCCACACGCGCTGGAGCGCACCGGGCATCGCAATTGTGCGACGCAGCGCAAATGGGCGCTCAATGGGGCCAAGTCAAGGCGTGGAGGTTAACGGCCGGCCGGGTGCAGCGCGAAAAGCCCTCGACTTACGCCGGGTCATCACGGAATGTTTCAGCTCCGCCCGAAGGAGAATTCCATGTCGATGACGTCGCGCGCCGGTCTTCAGGTCGCCGAAGAATTGGCAGCCTTCATCGAGGGGGAGGCGCTCCCGGGGCTGGCGATCGAGGCCGATGCCTTCTGGGCCGGAGTCGCCGAGGTCTTCGCCCGGTTCGCGCCGGAGAACCGGCGGCTGCTGGCCGTTCGCGACGACCTTCAGGCCCGTATTGACGCCTGGCATCGCGGGCGGCGCGGCGCGGCGCATGACACTGCAGCCTCGGAGGCCTTCCTGCGCGAGATCGGCTATCTGATCGACGAACCGGCGCCCTTCGCCATCGGCACGCGCAACGTGGATGCGGAGGTCGCCACGCTCGCCGGACCGCAGCTGGTCGTGCCGAGCCTCAACGCCCGTTTCGTGCTCAACGCCGCCAACGCCCGATGGGGCAGCCTGTATGACGCCCTGTACGGTACGGACGCGCTCGGCGATCTTCCCCCGCCGGGACCGTTTGACGCCGCGCGCGGGGCGCGGGTGGTGGCGCGGGCCAAGACCTTCCTCGACGAGGCGGTTCCGCTGGCCGAGGGGCGGTGGGCGGATCTGGGCGATCCGCACGGCGGCATCGCGATCCGTGATCCGGACCAGTACGTCGGCCGCAGCGAACGCTCGCGCCTGTTCCGCCACAATGGCCTTCACATCGAGGTGGTGTTCGACCGGGACCATCCCATCGGTGGCGACGATCCCTCGGGGATCGCCGATGTGGTGCTGGAATCGGCCCTGTCGACCATTGTCGATCTTGAGGATTCCGTCGCCGCCGTGGACGCCGCCGACAAGGTCGCGGCCTACCGCAACTGGCTGGGCCTGATGCGCGGCGATCTGGTCGAGACCTTCGACAAGGGCGGGCGGATGCTGACCCGCGCCCTGGCGCCGGACCGGGACTTCGTCGCGCCCGACGGATCCACGGTCACCCTGCCGGGCCGATCGCTGCTGTTCGTGCGCAACGTCGGACATCTGATGACGACGCCGGCGGTTCGGTTGGCGGACGGGTCAGATGCGCCCGAGGGGGTGCTGGACGCCATCGCCACCAGCCTGATCGGGATGCACGACCTCAAGGGTCTGGGGGCGGTCCGCAACAGCCGCGAAGGCTCGATCTATATCGTCAAACCCAAGATGCATGGCCCGGAGGAGTGCGCCTTCACCAACGCCCTGTTCGACGCGGTCGAGGACTTGCTGGGTCTGGCCCGTCACACCGTCAAGGTCGGGGTGATGGACGAGGAGCGGCGGACCTCGGCCAATCTCGCCGCCTGCATTCACGCGGTCAGGGACCGGATCGTCTTCATCAACACCGGCTTCCTTGACCGCACCGGCGATGAGATTCACACGGCGATGCAGGCCGGTCCGGTGGTGCGCAAGGGCGACATCAAGTCATCGGACTGGATCGCAGCCTATGAGACGCGCAACGTCGCCGTCGGCCTGAAATGCGGCCTGTCGGGCAGGGCCCAGATCGGCAAGGGGATGTGGGCGGCGCCCGACCGCATGGCTGACATGCTCGAACAAAAGGCCGCGCATCCGAAGACCGGCGCCAATACCGCCTGGACGCCCAGCCCGACGGCGGCGACCCTGCACGCGCTCCACTACCATCAGACCGATGTCTTCGCCTTGAGGGACGGGATCGCCGCGCGGCCGACGCCCGGTCTCGACGACCTCCTGACCCCGCCGCTGGCGAACGGCGCCAACTGGTCAGAGACCGAAGTCGCCGAGGAGCTCGATAACAACGCCCAGGGCCTGCTCGGCTATGTCGTGCGCTGGATCGATCAGGGCGTCGGCTGCTCCAAGGTGCCCGATATCCATGACGTGGGCCTGATGGAAGACCGCGCCACCCTGCGCATCTCGTCCCAGCACATGGCCAACTGGCTGCTGCACCGCGTCTGCACCCCCGAACAGGTGGATGCGGCGCTGCTGCGGATGGCGGCGAAGGTCGACGCCCAGAACGCCGCCGATCCGCTTTATCGGCCCATGGCTATCGACCTCGCCGCCAGCCTCGCCTTTCAGGCCGCCCGAGCCCTGGTGTTCGACGGCGTCGCCCAGCCGAATGGCTACACCGAACCGCTGCTGCATGCGTTCCGGCTGAGGGCGAAAGGGAGGGGTCAGGTTCTAGGTTCTAGGTTCTAGGTTCTAGGGGTGAGCCGAGGCTGCAGGCTTTCCTAGCCCCTAGCCCCTAGCCCCTAGCCCCTAGCCCCTAGCCCCTAGAACCTACCTCACTGTCCGCTGCCCGAGCGCCACAGGTTGTTGGTCAGGGGCTCCAGCAGATAGCCGAGCGCCGTGCGTTTGCGCAGCAGCACCACGACCTCGACCGGCGCGCCGGGGCGCAGGGTTTCGGCGCCGCGGCCCATTTTGGCCAGCTCACTCGCGGGGACCACGATTTCGGCCCGGAAATAGCTGGCCCCGGTCTCCTCGACGGTGAAGCTGTCAGCGGAAATGCGGGTGACGCGGCCGTGGATGATCGGCGGATTGCGTTCGCGCAGGCCGGGGAAGCGGACCTCGGTGTCCTGCCCGATGCGCAGGTTGTCGACGTCGTTGGGCGCGATCTGGGCGATGATGACCTGGGAGGCGTCGCGGGGGACGATTTCCATGAGTGTCTGGCCCGGCTGGATCACGCCGCCCTGGGTGAAGATGGTCAGGCCGACAACCTCGCCGGAGGCCGGCGCCCGCACCTCATTGCGCGCGATCTGGGCGCGCAGCTCGACCATCCGGGGACGCAGCTCGTTCAGCTGGACGTCGATCTGGCGCAGCTGATCGGCCACGTCCTCGTTCATCTTGGTCGAGACGCCTGACACCTGCAGCCGGGTCTCGCCTACGGCTTCGCGCGACTGGGCGATCTGGGCCCGCAGGGATCCCAGCTCCCCGTCCAGCTGCGCCGCCGTGCGTTCGAGAGCCCGCACCCGCGTCATCGGGGCAAAGCCTTTTTCGGCCAGACTGCGCATGCCAGCTAGCTCATCCTGGATCAGCCGCTGCTGCTCGATGTTGGCGACGATCTGACCTTCATAGCCGGCGATCTGCTCATTCAACTGGGCGACGCGCTGGCCCAGCACTCCGGTCTCGGTCGTTCGGCCGGTCCGCCGCGCGCCGAACTGCTGCTGCTGAATGCGCAGCGACTCCTGCGCCAGCACCCGGTCCTCCGCCGGCAGGTTGGCGAACTCGGCCGGTGTCGGAATGCCGCGCAGTCTGTCGCGTTCGGCGATCAGCCGGGCCCGCTGGGCGATCAGGGCATAGACCTGACTGGCCACACCGCGTTCGGTGGCCTTGAGCTCGCCGCTGGAGAGTTGAAGCAGCACCTGGCCGCTGCGCACCGTGTCGCCTTCGGCCACCAGAAGGGCGCTTACGACGCCGCCTTCGCGGTGCTGGACGGCCTGGCGGTTGCCGGAAATGGCGACCTGGCCCTGGGCGTAGGCGCCGGCGTCCAGGGGAGCCAGCGCGGCCCATCCGAGGAAAATCACGAAGAACGCCACGATGATCGTGACTCCGATCACCAGCTCACGGCGAGGATTGTCGAGGGCGACGGAGGGCGCCGCCGGGGCCGGCGGCATGGGACCTTCGGGCGGCGGCTGAGGGCTCGGGGGGGCGACGACATCGGTCATTGGGTACGCCGCGGATGGTTCTGGGCCGGCTGGACCGACGGCTGGGGCTGAACCTGCCGCGGCTGCGGCTGGCCCTGCGGTGGAGGCGTCGGCTGGCCTGCCGGAGAGCCGGGACGGCCGGCGGTTGCCCGCATCTTCTCCAGCACCTCCTCGCGGGGTCCCTCCAGCTGGACGACGCCGTCGCGCATCATCAGCAGCCGGTCGACCCGCGCCAGGACGCCGGCCCGGTGAGCGATGATGACCACGGCCGCGCCACGGACGGCGGCGCCCAGGATCGCCTGCATCAGGGCCGCTTCACCCTCCTGGTCGAGGTTGGAATTTGGCTCGTCCAGCACCAGCAGGACGGGGTCGTTGTAGAGCGCCCGCGCCAGGGCGACGCGCTGCGCCTGCCCCGCCGAAAGGCCCTGACCATAGGGTCCCAGAATGGTGTCATAGCCATTTGGCAAGCGCAGAACCAACTCATGCGCGCCGGCGGCCATGGCCGCCTTCACCGCATTCCGGTCGGCCGTTTCCTGATCCACGCCGATCGAGGTCGAGAAGCGCGAAATATTGTCCTTGATCGAACCGGCGAACAGGCTCGGGACCTGCGGCAGATAGCCGATCCAGCGCGCCAGTTCGTCGCCGTCGCGAGCTTCATATTCCGCACCGTCCAGCCGGACGGCTCCGGCCTGGGGCTTCAGGGCTCCGGCGATGACGCGGGCGAGGGTGGTCTTGCCCGAGCCGCTTGAGCCGACGATGCCCAGCGTCTCGCCGGGCTTCAGCGCGAAGGCCACACCGCGCAGCTGGGGCGCCTCGGTGTCGGGGAACTTGACCGACACGCCCTCGACCTGCAGCCGGCCCTTGGGGTCGGGCAGGGTGGTGCGTTCGCGTTCGACCGAGGCGGTGCCGGCGAACAGATCCGTCAGGGTCTTCCAGCTGGCGACGGCCTGCACCAGGCTGGGCCATACGCCGACCAGGAGTTCGATCGGGGCGACCGCGCGGCTGAGCAGCACCGAGGCGGCGATGATGGAACCTGGAGTGATCTCGCTCTTCACGGCCAGATAGGCGGCGAGGCCCAGGGCCGCCGACTGCATCACAAGGCGCAGGAATTTGATGGCTCCGGAATAGTGTCCGCCCGCCAGCTGGGCGTCGGCCTGGGCGGCTGTGGCCAGTTGGCGCTGTTCGACCTGCCGCGCGATGGAGGACTGGCGCATGCCCAGGGCGCGAACCACCTCGGCCTGGCTGGCGACACCTTCCTGGGCGGCATAGGCGTGGTTCTGCGACTGGATGGCCTTGTTCAGGCGGGGGCGGGTGTCGCGCTCGTTCAGCCAGGCGAGGGTGAACAGGATGATGCCGCCCACCAGCGTCAGCACCCCGATGGCGGGGTGAAGCAGGAAGCAGCACAACAGATAGATCGGGGTCCAGGGCGCATCAAACAGGGCCAGCATACCCTGACCGCCGATGGCGCCGCGAACATTGTCGAACTCACGCAGCGCCTGGGTGTTGGGTGATTTGGCCTGCAGATCGACGACCCGCGCCAATACCTTGCCGGACAACAGCCGATCCAGCCTCAGCCCGGCCCGCAGCATCAGCCGCCCGCGCAGCCAGTCGAGTCCCGACAGGGCGGCCAGGGCGAAAACGGCGACCGCTGTGATGAGGACGAGAGTGGTCAACCCCCCCGTCGGCACGACGCGGTCATAGACCTGCATCATGTAGAGCGTGGGGGTCAGATACAGCAGGTTGACCAGGGCCGAGAACACGAAGGCCCAGACGAAATGGGTCTTGCACGCCTTAAGCGCCTCGGCGAGGGGCTCGGTGCCCGGCTTGCTGGGAAGCAGGTTCTTTAACACGGGGGAGGTCAGTTCCAGCGGATCGGGCCGTCAGTCTAACGGTTTGATGCGGTTACAGATAGGCGGCTCGGTCGCCACGGCAAATACCAGAATTCGGGTGCGAGCGAAGCGTCATCGTCTCAGACGGGAACCGCGCGATGCCCCGACGCGGAACCTGTCAGAACCGTAACTTGCGAGCCGGCTCGCAGGATGACAAGGTTCCTTTACTTCACGGAGGGCTCCGGGCCGAGGCTCCGGCCGACAAACAGGCCCTGATCACCGACCTGTTCGAGAAAATCACCCTGTACGACGTCAAGACGACCGGGGTGACCTCTACCCGCCGGATCGATGGCCGCTGGGACGTGACGGTCACCGTCGATGCCCGCAAACTCTATGCGGACGGCGAGGGGGTCGAGACGGCGTCGCCGCTGAACGAGGTGTTCGACGTGGGCCTCTTCACCGCCGAGCCGGGCAAGGGCGCCTTCAACGAGGACGACGTGGTCCTGCTGGAGCGCCGTCCGATCCGGTCGGGGGTGCAGACCCTGCGCTTCATCACCACGCGGGAGCGAAGGTTCGCGGGGGTCGATCCGTTCAACAAATGGATCGACCGCGACTCGAACGACAATGTGCAGGCGGTCAGCGCCGGATGATCTGGGCCGAGAACCGCTCCATTTCCTCCTCCTGCGGGCTCATCTGCAGCAGGAGGAGGTCGAGGCCGGCATCCTCATAGGCCTCGACCCGGGCGGCGATCTGTTCGGGCGTGCCGACCAGCTGCGGGCGGAGTCCGCGGTTGGAGACCGAATATTCCTGGATCTTCAGCTCCCGCTCGAGCTGGGTGCCGGACAGCCACTGATCGAAATTGGCGAAGCCGGGCGGGGGCGAGCCGGCGTCGAGGCCGGGGATGGTGGTGATCCGCGCCTGTTCGGCGAGCGCCTCGGCCTCGCTGTCGCGCACGATGGCGTAGGCGGCCATGCCGTAATGCATCGGCGGCAGCCCCTCGCGTTCGCGGCGCTCGCGCATGTCGGCGATCTTGAGCTTGATGTGCTCGGGCGTGTCGCCGTGCATGACATAGGCGTCGCACTGGCGCGCGATCATGGTCTTGGCGGCGTCGCTCTCCCCGCCGGCGTAAATCACGGGCCGGGGCCGTTTGACCGGCTTGGGCTCCACGATGGCCTGGTCGAGCGTGTAGTAGCGGCCGGAGAAGCTGAACTGCGGCTCGCGCCACAGGCCGTCGACGACCTGGAGCCATTCCGAGGTCCGGGCGTAGCGGTCATCGTGCTCGTCGAACTGGAGGCCGTAGCTGGTCGCCTCCTTCGCCCACCAGGACGACACGACATTCAGGGCCAGCCGTCCGCCGGCGATGTTGTCGATATTGGCCGCCGCCTTGGCGAACAGGGCCGGTTGATGGAAATTCGGACGTACCGCGACCATCAGCTCGATCGAGTTCGTGACCGCCGCCAGCGCCGCCGCCGTCGACCAGGCGTCCAGCGCCGGGGCCTGCACGCCCTTGATGTCGTTCAGGTTCAGTTCGGCGATCAGGGTGAGATCGTAGCCGATCTCTTCCGAGCGCCGGACCAGCCGCGACATCGACTCCCACGAGGCCGCGCCGTCCTCACCGGGGTGGTTGCGCAACCAGCCGCCAAAGACGGGCGCCCAGTATCCATATCTCATGCGGCGGCCTTTCCGAGGACGATCTGATCAACCAGATAGTCGATGAGGTTATCGTGGGGGTCGAAACCGATCACCTTCACCGGGTCGGCGACGAAATTCGACAGGGCGTTGATGTCGTAAAATTTCACCGAGCCGTCCCGATCGTCGACCAGGTATTCGACGCCGCCCACGTCGATCCGCGACGCCTGGGCGATATGTTCGGCCGCGGCGATGATTTCGGGCGGCGGGGTCACGGCCTCGATCTGGATGGAGGCCTTGCCCGGCGCGATCATGCAGACGTCCGCGAGACAGAGGTCGAAGCCGCCGGTCTCCACGCTGCAGGCGTAGAGGAAGCGGCCGTTCAGCGTCTCCACCCGAACGATCCGGTCGCCCCGGGGCGGCGCGTGCTCCTGCACGAGGGCGCAGCTGTTGATCCCCATCGACACGGAACCGGCGGCGACGGCCTCGGCCAGTTCCTCGGGCGTGTCGAAGCGTTGGATGCCGGCGCCGGACCCGCCGATGTCCGGCTTGACGAGGACGGGGAAGCGCAGGCCGGCGGCGGCCTTCGGCAGGTCGGCGGCGCGATGAACCATGCGGGTCTCCGGGGCGCCGTAGCCGAGGCGGCGGATCAGGGAAATCTGCCGGCCCTTGGAGGTATCGACCTCCAGCGCCGGGCCGTTGATCACGCGGGCGCCCTGACCCTCCCAGTGGTCGAACAGGGTGCGGGCGTAGAAGATCGGGTGCTCGGTCTCCCGCAGGAAGGCGGACATGCCGATGCGGTTGAAGATCATCGGCGCGGGCGGGGCGCCGGGCCCGGCGTCGAACACATGGTCGCCGGCGTGGATGCGGCTCCAGTCGATACCCCGGCGGTCGAGCGCGGCGAACAGCGGCTCGAACCATGCGGGGTGCTCATAGAAGATCGCCAGGTCCGTCATGCGCGCTTCACTCCTGCCACCGAGGCTCCGAAGGGCGATCTCGACGTGGGGTCCGATCTGGTGCCGCCGCCCCGATCCGTCAAGGCGGAGATCGGGCTATCGCGTCCCGAACAGCCGGTCTCCCGCATCGCCGAGGCCCGGGACGATGTAGCCGTGGTCGTTGAGGCGGTCGTCGACGGCGGCGGTCCAGATCGGCACATCGGGGTGCCAGCCGCGCAGGCGCTCCAGCCCTTCGGGAGAGGCGACGAGACAGACGAAGCGGAGGTTGGTCACGCCGCGCTCCTTCAGCCGTTCGAGGGCAGCGACGGCGGTGTTGCCGGTGGCCAGCATGGGGTCGATGACAACGCACAGGCGCTCGGCCACGTCGTCGGGCGCGCGGAAATAGTATTCGACGGCGTCGAGCGTCACCGGTTCGCGGTACAGGCCGATGTGGCCGACGCGGGCCGAGGGGACCAGTTCCAGCATCCCGTCCACCAGACCGAGGCCGGCGCGGAGGATGGGGACGAAGACCATCTTCTTGCCGGCGATGCGCTGGCCGGTGGTGGGGCCGACGGGGGTCTCGACGGGGTAATCTTCCAGCGGCAGGTCGCGGGTGACCTCGTAGCAGAGCAGGGTCGATATCTCGCGCAGCAGCTGGCGGAAGCGGGCGGTCGAGGTGTCTTTCGACCGCATGATGCTGAGCTTGTGGGCGACCAGCGGGTGGGCGACGACGGTGACGCCGTCCATCTTGAAGGGCTTGGTCGGCATCAGAATACGGTCCCGTCGGAGAGGATGGTCAGGGGTGGTCCGCCGCCCGGACGACGTTCGGCGGCGGCGCGGCGACCGGCGGCCCATGTTCCGCCCTCCAGCACGCTGGCCAGCGGCATGGCATCGGCGGTGACGCCGAGTTCGGCACGGACCAGCGGCGCGATCCTGTCCAGCAACGCCACGGTCATGGCGCGCCAGCCGACGACCAGCGGATCGGACACCGGCCACGGTTTGGCGGCGTCGGCCGGGTCCTTCAGCGTCAGCACGCCCAGGTCCATGAACAGGCCGCCGTTGCGGTATTCGGCCAGCCCGGTCAGGCCGTCGAGATCGGTCACCTCGACGCCCGCGGTCTGCAGCGGCTCGACCAGTGAATAGCTGAGCCACTGGGACAGTTTGTGGATCGGCACGAGGCCGTCGGTGGCGTCGGCGCGCTTGATCGCCGGGTGCGTCCAGCAGTCGCCGAGATCGACGCCTCCAAGTGTCAGCCGGTCGCGCCAGACGGGGCCGAGCGCCTCCAGCAGGACTTCGAGGATGACGGGGGCGGGCAGGCGGTCCTGATCGTCGGCGCGGTCGACCATGGCGTCGAACAGGCCGCCGGGTCGGGGCTCGTCTTCCAGCGCGAACAGGTCGGGCTGGGCGAGACAGGCCTGACCCAGACGGCGCAGCAGGGCGGCGCGGCCCTCGAGCCCGACCAGCGGGTTCTTGGGCGTGACCTGGAAGCCGCGGGCCAGATCGGCGGCGGTGAGGAAGGTCAGGGCCACGGCGTCGACGCGCCACGGATCGTCCTCGGTAATGGAGAAGGCCCCGGCCTCGAACATCCGCAGCGAGGCGATGGCCAGCCCTTCGGACCGGGTCAGGGTACGGCCGGTGCGGGCGTCCGTGTACGACCAGCCGGGGCCGGAACCCGCGTCGAGCAGGACGGAGACGATGGCGAGGTCGAACTCCGTCCGCGCCCGCGAGGCTGGGTCAAGCCAGTCGCGGGCGTCGGCGACCGGACCCCACAGATCGACGCCGTCGATGGCGAAATGCCGCCAGCGCGCGTGGAAGGGCACGGCCAGGGTCGGATACTGGTCGCGGATGACGGCGGCGACATAGGCCGCGGTCTCCGGCAGGCGGTCGAGGTCGACGCGCCAATGCTCAAGGCCGCCGGCAACGCCGATCTCCAGCATCTCATGGGCCCGTTCGCGGACGGCGGCGGCGTTGAGCAGGCCATGGGCCTGCTGGGTGTCAGAACTGCTCAAGGTCGCGGCCCACCACACGGGTCAGGTCCTCGGCCGACGGCGGCGCGTCGGGGGTGAAATAGCCGGCGGCCTTCTTGGCCTCCATCTCCACCGAGGCGTCGGGGGGAACGAGGTAATCCGGGATCGGCACACGCTCGCCGATCTCGATGCCCGAGGCGGTCAGGGCGTCGTGCTTCATGTTGGACATCGAAACGAAGCGGTCGATCTTCGTTATGCCCAGCCAGTGCAGGATGTCCGGCATGAGTTGCTGGAAGCGGGCGTCCTGGACCCCGGCGACGCATTCGGTGCGCTCGAAATAGGTGGCTGCCTGGTCGCCGCCCGGCTGGCGCTTGCGGGCGTTGTAGACGAGGAATTTCGTGACCTCGCCGAGGGCCCGGCCCTCCTTGCGGTTATAGGCGATCAGGCCGGCGCCGCCGGCCTGGGCCTCGCGGATGCACTCCTCGATGCCGTGGGTCAGATAGGGGCGGCAGGTGCAGATGTCCGAGCCGAAGACGTCCGAACCGTTGCACTCGTCATGGACGCGGCAGGTCAGGCGGCGGTCGGGGTCGGCGATCGCGGCCGGGTCGCCGAAGATGTAGAGGGTGATGCCCCCGATCGGCGGCAGGAAGACCTTGATGTCGGGCCGGGTGACGAGGTCGGCGTACATGCCGCCGGTCTGTTCGAACAGGGTGCGGCGCAGGGCGGTCTCGGTGACGCCGAAGCGTTCGGCGATGCCGGGCAGATACCAGACCGGATCGATGGCGGCCTTGGTCACGGCGACGTCGCCGCTCTCATGCACGATCTGGCCGTCGGCCTTGAGCCGGCCCGCGACGATAGCCTCGCCGATCTCGCCCAGTTGCAGCCGGGCGCGGGTGACGGCGATGGTCGGGCGGATGTCGACGCCGTCGGCCAGCTCACCGGCAAAGTCCTCGGCGACGCGGGCGCCCCAGGGGTCGAGAGAGACGATCTTGCCCGGGTCGCTCCACTGCGGAAACGGCCCCATCGGCGTGGTCGGGGCGGTGTTGGTCAGGTCGGGCCGGTTGTTGGCGGCCATGGCGCCCGAGGACACCGCCAGCGCCCGATAGACCGAATAGGCCCCGCCGTGGGCGCCGATGGCGTTGCGGTCGCTGCCCGAGTTGACGGTGCCGATGACGGGCCCGCGTGCCTTCGCGGTTGCCGCACCCCATTCGATCGGAAAGCGGCTGACGGTCCCCGCGCCGGGGTGGGAGTTGAGCCGGATGTGGCTCGGTCGGTTGGACATGGTTCCTCACTCGATCCGGCTTGTTGTTTTTCTTGCGCCGGACTCATCAGGACACACCGGTTGTGACTCGCTGTCCAGCCCTGACGCACTTGGATGTGTCATCGCCGATGGGGCCCAAACGGCACAACGATCCCAACTGCTATCGTCATTCCGGGTCTGCGCCTCGCAAGCGAGGCTCCGCCCGGAATGACGATAGCAGAGGAGCGCTTGACTCCCTCACACAGTATGTCGCATACACTGTGTGTCACACACTATGTGACATGGTGGTATTTGGCAGGGGAGCGGCATGAGCGTCGATCCGGAACTTTACGAAGGCATGCGGCTGGAGCTGCGGCGCGGGTCGCTGGTGCTGGCGGTGCTCGCCTGCCTCAGGACCGAGCGGTATGGCTACACCCTGCGCCAGGCCCTGGCCGCCGACGGGCTCGAGATGGAGGAATCGACCCTCTATCCGCTGCTGCGCCGGCTGGAGAGCCAGAGTCTGCTGAACAGCGAATGGCGCGAGGAGGAGAAGCGGAAGAAGCGCTTCTACGTCCTGTCGCCCATGGGCACGGCCATGCTGGCCGCCCTGACCGACGAATGGCGGGGCATCAACGCCTCGCTCGACAAGATTCTTTGAGATTGGGCTGAAGGGGAAAAGCCATGGACATGATCGACCGCTATCTGAACGCCGTCGCCGCGCAACTGCCGCAGGACGAACGGGCTGACATCACCGCCGAGCTGCGTGACCTGATCCTGAGCCGGTTCGAGGCGAAGGAAGAAGAGCTGGGGCGCGCCCTGACCGAGGACGAGCAGGAGGCCATCCTGCGCGAGATCGGCCATCCGCTGGTCGTGGCGGCGCGGTATCGCAAGGGGCCGGACTCGCTGGTTGGGCCGGAGCTGTTTCCCTACTGGCTGTTCGGGGTGAAGGCCGGGCTGATGGTGCTCGGCGCAATCCACGCCATCCTGCTGCTGCTCCGGCTGCTGGGCGGACCCGCCGACGCCGGTCAGGCCATCGCCCAGGCGTTCCACAGCTTCTTCGGCGCCGGACTGATGCTGATCGGCGCAGCGACCCTGGCGGCGGCGATCTTCGAGCATCAGGGCATCCGGCCGTCGTTCCTGAGGAGTTGGCGCGTGAAAGACCTCGGCGCCTTCGGCCTGTCCGACCCGGCGGCCTGGCGCGCCTCGATGGGCGGGACGGAGGCGGCGAAGGCCACATGGATGCCGAAAGGGCGGGCGAAGGCCTGGCCCGGCGGCGAATATCTGTTCTCGTTCCTCGCGGCGGGCATGTTCGTGCTGTGGTGGGTCGGCGTGCTGCACTTCCCGCCGTTCAGCTCGATCGAACTGCGCGGTCAGGATGCGGTGGTGAGCGCGGCGCCGGTCTGGTCGACCCTGTTCGCGCCGATCCTCGTCTATGCCCTGATCCAGATGTCGGTCGATCTGAACAGCGTGTTCCGGCCCCATGCGGTCCGGCTGCGCGCCCTGGCCCGGATACCGGTCGCCTTCGCCGGCCTGTGGCTGACGTGGAGGATCAGCGAAGCCGGCCACTGGTTCACCCTGACGCGGGGCGAGGAGACGGCGCGCATTGCGGGCGACTGGTCCCTGCTGGACCTCAACCTCCTCCAGGCGCTGGGCGACGGCGGCCGGGATCTGGCAGGCGTGGCCTCGACCCTGTCGGTGGTGATGGTGTGGGCGCTGGCCATTTCGGCGCTCAGCCTGATCTGCAGCATCTTCCTGAACCTGTGGCGGCTGGCGCGGGGGTAGCAATCCTCCCCCGATGGGGAGGATGCCCATGTCCGAAAACCGCGAGACTTCCAGGACCGCAGCGATCATTCTGCGGCCATGGAAAACGTCGGCGAACTCGATCAGGAGGCCTGCTACCGCGCCGTGCTGACGCGGGATGCGCGGTTCGACGGGCGGTTCTTCGGCTGTGTGAAGACCACGGGCATCTACTGCCGGCCGGTCTGTCCGGCGCGGACCCCCAAGCGGGAAAATATGTTCTTCGTCGTCTCGGCGGCGGCGGCCGAGGAAGCAGGGTTCCGCGCCTGTCTGCGCTGCCGGCCCGAGACGGCGCCCGACATGGGCGCCTGGCGCGGCACGTCGAATACGGTCAGCCGGGCCTTGGCCCTGATCGAGGCGGGGGCGCTGGATGAGGGCGACGTCGACGGACTGGCCGGGCGGCTGGGCGTCGGCGAGCGGCATCTGCGGCGGCTGTTCCGACAGCATCTGGGCGCCGCGCCGGTCAGCGTGGCCCAGACGCGCCGGGTGCTGCTGGCCAAGGCGCTGATCCACCAGACCGACCTGTCGATGGCGCAGGTGGCGCTGGCCTCCGGCTTCGGCAGCGTGCGCCGCTTCAACGAGACCTTTCAGGCCCTGTACGGCCGTCCGCCCTCGGCGCTGCGGCGGCGCGGCGAGAGGGTGCACGAGGGCGGAGTGCGGCTGAGCCTGCCCTACCGCCCACCCTATAACTGGGACGCCATGTTCGCGGCCTTGACGGCGCGGGGCGACGCGGTTGAGGGGCGGCGCTGGTCGCGGCTTCTGACCCGGGACGTGGACGGCGCCGAGGGCTCGGTCACGGTCGAGCCGGCGGAGGCGGGACGCGTCTCGGTCTGCGTCGAGGCGGACGACCTCAAGGCCCTGCCGGGTGTTCTCGCGCGGGTGCGGCGGGTGTTCGACCTGTCGGCGGACCCCGAAGCCATAGGGCGCGACCTGTCGGCCGATCCGGTGCTGAAGCCGCTGGTCGCGGCGCGGCCCGGCCTGCGGCTCCCCGGCGACTGGATCGACGACGGAGCCGAGGCGCCGAATGACCGGCTTGATGATGAAACCCTCGCCACCCGCGCCGAAACCTGGCGCCCTTGGCGGGCCTATGGGGCGCTGCATCTCGCGTGTGCGGGGATCAACGGCGCCGACTTGATGGAGAGCGACGATGCGAAACGCGCAGCCTGAGACCCTGACCCTCGACAGGATCGCCACGCCGGTGGGCGAGGTGCTGCTGGTCACCGACGCGGCGAGCGCCGTGCGGGCGCTGGACTTCGCCGACTATGAGGCGCGGATGACGCGGCTGCTGGCTCGCCATGCGCCCGGCGCGGTGTTGGTCGAAGGGCGGGCGCCGGAGACGGTGCGGCGCGCGGTCGAGGGCTATTTCGGCGGTGATGTGCAGGCCCTCGACGGGGTCGCGGTCAGGACCGGCGGAACGGATTTCCAGCGAACGGTGTGGAAGGCGCTGCGGGCCATTCCAGCCGGCGAGACGCGGACCTATGGCCAGTTGGCTGTGGCGATCGGCTCGCCGAAGGCCGTGCGCGCCGCGGGCCTTGCCAATGGTCAGAACCCGATCGCCGTCATCGTGCCCTGCCACCGGGTGATCGGCGCGAACGGGACGCTGACCGGCTATGCGGGCGGGCTTGAGCGCAAGCGCTGGCTGCTCGACCACGAGCGCCGCGCCTGAGGGGTCAGAATTTGTAGTTGAGACCCACCTGGATGATCGGGAACAGGCCGTAGCCCTCGGCCTCGTCGGTGATGTCCTGGCTCTCGTCCCGCAGCCGGGCCTGGAAGGTCGGGTCGTTGGACAGGGTGCCGCCGGTCGAGGTCAGTGCGACCTCGGGCGCGTCGCTCCAGGCCACGCCGGCGACGGCGCGAAACCCCCAGCGGCCGCTGCGGTAGAAGGTGTCGTCCCAGCCGAGGCCGACGAAGGGCGCGACGCCGCTGAGCTTGATGGCGCCGTTCAGCGTGCCGACCTGGCCGGGTGTATAGCTCTGGCCGCCGATCTCCACCGGTCCTGTCGGCGTGGCGGCCAGGGCGATGTCACGGTCGCCGACATAGGCTCCGCCCGAGATCAGAAAGCCGTTGGCCAAGGGATGCATGTCGATGAAGCCGCCGACCGTGTCGAAGGTGAGGTCGCCGTTGTAGTCGATGCCGTCATAGCTTTCGTCGGCGTCCCAGGTCAGGCGGTCCAGCGATCCCCGGAGGGTGAAGATCGGGCCCAGCTTGACCTGTACATCCAGGCCGACCCCGGACGTGCCCGCTGTGGCGCCGACGGCGACGCCGGGTTCCGACGATTGCGCCATCGCCGATCCGGCGGACAGAAGCAGGGCGGCGGCCAGCACAGGGATCAAACGCATGGGACTCTCCAAGGACACGGCCCCTTGCAACCTGTTCCGGTTAAGATCGTGTTTCTCATGTTCGGGACGGCCGTCGCGTGAGGTCTTGACCGGAACCGGTGTCCGGGCGTCATCTGGCGTCGGGATGCTGGGGAGCAAGACCATGAGACCGACGCTGCTTGCGGCGCTGTGCGCCATTCTCTGCGCGGGGCCGACCGTCGCACTGGCCCAGGACGAGGACGACTGGGAGTTCCAGCACGAGGCCAGCCTGAACCAGATGGTCGCCGCGGTCCGCTATGACGCGGGCGTGGCCATCGTCGTTCAGTGCCGGGACAACGCGCTTTCGGCCGCCCTGATCGGCATGCCCGCCGGCGTCGGCGGTCTCGAGGTGCAGGCGAGGCGCGCGGACGGCCGCACCGACGTCCAGACCTGGGCGCCCGGTCCGGCGCCGGGCATCCTGCTCAGCACCGTGCCCGCGCGGGATATCCGCTTCATGCGCGGCGGCGGCCTGTATTCGGTCCGCACGGTGGAAGGGGCGCCGCGGGCCCTGCGCACCAATTTCGACCTGCCGACGCAATCCGCCAATCTGGACCGGGTTCTGGCCGCCTGCGGCTGGGGCCTGACGGATGATCGTGACCAACTGATCAGGGCCGGCAGCGAGGTCAGCTTCCGGGATCCCGATGCGCCGCCGGTGCGCCTGCCGCAACCCCGGCGTGGACGCGGAGCCCGGCCGGGGATGCCCGACGCGCCGGAGGCGCCTGCGCCCAGCGTGCCCGTGCTTGAACCGGCGGAAAGCCAGATCAGCTGCGTCCTGCGCGCTATGCGGTTGACGGTCTGCCGGCTCGACCATCCGCCGACCGCAGCGGGGAACGAGGCCGCGCGGTCGCTGCGCAGGCTGGAGGGCGTCCAGATGTACGCTGCGGATGCCGCCGCGGCGGAAGGCAAGGTCGTCTACACGGCCGGTCCCCGCACCGTGACCGTGATCGACTACATCGCCATCGGCCGTTAGCCGGGGGCTTGCAATTCGCCGCCATCCGCCTAGATTGCACCTGCTTATGCTGAAAGTGAGCATAAGTCGGCGGCGGTCACTCGATCAGTCGCCGTTCTTCAGGCTTCTGATTTGCTCAGATAGAGCAAAAGGGATGCGGAATGGCTGACGGCGCGTTCGGATTGTCCAGGGAACTGGCGCAGGAGACCGCCCCGGTCTGGGCCAAGGTCAAGGACCATGTCACGCCCATGGAGTGGCCGGCGCAAGCCGCGCTGATCAGCGAGATCAATGCGCTGAAGAAGACCCGCGACGCCGTCATCCTGGCCCACAACTATATGACGCCCGAGATATTCCACGGGGTCGGCGACTATGTCGGCGACAGCCTTGGTCTGGCGAAGGAGGCCGCCCGGTCGAAGGCGAAGGTGATCGTCCAGGCGGGCGTGCATTTCATGGCCGAGACCTCGAAAATCCTGAGCCCCGACAAGACGGTGCTGATCCCCGACCTGCGCGCCGGATGCTCGTTGGCGGCCTCGATCACGGGCGCCGACGTGCGGCTGATCAAGCAGCGCTATCCGGGCCTTCCGGTGGTCACCTATGTCAACACGACCGCAGACGTGAAGGCCGAGACCGACATCTGCTGCACCAGCGCCAACGCCGTGCAGGTGGTGGAATGGGCGGCGAAGGAATGGGGCGTCGACCGCGTCATCCTGATCCCCGACGAGTTTCTGGCCCGGAACGTCGCGGCCCAGACGACGGTCGGCATCATCGCCTGGAAGGGCCGCTGCGAGGTGCATGAGCGATTCACCGCCGCCGACATCGCCGAGATGCGTCTGGCGTATCCCGGGGCGGAAATCCTCGCCCACCCGGAATGCCCCGAGGATGTGCTGGCGGCCTCGGATTTCGCCGGCTCGACCGCGGCCATGATCGACCATGTGACGGCGCGCAAACCGAAGCAGGTGGTGATGATCACCGAATGCTCGATGGCCTCGAACGTCGCCGGCGACCTGCCGGAGGTCCAGTTCATCGGGCCCTGCAACCTGTGCCCCTACATGAAGCGGATCACGCTGGAGAACATCCGCGACTGCCTGTTGAACATGCAGTTCGAGGTGACGGTGCCCGAGGACATCGCCGAACGCGCGAGGCTGGCCGTGCAGCGGATGGTCGACCTGCCGCCGCCGACGGTCCCGGCGCGCTACGACATGATCAAGGCGCGACACCATGTGGCGGTGGAGCTGATCTGATGCACTACCTGCCTCCTGTCCGTGCGGTAGCGACGATCGACACACGCAGCCTGCGGCTTCTCGCCCTGCTGGCCTTGTGGCGGCGTTCGGAAAAGGCCACGTCGTCGGGATGACAGACAGCCATACGCCTCGCCCCGGTCCCTGGGATCAAAAGCCTGAACCGGCCGCCCCCGCACGGGACGCGGCTGTGGCTGGCCGGGGTCCGCCCCGCGCTGCGGAGCCGCCGCTGGACAAGGGCCAACATCCGGTCTGGGCGGTGGTCTCGACCCTGCTGCTGGGCGGCTTCATCTGGTGGATCAGCCAGAGCTGGGTGATCGCGGTGGCCGCCATCTGGGGGCTGTTCGTCCATGAGTATGGTCATGTGCTGGCGATGAACCGGCTCGGCATGGGGCCGGCGAAAATCTACATCATCCCCTTCCTCGGCGGGGTGGCGAAGAGCCAGCGCCTGCCGAAGAGCGAGTGGGACGGGGTGCTGGTTTCGCTGGCCGGGCCGGGTTTCGGCCTGCTGGCCGCCATCCCTTTCTTTGCGGGTTTCATCGCCACGGATCGGGGGGAATGGCTGCTGGGCGCGGCGGTGATCGCCCTGATCAATCTGGTCAATCTGGCCCCGGCGCCGCCGCTGGACGGCTCCAAGGCCCTCGGACCCGTGCTGGCGCGCATCCACCCGAACGTCGAACGCGGGGCCATGGTGCTGATCGGCGCGTTGGTGGTGTTCTGGGGCCTGACCACGGGCCGGTTCATTCTGGCCGCCTTTCTCGCCATCGCCCTGATAGGTCACCTGCGTCGTGGCATGTGGCGGCCTGAAGGGCGGCCCCTAACCGGCCGCGAGGCGGGGCAGAGTGTCGGCCTGTTCCTCGCCGCGACGGTTGCCTGTGTCGGCGTGGGCGTGGCGGCGCTGATGCCGCTGGCCGGCGGCTCGCTGCCTGGCGCCCTGACCATGGCCGGCGGCTTTCTTGGGTTCGGCGGTTGAGCCGTATCGTCCATAATGACGGGCCGCTGATCATCGGCGGCGGACTGGCGGGGCTGTCGGCCGCGCTGGAGGCCGCGCCGCGCAAGGTGCTGGTGGTGACGCCCGCGCCCCTGCTCGAGGCCTGTTCCTCGGCCTGGGCCCAGGGCGGGGTGGCGGCGGCCCTGTCAGCGGATGACGCGCCGGCGCTGCACGCAGCGGATACCGCGGCGGCCGGGGCTGGTCTGGTCGAGCCTGGGGCGGCGGAGATCCTGACCGGAGACGGGCCCGCCACCGTCGAATGGCTCGCATCGCTGGGCGCGCCGTTCGACCGCGACGCCGCGGGCAATTTCGCCCTCAGCCTCGAAGCCGCCCATTCCCATGCCCGGGTGGCGCGGGTCGGCGGCGACGGGGCCGGGCGGGCGATCCTGTCGGCCCTGATCGCGGCGGTGCGCGCCGCGCCGCATATCGAGGTCTGGGAAGATGGGCGGCTGCGCGGTCTGGTCCAGGATGCGAGCGGTCGGGTTCGCGGCGCCCTGATCGAGCGCGGGGGCGCCGGTTCGGGGCGGATGATCGAGGTGCTGGCTCCTGCGGTGGTGCTGGCCACGGGCGGCGCCGGCGGCCTGTTCGCCCAGACCACCACGCCGGCCGCCCTGCTGGGCGAAGGCCTGGCGGCGGCCTATCGCGCGGGCGCTGAAATTCTCGACCCGGAGTTCGTGCAGTTCCATCCGACCGCCATCGACGTCGGTCTGGACCCCATGCCGCTGGCCACCGAGGCCTTGCGGGGCGAGGGCGCGCGGCTGATCGACCGGGACGGTCGGTTCCTGCTGGGCGAGGCGGCGGACGCCGACCTGCAGCCGCGCGATGTGGTGGCGCGGGCGGTGCATGCGGCGCGGGCCGAGGGACGCGGCGCTTTTCTGGATTGTCGCGGCGCCATCGGCGCGGCCTTCGCCGGGGAATTCCCGGCAGTCTTCGCCACCTGTATGCGGGCCGGGCTGGACCCGCGTGAGACGCCGATCCCCGTCGCTGCTGCGGCCCACTATCACATGGGCGGGATCGCCGCCGGACCGGACGGCCGGACCAGCTTGCCGGGCCTGTTCGCGGTCGGCGAATGCGCCGCGACAGGCGTGCACGGCGCCAACCGGCTGGCCTCCAACTCCCTGCTGGAGGCCGCGGCCTTCGGACGGCGCACGGGCCGGGCGGCGGCGCTGGAGACCCGGGGCACAGGCGCGACCCTGCCGTCGCCTGTCGCGCCGGATCTGTCGCCGGACGCGCTGCAGACACTGCGCGAGGCGATGAGCGCGGGCGCGGGCGTGGTGCGGAACGGGTCGGGCCTGACCGCAACGCTGGCCGTTATCGCCCGGCTGGAGACCCGGACGCCCGGCGCCCTGCCGTTGATCGCCGCCCGGCTGATCGGCGAGGCGGCGCTGGCGCGGCGTGAGAGCCGGGGCGGACACTTCCGCTCGGACTATCCTGAGACAGCGGCCCTCGCCGGCCATACCCACGTCCACGCCGACCCCGCCCTGGTCGCCGCGGCCTGAACGAGCGCTCGATGATCCGATCCCTCCCTGACATCCTGATCGAACCCATTGTGCGCATGGCGCTGGCCGAGGACCTCGGCCGGCGGGGTGATGTGACGGCGCAAGCCTGTATCCCCGAAGGCGCGCGGATGCGGGCCGTGTTCGCCGCGCGCAAGGCGGGGGTGCTGGCGGGCATCGACTGCTTACGCCTGGCCGTGCTGGCGATGGACCCCGAGGCGTCGATCCAGCTGAAGCTGCGCGACGGCGACGCCTTCGCGGCTGGCGCGGTGCTGGCCGAGGTCGAGGCTGACGCACGCGCCTTCCTCGCCGCCGAGCGGACGGCGCTGAACCTGCTGGGGCGGCTGTGCGGGATCGCCACCCTGACGCGCGCCTATGTCGAGGCCGTCGCCGGCGCCAAGGCGCGGATCGCCGATACGCGCAAGACGACCCCCGGCCTGCGCGCGCTGGAGAAGCACGCGGTGCTCTGCGGCGGCGGGGTCAATCACCGGTTCGGGCTGGATGACGCCATTCTGATCAAGGACAACCATGTCGCCGTCTGCGGCGGGGTGGGCGAGGCCGTCCACCGGGCGCGCGCCGCCGTCGGTCATCTGATGAAGGTCGAGGTCGAGGTCGACGGGCTGGATCAGCTGGACGAGGCGTTGGCCGCCGGGCCCGACGTGATCATGCTGGACAATTTCACCGTGCCGATGCTGCGCGAGGCCGTGGCCCGCACGGCCGGGCGGATCTCGCTGGAGGCGTCGGGCGGGGTCAATCTGGCGACGGTGCGCGGCATAGCGGAGACGGGCGTGGACGTGATCTCGGTCGGCGCCCTGACCCATTCGGCGCCGGCGCTGGATGTCGGTCTGGACGTCTCGCCCGCCTGAATGGCGAACGCCGTTCCGGAACAGGGCGGCGATCCGGCGGGTTCAGGGAGTCACAGAAGGAGACTTCGATGACCCATGCTCCCCGCATACCCAAGGAACAGCGCAGCTACGCCGACAAGGGCGGGCAGGCGGTCGAGGACGTCACGGACAGCGACCGGCGCGACCTCGAGACCGAAATCCAGACCGGCCAGCCCGGCGACTCCGACGTCAACCTCGACACCCAGGGCCGGTTCGGCAATCTGAAGCAGAATCTGATGAACCAGTGGAAGGTTCGGGACCGGTGATCCGGACAGGGACGGCCGCGCCGGAGTGAATCAGGCCGTAGGAGCGGTCTGGACAGGCGCGTCGGCCGTCGAGACCGGCGTGGTCGTCACGGCCGCCGGAGCGGGTGTCGCGGTTGCCGGGGCCGGAGCGTCGGCGTCAGGACCACGTTCCTGGGCGACCAGCATATTGTAGGCGACAGCGCCGGCTTCGCGCACCGGACCCGTGGGGTCCAGACTGGCCTGGATCAGGCGCGGACCGTCCATCTCGCTCGACGGACGGGCGGCGTAGGAGAAGGCCTCGCGCGAACCGGAGCGGCCGCCGAAGCGATAGAACAGGTGGTCGCCAACCTGGCCGATGCGCACCAGTGAATGGCGCCAGCCCGGCGAGACGCCGGTGGTGTGGAAATGGGTGGCGTTGCCGACGTTGGCGTACACGGCCCCGGACAGGGCGGCGGAAGCCACTTCGCGCGCCCGGTTCCAGGCCGCTTGATTGACCCGCCCGCGCATCGAACCGTCGCAGGTGAAGCTGAACTGGCACCCCGTACGGCGACCAGCGCCCTGGAAGACCACACCGCAAACACTGTTGGGGAAGGCGGAATGGCGCACGCGGTTCAGCACGACCTGGGTCACGGCGCGCATGCCGTCGCGGCCCTCGCCGCGGGCTTCGTAATAGGCGGCCTTGGTCAGGCAATCGAGATCGCGCGAGGCGTCGAGCGTGCTGCCGAGACGGAAGGGCAGGGCCGCAACGGGGCCCGTCAGATTGACCCGGCGCAGGCTGGCGTCCGTGGGTTGGCCGCGCAGCTGTTCCAGACGGGCGGTCAAGAGCTCGGCCTGACGGTCGCGCTGGGCGCCGCCGGCGACGGTATAGGGATCATGCCGGCGCGCGATGGTCAGTGCGCTTTCGTCGAGGCCGCCGGCGGCCGCCGCAAGCGCTTCCTCAGTGAAACCCGCCGCGGTCGCGCCCTCGATGCGTTCAGCCTGGGCCCGCACGGTCGTGGCCTTGGCCGCCGTGCCGCCCAGATAGGCGCAGCCGATCGCCAGCCCCACCAATGCGCCGAACGCCGCCGCTGCTGATCCGGGCCGAATCCGGGCCGCACGATCAACAGGAGGGTTCACACGCGTGTGCGGGGCTTTCGGCAAGGGCTCAGTCCTGTACGACAGGGCGCAATGCCGCCCCCGGGTAGTCTCGCAACCGGGCGACCCTCTCCAATCCCTGGAGATCGGCGTCGCGATCCGCTTGCGGTAAATCGACGGTCAGCGAACGGGCTGAATATCGAGGACGCGCCTTAAGCCAGCCGTTTGTGGCGCCAATGTGGTTGATTCGCAAGATTGTTGTGCGTCGCAACATCGCAGAGCGTCCGGGCGGTATCCGGAAGGTCAGCGCCTGCGGGCGCTTTATAGTCACGCCCAGTGAAAGAAGGTGTTTCTGTAGTGTCCATCACAAGGACAACATGAAACCAGTGTCACGAGCGGTCCGCCGGATTGATAGCGGCCTCGACTGTTGTCTACAGCATCGTCCGAAAGACGCGATTGACTTGCGATGGGTGAACCGGAACCGGCGGAGGCTGACGGCGTTGAAGCTCCGCTATTGGAAGGGATTTTCGACATGAAGCGCACCATCATCACCCTTGTCGTCGCGACTGCCGCCCTCGCAGCCGCCGCCTGTGGTCAGACCATTGAGCAACGGGCCGCGACGGGGGCGATCGCCGGGGCTGTCGTCGCGGGGCCGATCGGCGCCGCAGTGGGTGGCGCGGCGGGCGCGGCGGTCGGCCAGGCCGAGAAGCCCAACTGACACAGTCGGCTTTCGAGTGAGCGGGGCGGCGGTCATCAACGCCTCGCGATCTTGATTTTCGCACCCATATAGGGTTAGCGACGCGCCGGGCTGCGCAGCAAATCACCCGGCCGCGTTCCAGCGCTTCCATAAACGATCAAGGACATCGACGCCCTCCGCATGAGAGATCTGAAACAGACCGGCTTCACGGACCGACTTTCGACCCAGCAGGAGGCCAAGAAGGCCCTGCTCGCCCGGTTCAAGCCCAAGACCGCCGCCCCCGATCCCGAATTCGACAAGCTGGCCGCCAAACGCGCCGCCGAGAAGGAGGCGCTGCGCCAGCAGCACGAACTGGCCAAGGCCGAATTGCGCCGTCAGAAGGCGGCGCAGGAAGCCATACGCGCCGAAGCCACCCGGGCGGCCGAGGAAGAGTCGGAAGCCGAACGCCGCGGGGCTCGCAAGGAACGCAAGGCCCTGACCAAGGCCGAGCAGAAGGTGGCGCGCGACGCCCGCTACGCCGCCCGCAAGGCGCGCACGCGCTGATCCCCATTCCGGTCGGCCGAAAGGCCGCCCGGCCTCGTTTCAGGTGAGTTCGCCCAGGATACGGGCCAGCTGCTCGCCGGAGTACGGCTTGCGCAGGAACGGCCAGGGCGCGTCGGCCAGGGCCGCATCCACATCCTCGCCGGCATAGCCCGAGGTCAGGACCACCCGCATGTCGGGGTAGTCGCGTCCGCATGACCGCGCCAGTTCGATGCCGGTCATGCCGCCGGGCATCACCACGTCACTCAGCATCATGTCGAACTTTTCGCGTTTCAGCAGGTCCAGCGCCTGCGGCGCGGTCTCGACCGCGCGCACTTCCAGCCCCAGGCTTTCCAGCAGCTCCAGCGCCACGACGGCGACGCTGACGTCGTCCTCGACAAGCAGCAGGCGGCGACCGGCGGCCATCGGCCGGGCCGCTTCCGGTCCGGCGTCGGCGGCGATACCGGCGGCCTCGTCCTGTGGCGGCAGAAACAGTTTGATCTCCGTTCCGCGACCAACCCTGGATGAGATCTGGGCGGCCCCGCCGCTCTGCCGGGCGAAGCCATAGACCTGGCTCAGGCCCAACCCTGTCCCCTTGCCCACGGCCTTGGTGGTGAAGAAGGGCTCGAACACCCGGGCGATCACTTCAGGCGGCATGCCCACGCCGTTGTCGGCGACGGTGACGCAGACATAGTCGCCGGCCGCGAGGTCAGCGACCTCGCCCGGCTCGACGGTGCATGACAGGGTCTGGACCGTGATCCGACCGTTGTCGCCCACGGCGTCACGGGCGTTGACGACCAGGTTCAGCAAGGCGGCCTCGAACTGGGAAGGATCGACGCTGACGTGGGCTCCGCCGCGCCGGAGCTTCAGTTTGAACTCCACGGCCTCGCCGACGGCGCGGCGAAGCAAGGGCTCGCTCTCGCGGATCTGGACGTTGAGATCGACGGCTTCGGGGCGCAGGGCCTGTCGCCGCGAGAAGGCCAGCAACTGGTGAGTCAGGCCCTCGCCGCGCCGCGCCGCCGCCAGCGCCGCCTCGCCCAGCTTCTGACGTTTGGCGGCGTCGTTGGGGGAGCGCAGCATGATGTCCAGCGCGCCGATCACAACGGTCAGCAGATTGTTGAAGTCGTGCGCCACGCCCCCGGTCAGTCGGCCCACGGCCTCCATCCGCTGCGCGTGCATCAGATCGGCCTCGGCCTTGGCCTTTTCCGCCAGCGCCTCGCCCACCCGCTCCTCGAGCAGTTCATTGATCCGCTTCAGGTCCTCTTCGGCGCGCTTGGCCTCGGTGACGTCGATATTGGCGCCGACATAGCCCTGGAAGGCGCCCGAGCCGTCAAACCGGGCCAGGCCTTCGCAGCGCAGCCAGCGCTCGCCCAGGACGGGATGAAGGATGCGGACCAGGCTTTCGAACCGGTCGCGGCGCTCGAAGGCGGTGTTGAAGGCGGCGGTGAACGCCGTAGCGTCGTCCGGATGGATCATCCGTCGCCAGCGGTCGGCGATCTGGTCCTCGGACTCGATGCCGAAGAAGGTGCGATAGCGGCGATTGGCGAAACTGGGCCGACTTTCGGCGTCCAGCATCCAGATCAGGGCAGGCGCGCTGTCCGCCACGGTGCGGAACCGGGTCTCGGATTCCATTAGCCGGGATTGAGCCTCGCGGATGTCGGTCACGTCGAAAGCCACGCCGACGAAGCCGATCACCTCGTTGTCGCCGCCCAGGCGGGGACGGGAGAAGGATTTGAGCCAGCGGTATTCGCCGTCGTGCCTGAGGTATCGGGCTTCCATCGAGAAGGGCTGACCCGAGGCCTCGCCCGCCAGCGACTCCTGAATGACCCGCTCATGGTCGTCCGGATGTATTACGGCGCGCCAGTCGGCCAGCCGCGCCTCTTCGTAGGTTCCGCCGTTGTAGGCGACATAGGCCTGGTTGACGAAAGCGCGGGTGCGGTCCTGCTGGGTCACCCAGATCAGCACCGGGGCGGTGTCGGCGATGGCGCGGAACCGTTCCTCGCTCTCGCGAACCTCGGCCTCGGCGCGGGTGCGTTCGATCTCGGTCCAGGCGCGCAGGGCCACGTCCTGCAGCAGGGCGGTCTCCGCCTCGGTCCATTCGCGGACTGTCGAGTGGTGGGCGTAGAGGAAGGCCCGCAGGCCGCCGCTCCGGATCACCGGCGCGCGCATCAGGGCCCGTGTTTCCAGGCGTTTGAAGACATCCAGCGCGCCGCGGGTGCGCGGGTCCTGCTGGACGTCGGGGATGTGGATCATCCGACCCTCCGCGAGGTCGGCGATCAGGTCGGCGCCGAGATCCTCGAGACTGAATTCTCCCTGGGCGCTGACCACGCCGGCCGTCCAGTCGCGGGTCATGGAGACCAGGCCGCGTTCCTGATCGACCTCGCCATAGCCGACGCGGTCCGCGCCGAGCTCGACGCCAAGGGCCCGCTCCACTTCGAGGATGACATCCTCGGACGACGTCAGGTCTCGCAGGCGATCCGTCAGGGCCAGCAGGAAGGACTGCCGCCGCTCCTGACGTTCGAGGGCGTCGAGAGCTTCCCGGGTCTCGGTAGTGTCGAACGACATGCCGACATAGCCAAGGAAGACGCCGTCTCCGGCGAAGCGCGGCTTGACCGATATCCGCATCCAGCGCCAGGCGCCGTCGGCGCGCTGGAACCGCGCCTCGAACCCGTAGGGCCGACGGTCAGGGCGGGCGGCAGCCATGGCGGCGTCGACGCCCGCCTGGTCGTCAGGGTGGATGGCCGCCTTCCAGACGTCGCCGAGGATGTGTTCGGCGGGCTGGCCGTAGAACTCGACAAGGGCCGCGTTGACGAACTCGACCCTGGCCTCGGCGTTGGTCATCCAGACGGGCGAGGGCGCCGTGTCGGCCATCAGGCGGAACCGGGTCTCGCTTTCACGCAGGGCCGCCTCGGCCGCGCGGGCCTCGGTTACGTCGGTATTGACGCCGATCAGCCCGCCATAGCGGCCGTCGGGCTCGATGCGCGGCTGGGCGTCGGTGTGCAGGACGCGCCACTCTCCATCATGACGCCGGAAGCGGGCTTCGGTCGCGAAGGCGGCGTGGCAAGCCGCCGCGTCCGCCGTTGCGGCCATGACCTGCTCAACATCGTCAGGATGGATCAGGGTGCTGAAATCGAAGCCATCCAGCGACTCCGGCGCGTCCCAGAAGGCGCGCTGGGCCGCATTGAGGTGGACGCAGCGTCCGGCCTCGTCGCTCATCCACAGCATGACCGGGGCGCGTTCGCTGATGAGGCGCAGCTGGTGTTCGCGATCATCGATGCGGGCATTGGAGCGGTGCAGGGCGTCGAGCGAGGCGTCGAGCGCACCGACCATGTCGCGGAGCGCCGAGGCGACGGCGGTGACGAAAAGGCCGACGATGACGAAATTGACGGTGGCCACGATCCCAAGCCGATCGACCATTCCGGCGCCGGCGGCGTCGAAGCCCACGACCACCCAGCCACCGAACAGGCAGACGCCGGTCGCCGTCAATCCCGCCAGTCGGCCCGCGGCCAGGGCGGCGACGATCACTGCGGGCAGCAGGATCATGAAGCCGGTCACATTGCCGTAGAAGAAACCGAGGTTGGCGCGAATGGCCAACATGATGGCCGCGGCGCCCATCCCGACCAGAATCGACACCCACCAAGGCCGAGACTTCACTCGCGCCAGCCGGGTCACGGCGCCGCCAATGGTGAACATCCGAACGAACTGCCTCAACGCGCTCATAGACCCCCACTCGCGCGCACGCGAAAACAGCGAACGTATTGGATCGGCTTGAGTTCCGACAAGCGTAGCGATTGCAGCCAGGCCTCGGGACAGATTCGGCTGCAGCGTTTGAAAGTGGCAAAAGGACAGGGTCTTTCACACCGGGAAAGCGTTGAGACTTGACCGACCCGGGCTTTTCCGCCTGAAAAGCGCCCCGTTGGCGCGCAATCTGCACGATCGGCGGGCAATGTCCCGGCTTGGGAGCTGACTATTTGGCCAGGATCGACTGGACCGCGAAGCTGAAGAGGATGCGCCGGCTACTGGCCGCCGCGCCCGTGGTTCTGGCCGCCTTCGGCGTGGCCATGGCCGCCAGCTCGACGCCGCGTCCCGAGATCGACCGTCGCGCCGAGTCCGTCCGTACCCTGACCGGTGGCGACCTCAGCGCCCGCGGGTTCGCCGCCATCACTGGCCGGATGGACCCGTCGCAGCTGGCGATCGCCCTGCGCCATGATCCCAATGAACACCGCGCGGCCCTGTATGGCCTGACGCCAGGCTGGGAGAGCCTGACGCTCGCAGGCCGGCCGACGCTGGACTTCGGCGCCACGGGTCTGGACGCGATGAAGCTGAACGCCGCGACTCCGAACGCTTCGCAATATCTGCGCGTCGCCGCGCCCTTCGTCTTCAAGCCCGCCACCGCCGAGGATCGCCGCCGGGCCCTGCGCTGCCTGACCCAGGGCGTCTATTACGAGGCCGCCCTCGAACCCACCGAGGGCCAGGAAGCCGTGGCCCAGGTCATCCTGAATCGCGTCCGCGACCCCAACTACGCCAACAGCGTCTGCGGCGTGGTGTTCGAGGGGGCAGAGCGCACCACCGGCTGCCAATTCAGCTTCACCTGCGACGGCGCGCTGGCGCAGGCGCCGGTCGCCTGGGCGTGGAACCGCGCCAAACTGGTGGCCGAGCGGGCGCTGGCCGGCCATGTCTCGGCCCGCGTCGGCACTGCGACCCACTATCACGCGGACTATGTTCACCCGTGGTGGGCGCCGACGCTGAACAAGCTGACCCAGATCGGCGCGCACATCTTCTATCGCTGGAAAGGCGTCTATGGAGAGCCGGCGGCCTTCCGCCAGACCTACGCGGGCCGCGAGCCCCTGATCGACGAGGCGCGCTTCTCGCGTCCCCGCATCCAGATCGTTTCGGCGACCGAGGCTGAACTGGCCCTCGGCGAGGCCGCCGCCAACGGCGAGAGCCTCATGCGAACGGTCGAGATTGACGGTCAGACGCGCGTCGTCGGCGTCGTCTCCCTGGGCGGCCGGCGTCAGGCCACCGCCACCGAGATCGCCGCCATCAACCAGCGCCTGGCGGCCTTTGAAACGCCGTCCACGCCCGCGCCGGACGAGCCGATTCGCAGGGCTCCGCCGGGGGTGACGGTCATGGATGTCGAGGAAGTGGGGCGCCCCGCTTCCTGATTTCGCACCCGGTGGAACCGAATGCCGGTTCGCGCATTCAGGCCCGGCGCGGGGAACAATCCAGACGTCGATCCGGACAATTGACCGGCTTTCAGGCCGTTTCGACCGGAGCGAATCTGGACCCTGACCGAACACCTCAGTGCGTGGGCGCTTCCGGAAGGGGCCGTTTGACCAGTTCGATCGCCAGCGATCCCGACGCGATTGAAGCCGAGCGGCTCCGTGTGCTGCGGTCCTTCGACATTCTCGACACCGATCCCGAACAGGCCTTCAATGACGTCATGCTGCTGGCGGCGCGCATCTGTGACGCGCCGATCGGCATGGTCAGCCTGGCGGTGGGCGACCGGCAGTGGTTCAAGGCCCGGGAGGGCGTCGACGTGCCGGAGATCGGACCGGCCAGTGCCTTCAGCCGGTATGCGATGCGGCAGCCGGGCGTGACACTGGTGCGCGACGCCAGCCTGGACCCGCTGTTCGCCGACCATCCTCTTGTGGTCGGCAAGTCCGGCTTCCGCTTCTACGCTGGCGCGCCGTTGATCGACGACCAGGGGCTGGCGCTGGGAGCCTTGTGTGTCATCGACACCCGACCGCGCCCGCAGGGACTGAATGAAATCCAGCTGATGACCATGGATGTGCTGGCCCGGCAGGTCATGGCCCTGCTGGAGCGGCGCCGCGCCCTCCGCGAGCGTCGGCGTAGCGACGAGGCCGCCACCGCCGCCGTTGAGGCCGCCCGTCTGGTGACCGAAAAACTGGCCGAGAGCGATGCTCGTTTTCAGGCCATCGCTGACAGCATGCCGCAGATGGTCTGGTCGTCCCGGCCGGACGGCCATCACGACTACTATAACGCCCGCTGGTACACCTTCACCGGCGCGGCCGAAGGCTCGGCCCTGGGCGATGCCTGGGGTGAGATGATCCATCCCGAGGACCAGGAGCGGGCGAGGACCGCCTGGCGGGCGTCCCTGTCCACCGGCGAGCCCTATGAGGTGGAGTACCGCCTGCTGCACCATACCGGGTCATATGCCTGGACCCTCAGCCGCGCCATGCCGATCCGCGATGCATCGGGGACGGTCACCCGCTGGTTCGGGACCGGAACGGACATCGACGAGATGAAGCGGCTGGAGCAGGCCAAGGCCTTGCTGAGTCAGGAGCTGAGCCACCGGATCAAGAATATCTTCGCGGTGATCTCGGCCCTGCTGGCCCTGTCGGCGCGGCAGTATCCCGAGGCGAAGGCCTTCGCCGCAGCCGCCCGGACCCGGATTTCGGCCCTGGCGAGGGCCCATGAGTTCGTGCGGCCGCATACGGAATCCAGCCGGCCCAGTCTGGATGGCACCACTCTGCACGCCTTCCTGCGCGACCTGTTCCTGCCCTATGATGAGGAGGGGGGGAGTCCCCGCGTGATCATCAGCGGCGACGACGCGGACTTTGATGATCAGGCGGCCACGCCCGTCGCCCTGCTGTTCCACGAACTGGCCACCAACGCCGCCAAATACGGAGGGCTGTCGGTCCCCGACGGTCGGGTCGCCCTGACCACCCTGCAGGACGGCGACCGCTATGTGATGACCTGGCGGGAGCGCGGCGGTCCGCCGGCGAATGGGATGCCGCAAGGCGCGGGCTTCGGCACCTCCCTGCTGGCGCTGTCGATCGAGGGACAGTTGGGCGGTTCACTGAAACAGACATGGGCTCGCGAGGGTCTGGAGGTCGTCGCCGACATTCCGGCTACGGCCCTGACGCCGCGTCGCGCCGCGCATCAATTGCCGTGAACCGCCCTCCTCGCCCTGCGTTGAGCCAGCAGTACTCCGTAGCGAATAAAGACTTATGACTGCCCGTATCCTGATTGTCGAAGATGAAGCCCTGGTGGCGATGGAGCTGCGCTTCGTGCTCGAGGATCTGGACTATGAGGTTGTCGGCACGGCGTCCGACGCGCGCACCGCGCGGGCTTTCGCCATGTGCGGCGGCGTTGAACTGGCGCTTGTCGACATCCATCTGAGCGACGGAGCCACCGGCGTCAGACTGGGTCAGGAACTGGGCCAGGAGTTCGGCGTGACCGTCCTGTACATGACCGCCAACCCCGGGATGGTCAGCCATGGCGTGCCCGGCACCATGGGGGTGCTGACCAAGCCGACGGATGAAGGGGCGGTCCGTGAAGCGGTTGAGTACGCCCTGCACCTGCGGCGTGGCGAACCGGCTCCGGTGGTCCCGGATGGATTGCAGATGTTCAGCTGAAGTCGGGGCCTTACCAGACTCCGATCTTCTCCGCCTGATTGTGCGAGATCGGGATGTGGGCGCGGGCGTGGTCTTCCTCGGCCAGGAAGCGGACGGCCTCCAGCGCGGCCATACAGCCCATGCCGGCGGCGGTGACGGCCTGGCGGTAGATGTCGTCGGTGACATCCCCGGCGGCCCAGACACCCTCGATGGCCGTGGCCGTCGTGCCCGGTTTGACCACCAGATAGCCGCCGGTCTTGGTCTCCAGTTGCCCGACGAACAGTTCCGATGACGGCGCGTGGCCGATGGCGATGAAGACGCCGTCGGCGGTCAGCTCGCGGGTCTCGCCTGTATTGACGTTCCTGAGCCGCGCCCCGGTGACGTTGACCCCGCCGAAGCTGTTGGTCTCGCCGAGGATCTCGTCGATGGCGTTATCCCAGATCACTTCGACCTTGGGGTTCGAGAACAGGCGATCCTGCAGGATGCGTTCGGCGCGGAACTCGCCACGGCGGTGGACGACCGTGACCTTCGAGGCGAAATTGGTCAGGAACAGCGCCTCCTCGACCGCGGTGTTGCCTCCGCCGACGACGATGACCTCCTTGCCGCGATAGAAGAAGCCGTCGCAGGTGGCGCAGGCCGAGACGCCGAAGCCCTGGTACTTCGCCTCGCTCTCGATCCCCAGCCATTTGGCCTGGGCGCCGGTGGAGATGATCACCGTCTCGGCGAGGATTTCAGTCCCGGAATCGAGCGTCAGACGGAACGGCCGCTGCGACAGGTCGGCCTTGACCACGATGTCCTCGATCACCTCGGTCCCGACGTGCTGCGCCTGGGCGCGCATCTGCTCCATCAGCCAGGGGCCCTGGATGACGTCGGCGAAGCCGGGATAGTTCTCGACATCGGTGGTGATGGTCAGCTGGCCGCCGGGCTGCAGGCCGGCGATGACGACCGGGTTCAGCATGGCGCGCGCCGCATAGATGGCGGCGGTCCAGCCGGCGGGGCCGGAGCCGATGATGGCGACGCGGACGGTTCGGGGAGTGCTCATGGCTTCTATTTAGGCGGTGATTCCCCTTCGCGCGATGTTAGGCTGAAGGGAAACTGGGGAGGATCGAATGGCGCAGACAAGCTACATGGGGATGGGCGTCGCTCTCGGCACGGCGATCGGCGTGGCGCTGGGGCTCGCCATGGACAACCTCGCGCTCGGCATTGGCGGCGGCATCGCCATCGGCGTGGCCATTGGAGCGGGAATGGATGGAAGCCGGAGCCGCAAGAAGGGCGACGGTTCCGGTTCTGACGGCGGGACGACCCAGGTTTCCGACGGCGACCGGCGCGACAAGAGCCCGGACGAAGGGTCGGATAGCGGCTCCGACAGCGGGTCAGATGGCGGGGGTGGAGCCGGAGGTGGAGATGGCGGCGGCGGCGACTAGCCCCTCCTCAGCCCCTCCAGAACAGCGCGCGCCGCCCGATCCGTTTCGGCCAGCGGCTCATAGGCCCAGCTCTCCAGAGACCCGTCGAACGGCCGCGCCGCGCCGCGTTCGCGCAGGTCGGCGTGCAGACGGGCGAATTTGTCCCCGGCCGTCAGCGGGATCATCGGCAGGATATGCACCGGCTTGCCCGTCGACGCGGCCTCGGCGGCCATGTTGGCGCTGTCCTCGGTGACGAGGATGTGGTCGGCGAAATTGAGGAAGGCGAAATAGGGGTTGGGCCCGTCGCCGTCCCAGATCAGGCCGGGCAGGTGTTGCAGCCGCGCGGTCATGACCGCCTTCGCCGCCGGGGGCGTGCGGCGGGAAAAGGTCAGCATCAGCGAACCGCCGGCGGCCTCCACGGCCGTCGCAGTCCGGTCGGCCAGGTCCTCGGCGTGCGCCTCCGGCAGGTCGAACGCGCGCGACCGTCCGCCGATCAGCACAGCGACGCGGGGACGGGGCAGGG
This sequence comes from Brevundimonas sp., assembly GCF_051860745.1. Classification (GTDB taxonomy): domain Bacteria; phylum Pseudomonadota; class Alphaproteobacteria; order Caulobacterales; family Caulobacteraceae; genus Brevundimonas. The sequence continues at coordinate 209,600 of NZ_JBHYDN010000001.1, forward strand.
CCTGCAGCCGGTGCGCGAAGGCGGCGGCGTCCCCGGCCAGCCGTTCCGCCGTCACCCGGTGAGGCGAACCGGTGATGGACAGGACATTGGGGCCGGCGACGCGGTCGTGGGCCGGCGCGACGACCAGATCATAGGCGGCGATGTTCCAGCGCGGGTCTTGGGTCTGGACCACGAAGGTCTTGCCGCCCGACCGTTCCCGGACCCGGGCCGAGAGCGGCAGCGTCGCGCGGCCGGTGGCGATCCAGATGTCGGGCCACGCCTTGCCGGCGGCGGGTTCGGTGGGATCGGACGACAGGTCCAGCATCCACGACGCCTTCAGCGCCGAGGGCAGTTTGTCGAAGAGGCTGCGCCAGCGGACGCGTTTGACTGTGATGCGGGACGAAAAAAGGCGCTGGACGGCTTCCGCCAGGCCCAGCGCCTGATTTTCCATGCCGGTCCGGCCGTCAGAGACGACCCAGATCGAAAGCGGGGTCTGGTCGGACCCTATTTCCACTCGACCTTGAGGATTTCGTAGGCCTTGACGCCGCCCGGGGTGTTGACCTCGACCACGTCGCCGACCGCCTTGGAGATCATGGCGCGGGCGATGGGGGAGGCGACGGAGATCTTGCCCGCCTTCACATCGGCTTCATGCTCGCCGACGATCTGGTAGCGAGCCTCGTCCTCGGTGTCCTCGTCGACCACGGTGACGGTGGCGCCGAACATGACCTGGTCGCCGTTCAGCCTGGTCACATCGATGACCTGGGCGCGGCTGATCTTGTCCTCGATGTCCGCGATCTGGCCTTCGATCCAGCCCTGGCGCTCTTTTGCGGCATGATATTCAGCGTTTTCAGACAGATCGCCATGCTCGCGCGCTTCCGAGATGGCCGAGATCACGCTCGGCCGCTCCACGGACTTCAATTGCTTCAGCTGATCGTCGAGGACACGGTAGCCCTCGGCCGTCATCGGCACTTTTTCCATATGTCGTGAGTTTCTTGCTTCGCCCGACTGAAGGTTTGGTGACGCCAGAGGTCGCTGGGCGCTTGCGACCGGCCAAAGAGACTAGGGCGCCAGGCCCGAAGGTTCAAGGGCAAACGCGCTTTATGGAGAATGCCGTTATGCGGCCCCCTTGCGCCGCCGCTCTCGAATTTGCTGGATATTGCCCCACGATTTGACCCGACCCACAAGGCTCAGGGCCAACCAGCCAACGGCCAAGAGGCCCACCAGCATGAACAGGCCGGACACAAGAACGGCGCCCGCGGCCATAAAGGCCAGGACAAAGGCGACGGCGGCGACAAGGGCGGCGATAACTTGAATGGTTCTGGGGCGCATGGGTCGTTAACGTCTGATTTGAAGGTGGGTTGCGGCCGAGTGGAGCCAGGGGCGCGGTTCTCCGCCACTGTGGCGCCGGCGCCAGCCTTTCCCGGAGGCCTCAGGCGTAGCTGTAGGGCCCGCCCCGCTCCAGCGCCCGCTGGTACGCCGGCCGGGCGTGGATCTTCTGCAGGAAGGCCTTCAGCTTCGCCTTGTCCGGACCGTAGGAGACCCGGCTGCCCGCGGCCTCGACCGGGAAGCTCATCATGATGTCGGCGGCCGAGAAGGCGTCGCCGGCGAACCATTCGGACCGGTTCAGTTCGGCCTCCCAAAAGGCGGTGTGGGCGCTGATCTGCGGGTCGATCATGTTTGCGTTCATCGCCTTGCTGATCCCCTTGGCCACGCCGCGGGCGAGGAAGGGCACGCGTTTGGGCAGCACGGTGAAGATCAGCTTCAGCAGCAGGGGCGTCATGGCCGACCCCTCGGCATAGTGCAGCCAGTAGGTGACCCGCCGCGCTGCGGGCGTCCCTGTGGCGGGCCGCAGACTGGCCGATGGATAGGTCTCCAGCAGGTATTCGATGATAGCCCCGGTCTCGGCAAGCCGCGCCTCGTCATCGTCCAGAACGGGCGACTTGCCCAGCGGATGGATGGCCTTGAGCCCGGGTGGGGCCAGGTTGGTCTTCGCGTCGCGCTGATACCGTTTCACCTCATAGGGAAGGCCCATTTCCTCGAGCAGCCAGAGGACCCGCTGCGAGCGGGAATCGTTCAGGTGATGGACGGTGATCATCTTACGGCTCCGCTTGGCCCGCGCAGTTGGCCCGGTTGACGCGACGTCGGTCCAGCGATTTCCAGCCGCCGCCTCATCCCTTCGGCATCAGCGCCTGCGCCGCCACGACCATGGCCTCGACACCGGTGACGACCGAGGGCTGGGGGTCGATGCGGAACAGGGGGGAGTGGTGTCCCGGCGCGGCAGCGACATCCGCCGCAGGGGTGCCGCCGACGCTGAAATAGACGCCCTTCACCCCGGTGTCGGGGGTGACGAACCAGGCGAAATCCTCGGCGCCCATGCCGGTGCGGGGCATGTCCACGAGCCGCTCGACCCCCATGGCCGCGCCGATGGCGGTCCGCACGCGGGCGGCGGTGGCGGCGTCATTGATGGTCGGGGGCGTGGTCTCGGTCGGCGAGCGGACGACGGTGGGCAGGCGGTCCTCGGACACGCCCAGCGCCAGGGCGGTGCCGCGTACGACCCGGTCGATGCCGTCCAGCAGGGCGAGCCGGGTTTCGGGATTGTCGGCCCGGACGGTCAGCTGCAGGTCGACCCGGTCCGAGATGATGTTGTGCTTGATGCCGCCGTGGAAGGACCCGACGGTGACTATGGCGCCCTCCAGCGGATTGATGCTGCGGCTGGGCAGGGTCTGCAGGTTCATGACGATGGCCGAGGCCACCACGATCGGATCGACTCCGAGGTGCGGATAGGCTCCGTGGGTGCCCACGCCGTGCACCTGGATGTCGACGCTGTCGGAGCTGGACGAGGTGATGCCCAGCGGCAGGTCGATCAGGCCGGTCGCGAGATCGGCCGAGACATGGAAGGCCAGGGCGATGTCAGGCTTGGGAAAGCGCGTGTAGAGGCCGTCCCGCACCATGGCCCGGGCGCCGAAGATGCGCTCCTCGGCCGGCTGGGCGATCAGCACCAGTGTTCCGGACCAGTCCTGCCGGCGGGCCATCAGTTGGCGGGCCGTGCCGATCAGGGCGGTGATGTGCACGTCATGACCGCACGCGTGCATGACGGGCTTCTCCACCCCGTCGCTGTCGGTCTGGCGGACGGTCGAGGCGTTGGCCAGGCCCGACGATTCGGCCAGCGGCAGGCCGTCCATGTCGGCGCGGATCATGACGGTGGGGCCGTCGCCGTTGCGCAGCACCGCGACCACGCCGGTGCCGCCCACGCCGGTGGTCACGTCATAGCCGAGGGCCGTCAGCTGGGCCGCCATGATCCCGGCGGTTCGCACCTCCATGCCCGACAGTTCCGGGTTGCGGTGGAAGTCGTCGAACAGGGCGCCGAGGTTGGCGTCATAGTCCGACGCGATGGCCTGGCGCAGCTCGACATCGGTCGAGCTCGTCTGGGCTTGGGCCGCCCCGGCCGTGAGCAGCGCCAGCGCCGCCGTCGTCGCAAGAAGAAGTCGCATCGTTCCGCCCCCGGTTTGAGACGCGAACATTGGTACGGCGGCGGCGGGCTGGCAACGGAGAATGCGAAGGACCCGACGGTTGAGTTCGACGGCGGTTTGGTCCTAAGCCCATGCCATGACCACGCCCGAACCGCGTCTGACCTCCCTCGCTCATGGCGGCGGCTGCGGCTGCAAGCTGGCCCCGGCGGTGCTGCGGGACATTCTGAAGGGGATGCCGCAGGCCGCGCCCTTCGCGAACCTGATGGTCGGAACCGAAACCTCTGACGACGCGGCGGTCTGGCGGTTGAACGACCAGCAGGCGCTGGTGGCGACCACGGACTTCTTCATGCCGGTGGTGGACGACCCGTTCCACTTCGGACAGATCGCGGCCACCAACGCCCTGTCGGACGTCTACGCCATGGGCGGTACGCCGATCTTCGCCCTCGCCATCGTCGGCATGCCGGTGAATGTGCTCTCAACGGAGACGATCGGGCGAATCCTGCAAGGCGGGGCCTCGGTCTGCGCGGCGGCGGGGATACCGGTCGCGGGCGGCCATTCGATCGACAGCGTCGAACCGATCTACGGTCTGGTCGCCCTCGGTCTGGTCCACCCGGACCACGTCCTGACCAACCGGGGCGCGCGCCCGGGCGACGTCCTGCTGCTGACCAAGGGGCTTGGCGTCGGCGTGCTCAGCGCCGCCTTCAAGCAGGACCGATTGAGCAAGGAGGGCTATCGGACCCTGAAGGAGACAACCACCCGGCTGAACAGCTTCGGCGCCAAACTGGCCGGCCGCCCCGGGGTGCACGCGGTGACAGACGTCACCGGCTTCGGTCTTCTGGGCCATGCCCTGGAGATGGCGCGCGGCGCGGACGCCACGGTCGAGATCACAGCCGATCCTCCGATACTGGCGGGCGTCCGGGACCTGCTGAGGGACGGCGTCCGCACCGGCGCCTCGGCCCGCAACTGGACCAGCTACGGCGCCGAGGTCGATCTGCCGGCCGGTCTCGAGGACTGGCGCCGCGATCTCCTGACCGATCCCCAGACGTCCGGCGGCCTGCTGATTGCGGTGGCCGAGGCCGAGGTTCGCGATCTGGAGGTGTTCGCGCGGATCAACGGCTCCGGCTTCGACGTCGTCGGGCGCGTCGTCGAGGGCCCGCCGCGGGTGCGCGTCGCCACATGATCCGCCGCACGGCCGATCTGTCGCCCGCCGCCCGCGACGGCTTCGACGCGATCATCGACGTGCGCAGCCCGGCCGAGTTCGCGCTCGACCACATCCCCGGCGCGATCAATCTGCCGGTGCTGGACGACGTCCAACGGGCGGCGGTCGGGACGGAATATGTCCAGGGCTCCAAATTCCTCGCCCGGCGCAGCGGGGCGGCCATGGTGGCGCGCAACATCGCGGCGCATCTGGAAGGCGCGCTGGCGGATCGCGGCGGGGGATTCAAACCGCTGGTCCATTGCTGGCGCGGCGGCCAGCGGTCCGGCGCCATGGTCACGGTGATGGACCAGATCGGCTGGCCGGTGACGGTGCTGGACGGCGGTTATCAGACCTGGCGGCGACAGGTGACGGCAGGGCTGTACGATACGCCCCTGCCGCATCGGCTGACCCTGCTGGACGGGCCGACGGGATCGGGCAAGACGGCTCTGCTGACGGCGTTGGCGGGTCGTGGGGTGCAGACCCTGGACCTCGAGGCGCTGGCGGCGCACCGCGGCTCGCTGTTCGGGGCCATACCGGGCGGCCAGCCGTCGCAGAAGGCGTTCGAGAGCCGCCTGCACGACGCCCTGTCGAGGCTCGATCCGGCCCGGCCCGTCGTGGTCGAGGCCGAGAGCAGCCGCATCGGCGCGCGGGTGATACCGCCGGCGCTGTGGGCCGCCATGAGCCTGGCCCCGGTGATCGAGATCGCCGCCCCGGTCGAGGCCCGGGTCGCCCATACCGTCGCGACCTATGCCGACATCGCGGCCGATCCGGCGACGCTTGACGCGGCGCTGGTCCGGCTGCCGCGCCATCATTCGAAGGCGACCATCGGCGAATGGCGCGCCATGGCCGCCCGCGGCGAGATCGCCGATCTGGCCGGTCAGTTGATCGAGGCCCACTACGATCCGGCGTATCTCCGCACCGGCGCCGACCGGGCCCGGCCGGTGCTGGATCGCCTCGTGCTGGATGATCTCTCGCCCGCTTCCATCGAAGCCGCGGCGCACAGACTGGCGGCGGGCCTCGACCCGGCCTAGCTTCCCCGTATGACCCAGTCCCGCACCGCCGCCCTGTTCTCCTCGCTCAGCCTGCGCGTCCTGCTGGCCCTGGCTGCCGGTCTGGCCGCCGGCGCGGCGGCGCAGACGTACGGGATCCCGGGCGGGACCGGCACGATCGCCCTGGTCGAGGGACTGGGTCAGCTGTGGCTCAACGCCCTGCGCATGACGATCATTCCGCTGGTCTTCGCCCTGCTGGTGACCGGCATCGCCTCCATCGCCGATGCGGCGGCGACCGGGCGGCTGGCGCTGAGGGCGGTGGTGGTCTTCGCCGTGCTGCTGGTCGGAGCGACCGTCTACGGCGTGGTGGCCTCGATGGGGCTGCACGCGATCTGGCCGATCGATCCGGCCGGGGCGCAGTTGCTGCTGGCGGGAGCGACGGGCGACGAGGCGGTGCGCGGCAGCGTCGGCGGCGGCGGCTTCTCCGCCTTCCTGACCAGCCTGGCGCCCGCCAATCCGATTCGCGCCGCGGCGGATGACGCCATCCTCGGCATCGTCGTCTTCGCCATCGTCTTCGGCTTCGCCACCACCCGCCTGTCGGCCCGCCTGCGCCAGCCGCTGACCATCTTCTTCGAGGCCGTGGCCGAGACCATGATCGTCATCGTCCACTGGGTGCTGCGCGCCGCGCCGATCGGTGTCTTCGCCCTGTCGCTGGGCGTAGGTCTGCGGGCTGGTCTGGGGGCCGCGGGCGTGCTGGGCCACTATATCGCGCTGGTCGTGCTGGCCCTGATCGGCCTGATCCTGCTGACCTATGTCGTGGCGGTCGTCTTCGGCCGGATCACGCTCGGCCGCTTCGCCCGCGCCGCCGCCCCCGCCCAGGTGGTGGCCTTCTCGACCCAGTCCTCGCTGGCCTGTCTGCCGGTGATGGTCGAACGGGCGATCGACCGGCTGGGTGTCTCGCCGGCGACGGCGGGTCTGGTCCTGCCGCTGGCGGTGGCGGTGTTCCGCATCACCTCGACGGTCGCCAACCTGGCCGTCTGCATCTATGTCGCCCACCTGTACGGCATCGCCCTGACGCCCGGGGTGCTGCTCGCCGGCGGAGTGACAGCCCTGGCCATCAGCGTCGGCACCGTCGGCCTGCCGGGTCAGGTCAGCTTCTTCGCCTCCATCGCCCCCATCGCCCTCGTCATGGGTCTGCCGCTCGAGGTCCTGCCCCTGCTGCTGGCGGTCGAGGTCGTGCCCGACATCTTCCGCACCATCGGCAATGTCACCGCCGACCTTGCGGCGGCGCGGATCGTCGAGGGGCGGGATGCGACGGCGGATCCGGAGGCGGCGTCGGGGATTTAGACGGCAAGCAGCGCTGCGGCGCGCGGCGAGAGCCCATCAGGGCCGAACGGATTGCAGATCTCCATGCCCAGAAGCGTTGCGCCGTCCTGCATGTCCTCGGTCAGGAGCGCCGTGCACCCGTGTCGTTTCGCGCAGGCGATCAGCAGGGCGTCCCAATAGCTGAGCCGCCCGCTCGCCAGCTGACCCAGGGCCACGTCCGCGTCCGCGCTGGCGGCGCCGAGCGAGTCGAACGTCGTCAGGATGTTTCGGGCGTACTGGGCCGCGACGAAGGGGGGCATCTTCATCTTGCGGATGGCCACGCTCTGCACCTCGCCGATGACCTGCAGGACGACCGGGACGCCCCGTTTGCTCGCGGTCGAGACCACCTGCGCGGCGATCGCCTGTTTCGCGGGCGCCGCGTCGTCCAGCAGATACAGGAAGACATTGCTGTCGATCGTGATCATCGGTCGTGGGCTTCGTCGCGTTCGAATCCGGACCCGTCCGAGCGCCACCCTTGACCCTGCATGGCCAACAGGGCCTCAAGCGACGCTTCCCGCTCCTCCGCCGTCCTGCCCAGCGCGGGGAAGAGGACGGACGCCCGACGGACGCCGTCCCGCTCGGCCATCAGCGACACGGACACCACCGCCCCTCGTCTTGACCGGTACAGATCACGCCAGAACGCCTGCGCCGAGCCCAGGGGCCGAATGCCCGGCGTCGGCCGGCCGTCCTTACCCTGATCCATCTTGCGCCATGTGCCGGCCACGCCGTCGACCTCCAGCTCGATGGTCTCTCCGGCCTCCAGCGCCTCGATGCGCGCGGGCAGGCGCAGATCGCCGTGCAGGTGTTTGCTCCAGATGACGTAGTCGCGAACCTCGGTGTGTGCGGTCATGGTTCCATCTCCTTCTGGAGAGGGGTTGTATGGGGTTCTATGGGGTACGTCAATAACCCCTGTATGCCCCTGCCGATGTCGGGACCGCAGAGACGGCCGGCTGTCCTTCGGACCCGGACCGGCAGACCTCGCTGTCCCGCCTCCCGCCACGCCTTCGGGCCCTCATCATTTCCGCCCCGCCGCCCCGTCCCACATCCGCTCCAGCGCCTCCATCGCCCGGGCCAGCGCGCACGCCTCGGCGGCCCGTCCCTCGCTGACCAGCCAGATGGCGCGGCGCAGGGCGCGTCCCATCGCCACCTCCGGATCGACCCATGGCGGTTCGGAGGCCTCCGCCAGCGCGGACAGGGGCGCGAGCACGGCCAACGGCGCCTCCCTCCCGCCGCGCAGGGGCTTGAGGTCCAGCCGTTCGGCGATGCGGCTCCGGGTCCAGCCCTCGGCCATGGCGCGTCGTCTCAGATTGGACAGGCCGACATCGAACCGTCGGGCCACCGACGGCGCCGACTCCCCGGCCACATAGGCGGCCCGGACCTGGGCCCAGGTCTCCGGGCCGCGATATTTGCGCAGGCGGTGGTGCTCCATCCGGCCACGATGACACTCGCCTGCGTCAGAAACGGACGCAGACGCCGCCCGGTGTCGCGCATGTCGCGGATGTCGCGGACCGTGTCGCGCCCCAGTCGAGCCTTTGTCGCGCCGGTCTCCCGCAAATGTCGCGACTATCCCGCCTGATTGTCCCGGAATTAACTGGCCGACCTGTCCAGCCCGACCCCGTCGTTCGGCGCTCCGGACTGGTCGAAATCGTCACGAATGGGTCAGTCGTGCGCGTAATCCTGAATCGGACGCACATCCAGCTCGCCGGCCTTGATCGCCCCGATGGCCTGCGACGCCGCCAGCGCCCCCGCCGTGGTGGTATAATAGGGGATCTTCATCATCAGGGCCGTGCGGCGCAGGCTGAAGCTGTCCTGCAATGACTGCTTGCCCTCGGTGGTGTTGATGACCAGCTGGACCTCGCGGTTCTTCATGGCGTCGACGATGTGCGGGCGGCCTTCCAGCACCTTCTTGACGAAGGCGACCTCCAGCCCCTGCTCGTTCAGGAAGCTGTGCGTCCCGCCGGTGGCCATAACGGTGAAGCCTTCGGCCAGCAGGGTCTTCACCGCCTCGACGATGAAGGGTTTGTCGCCGTCCTTGACGCTGACGAAGGCGCAGCCGGAGACGGGCAGGGTGGTGCCCCCGCCGATCTGGGATTTGGCGAAGGCGCGGGCGAAGGCGGGCGCCATGTCGGCCTCGCCCTCGCGCTTCCAGTCCAGCCCCATGACCTCGCCCGTCGACCGCATCTCGGGGCCCAGGATGGTGTCGACACCGGCGAAACGGGCGAAGGGGAAGACGGCTTCCTTGACCGCGATGTGGTCGTACGGCTTGTCCTCGAGGCCGAAGCTGGCCAGCGGCACGCCGGCCATGACCTTGGCGGCGATGGCGGCCACCGGCTGGCCGATGGTCTTGGCCACGAAGGGCACGGTGCGCGAGGCGCGCGGATTGACCTCCAGCACGAAGATGCGCGGTTCGGCGCTGTGCGGCTCCTCGATGGCGAACTGGACGTTCATCAGGCCGCGCACCTTCAGGGCCCGGGCCATGGCCTCGGTCTGGCGCTTCAGCTCGGCTATGGTGGCGTCGGACAGGGAGTAGGGCGGCATCGAACAGGCGCTGTCGCCCGAGTGCACGCCGGCTTCCTCGATGTGTTCGAGGACCCCGGCCACGAACACCGTCTCGTCGTCGCACAGGGCATCGACGTCGACCTCGGTGGCGCGGTTCAGATAGTGGTCGATCAGCACCGGGTCGTCGCCCGACACCCGCATGGCCTCGCCGACATAGCGGTCCAGCTGTTCGCGGTCGTGGACGATGACCATGCCGCGCCCGCCCAGCACGTATGAGGGCCGCAGGACGACGGGATAGCCGACCTCGTCGGCTTTCTGCGCGGCTTCCTCGGCGCTGCGGGCCAGGCCGTTGGGCGGTTGCATCAGGCCGATGTCGTGCAGCATGACCTGGAACCGCTCGCGGTCCTCGGCGAGGTCGATGGAGTCCAGCGACGTGCCGAGGATCGGCACGCCATCCTCGTGCAGCGCATGGGCCAGCTTCAGCGGCGTCTGGCCGCCGAACTGGACGACGACGCCGATCAGGTCGCCGGTTGCGCGCTCGACCTCGATCAGCTCCAGCACGTCCTCGGCTGTCAGCGGCTCGAAATACAGCCGGTCCGAGGTGTCGTAGTCGGTCGAGACGGTCTCGGGGTTGCAGTTGACCATGATCGACTCGACGCCGATGTCGGCGAAGGCGAAGGCCGCGTGACAGCAACAGTAATCGAACTCGATCCCTTGCCCGATCCGGTTCGGACCTCCGCCGAGGATGATGGCCTTCTTCTTGTCAGTCGGGTTGGATTCGCACTGCGGGACCTGACCGAGCGCGCCGGTCTCATAGGTCGAATACATATAGGCCGTGGCCGAGGCGAACTCGGCGGCGCAGGTGTCGATGCGCTTGAAGACGGGGCGCACGTTCAGGCCGCGGCGAAGAGTGCGGACCTGCTTCTCGGTCGTACCGGTCAGCTCCGCCAGTCGCGCGTCCGAGAAGCCCTTGGCCTTCAGGCGCCGGAACTCGCGGGCGGCTTCAGCGACTCCCTTCCCCTCGACGGGGAAGGGCTGGGGATGGGGTGGGGGCAGGGTGGCGGAAGCAGATGACGCGGAAGGCGCGGTCGAGGCCTCACGCGCCATATCCTGACGCGATGTGCCTCCACCCCCACCCAACCCTCCCCCGTCGAGGGGGAGGGCTTTGATGAGGTCGGCCCCGGGCAAACCTTTCACCCGCAGATGCCCTTCTTCCCGCACGATGTCGGCGATCTGGCGCAGGAACCACGGCTCGTAGGAGCAGGCGGCGTTGACCTCCTCGACCGACAGGCCGTGGCGGAAAGCCTGGGCGATGACCAGGATGCGGTCTGGCGTCGGCTGGCCGAGGGCGCGCACGACGGCGGCGCGGGCGCCGGCCTCGTCCTCGACGTCGACGACGCCGTCGATGTCGATCTCGTTGAAGCCGGTCAGGCCGGTCTCGAGGCCCCGCAGGGCCTTCTGCATCGATTCCTGGAAGGTCCGCCCGATGGCCATGACCTCGCCCACCGACTTCATCGATGTCGACAGGGTCGCCTCGGCGCCGGGGTATTTCTCGAAGGCGAAGCGCGGGATCTTGGTGACCACATAGTCGATCGACGGCTCGAACGAGGCCGGGGTGACCATGGTGATGTCGTTGGTCAGCTCATCCAGCGTGTAGCCGACGGCCAGCCGCGCCGCGACCTTGGCGATCGGGAAGCCGGTGGCCTTGGAGGCGAGGGCGGACGACCGCGACACGCGCGGATTCATCTCGATCACCACCATGCGGCCGTCGGCGGGGTTGATCGCCCACTGGACGTTCGATCCGCCGGTCTCGACGCCGATCGCGCGCAGGACGTTGATCGAGCCCGTCCGCATCCTCTGGTACTCTTTATCGGTCAGAGTCAGGGCGGGGGCGACGGTGATGGAGTCGCCGGTGTGCACCCCCATCGGGTCGATGTTCTCGATCGAGCAGACGATGATGCAGTTGTCCGCCTTGTCGCGGACCACCTCCATCTCATACTCTTTCCAGCCCAGCACGCTTTCCTCGACCAGCACCTCGGTGGTCGGCGACAGGTCGAGACCGCGTTCGACGATCTCGCGATATTCCTCGACATTGTAGGCGATGCCGCCGCCGGTGCCGGCGAGAGTGAAGCTGGGGCGGACGATGGCGGGCAGGCCGACAAAGGCCAGGGCGTCCTCGGCCTCGTCGATGTGATGGATGGCCTTGGAGCGGGGCGATTCCAGACCCAGCTTGTCCATGGCGTCGCGGAATTTCTGACGGTCCTCGGCCTTGTCGATGACGTCGGCCTTGGCCCCGATCATCTCCACGCCCCAGCGTTCCAGCGCGCCCGAGGCGTCCAGCGCCAGCGCCGTGTTCAGCGCCGTCTGGCCGCCCATGGTCGGCAGCAGGGCGTCGGGCCGTTCTTTCGCAATGATGCGCTCGACGAAGTCCGGCGTGATCGGCTCGATATAGGTGGCGTCGGCCACCTCCGGGTCGGTCATGATCGTCGCCGGATTGGAATTGACCAGGATGACCCTATATCCCTCGGCCTTCAGCGCCTTGCACGCCTGGACGCCGGAATAGTCGAACTCGCACGCCTGTCCGATCACAATGGGCCCCGCCCCAATGATCAGGATAGATTTGATGTCCGTGCGCCTAGGCATTGTTTTTACAAGACTTTCAGTTCGTCACGACCGCGCATTCCCAGCCGTCGTAGTCCAGCTGGAAGGCGGCGGCCCAGGATTGCATCATGGCGGAGACCGGCGAGAAAGAGGCCTCGTCCACGGCCATGGTGGTTTCGAGGATGGTGCAGTCGTCGTCGCCCCGGGTCAGGAAGCCGGCCCGCTTGGCGACCTCGGCCAGATCATCGTGATCCCCCGCCCCGTAGAAGTAGAACAGGGTGTGCCGCGGCGTGACGCCGCTGTCGCCATGCGCCGCCAGCGACGCCCGGATCATGGCGTCGCGCTCCTCATGAGGGACGTCGGCGTCGATCACGGCGGCTGTTCTCCTCGCGCGCACGGGCCCGACGCGGGCGTGTGCCTGCGCGGGGCGGTTCGGGTTGTCGGCTAAGCGGCCCGTCTAAAGACGGGGGGGCGGCGGAGCAAGCGCTTATCCGTCCGACCGCCTATCGATCCAGTCCGGCAGGGCGGTGATGCTGTCGAGCGCGCCGTACCGCGGGTGAGCTTCGGGCGCATCGGCCAGTTCGTGGGCCCAGGTGATGGCATAGGGAATGTGGACGGCGAAGGCCCCGGCCTCCAGCGCCGGCAGCACGTCGGACTTCATCGAGTTTCCGGCCATCACGGCCTTCTCCGCCCCGGCGCCGTGGCGGGCGAACACCCGGTCGTAGGTCCGGTGGTCCTTCTCCGATACGATCTCGACCGCGGCGAACAGGTCGCCGAGACCGGAGGCCGCCAGCTTGCGTTCCTGGTCCATCAGATCGCCCTTGGTGATCAGCACGAGGCGATACCGCTCCGACAGGGCGGCCAGGGCCTCATCGACGCCGGGCAGGGTCTCGACCGGATGCGACAGCATTTCGCGGCCGGCGGCGAGGATCTCGCGGATGGCGCGCGGCGGCGGTTCGCCGTTGCACAGTTCCATCGCCGTTTCGAGCATCGACAGGGTGAAGCCCTTCACTCCGTAGCCGTAGAGCTGGAGATTGCGGCGCTCGACCTCGGCCAGTCGGGCCTCGATCAGGTCATTGTCGTGGTCCGTCAACAGATCGACAAACCGGTCGTGCGTCAGCCGAAAGATGGTCTCGTTGTGCCAGAGGGTGTCGTCGGCATCGAGGCCGACCGTGGTGATGCTCATAGCCGCGTCTTGGCCCATCCAGGCCGGATGACGCAAGCCATCAGTCGGCGGCGGGTGCGCCAGATCGGGACGGCGCATGGTCAACGGCGTTTGACCATGTTTGTCATGGATGTGTTTTCACCTTGGGGCGCGAACTGGCGCGTGGAGGCTTTTCGGACCAGCTTAACGGAGGGGGTCATGAGTCGCATCGGGGACGAAGCCCATCTGGCCAGCGGTTCCATGGACGCCGACCCCGCGCCCGGCCAGGCGTGGGCGCCTCTCGGCGAGCGCCGGTCCTATGCCGCGCCGTATGAAAGCCTGACCTTCACCCTGGTGACCCGCGCGCGCCGCGAACTGACGGTGACCCTGGCCGCCCAGCCCGTATTCGACCTGGGCCGGTCGGTTCCCGTCAGCCGCCGCATCCGCCGCACCGTGCGACACTGCGGGGGCGAAAGCGCGCTTGCGGTGCTTGGCCGCCGGACTCTGGAGCCGATGGACCTCAAGCGGATCGACCTGCAGACGCTGAGCCACGGCCTCGATCTGCTGCATCTGGGGTCGGACGACAGCGGCGTCCTGCCGGCGTTCTGGCGCACGGTGGCGTCCAGTGTGGGACGGTTCGCCCTGTTATGCACCGAGCTTCAGCACGGCGCCGCGCCAGGGGCCCTGCTGGTCGAGGTCATGGGCGGGCTGGAGCAGGCGCCGCCCGAGACCATCGCCGAGGCGCTCGCCCAATTCGAGGCCGCGGCCCTCGGCGTCATCCTGCATATCGCGCCGGATGCCGGGGCGGCCCGGCGATTGGCGGACGTGCGCGCCCGGTGTCTGGCCATCGACTTCGCCGGCGTCGCCCACGAAAGCCCGCGAGAGTGGCTGGACGCCACAGCCCTGATCGGCGCGGCGCGCGAGGCCTGTCCGCAGGTGATGCTGCTGAACCTGCGTCCTGACCGCGGTCTGGCCGCCCAGAGCGCCGGCGCCACCCACGCTGTCTTCGCCGGCATGGATGCGATCACGATCTGAGACCGGTTGACGGCGCGCGCGGGCCGGGGCCTGATCCAGCCATGCAGGCCACGCTTCCCGCCCATCTCTACGGCTGTCCCGACGCCTGGGCGCGCGAGCGAGCGGCCGTGTTCGGAAAAGCCTGGCTGTTCCTGGGCCATGAGGCGGAAGCGCCGGCCATCGGCGACTGGATCGCGACCGATATCGCAGGCCATCGACTGCTCGCTGTGCGCGGCAAGGACGGCGCCCTGCGGGCCTTTCACAACGTCTGCCGCCATCGGGCCGGCCCGCTGGTCACGGGCGTAAGCGGGCATTGCGAGGGCGAGCTGGTCTGCGCCTATCACGGCTGGCGCTATGCGCTGGACGGGCGGCTGAGGGCGGCGACGGGATTCGGCGCGGCGGAAGGGTTCGACCCGCGCGAGTTCGGCCTGCTGCCCCTGCGGCTGGAGACCTGGCGCGGGCTGGTGTTTGCGACGATGGATGCAGACGCCGCGCCACTGGCCGATCATGTCGCGCCGCTGGAGGCCCTGCTGGCTGGACGAGGCCTGACCATCCCCCCGCCCGCGCTGCGCCGCGCGCACGATCTGGCCTGCGACTGGAAGACCTATGCCGAGAACTTTCTCGAGGGCTACCACATCGGCGCGGTCCATCCGTTGCTGGCCGACGAGCTGGGCGGGGCAGAATACCGGGTGCGGGTCGAGGGCGAACTGGTCGTGCAGGAGGCGGTCGGGGTCAATGACGGGCCGCAGGCGGGGGTCTGGGGCTGGCTGTGGCCCAACCTCGGCGTCAACGTCTATCGCGACGGGGCCATGATCGAGCGGATCACGCCGGTCGGGCCGGGCCGGACGCGGCTGGACTATCTGTTCCTGAGCGACGGCGGCGAGGCGGCGTTGGGCGAGGCCCTGATCGCCTCGGACCGGTTGACGGCCGAGGACGCCGCTATTTGCGAGGCGGTGCAGCGCAATCTGTCGGCGGGCGCCTATGATCGCGGCGTGCTCAGCCCCATCCATGAGATCGCCCTGACCTGGTTCCAGTCGCGGATCGCGGAGGCTCACCCATGACCGACGTCGTAGAGGACCGGCACAAGTTGGGCTGGGGTCTCGCCGCCCTGGTCGTGGCGGGGAACATGATCGGCTCGGGCGTCTATCTGCTGCCCGCCACCCTGGCGCCGGTCGGGTCGTCGAGCGTGGTCGGCTGGGGCGTCGCCGGGCTGGGGGCGGTGACCCTCGCCCTGGTGTTCGCGGCGCTGGGACGGTTGCAGCCGGACGCGGACGGCCTGTCCGGTTTCGCCGAGCGGGGGCTGGGGCGATTCTTCGGCTTTCAGACGGCGCTGGCCTTCTGGACCGCCTGCCTCGTCGGCAATGTCGCCATCGCGGTCGCGGCCACGGGCTACCTCGGCTTCTTCTTCCCCGTGCTGAAGCAGCCGGTCGTCGCCACCTTCTGCAACCTCGGCCTGATCTGGCTGACCACCGGGGCCTATATCCTCGGGGCGCGGGCGGCCTCGCGGTTCGCGGCACTTGCCCTGGTCATCGGCCTGGTCCCCATCGTCATCGCCGTGGCCGCCGGGATCTCAGCCTTCAGCGGCGAGACCTTCGCCGCCTCCTGGAGTCCGTCGGGTAATAGTCTGGCCGAAAGCATCCCCGCCTCGCTGGCCCTGATTTTCTGGGCCTTCCTCGGCGTGGAGACCGCGGCTGTCCTGTCCGCCCGAGTCCGGAATCCGGCGCGCGACGTCGGCCGGGCCTCGATCGCCGGAGTGCTGCTGGCCTCGGTGGTCTATGTGGCGGCCAGCGTGGCGGTGTTCGGCGTGATCCCTGCCGGGGTTCTCGCCGAATCCTCGAGCCCCTATGCCGATCTGACGGCGAGAGTGTTCGGAGCCTCGATCGGGGCGGTGGTCGCGGCCTGCGCCGTGATCAAGGCAGTCGGCACGCTGAGCGGCTGGGTCATGCTGGGCGGGGAAACGGCGCGAGCCGCCGCCCGATCTGGCTATCTGCCGTCAGGCTTCGGTCATGGGGAGCGGACGCCGATCGTCAACCCGCTGCTGGGCGGCGCGATCATGAGCATCGTGGCAGTGCTGTCCGGCCAGCCCACCCTCGGGGGTCAGTTCGGCATGCTCGTGGGCGTCACCTCGGTGCTGAGCCTGGTGGTCTACGGCCTGTGTTCGGCCTCCCTGTTCCGGCTGGCGCGCTGGACCCGGGCGCGGTTCATCGCTGCGCTGGGCCTGCTGTTCGCCACGGCCGCCGTGGCCGCGGCGGCGCCTGGCTATATCCTGCCGACGGCGATCTTCTTCGTTGTCACAAGTGGAGCCTGGTTCGCCTTCATGCGAGGCAAGCCCGCGATCCCGGTTGACCCGGCGGCGGCGGCTCACTAGCAAACGCGCCGTTTGCTCGCCGGGATTCGGTGATAGAGAGCGCGCCATGACCACCCAACTTATTCCCGGCGTGACCGGCGTGCTCGCGCTCGCGGACGGCACCATCCTGCAAGGCATCGGCTGCGGCGCCGTGGGCTCGGCCCTCGGCGAGGTGGTCTTCAACACCGCCATGACCGGGTATCAGGAAATCCTGACCGACCCGTCCTACATGAGCCAGATCCTTGCCTTCACCTTCCCGCACGTAGGCAACACCGGGACCAATGTCGAAGACGTCGAACAGATCGGCGGCGGCTCGGACACATCGGCGCGGGGCGCGATCTTCCGGGACGCGCCCACTGACCCGGCCAACTGGCGCAGCGAGAGCGATTTCGACGGCTGGATGAAGCGGCGCGGCGTGGTCGGTCTGGCAGGGGTGGACACTCGCGCCCTGACCGCCCGCATCCGCGACATGGGCGCGCCCCACGCCGTGATCGCCCATGATC
This sequence comes from Brevundimonas sp., assembly GCF_051860745.1. Lineage (GTDB taxonomy): Bacteria > Pseudomonadota > Alphaproteobacteria > Caulobacterales > Caulobacteraceae > Brevundimonas. Next base: position 226,709 of record NZ_JBHYDN010000001.1, read on the forward strand.
CGTCCGGACAGTTTGACCTCGACGCTTTGGTCGCCGAGGCCGGGGCCTGGACGGGGCTGGTCGGGCTGGACCTGGCCAAGGACGCCTCGACGCTGCAGTCGTTCGACTGGGACGAGGGACTGTGGGACTGGCCGGAAGGCCATCCGCGCGTGGACGCAGCCGACAAGTCCGTGGTCGTCGTCGACTATGGCGTGAAGCGCAATATCCTGCGGGCGCTGGCCTCGACCGGCGCGAAGATCACCGTGGTGCCCGCTGACACGACCGCGGAAGCGATCCTGGCGCGCAAGCCGGACGGCGTGGTCCTGTCGAACGGACCCGGCGATCCGGCGGCGACCGGCGTCTATGCCGTGCCGGAAATCCGCAAACTGGTCGACAGCGGCACGCCCCTGTTCGGCATTTGCCTCGGGCACCAGATGCTGGCGCTGGCGCTGGGCGCGAAGACGATCAAGATGGATCAGGGCCACCACGGGGCCAACCATCCGGTCAAGGATCTGACCACCGGCAAGGTCGAGATCGTGTCGATGAACCACGGCTTCACCGTCGACCGCGACAGCCTGCCTGACGCGGTCAGCGAGACCCACGTCAGTCTGTTTGACGGCACCAACTGCGGCATCGCCCTGACCGGTCGGCCGGTGTTCAGCGTCCAGCACCACCCGGAGGCTTCGCCGGGACCGACCGACAGCCTGTATCTGTTCCAGCGGTTCCGCGATCTGATGCGCGTCTGATCTCAGGGGAGCGGCGCGAAGCTCTTTTCCTCGCGGAGGGCGCAGGCCTTGCGGACAGCGATGGGCGCGGCGTGCAGCCAGTAGTCGGCGTCTTCCAGCCGGTTGCTCCGCAGCCGCTCGGCGCCGCGCATCCGCCGTAGCGCCGCGTTCTCCAGAAGACGAGCGTGGAGGGCGCGGGGCGACAGTTCGAGGATAGCGGGGGAACCGGGGACGGCGACGGCGTCGGGGCCTTTGGGCTCCACCGCCGGGCGGGCGATGGTCATGAACATGGGGGGCTTTCATTCTCGGACGGGTTTGCGGTCTTCGCCGTCGGCCCGTCTGTCTCCGCCCCCTTCCGGGACGGTCGGATGGTTAATCCACAGGCCTGTGGACAGTTCCCCTTCAAGAGGAAAACTGTGCGCATATTCAGGCGGTTACCGCCGCGCTTTGGCCTTTCTGGTTAACGAAAGGTAAATGCGCCCAAACCCGTGAGTCCCGCGCTATAAGGCGCAGGTGCGCTTCGACGACCGCTTCCTTGAAGAACTGAAGGCCCGCCTTCGGCCGTCCGACATCATCGGGCGGACGGTGAAGCTCAAGCGTCAGGGACGCGAGTATGTCGGCCTGTCGCCCTTCACCAAGGAGAAGTCGCCGTCCTTCTTCGTCAACGACGACAAGGGCTTCTTCCACGACTTCTCGTCGGGCAAGCACGGCGACGTGATCAGCTTCCTGCAGGAGACCGAGCGGCTCAGCTTCGTCGAGGCCGTGCAGCGGCTGGCCGGGGAGGCGGGCATGGCCCTGCCGGCCGAGGACCCGCAGGCGGCCGAGCGCGAGGCGATGAAGCAGGGTCTGACCGACTGGATGGACCTGGCCCAGAAATGGTTCGCGGCCAATCTGCGCCGTTCGCCCGGCAAGGCGGCGCGCGAATATCTGGAAAAGCGCGGCCTGCCGGAAGATCAGTGGGAGCGGTTCGGGTTGGGGTATGCCCCCAACGATCGCGAGGGGCTGAAGGCCGCACTGATCCAGCGCGGCGCCAGGCCGGGCGACCTGGTCGATGCGGGCATGCTGATCGCGCCCGAGGGCGGCGGGCAACCCTATGACCGGTTCCGCGACCGGCTGATGTTCCCGATCCTCGACCCACGGGGGCGCATCGTCAGCTTCGGCGGCCGGGCCATGAACCCCGACGATCGGGCAAAATACCTGAACGGCCCGGAGAGCCCACTCTTCCACAAGGGCGCGACCCTGTACGGCCTGCCCGAGGCGCGCCGCATCCTGGGGGCCGAGAGCAAGAGCGATCAGGCTATCGTGGTGGTTGAGGGCTATATGGACGTGATCGCCTGCCACCGGGCCGCCATCCCCGCCGTCGCGCCGATGGGCACCGCCCTGACTGAGGAGCAGATGGAGCGGCTGTGGCGCGTCTCGCACGAGCCCGTCCTGTGTTTCGACGGCGACGCTGCGGGACGCCGTGCGGCGTATCGCGCCATCGACCGGGCCTTGCCGCAGCTGAAATCGGGACGCTCGTTCCGCTTCGCTCTGCTGGAGGGCGGGCAGGACCCTGACGATATTTTGCGCGACAAGGGGGCGCCGGCCCTGCGTCAGGCCATGACCACGACCCGGCCCTTCGCCGAAGTGCTGTTCCAGAAGGAGGCGGAGGTCGAGCCGCTCGACAGCCCCGAACGCCGCGCCGGGTTGAAAGGGCGGCTGCGCCAAGCCGCCTCGGCCATTCAGGACAAGGATCTGGCCGAGCAGTACCGCCGCGAGCTGTTCGACCGGTTCGACGCTCTGTTCCCCGCTCGCCGCGCGCCGCAGGGCCAGTCCGCGACTGGTCACGGCGGGCGCTGGCGGCCCGGGCCGCCGCCCAAACTGGGCCAGACCGCGGAAGGAGCGCAGGCGATGCAGTCGCTGAGTCGTTCCATCGAGCCGGTGGCCGCTGCCCTGGCCCACGGCGCCATCGACGACCCGGAACGGATGGACGACCATCTGGAGGCCATTTCAGCCCACGGATTCGGCGACGCGGCGCTCGACGGGCTGGCGCAGGAGATGGTCCGGCTACGGTTCTCGGGTCAGGACCTTGACTCGGCGGCCTTGCGTCGCCATCTGGCGCAATCGGGTCATGATGCTTTAGTGCGCGAGGTCGAGAAGGCGGCGGCAAAGTCCGGCGCGCCTTTCCTGGCCGCAAATGCGCCCCTCGCCGAAGCAAGGGTCCGATGGTCGCAGGCGTTCGACGCGCTTACTCGCGTGGCGGCGCTGGAGGATGCACTGAGCTCGGCGGCAGGAATGCCGGGCCAGGACGAGGCGTTCCGCAGGCTGAAAGCCGAGCGGGATGCTTTGCGTCGCGCGATCAAAACCGGAGAGATCTGGGAAGACAGCGCGGGTTCGTAACCTTACGGCCCCGTTGCGCATTGTATTTCTGTGGTCAGCCTGATCAGCCGCCCACCCGGAGAAGAGACTGTATGAGCGCCCAGACCGAGACGCAGGAAACCGAAGCTCAGAGCGACGGTCCGCTGCTCGACCTCACCGACGCCGGGGTGAAGAAGTTTATCAAGCAGGCGAAGGCTCGGGGCTATGTGACGATGGAGGACCTGAACAAGGTCCTGCCGTCCGAAGAGGTGACCCCCGACGCGATCGAGGACACGCTGGCGATGCTGTCCGAGATGGGCGTCAACGTCGTCGAGGCCGAGGAAGACGCCGCCGAGACCACCGAGAAGGAGGGCGGCGAGGTCGTCGAACGCGCCGAGACCAGCATCTCGGAGACGCCGGCCAAGGCCGCCTATGACCGGACCGATGACCCCGTTCGGATGTATCTCAGGGAGATGGGGAGCGTTGAGCTGCTCAGCCGCGAGGGCGAGATCGCGATTGCGAAGCGGATCGAGGCCGGGCGGGACGCGATGATCTCGGGGCTGTGCGAAAGCGCCCTGACGTTCGAGGCCATCATGGTGTGGCGCGACGAACTGGCCAACAACCGCATCCTGCTGCGCGAGGTCATCGACCTGGACGCCACCTATGGCGTGCTGAACCCCTCGTCCCTGCCGCATAACCAGCCCCCGGCCGGCGCCCCCGTGGTTCCCGCCCCCGCGGCGGAAGGCGCGGAAACTGCAGAAGAAAAGCCGGAAACGGACGACGAGGAGGACGAGGATTTCGACGACGGCGGCGGCATGTCGATCTCGGCTCTTGAAGCCGAGCTCCGCGACGGCGTCATGGAAGTGCTGGACGCGGTCGCCTCCGACTTCGGCGCCTTCCGCAAGCTGCAGGACAAGCTGGTCGAAAGCCGGCTCAAGGGCGACGTCCTCTCGCCCAAGGACCAGAAGGCCTATGACGCCCTGACGACGGGCATCTCGGGCCGGCTGAAGACGATGAAGCTCAACAACCACCGCATCGAGGCGCTGGTCGAACAGCTGTACGCCATCAACAAGCGGCTCATGGGCCTCGAGGGCCGGCTGCTGCGCCTCGCCGACAGCTATGGCATCTCGCGCCCCGAATTCCTCAAATCCTATTTCGGCGCCGAGCTGGACCCGACCTGGGCCGACCGGGTCAAGGAAATGGGCGTCCGCTGGACCAAGTTCAGCGACAACGAACAGGCCCAGATCGCCCAGATCCGCGGCGACGTCGCCGCCGTTGCCACCGAGGCCGGCCTGCCGATCGACGACTACCGCCGCATCGTCCAGACGGTGCAGAAGGGCGAGCGCGAGGCCCGTCAGGCCAAGAAGGAAATGGTCGAGGCCAACCTGCGCCTGGTCATCTCCATCGCCAAGAAATACACCAACCGCGGCCTGCAATTCCTTGATCTCATTCAGGAAGGCAACATCGGCCTGATGAAGGCGGTCGACAAGTTCGAGTACCGCCGCGGCTACAAATTCAGCACCTACGCCACCTGGTGGATCCGCCAGGCCATCACCCGCTCGATCGCCGACCAGGCGCGGACCATCCGCATCCCGGTGCACATGATCGAGACGATCAACAAGATCGTCCGCACCAGCCGCCAGATGCTGCACGAGATCGGCCGCGAGCCGACCCCGGAAGAGCTGGCCGAAAAACTGGCCATGCCGCTGGAGAAGGTCCGCAAGGTCCTCAAGATCGCCAAGGAGCCGATCAGCCTCGAGACCCCGATCGGCGACGAGGAGGACTCGCATCTGGGCGACTTCATCGAGGACAAGAACGCCATCCTGCCCATCGACGCCGCCATCCAGTCGAACCTGCGCGAAACCACCACCCGCGTGCTGGCGTCCCTGACGCCGCGCGAGGAACGCGTCCTGCGTATGCGTTTCGGCATCGGCATGAACACAGACCACACCCTGGAAGAGGTCGGCCAGCAGTTCTCGGTCACCCGCGAACGCATCCGCCAGATCGAGGCCAAGGCGTTGCGCAAGCTGAAGCACCCGAGCCGGAGCCGGAAGCTGCGGAGCTTCCTCGACAGCTGATACGAAAATGGGGCGGTCCGCAGGGACCGCCCCTTCTGCTTTCAGCCAGCCGCGCTACCCCTCCAGCACCACCTCGAACCCCGCGAAGATCATCCGCTTGCCGTCAAACGGCATGGGCATGCCCATCATGCGTTCGTCCTGCATCAGCTTTTCCCAGGCGGTGTCGCGGACGGCCTTGTCGGGCCAGGTGATCCAGCCGACGGCGACGGTCTCGCCGTCCTGCAGGGCCACCGCGCGTTTGAAGTCGGTAACCTTGCCGTCGGGGATGTCCTCGCCCCAGCATTCGGTGACGCTGACGGCGCCGAGCTCCTTGAAGAAGGGCGTGGTGTGGCGGGAGTGCTCCAGATACGCGGCCTTGTTGGCCGTGGGCACCGGGATGACGGTGATGTCGAGGAACGGCATTTTGCCTGCACTCCGTGCGGGGGCTAACGCTCGCGACGCGGACGCTCGCCGCTTGAGCCTATCTGTGGGCGGGGGTGATTATAGCCGAAGCGGAGATGCCGCGCCCCCTCCACCACGCTTCGCGTGGTCCCTCTCCCCCATGAAGGTGGAGGAGACGCCGGGTCACGCTTCTTCGGCGTCAGTGGGCGGGACCGAGCGGGCGGCCATGAGGTCGGCGAGGGCGGCGTAGTGTTCCGCGATCAGCCGATTGGCCGCCTGCTCGCGCAGGCAGAGGGCCTCGGCGGCGCGGCGGGTCCAGGCCTCGGCGCGGTCGCGCAGGGTTTCCTCGTCCATCGGTCGTCTTCGCAAGCTGCACGGGCGGGGTCCCTGAGCTGTCAACGATGGAGCGTGGCTGTTTCATCCCCTGGGGGGCGTACCAATACCCCACACACGCCGTCATCCCCGGGCTTGTCCCGAGGATGACGGAACTAAAAGGGGGACGACGGCTCAGTCCCAACCGGCGTCGCGGGCCTGGGTCTCAGCGGCGGCGTCGAGCGTGTCGCCGGCGATGGCGGCGTCGACGGCGGCCAGGACCGGGGCGGGGATGTCGGCGGAGGCGGTGCGGAGGTCTCCGGCGGGCGCGCTGAAGGGGGCGAGGGCCTGGAGGGTCCATTGGTCCGCCTCGCGGCAGGCGAGGCCGGCGACGTTGGCCTCGCCCGACTGGAAGGTGCGGCACCAGCGGTTGTCGGCGTCGCGGAAGGTCAGGCCGACGGCCCGGCCCTCGGCGTCCGCGCCGTCGGCGGTCAGGCGTGTGTCGAGGACGCGGATCAAGCCGGCGTCGGCGATGGCGCCGCTGCGGTCGACGGTGAAGCCGCGGTCGGCCTCGCCGCCGCCCAGCCAGCCGATCGACAGGCCGGCGACGAAACAGGCGGCGGCGAGGCCGGCCCACAGGGTGGCGTGGCGGGGGGAGAAGGCGGCGCGCAGGCGCTCGATCAGGAGGTTGGCGGAGGCCGTCGCGGGGCCGCTCGCGGCGATCAGCCGGGCGAGGGCCTGATCGCGCGGATCGGGAGCGAGAGGGACGGCCTCGCGGGCGAGGGTGCGCAGCTGGCGCAGGGCCACGAGCCGGGCGGCGAGGGCGGGGTCGGCGGCGGTGGCGGCGTCGATGGCGGCGCCGGCCTCGGGGGAGAGTTCACCGTCGACGCGGCGCATCAGGGTCTCGTCGTCGTAACGGGTCATGCGCTCACTCCCTGTTCAGCCAGGGTCTGGATCAGGGTCTGGCGTCCCCGCACGAGGCGGCTGGTCAGGGTGCCGGCGGGGACGCCCATGACCTCGGCGGCCTCGGCGTAGGACAGGCCGTCGATCAGCACCAGGGCCACGGCCAGACGCTGGTCGTCGGGCAGGGCGTTGATGGCGTCGCGCACGGCCAGGGCGTCGGCGCGCAGGTCTTCACCGGCCATGGCGGCGTCGGCGATGTCGGGCGTGCGCTCGTCGGTCGGGGCAACCACCCGGGCCCAGCGCGCGTTTGATCGGGTCTGGTCGATGAAGATCCGCCTCATGATGGTGAAGGCCCAACTGTCCAGCCGGGTGCCAGGGCGAAAGCCGCCGCGTTTGACCAGGGCGCGTTCGACGGTTTCCTGCACAAGGTCATGGGCGTCGGCGTCCGAACGGACGAGAACGCGCGCGAAACGGCGCAGCCTCGGCAGAAGGTCCACCAGCCCCGTCTGAAACTCATCCAAGCAGAAAACCTCGTCATGGGGATGGAACGTCCCGCCCCCGTCGTTTCATCCCTTGTCGTGCACCGCCAAAGGCTTTTGAAAAGAAGGACGTTCCCCGGAATGACGCCCATGTCGATGCGGATGCTTTTATCGACCCTTCTCGCGGCTGTGGCCATCGCTGTGTCCGGCGGCCCCGTTGCGGCCCAGATCAGCCTGCCCGGCGGGATCGGCGGGGGTCTCCCGCAGATGCCGGGGTTGCCGGGCGGAGCGCCGGGCCTGCCGGTCGACCGGGACATGCTGGAGAATATGGCGCGCGGGCGGCTGGAGCAGGTGCTGGAGGTTCCGTCGCGGCTGCGCGGGCTGGTCCGGCGGTCAGACGGCGCGCTGGAGGCCGATCCCGCGGGCTGGCCGGTGGTGCGCGGCGAGGTAGTGGCGGTCGACCTGTCGCCCGAGGGTCGGCGCCGGGCGCTGGCCGCGGGCTTTGTGGTGGCGCGGGAAGAGCGGCTGGCGGCGCTGGACATGACCACGGTGGTGCTGACCCCGCCGCGGGGGCTGTCGCTGCGGCGGGCCGTCGAACGGCTGCGCCAGCTCGACCCGGACGGCAGTTTTTCATTCAACCACGTGCATGCGCCCGCTGGAGAACTGGCGGAGGCGGGGACCGGACCGGCCTTGATGACCGCGTCGGCGCCGCAGGGCGGGCGGGGGCGGGTCGGGTTGATCGATACGGGCGTGGACGTGCGGCACCCGGCGGTGGCGGGCGCCCGGATCGTCCAGCGCGGCTTCGCGGGACCGGCGAGGGCGGCGCCGCACGGGACGGCGGTGGCCTCGCTGCTGGTCGGGCAGGCGGGCGCCTTTGCGGGCGCGGCGCCGGGCGGGGAACTGTATGCGGCCGACATATACGGGGGCTCGGCTGCGGGCGGGTCGGCGACGGGCCTGGTCCAGGCCCTGGCCTGGATGGCCGAGAACGAGGTGCCGGTGGTCAATGTCAGCCTGGTGGGCCCACGCAACGCCGTGGTCGAGGCGGCGGTGCGCCGCGCCGGCGCGCGCGGAATGCTGATCGTGGCCGCCGTGGGCAATGACGGGCCGTCGGCGCCGCCCCTGTATCCGGCGGCCTATCCGGATGTGGTGGGGGTCACCGCTGTGAACGGCCGTGGGCGGGTGCTGCCCGAGTCCGGCCGCGGGCCGCAGGTCGATTTCGCCGCGCCGGGCGCCGACATGGCCGCCGCCGGGCCGGGGCAGGGCTATGTCAATGTGCGCGGATCCTCGTTCGCCGCCCCTCTGGTCGCCGGTCTGCTGTCGCAACGGCTGCCGCGGCCCAACCGGAGCGGGGCGGAGGCCGCGCTGGGCGAGGTCGCCACCATGGCCGTGGACGCCGGCGCGCGCGGTCCGGACCCGATCTATGGCCATGGCGTGGTGGCGACGGATCGGCGCGTTGCGCCTGGCGCGGTCGGGGCCCGGGGACAGTTGAACCGATAAAATCGGGCGCCGCCGGGATGAATCTGCGGCGGAGGATCGTTGGATGGACCGAGGGCGCCCAACGCCCTGCGATCTTCAAGGAGACATCCTCATGCGCAAGACCCTGATGCTGATCACCACCACCGCCTTCACCCTCGCCCTCGCGGGCGCCGCCAACGCCCAGGTTCTGGGCGGCGGCCTCGGAGGCGGCCTCGGCGGCGGTCTGGGCGGACAAGTCGACGGCCTCGGCGGCACGCTGGGCGGGTCCGGTTCAGGCAGCCTGACCGGCTCGCTCGATGGCCGCTTCGCCACGGACCGTCTGGGCGAAGTCACGACGCGCGCCGAACGCCTCCAGGAGCGCGCCCAGGAACGTGCCGCCCGTATTGAGCAGCGCGCCGAGCGGGTGCGTGCACGGGCTCTTGCCGCAGAGGAGAGGGCCGAGGCCCGCGCCGCCGGTATGGCTCGCTCCGCCGTCGATACCGCCGGGAACGCCGAAGGCTCCGCCTCCGGCGTGTTGGACGGCAGCCTCAACGGCGCCGCCGGCGCCGGCCAGGGCGTCATGTCGGGAGACCTGGGCGGGGGCATCACCGGCTCAGGCTCGGCTTCGGGTTCCGAATCGGGCCCGGCTGACCGTCCCCGCCGTTCAGGCCGCGCCAACGCCAACGCCGGTGTGGGTGCGGACGCCTCGGCCAATCGCAATGGCGCTTCGGCCCGCGGCAACGCCAACGCCAACGCCAACGCCGACGGCCATGCCGAGACCACGCCCGACCCGCGCTAGATCGGGTCGCGGTTAAACACTGACAGACCCCGCCGGATTGCTCCGGCGGGGTTTTTCACGTCCGCCATGCGGCGTCGGGCGACCCTCGTTCCGCCAATGGACTTCCGACCCGTCGCGCGGCATCCTCGACCCGTCGCCCGCGAGGAAGGCCGCCATGTTCAACCTCGGTTATCTGAAACGCCGTCTGGGCCAGTACGCCGCCCTCTGGGTCGCAGGCTTTCTGCTGAGCGGCGCGGCCATATTGTTGGGGCTGATGTTCGCGGACATGATGGTCGCGATCGATTGGGTCCTGCCGGTGTTGCTGGGCGGGACGGCGCTGGCCCTGGGCGTCGGCGTGGTGCTGAGCCTGCTGTCGGGCGAGACGGTGGGGACGAAACTTGCGGTGCTGCTCCTGGCCCTGCTGCTGGCCCTGCCGCTGCTGTGGGCGCCGGTGTCGGCGGCGGTGGCCATCGCCTTCTTCGCCGACCGCTCGATCGAATATTCCGAAAGCTATGCCGCCTTCCAGATCGGTGTGTCGCGGGTGCTGTTTCCGATTGGCCAGGCGCTGGGGCAGGGGGATCTGTTCGGCTGGGTCTGGACGGCGTTCCAGTGGGTGTCGACCGTGGTCGGCTTCTTCTCGGCCGTGGCGAAGATCTGGCCGGCGATCCGGCGGATGCTGGGGCCGGAGCCGGTGACCGAGGGCTGAGGCTTGCGCCGCCAGGGTCGGCAGCGCAGGATTTGCCCATGACCAGCCAGCCCGCGCCCGGCGAACGCTATCAGTCGTTCAACGCCTTTTATCCGTATTACATCCATGAGCACTCCAACCGGACGTGCCGCCGGATTCACATCGTCGGGACGGCGTTGGTGATCGGGGTGATGATGTTGGCGCTCGTGACGCAGAACGCGTGGTGGCTGCTGGCCATGCCGCTGGTCGGCTACGGCTTCGCCTGGGTGGGCCATTTCTTCTTCGAGAAGAACCGCCCGGCGACCTTCCAGTACCCGTTGTGGAGCCTGATGGGCGACTGGCGGATGTTTTTTGAGACCATCTCCGGAAAACGCCGCTTCTGACGAAGCGCGTTTTCCTGGTGGGCCGCGGTCACAAGGCTCCGCCTTGTCGACCCGACGCGGCCTGGCGCTTCGCGCGTGCTCTGCGCTCAAGCAGCGAGCGATGGCGTCGCGAGCGTTAGCGCGATCCCGCGCTGGAGGGGAGAGCCGCCATCTGCGCCGCCTGGCTGGGCAGGCTGTCCCACGATGGGGGGCAGCCGTCGAAGCGGCCGGCGTCGACGAGGGTCAGTCGGCGCTGATTGAAGCGCATGGCCGGGGACATCGAGCCGCGGCCGTGGCCGGTATAGAGGTCGATCTTCTGGCCCTTGATCGCGCCGCCGGTGTCGGAGGCGTACCAGTAGCCGTCGTGGATTACACCGTCCGGCATCCGCATGCCGACCGTCTCGGGAATGAACAGGCGGGTGCGACGGGGGATGTAGCGCGGGTCCGTGGCGATGGTGCGCATGGCGATCGGCCGGCAGCCGAGGCTGTCGTTGCCCGTCGCTCCGCCGCCGCCGGCATGGTAGAGATTGACCCGGGCGGTCCAGTCGGCGCTTTCGGCCATCAGGGCCTGCTGTTCGGGGCTGAGCACGCTCGCGCCGCTGTCGGAACCTTCCGGGGTCGGGACGGTTGATTCGACACCCCAGCCCGCGCTCGTCGCAGCCTGGTAAGACACCGGATCGCCTGTCGCCTGAACCTGGGCGGGAAGGGCCATCGCCAACACAATGGCGAACGCAGCGGCTTTGCCGAGCATGGTGCGGACTCACGGAAACGCCGGCCCCATACGCGTCCGGTGTTCGGCTTTTCCTTTCCAAATGTGGCGAAAAACAGTCATTCATGCTGCGGTGCGACATCGCGGCCGGTTCTTCGGTGGACAAGCGGGACTTGTGACGGTTATGCCGAATCTCGTTTGGCCAACGCGGCGAAATCTGTAAGCTGTATTCGCAGATCAGAAACACTTTGCTGAGGCGAGATGCTTACTGTCTATGGCGATATTCGTTCCGGTAACTGTTTGAAGGTCAAGTGGTTGCTGGACTGGCTCGGGCGTGATTATCGCTGGGTCGAAACAGATGTGATGTCCGGTGTGAAGCGCAACGCGGATTTTCTGGCCCGGAATCCCGCCGGCCAGGTGCCCGCCGTCGTGCTGGAGGACGGGCGGGTTCTGGCCCAGTCCAATGCGATCATCGGTTATTTCGGCGAGGGGACGGCGTTCATCCCGACCGATCCGTATGACCGCGCCCGGATGTATGAATGGCTGTTCTGGGAACAGTACAGTCACGAGCCGTACATCGCCGTGGTGCGATTCCAGAGGCTGCTGGGCGGCAAGCGGACGGATGAGATCGAGCCCCGGCTGATGGAGCGCGGCCATGCGGCGCTGGCCCGGATGGAGACGGCGCTGACCGGGGCGGACTGGCTGGTCGGGGATGGGCCGACGCTCGCTGATCTGGCGCTGGTCGCCTACACCCGGGTGGCGCACGAGGGGGATTTTGACCTGAACGCCTATCCGGCGGTCAAGGCCTGGGTGGCGCGGGTGGAGACGGCGTTTGGCATAGGCTAGACCGGAGCTTCGCCACCGGAGCCCGTCATGCGCGACCATCCCAGCCAGCCCCTGACCGGCTATGTCCCGATGGATGACGGGGAGCGGATCGAGCGCGCGACGGCTTTTCGGGCCTTGATGGCCGGACGCCGCACGGTGCGGGAGTTTTCCGACCGGCCGGCGCCGCGCGCCGTGGTCGAACAGGCGATCCTGACCGCCGGCTCGGCGCCGTCGGGAGCCAACCACCAGCCGTGCTTCTTCAGCGTCATCGAGAGCGCGCCGGCCCGGGCGCGCATTCGCGAAGCCGCCGAGGCCGAGGAGCGGGAGTTCTACGCCACCAAGGCCCCGCAGGAATGGCTGGACGCGCTGGCGCCGCTGGGCACCGATCCGGACAAGGGGTTCCTGGAGACGGCGCCGGTGCTGATCGCCGTCTTCGGCCAGAAGCGCGGCGGGCCGAACCCCGGCGACGACCGCAAGAACTACTACGTGCCGGAGAGCGTCGGTATCGCCACGGGCCTGCTGATCGCGGCCCTGCATTCGGCGGGGCTGGCGACCCTGACGCATACGCCGGCGCCGATGACGTTTCTGGCGGACATCTGCGGACGGCCGGCTTCGGAGAAGCCGTTCTTGCTGCTGGTGGCGGGCCATCCGGCCGCGGATGCGACGGTGCCGACCGCGGCCCTGGTCAAGAAGCCGCTGGACGCCATCGCGGCGTGGATTTAACCCGATGTATCCCCCTTGCCGGATGTCCGTCATGAAGCGTCTCGCCGTCGCCCTCGCCGCCCTGACCCTGGGGGCCGCCGTTCTGGCGGCGCCCGCCGTCGTCTCCGCCTGGGGCAATACCGGCCACCGGCTGATCGGGGTCGCGGCCGTGCGCGGTCTGCCTGACGAACTGCCCGCCTTCCTGCGCACGCCGGGCGCGGCGGCGGAGGTCGGGGAGCTGTCGCGCGAGCCGGACCGCACCAAGGGCGGCGGCCAGCCGCACGACCGTGAGCGCGACACGGCCCATTTCGTCGATATGATCGAGGACGGCCGGATCATGAACGAAAAGGGGATGTCAATCGACGCCTTGCCGCGGCTCAAGTCGGATTATGACGCGGCGCTGCTGGCGGCCGGGATCGAAGTCGATGACGCCGGCTGGTTGCCCTACGCCATCATGGACGGCTATCAGCAGTTGGTGCGCGACTTCGCCAGTTGGCGAGTGCTGTACGCCGCCGAAGGCCGCGAAAGCGATCCCGGCAAGCGGGCGTGGTATCGCGAGGACCGCATCCGCCGCGAGGCCCTGATCCTGCGCGACATGGGCTATCTGGGCCATTACGTCGGCGACGGCTCGCAGCCGCACCACACCACGATTCACTACAACGGCTGGAACCGCGACACGGCGAACCCGCAAGGGTTCACGACCTCGCGCCAGACCCACGGCGCCTTCGAGGGCGCATTCGCGGCGCGTGTGGCGCGGCTGGATGCGGTCGAGGCGGCGATGGCGGCGCCGGCGCTGGAAGGGTTCGACCTGCGCGCGCGGGTGCCGGCCTATCTGAGGACCACCCTGGCCGAGGTGACGCCCTTCTATGTGCTGGAGAAGGTCGGCGGCTTCACCGACAGCGACGCGCGTGGCGGGGCCTTCGTGACGGCGCGGCTGGCGGCGGGGGCGTCGGAGCTGCGCGACCTGTTCGTGCTGGCCTGGCGGGACTCGGCCGATGACTCGATCGGCTGGCCCACGGTCAAGGTGAATGAGGTCGAGGCGGGGACCGCGGATCCGTGGCTGGCCATGTACGGCGAGGACTGATTGGCCGAGCCCGCCGAAGCCCTGATGGCCCTGGCCTCGCGGCTGCGCGCGGCGGGGCGGGCGGACGAGGCGGCGCAGGCCTATCGCCGGCTGCTGGCGATCCGGCCCGACCTGCCCGACAGCTGGTTCAACCTTGCCCTGATGGAGCGCCAGTGCGGGCGGTTCGAGGCGGCGCTGAAGGCCTATGACGAGGCCCTGCGGCGCGGCGTATCAGGGCCGGAGGAGGCGTGGCTGAACCGCGGCGTGATCCACGCCGACGATCTGGGGCGACCCGATCTGGCGCAGAAGGATCTGGAGGCGGCGCTGGCGGTTGCGCCCGACTGGCTGCCGGCGTTGCTGAACCTGGGAAACCTGCACGAGGACATGGGGCGGCGCGAGGCGGCGGCGGCGGCCTATGCGCGGGCTCTGGCCGTGGCGCCGGGGCATCCGGTCGCGCTGGCGCGGTCGGCGGGTCTGGCGCGGCTGACGGGGCCGGATGATCTGGTGATCACGGAGCTTCGGGCGGCGGTGGGACAGCCGGGCCTGCATGTCGGCGACCGGGCGGAGCTGGGCTTTGCGCTGGGACGGGCGCTGGATCAGGTGGCCGCGTATGACGACGCCTTCGCCGCCTATGCCGGCGCCAACGCCGCCAGCCGCGCGACGGACCCTGAGGGCGCGCGTTACGACCGGGCGGCGCACGAGCGGTTCATCGACAGCCTGATCGCGGTGTTTCCCGAACCGGCCGCGCCGGTCGCGGAGGCCGGCGAGCCGCCGATCTTCATCTGCGGCCTGTTCCGGTCGGGCTCAACCCTGACGGAACAGATCATGGCCGGGCACAGCCGGGTCACGGGCGGCGGAGAGCTGGGGCTGGTTCCCGGTCTGGCGCGGGCGGTGGTCGGCTATCCGCAGGCGCTCGCGGGCGCGGGGCCGGACGTGTTCGAGCGGTTGAGGGAGCTCTATCTCGGCGGGCTGAAGACGGCGCGGCCGGATGCGGATGTGGTCACCGACAAGCGGCCCGACAATTTCCTGCATATCGGCCTGATCAAGGCGATGTTCCCGGATGCTCGCATCGTCCACACGGTGCGCGAGCCGCTGGATGTGATCCTGTCCAACTGGTTCCTGCACCTCGACCGGTCGATGGGCCATGCGCTGGACCTTGAGGACCTCGCGCACTGGCATGGGCAGTATGTCCGGCTGATGCGGCACTGGAAGGCGCTGTATCCCGACATTCTCGACCTCGACTACGACGCGCTCGTCACCGAGCCGCGCCCGGCCGTTGAGCGGCTGCTGGCGCATTGCGGGCTGGACTGGGAGGAGGGTGTGCTGGACTTCCACAAGGCCGCGGCGCCCGTACGCACCGCCAGCGTCTGGCAGGTGCGCGAGCCTCTGTACCAGCGGTCATCGGGGCGGTGGCGGAACTATGCGAAGCATCTGGACGGGGTGCGGGCGGCGCTGGGCCGGGATGAGCGGAATTGAGTGAACTAGCCCCCCCGGTTGTGATTCTGGACAAGTCCCAGATGGCCGAGAACATCGGCGCGGTGGCGCGGGTGATGGCCAATTTCGGCCTGTCGGAGCTGAGGCTCGTGGCCCCGCGCGACGGCTGGCCGCAGGAACGGGCCTGGGCCATGGCCTCGGGGGCGGACTGGGTGCTGGAGGGGGTCCGGGTGTTCGACAGCGTGGCTGAGGCCGTCGCCGATCTGAACACCGTCTTCGCCACCACGGCCCGGCCGCGCGAGACCCGCCAGCCGGTGCGCACGCCGCGCGAGGCGGCGCGGGTGCTGTACGACGACCGGGCGTCGGGGCTCGGCGTCGGCCTGCTGTTCGGCGGCGAGCGGGCGGGGCTGGAGACCTCGGACATCGCCCTGTGCCAGGGCATCGTCACCATCCCCATCGACCCGCGCCACCAGAGCCTGAACCTGGCCCAGGCGGTGGCGCTGAACGCCTATGAGTGGCGGACGCTGGTTCTGGACGCCCCGCCGCCGAATTTCCGCGAGGGCGAGCCGCCGGCGTCGGGGGCGCTGATGCTGGGCATGTACGAGCATCTGGAGAAGGAGCTGGACGCCGCCGGCTTCTTCCATCCGCCCGAGAAATTCCGCTCCATGAGCCAGAACCTGCGGGTGATGCTGGGCCGGGCCGCCTTCACGGCGCAGGAGGTCGCGACCTTCCGGGGGGTGATCACGGCGCTGTCCAGGGGGCGGGGACGGGTGCTGGCGCGGCTGGCCAGGAAGGCGGCGGGGGAACTCAAATAGCTTTCGTCATCCTCCGGCGAGCGTAGCGAGACCGGGGGACCCAGCGGCGCCGAAGGCGACCTTTTCACGCCCTGTGGGTCGGGCAGATGTGTCGGTGACAGGGTCGCGCTCTCGCGCGCCGCTGGGTCCCCCGGTCGGCCTTCGGCCGCCGGAGGATGACGAAAGGAAGGGGTTACCAGGTCAGCAGGGTCTCCACGAAGGCCGGCACGACCTCCGTCGCCGGGCCGTAGAGGCCTTCGTCGAAGCGGCCCGGAGTCGGGGCCAGATTGAGTTCGATCGTCCGCGCGCCCGCGCGCCGGGCCAGTTGCACAAACCCCGCGGCGGGCCAGACGGCGCCGGAGGTGCCGATGGCGACGAACAGGTCGCACCGCGCCAGCGCGGCCTCGATGCGGTCCATCTGCAGCGGCATCTCGCCGAACCAGACGATGTGCGGGCGCAGGCGGCCTTGCGGATGGTGCGGCGACGGCTCGTGCGTCGCCAGATCGCCGGGCCAGTCGCAGACTTGGCCGGTGCGGGTGCAGTGGGCCTTCAGCAGTTCGCCGTGCATGTGGATCAGGTCGAAGCCGGACGCGGACGGGGTCGCCGCGTGAGCCCGGTCGTGCAGGTCGTCGACGTTCTGGGTGACCAGCAGGAAGTCGCCCTCCCAGCGAGCCGCGAGCGCGGCCAGGGCATGGTGGGCGGCGTTGGGAGGCACGGTCGGCAGCTGGCGGCGGCGGCGGTTGTAGAAGTCCTGAACCAGCGCCGGGTCGCGGGCGAAGGCCTCGGGCGTGGCCACGTCCTCGAGCCGATGGCCCATCCACAGACCGTCGTCGGCGCGGAAGGTGGGGACGCCGGACTCGGCGGAAACGCCGGCGCCGGTGAGGATGACGAGGTTTTGGTGCGCCATGCGGTCTTATCGCCCTTCTCCCCTTGCGGGAGAAGGTGGCCGAGCGGAGCGAGGTCGGATGAGGGGTCGCGCCGGCGGTGGGTGGGTCTTGAAACTCACCGCGACCGGTGCGACCCCTCACCCGTCAGTCCGGGCATCGCCCGGCCTGCCACCCTCTCCCGCAAGGGGAGAGGGAAAGAGAACGGAGACCCGCCCATGAAAACCCGCGCCGCCGTCGCCTTTGAGGCCAAACGTCCGCTGGAGATCGTCGAGGTCGATCTGGAGGGGCCGCGGGTGGGCGAGGTGCTGGTCGAGATCAAGGCGACGGGGATCTGCCACACCGACGCCTATACGCTGGACGGGCTGGATTCGGAGGGGATCTTCCCGTCGATCCTCGGCCATGAGGGCGCCGGGGTGGTGGTCGAGGTGGGGCCGGGGGTGACGAGCGTGGCGGTCGGGGACCATGTGATCCCGCTGTACACGCCCGAGTGCCGGCAATGTAAAAGCTGCCTCAGCCGCAAGACCAATCTGTGCACCGCCATCCGCGCCACGCAGGGCAAGGGCCTGATGCCCGACGGCACCTCGCGCTTCAGCTACAAGGGGCAGGCGATCGCCCACTATATGGGCTGTTCGACCTTCTCGAATTTCACCGTCTTGCCCGAGATCGCCTTGGCCAAGATCCGCAAGGACGCGCCGTTCACGAGCGCCTGCTACGTCGGCTGCGGCGTGACCACCGGCGTGGGCGCGGTGGTCAATACGGCGAAGGTGGAGCCGGGGGCCAACTGCGTCGTGTTCGGGCTCGGCGGGATCGGGCTGAACGTCATCCAGGGGCTGAAGATGGTCGGGGCCGACATGATCGTCGGCGTCGACATCAACGACAGCAAGGAGGAGTGGGGCCGGCGCTTCGGCATGACGCATTTCGTCAATCCGAAGGGCGTGCCGGACGTGGTGGCGCATCTGGTCGAGCTGACCGGGGGCGGGGCCGACTACACCTTCGACTGCACCGGCAACACCACGGTGATGCGTCAGGCGCTGGAGGCCTGCCATCGCGGCTGGGGTGAGAGCATCGTCATCGGCGTGGCCGAGGCCGGCAAGGAAATCGCCACCCGCCCGTTCCAGCTGGTCACCGGCCGGGTGTGGCGCGGCTCGGCCTTCGGCGGGGCGCGGGGACGGACGGATACGCCGAAGATCGTCGACTGGTACATGGACGGCAAGATCGAGATCGATCCGATGATCACCCACACCCTGCCGCTGGAGCGGATCAATGAGGCGTTCGACCTGATGCATGCGGGGGAGAGCATCCGATCAGTGGTGGTGTTCTAGAGGCTTGCGTCGCCGGGATAGTAGTTTAAAAAAACTATCTGAAGCAGGGAGAGGGCCGCCATGTTCACCCACATCACCGTCGGCGCGAATGACGTCGAGGCGTCGCGGAAATTCTATGATGCGGCGCTCGGCGCCCTCGGCCACGAGCCGGGCAGCGGGCCGGACGCCAAGGGGCGGTACTGGTGGCGCACGCGCATGGGCGCCTTCGCGGTCGGCAAGCCGATCGACGGGGAGCCGGCCTGCCACGCCAACGGCGGCACCATCGGTTTCGGGGCCAGGGACGGCGAGATGGTCCAGGCTTTTCATGATGCAGGGGTGGCGGCCGGCGGGACGGCCATCGAAGACCCGCCCGGCGAGCGCACCGGCGCGTTCGGGACCCTGAACCTGGCCTATCTGCGCGACCCGTCGGGGAACAAGGTGTGCGCTGTGCACCGGGCGGGGTGAGCGCGCCCTGACGAACCCCTCTCCCATGGGGAGAGGGGCAGGGGTGAGGGGGTACGGTGCATCCCGTCATCCACCGAAACCCCTCACCCTCCCACCGCTTCGCGGCGGGTCCCTCCCTCTCCCTATGGGAGAGGGTTCAAGGAGGCGGAATGGAAACGGTCAAGCAACACCAGGTCCACGGCGGGACGCTGCGCTACCTGACGCACGACAGCGCGACGACCGGCACGCCGATGACCCTTTCGGTCTTCGTTCCGGGCGGCGAGGGGCCGTTTCCGGTGCTGATCTGGCTGTCCGGCCTGACCTGCACCGAGGACAATTTCACCACCAAGGCGGGGGCCTATGCGGCGGCGGCGGCGCATGGGGTGATCATCGTTGCGCCGGACACCTCGCCGCGCGGCGAGGGTGTCGCGGATGACCCGGCGTACGATCTGGGGCAGGGAGCGGGCTTCTATGTCGACGCCACAGAGGCGCCGTGGGCGAAGCATTTCCGGATGGAGACCTATGTCGTCGAGGAGCTGATCGGGCTGGTCGATGCCGAATTCCCGACGACGAAGGCGCGGTCGATCAGCGGCCATTCGATGGGCGGGCACGGGGCGCTGACCCTGGCGCTGCGGCATCCGCACCTGTTCCGGTCGGTCTCGGCCTTCGCGCCGATTTCATCGCCGACGCGGTGTCCGTGGGGGGAGAAGGCGTTCGGGGCCTATCTGGGTCCGGACCGCGCGACGTGGGAGGCGCACGATGCGGCGCGGCTGATCGAAGGCGGCGTGGGGGCGGGCTGCTATGACGACATCCTGATCGACCAGGGCGACGCCGATCCCTTCCTCGTCGAACAGTTGAAGCCGGAGCTGCTGGTCGCGGCGGGCGCGGCGGCGGGGCAGGCGATCACCGTGCGGATGCAGCCGGGCTACGACCACTCCTATTTTTTCATGGCCAGTTTCATCGCCGACCATGTAGCCTTCCACGCCAGAAGGCTTATGGCCTGATCGTATGACCGATAGCGCCGCCCACGCCGATATGTTCGCCGCCCTGTGTCGGGAGGTCGGCTTCTGCCTGCATCCCAAGGGCGAGAAGCGGGTGCTGGAGGCCCTGCCCAACGGTCTGGACGCGGCGGTCCGGGCGGTGTTCGACGCCGAGGGCGTGGACTTCGCCTCGGCCACGGGCGATCTGCGGCGGGCGGTGCGCGACTGTCTGAAGGCCAATCTCGCCATTCCTCACCCGCAGGGGGAGGGGGACCGCCCGAAGGGTGGTGGAGGGGGCTGACCGCATCCGCTGGTGTTTGGAGCCGGCCCCTCCACCGCTACGCGGTCCCCCTCCCCCAAAGGGGGAGGAAAGGAACGAAATCAGTCCGCCCGGCTTGGGTTGGGCGAACGGGCGCCTAGATTGGACTTGCCCGATACGATCGAAGGAGCCGTCCGATGGCCTTTACGCTTCCGCCCCTCCCGTACGCCCATGACGCGCTGGAGCCCGCCATCGACCGGGAGACGATGAAGTTCCACCACGGCAAGCACCATCAGGCCTATGTCGACAATCTGAACAAGGCGGTCGACACCGATCCGGCCCTGCGCGGCAAGTCGATGGAGGAGATGTTTGCGATCATCTCGACCCTGCCCAAGGCCATACGCAACAACGGCGGAGGGCACTGGAACCACAGCCTGTTCTGGAAGCTGATGGCGCCCACCAGCAAGACCGGGCGGCCGTCCCCCGAACTGGCCGCCGCCATCGACCGCGATCTGGGCGGGATGGACGCGTTCAAGGCGGCCTTCAACGCCGCCGGGGCGGGGCAGTTCGGTTCGGGCTGGGCCTGGCTGATCGTGCAGGACGGCGTGCTCAAGGTCACATCGACGCCGAACCAGGACAATCCGCTGATGGATCTGGTCGAGGAAAAGGGCGTGGTGGTCCTGACCGCCGACGTCTGGGAACACGCCTATTATCTGAAATACCAGAACCGCCGGGCCGACTATCTGAAGGCCTTCTGGTCGGTGGTGAATTGGAACAAGGTCAATGAGTTGTTCGCCGCCGCCACGGCCTGACGGCGCGGGACGGCAGGTACAAAAACTTCATGTGCGCGGGCTGGCGTGCGCCGGCCCGCAACCTATGTCAGCGTGAGCGTGACGGGGGCTGTTCCCGATCGCAGGGAGGCTGAACGATGAAGTCGCAGATGAAACTCGCCGCCGCGAGCCTGATGCTCGCCACCCTCATGGGCGCGGCAGCCTGCTCCCCCGACGCGAGCGGCAGCGATCCGGTCGCCGCAGAGGCTCCGACGGCTAGCCCCGATGTGCACCCGTTCAAGGTGGGCGCGCTTGACTTGATCGCCCTGCGCGACGGCGGCATGAGCGGCGTGCCAAACAACAACACCGTGCTGGGCGTCGGCCGCACACCGGCCGAGGTCGCGTCCGTGCTGACCGCCAACGGCCTGCCGGGCGAAAGCTTCAGCCTCAGCGTCCAGCCCCTGCTGGTGCGCGACGGCGCGCACGTCGTCCTGCTGGACGCCGGCGCGGGGAACAGCTTCGGTCCCGGCGCGGGCAAGCTGCCCGCCTCGCTGTCCGCCGCCGGCGTGCAGCTGGACCAGGTCACGGACGTCCTGATTTCGCACAGCCACGGTGACCATGTGATCGGTCTGGTCAACGCTTCGGGCACCCTGACCTTCCCCAACGCCACGATCCGCATGGCCGCAGCGGAATGGGAGTTCCTCAAGGCCAATGCCCAGATGAATGCGCTGGTCGCAACGATCACGCCCAAGGTCCAGACCTTCCAGCCCGGTGCCGCGGCCCTGACCCCGTCCATCTCTTCGGTCGCGATCAACGGCCACACACCCGGTCACATGGGCTATGAGATCAAGTCCGGCACCGACAGCCTGCTCTACATCGGCGACACCTTGCACCACTCGGTGATCTCGGTTCAGCGGCCAGAATGGCAGATCGCCTTCGACAATGACGCCCCGACCGCGACGGCCAGCCGCGCGGCCCTGCTGGAAAGGGCCGCGTCACAGAACCTTCGAGTCCATGCCGTCCACTTCCCCTTCCCGGGCCTCGGCCGGTTCCAGCGCCGCGACGACGGCTTCGTCTGGGTTCTGGAAACCGCCGCCCAGCCTTGACGGATGGGCCCGGCCCCGTCATAAGCGCGCCCTTCACGCCGTCGGGCTCGCCCGCTTGCGCGAACCACTACGGACGATGCGTGGACCGCCGTTGAGATCGTCTCTCCAGTTGGGGAGGGACCGGGCCGCATCACGAAGAGAGATACCAATGTCCAAGCGCCATAGCGCCAAGTACAAACTCGACCGGGTCATGGGTGAAAACCTGTGGGGTCGCGCCAAATCCCCCGTCAACAAACGCTCCTACGGCCCCGGCCAGCACGGCCAGCGCCGCAAGCAGAAGGTTTCTGACTTCGGCCTGCAGCTGAAGGCCAAGCAGAAGCTGAAGGGTTACTACGGCAACATCACCGAGAAGCAGTTCTCGGCGACGTATGAAGAAGCCTCGCGCCGCAAGGGCAACAGCTCGGAAAACCTGATCGGCCTGCTGGAGTCGCGCCTCGACGCCCTGGTCTATCGCGCCAAATTCACGCCGACCGTCTGGTCCGCGCGTCAGTTCGTCAGCCACGGCCACGTCACGGTCAACGGCAAGAAGGTCGACATCGCGTCTTACCGTCTGAAGGTCGGCGACGTCGTCGAGGTCAAGGAAAAGTCCCGCAACATGGCGCTGGTGCTCGAAGCCCAGCAGTCGTCGGAGCGCGACATCCCGGACTACATCGAAATCGGCGACCGCGGCTTCTCGGTCCGCTTCGTTCGCGTGCCGGAACTGGCCGACGTGCCGTTCCCGGTGAAGATGGAGCCGAACCTGGTCGTGGAATACTACTCGTCTTAAGGGCGCTAACGCTCGCCGCGCGGCGGCTCAGTGCTTGAGCGCGGAACGCGAAACAGTGAAAAGGCCCCGGAGCGATCCGGGGCCTTTTTCATATCTGCGGCCCGACCGCCTTCCCCTGCGGGGCGAACAGGCGCATTTTCCGGGGATCAGGGTTCGGCGCGGAGGCTGGGGAGATGAAACGGATCGCTACGCTGGCCGCCTTGGCCCTGACCGTGCTCCTGCCGGGCTGCAGCGCCGTGCAGCAGATGGCGGGCCGGTTCCAGACGCCGCGCGAAGAGCTGCCCGGCGAGGTCGAACCCGTCCATGCCGCGGCCATCGCGCGCGATGAGGCGGTGTTCTGGGTCACCTCGAACGGCTGCACGGCCAAGGAAGACATCACGCCGGTGGTGCGGTCGTCGAGCGACGGGCCGATCATCACCCTGCGCCGGATCAAGGAAGACCGCTGCCGCGAGACCCTGCCCGAGGGGACCGAGGTGCGCTGGTCGTTCGAGGAGCTGGGGCTGGCCCCTGGTTCACGCCTGTCAGTCGAGAGTCCGTACCAGCTGCCGCCGACCTGAGGTCAGACGGCTTGGCCGCCGGTCATGGCGTCGGCGTCGACGGCGCTGATCTGGCTATGCACGATCGACACTGTCGTACCCGGATGGCCGCCGATTACCTGGACGCGGGCGTTGAGCTGTTTGGCGAGGGCCTCGACGATACTGGTGCCCAGACCCGGCGTGGCGCTTTCGGCGTCCTTGGGCATGCCCACGCCGTCGTCGGCGACCGCCAGGGTCCAGTTGGGCCCGTGGGCCGTGTAGCTGACGGTGATGAGGCCCTTGCGGCCGCCGGGGAAGGCGTGTTTCAGCGAGTTGATCACCAGTTCGGTGACGATCAGGCCCAGGCTGACCGAGATGTCGGCGCCGACTACGCTGTCGTCGCAGTCGACGTGCAGCGACAGCTGGTCGTGGTCGCGGATCATCGAGGCGGCGACGCTGACGCACAGCTGATCGAAATAGGGCTTCAGCACGACCTCGCCGAGGTGCGACACGGCCAGCTGCTGCTGCAGGGCGGCGACCGACATGACGCGGCTGTGAGCGTCGGTCAGATAGGTGCGGGTCTCGTCGGACTGGGACTTGCGGGCGCTCTGCAGGATGACGCTGGCGATGATCTGCAGGCTGTTGGCGACGCGGTGCTGGACCTCCTGCAACAGGATGGCCTTTTCGCGCAGCAGGTCGTCCTTCAGCTTCTCGCTGGCCTTGGCGTCGGTGACGTCCGACATCCCCAGCAGCATCCGCACTTCGGAGCCGTCGCCATAGGCGAGCAGGTGAGCGTTCAGCAGCAGGCAGCGGGCGCCCCCCAGACGTTTGCTTTTCAGATCCATCTCATAGGCGTCGACGTCGGCGGCGCCGGACAGAGTGGCGGTCAGCAGGGACCGCAGCCGGGGCAGGTTCCACTCGCCGTCGCCAAGGCCGAGGAAGGACTCGCCAACGGCCCCCGCGGGGTCGATCTGGAAGGCGGTGAAGAAGGAGGCGCTGGCCGCAATGACGTTCAGGTCGCCGTCCAGCAGCACCAGGGGCGCGGTCGATGACCCCACCACAGCGAGCGCCAGGGCGATAGAACCGTCGGAATGTAGCGGCGTGGGGACAGCCAAGGCTGGCCCTCCAAACAGTTACCGGAGACTCGCGAAGCGAAAGCCCTACCCGTCTCAGATTGTCAGTAAACAAAGGCGAACCGGATCTTGTCCGGACGGCACTCACAATAATTCATAGCATGTATTGGTTCGTCCGCTCCCATGAATTCGGTTGACTGAATTCATTGAGCGGGCGCAACCAATCCCCGACAACCCGGTTCGGGCAACGATGTTTACGGTCGCGCAGTGCCTGGCCAAGGCAGTGGAGCTGGAACAGCGGGCAGCGGAGCCGCACCCGCCGGACATCCGCGCCGAGTTCGCAGGAATGGCGCTGCAATGGCGCGGTCTGGCCGCCCGGGCCGAGATTCATGACCGCCGAGCCGCCGCCGCTATCGCTCGAATGCAGCAAGCATAGTCGCAGGAATGCGGTGGGGCCGCATGGTCGTCGCATCGACCAGCACCCATTCAGATACGCCCTGGGCGCAGACGCGGCCTTCGCCGTCCTCGATGCGGACATAGCGGTTGAAGCGCGGCCCCTGCGGATCGCCGACCCATGTGCGGGCCGCGACGCCCCGGGCCTCGGGCGGCAGGGGGCGGAAATAGTCGACCTCGTGCCGGGTGGCGACCCAGGACCAGCGGGCGCGGGTCTCGTCGTCGAAGCGGGCGTTCCAGTGGGCCGTGCCGGCGTCCTGCAGCCAGCCGACATAGACGACATTGTTGACGTGGCCGTTGTCGTCGATGTGCTCGGGGCGGACCTCCAGCGGGACGACGAATATCTCGCGGTCGACGCGGGGTTCGACGACCGCGCGCGCCATCAGGCCTCGGCTGGCTCGCCGAGGGCGACGCCCTTCTCGGCCATCAGGGTCTGGAGCTCGCCGGCGTTGAACATCTCGCGCACGATGTCAGAGCCGCCGACGAATTCGCCCTTTACGTACAGCTGGGGGATGGTCGGCCAGTCGCTGAAGGTCTTGACGCCCTCGCGCAGGGCCTCGTCCTGCAGCACGTCCACGCCGACGAAATCGGCGCCGATATGGTCGAGGATCTGCACAGCCAGCGAGGAGAAGCCGCAGCGCGGCGCGTCAGGCGAGCCCTTCATGAACAGGACCACCGCATGGTCCTTCAAAGTGTCGGTGATGAAAGCGTGGATGGGGTCGGCTTGGACTTGATCGGTCACGGACGCTGGCCTTTCAGTGAAGGGCGTCAGGTATGGACCGCGCGCGCGCCGGTCAAGGGCGGCACAGTGTCAGGCCGCCCTGGCGCCCGCGACCCGGGCCATTTCGATCTGGGCCCCCAGCCCGGGCGGCATGTCCCGGTCCGGCACCTGGGACAGGGTGTTGAGCCGCTCGATGTCGCTGGCCTCGATCATCACGCTGGACACCGACGGATCGGTCAGGGCGTAGGCCAGACAGATGGCCTCGGCCGACCAGTTGTTGGTGCGGTGCAGGAAGGCGAAGGTGCCGGCGTGGGCCAGCGGCCCCTCCTTCGGCCTGGGTCCGCCGCCAAGCCCGAACAGGCCGCGCTTCTTCTCGACATGAACCGTGGCCGCCTTTTTCGCCGTGTTCAGGCTATCGGGGAAGTAGCCGTAGACGAATATGGCCATGTCGCTTTCACGCGCCGCGCGCAGGCGCGAGCGGACCTGCCATGTGGCATTGACGTGGAAGGGCGTCGCCAGGACGTCGAAGGCGCCGGTCGAGACATAGGTGTCCATCACCTCGCCGTCGCCCGAGATACCCAGCAGCCGCACCCGCTCGGTGGCGCGCAGGGCCTTCAGGGCGTTGAGCGTGGACTGCGGCAGTTCGTGATCGCCCGGCTCGTCGAGGATGGCCAGGTCGAAATAGCCCAGGCCGGAGGCGTGCAGGGCCTTGTCGATGGCCGAAGTGATGCCCTGGGCGGAGAAATCGCGGTCCGAGCCGCGACGGCCGTCGCCGGCGCCGAGGGTCAGGGATACCTGCACCAGCTTGCGGTCGACATGTTTCAGCGCCTGGCCCAGGACCTCGGCCAGGACCGGGTCGGCGTTCTCGAGCCGGTAGGAGTTGATGCCGGCTTCCAGCGCCGAATAGATCAACTCGCGGCCGGCCTCGGGACCACCGCCGATGTCGCGGGCGCCGAGGCTGAGGGTCAGACAGGAGACGGCCTGTCCGGTCAGGCCAAAGGGACGATAACGCATCGGGTCAGTCTCCCGCCAAGGACGAAGGGGGTGGCGCTGAGGTTTCCAGCGCCAGCGCATGCAATTCGCCGCCCATCTTGCCCTTCAGCGCGGCATAGACGAGCTGGTGCTGGCGCACGCGCGGCAGGCCTGCGAAGGCCGCGGCCACGATGCGCGCGCGATAGTGATCGCCGTCGCCGGCCAGATCGTCGATGACGATCTCGGCGTCGGGAAAGGCTTCGGTCAGATGGCCGCGAAGCGTTTCGACAGGCATGGGCATGAAACAGGCGGTCTCCGGGCTCGCCGGAGATGATGGCGCGTAAACCTTAATGGGGGGCTACATTCCCGCGTTACCGGGATGGCCGCTCCAGCAGTACGACGGCCCCGCCCTTGTAGGTCGTCTCGACATAGGGGGTATAGCCCGCCCGCGCGGCCAGGGCATGGGACGGCCCGTTGTCGGGCGAGATCATGCAGACGGTGCGCGGGGCGTTCAGCGTGTCGTCGCACCAGGCCAGGGCGGCCGACACGGCCTCGAAGGCGATGCCCTGCCCCTGGAAGCGCGGGGCGACGCCCCAGCCCAGTTCGGGCGCGTCGAAGGCGGGGACGAGGATGCGGCGATAGTCCAGCACGCCGACGCTGCCGACATAGTCGCCGGTCGTCGTCTCGCGGATCGACCAATTGCCGTGGCCGAGGACCTCCCAGTGACCGATGTCGCGCAACATGCGGAACCAGACGTCCTCGGACGACAGGGGCGTCGGGAAGATGGTGGCGGCGAAGACCGGGTCGCCCCACAGGGCGCACAGGTCGGGGAAGTCGGAGGACTCGACCGGGGTCAGGGTCAGGCGGTCGGTGATGAGGATGGTCATGAGGCCTCGAACAGGGCGCCGGCGCGTTCGATCCGGGTCTGGCCGGCGGCGTCGGTGACAGCATAGGTAAAGCCGGGCTGAAGCGCGAAGCCTCCGGCCCGGCCCTGTTTGTCCAGCGCCAGCAGGGCGACCTGGGAGCCCGCCACCTTCGTCCCGCGTAGCCGCGCCAGACGCTCGATTACACTGCGGCAGGCCGCGGCAGGGTCCATGCCGTGGCGCATGGCCTCGACGACGGAGTGGGCGCCGGCGACGCGGACCACGTCCTCGCCGACGCCGGTGGCGGTGGCGCCGCCGACCTCGTCATCGACATAGAGGCCGGCGCCGATGATCGGGCTGTCGCCGACACGGCCGCGCATCTTGAAGGCCATGCCCGAGGTGGTGCAGGCCCCGGCCATGCGCTGGTCCGCGCCGATCGCGAGCAGGCCGATGGTGTCGTGGTTGTCTGGCCCGCCGGGCATGGACCCCCAGTCGGCGTTCTCGCTGTTGGGGCGGGGGGCGTAGTCGGCGGTCCTGAGCCATTCGCGCCACGCCGCCTCGGCGCGGGGCGTCAGCAGATTCTGCGTCTGGAAGCCGTGCTCGACTGCGAACGTGCGAGCGCCCTCGCCAACCAGCATGGTGTGGGGCGTCCGCTCCATCACCCGGCGGGCGACGGAGACGGCGTGGACGATGTCCTCCAGCGCACAGACAGCGCCGATGTCGCCGTTCCAGCCCATGATGCAGGCGTCCAGGGTCACCCGCCCGTCGCGGTCGGGCAGGCCGCCGAGCCCGACCGAGGAGTTGCTCTCGTCCGCCTCGGCTGTGCGGCCGCCGGCCTCGACCATGTCCAGCGCCGAGCCGCCGTTCGCCCGCGCCGTGATGCCGGCGGCGTTGGCCGAGGCGCCGAAATCCCAGGTCGAGACCATGACGGCGGGCGCGGCGGGCTGTGCGGCAGCGGCGCCGGCGAGGGCGGCGACAGGGCCGGCGGCCAGCAGGGTCCTGCGCGACGGGCCGCTCACAGCAGGCCGAGCTGTTTGAAGCTGGCCACGCCATCGCGGCCGACGATCAGGTGGTCGTGCACCGACAGGTCCAGTGCGCGGGCGGCCTCGATGATCTGGCGCGTCATGTCGATGTCGGGCCGGGACGGGGTCGGGTCGCCGGACGGGTGGTTGTGTACGATGATCATCG
Organism: Brevundimonas sp.; assembly: GCF_051860745.1. Classification (GTDB taxonomy): domain Bacteria; phylum Pseudomonadota; class Alphaproteobacteria; order Caulobacterales; family Caulobacteraceae; genus Brevundimonas. The sequence continues at coordinate 255,008 of NZ_JBHYDN010000001.1, forward strand.
ACTTGGCCGACAGCTCCAGCGCCCGGCGCACGACCTCGCGCGGATAGACCGGGGCGTGGTCGACCGTGCCGCGATTCTGGATTTCGTCGAGGATCAACTGGTTCCGGTTGTCCAGATAGAGCACCCGGAATTGCTCCCGCGCCTCATGCTGCAGGGACAGGCGGACATAGGCGACCAGGGCGGTCCAGGACGAGATGACCGTGCGTTTGTTGGCTTCTTCCTTGATGACCCGGCGCGCGACCTCGTGCAGGGCAGCGAGGTCGAGGGCGGTTTCGGCGCCGATGCCCTTCGTTCGACCCTTTGTATCCTCGGCCTTGACCATGCTCAGGTCCTCGACCGGGGCGGCGAGGACCGCCGCCAGCGAGCCGAACCGGGCCAGCAGCGCCTTGGCGATCGGCTTGACGTCGCCCTGCGGCTGGCTGCGGAACAGGAACAGCTCCAGCAGCTCATAGTCGGGCAAGTGGTGGATGCCGGCCCCGCGCGCCCGCTCACGCAGACGCTCGCGGTGGCCGGCGTGGTGAGGCTTCGGCTTGTCCGGCGACTGATCGAGCATGCTCTCCCCTCGGGAGAGCACAGCCTATCCTAGAATTTCGGCCGGAACAGCCCTGCCGGGCTGGCGCTGAACAGCTCCACGCCGGTTTCGGTGACGCCGCAGCTGTGTTCGCACTGGGCCGAGAGGGATTTGTCGCGGGTCACAGCGGTCCAGCCGTCGGACAGAACCTTCACGTGCGGCTTGCCGAGGTTCACCATCGGCTCGACGGTGAAGAACATGCCGGCCTTCAGCGTCGCGCCCTCGCCGCGGCGGCCATAGTGCAGGACGTTGGGGCTGTCGTGGAACAGCCGGCCGATGCCGTGGCCGCAGAAGTCGCGCACCACTGACATGCGGTTGGCCTCGACCACCTGCTGGATAGCGTAGCCGATGTCGCCGAAGGTGTTGCCGGGCTTGATCTGGGCCAGACCGGCCTCGAGCGAGTCATAGGTGACGTCGATCAGTTTGCGGGCCCGGGCGTTGATCTCGCCGACCACATACATGCGGCTGGAATCGCCGTGCCAGCCATCGACGATGACGGTGTGGTCGATGTTGACGATGTCGCCGTCCTTGAGCACCCGGTCGCCGGGAATGCCGTGACAGACGACGTGGTTGATCGAGGTGCAGACCGTCTTCTCATAGCCCTTGTAGCCGAGGCAGGCGGGCAGGGCGCCGTTGTCGAGGGTGAACTCGCGAATGCGGTCGTCGATCTCGCCCGTGGTCACGCCGGGGACCACGAAGGGAGTGATCATGTCGAGGGCCTCGGCCACCAGACGGCCGGCCGCGCGCATCCCCTCCCAGGCCTCGTCGCCCTCATGGACGCGAATCTCGTGGGTACGGACGAAGGCGTCGCTGTCCAGTTCGGGGGTCTCGTACATCAGGTTCGGCTTTCGCGCGGGGAGGCGCAGGCGGGGGTTCAGATGGTTATCATAACACAGATGCTCAAGGCCGCACGATGACCGGGCGGGGGCGGCAGTCTAACGTGCAGACATGACCGAATCCTCTCCTACCGCCGCCGTCCTGATCATCGGCGACGAGGTGCTGTCCGGTCGGACCCCGGACACCAATCTGAACACTATCGCCCGGTTTCTGGCGGCCCTGGGGATCGACCTTGGGGAGGCGCGGATCATCGGCGACCGCAAGGACCAGATCGTCGACAGTCTGAATGCCCTGCGGGCCACCCACGACTATGTCTTCACCACCGGCGGCATCGGGCCGACCCATGACGACATCACCGCCGACGCGGTCGCCACGGCATTCGGAGTCGCCTTGCCCGAGCACCCCGACGCGGTCGCTATTCTGGAGCGGCGCTATGGCGACGACTTCAATGCGGCGCGGCGGCGGATGGCGCGGATTCCCGAGGGCGGGACCCTGATCGCCAATCCGGTGACGGACGCGCCGGGGTTCCAGATCGGCAATGTCTTCGTCATGGCGGGCGTGCCGAAAATCATGACGGCGATGCTGGAGGATGTGGCGCCCCGGCTGCGCACCGGGGCGGTGGTGCATGCGAGGACCATCCGGGTCACGGGCGTGGGCGAGGGGGATGTGGCGGAGATGCTGACGGCGGCGGCGCGGGCGGAGCGCGAGATCAGCTTCGGCAGCTATCCGTTCGGCCACGGCTCGGTCGGGGAGACGGGGACCCATCTGGTGGTGCGAGGCCGGGATGCGGCGAAGGTGGAGGCCGCAGTGGAGGGCTTGCTGGCCGAATTGGCGGGGGCGGGGATCAACGCGGTCTCGACTTAAGTTCCGTCTCCCCTCGAGGGAGAAGGAAAACTATTTGGAGAAAGCCTCAACCACGGCGTGGTACGCCGGATTGGCGCGGCCATCGGCGTCCAGCAGCAGGGGGCTGTCGTCCTTCCAGCCCTTGCCTTCGTCGCGCAGCAGCCAGCTGTCGCTGTCGCGCAAGCCCCAGGTCGTGAAGGCGAAGCGCTGGCGGGCGGGCAGTTCCATGAAGGCCTCGGCCAGTTCGCCGACGCGGGCGACCTGCAGGGCGCGTTTCTGGCTCATGGAGCGGGTGTCGACGGGGCCGTCACTGCGCATCGAGAAGTCGAGCTCGGAGACATGGATGGGCAGGCCGAGTGACCCGGCGTCGCGAAAGAATTCGCGGATCCGTCCGGGCGGGATGTCGATGTCGAGGTGGGACTGGGTGCCGATGCCGCCGATGGGCGCGCCCTGCGCCAGCAGCCGCTCGAGCAGCCGCAGGAAGGTCACGCCCTTCCGCGGATTGTTCTCGAGATTGTAGTCGTTGAGGAACAGGACGGCGTCCGGATCCGCGGCGCGAGCCTGTTCGAAGGCGCGGACGATATAGGCCTCCGGACCCAGCTTGCGGGCGTAGACGCAGTCGCGCAGGCCGTCGCCGTCCTCGGCCACCGCTTCGTTGACGACGTCCCAGCCAACCATACGGCCGCGGTAGCGGCCGGCGACGGTGGAGACATAGCGGTCGAACTCGGCGGCGAAGCGCGCGGTCGGCAGGGCGTCTGTGAACTGGTCCAGCCCCTGCGAATACCAGACGAGGCAGTGGCCGAAGACGCGCAGCCCCTGCTCATGGCCCCAGTCAACTATCCGGTCCGAGGCGGAGAAGTCGTACGCAAAGGCCGGCTGCAGGATGCGTTCGGGCTTGAGTTCCCATTCGGGGGTGATCTGGCTGACGTGGCGGCGCATGGCGGCGGCCCAGACGGGGTCGTCGAGCTGGCCGGTCATGCCGGTGGCGCCGATGGGGAAGTCCGCGAGGGATTTCAGGGACGCGGCGAGCGGACCCGCCGGGGTCTGGGCTGAGGCGAAGCGTTCGCAGGCCGCGAGGGCGAGCGGCGCGGCGAGAAGGGCGCGGCGGTTCAGTCCGGGCGGATCAGCCCGCACGCCGCCTCAGCCCCAGTTCGTCGAAGGCGGCCGTCTCGCGCTTGCCGGCGGCGATCATGGCGTTCAGGCGGGTCATTTCGGCCACGTGTTCGAACTTCTTCAGTTCCTCGAACGCGCCGGACAGGGCGTCGCGGGCGCCTTCCTCCTCGGCGTCGATGACGACGACGTCGGCCTCGGCCGCGCCCTTGCGCAGCTTCCAGCCGTTCAGATAGGCCTGCAGCATCATGGCGGCCTCGGCGTCGTCGCGGGCGCGGTCCTGTTCGATCTCGGCCTCGGCCGCGAGCACGGCGATGCGCATTTCGGCGGAGACGCGGCGGGCGGTGATCTCGGCCAGACGCTTCTGCAGCGTCTCGACCTCGTAGTTGGAGATTCGGATCAGCGATTGGGCCCAGTTGCTCATGCGTACACGCTCCAGAGAGTCAGGGTCACTGAACCATGCCCTGATTCAGAATTGCTTCCAGCCGGGTAAAGGAATCGGAAAGACCGGTGTGGTCGTCCTTGTTTTGACCGAGGAAGGCCTCCAGCGCCGGGTTCAGGGCAATGGCCCGGTCGACCATGGGATCGGCCCCGGTGCGATAGGCGCCGATGCGGATCAGTTCTTCCATATTGGCGTAGGCCGACAGGCACTGGCGGGCTCGCTTGTTCAACTCGCGCTCGGGCGGTGTCTGGCAGGCGGGCAGGGTGCGGCTGACGGATTTCAGCACGTCGATGGCCGGGAAGCGGCCGCGCTCGGCGATCTTGCGCTCCATGACGATGTGGCCGTCGAGAATGCCTCGCACGGCGTCGGCGATGGGTTCGTCATGATCGCCGCCGTCGACCAGGACGGTGAACATGGCGGTGATCGGGCCCGCCGTGGTGCCGTCGGGCCGCACCGGGCCGGGTCCGGCGCGCTCCAGCAGCTTGGGCAGTTCGGTGAAGACGGTGGGGGTGTAGCCCTTGGTGGTCGGCGGCTCGCCCGCGGCCAGACCGATCTCGCGCTGGGCCATGGCGAAGCGGGTGACCGAGTCCATCAGGCACAGGACCTCGAGGTCCTGATCTCGGAGGTATTCCGAGATCGCCATGGTCATGTAGGCGGCCTGGCGGCGTTTCAGGGCCGGTTCGTCACTGGTGGCGACCACGACGATGGCGCGACGCAGGCCTTCCTCGCCAAGCGTCTCCTCGATGAATTCGCGCACCTCCCGGCCCCGTTCGCCGATCAGGCCGACGACGACGACGTCGCAGGTGGCCTGGCGCGCCAGCATGGACAGCAGCACCGACTTGCCGACGCCGGAGCCCGCGAAGATACCGAGACGCTGGCCGCGGCAGGTGGTGGTGAAGACGTCCATGGCGCGGACGCCGAGATCGAGCCGCTCGCCGACCCGACCGCGCGAATGGGCCGGGGGCGGGGGCGCGCGCAGGGGATAGGCGGCGGGACCGACGGGGAGCGGTCCCTTGCCGTCGATCGGCTGGCCGAAGGCGTCGATGACCCGGCCCAGCCAGGCGGTGGTCGGCCGCACGCTGGCGGCGGCGGAGACGATGCGGATGTCGGCGCCCGGCGCCACGCCCTCGACCGGGCCGAACGGCATCAGCAGGGCCTTGGCGTCGCGAAAGCCGACGACCTCGGCGGGCAGGGGCGACAGGTGACGGCGCTCGATCTCGGCCCGGGCCCCGACCGACAGGCGCGATAGCCCGCCCCTGGACTCGATCAGCAGGCCGTTCACGCCCGCGACCTTGCCGGTCACGACCAGCGGATCGATCGCTTCAACGGCGGCGGTGAGAGCGTGCAAGTGAAAGCCCCGGAACAGGGCTTCAGGGATGCGCCGTCGTGGTTAACGGGGGGTGAATTCGGGCCGCTGTCGCCTCAGAGCGTCAGTTCAAAAAAGCGCACCACCTCGCGGTTGAAAGTCTCGTGAAACGCCGCGCGGTCAAAACCCGGCTGCGAGCGGCAAAGCTGGGGTATCGCCGCCGCCAGGTCCGCCGTGCAGACCGGCAGGAAATCGTGGTGCAGGGCTTTGTCGACGCGATGGTATTCCGGCGGGCGGCCCAGGGCGTCGCGGATCGGCTCGGCGTGGAAGGGCGCGATCAGGATTTCGTCGTCGCCTGCCTGCCACATCTGGATCGGAATCCGCACCTCCGCGAGGCTGTCCGTTGCGAAGGTCATCCCGAAAGCCGCACCAGCGATAACGGCGGCCTTGACCCGCGGGTCATGACCGCGCGGCCGCCAGGTCGCGACCTCGATCGGCTGGCGCTCCAGCAGGGTGCACAGGAACTGTTCCGGGTGGGCCTCGCAGTGCCGCAGCAGGGGCGCGGGGTCGCTCACGCCTCCGGCGAGGACGGTGACTGTGAAGGCGCCCGCCGAGAAACCAAAGGCGCCGATGCGTTCGGGATCGATCGTCACGGGACCGGTCCAGTCCTGCGTCATATGATCAATCAGCAGGCTGACGTGGCGCGGGCGGTCCGAGACCTGGATCGACCGGCTGGGGTCGCGCCAGTTGTCACCGGGATGGGTCAGGGAGGCGACCACGAAGCCGGCATCCGCCAGGGCTTCAGCGGTGTCGTAGTGGCCCTGGAATGAGCCGAGATTGCCGTGCGAGATGACGACGAGGGCGCGCGCGCCATCTGCGGCAGTGTCAGGCAGCCAGACCCCGCCCTCGATTTCGCCGCCTTCGGGATCTGTGAAGCGGATGAGTTGGTCGGGCTGCTGCGCCAGGACCGGCGTGGCCAAGGCCAGAGATGCACTCACGATGAGCGCGGCGAGCCGGGCGACAGTGTTGGCGAGAACGGACATGAGGCCTCCGGGAGGCGAAAAGGTGCGCGTCCACGATACCATGAAGACGCCGCCGTTATGGTCAAGCCAGAACGAGCGAGCAAGGACCGGCAATTTGCGCTTCTGCGACAGGTCCCGTGGTCGCGCAGGTGCAAGGACGACGCCGCCGACGACCGGACGTTTCTCCTTTGATGCGCTGGCGAAGCGGCTATGTTTCCCCGAAATCCGCCGACCGGAGACCCCCATGTCCGACGCCCCTTATGACGCCTCCCGCCACCTGAAAGCCGGGCGGGGCAAGGTCTTCGCCTCGATCCTCGACACCATAGGCGACACGCCGCTGGTCGGCCTGCCGCGGCTGTCGGCCGAGTACGCACCCAAGGCCACCGTGCTGGCCAAGCTGGAGTTCTTCAACCCGATGGCCTCGGTCAAGGATCGGATCGGGGTGGCCATGATCGAGGCGCTGGAACAGGCCGGCCAGATTGGCCCCGACACCGTCCTGATCGAGCCGACCAGCGGCAACACCGGCATCGCCCTGGCCTTTGTGGCGGCGGCCAAGGGCTACCGGCTGATCCTGGTCATGCCCGAGAGCATGTCGATCGAACGACGCAAGATGCTGGCCCTGCTGGGCGCCGAACTGGTGCTGACCCCGGCCGAGAAGGGGATGAAGGGGGCCATCGCCATGGCCCTGGAGCTGAAGGAGCGGACACCCGGCGCCGTCATTCCGGCTCAGTTCGACAACCCCGCCAACCCGGCCATCCACCGCGTCTCGACGGCCGAGGAGATCTGGAACGACACGGCCGGGGACGTAGATATCATCATCTCGGGGGTCGGCACCGGCGGCACCATCACCGGCGTCGGTCAGGTGCTGAAGGCGCGCAAGCCCTCGCTGCGCATGATCGCGGTCGAGCCGACCGCCTCGCCGGTGCTGTCGGGCGGCGAGCCGGGCCCGCACAAGATACAGGGCATCGGGGCGGGCTTCATCCCGTCGATCGTCGACCGCTCGGTCATCGACGGCGTCGAACAGGTGTCCAACGAGGACGCCTTCGATATGGCCCGCAAGGCCGCGCGGGTGGAGGGGATTCCGGTCGGCATCTCGTCGGGGGCCGCCCTGGTCGCGGCCTTCCGCCAGGCCGCGCTGGACGAGAACGCCGGCAAGACCATCGTCGCCATCATCCCCAGCTTCGCCGAACGTTATCTCTCGACGGCGCTGTTCGAGGGGCTTTGACCGTCACAGCCGGTTAACCCGTGCGGTCCTAGGATTCGCGGGATATGTCCGAGACCGCGATCAACCCTGAGGAGGCCGCCCAGGAAGGCAGCTTCCGCGCGCGTCATGCGCTGCTGAAGCGCCTGGCCGATGTGGTGTCCCTGCCCGCCAGCCGGATCAACGCCTTCGAACGCGCCGTCACCGGTGATCTGCTGGTCGAAATGCTGCGGCTGGCCTCGCCCGAGGAACGCCGGCGGGTGGCTGCCCGGCTGGCGCCCCTGGCCGAACTGCCCAACGCCCTGACGCGTATGCTGCTGCGCGACGATCCGGAGATCGCCGGCCTGTTGATCGAACAGTGCGCGTCGCTGTCGGACGCCGATCTGGTGGCGTGCGCGCGGGACGCCACGACCGAGCACCGCTTCCTGATGGCGAGCCGACGCAGCCTGTCGGAAGTGGTCACCGAAACCCTGATGAGCTTCGGCGAGACGCATGTCATCGAGGCGGTGCTGCGCAACGGCACGGCGCGGCTGAGCCAGACCGCGGTCGAGGGCGTCGTCAGTCTGAGCCGTCAAGAGCCACAGCTGTGCAACCCCATCCTCAAGCGACCCGAGCTACGCCCGTCGGGCGCCTATGTGATGTTCTGGTGGTGCGGGGCAGAGGACCGCCGGACCATCCTGCAGCGGTTCGCCGTGTCGCGCGAAGTGATGCAGGAGGTGTCGGAAGACGTCTTCGCCATGGCCGCGGCCGAGAATTGGCAGGATCCCGTGTCACGCAAGGCGCTTCAGTTCATCGAGCGTCGCCAGAGGAACCGGGCGGCCATCGCCAAGAGCCCCTACGGCGGGCTGGAAGAGGCTGTGGCGGCGGCGGCTCAGCGCGGCCTCAACCGCGAGGTGGCGACCGAGATCGCCTATCTGTCGGGCGTCAAGCCGGTCACCGGAGCCAAGATACTGGGCGATCCGGGCGGCGAGCCCCTGGCGATCCTGTGCAAGGCGACGGGGCTGGGCAAGGGCGACCTGACCAATCTGTGGCGCTCGATGCGCCGGCCCGAGACAACGGTTGACGGCTCGGTCCATCCCGCCTGGGAGCGGGTGCAGGTCACCTATGATATGCTGGCGGTCGACCGGGCGCAGACCGTGCTGCGCTACTGGAACTGGTCGCTGTCTTCGGCCCTGACGCCGGCGCTTCTCAGGGCTATTCGCGATGGCGAGGAGGATGGCATGGACAACTACTCGGCGCCCGAACGCGCGGCCATGCTGGCGCTGGCGGAAAATTTCGGCCGTTAGGACACGAACACGGTTCGGCCAACCTGTTTATAGTGAACCTTGAAGCACTTCGCGCGCGCTGCCGTGAGCATGGAACCCGATGTTGCTTTCACAGGGGAACAAATCTATTGATCTCGCCGACGGCTGATTCAGTCGAAGAATAATCGAACAAGGTGAGGCCGACCCATGGAAGATAACGCCCAAATCCTCGAAATGACTGCGGACATCGTGTCGGCCTATGTCGGCAACAACAATGTGCAGGCGGTCGAAGTGCCGGGCCTGATCTCCAGCATCCATGCCGCCCTGACCCAGGTCTCGAGCGGCGCCGTCGAGCCGGAGCCCGAGGTCAAGGAACCGGCTGTGCCCGTGCGCAAGTCGATCACGCCCGATTTCCTGATCTGCCTGGAAGATGGCCGCAAGTTCAAATCGCTGAAGCGGCACCTGCGCACCAAGTACAATATGAGCCCCGAGGAATACCGGGCGAAATGGGGTCTCGCGAAAGACTATCCAATGGTCGCTCCGAACTATGCCAAGGCGCGTTCGGACCTGGCCAAGCAGATGGGTCTGGGCCAGGGCGGCCGCAAACCCGCCCGCGCCGCCGCAGGCCGCGCCAAGAAGTAATCCGGCCTTGTCCGGGAAGCGCCCGCCTCCAGCAATGGGGCGGGCGTTTTGCTGTTCGGGATTGGCCCGGGTGGTTAGTGACTAGTGAGTAGTGATTACTGGTTGTCCAGCGGCAGACCTGGGGGCGAGATCCGCCCCACTGAATCCAGCCACTGGTTCCAGCCACCCATCAGGCCGCGACGGCTCCGCGGCGCATCCGCCAGAAGCGCAGCGTCCTGAGCGCGGCGTCCTTCGTGAGTTCGGCGTACAACCGGGCGTAGGAATGGGCCTTGGCCATGGCGTCGCCGTCGTCGTTCAGCAGCACCACGGCATAGGTCAGGAACAGGGCGCGATCGAGATCGGCGGACTTGCAGACCACGGCCAGGGCGTCCAGTTCGCGGCGCTCGACAATCTGGCGGGCGGTGTGGAAGTCGATGTCGGACAACTGGGCGAGAGCGATCAGGAAGGAGGTCGTGCCGCCCGAGCGCAGGAACCGCGCCAGCATCTGTGGCGACAGCTGACCGGCGGCCTTGAGCTCCTCGACATAGGCCGAGCATTCGGCGTAGTCGGCGGGCAGGGCGCCGTCGTCGGTGGCGATCCGGGCGCGGCCGGCAGCCAGGGCGCTTTCCAGCAGAGCCGGGTCCATGCGGGCGTTCTGTTCGAGGATCCGCGTCCGCAGCCGCGCCTCGACGACGAAATACATTTCGTTGAGCAGGTCGGCCGGCAGGCCGGCGCGCGACACCGCGGCCTCGTGCAGCGCCGGATTGACCCGGGCGCGTTCGACCGCAACCTCTGACGACTTGCGCGACAAACGGGCGCCGTCGTTGCGCAGCAGGGTTCCAAGGGTCTCGTCATCGCCCCGCTCCACGATGACGTCGGAAACCGCCTCGGACACGGACAGGCGGGCCGAGACGGCGCGCAAATGATCCTGGCCATGGTTGCGGACCACGCCCAGCAGGTCTTCGTCCGTCAGGACCGGAGAGGTGGTCAGCACAGATTCCGCGACGGCGGCTTCGTCATTGGCCAGTCGGCGGATCAGGGCATGGGGCGCATTCGGCGCATTCGCGAACCGGGCTGACAGTTCGGCGAGGACGGCGCTCTCCATCTCGTCGGCCAGGGTGGCGAGAACGGATCCGTAGAGCGCGTCCTCGGTGGCGCTGTGCGCCGAGGCGCCGAAGAAATGCTCGGTCAGCTCCCGCAGCAGGGCGCGTCGCTTCTCGCTCGACCCCTCCTCAGCCATGGCGATCAGCTCGGGCAGGCGGGAGGGAATCGACGCTGCTGTCACTGATGGTCCCCGTCGGAGGCGGCGGGGGCGGGGCGCGTCCGGCCCTGGGCGTCGCGGATCAGGGTCGGTCCCTGTTCGGGCGCGGCGAGATCCTGGGAGGCGATGGTCTCGGGCATGGTCACGACCAGGGCGTCGACATAGTTCGGCTCGGGCATCTCGAGCGGGTCGGGCTGGCGACCGTTCTGGCGATGGACCGAATAGTAGCGACCGCCCTGGGTCGGCGGGCGTTCGCCGCTGTTGCTCACTTCAGCGACACGACGCGGCTGGGGCGCGGCAGGGGGAGCCGCCGCGGCGGGGTGGACGACCGGGGGGGCGGCGGCCGGGGCGGGGGCGGGCGCGTCCTGCTGCATTCGGAAGATTGGCGCGTCGCGTCGCGGGGCCATGGGATCAAACGGCTCGCTCTGAACCGGCGGGGCCTGGGAGGGGGCCGGCGCATAGATCATCTCAGCCGGCACGGCCTGACCACGGCCGCCGGGATCGGGCAGATAGTCGGGGGTCGAGCGGGGTTGGTGCGGGGCGGTCGTGGCGGGAGCAGGGCGGGGGGCGACTGGCGGCGCCATCGCGGGTTCGGCCCTCACCGGTTCTGGTGGCGGCGCGACGGGATGCATCCAGGCGTTGGCAGGGGTCAGGGTGCGGCGTGCGCCGGGAGCGGGCGTCAGGCCGGGTCGCGTCGGAGCCGGTGCGGCCGCTGTGAGCCCGCCGTGCGGAATGACAGTATTGGGACGCCTCAGGTCGCGCCTTCCTGCAGCGGAAGGGGCGGCGGCGGGCGCCGAGGGGCTGGCCTCGCCGCGGCTGGGCCAGGACATATAGCGCAGGCCGCGGGCCTCACCGGCCGGGGCGCCGGCGCTCTGGGCGGAAGCGCCGCCGGCGAACAGCACCACGCCAGCGGCGGCGAGCAGGGCGGTCGTCAGGATCGGGGGGCGGCGCAAGAGAGCGTCTCCAGACGCAGGAGTGGAGCCTCACGCTAGTCATGCGTCGCTTAACCCGCTGCTAACGCCGGGGAGTTCAGCGCCAGGGCCAGGTTCAGGAGAGACTGCGCCGCACCGCCCGTTCCAGCAGGCCGACGACGGCGTTGAGCAACAGGCCCATGACCATCAGACAGGCGAGGGCGGCGAGCATGTCGGCTGTCCGCAGCCGGTTTCCGGCCTCCAACAACCGCCACGCCAGCCCCTGGGTCGCGCCTGAGCCCGAGACGAACTCGGCCACCACGGCCCCGATCACGGCCAGCCCGGCGGCGACCCGCAGCCCCTCCAGCACGAAGGGCAGTGCAGCGGGCAGGCGCAGGCGGATCAGGCGCTGGACCGGCGCGGCGCCGTAGAGGTCGAACAGCCGCTCGAGGTCGGGGTCGGCGGACTTCAGCCCGGTCAGGACGCCCGAGAACAGGGGGAAGAAGGCGACGGTCGCCGCGAGCGCCACCACCGCCCGGTCGGCGTGGTCCAGCCCGGCCCAGATCATCACCAACGGGGCGATAGCGACCACGGGCGTGACCTGCAGGGCGACGGCGAGGGGTCGGACCGCCTGTTCCGCCGGTCGGCTGAGCGACACGGCGAGGGCCAGCCCGCCGCCGAGCAGGGCGGCGACGAGCAGCGCCTGCAGCGCCATCCAGAAGGTGGCGGCGGCGGAGGCGGCGAGGAGGGGCGCGCGCTCGATCAGGGCGGCAGCCACGGCGCTCGGCGGGGGCAGGAACCAGGGCGGGACGTGGAGCAGACGGCAGGCGAGTTCCCAGACGGCGAGGAGCAGGACGGCGAGGAGCAGGGGCGGGAGGAAGCGGGTCATGCGCCGGCCTCGACCGGCAGGGGCGACATGGTCTCGGCCAGGGCGGCGGCCAGCGCCTCCACCGCCGCGCGATAACCGGCGTCGGCGCGCCATTCCCGAGGCCTCGGCAGGGCCCCGGGCGACCGGAGCCCGGTCGCCACCCGGCCCGTCGTCGCGTCGAGCACTACGGCCCGGTCGGCGAGATAGACGGCCTCCTCGACATCATGGGTGACGAAGACGATGGCCGGCCGCGGGGTGCGGGTGGACCAGAGGCGGTGCAGGTCCTCGATCAACCGGCGGCGGGTGACGCTGTCGAGGGCGGCGAAGGGTTCGTCGAGCAGGAGGAGGTCGGGTGCTGTGACCAGCGCCCGGGCGAGGGCGACGCGCATGGCCATGCCGCCGGACAGCTGGCGCGGTCTGGCGTCGAGCCGGTCGCCGAGACCAACGGCGGTCAGGGCTTCGGCGGCGCGGGCGCGGGCCTCGGGGCGGGCCACGCCGGCCAGTTCCAGCGGCAGGGCGACATTGGCGAGGGCGTCGGCCCAGGGCATCAGGGTGGCGGACTGGAAGACAAAGCCGGTGCGCCCCTCCGCCCGGCCTACGACGCCTTCGGACGGCGGCTCCAGTCCCGCCAGCAGGCGCAGGAGGGTGGACTTGCCGGCCCCCGACGCGCCAACGACGGCGACGATCTCGCCAGGGGCGATGGTCATGTCGATGGGGCCGAGCGGCGCGCGGCCGGGAAAGCGGACGAGGACGCCGTCCAGGGACGCCGCGGCGTCCACCGTCTCCTCAGCCACGACCGGGCAGATACTGGGTGGTGAAGGCCTGACGCCAGTCCAGATTGGGCGGATAGACGCCGGCCTCGGAGGTGACCTCGAAGAAGGCCTGCCAGCGTTCGGCGGTCATGGCGCCGAGGCCATAGAGGGCGGCGTCGCCGCCGTCGACGATGCCGTTGGCCTTCAGCCGGGCGCGCGCCTGGTCGAGGATGGCCTTGGTCATCTCGGGATTGGCCTTGCGGATCAGGGCGTCGGCGGCCCGATTCTGAGGCGTCTGGCCGTCGCCCTGGATATAGTCGCGCCAGCCCTCGACCGAGGCGGCGATGAAGCTGCGCAGGGCGGCGGCGTTGTCGCGGGCGAAGGCGTTGGGGGCCAGGACCATGGCGGCGTAGGAGGGGTAGCCTTCGTCGGCCAGCAGGAAGACTCGGGGCGCAAAACCCGCCGCCTGTTCGATGCTGTACGGTTCGCTGGTCAGATAGCCCTGCTGCACCGCCCGCTCGTCGGCGAGGAAGGGCGCGGGGTTGAAATTGTAGGTGCGGACCTGATCGTCGGTGAAGCCGTATTTGGCCTTGAGCCAGACCCAGAAGGCGTCGCGCGAGGCGGTGGCGAGCAGGATGGGCCGGCCGGCCAGATCGGCGATGGTCTCGAGCGCCGGGTCGGGGTGGGCGATGAGAACCTGGGGGTCCTTCTGGAAGAAGGCGGCGACGGCCTTCACCGGCGCGCCCTCGGCGACGAGGTTCATGGGGATGAAACTGTTGGAGCCCATGCCCAGCTCGACCGCGCCGGAGGCCAGTAGCTGGGGCACGTTCACGCTCGGGCCGCCCTGGATGATCTCGACGTTCAACCCGCGCTTGGCATAGGCCCCCGAGGCGAGGGCCTGGTAGAAGCCGCCGTGCTCGGCCTGGGCGCGCCAGTCGGTGGCGAAGCGCAGGCGGACGCGGCCCTCCTCGTCGACAGGGGCCTCGGCGCGTTGGCAGCCGACGAGCGCCGCCGTGGCCGCGAGCGCGCCGGCGCCGACGAGAAGGGCGCGGCGGTCGGGCGATGAGGGACGATTCCCGCGCAAGGTCATGACCGTGGTGTACGGCTCGGGCGGATGGAAGGGAAGGGCGTGGGGAAGCCGGGAGGACAGCGCTTGCCCTGCCCCCTCCGTCACGGCGCGAAGCCGCGCCGCGCCACCTCCCCCAAGAGGGGGAGGAGACGGCTTGGGCGCTCAAGCAGCGAGCGGCCGCGCAGCGAGCGTTAGCGCCCACCAGAATTGAGCGAGGGGACGAAGATCCCCGGCGAACCGGTTTTCCTCGTCCCCTCGCCAAGTCCGGGTTGGACTTGGCCATTGAGGTTCAGAACCCTGGCTTCAGCATCCGCGAGGCGAACCCCGAAGATGGTCAGCTGTATCCTGTCGCGCTCCTGGTCTCCGGCGTTCCACGAGGTCGAGCCCCGCGCCGTCCATCGATCCTGATCCGGTTCCCGCCGGGTTTTCTCCGGCCGAAGCCTTTGAAAAGTCCTTTGGGCCTTGATCCTGTCTCCCGTCCGTTAAGGTCGAAACCCCCCGGTGCGTTCGATCAGAGAGCCGGGCCGGTCCGCTTTGATCCCCGGGTCTCCCCGGTTTTCCGCGCCGCCGTGTCCCTCGGCCTGATCAAGCTCGCTCCGATCCGTGGATGTGGCAAGCGGTCCGGAACGAGCGTCTGTGGATGGCCTTGGGGATAAATCGTGCAGGGCGCTCGCGTCTTTGTGGTGTTCTTCGAATTTTCTTCGACATGTGAAGATCTTGTGACTTCTACACAGACTCGCGAAAAGGGCCCGAAATTCGTTCCGACCGGGCTGATTTTGGGCGCGGGAGGGGTTCAGGCGGCCTCGAGGACGGCCAGACGCGCCTCCAGCCAGGCCCGGATCTCCGCCTGGGACCGGGCCGCGAGGGGGCCGCCGAAATGGATGAAGCCGTGCGGAGCCAGCGGAACCTCCAGCAGATCGGCGTCACCCGGCCAGGCCTCGGCCATCAGACGGCTGTCGTCGCGCAGGGGGTCGAGGTCGCCGGCGATGAACAGGGCCGGGGGCAGGTCGTGGAGATCGGCGTAGAGGGGGGAGATGTCGGGGCTGCGGCGGCCGGACTCGTCGCGGTCGGGCGTCAGGCGGCCGAGGTCGGCGGCCAGGGTCGGACCGTTCAGGATCAGGGTCTCGGGTCCGGCGGCGCGGGCCGAGGGCGTGCCCGACAGGTCATAGACGCCATAGACCAGCACACAGCCGCGGAAGTCGCCGAACCGGCTCTCGTCACGCAGCGCCAGCCCCGTCAGGGCGGCGAGGTGGGCGCCGGCCGACTGGCCCGCGAGGAACAGCCGTTCCGTGCCGAAACGGTCAGAGGCGTTGTCGGCCAGCCACCGTCCGGCGGCCATGCAGTCGGACAGGGCGTGCTGCATGAGGACGCCGCGCGGCTCGCTGAGCAGGCGGTAGTCGACCGAGACGACAGCCAGACCGGCCTCGGCGGCGAGGTCGGCGTTGAGGTGGTCGTTGAGGCCGGCGCTGCCGACCACCCAGCCGCCGCCATGTATGTCGAGGATAACGCCCCGCGCCGGTCCGGGCGGGTTGAGGATGCGGACGGAGACGCCGCCGTCTTCCGACGGGATGCGCAGAGCCTCGACGCGCACGCCGCGCCGCGACAGCTGGACGGCGGTGACGCGCTCGGCAAGCTGGCCGAAACGGCTGCTGAGCCACTGGCCGGCCGTCAGTCGCCAGCCGTCGGCCTTGAGCCGCGGGATCAGGGCCAGGGCGGCATTGGTCCGCTCGGCGGTCCGGCGTTCGGCGGGCGTCAGGTCCAGTCGGCGAACGCGGGCGGTCATGGGCGGCAGGCTAGACCGAGGCGGGAAGGGACGCGATGCGGCGTTCAAGCGCTGGCGAGGGCTTCCCGCTTCGCCTCAAGCTCGAGCCATTCCTCTTCCGCCGCCGCCAGCAGGGCGCGGGCGCGGTCGGCGTTGGCGGTGGCGCGATCGAAAGCCTTGCGGTCACGGGCGTAGAGGCCGGGATCGGACAGGGTCGCGTCGTGGCGGGCGATGTCGTCCGGGAGGCTGGCGAGCAGTCCTTCCAGTTCCTTCAGGCGGTGCGTGTCCTTGAAGGTCAGCTTGCCGGGTTTCCTGACCGTGAGCGCGATCGAGGCGGGCGCCGGGGCCGCCGCCGCGCGTTGGGCCGCGTCCTTGTCCTGCGGGCGGGGGTTGGCGCCGGGCTGGAGGAAGCCGGGGTTCTGGCGGATGAAATCGGTCCAGCCGCCGGGCGTCTCGACGATGTCGCCGCGGCCGTTCATGGCGATGGTCGAGGTGGCCAGCCGATCGACGAAGTCGCGGTCGTGGCTGACCAGGATCAGGGTGCCGTCATAGGTCTCGAGCAGCTCTTCCAGCTTGTCGAGCGTGTCCATGTCGAGGTCGTTGGTCGGTTCGTCGAGAACCAGCATGTTGGCGGGTTTGGCCAGGGCCCGGGCCAGCAGCAGGCGGTTGCGTTCGCCGCCCGAGAGGGTCGAGATCGGCTGGCGCAGCTGGCCTTCCTGGAACAGGAAGTCCTTGGCGTAGGCGGCGACGTGTTTGGACACGCCGCGCACCAGCACGCTGTCGCCGCCGCCGGGGGTCAGGGCGTCCCACAGGGTCATGTCGCTGCGCAGGCCCTCGCGCGACTGGTCGAGATAGACCGGCTCCAGATTGGCCCCGAGGCGGACCGTACCGGTATCGGGCTTGAGCTGGCCCAGCAGGATCTTGACCAGGGTGGTCTTGCCGGCGCCGTTGGGGCCGACGATGGCCAGCCGGTCGCCGCGGATGACGCGGGTGCTGAACGGCTTGATCACCGTGCGGTCGCCGAAGGATTTGGTGACGCCCTTGAGCTCGGCCACCAGCTTGCCCGACAGGCCGCCGGAATCGACGCCGAGGTTCAGTTCGCGGGGGATGTCCTTGACCCGTTCGGCGCGGTCCTCGCGCATGGCGTTGAGGGCCCGGGCGCGGCCCTCGTTGCGGGTGCGCTGGGCGGTGATGGAGCGGTAGAAGGTGTAGGTCTCGCGCTCGATGGCCTTGTTCAGGCGGCGCAGGGACTCGGCCTCCTCATCCATGACCTTGTCGGCCCACTCGTCGAAGGCGGCGAAGCCCTTGTTGAGGGTGCGGACGCGGCGGCCTTCCAGCCAGTGGCAGGACTGGGTGACGCGGTTAAGGAAGGCGCGGTCGTGGCTGACGACCAGGACCGAAAACCGGGCCTGTAGCAGTTCCTCCTCCAGCAGTTCGATGGCCAGGATGTCGAGGTGGTTGGTCGGCTCGTCGAGCAGCAGCAGGTCGGGTTCTTCGGCGAAGGCCTTGGCCAGGGCGGCGCGGCGGATCTCGCCGCCGGACAGGTTCACGGCGGGCTTGGCGGGATCGAGGCCGAAGGTCGCCAGCCACGCCTCGGCCGTCCAATGGTCGGCGCCGCCGGACTCGGCGTAGTCCGCCAACGTCTCGCCGGTGATGACCGGTTCCTGGGGCACATAGGCGAAGCGCGTGCCAGCCTGGACGGAGCGGTCGCCGGCGTCGGGCTCGATCAGGCCCATGACCATCTTCATCAGGGTCGATTTACCGGCCCCGTTGCGGCCGACGAGGGCGGCGCGGGTGCGCGGCTCGACGGCGATATCGACCCCGTCGAACAGCGGGCGCTGGCCGTCCTGCAGGCGGACGTTCTTGAGGGCGACGAGAGGAGGACGGGGAGCCATGCAAACCTTGGACGCGCGCGCTTGGGAATGGGGGCGGCGGGGAGGCCGCGCGGTCGAAGGCGGGCATATAGGCGGTGCAGGGCGTTGTGGCCACCGGCTGCGGCCTTCGCCTCTTGAGGGATTTGCGGCGGCGGGACGCGGAACGGTGTTAATCTGAGGCTGAACGTCCGGGGGGATGGGGATGAGCGATCAGGATCGGGAGGCCGCGCCGTCCGCGCGCCAGAAGCGGGGGTTCGGCTGGGGCGAACTGCTGGGCGGGATCGTGCTGGCTCTGACGCCGGTGGCGGGCACGCTGGTCTATGACAGCGTCTCGCGGCCGTCGGGCGAGGTAACAGCGGCGGCGGACATACTGACCCAGACTGCGCCGCATATCGACGCCTATCGCCGCCAGTCCGACCTGTTCGACGTCAACAGCCGCCGCGTCGCCAACGCCATGCTGCGGGGCGGATCGCAGGAGGCGGCGCAGGCGCGGTATGACGACTTCACCCTGGTGTGGAGCGACTATCAGACCACCTATTCGGACCTCAGGGACCTGATCCTGCCGGCCGACAACACGGCCGCGCCGGAACTGCGCGATCTGGTGTCCTACATGGACGGGGCGATGGCGGCGTCGAACCGGATCGACCTGTGTCTGCAATCGGCGCTGGGCAGCTATGACGCAGGGGCGCCGGACCGGATGGCGGCGAGGGCCCGGAGCCGGACCGGCATCGACGAGGCGGCGGCCGGGGCTGAAACCGCGGCGCGGACGCAGGATGAGGAACTGCGCTGTCTGTCGGGCGACGAATATTTCGTGGTCAGCGAGCGGATGCAGAGGCTGGGCGGCTGTAACTACGCCCTTCGCAAGGCCATGATGGGATCGGTCGCGAACCTCCGCCGCACGCGGGACGACGGGCCGGTGGCGCGGCTGGGCGACCGGCTGACGGGCCGGTCGGCGCCGGGGACGGCGGACCAGAGACCGGAATTCTGGGGGCCGCTGCTGGATCGGGTGAAGGCGGAGTTTTCCCGCGAGCGGCTGAGGCCGAGCCGGGGCGATGCGCCGCCAGCCAACCGGCTGAACATCTGGCAAAGGGTGGACGCCGTGGCGCCGGCGCCGGTCCTCGGACCGGTACCGGCCATGCCGCTGATGGGCCCGGTGGTCGCGGCGCCCGAACCGCCCGCGACCTGATCCCGCCGAAGAGCGGAGACAGCCCGAAGCGATCCGCGTAAGAGGCCGCCGATGGATCGGCCCTTCTGGCAAACCAAGCGCCTGGAACAGATGTCCCGCGAGGAGTGGGAAAGCCTGTGCGACGGCTGCGGCCTGTGCTGTCTGGTCCGGTTCGAGGACGAGAACACCGGCGAGGTGGTGCCAACGCGGGTGCACTGCAAACTGTTCGACAGCGACCAATGCACCTGTGTCGACTACGCCAACCGGCGCGCGCAGGTGCCGGACTGCATCAAGCTGACGCCGTGGAACATCGAACAGCTGGGGTGGATGCCGAAGTCGTGCGGCTATCGGCGGATCCATGAGGGGCGGGGACTGGCGGATTGGCACCCGCTGATTTCGGGCGATCCGGAGAGCGTGCACGCGGCGGGAGTTTCGGTGCGGCGGCAGACGGTTTCGGAGCTGGCCCTGACGGAGGCCGAGGATGCGCTGGATTTCGAAGCGCCCGAGTGGAATCTTGAGCGGGGCAGGTGAAACCGCCGACGGCTTCGAAAGTCCAGTTTGCTAACTGAAATTTCGTTGTTCGCTCGATATGTTGGGCGGATGGGAGCGAAACGTCCACAAACGTCGCTCAAAGCGACGACGGTCAATCTGAACCTGGACAGCCCCTTCGAGCGGCTGACGGCTTTGGCCTGCGCTATGTTCGACACACCGCACGCCATGGTCGGCGTGGTCGACGGCGACCGGACACTGTTCCGGGCCAATGTCGGGCTGGACGAGACCGGAATGCCGCGCGAGATGACCGCGACCCATCTGATGGTGTCCATGGGCCCGGGGGCTGTGATGGTCGTCGAGGACGGACTGACCGATGCCCGGGTTCGAAACCATCCCATGGTGACCGGTGCGCCGGGGCTGCGCTTTTTTGCGGGAGCGACCATCGCGAACGCCGCCGGCGAGGCTGTGGGCTCCATCGGCGTGATGGACGTCAAGCCCCGCGCCCGACCGAGCGACGCCGAGATGGAGAATCTGACAGTGCTGGCCCGGATGGCCGGCGAACTGGTCGATCAGGCCGAAACCGAACGGCGGCAGTCGGAGCGGCTGAAGTTGCTGAAGCTGGCCGAGGAGATGGCCGGAGTCGGCCAGTGGAGGCTCGATCTTTCCAGTGGGAAAGTCGCCTGGTCGGATGCGGTCTATCGCATCTTTGGTTACGAGCCGGAAACCGCGGATCCCACAGCGATCTACGCCGCCGGACCCTTTCACCCCGATGACAATGCGATGCTGGCGGGGCTGGTCGAGCGCGCCGCGAAGACGGGTGAGGGTTATGAGTGCCGGCTGCGACTGACCCGACCTGATGGCGAGGAGCGGATAACGGCGGCCAAAGCCGCGTGCGAGCTGGACGAGCATGGCCGGACGACCGCGGTTTTCGGCGTTTTCCAGGACGTCACCGAGGCGGACCAGGCTGGCCGAAGGATCGCCGAGAGCGAACAGCGGCACCGGCTGCTGGCCGACCGGGCGACGGACATCATCATCACCTACGGTGTGAACGGGCTGGTGACCTATGTGTCGCCCTCGATCGAACGTGTGAGCGGACACCTGCCGCAGGATGTTCTCGGCCGGCCGGTGACGGACCTGATCCATCCGGATGATGTGCCCGGTCTGGCCGTGAGTTTCCGGGAATTCGTCAAGGCGCCGCCGGAATGGTCGCAGCGGGGCGTGACCTATCGCGGTCTGGTCAAGGGGGGCGGCTACCTCTGGTTTGAGGCGCGGACCTCGATTATCCGCGACGAGAACGGCCGGGTCGTCGAATTCCAGGATCTGGTTCGCGACGTCACCGAGACCAAGCGGCTGGAGGAGGCCCTGATCGAGGCGCGCGACCGGGCCGAGGCCGGGGCGCGGGCGAAGTCGGAATTCCTCGCCAATATGAGCCACGAGCTGAGAACGCCGCTGACCAGCGTGATCGGCTTCTCGGGTCTGCTGCAGCAGAGCGCGTCCCTGCCGGAGACCGAGCGGCGCTATGCCGACCGGATTGGCACGGCCAGCGAGGCCCTGCTTGGCGTCATTAACGACATCCTCGACTATTCCAAGCTGGAAGCCGGGGCGGTGGAAATGGAGGCGCGGGCCTTCGATCCGCGAGCACTGACACAGGCGGTGGCCGCGATGGTCGAGGGCCAGTGCGAGGTTAAAGGCCTGACGCTGGCCGTGGTGGTCGACCCTGACCTTCCGGCGGCGCTGACGGGCGACGAAGGACGGCTGCGGCAGGTAATGCTGAACTTCCTCGCCAATGCGGCGAAATTCACCGCGAAAGGCTGCTTGACGCTGGAGGCGTCATGGACGGGAGACCGGTTGAGGATAGCGGTGACGGACACCGGCATCGGCATCCCCGCCGAGAAGATCGACACCCTGTTCGAACGCTTCAGCCAGGCCGACAGTTCGACGACGCGCGTCTATGGAGGGACGGGGCTGGGACTTTCGATCTCGCGCCGGCTGGTCGAGATGATGGGCGGCGAGATCGGGGCGGAGAGCCGGATCGGCGAGGGTTCGACCTTCTGGTTCGAGGTTCCCCTGACGCCGGCCGAGGCGATGGCGTCCGAGGAACAGGCGGACGGCGAGACGGCGAGCCCGGAAGGGTTGCGCATCCTCATGGCCGATGACGCCGCCGCCAACCGGGAGTTGGTGGTGGCGATCCTGGGCGGTATGGGCGTCGCGCTGGAGACCGTCGAGGACGGCGCCCAGGCGGTCGAGGCGGCCAGGGACGGCGGCTATGACCTGATCCTGATGGATGTGCATATGCCGGTCATGGACGGGTTGGACGCGACCCGCGCTATCCGGACGCTGGCCGGGGAGGCGGGCCGGGTTCCGATCATCGCCCTGACCGCCAATGTCCAGCCCGAGCAGGTGCTGCGCTGCCGGGAGGCGGGCATGGACGATCACGTCGGCAAGCCGATCCAGGTGGCGGATCTGCTGCGCGTGATTGCGGCGCGGCTGGAGCAACGGGCGAGCCTGAAGGCGTCCGAGGCCGCCTGAGCCGCCCTCCGCAGCGTGACGCTGTGCTGACAGTTCGCGAATCTATAGTCGGGTTGGCGCGAAAAGATCGCCAGAAATCAATCACTTGTGATTTTGTAACTGCGACTTTCCCGCCGAGGTGCGCTGGTCGCCTATCCTTTGGGCATGACGGGAAATCAGGACAGGGCGGCGCGGGCGGCGGCATGGGCCGGCGACCTGCAGGAGCAATTGATGCCGATCATCGACCGGGGCGTCAGGGTTCTGGCGGATGAGATTCCGGGACCCGGCGACGTGGCCGGCATCGAGCGGCAGGCGCGGACCGTGGGCGTGATCGCCCGGTCGGCCAGGGCCGTGGTGGCGCTGACGCCCGCGCCAGCGGGCCCGAGAGACCCAGAGGCTAAAGAGGACGAGATGAAACACCGTGACGACAGCCCCGAAAACCTCGAGCGAATGCGGGCCGAACTGGAGACCCGTCTCGATCGCCTCAACGCGGTCCTGGAAGCGAAAGGCATCGTTGTCGAACCTGGATGCTGGCCAACTGCACGCGCTGATCGGGAGCCAGTTCACACTGCATGAGCATCAGGCGCCGGGAGCTACCACAGACTGGCGGACCTGGGTGCTGCTGGGCGGGCGAGGGGCGGGCAAGACCTTCGCCGGGGCCTGGTGGATCAACCATCTGGCCGAGATTGAGGGCCGACGGTTCGCCCTGGTTGGCCCGACGCTGCACGATGTGCGCGAGGTGATGGTCGAAGGGCCGTCAGGATTGAAGGCCCTACCGGAGCGGGCAAACCGGCCGCGCTGGGAAGCGGGTCGGCGGCGTCTGGTTTGGCCGAACGGCAGCGAGGCGCACGCCTTCTCGCCGAAGACCCGGACAGTTTGAGGGGGCCGCAGTTTCATCACGCCTGGGCCGATGAGTTCTGCGCCTGGCGCAGGCCGGAGGCGGTGCTGAGCAACCTGCGGCTGGGGTTGAGGCTGGGCGCCGATCCGCGGCTGATGGTGACCACCACGCCGCGACCGATTCCGGCGCTGCGGCGGTTGCTGGCGGAAGCGGGCGTGGTCATCGATCGGGCCGGGACCCAGGCCAACGCACACCATCTGTCGCCGGGATTCCTGGCGCATCTGAAGACGCTCTACGCCGGGACCCGGCTGGAGGCGCAGGAGTTGGACGGGCTGGTGGTCGAGGCCGAGGGCGCGCTGTTCCGGGCCGAGGATCTGGCGCGAGCGCGCGGGAACCGGCCAGCGACATTGGAGCGGATCGTGGTGGCGGTGGATCCGCCGGCGAGCGCGGGCGGCGACGCCTGCGGGATCGTGGTCGTGGGCCGCAAGGACGGCCGGGCCTATGTGCTGGCTGACCGGTCGAGAGGCGGGGAGTCGCCGCAGGGCTGGGCCACGATTGTGGCGCAGACGGCGCGGGAGTTCGGGGCGCGGGAGATCGTGGCGGAGAAGAACCAGGGCGGCGAGATGGTGCGGACCGTGCTGGCCCACGGCGGCTGCGAGACCGCGATCAGACTGGTCCACGCCAGCCGGGGCAAGGCGGCGCGGGCCGAGCCGGTGGCGGCGCTGTACGAACAGGGACGGGTCGTCCACTGCGGGGCGTTTCCGGCTCTGGAAGAGGAACTGATGGCGCTGGGGTCGGCGGAAGGCGGCGGGCGCAGTCCTGACCGAGCCGACGCCCTGGTGTGGGCGGTGACGCATCTGCTGCCGGCCCCGAGTGCGGGGCCGCGCGTACGGGTTCTCTGAGACAGACCGACAGGAAGGATGAGGATGGCGAAGCTGCGCTGGCCGATGGGCCGCCGTGGGCGCAACTCCGTGGAAACGGGGCGTGCGCCCGAGATCAAGGACAGCCGGGTCGGACCGCTGATCGCGCTGACGTCCGGCGGACGGGCGCGGTGGACGCCGCGGGACTACGCCCATCTGGCCGAGGAAGGGTTTGCCAAGAAGGCCGTGGCCTATCGCTGCGTGAGGATGATCGCGGAGGCGGCGGCGTCGACGCCGCTGGTGGTGTTCGCGGACGGGGTGCGGCGGGACGATCATCCGCTGGCTATTCTGCTGGCGCGGCCAAACCCGGAGCAGTCGGGGGCGGAGTGGCTGGAGGCGCTGTACGGCGCGCTGCAGACGGCGGGGAACGCCTATGCCGAGGCGATCGGCGATGAGACGCCCGAGGAGCTTTGGACGCTGCGGCCCGATCGGGTGAAGGTGGTGCCAGGAAGGGCGGGCTGGCCGGAGGCGTGGGAATATTCCGTCGATGGGCGGTCGATCCGGATCGGACGGGCGGCGGATGGCTGGTCGCCGGTAATGCAGTTGAAGCTGTTTCACCCGACCGACGACCATTACGGATTCTCGCCGCTGGAGGCGGCGGCGTTCGCGATCGATGTGCACAACGCCTCGGGGGCCTGGAACAAGGCGCTGCTGGACAATGCGGCGCGGCCGTCGGGGGCGCTGGTCTATGGGGCGAAGGACGGCGAGCGGCTGACAGCCGAACAGTTCGAGGGGCTGAGGGCCCAGGTGGAGGAGAGCCACTCCGGGACGATGAACGCCGGGCGGCCGATGATCCTGGAAGGCGGGCTGGACTGGAAGCCGATGAGCTGGACGCCGGCGGATATGGACTTCATCGCCGGCAAGCATGCGGCGGCGCGCGAGATCGCCCTGGCGTTCGGGGTGCCGCCTCAGCTGCTGGGGATTCCGGGGGACGCGACCTACGCCAACTATCGCGAGGCCAACGCGGCCTTCTGGCGGGGGACGGTGGTTCCGCTGGCGCGCAAGACGGCGGCGGCGCTGACGGGGTGGCTGGGCGGACGGTTCGCCGGGGTGCGGATCGAGGCGGATCTGGAGTCGTTGCCGGCGCTGCAGCCCGAGCGGGACGCGCTATGGGCAAGGCTGACGGCGGCGACCTTCCTGACGGATGAGGAGCGGCGGCGGATGGCGGGAGTCGGGGACTGATGGACGCGATGCGGAAGATCCCCGTCGCCGTGATCGTGGCGCTGGCGGTGCAGACGGTCGGCGGGCTGATCTGGGCCGGAGGGGCGGCGGCGCGGATCGCCACCCTCGAGGAACGGGTCGGCGAGCAGCGGCTGGTGGCCGAGCGGCTGGCGCGGCTGGAGGAGCAGAGCCTGGCGACGCGGGCGGCGGTGGAGCGGGTGGAGATGAGGCTGGAGGGTGCGAAGTGAGGGGCGAGGGGTCATGGGCGAGGGGCGAGGAAGGCGAGGGCGGGCTTTCCCCCCTCATCCCTCGACCCTCGTCGCTACACATTCATGGCTACGCCTCGCTCTGGGGCGTGGCGGATCTGAACGGGGATGTGGTGGCGAAAGGCGCGTTTGCGGCCAGTCTGGCGAAGACGGGGCCTAGTGGCGTGCGGATGCTGCATCAGCATGAGGGCCGGGCGGTGGTCGGGGTCTGGGACCGGATGGTCGAGGACGAGCGCGGGCTTTTCGTCACCGGACGGGTCATGGACTGGTCAGCCGAGGGGCGGTTCGCCCAGGCGCTGTCGCGGGCCCGGGCGCTGGACGGGCTGTCGATCGGTTTCCGCAGCAGCCGGGCGCGCCGGGAGGGGCGGTTGAGAGTGCTGGTCGAGGTCGAGCTGTGGGAGGTGTCGCTGGTGACGTTTCCGATGCTGCCGGGCGCGCGGTTTCGACAAAGTTGAGCGTCAGCCGCCGGGCGGCAGATGCTGCGTCGGATCGGCGAATCCAGGGGGCCGCGTCCGAATAGGTTTTCCGCCCGTATCCACATGGTATGTGGGTCAAGAGACCATGGTTCCTCTGGGGTGGCTGAATGAAGCGCTGTTTCCTGATCATTGTGGGCCTGGTGGCGGTGCTGGCAGGACCGGTCGCGGCGCAGACGCCGGTGGGCGTCAACGCCACGGTCGAGAACAGTGTGCAGACCCGAAGCGTCGGCGAGAGCGGCTGGCGACCCTCGATCGTTGACGGGACGGTGCGGCTGGCCGACGCCATCGTCACCGGGGCCGATAGCCGGTTGTTGATCCGGCTGAGGGACCAGTCGGTGCTGACGGTCGGGGCGAATGCGGCGCTGAACGTGGACCGGTTCGTGATCGACGCCGAGGCCGATCCGGCTGGAGTCCTGTTTTCCATGGTGCGAGGTGCCTTCCGCTTCGTCTCGGGCAGCCGGAGTGCGGAACGGGAGCGGGTGGCCTTCCGGACGCCGACGGCGACGATCGGGATACGCGGTACGGTCATCGAGGCCGCGGTCGGGACAGACGCTCTGGAGCTGCTGGACGGCGAGGCGGGAACACCGGGCTTGGCTGACGATCCGGATCTGGCGGCGGTGATCGTGCTGGTCGAGGGCGAGATCGAGATCGAAGTCGACGGCGTGCGCCGCATCATAAGTGAGCCCGGACAGGCTGTGGCCGTGTCGGGCCGGCGCGTGTCCGAACCGTTCCGCCTGTCCCCCGAGGCCGGGCGGCGCCTGGCGGATCGACTGCCGCCCCGCGAGCCGGGCGGACCGGGAGCCGGCCCGCAGGGGCAGAGACCTGAGGGTCAGGGACCCGGAGGTCAGCCGCCGCAGGGACAGCCGTCCCAGGGGCAAGGCGCGCAAGGTTCGGGTCCGCAGGGACAGGGGCAGGCTCCGCAAGGCCAGGCGCCTCAAGGCCAGACCCCGCAAAGCGAGGCCTCCAAGGGTCAAACGCCTCAGGGACAGGCGCCGCAGGGTCGAGGGCCTCGCGGTCAGGGTGACAGGGGTGCGACGACGCGACCCGGGTCCGCAGGATCGGGCCAATCGCCGGGCCCGGGCGCTGGCCCCCGGCCGGGATAGGCCGGCCGTTTCAGTCGGCGCCGGCGCCCCGGCAGTCGATCCAGTTGAGGGCGGCCGTCATCCCCATCAGGGAAAAATAGGCCTCCGCCGGACCGTCGAGGGACTGATAGTTCCAACGGGCGATCCGCTGACGGCGAAGGCCCGAGACCAGAGACCGGGTCAGGATCGGATCGCTGACGCGGAACTCATTGGATCCCGGAGACGTCGGGACCAGCCAGGGGCCGGGATCGACGGTCTGGCCGGGCGTGGTGAAATTCATCGCGCCGGTCACGGGCATGGGGTCGGCCGCGGCCAGCTCGACCAGATAGTCCGCGCCGGGGCTGGGCCGGGCGACGCGCAGCTGCTGACGCCAGGCGGCGTGGCCGGACGGATCGGGCAGGGCGACGACGACCGAACAATAGCCGTCGGGACGGCAGGCGGCGAGCGTGTCGCCGAAATAGGCCCGGGTCTCGCCGAAACGCATATGGGTTGTGGCCCCGCAGCGGTCGGCGGCCTGGACGGCGCCGGCGGACAGGAGGGCGGCGACCGTGGCGGTCGCGGTGAGAAGTCTGGACATAGTCGTAGTCCCAAGCTTGACCATGATTTACGGAGATCACGCCGTTCCGTGAGTGTCAATCGCGCGCAACTTCAAGGGGTTCACCGCTGGGGCGGGCGATAATCTCACTGGTTTGAATGGACGGGGCGAGGAGCGGGCTCTTCCTCCCCTTCATGGGCCGGGACGATCGGCGACAGACGATCCGGGTGGGGCACGAAAAAGCACAACGATCGAAGCGGCGGCCGCCTTCCCCACCCGGGCTCGGCTCCGCCTCGCCGTCCCTCCCCATGAAGGGGAGGGAGAAACAGAAAACCGGAGACACCATGAAAGAAACCAAACAGGCCCCGGGCACCCCGGAGGCGCGCGCCGCCATGCATGAGATGATGGCGGCGTTCGAGGCGTTCAAAGGGGCCAATGACGCCCGGCTGGACGAGATCGAGCGGAAGAGCTCGGCGGATGCGCTGCTGGAGGAGAAGGTGGCGCGGATCGACCAGGCGGTCGGGGCGGCGCAGGCGCGGCTGGACCGGGTGGTGAGCGAGGGAAGGCGGCCGGGGATCGAGTCCGGAGCGAGCGGCCCCTCCACCGCTTCGCGGTCCCCCTCCCCATTGCATGGGGAGGAGACGAAAGCCGCGTTCGACGGCTATCTGAAGACGGGTCTGTCGTTCGGGCTGGAGCTGAAGGCGGGGCTGTCGACGGCGTCGAATTCGGCGGGCTATGTGGTGCCCGAGCAGACCGAGCGGGCCATCGAGCGGCGGCTGATGGCCGGTTCGCCGATGCGGGAGATCGCCACGGTGCGGACGGTCGGCGCCGGTGTGTTCAGAAAGCCGGTGTCGACGGCGGGCGTGGCCTCGGGCTGGGTGGCCGAGACGGCGGCGCGGCCCGAGACGGATCCGGCCACCCTGGCCCTGCTGGAGTTCCCGTCAGCCGATCTGTACGCCAATCCGGCGGCGACCCAGTCGCTGCTGGACGACGCCCTGATTGACCTGGACGAATGGCTGGCGGCCGAGGTCGAGGACGCCTTCGCGGCGCAGGAGACCGCGGCCTTCGTCACCGGCGACGGGGTCAACAAGCCCCGGGGCTTTCTGAACTATGACATCGTCGCTGAGGCCGACCATGAGTGGGGCGAGATCGGCTATGTCGCCTCGGGCGCGGCGGGGGCGTTCGCCTCGACCAGTCCGACCGACCGGCTGATCGACCTGGTCTACGCACCCAAGGCCCAGTACCGGCCGAACGGGCGGTTCGTGATGAACCGCAAGACGGTCTCGGCCGTGCGCAAATTCAAGGACGCCGACGGCGCCTACATCTGGCAGCCGGCGCAGCGGGCGGGGGAGACGGCGTCCTTGCTCGGCTATCGCGTGACCGAGATCGAGACCATGCCGGACATCGCCGCCAACAGCGCGGCCATCGCCTTCGGCGATTTCCAGCGCGGCTATCTGATCGTCGACCGCGCCGGGGTGAGGGTGCTGCGGGACCCGTATTCGGCCAAGCCCTATGTGCTCTTCTACACCACCAAGCGGGTCGGCGGCGGGGTGCAGAACTTTGATGCAGTCAAGGTGATGAAGTTCAGCGCGACGTAGTCGCGAGGGTCGAGGGATGAGGGGCGAGGGGCGAGGAATTCGCCGCTCGCTCCGACGTCCTCCGTGAAGTTGGCGGCGGTTGAGAATGAGACATGGGTTTCGACCCTCGTCCCTCGCCCCTCGCCCCTATCGAGCAAAGCGAGATTCAAAATGACCGCACCCGTCTCACTGGCGGAAGCGAAGCTGTTCCTGCGCGTAGAGCATGAGGCGGAGGACGGGCTGATCCAGACGTTGATCGATGCGGCCCGGGCGCGGGTCGAGGGGGATGTCGGCCTGACGCTGACCTCGACCTCGCCGGCGCCGTTGCGGCTGGCGATCCTGATGCTGGCCTTGCGGGCCTATGAGCGGGGTGATCCGGAGATGACGGTCGCACCGGTCGAGGGTTGGATCGCGCCGTACCGCGTGGTGCGGCTGTGAGCGGGATGAAGGTGTTCGCCGAACTGTTCGAAGGCGTCGAGAGCGAGACGCCGTACGGCGGTCGAGCCGTCAGTTGGGAGCCGCTGGGTTCGGCCTGGCTGAAGCTGGGTGCGCGACGGCGGCGCGAGAAGAACGAACCGGGCGGGGCGCGGGCCGTCGAGACGGTCACGGCGGAGACCCGGTCGGACGGGCGGCTGGCTACGGGGCGGGTGCTGAGATTTGGCGGTGGCGACTGGCGGATCGTCTCGGGCGAGACGGTCGGCGGCAGGGCGATACTGAACCTGGAGCGGATGCGATGAGCGGGCATGAGCTGGCGCTACAGAAGGCGTTGATCGCGCATCTGAAGGCGGATGCGGCGGTGCAGGTGCTGCTGGGAGAGCCGGCGCGGATCCGGGACGCGGCGTCGCCGGACACGGAGTTTCCGCAGCTGTTGATCGGGCGGTGCGAGAGTCGGCCGGTGGGGGCGGATGGAGGCGGGGTCGAGCAGGCGCTGACCTTGACGGTCGTGTCGCGGTTTCGCGGAACCGAAGAGGCCAAGGCGGTGCTGGCGGCGGTGCGGCTGGCGTTGAACGACGCCGCGCTTGAGGCCGACGGGGTGCGGGCGGTGAGCCTGGGGCTCCCGTTCGCGGATGTGTTTCCCAGCGCGGATGGCGCGCGGACATTTGCGGTGCTGCGGGTGCGCGCCGTCACGGAGGAGGTGGAGACATGAGCGCACAACGGGGCAAGGACATCCTGCTGAAGATCGAGGGTGCGCCGGGCGTGTTCACGACGGTGGCGGGGCTGAGGGCCAGAACCATCTCGCTGAATGCGCGGACGGTCGATGCGACCGACGGCGACAGCGCCGGCCGCTGGCGCGAACTGCTGGGCGGGGCGGGGGTCAAATCGGCGGCTGTGGCGGGGCAGGGGATCTTCCGCGACACCGCCTCCGACGCCCTGATCCGCGAGGCTTTCTTTTCCCAGGCGCCGAGTGTGTGGCGGTTGATCGTGCCGGACTTTGGCGTGCTGGAGGGGCCGTTCCTTGTGGCGGCGCTGGAATACGCCGGCGAGCACGAGGGGGAGGCGACGTTCGCCATCAGCCTGGCGAGCGCGGGTGAAATCTCGTTCGAGGCGCTGTGATGGCTGCCAACGGCGCGCGGGGCGAGGTGGTCGCCCTGCTGGCGGGCGCGGAACGGCGGTTGTGCCTGACGCTGGGGGCCCTGGCGGAGATAGAGACGGGACTGGGGCTGGAGGGGCTGTCCGATTTGGCGAAGCGGATGCGGGCGCTGTCGGCGCTGGATCTGATGACGGTGCTGGCGGCCCTGTTGCGGGGCGGGGGCGACCGGGCCCTGGCGGATGAGCTGGACCGGGCCGGCGTCGATCCGCGAGAAGCGGCGGAGGCGGTGGCCAAGGCCTTCGCAGCCGCAGCGGGATGACTCCCTGGGACGAGATGATGCGGACCGCGGCGCGGCTGGGCGTGGTGCCCGAGGGGTTCTGGCGGCTGTCGCTGCGGGAGTGGCGGATGCTGACGGGGCGGCCGGGCGGCGGGGCGCCGATGGGGCGCGAAGACCTGATGCGGATGGCGGAGGCTTGGCCGGATGAGTGACAGTTCTGAACCAACGGGGCTGGACGGCGTCCCGCGCAAGGCGGCCGAAGCGGCGGTGGCGCTGGAGGCGTTGCGGGAGCCGGCGGAGCGGGCCGCGGCCGCGATCGAGGACGCCTTCGGCCGGGCCGGCGAAGGGCTGGTCCGGTCGCTGGCGCGGGCCGCGGCGGACGGAGAAATCAGTCTGGCCGAGCTGGCGCGGGCGGTGCTGGCGGCGGTGAATGCAACGTCGGGAGCGGGGGGCGGGGGCGGACTGGGCGAGGCAATCGCCCAGGCGGTGCAGACGGTGTTCTCAGGCTCTCGCGCCGACGGCGGCGCGGTGCTGGGCGGCGGCGCCTATCTGGTCGGCGAGCGGGGTCCGGAGGTGTTCCGGCCCACAGGCGTGGGC
Organism: Brevundimonas sp.; assembly: GCF_051860745.1. Taxonomy (GTDB): domain Bacteria; phylum Pseudomonadota; class Alphaproteobacteria; order Caulobacterales; family Caulobacteraceae; genus Brevundimonas. The sequence goes on from NZ_JBHYDN010000001.1 coordinate 286,127, forward strand.
GTCATCGAGCCGGCCGGCGGCGGGGGCGTCACTGTCAATGTGCGGGTGGACGGCGGCGCACAGGCGTTGCTGCGTTCCGAGGCGCAGATCGCCCAGATGCTGGCGCGCGCCGTATCGCTTGGCGCGCGCCGACTTTGAGAAGTTACTGTGACGCCAAGATGCGCGCCTTCATGTCCTTGTACTCGCCGTCATCGATCGCGCCGCTGTCGAGCAGCGATTTTGCCTCTGAAAGCCGCTCTGCCAAAGAACGCTCTTCGGATTGGGGTTGGGGGGGTGGTGTTGCCGCCGGGGCCACGGAAGTCGGCGCATCGCCGAATACGGCTTCTCGAACAGCACGGACAAAGGACTCAGCTTCGCCCTTCTGCCATGGCCATCCGGCCGCTGGACGCATATCGCCTCCAGAGGTGTTCACCATCACCGTCGGCGCGCCCCAAAGGATAAGAGCGGCGGCAGCGAGCAGAAGCAAGCCCACCAAAATTCCCGCGTCGCCGCTCGCAAAAGCGAAAAGGCCGGCCAGAACAAGGACAACACCTAAGAACCAGTTCCTCCGCGTTTCAAGCCGGATCATTGTTACGTGGCGCGTTGGCAGATCCTCCACAACTCCGCCACTGAACCAATTCTTGTTGGCGAAGTAGGTGATCCGATCTTTTTTTACACTTCCGAATACGGTCTCGGTGTTCTGCGCGGTCATGTCGCCCCCAAAAGGTGGTTCATACATGCAATGGTTGAGCGTGTGAGGATTCACAAAACAGCAATCATCGAACAAAAGTCAAGCTATCGATTTCGGATGGCCCAACGGCGGAGGACTAACGCTAGTTCAGGTTCTGACAATGGTCCGAGCCTCTTGTAGCAGGGCTCGCTCGCGCTATTGCCCGACTTGCTTCCGGTCATTCGAACGCCGCTGCGGTGCCTGGTTGAATTCAAGCCACAGGCCGAGCGAGCTTAGCGCCGCTCGGCCGAAAATCGAAAAGGACACGTCCATGGCCTTTCACGAGGTGAGGCTGCCCGCGCGGTTGGCGTTCGGATCGACCGGCGGCGTGGAGCGCCGGACGGAGATCGTGACGCTGGGGTCCGGCTTCGAGCAGCGGTCGACGCCATGGGCCCAGGGACGGCGGCGCTATCTGATCGGGGCCAACCTGCGGTCGCTGGACGACATGGCCGCGCTGACGGGGTTCTTCGAGGCGCGGCGCGGGCGGCTCTACGGCTTCCGGTTCCGGGACTTCGCGGACTGCAAGTCCTGCGTGCCGGGGGCGGCGGTCGGGCCGCTCGATCAGGCGCTGGGCGAGGGTGACGGGACGCGGACGGTGTTCTCACTGGTCAAACGATATGGCGACGGCGAGGACGCACTGGAGCGACGGATCGCCAAGCCGATTGAAGAGACGATCCGGCTCGCCATCGACGGGGTCGAACTGGCGGCGTCGTCGTTCGCGGTCGATGTGGCGACGGGGGTGGTGACGCTGGATATCGCGCCAGACGCGGGCGCGGCGGTGACCTCCGGCTTCGAGTTCGATACGCCGGTGCGGTTCGACGCTGACCGGATCGAGGTCACACTGGAGAGCTTCGACGCCGGACGGATGGCGGCCGTGCCGCTGATCGAGGTGCGGGTCTGAACCATGAGAACCATACCGGAAGAGATGACCGCCCGCATCGAGAGCGGGGCGGCGAGGCTGTGTCATGCCTGGGTGCTGAGACGGGCGGACGGGGCCGAGCTGGGGTTCACCGATCACGACCGCGACCTGATCGTCGAAGGCGTGACGTGCCAGGCGAGGAGCGGCTGGACGGCGGGGGCGGCGGAGAGCGCCGCTGGGCTCGGCGGCGGGTCGGCGGCGATAGCGGGCGGGCTGGACGATGCGGCGATCACCGAGGCGGACGTCGGGGCCGGGCTCTACGACGGGGCGTCGGTCGCGCTGTGGCGTGTGGACTGGGACCAGCCGGATCTGAGGGTGCGGTTGTGGACGGCGACGCTGGCGCGGATCCGGCGCGAGGGCGCGGGGTTCACGGCCGAGCTGGAAGGGCCGCTGGCGAAGCTGGAGCGAGTTGTCGGCCGGACCTATGGGCGCGACTGCGACGCGATGCTGGGAGACGGACGCTGCCGGGTCAACCGCGAGGCGTTTCCGGGCGCGGTCTGCGACAAGCGATGGGCGACCTGCTTCGGGACGTTCGCCAACGGCGTAAATTTCCAGGGCTTTCCGGACATACCGGGCGATGACTTCCTGACCGCGGCGCCGGTCGAGGGCAGGCGTCATGACGGCGGGAGCCGGCGATGAGGGCGGCGGTTGTCGAAGCCGCGCGCGGCTGGTTGGGCACGCCCTATCGGCATCAGGCCAGCGTGCGGGGCGAGGGGGCGGACTGCCTGGGCCTGATCCGCGGGGTGTGGCGCGAATTGGTCGGGGTTGAGCCCGAGGCTCCGCCGCCCTACCGGCCGGACTGGGCCGAGGTCGGGGTCGAGGAAACCCTGCTTGGCGCGGCGCGACGGTGGCTGGCGGAGATACCGGTCGAGGCGGCGGCCGTCGGCGATGTCGTGCTGTTCCGCATGGCCCCCGGATGTCCGGCCAAACACTGCGCGATCCTGAGCGACATGACCGGCGCCGAGCCGCGAATGATCCACGCCTACTGGGGTCGGACGGTGGTGGAGAGCTGGATGGGGTCATGGTGGCGTCGGCGGCTGGTGGCGGCGTTCCGCTGGCCTGGCGTTGAACAAATCGGAGAGGCCTGAGCATGGCGCAGATGATCCTGGGCGGCGTCGGCCAGGCGATCGGGGGGCCGATCGGGGCGGTAATTGGCGCGACCCTCGGCCGGGCGGCCGACCAGCGAGTGGTTTCCGGTCTTGAGCGGGCGCGGCAGCGGGGACCGCGGCTGGAGACGCTGAAGGTTCAGGGCACGGCCGAGGGCGCGCCGATGGCCTGTGTGTTCGGGCGGGCGCGGGTGACCGGTCAGGTGATCTGGGCCGCGCGGTTCCTGGAAGGGCGCAACACCTCGTCCGGCGGCAAGGGCGGGCCGCGGACGGTGGAGTACGACTATTCGCTAAGCTTCGCCGTGGCGCTGTGCGAGGGCGAGATCGACGGGATCGGGCGGGTCTGGGCCGACGGGCGGCCGATGGACCTGTCGGGCGTAACGATGCGGATGCATCGCGGCGGGGCGGAACAGACGCCCGATCCCCTGATCGAGGCGGTCGAGGGGGCGGCGCCGGCGTACCGGGGTACGGCCTATGTGGTGTTCGAGGACCTGCCGCTGGGGCCGTACGGCAACCGGCCGCCGCAGCTGGGCTTCGAGGTGTTCCGCCGGGCGCGGGGAGACGCGCCGAGGCTGGAGGATCGACTGGAAGGGGTATGCCTGATCCCCGGGGCCGGCGAGTTCGTGCTGGCGACCGAGGCGGTGATGCGGCGCGACGGGCTGACCCGGACGACGGCGGAGAACCTGCACGCGGGCGACGGGCGGCCGGACCTGACGGTGTCGCTGGACCAACTTCAGGCGCAATGTCCGAACCTGAAGCGGGTCAGTCTGGTGGTCGGCTGGTTCGGCGACGACCTGAGGGCCGGGCACTGCGCCGTCCGGCCCGGCGTCGAGCGGGCGGACAAGGCGACGGAGCCGCTAAGCTGGTCGGTCGCCGGGTTGGGGCGGGCGGAAGCGCATCTGATCTCCCGGAGCGGCGGGGGACCGGCCTATGGCGGCACGCCCTCGGACCAGAGTGTGCGTCAAGCGGTGGCGGCGCTGAAGGCGCGGGGACTTGAGGTGACGCTGTATCCGTTCGTGCTGATGGATGTGGCGGCGGGGAACGGTCTGCCCGATCCCTATGGAGAGTCCGAACAGGCGGCCTATCCGTGGCGTGGTCGGGTGAAGGGCGAAGGCGGCGCCGGCGCGGCGGCGGAGGTCGCCGCGATGTTCGGAACAGCGGACGGCTGGGGGCTGCGGCGGATGGCGCTGCACTATGCGGCGCTGGTGGTGGAGACGGGGGCGGACGGGCTGCTGATCGGCTCGGAGATGCGGGGGCTGACGACGACGCGGGATGCGGCCGGCGGGTTTCCGGCGGTCGAGGTGCTGCGGGCGCTGGCCGCCGAGTGCCGGGCGGTGGTTGGGCCGGACGTGGCGATCAGCTATGCGGCCGACTGGTCGGAGTATGCGGGGGTGCGTGGCGGGGGCGATGTCCTGTTCCACCTCGACCCACTGTGGGCGGACGTCGACATCGATTACGTCGGCATCGACTGGTATCCGCCGTTGGGCGATTGGCGTGCGGGCGACGGCGGGAGGGACGGCGAGGGGTTCGAGGGACCGGCTGACGCGGCCTATCTGACGGCCCAGATCGCGGGCGGCGAGGGGTTCGACTGGTTCTACGCCTCGGACGCCGACCGGGCGGCGCAGGCGCGGACGCCGATCATCGACGCCGCGCACGGAGAAGACTGGGTGTTCCGGGTCAAGGACCTGAAGGGATGGTGGTCGAACCCGCACCATGACCGGCCCGGCGGCGCGAGGAGCGGTTCGCCGACAGCCTGGGTCGCGGGGATGAAGCCGGTCCGGCTGACGGAGTTCGGCTGTGCGGCCGTTGATCGGGGCGGCAATGCGCCGAACCTGTTTCAGGATCCGAAGAGCGCGGAGAACGCCCTCCCGCCGTTCTCGACCGGCGCGCGCGACGACCGCATGCAGCGGCGGGCGCTGGAGGCGGTGCTGGAGCATTTTGCGGTGGAGGCGAACAACCCCGTCTCGGCGGTCTATGGCGGCTCGATGGTCGAGGCGGCGGACGCCTGGTGCTGGGACGCGCGGCCGTATCCGGCATTTCCAGGACGGGAGGATGTCTGGGCGGATGTGGGCTCCTGGAGGACGGGGCACTGGCTAAACGGGCGGCTGGCGGGGGAGACCCGGGATCTGATCGCGGCCATTCTGAAGCGCGGCGGTCTGGCCGAGGGCGATTTCGAGATCGGCGGCTTCGCGGGCGAGGTGCAGGGCTATGTCATCGACCGGCCGATGCGCACCCGCGATGCGCTGGAGCCCTTGCTGGCGGGCTTGGGCCTGGTCGCGGCGGAGCGGGGCGGACGGGTAGCGGTGATCGGGGATGAGGCGCCGGTCGCGTCGCTGACGCTGGAGGCGATGGCGTTGCCGGACGAGGGCGCGAGCCTGAAGGCGGAGCGGGTGCTGGAGCTGCGGCCGGGCGTGGCGCGGGTGCGCTATATCGACGGGGAGGCCGGGTATCAGACCGGATCGGCGGTCGTGCGGTCGGCGGACGAGGGCGGCGGGGTCGATCTGGACCTGCCGGCGGTTTGTTCCGGGGCGCTGGCGCGGGCGGCGGCGGAGCGGGCGCTGGACGCCGGGGGCGGCGACCGGCTGACGGCGATGCTGGGGCCGGTGGAGGCGCTGGCGCTGGAGCCGGGCGACACGGTGTCGGTCGAAGGCCGGAGCGGCGGCTGGCGGGTCATGCGTCTGGACATGGATGAGACTCCGTCGGCGGTGCTGGAACCTGTCTCGACGGTCAGCGTCGGGGAGGATGACGGGTGGCCGATGGCGGGCGAGGCGTCGGGTGTTTCGGGCGCGCCCTTCTTTCGGATGATCGAACTGCCGCCGCTGATCGGGGCTGAGGACGACGGGCGGTCGATCGCGGTGGTGGCGTCGGATCCCTGGCGTCCGATGCGGGTGTTCGCCGGGGCGGACGCCGGATCCCTGACGGCAAGGGGCGATGTGGCGCAGCCGGCGACCGTGGGGGTGTTGGTCGAGGCGCTGGCGGCCGGCGTGCGGCATCGTTGGGACGAGGCTAACACCCTGCTGGTCCGGATCGAGGGGCGGGCGCCGGAGAGTCGTTCGCAAGCCGCAGTGTTCGCGGGCGGCAATTCGGTGGCGATCGAGAGCGCCACGGGCTGGGAGTTGACGCAGTTCCGGTCGGCGTCGTTGGTGGGGGTTGGAGTCTGGCGGCTGACTGGCCTGTTGCGGGGGCAGCAGGGGACGGAGGCTCTCGGCGCGCCGAGCGGCGCTGTCGCCGTGTTCCTGGATCAGACTCCCTCTCGGGCGCACTCACCGCGGGCCGAGCGCGGTCTGCCGCTGACCTGGCGAGCGGGGCCGGCGGGCGGACCCGCCGGGGGCGCGGGGGTGAGCGAGGTCGGGTTCGTGGCGTCGGGTGTACATGAGCGGCCTTGGTCGCCCGCTCATCTGCGGGCCGTGGCGCGGTCGGACGGCGGTTTCGATCTGGGCTGGATCGCGCGGGCCAGAATCGATGGTGACCGGTGGGATGGCGAGGCGGCCGGGTCCGGGTCTCCGAGGGTCCGGGTGCGAGTCCTGGACGGCGCGACCGAGAGACGGGCGTTCGAGGTTGAGGGGAACACTGCGACCTGTGCCGCGGCCGATCTGGCCGCGGATTTTCCGGGCGGACTGGACACGGACTCGCGCATCGCAGTGGCCCAGTGGGGCGACGGGTACGGCTGGGGAATTGAGGCGTTCGTCGCCCTGACGGTTTGATTTGCGCCACCTCCCTTTGCGCGGAGCGCGCGATGGCCTAACTGACGCTCTCGGCTTTCGATGGAGCGGCATTCGACGTGGCGGGCGATCCCTATAAGGAACTGGGCGTTTCGAGGGGCGCAAGCGCGGACGAAATCAAAAAGGCGTTCCGCAAGCTCGCCAAGGAACTGCACCCCGACAAGAACCCCGGCAATACGGTCGCCGACGAGCGGTTCAAGCGGATCACCGCGGCCTTCGACCTGCTGGGCGACAAGGACAAGCGGGCGAAGTTCGATCGGGGCGAGATTGACGCGGACGGGCGCGAGCAGTTCCGCGGCTTCGGCGGCGGCGGGCCGGGTGGCGCGCGAGGTGGTCCCGCCGGCAATCCCTTCGGCCAAGGCGGGACGAGGCAGCAGGGCTTCGAGAACATCGACCTGGATGAACTGTTCGGCGGCATGTTCGGCGGCGCGGCGCGGCCGGGCGGCGCGCGGGCTGGCGGATTTGCCCCAAAGGGTCAGGACGTCAAGGCGACGCTGGAGATCAGCCTCGAGGATTCGATTTCCGGCGCGACGCGGCGGATCCAGTTTTCGGACGGGCGGATGCTGGACGTGGCGATCCCGAAGGGGGCGGCCGACGGGCAGACGATACGGCTGAAGGGTCAGGGCGCGCCCGGGCGAGGAGGACCCGCCGGCGACGCCCTGATTGAGTTGAAGGTGGCGAAACATCCGGTCTTTACGCGCGAGGGCGCCGATCTGACGATGGATCAGCCGGTGGCCCTGTACGATGCGGTGCTTGGCGGCAAGGTTCCGGTGCAGACGCCCGAGGGCACGGTCAGCATGACCATTCCGGCCGGCTCCAGCTCAGGCAAGGTCCTGAGGCTGAAAGGCCGGGGCGCGTTCGCGGACGGCAAGCGCGGCGACCTGCTGGCAAAGCTCATGATCACCCTGCCGGAGGACAGCGCCGAGCTGACGAAGCTGGCGCAGGCCGTGCGCGACAAGGGGCCCATGCGGCCGTTCCGCGACTGATGGCGAACCGGCCAAACCTCAAGCCGGAGCGGCCGTGGTTCTCGTCCGGGCCGACGGCGAAACGGCCTGGATGGTCGTCGGAGGCGATTCCACATGAGCTGCTGGGGCGTGGCATCCGCGCACCGGAGGTGGTGGAGCGGTTCGCCCACGGACTGAAGCTGACCCGGGAGTTGTTGCAGGTCCCTGCGGACTGGCTGCTGGTCTATGTGCCGGGGTCCGACACCGGGGCGGTCGAGGCCGCTATGTGGTCGATGCTGGGCGAACGGCCGGTGCAGGTGCTGGCGTTCGAGAATTTCGGCAAGGTGTGGGCGACCGACGCGGTCGAGCATCTGAAGCTGGAGCCCGAGGTGATCGCCGCGCCGTGGGGCGAATGGCCGGACACCTCGATGGTCGATCCCGCGAAGGATCTCGTGTTTCCGTGGAACGGGACGACGTCGGGCGTATGCGCGCCAAACGCGGACTTCATCGCGGACGACCGGGAGGGGCTGGTGATCTGCGACGCGACCTCGGCGGCCTTCGCAATGCCGTTGCCGTGGGGCAGGCTGGATGTGGTGACGTTCAGCTTCCAGAAGGCGCTGGGCGGAGAGGCGGGCCTGGGCGTCGCCGCCCTGTCGCCGCGCGCAGTCGAGCGGCTGGATCGCTATGCGCCGCCGCGGCCTGTGCCGAAGGTGCTGCGCCTGCGCGACGCCAGGGGCTTCGACCGGATGCTGGCGTCGGGGTCGATGATCAACACCTTTTCGGTCTGGACGATCGAGGACTGGATCGATGGCGTCGAATGGGGGCTGTCGGTCGGGGGGCTGGACGTCCTGATCGCGCGGACGCGGGCCAATGCGGCCGTTCTGGACGAATGGGTCCGGCGGACGGACTGGATCGACTATCTGGCCGGGAACCCGGCGATCCGGTCGACGACGTCGGTGTGTCTGAAGATCGTCGATCCGCGCGTGACGGCCATGGCCGAAGAGGTGCGGCAGGCGCTGGTCACGCGGATGAAGGCGCTGGTCGAAGGCGAGGGCGCGGCGTTTGATATCGAGAGCCACCGGAATGCCCCCGCCGGCCTGCGCATCTGGTGCGGCTGCACCGTCGATATGGCGGATATCGAGGCGCTGACGCCCTGGCTGGACTGGGCTTTCGAGACGGCGCTGGCGGAATAATCGTCCGACGGCGGGACACCCGCCGATTCCCCGGCTATAGGCTGCGCCCGCATTCCGAAATCCCGGACAGCGGAGAACAGTCTTGGCGAACGTCGCGGTGGTCGGCGCCCAATGGGGCGACGAGGGCAAGGGCAAGATCGTCGACTGGCTGTCGAACCGGGCCGATATGGTCGTGCGGTTCCAGGGCGGGCACAACGCCGGCCATACGCTGGTCGTGGACGGCAAGGTCTACAAGCTGGCGCTGCTGCCCTCGGGCGTGGTGCAGGGCAAGCCCTCGATCATCGGCAATGGCGTGGTGGTCGATCCCTGGCATCTGGTCGGCGAGATCGGGAAGATCGAGGCGCAGGGGATCAAGATCAGTCCCGAGGTGCTGATCGTGGCCGACAACGCCTGTCTGATTCTGCCCATCCATCCAGCGCTGGACGTGGCGCGCGAGGTGGCGGCGAGCGCGCCGGGCGCGCGGATCGGCACCACGGGACGCGGCATCGGCCCGGCCTATGAGGACAAGGTGGGGCGGCGCGCGATCCGCGTCTGCGACCTGGCCAATGTCGACGACCTGAAGGTCAAGATCGACCGCCTGCGCTCCCACCATGATCCGCTGCGGGCCGGGCTGGGGCTCGAGCCGATCGATCCGGAGGCGCTGCTGTCGCAGTTGCTGGAGATCGCGCCCAAGATCCTGCCCTATGTGCAGCCGGCCTGGCGGGTGCTGGATCAGGCGCGGCGGGACGGGAAACGGGTGCTGTTCGAGGGCGCGCAAGGGGCCTTCCTGGACGTGGACCACGGCACCTATCCCTATGTGACCAGCTCCAACACCGTAGCCGGACAGGCCGCGGCGGGATCGGGCATCGGCCCGCGCGGAGTCGGATACGTGCTGGGGATCGTGAAGGCCTACACCACGCGGGTCGGCGAAGGCCCGTTTGCCTGTGAGCTGAACGATGAGGTCGGGACCCATCTGGCGACCGTGGGGCGTGAGGTCGGGGTCAATACCGGGCGGGCCCGGCGTTGCGGCTGGTTCGACGCGGTTCTGGTGAGGCAGTCAGTGGCGATCAACGGCATCGACGGGATCGCCCTGACCAAGCTGGACGTGCTGGACGGACTGAAGACGCTGAAGATCTGCACCGGCTACCGGATCGACGGACAGGTGCTGGACTATCTGCCGTCCAGTCTGAAGGCGCAGGCCGCGGCCGAGCCGGTGTTCGAGGAAATGGATGGCTGGAGCGAGAGCACGGCCGGCGCGCGCAGCTTCCGCGACCTTAACGCCAATGCGGTCAAATACGTCCGCCGGATCGAAGAGTTGATCGGGGCGCCGGTGGCCCTGTTATCTACCAGCCCCGAGCGGGACGACACCATCATGATGCACGATCCGTTTCGGGGCTAGGCGACCCTAGGGGCGGAGTTCCGGAAACCCAGCGTTCAACGGGCCTTAACCCGGCTCAGCTAAGCATGAACGTCCGGAGTGGAGGTTCGCGCCTTGTTTGCTGTCGATCGTCGCGTGCTGGCGAAGCTGGAGCCCGTGGTCAAACGGGTGCTGATCGTCGACCCGAATCCTCACGCCGCACGCCTGCTGACCGACATCATGAAGGGGTTGGGCGCGCGCGACATCGTGGTTCAGCCGGACGAGAAGCGGGCGTTGATGGCGGCGGCGGAGCAGGAGCCCGGCATCGTCTTCACCGAGCGCACTGGCGAGGGGCTGGACGGCGAGTCTCTGGCGAAAGCGCTGCGGCGCTCGGACATGAACTGCCGCCGCGCGCCTATCATCATGATCACGGCCGATGCGACCGCGCGCACGATCCTGGGCGCGCGGGATTCCGGCGTGCATGAATTCCTGCGCAAGCCTTTCACCAGCGCTGATCTATTCAAACGTGTCGAGAACGTCGCGCTGAAGCCACGCGACTGGGTTGAGGCTGTGGGTTACGTCGGTCCCGACCGGCGTCGGTTCAACTCAGGCGAATTCTCCGGCGCCAGAAAGCGCAAGGCCGATCGGTCGGCGTCGGGCGCGGCTGGACACGTAGAGGCCAAGGACCAGGCGATGCGCATACTGGGTTCGGCCCTGGACCAGTTCGACAGCGACCCCATGCAGGCGGTGCGGGCCATCCGCGAGCAGGCGGCGACGCTTAAGATGCTGGCCATGAAGGTGTCAGACTCGCGCCTTGCCGTCGCGGTGGGGGCCCTGGAAGTGTCTATGGCGGGGGGGCCGCCGACAAAGGCGACGCTGGCGGCCCCGATCGGAACCCTGCTGGCCATGCACCAACCCGAACCTGCGGCCAAGGCGGGCTGACGTCGTCAGTTCAGCAGGCCCGCAAACGCGTCCGCGACCCGGGGCCAGGCCGCGGAGGTCGGGTCGATGACCTCGAAATGCCCGGCACCCTCCAGCACGATGGATCGGGCGGGATCGCCGCGGGAGGCCGCCGCCGCGGCGTAGTCCTGGCCGAAGCGGGGCGGCACGATCGGATCCAGCGCCCCCGAGATCACCACCTGACGATCACCCAGCGGAAGCAGGGCAGGCGGGGAGGTGTCGTCGAAGACGTCGCGACCGCCGGGCTGCTGGATCCCGACAAGGCCGTCGATGGTCGAGGGACCACCGCAGGCGTCGGGGCCCGTCTGTCTGTAGGCGTCGAGGTCGGCGATTCCTGCGAGAGACACGACGCCCCGGATCAGCAGGGGATCAGCGGTGCGTAGAGGGCTTTCGACGGGCAGGCGATCGCGCGCGGCCGCCCAGAGGGCCAGATGACCGCCAGCGGAATGGCCCGAGACGGCGACGCGGCGCAGGTCGAGGCTGTGTTGCTCGGCCAGGGTCCGCAGATGGTCGAGGCCCATGGCGATGTCCCCGAAGGTACCCGGATAGCCGCCGCCGGGATGGCCGATGCGGCGATATTCCATGTTCCAGACGGCATATCCCCGGTCGCGCAGGTCAGCGGCCATATAGTCCATCAGCTCCAGGCCCGGCAGGTCGGCGCGCCAACAGCCGCCGTGAATCAGGACGATGACGGGATGGCGGCCCCGTCCACGCGGCAACCACAGCTCGCCGAACTGGAGCGCGTCGGGGCCATAGGCAATGCGCTGATCGGCGGCGACGCGGGGCCGGGCAAGAAGTTGGCTGAAGGTGATCGGGGTGCGGGTCTCAACGGGAGCGATGAGCGTCGGCGAAGGGGCGCAGGCGGTCAGCGCCAGCAGGCCTGCCAGGGCGGCGGTCATCAGACGCATCGGGCGGTCCTGTCGAAGTCGCCGTTTCACCGGCGTGGCGGGTCACTGTAAAGAGCAGGAGCCGTCCGGCAACCGGAGCAGAGAATGACCACGCGACAGGACTGTCTCGACCGGGACGCCGCCGATCCCCTGGGCGTGGTGCGGGAACGGTTCAGCCTGCCGGACGGGGTTATCTATCTGGACGGCAATTCGCTCGGAGCCTTGCCAGTCGCAGCGGCGGAAGCCGTGCGAGACGTGGTGGAACGGCAGTGGGGCGGTGATCTGATCGCCAGCTGGAACAAGCACGGCTGGATCGGCCTGCCACAGAAGGTGGGGGGCAAGATCGCCCGCCTGATCGGAGCGGAGGCGGACGAGGTCATCGCGGCGGATTCCGTGTCCGTGAACCTGTTCAAGCTGGCGGCTGCGGCGGTGGGCGCGTGGGGCAGGCGGCGGGTAGTGCTGACCGAAGGCGGTGACTTTCCGACGGACCTGTACATCCTGCAGGGGCTGGCCGGGATGATGCCGGAGGTGGAGCTGAGAGTGGTCGCGCCGGGCGGAATCGAGGCGGCGCTGGACGACCGGGTGGCCGTGGTCCTGATGAGCCACGTCCACTATCGCAGCGGCGCGGTGCGCGAAATGGCGGGATTGAGCACGGCGATCCGCGCTGCGGGGGCTTTGAGCCTGTGGGATCTGAGCCATAGCGCGGGGGTGCTGGACGTCGATCTGAATCGCGACGGGGCCGATCTGGCTGCGGGCTGCGGCTACAAATACCTGAACGGCGGGCCGGGTGCGCCGGCGTATCTGTTCGTGGCGAGGCGGCATCAGGCGGCGCTGCGCAATCCGTTGTCAGGCTGGATGGGTCACGCGCGGCCGTTCGATTTCGTCGACTATTATGCGCCGGCGCCGGGCATCGACCGTTGGCTGTGCGGGACCCCGCCGATCCTTAGCCTGACCGCGCTCAACGCCGCGCTGGACGCTTTCGATGGGGTGGACATGGCGACGGTCCGGGCCAAGGCCGGGGCGCTGGGCGATCTGTTTATCGAACGGGTCGAGGCGCGATGCGCCAGCAAGGGTCTGGTGCTGGCCAGTCCGCGCGAGGCGGCGGTTCGGGGCGGGCAGGTCTCGTTCACTCATCCACAGGGGTGGGCGGTGATGCAGAACCTGATCGCGCGCAGGGTGATCGGCGATTTCCGCGCTCCGGACGTGATCCGGTTCGGGTTCGCGCCTCCGTATGTGCGGCACGTCGATGTTTGGGATGCGGTCGAGGTGCTGGGCGAAATTCTCGACACCGAAAGCTGGCGGGACGCGCGCTATCAGACTGTCGCGGCGGTGACCTGAAGGCGGGCGGCCCGGCCGGGCCGCCCGACGTCGGGATCAGGCGTCGACAAGGTTCCGTTCCTCAGCGGCGGCGCGCATGGCCTTCTGGAGTTTCTCGAAGGCGCGGACCTCGATCTGGCGGACGCGCTCGCGCGACACGCCGTACTGGCCTGCCAGCTCCTCGAGCGTGACGGGGTCGTCCTTGAGGCGGCGTTCCGTGAGGATGTGCTTCTCGCGGTCGGTCAGCTCTTCCATGGCTTCCTGAAGCAGGCCCATGCGAATCGACTTCTCCTCGCTCTCGGCGAGTTGGGTCTCCTGCGAGACCGCCGTGTCGTCGGCCAGCCAGTCCTGCCACTCGCTCTCGCCATCAGCGCGCAGCGGCGCGTTCAGCGAGGCGTCGCCGCCGAGACGGCGGTTCATGTTGGTGACTTCTTCCTCGGACACGCCCAGCTTGGTGGCGATAGCCGAGAGGTGTTCGGGACGCAGATCGCCTTCCTCGAAGGCCGAGATCTGGCTCTTGGCCTTGCGCAGGTTGAAGAATAGCTTTTTCTGCGCGGCGGTGGTGCCCATTTTGACGAGCGACCAGCTGCGCAGGATGTATTCCTGGATCGAGGCGCGAATCCACCACATGGCGTAGGTCGCCAGGCGGAAGCCCTTGTCCGGATCGAATTTCTTGACGGCCTGCATCAGGCCGACGTTACCCTCGGAGATCACCTCGCCGATCGGCAGGCCGTAGCCGCGATAGCCCATTGCGATCTTGGCCACGAGGCGAAGGTGCGAGGTGACGAGGCGGTGGGCGCTCTCGGCGTCCTGGTGCTCGGTCCAGCGTTTGGCGAGCATGAATTCTTCGTCTTTCGCAAGCATGGGGAACTTGCGGATTTCCGTCAGGTATCGCGACAGCCCCTGTTCAGGCGACATAACCGCGAGTGATCTCGCAACAGCCATTTGGTCCCTCCGACCGTGTAAACGAGCAGGTCCTTCGGAAGCGGCCACCCAATGAGCGCCGTCGCCTCACCCCTCAACCGATGAAATAGGGTCGGGTTTCCGCACTTGTCAGTGGCGGATGGTCACACGACAGCGTGACCGTTGCCCCGGCGCCACGACACCGAATGAGCGAGTGTATAACGGAGAGTGCGTCTCTAATCAAGACTGACCTCCGCTCCTACAGGGCGGCGAGGCCCTGTTCAAGCAGGCACATGTCCTCCGGCGGGGCGGTCTCGAAGCGCAGGGCCTCGCCCGTCACCGGATGGACGAAGCCCAGAACCGCCGCGTGGAGCGCCTGGCGGGCCAGGCCGGCGGCGGCGATGGCGGCGCGAACGGCGTTTGTCGGGCTGCCGGAGCCATAGACCGGGTCGCCGAGGATGGGTGCGCCTCTCGAGGCCATGTGTACGCGGATCTGGTGGGTGCGGCCAGTGTGCAGGGTGCAGGCGACGCGGGCGGCCTGTGGCTGGGCGCCGGGCCTGGCCCCCCTGTGGGTCGGCGCGCCATAGACCTGTTCGACGACATAGTCGGTGATGGCCTCGCGGCCGCCGCTGTTCAGCACGGCCATCTTCTTTCGGTCGCCGGTCGAGCGCCCGAGGTTCGAGGTGATACGGCCCCTGACAGGGTGGAGCACGCCGCGGACGAGGGCGATGTAGGTCCGTTCGATGTCGTGGGCGGCAAACAGGGCCGAGAGACCAGCGTGGGCGGCGTCGGACTTGGCCGCGACCATGACGCCCGAGGTGTGTTTGTCGAGCCGGTGGACGATGCCCGGACGGGCGACGCCCCCGATGCCCGACAGAGATGTGGCGCAGTGGTGCAGCAACGCATTGACGAGCGTGCCTGTCTCGCTGCCCGGGGCAGGATGCACCGCCATGCCGGCCGGCTTGTCGATCACGATCAGGTCGGCGTCCTCAAACAGGACGGTCAGGGGGATGTTTTCGGGCTGGGGGATGGCGGAGATGACGGCCGGCAAGGCGACGGCGTAGAGGCCGGGCAGGGCCTTGGCCGAGGCGGTCGACACGGGCTGCCCGTCGCGCGTCACGACGCCTTCGGCCAGCAGGGCCTGGACGCGGGCGCGGGACAAGGTCGGAAAGAGGTCGGACAGGGCCTTGTCGAGGCGGGCGCCGACTGTCGTGAGGCTGGCCTCCAGAACGGGTGGGAGGTCCTCGTCGGCGGCGAAATCTTCGATCAGGGGGTCGTCGGACACGGGGCGCTCCGCCACCCGGGCCGGGCGGCAGTGCGATCTAGCACGTCGGCGAGCGCGCGGGGCAACCGTGACCTTGGCCGTTCGTCAAGTTGAGTCATGGTTAAGCTTGGCCTTGGGGGAGGTAGCGATGAAATGGCTGATTGTCTCCGCCGCGGCAGGCGCCCTTCTGGGACTGGGGAGCTGCGCGACCATGAGTGCGGATCAGTGTCTGGCGGGCGACTGGGCCGGACAGGGCTTTTCCGACGGGGCGTCGGGCCTGTCGATGAGCCGGCTGAACGATCACGCCGAGGCCTGCGCCAAACATGGGGTCACCCCGGACGCGGCGTCCTACGCCGCCGGGCGCGACCGAGGGCTGGTGCGCTACTGTAGGCTGGCCCACGGCTTCCGCGCCGGTAACACGGGTTCCGGCTATGGCGGCGTGTGCCCGGCCTGGCTGGAGGCCGATTTCATGCCGGCCTACCGCGACGGCCAATCCGTGCACGGCGTGGAGCAGGCGCTGACGAACGCCCACAGCCGGGTCGCCAGTCTCGGCGCCGAGCTCGAAGAGCTGGACGACAAGATCCCCGCCAAACAGGCAGAGGCCCGCGCGTTTCCGCAGTCAGTACGGAGACTTGTGATCGTCCATAGTGGCTGGACCGATCAGTCGAGCCGCTCGATGAGGCCGGTGGTCGTCAGGCGGCGGATCAACTCCTCGGCCTGGTCATGAACGAGATCCTCGGGTGCGAACGCCTGGCCCGACAGAGCCCGCTCGATCACCGGACGGGGCGCGCGACTGAAGGTCATCTCCCCGCCGGGGATGATCAGGCGGAGCCCCCCTTCTTCATCGATCAGGCGCCAAGGGGCGGGTCGGGCGCGATACTGCCTGGCCAGTGGGCGCGAGGCGCTCTCGATCGCGCCGAGCACAGCCGGTTCCCTCGATTGGATGAACTGTTCGGTCAGCAGGTCGAGCGCCCCGTCCATCTGCGCCCGGGACGACAGTTCGGAGATGAGGGCGCGAAACCGGTCCCGCGCCGCCGTTCGGTCGAAATCACGATGTGCGAAGCCGGGCGGCAGGCCGCGGCGGAAGGCCGGATCGTTGACGCACACCTCCGACACCGCCTCCAGCACCAGGTCTGCCCAGGTGCGGACCAGCAGGCCGCAGGTGATGTGAAGCGACGCGGCGTCGCCGGACGCCGAGGCGTCGTGCATAAGGCCGCGGGGCACATAGGCGCAATCACCGGCCTTCAGGACAAAGGTGTGGCGGGGCTCGCCGACCGCGTGCCTCCCGGATTCGAACCGTTCGCCGCGATAGGGCGCCTCGACGGGGCGGTCATACAGCCGCCAGGTCTTTTCACCCTCGATCTGCAACACGAAGACATCATGGTTGTCATAGTGGGTCTGGAAACCCTGGGAACCTGGCGGGGTGAGATAGATGTTGGTCTGGACATGACATGAGAACACCCGCTCCACCGACCGGCAGAAATCAGCCAGGGCGATGTCTGACTGGTGCACCTGGTTGAGGATGATCGTGGCGCCGCGGCGATAGAGCCGTGCGACGGCCACCCGGTCGATCGCTCCAGAGTCCGCCACGAAGTCAGAACTGTCCACCGACCGGTTAGCGTCGGCCATGGCCAGCATGCCTTCGCGGAGGTCCTGCTCGGCGACCTTGCGGTCCACCGCTGCGACCGAAAGAAGGCCGCGAAACCGCTCAGGATCATTGTGGTGGGCTATAACAGGTTCGCATTCGTAGGCGTCGCGGAGAAACGACACCGCGGCGGGTCCCAGCAACCAGTTCAGGGGTCTCTCAATATGTCCCTTGCCGTCGACCGTCACGCTTGGCGGGCGATCACTTGGGGCGTCGCCCGCCGCGACCGTTTCCACTGACGTCGGTCGAGTCGGAATCGGTCAGTCCGGTTCTTCCCCGCCCGTTGCCGCTGGCGTCGCTCGAATCCGAATCCGTGAGCCCGGTACGCCCGCCGCGACCATTTCCACTGACGTCGGTCGAGTCGGAATCGGTCAGTCCGGTTCTTCCCCGCCCGTTGCCGCTGGCGTCGCTCGAATCCGAGTCCGTAATCCCGGATCGGCGCCCGCGACCGTTGCCGGAGGTGTCAGTGGAGTCGGAATCGGTCAGTCCAGTTCTTCCGCGTCCATTGCCGGCGGTGTCGCTCGAATCCGAATCCGTCAGCCCCGACTGGCGGCCGCGACCCCGGCCGACACCGTCGGTCGAATCTGAATCGGTGATCCCGGTCTGGCCTCCGCGGCCATTGCCCACGCCATCGGTGGTGTCGGAGTCGGTGATGCCGGTGCCGCGTCGCCCGTAGTTGACGGCGTCGCGGCTGTCGGAGTCCGTCCGGCCCGTATAGGATTGGGCGCTGGCGCTGCCCGTGACGGCGCCCATGGCTCCGCCTGCGACAACGGCCCCGCCGAGGATCCGGGCAAGGAATGAACGACGATCAGGTCGCTTCTGGTCAGCCACGGCCTATCCCCCAAAAACTGCGAAGAATTCGCAATAACAGCAGTTTATGAGTTCATCACGGATTGCCTTTGCTTACAAGGAATGTCGCCCTTGTCAGCCCGTCGCCCGGAGATGCGGCCGCGCGCTGGGCGTAAGTTCGCCACTCGCATAGCGTTTGGCCATTTGCGCGGTCGACAAGGGCCGGATCTTCGAGGCCTGGCCCTCGCAGCCGAACTGCAGATACCGCTCCTGACACAGTTTCCGCATTGCCTCCTTGGCGGGCTTCAGATAGGCGCGCGGGTCAAATTCGCCGGGCTTTTCGGACAGGATTTTCCGGATCGCGCCGGTCATGGCCATGCGGTTGTCGGTGTCGATGTTGATCTTGCGCACGCCGTGCTTGATGCCGCGCTGGATTTCCTCGACCGGCACGCCCCAAGTCTGGGGCATCTCGCCGCCGTAGGCGTTGATAATGTCCTGCAGGTCCTGCGGCACCGAGGACGAGCCGTGCATGACCAGATGGGTGTCGGGCAGGCGACGGTGGATTTCCTCGATCACGTTCATCGCCAGGACTTCGCCGTCCGGCTTGCGGCTGAATTTATAGGCCCCGTGGCTGGTGCCCATGGCGATGGCGAGGGCGTCGACCTGGGTCTCGCGTACGAAGTCCACAGCTTGGTCCGGATCGGTCAGCAGGGCCGAGTGATCCAGCTTGCCCTCGAAGCCGTGGCCATCCTCGGCCTCGCCCATGCCCGTCTCCAGCGAGCCCAGCACGCCCAGCTCGCCCTCGACCGAGACGCCGCAGGAGTGGGCCATCTGGACGACGCGGCGAGTGACGTCGACGTTGTATTCATAGCTGGCGGGGGTCTTGGCGTCTTCTTCCAGCGAGCCGTCCATCATCACTGACGTAAAGCCGTACTGGATGGCGGTGGCGCAGGTCGCGGGGCCGTTGCCGTGATCCTGGTGCATGCAGACCGGGATGTGGGGGTACAGTTCGGCCAGGGCGTCGATCAACTTGGCCAGCACGATGTCGTTGGCGTAGCTGCGCGCGCCGCGGCTGGCCTGGATGATGACCGGGGCGTTGACGGCCTCGGCGGCCTCCATGATGGCCAGGCCCTGTTCCATGTTGTTGATGTTGTAGGCGGGCAGGCCATAGCCGTTTTCGGCCGCGTGATCGAGAAGCTGTCGCAGCGTGATGCGCGCCATGGGGGGTCTCCTGAGCCCGTGAGTTTGGCGGGAGGTTTAGCCTCGGACGGCCCTCAAGTCACGCAATGTTACAGCTGGACGGGCGCGCGCCACGACCCGTGGCGCCCCGGTCACGGGGCCTGCAGCGCCTCGACGCCCGGCAAGGGCTTGCCCTCCATCCACTCGAGGAAGGCGCCGCCGGCGGTGGAGACGAAGGTCATGTCGTCAGCCACGCCCGCATGGTGCAGGGCCGCGACCGTGTCGCCGCCGCCGGCCACGGCGACCAGCGCCCCCGATGTCGTCAGCTGCGCCGCCGCCTGGGCCGCCTTGACCGTCGCCGTGTCGAAGGGGGGAACCTCGAATACGCCGAGGGGGCCATTCCAGATCAGGGTGCGCGACAGGGCCATGCCCTTGACCAGCTTCTCGACCGTGAGGGGCCCGGCGTCGAGAATCTTCTCGTCGTCGCCGATCTCCTCGCGGACGAGGACGGTGCGGGTCTCGACGCCCGGCTTGACCTCCTTCGCCACCACCACATCGATGGGAAGCAGGATTTCGCAGCCTCGCGCCTCGGCCTCGGCAAGGATGGCGCGGGCCGTGTCGGCCATGTCCTTCTCGGCCAGCGAGCCGCCGATATCGATCCCCTGGGCATACAGGAAGGTGTTGGCCATGCCGCCGCCGATGGCGAGCCGGTCCAGCCGACCGACCAGGTTCTTCAGCAGGTCCAGCTTGGTCGAGACCTTGGCCCCGCCGACGATGCCGATGACCGGCTTCTGCGGCGTGCCGAGGGCGGCGTCGAGGGCGTCGAGCTCGCGGCGCATGGACTCGCCGGCATAGGCGGGCAGCAGCCGGGCCAGACCCTCGGTCGAGGCGTGGGCGCGGTGGGCGGCGGAGAAGGCGTCATTGACATAGACGTCGCCGAGCTCGGCCAGCTGTTTCGCGAAGGCGGGGTCATTGGCCTCCTCGCCCGGATGGAAGCGGACGTTTTCCAGCAGGACCACGCCGCCGATATCGACGTCGGCGATCATGGCCTTCGCCTCATCGCCCACGCAGTCGGACGCGAACCGGACCGGGGCGCCGAGCAGGTGCTCGAGGTCGTCGACCACGGGCTGCAGACTCATCGACGGCGTGACCTTGCCCTTGGGCCGGTCGAAATGAGCCAGCAGAACGACCTTCGCCCCGGCGTCGCGCAGCCGGTTGATGGTCGGCAGGGCGACGCGCAACCGGGTGTCCTCGGTGACCCTGCCGTCCTCCATCGGGACGTTGAAGTCGACGCGGACGAGGGCGGTCTTGCCGGCGAGGGCGGGGGCGTCGTCGAGGGTGCGGAAGGTCATAAGCTCCGCCCTATATCAGCTTGCTCATTACCAGCGCCGTGTCGGCCATCCGCGTCGCGAAGCCCCACTCGTTGTCGTACCAGGTCAGGACGCGCGCCAGCTTGCCGTCGACGACCTGCGTCTGGGGCAGGGCGGCGGTGGACGAGGCGGCGATGTGGTTCAGGTCGGTGGAGACCAGCGGCTCGATCGTCGTCGCCAGCACGCCCTTCATCGGGCCGTCGGCGGCGGCCTGGATCGCGGCGTTGATTTCCTCGACGGTGACCTCGCGGCCGGCCACGACCTTGAGGTCCACCACCGAGACGTTCGGCGTCGGCACGCGGATCGAGGAGCCGTCCAGCTTGCCCTTGAGCTCCGGCAGGACGAGGCCGAGGGCCTTGGCGGCGCCGGTCGAGGTCGGGATCATCGACAGGGCGGCGGCGCGGCCCCGGTACAGATCCTTGTGCATCGTATCCAGCGTCGGCTGGTCGCCGGTGTAGGCGTGGATGGTGGTCATATAGCCGCGCTCGATGCCGAACAGATCGTGCAGCACCTTGGCCACCGGAGCCAGGGCGTTGGTGGTGCACGAGCCGTTGGAGACGATGATGTCCTCGGCGGTCAGGACGTCATGATTGACCTTGTAGACGATGGTCTTGTCGGCGCCGTCGCAGGGAGCCGAGACCAGCACGCGCCTGGCGCCGGCGGTCAGATGGGCCGAGGCCTTCTCTTTCGTCGTGAACAGGCCGGTGCATTCGAAGGCGATGTCGACGTTCAGTTCCTTGTGCGGAAGCCTGGACGGATCGCGTTCGGCGGTGACCTTGATCTTGCCGAGGCCGACGTCGATCCAGTCCGCGCCGGTCTCGACCGTGCCAGGGAACCGGCCGTGCACCGAATCGTAGCGCAGCAGATGGGCGTTGGTCTCGACCGGGCCCAGATCGTTGATCGCCACCACCTCGATGTCGCGACGGCCGTGCTCGACGATCGAGCGGAGGACGAGGCGGCCGATGCGGCCGAAACCATTGATGGCGACGCGGACGGTCATAGGGCGGGCTCCTTGGAAGCGATGTTCAGGGTTGGCGCTTCAATGGAACCGGCGGGCGCGAGGATCAACCCCGCGCCCGTAACAAGGCGTGATGAACTGTAACGCTGGCCGTCAGTCGCGGGTCACGAGGGGCAGGGTCAGCCGGGCGACAAGTCCGCCGCCGTCCCGGTTCGCCAGCACCACGTCGCCGCCGTGGGCGCGCGCCGCCTGGCGGGCGACGGTCAGGCCGAGGCCGGCCCCGCCGGTCTCGCGGCTGCGCGAGCGTTCGGCGCGATGGAAGGGCTCGAACACGGCCTCGAGTTCGTCGCCGGGCAGGCCGGGGCCGTCGTCCTCGATCAGGACCACGGCGTGGCCGTCCTCGGCGAAGGCCTTCACGCGGGCCGCGCCGCCGTATTTGACGGCGTTGGCGATCAGATTCCCCAACGCCCGGCGCAGGGCGGCGGGGTCGGCCTCGACCGGCAGTTCGCCGCCGCCGTCGAAAGTCACCGCGCCGCCGGTCTCGGAGAACCCGTCCGCGCAATCGGCGGCCAGGGCATCCAGATCGAAGGCTTCGCGTCGCTCGGGCGTCGCCTCGCCGCGCACATAGGCCATGGCCTGGGCGATCAGGGCGTCCATCTCCTCGATGTCGGCGGCCATGCGGTCGCGCACAACGTCGGGGGCCTGTTCGGCCCGGAAGCGCAGCCGGGTCAGGGGGGTGCGCAGGTCGTGGGCGATGGCGGCGACCGTCTGGGTCCGGCGACGCATATGGTCGCGCAGGGACGCCTGCATGTCGTTGAAGGCGTGGATGGCGGTGCGCACTTCCGAAGGGCCCGATGGCGTCAGCGGCTCGGCGTCCGGGTCAGCGCCCAACCGTTCGGCGGCGTCAGCGAAGACGCGGATCGGTCGGGTCAGCCTGCGCGCCATGATCCAGACCAGAGGCGCGAGCAGCAGCATGGAGATCGCCAGCGCCAGCAGCAGCCGCTGTTGCCATGGCGAAAGCAGGCCTCGGGGCGCCTCGACGGTGGCCCAGTCTCCATCAGGCTGACGCACTGAGGCCGCGAACGGTGCGAAGGTCAGCCGGTCGGTGCGAACGGTGAACTGATGCGTCTCGCGGTCGATGACAAAGGCCCCGCTCTCCATGTCGACCGGCCCCGGGTGTCGCATGCGCAAATGGGCCCGGACCTCGGAGCCGTGACGCATGACCAATGTCTCTTCGGACGACCGGGGCGGCGCCTGAACGACAACACGGGGCGCCGAACCGGGTGTCGCGCGCGAGGCATCCAACGCTGCCTTCTTCGGGGCGGCGTCGGGGCGCACGAGCACGAAATCCACCCGGTCGCCGGCAGGCGCGCCGTCTTCTGGTCGCGGTCCGCGCCGCCGCCGGGGGCCGTGATCAACCGTGACCCGCACCGTCTCCGGTTCCACGCCGAGCCGCTGGGCCAGCCCGGCCCGAATCGCCAGGGCCATGGGGTCCATTTCGATGTCGATCTCCGGCCCTGGCGGCCGATCGACGATACGGCGGCGCAGGGCGCGGCCGTCGGCGGTCTCGGCCGGTTCACCCTTCAGGGCATCGGCCGCAGCCTCGATGCTGAAGCCGGCAGGCCGCGGCTCGGGTGCGAGGACCACGACGCCAAAGGCCACAGCCTGGGACATGACCACCGCCAGCACCGCCAGCGCCGCCACCTGG
The DNA here is from genome assembly GCF_051860745.1 of Brevundimonas sp. Classification (GTDB taxonomy): domain Bacteria; phylum Pseudomonadota; class Alphaproteobacteria; order Caulobacterales; family Caulobacteraceae; genus Brevundimonas. The sequence goes on from NZ_JBHYDN010000001.1 coordinate 309,036, forward strand.
ACCAGTACCGGAAAGGACGAAGGCCGTCTCACGCCGCGCCCCGGATCGAACCGTTTTGCCGCTCCACCCGAACGTCGAACATATAGCCCTCGCCGCGCAGCGTTTGTATCATTTGAAGGCCGGAGCCGTCGTTGAGCTTCTTCCTGAGGCGGCTGATCTGCACGTCCATGGCGCGGTCGAAGACGTCGGCGTCGGCGCCCCGGGCACGCTCCAGCAGCTGGTCGCGCGTCAGGACCCGCCCCGGCCGTTCGGCGAAGGCGCGCAGAAGGGCGAACTCGCCCGCGGACAGGGCGACGAAGCGACCGTCCGGCCGGATCAGTTCGCGGCGCAACAGGTCCAGTCGCCAACCGGCGAAGGTCAGGGCGGGGCCGTTGGCGACCGCATCCTCGCGCGGGCGGCGCAACACCGCGCGGACGCGGGCCAGCAGTTCGCGGGGATTGCACGGCTTGGCCAGATAGTCGTCGGCCCCTAGCTCCAGACCGATGATCCGGTCGGTGTCCTCGCCCACGGCCGACAGCATGACGATTGGCGGCCCCTTGCCGGCCAGGCGGCGGCACACCGACAGCCCGTCCTCGCCCGGCATCATCAGATCCAGCACAATCAGGTCGGGCGGCTGCTGCGCCACGGCGCGATCCATCTCGGCGGCCGAGGCGGCGCCGACGGCGTCATAGCCGTGCAGGACCAGATAGTCGCACAGCACCTCGCGGATGCCGGGATCGTCGTCGACGACGAGAATACGGGGGGCGTCGGCTTGCATGGCGGCCATTGTGGCGAACCCGATGCTCGCCGTCATTTCAGCGATGAAACAATCGACGGGCCTGCTGAAACACTACGGCAAGCGGGCCGTGGTCGAACAGAGGCCGTACAACCACGGGAGCCGACCGCTCATGCTGACCCTGATCGCCCTTTCCGCCGTCCTTATGCAGCAGACGCCGGCGCCGCCTGCACCGCCCGGGGGCCACGCCCGCTTCATGGCCATGGTCGCCGACGGTCCCGGGGCCCTCGACAAGGACGGCGACGGCCAGATCACGCGGGAAGAGTTCTCCGCGCCGATGACCGACCATTTCGCCCGCATGGACGCCAACAGCGACGGACGCCTGTCGACCGAGGAACTGACGGCCGGCCACGCCGCCATGGGCGGCGGCGACCACGACGTCAGGATCATGCGCGGTCCGGGCGGACACGGCGGGCCGGGCGTGCGGCATTTCGAAATGCGCCGCCCGCATCCCGGCGGTGAGGCCGGCGCCCATGCCGAGCATGCCGGGCACGGTGAGGAGCGGACCATGGTCTTCGTCGGCGGCGAGCCCGGCGCGGGCGGTGAACGTCAGATCGTCATCCACGGCGGTCCCGGCGGTCACGCCATGATGGTGGGCGCCCATGCCGAAGGCGGCCCGGGCGAGCGGATCGAGATCCGGCGCGTGGGCGGACCCGGCGGCGAGAACGATCTGGACACCGACGATGACGGCCGGATCAGCGAGGCTGAGTTCAGCGCCCCGCTGCGCGAAGCCTTCGGCCGGATGGACGCCGATCGCTCGGGCTTCATCGAGGCGGGCGAACGCGGCTCCGGCAACAGCGAGGTGTTCGTCCACCGCGTCGAGACGCCTTCCGGGGGCGAAGACTGATCGCGCCTGTGACTTCGTGACTTGAAAGGCGATCGAGGCGCCCTCTAATGGCGTCATGATCTTGCGCCGCCTTCTTCACATCCTGTCCGCATCGGCGGCGATGAGCCTGGCGCTCATCGCCGCTCCTGTGTTTGCGGCTGATCCGGAAGCGGCGACAGCGCCACCAGCCGTGACCGTCGTGCCGGACCCTGAGCGAGCGCGGATGAACCAGAGGGTTTTCGACCGCGTCTGGAGCGAGGTGCGCAGCCAGTATTACGATCCCGACCTGCATGGGGTGGACTGGAACGCCGCGCGCCGGACCTGGCGGCCGGTCGCGCTGACGGCGCCGGACGACCGGACCCTGTACCGCGCGCTCGGCGACATGCTCGATTTGCTCGACGACGATCACGCCGGGGCCGCACCGCCTGCCGTGGCCCGCCGTCAGGACTCGCTTCGTCAGCGTCGGGCCGCCATCGGTGTTTCCCTGCGGCCCGAACCCTCGGGCGACGCCTGGCTGATCGAACAGGTCCGGCCGGGTTCACCCGCCGCCGAGGCCGGCGTGGCCGTGGGCTGGAGGCTGATCACAGGCCAGGGCGCCCGGTGGACCCCGGAGCAGGACATCGCTGAGGGACGGTCCGTCACCCTGTCGCTGATCGACGGCGCCGGGGATGCGCGGCCCTTGACCCTGACCCCCCGCATGATGGAGCCAACGCCGGCCTTCGTCGCCGACCGTTCGCGGCCGGGGGTGCTGGTGTTGACCGTGGACAGCTTCGAGCTTGGGCTGGGCCGCTGGATGGGCGAGCAGCTGGAAAACCTGCCGGTGGAAACCGATGTCGTCATCGATCTGCGCGGCAATCCCGGCGGGCGGCTGGCCGAAGCTGATGCGGTGCTCAGCTGCTTCCTGCCGCGCGACCGGCTGTGGGCGGCCCGCACCGGCCGCTCGGGGCGGCGCGTCGAGCTGCGGACCGGTGGAGGATGCGGTGATCTGGACCAGCCGGTCGGGAATGACGTGGCTGTCCTCGTCGACGCCAACAGCCGCAGCGCCGCCGAACTGACTCCCGCCGCCCTGCAGGAAGCGCGGCGCGCGGTCGTGGTCGGGGCGCCGACGGCGGGCGCGGTGCTGATCTCGCAGGAAACGCGTTTGCCGGACGGCGGACGGTTGAGCCTGAGCCGCGCCGACTTCATCACCTCCGGCGGGGTCCGGCTGGAAAAGCGGGGCGTGACGCCCGACGTGGCCGCCCCCCTGACGCTGGAAGACCGGCGCGCCGGGCACGATCCAGGACTCGACGCCGCCGTGGCGGCGCTGGCCGCGCCGCGCGCGGAGCCGGCGATGGCGCTCCAGGCTGCGCCGGCGCTTTAGCCGGGGACCACGCGAACTCTCGAAGCCGCCTCGCGCGCCCGTTCGCGGGCCTGTTCCACGGTTTCGCCCCGCGCCGTGGCCACCCCCATCCGACGGCTGACATAGCTCTCGGGCTTGCCGAACAGCCGCAGGTCGGCGGTCGGCACGGACAGGGCCTCGGCCACCCCCTCATAGGCGACGCCGACGGCGTCCATGCCGCCATAGATGACCGCGCTGGCGCCGATGTCGCGCTGGCTGACGTCGACGGGCAGGCCGAGGATGGCGCGGGCGTGCAGGGCGAATTCGGATTGTGTCTGGGTGGCCAGGGTCACCAGGCCGGTGTCGTGCGGGCGCGGCGATACTTCCGAGAACCAGACCTGGTCGCCCTTCACGAACAACTCGACGCCAAATACCCCAAGGCCGCCCAGAGCATCCGTCAGCCTGCGGGCGATGTCCTGCGCCGAGGCGAGGGCGGCGGGGGTCATGGCCTGCGGCTGCCAGCTCTCGACATAGTCGCCCTTGACCTGCCGATGACCGATGGGCGCGCAGAAGTCGGTGCGCACTGCGCCGTCACGCAGCGAGCGGACGGTCAGCAGGGTGATCTCGAAATCGAAATTGATCCGGCCCTCGACGATCACCGTCGCCGTCTCCACCCGCCCGCTGGATTGCGCATAGGCCCAGGCGTTGGCGGCGTCCTCAAGCGCCTCGATCATCGACTGGCCCTTGCCCGAGGACGACATCACCGGCTTGATGAAGACTGGCAGGCCGATCTTGTGCGCGGCCTCGGCCAGTTCGGCGGCCGATGTGGCGAAGGCGTAGGCGCTGGTCGGCAGACCCAGCTCCTCGGCCGCCAGCCGGCGGATGCCCTCGCGGTTCATGGTCAGCTGCGTCGCACGCGCGGTCGGGATGACCACGGCGTGCCCGGCGGCCTCGATCTCCGCCAGCACATCGGTGGCGATGGCCTCGATCTCGGGCACGATGATGTGGGGCATTTCCGCAGCGATGACGCCGGCGAGGATATGCGGATCCGTCATCGGAATGACGTGGCTGCGGTGCGCGACCTGCATGGCCGGGGCGTTCGGATAGCGGTCGACCGCTATCACCTCGGCGCCGAGTCGCTGCAGCTCGATGGCCACCTCCTTGCCCAGCTCCCCCGCGCCGAGGAGCATGACGCGCACGGCGCTGTCGGAAAGGGGGGTGCCGAGTTTCATGGGTCAGTCTCTGGTGGAGGCGGGTTCGATCAGGTCCCAGGCGTTGCCGTACAAATCCTCAAACACCGCCACCACGCCATAGGGCTCATGGCGTGGCGTCTCGCGGAACGTGACGCCGGCGACCGACCACGCCGCATAGTCTCGGGCGAGGTCGTCGGTCTCGAGAAACAGCCAGACCCGGCCGCCGGCCTGATCGCCGACGCGGGCGACCTGCGCATCGGTCGTGGCTTTCGCCAGAAGCAGCGAGGTATCCCCGCCTTTCGGCGTCACCCGCACCCAGCGCTTGCCGCCGCCCATGACCGTGTCCTCGCTCAGGTCGAAACCCAGCTTGCCGACATAGAAGGCGATGGCCTCGTCATAGTCCCGGACGAGGAGGGAGACGGCGCCGAGCCGGGCCATGGCCTAGAGGCGCGCCTTCGCCGCCGCGACCACGGCCGCCGTGGTGATCCCGAACTTCTCGTACAGAACCTCGGCCGGGGCAGAAGCTCCAAAGCCGGTCATGCCGACGAAGGCGCCGTCCTCGCCGATGAACCGCTCCCAGCCCTGCTGGATGGCGGCCTCGACGGCGACGCGGACCGTGCTGCGACCAATGACGCTGTCCTGGTATTTCTTCGGCTGCTGGAAGAAGAGCTCGAAACAGGGAACCGACACGACGCGGGTCGGCGTCCCTTCGGCTTCCAGCACGTCGGCGGCGGCCAGCGCCAGCGCCAGCTCCGTGCCCGTGCCGAACAGGGTGACCTTCGCCGCGCCCTTGGCGGCCCGGATCTCATAGGCCCCCTTCGCCGACAGGTTCTCGTCCGAGGCGACCGTACGCACGGCCGGGGTCTTCTGGCGCGACAGGGCCAGGGCCGAGGGCGCGGTCTTGTGTTCCAGGGCCGCCTGCCAGCATTCCATCGCCTCGACCGTGTCGGCGGGGCGGAAGACCAGCAGGTTGGGGATGGCGCGCAGGGCGGCCAGATGTTCGACCGGCTGGTGGGTCGGGCCGTCCTCGCCCAGCCCAATGCTGTCGTGGGTCAGGACGTGGATCGCCCGCACCCCCATCAGGGCGCCCAGCCGGATCGCCGGACGGCTGTAGTCCGAGAACACCATGAAGGTGCCGCCGTAGGGGATGACTCCGCCGTGCAGCGCCATGCCGTTCATGGCCGCGGCCATGCCAAACTCGCGGATGCCCCAGTTGACGTACCGGCCTTCATAGGTCGGCGCGTCGAAGATCGGCGTGCCCTTGACGAAGGTGTTGTTCGAGCCGGTCAGGTCGGCTGAGCCGCCAATCAGCTCGGGGATGACGGCGAACAGTTCGTCCAGCGCCGCGCCCGACGACTGGCGCGTGGCCTGGGCGGGCTGGGTTTCGACCAGTTCCGCGATCTTCGCATTCAGGGCGTCGAAGGCGCCGGCGGGCAGGTCGCCCTTCATCGCGCGGGTGAAGTCCGCCGCCTGCGATGAGGCGTTCAGCCGGGCTTCCCACGCCTTGCGTTCCTTCCCGCCGCGCTTGCCGACCTTCTTCCAGGCCCTGTCGACGATCTCCGGCAGTTCGAACGGCTCGTGCGTCCATGACAGGCCCAGCCGGGTGGCGGCGATCTCGGCGGCCCCGAGGGCTGCGCCGTGGGTCTTGTGGCTGCCTTCCATAGTGGCGGCGCCGCGGCCGATCTTCGTCTTGCAGGCAATCAGGGTCGGTCGGTCCTGACGGGTCGCCCACTGCAGCGCCGACTTGATCGCCTTCATGTCGTGGCCGTCGATCGCCTTGACCGCCCAGCCGGCGGCCTTGAAGCGCGCCTTCTGGTCGGTGGCGTCCGACAGGGACACCGCCCCGTCGATGGTGATGCTGTTGTCGTCCCACAGCACCGTCAGCTTGTTCAGCCGGTAGCGCCCGGCGAGGGCGATCGCCTCCTGCGACACGCCTTCCATCAGGCAGCCGTCGCCCGCGACGACCCAGGTGCGGTGGTCGACGAGGTCTTCTCCGAATCGCGCCGCCAGATGCCGTTCGGCCATGGCGAAGCCGACACTGTTGGCGAGGCCCTGACCTAGCGGGCCGGTGGTCGTCTCGACCCCGGGCATGTGGCCGAACTCGGGGTGACCCGCCGTCTTCGATCCCCATTGGCGGAAGTTGGACAGTTCCCCCTTCGTCGCGGCCTTGTAGCCGGTCAGGTGCAGCAGGCTGTAGATCAGCATTGAGCCGTGGCCCGCTGACAGGATGAAGCGGTCCCGGTCGGCCCAGTCGGGGCGGCTGGCGTCGAACTTCAGGAATTTGGAGAATAGCACCGTCGCCACGTCAGCCATCCCCATCGGCATGCCGGGGTGGCCGCTCTTCGCCTTCTCCACCCCGTCCATCGACAGCACCCGGATGGCGTCGGCCATCTGCTTGGGGGTGGCTTTTTCGGATACGGACTTGCTGTCGGCCACGGGCGGCACTTTCGTCGGGAGGCGGAAAAAGGGAGGCGCGCCGCTTTACCCCGACGCGTCGGCGGGTTCTATACGGATTCTGGAGGAAGTGACCCGAATGGACGCTGCATCGGCCGCCAAGGACCGGGTTGACCGCGCGCTTGCGTTGCTGGAACGCCGCCTGCTGGATCTGAAGAGCCGCGTTGTCGGGACCAGCCGTGTGCCCGACGACGATCTGTTCGCGCCAGAACCCTCGACCGAAACCGACCGCGCGCGAATCCACGAGCTGGAAGCCGCCGGCCGTGACGCCGCCGAGGTCCTTTCCCGCGCGGCCGACGCCATCCGTGACAGCTTGGCCGAACAGGAGGCCCGCTGATGGCGACGGTGACTGTCGAGATCAACGGTCGCCCCTATGCCGTCGGCTGCGCCGACGGCCAGGAAGAGCGCGTCCGTATCCTGGCCAAACAGTTCGACGGCCATGTGCGCCAGGTGGCGGGCGAGGTCGGCCATGTCGGCGACATCCGCCTGTTCCTGATGGCCGGCCTGATGCTGGCCGACGAACTGCATGAGGTCCGGCTCGGCAACCCCGGCGCATCCGCCGTGGCCGCCGCCTCGAGCGACGGCGTGGCCGAGGCGCTCAACGCTGTGGCGGCGAGGCTGGAGAAGATCGCCCAAGGACTGTGACAGCCGGCCATTGTTCCGCCCCGGCTTAGCGACTATCTTCCGCCTTGGCGGGTCCTGCTGCGGCTCTCGTCGAAGGCAACATTTCCTTGCGACCTTAATTCACTCAAAGGGAGCTGTCCCTGATCAGGCCCGTGGGCCTGGGCACACGGCGCCCACCTGGCTACCCAGGTCGAGAGGATTTAAACGCCCTTCACGGTTCTTGCGGCGCCGCCAACCTTTTTTCCTTTTGCGCTATGGCTCGCCCCGCGGGGCCTCGCTGCTTGAGCGCGGTCGGCGCGCGCGTTACGGCTGTGGGGCGTGTTCGACGCGGCCGGGCGGTTCCTTCCATGACCGACAAGCATCAGCTGCGGGCGACCATGCGGGCCACGCGCAAGCGTCTGGCCGGGCTCGATGCGGGCGCAGCCGCGCGGGCAGCCGACCAGGCCGGCGCACTGCCACCGGGGCGGATCGTCGCCGTCTATCGCGCCATTGGCTCTGAACTGGACGTCGACGCCCTGTCGCTGGCGTTGAGCCGGGCGGGCCGGGAACTGTGCCTGCCGGTGGTGGTGGAGCGGCACGCGCCAATGATCTTCCGTCGCTGGTCTCCCGGCGAACCTCTGGAGCTGGACGAGGCGGGCGTGCCGGCGCCGCTTCCGCTCGCCGAGATCGTCGATCCCGACCTGATCCTGACGCCGCTTCTGGCCTTCGACGCCCATGGCGGACGGCTGGGGCAGGGCGGGGGCTACTACGACCGGACGTTTACGGCGCGCCCGGACACCATGCGCATCGGTTTCGCCTATGCGGGCCAGGAGGTCGACGACCTGCCGGTCGAGGCCCACGACGTCCGCCTGCATGGCGTTCTGACCGAGACCGGCTATAGACCCTTCGCATGAGACTGGCTTTTTTCGGTGATGTCGTCGGCAAGTCCGGACGTGACGGCCTGAGCGATCACCTGCCGGGCCTGAAGCGCGACCTCAAACTCGACTTCGTGGTGGTCAACGCCGAGAACGCCGCGGGTGGGTTCGGCATCACCGAGAACACGGCGCGCGAGCTGTTCATGGCCGGGGCCGACTGCCTGACCCTGGGCAATCACAGCTGGGACCAGCGCGAGGCCCTGACCTATATCGTGCGCGAGCCGCGCCTGATCCGCCCCGCCAACTATCCACGCCTGATGGACGCCCCCGGCGCCGGGGCCAATCTGTTCGAGACGCAGAGCGGCAAGACCGTGCTGGTCATGAACGTACTCGGCCGCATCCACATGGACCCGATGGACTGCCCGTTCAGCGCGGTCGAGAAGGAGCTGGCCGCCTGTCCGATGGGTGCTATCGCCGACGCCATCATCGTCGACGTGCATTGCGAGGCCACGTCCGAAAAGATGGCTATGGGCCATTTCTGCGACGGCCGGGCTTCGCTGGTGGTCGGCACCCACACCCATGTTCCGACCGCCGACTGTCAGATCCTGCCCGGCGGCACGGCCTACCAGACCGACGCCGGCGGTTGCTGCGACTACGACAGCGTCATCGGCAACGAGAAGGAAGAGCCGTTGCGGCGCTTCACCACCCGGTTGTCGGGCGGGCGGTATGTTCCCGCGCATGGCCCCGCGACCATCTGCGGCGTCTATGTCGAGACAGATGACAAGACGGGTCTGGCCACGCGGGTCGAACCAATCCGGGTCGGCGGACGGTTGTCACAGGCAATTCCTATTCTGGCTTGACGAAAAAGTTTACGTGCGTAATCTAACAAGATTACAAACGTAGTCTGGAGGTCTCGCCGTGCGTTCACCCTTCTCCCGCCTGGTCGCCGGCCTCATGCTCGCGTCGATCCCGATCGCCGCAGTCGCCGCGCCCCGCATCACCATCGCCTCCGTCTTCACCGACGCCGATGAGACCATGAAGTTCCTCATGATCGCCCTCATTGCGGCTTCGCTCGCCGCGGTCATTGTGACCGGACTGAAGCTGGCGTCCGGACGGCGTCTGAACGGCGGCTCGGCCTTCATCTCCGCGCTTCGGCTGGGCGGTCCCCTGATCGGGCTGGTCGGGGCGGCCTTCATTCTGCTGATGGGGCTCATCAGCATCGCCAATTTCGGCGGACCGGTTCCGATGCCGGTGCTGGCGCCGGGCTTTGCCGAAGCCGCCCTGCTGTTCCTGCTGGGTCTGATCGCCGGCGTCGTCGGGGTGGTTTGCCACTGGATCATCGAGTCCCGCATTGACCGGGCGGTGCTGCAATCCTGAACCCCGCGCGCATATCGGTCACTGAGGCCGAGAGCGCGGTTCTCGCCGCGCTCTGGCGGCGCGGCCCGCTATCCTTCGCCTCGCTGATCGAGGAGGTGAAGGTCGCCAACGCCTGGGGCGACGCGACCATCAAGACCCTTCTGCATCGTCTGATGCAGAAGGGCGCCGTCCGCTCGCAGAAGGAGGACGGTCGCCAGCGCTATCACGCCGTCATCGACCGCCAGACCTGGGTCGAAGGCGAGGTTCAGGACCTGCTCGATCGGCTGTTCGATGGCAAGCCCGACCGCCTCGTCGCCCTGCTGGCCGACCGGCTCGACCTCTAGGCCGGATATTGGGCCGCGCCTTTCCTCTTGATTATATTTCGATGATTAGCTAACTATCGACTCATGAGCAAAGTGTTCAAGGCCCTCTCCGATCCGACCCGCCGCCGCGTGCTGGAGCTTCTGCGCGGGCGGCCGATGACGGCCGGGGAGCTCAGCGAGCATTTCCCCGTGTCGAAGCCGACGATGTCGGCCCACTTCAACGTCCTTCGTGAGGCCGATCTGGTCGACGCCTTCAAACAGGGCACGACCATCACCTACCGCCTCAAGCTGTCGGTGCTGGAGGACGCCCTGCTGGGCTTCGCCCAGACCTTCGGCTTCGGCTCCCTGAGCAACAGCACGCCGACGGACCCCGTCCCCGTCCCCGCGCCTTCGAAAGGACCCAGACCATGATCATCAAACGCTTCGGCTCCGCCATTGCGCTCGCCGTCTCCTTCCTCGCTATCGCCGCGGCCCTGCGATACGCGAGCTCGCAGGGGTTCATCGGCGAGGATGTGGCCACCCGGACGGTTCAGGTCGTGATCGGCCTGGGGCTGGCCGCCTATGCCAATGTCATGCCCAAACAGCTGGGCGGCCCCCGCAGATCAGTCGAGGCCGAGGCGCGGGCCCAGGCGGCCCAGCGCGTCGGTGGCTGGTCGATCACGCTCGCGGGTCTGGCGCACGCTGGGCTCTGGGCCTTCGCACCGCTGTCATTCGCCAACCCCGCCTCAATGGCCGTGGTCGGCGGCGCAGTGATCGTGACCCTCGGTTACGCCATCTGGTGCTTCACCGCCTGCCGCCGCGCCGGCGGGACTCCCGCTGCGCGCTGATCTCAGGCCGCCACCACCCGCGCATCGCCGCTGGCCACGGCGAGTTTCGCCCGTGTGCTCAACGTCCCGCCGCGCTCCGACACCTTGTCCAGCACCTTGAACTCGGTCTTCCAGCGCTCGGGCGTGACGTCGCAGACGACATAGCCGCGTTGGGCGTTGTTGAACTTCAGGAACGGGTTGTCGGCCAGATAACGACGGCCGTCAGCGCGCTGGTCCTGGCCATCGCCGGACGAACTGATCGAGGTGGCGACGAACTCCGAGGCGATCGGCGCGCCCTCGGGGTTGCGGCTGTCGCGGTACAGCTCCCCGGCGTAATTCTGGTGTTCGTCGCCGGTCAGCACGATGGTGTTGCCGATGCGACGCTCGCGCAGCCGGTCCAGCAACCGCTGGCGCGGGATGGAATAGCCGGCCCAGCTGTCGAGGTTGTAGCCGGGCTCGGGCCCTTCCTTGCGGTCCAGGTCCATCACCATGATCTGCTGCGCCAGAACCTTCCAGTGGGCGCGCGACTGGTCGAGGTTTCTGTACAACCAGGCCTCCTGCGCCTCGCCCAGCACCCGGGCGTTCGCGGCCGAGACTCCGGCGCAGGTCGTGGCCCAGGCGTCGTCACAGGGCTGGTCCGAGCGGTGGGACCGGGTGTCGAGGAAGTTGAGATCCAGCAGGTCGCCCCAGGCCGCGTGGCGATACAGCTGCATCTCCGCCCCGCGCGGGAACGCCGAGCGGCGCAGCGGCATATGCTCGTAGAAGGCCTGGGCCGCCGCCTGACGCCGCAGCAGGAAGACTTCGGGCGGCACCCCGTCGTCGATGTCGGAGACCCAGTTGTTGGCGATCTCGTGATCGTCCCAGGTCACGTACCACGCCGTCGCCGCGTGGCTGGCCTGCAGGTCGGTGTCCAGCTTGTACTGGGCATAGCGCCGCCGGTAGTCGTCGAGGCTGTAGGTCTCGCCGCCCAGGTGCTGGCGTGGGTTCTCGATGGTCCCGCCGGAGCCGGTGTAGGTGCGGTTGCCGCGGCCTTCGTAGATGTAGTCGCCGTAGCAGTAGACGAAGTCGAGGTCCTCGGCGGCCGCCCTGCGGTGAGCGGTGTAGAAGCCCTGCTCCCAGGCCTGGCAGCCCAGTACGCCGAACCGGGCCCGGGCCACCGCGGAGCCGGCTGCGGGCGCCGTCTTCGCGCGACCCGAAGGGGTGCGTTCGGAACCGGCGGTGAAGCGGTAGAAATAGTCGCGGCCCGGCTCCAGCCCCGCGACCTCGACATGGACCGCGTGCCCGAGTTCGGGCCGGGCGATCGCCTCGCCCCTCTGCGCCACGTTGGAAAAGCCGCGATCCGTTGCGATTTCCCACCTTACCGGCACCGGGGCCGACGGCATGCCGTGGCCGATCTCAAGCGGGCGGGGGGCGAGTCGGGTCCAGATCACGAAGCCGTCGGGGGCCGGATCGCCGGCGGCGATGCCCAGCTGGAACGGATATTCGGCGAAGACCGGATCGGCCAGCGCCTGACGGCCTGAGCCCAGGGCGACGCCCCCGGCGCCCAGCGCCAGCATCAGTCCACGGCGGGAGACGGAATCAGGCAGGCGCATACGGACCTCCGGGGCTGCGAAGGCCCTGACCTAGCCCGGAAATATGACGTGCGTCACGGGGTGGGTTGGGCGGCAGGCCTCCAGGCCCGCATCCCGGCGATCTCGCGGGTCTGCGTGTCCTTGACCAACCCCGCCATGCGACGGATTTCCGGGTCGCGCGACTGCGCCAGGGCGACGTCGGCCATGGCCACGGCGCCGCGGTGATGTTCGATCATCTTGGCGATATAGGCCTCGTCCACCGTCGCGCCGGACGCCTTGGCCATGCCTGTGTGCATCTCGGCCTCAGAGGCGGCGAAGGCCCGGTCGCCCGGCGTCGCGCCATGGCTCCCGGCGGCGTGAGGGGTCGTCGAAACAGCGCCTACCCGGACCGTCGCGGCGTGGTTTTCAGCCGAGGCGTCGCGCAGGGCCTGTTCGACAGGATCGCCTCCGCCTTCACAGGCCGACAGGGTCAGGGCGAATGCGATCAGGGCGATCGGTGCGAGGCGCATCAGGCTTTTCCTTCAATCCAGGTCGGCATCCAGCCCTCGTGCATCTCGCGCAGGTGGTCCAGCGGCAGGCGGAACAGGTCGCCGCCCGAGCCGCCCGAGGCAAAATCCCGGCCTCTGGCCCGGCCGACCACAGCGGCGCGCACACCGGCGGCCTGGGCTGCGGCGATGATCTCTGTCGCGTCGGGCACAGCGACCAGATAGCGGGCCTGGTCCTCGCCGAAGAGCAGGATGTGCGCGTGGGTGGCTGAGGTGGCGTCCAGCTCGACCCCGCAGTCCGAGGCCAGGGCGATGTCCGCCGCCGCCCCGATCAGGCCGCCGTCCGAGAGGTCATGCACGCAGGTCAGGGCGCCCGCCTCGATCTGCCCGCGCACGAAGTCGCCCGTCTTGCGTTCCAGCGCCAGATCGACGGGCGGCGGGGCGCCGTCCTCACGACCCAGCACCTCGCGCAGATAGATGGACGAGCCCAGCTCGCCGACCGTCTCGCCGATCAGGACCAGCACGTCGCCCTCGACCATGCCGCCGAAGCCGACCACCACGTCATAGTTGGTCAGCAGACCAACGGCCCCAACCGTCGGGGTGGGGGGAATGGCCGCGCCATTGGTCTCGTTGTAGAGGCTGACGTTGCCGCTCACGACGGGGAAGTCCAGCACCCGGCAGGCCTCGGCCATGCCGTCGATGGCGCGGACAATCTGGCCCATGATCTCGGGCCGCTGCGGATTGCCGAAATTGAGGTTGTCGGTGATGGCGATCGGCCGGCTGCCGACAGCGGTCAGATTGCGCCAGGCCTCGGCCACGGCCTGTTTGCCTCCTTCATACGGATCGGCCTGGACATAGCGGGGCGTGCAGTCCGAGGTCATGGCCAGACCCTTGTCGGTGCCATGCACCCGCACCACGCCAGCATCGGCGGCGGTGGCCGAGTCGTGCAGTGTGTCGGCCATGACGTGGCGGTCGTACTGCTCCCAGATCCAGCGCTTGGACGCCATGTCAGGGCAACAGACCACCTTGATCACCGCATCAACCCAGTTCTCGGGGGCCGGCACATCCGCGGGCGCCAGGCGCGTCTGCAGCTCCGGCTGAACCCACGGGCGGTCGTACAGGGGTGCGTCGTCGAACAGCGGGGCCAGCGGCACGTCGCAGACCGTCTCGCCGTGGTGCTTCAGCACCAGATGACCCGTGTCCGTGGTGATGCCGATGACGGCGGCGTCGAGGCCCCATTTCTTGAATATCCGGTGGCCGTCTTCCTCGCGGCCCGGCTTGAGCACGGCCAGCATTCGCTCCTGGCTTTCCGACAGCATCATCTCATAGGCCGTCATACCTTCTTCGCGCTGGGGCACGGCGTCCATGTTCAGCTCGATGCCGACCGCGCCCTTGCCGGCCATCTCGACCGAGGAGGACGTCAGGCCCGCCGCGCCCATGTCCTGAATGGCGGCCACGGCGCCCGAGGCCATCAGCTCCAGCGTCGCCTCGATCAGCAGCTTCTCGGCGAAGGGGTCGCCAACCTGGACGGTGGGGCGTTTCTCATCCGAATCCTCGTCGAATTCGGCCGAGGCCATGGTCGCGCCGTGGATGCCGTCGCGGCCGGTCTTCGATCCGAAATAGACCACCGACAGGCCCGGCGCCGGCGCTGCCGAATAGAAGAGGGCGTCCGCCTTGGCCACGCCCACGCACATGGCGTTGACCAGAATGTTGCCGTTGTAGCCGCGGTGGAAATTGGTTTCGCCCGCCACCGTCGGCACGCCCACGCAGTTCCCGTAGCCGCCGATACCGGAGACCACGCCCTTGACCAGCCGCTTTGTCTTCTCGTGCGAGGGATCGCCGAAGCGCAGGGCGTTCAGCAGGGCCACGGGCCGCGCGCCCATGGTGAAGACGTCGCGCATGATCCCGCCCACACCCGTCGCCGCGCCCTGATAGGGCTCGATGAAGCTGGGGTGGTTGTGGCTCTCCATCTTGAATATGCAGGCGTCGCCGTCATCGATGTCGATGACCCCGGCGTTCTCGCCCGGCCCGCAGATGACGCGCGGCCCCTTGGTCGGGAATTTGCCCAGGTGAATCTTCGACGACTTGTACGAGCAGTGCTCGGACCACATCACCGAGAAGACGCCCAGTTCGACATGGTTGGGTTCGCGGCCCAGCCGGTCGAGGACGACCTGATATTCGTTCGGGGCCAGGCCGTAGGCGGCGGCCAGTTCGGCCATGGTCTTCTGGGGAGGGCTCATGGGCGCGCCTTCTAGCCCCTGAAGGGACTCGTGTCAGCCACCACGGCAGAACATCGTGACGACTGGTCAGGCAGGTTGTCCGTCAGCCTGTCGGCCGCTCGACGCCGGGCCGCAGCCGGAAAGTCAGAACAATGGCTCCTACCAGCACGGCTACGACGGCGGCGAGGGCGACGTAGGCCAGCATGGGATTGCGCGCCTGCTCGGCCACGAAGGCGCCCAACAGGCCCCAGGCTATGGGCAGGCCATAGGCCAGGGTGCGCAGGCGCTGGGTCACGCCGAGGGCGACGGTGGTTACGGCGACGATGGCCAGGATCGCCCAGACGGTCGGCGACAGCACGCCGGGCAGGGCGTCATTGCCTGTCGCCACCGTGATCAGGTTCAGCGGCGCGGCAATGGTCAGCCAGCCGGCGAGCATGCTCAGCGGCCAGACGGTCATCCAGCGGTCGCGGTCGGCGCGGGGCAGGGCTCGGATGGCGTCGGCGTTGGCCAGCAGAGCAACCAGCAGCGCCGCCAGCGCCCCGAAAATCAGGACGATGGTCGCCATCTCCCAGTCGAAGGCCGCCGCCACAACCCACCAGCCGATGCCGAGCAAGGCGGCGACCGATGGCCAGCCCAGTCGATGGATCAGCATGCTTTCGCCCGTCTGCGGCAGCGCCTGTCGCACCGCATAGACGAGCAGCCAGAGGTAAATCACGCCCCAGATTGCGAAAGTGTAGCCCGCCACCCGCAAGGTAGCGTCGCTGTCCGCGGAGAATTCGGCGGGCGACTGGCCCCAGCCGAGCAGCACCTGGGTCTGGCCGACTGCCACGGCGAAGATGGCCGCCGCGAGGACGATCAGGCGGCGGGTCATCTGGGCGGAGGTGGGACGGACGATGGACATGGCGGCTCCCTGCGACGATCGCCTGACTACGCTTGCGCGCGACGAAGGTTCAATCCTGCGGAACCGGTTGGCGCTGGAGGCGGTTGATTCTCCGCAACAGGGAGCTCGCCATGACAGACCCCAATCGCCCGCCCCGGACCGGCTCGCCCGACGGCGGAGTCTCCGGACTTGAAAATCCCGACTCCGCCGCCCCACGCGATCCAACAGCCGGGCGCGACGCGGAGGCGTCCGGGGTCGAGAGTCCCGGCGGAGGTGGCGGCGCAGACCCTGACGGACTCGACCAGTCCGTCGGCCGTGGAGACGCCGGCCAAGGCGATGCACGGACCCGGGACGGAGTAATCTGACGCTTTCGCCTTGACGGACCCGGCTTACCCCTCTCCGATTGTCGAATGCCGACGACGGAACAGGGCCACCGCATAGACCTCGAAGCCGCAGATCGGGGGCTGGCGAACAATCCGCACGACCTGAGGGCGCTGATCGCCAAGGGCGATGCTCTCGCGGGGCTGGGCGACAGCCGGGCCGCCGCGAGCTTCTACAGCTCCGCCCTGCGCACGGCGGGCGACGGCAATGGCCTGGCGCCCGGAGTGATCGCTGACCTGCGCCGCGCCCAGGCCGCCGTTCAGGCCCAGGCCCAGCGGTTCGAGGCCCATCTGACGACCAGCCTCGCCGGCGCCGGTTTCGATGCGGCGACCTCCAGCGACCGGTTCGCCCTGTCTCTGGACCTGATGGCGGGGCGCAAGCGGCTGTACCAGCAGGAGCCGTGCTTCTACCTGTTTCCCGGTCTGCCGCAGATCCAGTTCCAGCCGCGCGAAACCCTGCCCTGGCTGGCGGGAGTCGAGGCGGCAGCGGCTGAGATTCGCTCCGAGCTGGAGGCTCTGCTGGCCGAACCCGAGTTGTTCCGCCCTTATGTCGAACCGCGCGCCGACCGACCCAACCGGGACGCCGTAGGCATGATGTCCAACGCCGACTGGAGCGCCCTGTTTCTGTGGAAGGATGGCGAGGAACAGCCCGAGATCGCCCGGCGCTGCCCTCGTACGCTGGCGGCCTTGGCCGAGGTCCCCCTGTGCCGGGTGCCCGGACGGACGCCGTCGATCCTGTTCTCGAAGCTGAAGGCCGGCGCGCGCATCCCGCCTCATCACGGCCTGATCAACACCCGGCTGATCTGCCATCTGCCCCTGATCGCGCCGCCCGGCAGCCGCTTCCGCGTCGGCAATGACACGCGCGACTGGCGCGAGGGTCAGGCCTGGGCCTTTGACGACACCATCGAGCATGAGGCCGCGAACGACAGCGGTCTGGACCGCACCATTCTGATCTTCGACGTCTGGAAGCCGGAACTGAGCGACGAGGAGCGGGCGCTGGTCTCGGCCTTGTTCCAGGCCGTGGACGGCTATGGCGCCGGCGGTCAGGCCTGGGGGGTCTAGGACTTTACCCGTGCCGGGTTTCCGACGGCGGTCGCCCCTTCGGGTACGTCCCCTGTCACTACCGATCCAGCGCCGATCACCGCGTCGTCGCCGATAGTGACCCCCGGCAGGATGATGGCTCCGCCGCCGATCCAGGCGTTCTTTCCGATGGTGACCGGCCGGCCGAACTCGATGCCTTCGGCCCGCTGGACCGGATCGCGCGGGTGGTCGGCGGTCAGGATCTGCACCCCCGGACCGATCTGCGTCTGGTCGCCGATCTCGACCTCGCAGATGTCCAGCACGACGCAGTTGAAATTCATGAAGACGCCGCGGCCCAGCCGGATGTTGTAGCCATAGTCGCAGTGGAACGGCGGGCGGATGATCGCGCCTTCGCCGACCTCGCCCATCCTCTGGCGAAGGAGATCGCGGCGCTCTGCGGGACTGGCGGCCATGGCGGCGTTGTAGCGCGCCATCCATTGTTTGGCGGCGGTCTGGTCGGCCTGAAGCTCGGGATCGCCGGGATTATACGGCAGGCCCGAGATCATTTTCTGGCGTTCGCTCATGAACATCGGTCGGCCCCCGGACTACGTCCCCGGAGATCGACTGACCCGAGGCGTCAGGTCAAGTCCGCAGACGGCCTCAGGCGGCGGCGAAGACGCTGCGGAACAGGGTCGCACCGTCGGCGGAGCCCAGTTCTTCCTCGAAAGCCCGGTCCGGGTGGGGCATCAGGCCCAGCACATTGCCGCGCGCGTTCTGCAGGCCGGCGATATCGGCGACCGAGCCGTTGGGGTTGTCGACATACCGGAACACCACCTGCCCCTCGCCCTCGATCCGGGCCAGGGTCTCGGCGTCAGCGAAATAGTTTCCGTCGCCATTGCCCTGGGTCATCACCACCTCGCGCTGGCCCTGATAGCCGGCGGTGAAACGGGTCTGGCCGTTGGCGACAGTCAGGGCGATCGGCTTGCAGACGTATTTCAGCCCCACGTTCCGCAGCAGGGCGCCCGGCAGCATTCCGGCCTCGCACAGGATCTGGAAGCCGTTGCAGATGCCGACCACGGCCACGCCGTCGTCGGCGGCCTTCTTCACCGCGTGCATGACGGGCGACTGCGCCGCCATGGCTCCGCAGCGCAGATAGTCCCCGTAGGAGAAGCCGCCCGGCAGGACGATCAGATCGAGGCCCGACGGCAGTTCCGTCTCCTGGTGCCAGACCATTTCGACCTGCTCGCCGGTCGAGCGTTCGATGGCGACCTTGCAATCGCGATCGCAATTGGAACCCGGGAAGACGATGACGGCTGCGCTCATGGCGCGGGCGTTTAGCAGGGTTTGTCGGTCATGTCAGGGTCTGGCGCCCTCGGGCGTCTCACGCCGCACCTCGGCGAGGAAATCGGTCATTACCGCGATGCGCTGCGTGGCCATGTCCCGGGCCGCGGCGGTCTTGAGGCGGGGCGGGATGTCGACGGCGAATCGCTTGATCCGCCCCAGCGCCTGATCGTAGTCCGGCCGGTCGGCGGTCGCCGCCAGCAGGCGCGCGGCGCCGAGGGCGCCAAGGAAATCCAGCGCGTCGGCGTCGTGCAGGACGACCGCTTCGGACCCCTCCGGCTCCTTGTCGTACATGTGTCCCAGAATCGCGGCGCGGACGGCCGGGAATTTCTCCATCGGGAAGCCGGCGTCGGTCAGGAAGGGTTCGGCCAGCTCGACCGAACGCACGGCATGGTCGACCCCGCGACTGGCGAACGGTTCGATACCGCCCCAGTCATGCAGGAAGGCCGCGGCGAACAGGACGTCTGCATCGACGTTCAGCCCCTCGGCCTCCGCGAGGGTCATCCCCAGCACATAGTTGCGCTCGGAGTGACGCACGCCCCAGCTCGGGTGCCGGAGGTGGGTGTTCGCCTGTTCGTACACCGTGCGCCGCCAAGGGCTGTCCAGCGGAATGCCGGCGGGCGTCGCCGCTGGGGCCGCGGTCGTCGCTGGCGCTTCCTGGGCCGCGGCCGAAGCTGTTCCGGCGAGAAGAAACGCGCCTGCCGCGACTGCCTGAATGATGTGTCTCATGTCGCCCCTCCGGTTCCGGCCGTGCTCAGCCGCGGTTCTCGTACACGCCCGCGATGGAGGCCTTCGCCAGGGTGTGGAAATGCAGGTTGAAGCCGAACACGGCTCCCGAGTTGTTCGGCGTCACGTCGAGCCGCTCCGTGTCCACGGCGAAGACGGTGAAGGTGTAGCGGTGTGGTCCATGTCCGGGCGGCGGTGCGGCGCCGCCGAAGCCCGGCTCGCCGAAATCGGTCCGGCCCTCGACAGCCCCCTTGGGCAGGCCGGCGGGCGAGGCCCCCTCGGCCAATTCGGCCACATCGGCGGGGATGTTGGCTACGGTCCAGTGCCAGAAGCCCGAGCCGGTCGGTGCGTCGGGGTCGAAACAGGTGACGGCGAAGCTCTTCGTCTCCTCGGGCGCGCCAGACCAGCTGAGCTGCGGCGAGCGGTTGCCTTTGGCGTGAACCTGGGCGTCGGGCAGGGAGCCGCCGTCGGTGAAACCCGTGGAGGTGACGGTGAAGGCCATGGAGCGCTCCTCGCTGCGGCTGGACTGACCCTAACGCACGATCGCGGTGCGCGTCGCTAGTGGGCCGATACCTTCGCCGCGGGGGTGAAGGCCGAGTCGTCGGTCAGGCCGCCCGCCAGAGCCGCAGCGAAGATCAGCACGCCGACCAGAACGAAGGCCGCGACCGAGAACTGGATCAGCCGCTTCACGCGACCTCGATGCGGTAGCTTTCGATCACGGTGTTAGCCAGCAGGGTCTCGCACATGCGTTTGACCTCGGCCGCCTTGTCTTCGACTCCGTCGCCGAGGTCGAACTCAATCATCTTGCCGACGCGGGCGTTGGACACATCGGCCCAGCCGAGGCCGTGCAGCGCGCCCTCGACAGCCTTGCCCTGAACGTCGAGCACGCCGGGCTTGAGGAAGACGTGAACCTTGACCTTGGCCATCAGTGCAGTCCCCCCTGAATCACGGTCGGCATATCCTTCATGATGCCGAGGCGGCGGGCCACCTCGGTGTAGCTTTCAATGACATTGCCCAGATCGCGGCGGAAGCGGTCCTTGTCCAGCTTCTCGCCCGTATTGGTGTCCCACAGGCGGCAGGAATCCGGACTGATCTCGTCGGCCAGCAACACGCGCGAGAAGTCGTTCTCCCACACCCGGCCGAACTCGATCTTGAAGTCGACCAGGGTGATGCCGACGGCGCCGAACATGCCCGACAGATAGTCGTTGACCCGGACCGTCATCGCCAGGATGTCGTCCAGCTCCTGGGTCGTGGCCCAGTTGAAGGCGGTGATGTGCTCTTCGGTGACCATCGGGTCGTTGAGCTCATCCTTCTTCAGATAGAATTCGATGATCGAGCGGGGCAGGGGCGTGCCCTCGTCGATGCCCAGCCGCTGGCTCATCGAACCGGCGACGATGTTGCGGCACACGACCTCCAGGGGGATGATCTCGACTTCGCGGATCAGCTGCTCGCGCAGGTTCAGCCGCTTGATGAAGTGGTTGGTCACGCCGATGCCGTTCAGGCGCGACATGATGAATTCGCTGATGCGGTTGTTGATGACGCCCTTGCCTTCCAGTTGGGCCTTCTTTTCGCCGTTGAAGGCGGTGGCGTCGTCCTTGAAATACTGGATCAGAGTGCCGGGTTCCGGTCCTTCGTAAAGGATCTTGGCCTTGCCCTCGTAAATCTTCTTGCGCTTGACGTTCATCATGGTTGGTCCGGGCGGGGCACGACGGAAACGGCTATCGCGCGACCAGATGGAGATCTGGGCGGCTCAATCCGGAATCGGGCGGGCGGGAAAAAGTCGCGGGAACCCTTAGCGGATGCGGCGCCGCGACACAAACTGACGGCGTTGCGGCAAGGTCGGTCGCCGTGGTGTGGCAACCCGGTGAGTTCCGGTTGCGTTCGGCCATGGGGCGGCTATAGACCACCTCGACCGCGGTCGTGCTTTCAGGCCGCCCAAACGGAGCCTTGCAACACCCATGACCACCTTCGACGATCGGGAAAAGGGCTTCGAGTCCAAATACGCCCTCGATCAGGAACAGGAGTTCAAGGCGGTCGCCCGGCGCAACAAGCTGCTGGGCCTCTGGGCTGCCGGGAAGATGGGGCTGAACGCCGATCGCGCCGAGGAATACGGCCGCGCCATCGTCAAGGCCGACTTCGAACAGCCCGGCGAGGAAGACGTCTATCGCAAGATCGCCCAGGACCTGGAAGGGGCCGGCCTGACTGTCTCCGAGGGCGAAATCCGCCGCAAGATGGACGAGCTGTCGTCGGTGGCGCGCGAGCAGATCCGCAACGGCGAATAGTCCGCGAACCCACGCTGAATTCAGAAAGGGCCGCCCTCTCGGGCGGCCCTTTCGTTTGCCGGGTCGGGGCCGCCCGGCGGCTCTCGGCGCGGGAGGGCGCGCTTCGAGACATGAGATGGCGCAAACAAATACTCGCCGGGGCGCCGGGCGGATGCATCGCGTCCCGCTCCAGCCCGTCAGCGGTCCTGGAGCAGTGGCTCCAGAGCAGCCCAGGCCGCCGCCTTTTCCGCCAGCGGCCGGGTATAGGCGGGGCTGGATGAGGGCAGGTCGATCAGGCGGAGCCCCGGTCGCGGCGTCAGGCTGCGCCGACCAAGCCGCGCCGCCGTCCCGCCGTTGAAGGCTACGGCCCGCAATAGCGGCAGGCTGTCGACAAGCCGGTTCAGATCGGCGGCCTCGGCGTTGCGAATGGCGGTGTCCAGACTGCCGGGTCGTTCGGCGCTGGCGATCACATCCCACAGACCCACGCCCGTCGCCTTCAGCGCTTCCAGCCGTTCGGGGTAGGGCAGGGCGACGAGATCGCCCCCGATCGCCCCGCCGACCAGCCGCCAGAAGCCGTTCTGCGGGTGGCCGTAGTACTGCCCCGCCTTCAACGAGGCGTCGCCGGGCAGGCTGCCGAGGATCAGCAGGCGCGTGCGCGCGTCGACGACGGGGTCGAAGGCGCGTTTGAGGCTCACGCTGTCCCGAACACCCGCGCGAACACCGTGCCCACGTGCTTGGTGTGATAGCCGAGGTCGAAGAGCGCCTCGAGCTGCTCCGCCGGCAGGGTCACGCGCGCGTCCGCCTTCAGGAAGTCGAGGAAACGGCCCTCGCCGCGCCAGACCTTCATGGCGTTCTCCTGCACCGCGGCATAGGCATCCTCGCGTGAGACGCCCGCCTGGGTCAGGGCGAGCATGACGCGCTGCGAATGCACGAGCCCGCCCAGCAGGTTCAGGTTCTTCTCCATATTGGCCGGATAGACGTTCAGTCGTTCGACCACGCCGGCCAGACGATGCAGGGCGAAATCGAGGTGGATGGTGGCGTCCGGACCGATGCCGCGCTCGACCGAGGAATGGCTGATGTCGCGCTCGTGCCACAGGGCGACGTTCTCCATCGCCGGTACCACCGCCGAGCGAACCAGACGGGCCAGTCCGGTCAGGTTCTCGGTCAGGATCGGGTTGCGCTTGTGCGGCATGGCCGACGAGCCCTTCTGGCCCTTGTCGAAGAACTCCTCGACTTCCAGCACCTCGGTACGCTGCAGGTGGCGAATCTCGATCGCCAGTCGCTCGACCGACGAGGCCACCACGCCCAGGGTGGCGAAGAAAGCCGCGTGGCGGTCGCGCGGGATCACCTGGGTCGAGACGGGCTCGATCGCCAGCCCCATCCTGTCGGCGACATAGGCCTCGACCGCCGGATCGACGTTGGCGAAAGTGCCGACCGCACCTGAGATGGCGCAGGTGGCGATCTCTTCCTTCGCGGTCAGCAAGCGGCGTTTCGCGCGCTGGAATTCGGCGTGATAACCGGCCAGCTTGAGGCCGAAGGTCACCGGCTCGGCGTGGATGCCGTGGCTGCGGCCGACGCAGGGCGTGAGCTTGTGCTCGCGGGCGCGCTTTTCAAGCGCCGCCAGAACGCGATCGACGCCCTCGATCAACAGGTCGGCCGACCGCGCCAGCTGGACCGCGAAACAGGTGTCCAGCACGTCCGAGGACGTCATGCCCTGGTGCAGGAAGCGGGCTTCCTCGCCGACGATCTCGGACACATGGGTCAGGAAGGCGATGACGTCGTGTTTGGTGGTGCGCTCGATCTCGTCGATGCGGTCGGCGTCGAACACCACATCCTTGCCCTTGGCCCAGATGGCGTCGGCGGCTTCGGCCGGGATCACGCCCAGTTCGGCCATCTTCGTGGCGGCATGGGCCTCGATCTCGAACCAGATCCGGTATTTGGTCTCCTGGGACCAGATGGCGACGGCGGCGGGGCGGGAATAGCGGCTGATCATGGGGGCGGGGTGTCAGGCGAGGGCGCCTTCGAGTCAAGCGCCGCTTGTGCCGGACAGCCCCGAACTGATTGGCGGGACGCCCTCAACCGCCCTATGCGTGAACCTCACCTTAGTGGAGCGCGACCATGGAATTGATCATTGGGCCCCGGCTGTATTCGACCTGGTCGTTGCGCCCGTGGCTGGTGCTGAAGCGGTGCAAGGCTGACTTCACCGTGCGCGAGATCGACATCTATTCGCCCAAGGGTCAGGCCGAACTGGAACAGGTTTCGCCGTCCCGGCTGGTGCCTCTGCTCAGGGTAGAGGGCGTGACGGTCTGGGATTCCATGGCCATCTCGGTCTGGTGCGCCGAACGCTATCCGGAGACGAGGTTGTGGCCGGCCGATCCCCATGCCCGCTGGCTGGCCCGCTCTGCGGCTTGCGAGATGCATGGCGGCTTCATGGGGCTGCGCACCGAATGCGGCATGGGTCCCGATCACACCATGGTCGGACCGGATCGTTCACCGTCGCCCACGGGAAAGGCGGTGGACCGCGACATCCGCCGTATCGTCAGCCTGTGGCGGGAGATGCGCGGCCGGTTCGGCGCCGGCGGGCCGTATCTGTTCGGCGAATGGTCCGTGCCCGACGCCTTCTTCACCCCGGTGGCGACACGGTTCCGGCATTTCCAGATCGACCTGGCCGCCTATGGCGACGACGGGACGGCGGCGGCCTATCGCGACGTGCTCCTGGCCCAGCCGGACTTCCTCGAATGGTCGGCGCAGGCGCTGTCGGACCGTTAACCGACCGGCGGAACGCGGTCTTAAGACAACGGCGGTATGTCTGAGCCTTCAGGAGCGCAGAAGCGTTCAGGGGTCCGCCGATGTCCATGCCCGCCGAACAGCCCGGAGCACGCCGTCCCAGCCTGATGGTCTATGGTCTGATGATCGTGATCGCCTGCTGCCTGCCGGCCCTGCTGCTGGTCAATATCTAGTTGGCGCTGGCCGTCGGGGCCGAGGCCACCTCGACCGGCTGCGCAGGCGCGGGCGGCGGGGCGACATAGTCCAGCGACAGCGGAATCCACGTCGCGCCCGAGGCCACGGCGTCCAGGGTGTGCAGCGGACGCCCGTTCATACGCTGGTAGATCCAGTAGGCCGCAACGACCTTTTCCACATATTCGCGGGCCTGGGGCACGTCGATCGTCTCGATCAGCAGCAGCGGATCGGCGTCCTGGCCCAGCTTGCGGACGGCCGTGACCATGGGGCCGGGCCCGGCGTTGTAGGACGCCGCTGCGCGCAGCAGGTCACCATTGATCGCCGGCAGGGCCAGCACCCGGTTCACATAGGCCTGACCCAGGCGGGCGTTGACGTCGGGCTGGAACAGCCGCTCGGGATCGTTGATGAAGGCCCGGTCGCCGGTCAGCTCGGCGGCGGTCGCGGGCATGACCTGCATCAGGCCATAGGCGCCGGCGCCTGAACGGGCGCGGGCGTTGAAGCCGGTTTCCTTGCGGGCGATGGCGTAGACCAGCGACCGCTCCACGGTGAAACCGCCGTCCGGCTCGATCACTGGTTGAGCGTAGTGGGTGGCGTCGATGCGGCGCACATCGTCGCCCGAGCCGGTGACCCTGGGACCCAGCGCGCGGCCGAGGGCGGCCCACAGTTGGCGGCCCCGGTCGGTGACGGCGGCGCGCAGGCCGGTCCGCAGCTCGTCGCGGGCATCGGCGCGGCGACCGATCTCGAAGAAGGCCACGGTGCGACGCGCGCGGGGCTCGGAGCGGATGAATTCGTCCAGCTCGTCGGCGTCGACGCCGATGGGCTCCTCGGCCTGGTAGGAGGCGCGTCGCAGGTTCCCGGCGGCATAGGGCGTCGGCCCCAGGTTCTCGACCGCCGGTTCTTCGCCCAGCTGGCGCAGGGCGATC
Source organism: Brevundimonas sp. (assembly GCF_051860745.1). GTDB lineage: Bacteria > Pseudomonadota > Alphaproteobacteria > Caulobacterales > Caulobacteraceae > Brevundimonas. The sequence goes on from NZ_JBHYDN010000001.1 coordinate 334,332, forward strand.
TGGCCGTAGAAGGTCGCGGGCCAGGTTCCGGCGCGGTGCAGCAGCGGTTGAACGCGGTCCTGCTGGCCTGACCGTCCCGCCGAACGCGCGGCCCAGAAGGCGGCGCCGGAACGGCCCCAGCCGTCCTCGGTCGGATCATCCAGAACGCGTTCGAAAGCGATCTTGGCGGCGGCGAATTCGCCCAGCCGGTACTGGGCCAGGCCGACCGTCCACCAGTCACCGATCTGCTCGCCGATCGTGACAGCGCCGGTCAGGTCGTCGCGGTTCAGAGCGACCCGGGCAGCCTTCATCGGATCGGCCTCGGTGTTTCCGCCGGCGGCTTCGATGCGATTCCAGAAGCGTCCGCCACCCATCCGCGAGGGCTGCCGCGGCTCGGCCGCGCCGTCGGGGCGGCGGCGCATGGCCAGATTCCAGGCGCGTTCGGCGGCGGGGAGGTCCGAATACTCCTCCAGCCAGGCCGCCAGCTCTTCAAACGTGGCGGTATAATCGGCGTGGAACAGACGCTCGAATTCGACCTGCCCCAGCAAAACGCGATCATTGGCCCGCCGCGCCGAGGCGCGGGCGGCTTCCAGGTCGCCACGGCGCAGGGCGTCGAAGGCGGTGGTGTAGTTGAGGCGGTCCGCGGCGCTCAGGGTCGAAGGCGGGCGACGGTCACCCCCCTCGGCGTGCACGGCGCCGGCCAGGGCGCACAACGCCAAAGCCAACGTCGGCGCGAAAATCGCGCGGCGGAAAACAGATCGCACTTTAGGCGGCCCCCCTGAGAGCGGCGAGCGACCCGTCTCAACTCGGGTCAATTCGCGCTGTTCGTTCGGTCGTCAGGCCAGAAAGGCGCCACTGCCTCGGCCCAAGTCAAGATTTCACCCCTTTTTGGGGCAGTTTTGAGTCTGAAGGGTGAACGAGCTTAACCGTCCGCCTCGATCCGCGCCGCCAGCGACAGCAGATCCGCCCAGACCTCGCGCTTGGCGATGGGCTGCCGCAGCAGGAAGGCCGGGTGCAGTGTCGGCAAGGCGGGAGCGGACACCGCACCCTCCGCCAGCCGCCATTCCCGCCACTGTCCGCGCATCCGCATGATGCCCTCGTCGGTCGCCAGAACCGACTTGGCCGACGCCGCGCCGAGCAGCAGCACCGCCTTCGGCTTCAACAGGGCGAAGGCCCGTTCGACGAAGGGGGCACAGACAGCCTGTTCCGCCGCCGTCGGCGTGCGGTTGCCGGGTGGCCGCCAGAAGACGGTGTTGGTGATGAACACCCGCCCCTCAAGTCCCGCCTCGGCCAGCATCCGATCCAGCAGTTTCCCGGCCTTGCCGATGAAGGGCTGGCCGCGTTCATCTTCTTCGGCGCCGGGGCCTTCGCCGATGACCAGCACCTCAGCCTCGGGATTGCCGCGGCAAAAGACCGCCTGTTTCGCGCCCATGCCGCGCAAGGGGCAGCCCTCGAAACCCGCAATGGCGAGGCCGAGGGCATCCAGCGTGTCAGCGCCCGCCGCCAGACGCCGCGCTTCGGACAGGGCGTCGCCGGTCGCGATGATCGGCGTCACCGAGGCCGTGGCCTTGGCCACCGCCTTGACGGCCGGCGGCGGCGCGACATGCGTGCGGTCGATGGGCGCGTCCTCGAAACAGGCGTCGACCCCCGCATCGCGCCAGAAGGCGAGCAGGCTTTCGGCTTTGGCGGTGTCGAGTGAATGAGGGCTCATGGTGCTCGGCACAGGGATAGTCCTTGACCACCCTTGCGTCACCTTCCGATAAGCGGAAAACAGCAAGACCCCACTGACGACGAGGAAATCTGGCCATGGCCGACAATGCCATCGAAGGCGGTGCGACAAACGCCTGGCAGGAGGCCGTGATCGACAAACTGCCGCCCGCCGAGGCCTTGGCGGGCGTCGAGCGCGAGGTGATGGAGTACGACGTCGTCATCGTCGGCGGCGGCCCCGCGGGCCTCGCCGCCGCCATTCGGCTCAAGCAGCGGGCGGAAAAAGACGGCAAGGAAGTCACCGTCGCCGTGCTGGAAAAGAGCGCCGAAATCGGCGGCCACATCCTCTCCGGCGCCGTCATCGATCCGAAGGCGCTGAACGAACTGTTTCCTGACTGGAAGGCCCGCGGCGCGCCGCTGGAGACCCCGGTGACCGAGGACCGGTTCATGATCCTCGGGCCGATGGGTCAAGCCTCCCTGCCCATGCCCCTGCTGCCGCCGATGATGCACAACGACGGCTGCTACATCGCGTCGCTGGGCAATCTCGCCCGCTGGCTGGGCGAGCAGGCCGAGGCCCTCGGCGTCGAAGTCTATCCGGGCATGGCCGCCAGCCATGTGGTCTGGGATGAACCGACGGGCCGGGTGAAGGGCGTTGTCGCCGGCGTTTTCGGCATCGACCGCCACGGCAAGCCCACTGATGACTTCCAGCCGGGCATCGAACTGCACGGCAAATACGTCTTCATCGCCGAGGGCGTGCGCGGCTCCCTGGCCAAGACCATCATGGCTCGTCACAATCTTTGTGACGACGCCCAGCCGCAGAAATTCGGCATCGGCCTGAAAGAGCTCTGGCAGGTCCCGGCCGACAAACACCGCCCCGGCCTGGCGCAGCACACCACCGGCTGGCCGCTGGACGAGTTCACCGGCGGCGGCAGCTTCATGTACCATTTCGGCGACCGCTACGTGGCCATCGGCTACGTCGTGCACCTGAACTACAAAAATCCGCACCTGTCGCCGTTCGACGAGTTCCAGCGCTTCAAACACCATCCGGCGATCAGCGAGCATCTGGAGGGCGGGACCCGTATCTCCTACGGCGCGCGGGCGATCACGGAGGGCGGCTTCCAGTCAGTGCCGAAGCTCAGCTTCCCCGGCGGCGTCCTGATCGGCTGTTCGGCCGGCTTCGTGAACGTGCCGCGGATCAAGGGCAGCCACAACGCCATGAAGACCGGCATGCTGGCCGCCGACGCCGCCTGGGACGCGGTGCAGGCCGGGCGCGCGGGCGATCAGCTGATCGAGTACCAGACCGCCTATGAGAAGAGCTGGGTCTACAAGGAGCTGAAGCAGGTCCGGAACGCCAAACCCTATCTGTCGCGCTTCGGTACCTCGCTGGGCGGGGCGCTGGGTCTGTTCGACATGTGGTTCTCGTCCCTGTTCCGCGTGAACCTGCCGTGGACCCTGAAGCACGGCAAGACCGACGCCGCCTCGACCGAAAAGGCTTCGAAACACAAGCCGATCGCCTATCCCAAGCCGGACGGGAAGCTGTCGTTCGACAAACTGTCCTCCGTCTTCATCTCCAACACAAACCACGCCGAGGAACAGCCGGCCCATCTGAAGCTGCTGGACCCGTCGATCCCGATCCGGGTCAATCTGCCGGAATACGGCGAGCCGGCGCGTCTCTACTGCCCGGCGGGTGTCTACGAGGTTCTGTACGACGAGCAGGGGAACAATCCGCGCTTCCAGATCAACGCCCAGAACTGCGTCCACTGCAAAACCTGCGACATCAAGGACCCGTCCCAGAACATCGTCTGGACCACGCCCGAGGGCGGCGGCGGGCCGAACTATCCGAATATGTGACCCGCGCCGGGCGAGGGGCCTTGTCGCCGCCTCATAAAGCGGGAAGGTTCGCCGTCATGCGTCTTTCCCGACTGTCCCTGCTCCTGACCGCCTGCGCCCTGACCGCGCTGGCCGCCCCCGCCGTGGCGCAGGATGCGCCGATGATCATCATCGATCCGCCGCTGACCCAGCCGCCGGTCACCGTGCCTGTCTTACGTGACGAAGAACCCGGCCAGGCTATCCGACCGCCACTCGTCGGTCACGCGGAACCGGCTGCGGCCGCCCCGGTCGAACCCGAAGCCCCCCCCATTCCCGCGATCTGGGCGCCAGTGCCCGTCGATGCGACGGGACAGTCCGCCTACGGTCTCTACCTGTCCGGTCTGCTCGCCAGCCTTCGCGGCGACTACGCCGAAGGTTCCCATCTGCTGGCCCGGAGCCAGAGTCTGGTGCCGGAGCAGCCGCGCGTGGGTTTCGACGCCTTCCGTGCAAGTCTGATGGCTGGGGACCTCAACGCCATTGTCCAGACGTCTCCCGGCATCCAGCATGAACCGGAGCTTGTCGACGCGGGGCGGCTCGCCGGGGTGGTCGAGGCGGTGCAACGCGGCGATGCGCGGTCTGGACTGGCGATTCTGGAGTCAGGCGACTTTGACGAGGCGTTTGCAATGGCGGCGCGCTTTTTGCGGGCGCCGGTCGCCGCCGCGGCAAACGACTGGGACGCGGCCCTGACGCCGGTGTCGCTGGCGCCCAGCGATCCGGCCACCCTTATATTGCTGCACCAGCACGCCCGGCTGCTGGAAAGTCGCCGCCGCTATGCCGAGGCCGAGGCCGCCTTTCAGACCCTGCTTGAGGTCCCGATCGCCACCCAGCTGTTCGCGCGGGACTACGCCGACTTCCTGAAGCGGCGCGGCCGGGACGCTGACGCCCTTGCCTACTACCAGGAGGTGCTCGACGCAGTCTCGCCGGAGGGATCGAACACGTCGGCCGAAGCCCGGAATCTGGTCCGGATCCGCCCGCCGGCAGCGCCCGCCCCGACCCAACTGGCGGCCCAGGGACTCAGGTTTGCGGCCAGCTTCCTCGGTTCCAACCCCGAGGCCCGGTCGCAGGTCGTCGTCTACCTGAGGATGGCGGAGAATCTGCATCCTGATGATGAGATCGCCCTGCATCTGGGACAGACCCTCGCCGCCGGGACCCAACAGGCGGACGCGCGCGAGGCGTTCTCCCGGGTCGGGCCGGCGAACCCGCTCCGCTACGCCGAGGCCCAGGTCGGCATGGGGTTCAGCTACGCGCGCGAAGATCGCTCGGCCGAGGCGCTGGCCGCTTTCGAACGCGCGCGCGCTGTTTCGCCGGACGATCCCCAAATTCTCACATTGCTGACGGGCCAGCTGAACAGCCTTGGCCGTCATGAGGAAGCCCTCGGCGCAATCGACGATCCGAGCGCGAACGCCGCGCGGGCCCATCCGGATATCCGGGAAATCCGTGGCCTGACGCTGCAGGAACTCGGCCGTATCGAGGAAGCCGAGGCCGAGCTGTGGGCGGCCCTTCAGACCGCGCCGGACAATCCCTCCCTGCTCAATACCCTTGGCTATATGTGGGTCGATACCGGTCGCCGCGTCGATCAGGGGGCAGAGATGCTGGCCCGCGCCCACGCCGCCGAGCCCGCGAACGGCAACATCCAGGACTCGCTGGGCTGGGCCCAATTCCGGCAGGGCCAGTACGACATCGCCGTCGAGACCCTCGAGGGCGCTGTCGGCAAGGAGCCCGCCAACGCCGAGATCAACGACCACCTCGGCGACGCCTACTGGCAGGTCGGCCGGCGGCGTGAGGCCCAGTGGCAGTGGAGCCGGGTGCTGACGCTGGGTCCCGACGCCGAACGCCGCGCCGAGGTGGAGCAGAAGCTGGCCAAGGGCCTGTCGGTCGCGCCGCCGGTGTCCGCAGGCCAATCCTGAGCCATGGCCGCGATCGCCCGGCTCGCGCCCGCCAAGGTCAATCTGTTCCTGCATGTGGGACCGCTTGAGGCGGACGGCTACCACCCCTTGGCCAGCCTGGTCGCCTTCGCCGATGTCGGCGACCGCCTGACGGTCGAGCCGGAGGACCGCCTGTCGCTGGCGGTCACCGGACCCTTCGCCGGCGCGCTCGACGCCGGGGACGACAATCTGGTGCTACGGGCAGCGCGCGCGCTGGGCGCGGCGGCGGGCATCGGCGAGCCGGGACTGCGGATCACCGTCGACAAGCAACTGCCGGTGGCCGCGGGTCTTGGCGGCGGTTCGTCGGACGCCGGGGCCATGCTGAAGCTGGCGCGGGATGCGCTCGGCCTGCCGTTCGACGATGCGGCGCTGGCGGAGATCGCCGCCGGCCTCGGCGCCGACGGACCCATGTGCCTGCACGCCCGCGCCGCCTGGGCCGAGGGGCGGGGCGACGTCCTGACCTTCGAGACTGATCTCCCGCCGCTTCCGGCGCTGCTGGTCAATCCGGGCGTTCCGTCCTCGACCGGAGCCGTCTATAGCGCCTTTGACGCGGGTTCTTCCGGGCAAGCGGATCGGCCCCCGCCGCCATCCGTCCGCGACGCCGCCTCCGTTATGGACTGGCTGACGAACCAGCGGAACGATCTGCAGGCGCCTGCCGTGACCCTCGCCCCGGCGATCGGCAAGGCAATGGCGGCCATTTCGGCCCTGCCCGGCGCACGCCTGACCCGGATGACGGGGTCGGGCGCTACGGTCTTCGCCCTGTTCGATACGGCGGAGGCGGCTGAGGCCGCCGGACGAGCGCTGGCGACCCTTCACCCCGACTGGTGGGTCCGGCCGACCGTCCTGCGGTAGCCCTGATCTGGACCTTAACCGTCGGCAAACCCGTGTCTGGCAGACTGGCGGCATGGAAACGCTCTCGCCCGCACAGATCGCCGCGTTCGAAGCGGTGCTGAACAAGGTCCCGGTCGATGACCGCGCCCTGCTTCACGCCCTCAAGGACGCCGCCGCCGCCGCGGCCGCCGCCTCTGCCCCGCACTGGGATTTCGACCAGCCGGGACACCGCGCGGAAGAGGCCCTGGCCGAGGCCTTCGGCGCCGCCCTGACCGACGACCACCGCCGCGCCCTCGTCGCGCTGTGGGCGCTGGAGATGCCGGCCCGGGTTCCCGCTGCTGACATGCCCGCCGCGGTCCATGAGCTGTATCCGGAATGGATCCAGCGCCTCGCCGACTTCCTGACCGCCGCTGCCGATCCCTATGACCGCGACTTCTGGGCCAAGGACGTCCGCATCTCCCTGGTCCTCAGCGTGCCCGGCGCTCGCACCCAGATGATCGACCTCAGCTCGCCCATGGGGCCCGGACAGGTGCTGCGTCACGCCCGCGAGGGCTGGGGCTGGTCGGTGATCCCGGCCTACGCCGCCGCCCAGGCCTGGAAGCCGTGGCTGGAGGTCCATACCGAGAGCCGCGAACTGGCGGACTTCAACGAGGCCGGCTGGGACCGCGCCTGGGCCACGGCCGCCGAGATCTGCAAGCGCCGCCCGGAGATGGCCGGCATGCTGGGCTCCAGCTGGTTCTATGATCCGCCGTTGGAGCAGATCAGCCCCCGCCTCGCCTATCTGCGGCTCAACCTGCTGAAGCACGGCGCCTTCATGGTTCATCAGGGGCCGGGCGAGATTCACACCCAGCGCGCCGCGACCTCTTCCCCGACCCGCGCCGCCCTGATTGAGGCGGGCGAATACACGGCCCGTTCGTGGATCGTCGCCTTCCCCCGCGCCGCCCTGATCAAATGGGCGGATGCGCGCAAGGCCGCGATGATGAGCGAAGCGGCGTAGCGGTCAGGCGCCGGTCATCCGGCCCCACGCCACCCCCACCGGCGCGATCTCCAGTCCGGCCGCCTTCGCCGCGCGCAGCACCCGGTCGAGGTCGGCGGGCGTGCAGCCATAGTCCGTCGGCCGGTCCGAGACGTCGTGGCCATAGGCGGTCAGCCAGCCCTTCGACGCCGCCGTCTCGGCCATCAGCGCCTTGAGGTCGTAGCCGGGCAGACGGCGGCTCTCGAGGCCGATGCTCTTGATCAGCGCCCGGTCCTCGCGACCCGCATTGACGCCGTCCCGCACGCCCCGCGCCATGGCGAACCGTTCACGGACCACCCGTTTGGCGCTGACCGTCGCGTCGCCGAACGGCCAGGCGAAGGTGGTCATGCGATAGCCGTCCAGCCGTTCCGCCACCCAGGCGGCGTTGGCGGTGAGGCTGAGCCGCAGGGCCTCGGCGTCCATGCGCAGGGCGCTGGTGTGGCCGAAGGTGTGGCAGCCAACCTCATGGCCGGCGGCATGCAGGGCCTGCAGGTGCTCCACCTCGAACTGGTCGCGGTCCATATTGACCCCGCCGGCCAGGCCGCCGCAGACATAGTAGGTGGCCTTGACGCCATGTTCGGCGAGGATCGGCCCGGCCTCGGTCCAGGCGCTGGCGGGGATGTCGTCGAAGCTCAGCGAAAAGACCCCGCACGCCGGCGCGATGGTCACCGCCTCGATGTCGAGATAGCGCGCGGCCCGCCGGCGCATCTGGTCGATCTGCTTCATGGCGGCGGTCATAGCGTGGCGGCGCTTAAGGAAGCGTATGACGGGCCTTCGCCTTGCCCGCAAAGGGCCGCCCGTCTAGGGTCCGCCGCCTTCTTCCCCGGACGAAAAAGCCTGACGTGACCACCGAACCGCCGAAGTCTCCCTTGGCCTTTCAGGACCTGATCCTGACGCTCCACAAATACTGGGGCGATCAGGGCTGCGCCATCCTGCAGCCCTATGACATCGAGGTCGGGGCCGGCACCCTGCATCCGGCGACGGTGCTGCGCGCCCTCGGCCCGCGCCCGTGGAAGGCGGCCTATGTCCAGCCGTCGCGGCGGCCCGGCGACGGTCGCTATGGCGAGAATCCGAACCGGCTCCAGCACTATTACCAGTATCAGGTCATTCTGAAGCCGAACCCTGACGACCTGCAGGCCCTGTATCTGGGTTCGCTGAAGGCCATCGGCATCGATCCGAAACTGCACGACATCCGCTTTGTCGAGGACGACTGGGAGAACCCGACCGTCGGCGCCTGGGGGCTGGGCTGGGAGGTCTGGTGCGACGGGATGGAGGTGACGCAGTTCACCTATTTTCAGGGCGTAGGCGGCATCGAGGTCGACGTGGTCTCGGGCGAGCTGACCTACGGGCTGGAGCGGCTGGCCATGTACGTCCAGGGCGTCGACAACGTCTACGATCTGAAATTCACCAAGGAGGGCCTGACCTATGGCGAGGTCTTCCTCGAGAACGAGCGCCAGCAGTCGGAAGCCAATTTCCACGGCTATGACGTCGACGGGCTGAAGCGCCGGTTCGAGGACATGGTCGGCGAGGTCGGCCGCCTGCTGGCGATGAAGGGGCCGCAGGATCAGGCGCTGGTGCTGCCGGCCTATGATCAGGTGCTGAAGGCCAGCCACCTGTTCAACCTGATGGATGCCCGCGGGGCCATCGCCGTCGCCGAACGCCAGAGCTACATCGGCCGCATCCGCGATCTCTGTAAGGCCTGCGCCACCGAATGGGTGGAACAGGAAAGGGGGCGCGTCTGATGCCCCAACTCCTTCTCGAACTGTTTTCCGAAGAAATCCCGGCCCGCATGCAGGGCGGGGCGGCGCGTGATCTGGAGCGGATGGCGGCGGAGCGGCTGAAGGCGGCCGGGCTGACGTATGAGGCGCTGACCACCTTCGCCGGGCCGCGGCGGCTGACCCTGGTGGTCGAGGGGCTGCCGGCGGCGACGCCGGACCGCGAGGAAGAGGTCAAGGGCCCGCGGGCCAATGCGCCGGAACAGGCGCTGGACGGCTTCCTGAGGAAGACCGGCCTGACGAAGGACCAGCTGGTCGAACGCGAAGGGGTGTTCTTCGCCGTCATCAGCAGCAAGGGGCAGGCGACGGCCGAGCTGATCCCGGACATGGTCGACCAGATCGTGCGCGGTTTCCCGTGGCCCAAGTCGATGCGCTGGGGTTCCGGGACGCTGCGCTGGGTGCGGCCGTTGAAGCGGATCGTCGCCCTGTTCGACGGTCATGTCGTGCCGTTCGAGATCGGCGGCATCCAGAGCGGCGACCTGACCGAGGGCCACCGGTTCCTGGGCTGCGGCCGGCCTTTCGTGGTGAAGGATTTCGCCGACTATCGCGCCAAACTGGAAAGTGATTTCGTCCTGCTGGACGCCGTCGACCGGCGGCTGAAGATTCTCGAGGCGGCGCAGGGCGTCTGCGCGGCCCGGGGGCTGGCGCTGGTCGACGACGACGGCCTGCTTGACGAGGTGGTGGGGCTGGCCGAATGGCCGACGCCGATCCTTGGGGACATGGACCCGGCCTTCCTCAGCCTGCCGCCCGAGGTGGTGCGGCTGTCGATGAAGGTGCACCAGAAATATTTCGCGGTGCGCGATCCGGCGACGCACGGGCTGGCCCCGCATTTTGTGGTCGTGGCCAATGTCGAGGCGAGCGACGGCGGCAAGGCCCTGGCCGCCGGCAACAGCCGGGTGCTGTCAGCGCGTCTGGATGACGCCCGCTTCTTCTGGGACGAGGACCTGAAGACCGGCTTTGACGTCTGGTCGAAGAAGCTGGAGGGGGTGACCTTCCACGCCAAGCTGGGGACGCTGGCCGAACGGGTCGAGCGGATCGCAGCGCTGGCGCGGGAGATCGCGCCGCTGGTCGGGGCCGATCCGGATCAGGCGGAACAGGCCGCGCGTCTGTCGAAAGCCGACCTCGCTTCCGCCATGGTCGGGGAATTCCCCGAGCTTCAGGGCGTCATGGGCGGCTACTACGCCCGCGCCCTCGCTTCCCCCCTTCCCCTCGAGGGGGAAGGGGTCGGGGGATGGGGTGGAAGCACTTCGTCTCAGGACTTGGCGCGAGAGGCTTCGTCGCCCGGCGGCCAACGCCCATCCGCGCCCGCTGACCAGCAGCCTGCCTCCACCCCCTCCCAACCCTCCCCCCTCGAGGGGGAGGGCTATCGTGATGCGATAGCCGACGCCGTGCGGGACCACTACAAGCCGCAGGGGCCGGCGGACTCCGTGCCGACCGCGCCGCTGACGGTGGCCGTGGCATTGGCGGACAAGCTGGATACGCTGGTCGGGTTCTTCGCCATCGATGAGAAGCCGACGGGGTCGAAGGACCCGTTCGCGCTGCGGAGAGCGGCGCTGGGGGTGATCCGGCTGGTGCTGGAGAACGGTGCTCGGATTTCGTGGAGGTCGCTGCTTGATCAAAAGGATGCCGGTGCCCCGCCCCTTTCGATCCTGGAGCATCACATCGGTTCTTCGCTCAAGACGGTGCACGAGCCAGAAGAGACTTCTGAAGCCAAGCGTGGGCGTGTTCGGGAAGAATTGGTCGCCTTCTTCGCCGACCGCCTGAAGGTCCTCCTCCGCGATCAGGGCAAGCGGCACGATCTCGTCGACGCCGTCTTCGCGCTGGGCGACGACGACCTCGTCCGCATCGTGCGGCGGGTGGAGGCGCTGGAGGCGTTCCTCGCCACGGACGACGGGGCCAATCTGTTGGCCGGGTACAAGCGGGCGTCCAACATCCTCAAGGCCGAGGAGAAGAAGGGACCGCTGCCGACCGGCTTGGTCCGGACCGGCCTGCCGGGGCAGCCGGACGAGGAGACGACGCTGGCCTTCGCCGCCGCCGCCGCCGCGACCGCCGTGGACGCGGCGCTGGAGACCGAGGACTTCGCCGCCGCCATGACGGCGTTGGCGCGGCTGCGGGCGCCGGTGGACGCCTTCTTCGATCAGGTGATGGTGAATTCCCACGTGGAAGCGGAACGCGACAACCGGCTGAAGCTGCTGGGCCAGGTCCGCAGCGTCATGGGCCGGGTGGCGGATTTCGGGATGATCGCGGGCTGACTCCCGGCTGATGGGAGCTTGTCATCCCGGACGCCGCGAAGCGGCGATCCGGGACGCTGGTGCGCAATGACTTCTTTCTCCCGGAAGCGGCGTCAGCCGTTATCCGGGAGACAGGTCAGGACACACGGCGTGGCGGCCAACTGTCTCCCGGACAATCGCAAGGCGATTTCCGGGAGGTCCGTCAGTGAGCTCATTCCGTCCCGGCTCTCCCCCCGGCTTTTGCCGGGGTTCGGCCGGGATGACAAGCGTATCGCGTAGTGGCCGCGCTATGCCGGCAGCGAGAGTCCCTGTCGGTGGGAAAAATGCGAAAACCGCTACTCTCGCCCCTCTGAGGACATGCGCATCGGCGCGTTGCGGGTGTGTCGCCGCGCCTGGGGCGGTCGCGGCGGGGGGGCTGGATTGTCAAAGACCGGCGGCGGTCCGGGAACCGACCAAGGGTATTTTACGACGGCTGTAAGGGGCGCCAGGAAGAAATTTCGCCGGGGGGCGGGAAGGGCGGATTTCGGGGGCGAGAAGGGCGGCCTGTCCGGGGCGGGAGTCCCTGTCCGGGTCAGCGCGTAGCGAGCCCCGGCTGGTCCATGAAGGCCGCGTCCAGCCCGTATGCAGCGAACCGAGCCAGCCGGTCCCTCAACCGTCCATGTGCCGCCGGGTCGTCGCCCATCCTGTCAGCCTCGGGCAGGAAGGCGTTCTCGGCGCGGAAGGTCCAGGCGGCGACCTTGAGGCCGGCGGCGTGGGCGTCGGCGATCAAGTTCGTCGGAGCGCCGGGGAGCGGCTCGATCAGGGCCGTGTCGGCGCCGATCCAGTCGGCGTATGCGGCGATGTCGGCAAGGCCATGCGGCGCGGTCATGGCGGCATGGCTGAGGTCCGGCCGGTCGAACGGGCCGCCGGACGCGGCGACCAGTTGCAGCAGGGGCGTGGCGAGGCGCGCGCGCAGGCGTTGCAGGGGTCCGACCTCGAAACACTGGATCAGGACCGGAGCGCCGGCGCGGGTCAGGCTGCGGCGCTCTAGCGTGGCGACGAAGGCGTCCTCCATCGGCAGGCCAAGCGCAGCGAAATACGACGGGTGTTTCAGCTCGGGTGCGACGCCGACGCCCGCTGCGAGAGCGATGTCGAGGACCTTCTCGAAGGTCAGGATCGGTTTCAGTCCGTCGAAGGCGGTGTTGGCGGGACGCAGGTCAGGCAGGCGTTCGCGGGCGCGCAGGGTCTTCAGTTCGGCGAGGGTGAAGTCCTCGGTAAACCAGCCGGTGACGGGCCGGCCGTCGATGGTCTTCAGGGTGCGGCGCCCGGCGAACTCCGGGCGGGTCGCGACGTCGGTGGTCTCGCCGATCTCGTTCTCGTGGCGCACGATCAGGACGCCGTCGCGGCTCATCACCAGATCGGGCTCGATGAAATCCGCGCCCTGTTCGACCGCCAGCTCATAGGCCGCGCGGGTGTGCTCGGGCCGTTCGCCCGAGGCGCCGCGGTGGGCGATGATGAGGGGGCGGCGGGCCAGGGTGGAGCTCCCTCTCTTGCTATCGTCATCCCGGCGAAGGCCGGGACCCAGCGGCGCCGCGACGGCGGCGAAACACTGGCGGTCGAAAGCAAGGCTACTCCGGAACACTGTGCTCCCGACAGCTTCGCGCTCTCGCGCGCCGCTGGGTTCCGGGTCTCCGCTGCGCTTCGCCCGGAATGACGATAGCTTTGAAGTCAGGCCCCCAGAATCCAGCCCTCTTCCTGCTCGACCTTGGCGATCAGGGCCTCGTCGGCGCCCTTGGGCGGGGCGAAGGCGGCGGAGAGGGCGCCGGTCTCGTCCAGCTTGGCGAAATGTTCGGCGGTCACCCGCACCTGGGCCTGATCCTTGAACTCGCCCTCATTGGGTCTGGCGTCGAACATCGAGGGATAGACCTCGACCACCAGGGCCGAGAGCGGCTCGACGTCGGCGGCGTCCAGCGCGCGCCAGCCGGTGCCGAAGGGCCAGACGGCGCCCGAGGGGCCGAGCTTTTCCAGCAGGCGGCGGACGGCCGGGACGCCGACCAGGGTCTGGCCTCCGACCGCGCCGGCGCCGTGCATCTGCCAGACCGACCTGGGCTGGAGCTTGCCCTTGCGGACCGCGTCCTGGGTCACGCGGTACTCGGGAATGTCGGCGGTCGAACCCGCGGGGGGCTTGGTTGTGGTCAGCCAGCGCTGGGCCTGATTGGCCGGGGCGCCCCACATGGGCCAGGCGTTGTCGGTCATCAGCCGGTTGATCTTGGCCGCGACCTGATAGCGGTTGTTGGTGTTGTCGGGCTTGTCGACCACATTGGAGGCGAGGAATTTCCACATCGCCGACCACGCCGTTCCGGTCAGCTTTAGCCGCGCGGCCGTGCCGGCGGGGAAGCCGAAATTGAAGTCGAAACCGACCAGCACCCGATCGCCGCGCTTGCGATGCTCGGCCAGCAGGGAGGCCAGCAGGGCCTCGCCCTCGGCCCGCGTCGCGACGTTGTGGGTCTCGGTATAGAGGCGGAAACGCACGTCGCGTTTGGCCACGCCGAGCCACAGGGACGTATCGCCGAGCTTCCTGCTCTCGGCGGCGGTCCAGTCAGCGATGATGTAGGCGTCGAACAGGCGGGCCACGGGGGCTCCTCGGGTACTCGGGGCAACAGGGATGGGGGGTTCTAGCGGTCCTGCCCGTAGAGCGGCAATGGCTGGACCCAAATCATCCGCTCATCCCGGCGAAAGCCGGGACCCAATGCTTTGGGTGATGAACGGTTCGATGTGTTCCAGGAGTCCACGTCCTGAATCGCCGGCGTCAAGCTGGACAGGACTGGGTCCCGGCTTTCGCCGGGATGAGCGGGTCTTATATCAACCCTTCAGCAAGGCCTCGAGGTGCGAGAGCCAGCGGCGCCCGAGCCGGAGGGCCTCGCCGGGCGAGCTGGTCTGGACCGGCAGGGTGGCGTCCCAGAGCGCCAGTTCGAACTCGGGGTGGCGGGCGTCGGCGAACATCAGCCGCAGCACCACCTGTTCGGCGTCGGGGGCCAGCAGGTCGAGGGCCTTGCGCGCCTCGCCGCGACGGACGCGGGCGACGACGTGACCATCGACGATGATCTCGCCGCCCTCGATCTCCTCGAAGGCGTAGACCAGACCCGAGCCGCCACGGTTCCACAGCACGGCGACCTGGGCGCCGTCGAAGTCGAGGCCGGCGGCGCGGCCTTCGGCGGGCGACAGGGCCTCGGCCTCAGGCGTGGCGCCGAGTGATTTCAGCAGGGCCCGGCGCATACGGCGGACGGGCTCCATCCACCAGGCCAGAACCAGGGCGCCCGTGGTCAGGGCCGCCGCCGCCAGGGCCACCAGCAATATGACCCTGAGCACATCCGCCAAGCTCAGTCCTCCAGCTCGACGACGACGGGGACGTGGTCCGAAGGTTTCTCCATGTCGCGGGCGTCGCGATGGGTTTCGACGCCGACGAAGCGATCGGCGGCCTGCGGCGACAGCAGGTGGAAGTCGATGCGGATGCCGTGGTCGCGCTGCCAGGCTCCGGCCTGGTAGTCCCAGAAGGTGAAGGTCCCCGGCGGCTGTTTGCCCAGCCCCCCGGCCTCGGACAGGCCGAGATTGTTCAGGGCGCGGAAGGCGGCGCGGCTCTCGGGCTGGAACAGGGCGTCCGTCACCCAGGCGGACGGGTTCTTCGCGTCGTCCGGCGTCGGGATGACGTTGTAGTCGCCGCACAGGGTGAAGGCCTCTTCCTGCCGCAGCAGATCCTTCGCATGGGCGTGGAGGCGGTCCATCCAGGCGAGCTTGTAATCGAATTTGGACGTGCCGACAGGATTGCCGTTGGGCAGATAGAGGCAGCCGACGCGGACCGGGCGCGGGCATTCGATGACGGCCTCGATGTAGCGGGCCTGTTCGAACTCGGCCTCGAAGCCCGAAGCGTCGACGCCGGGCAGGCCGCGCCGCACATCGCTGAGCGGATATTTCGAGAGCAGGGCGACGCCGTTGTAGGTCTTTTGGCCATTGGTCTCGACGTTGTAGCCGAGCGACTCAAAGGCCTCGCGAGGGAATTTTTCGTCGAGGCATTTGATCTCCTGGAAGCCGACCACGTCGGGCCGGGCCGCTTCCAGCCACGCCAGCACCGTCGGCAGGCGGGCGTTGACGGAGTTCACGTTCCAGGTGGCGATGCGCATACGCCATGCTTACGGCGCGTCGGGGCGGTCTGTGAAGCCGCGATCGCCCAAACGAAAACGCCCCGGAGCGAACTCCGGGGCGTCATCTCGATGGAATGTCCGTCCGATTACTCGGTCGGGGCCGCGGCCGGGGCGGGGGTCAAGGTGCAGCCGCCGCCGATGCGCTGGGCAGTGGCGCAGGGGTAGATCTGCTGGGTCACGCCTTCGTTGTTGATGCGGGCGATATAGCCTTCGCCTTCGACGGCGCATTTGGCCTCGTAGAAGCGGCCGTTGGCGTTGGAGCCCATCAGGCGGACCTGGGTGACGTCGCAACCGGCGGCGTCGGTGCCGGCCAGTTTGGGCTCGAAGCCGTCAGCCTGTTCCTGACCGGTGGTGAAGCGGCAGGTTCCGCCGGTCGAAGAGACCTGCAGGCAGTCCTTGAGATCCCAGCCGGTTCCGACGCGTTCCAGCCAGTAGCCGTCCGCGCCGGCGCAGCCGACCTCATAGACGATGTTGTCGGCGTCGCTTTTGCCAATGGCGACGGCCTCGTCGACCGTGCAGCTGACGCCCGCGCCGCGGGCCCAGCCGCCGATGACGGCCAGTCCGTTCTGGTTGGCGGGCAGCAGGCACTGCTGGCCGACGTCGGCGGCGGGATCACGCAGACGGGCGCTGTAGGCGGTGCCTGCCAGTTCGAGGCAGTCGAAGCTCTGGGGCGGGGTCGCCTCGATCAGAATATAGCCGGGGCCTTCCGAACAGGCGGCTTCATAAATCTTCTGCTGTTCCGCGTTGATGCCGGGCTGGGCGGCCTCGGTCACCTGGCAGGTGGCGCCGGCGGCGACGACCAGAGCCTGGGCGGCGGCCTTGATTTCCTCGGGTGTGACGACCGCCGGGGGCGGGGCCGCGCGCTGGCGGGTCGCCCGGTTGTCCGGCACGCGGTCGCGACGACCGCCGCCGATGCGGCCGGGCAGGACGCCCTCGCCGCGGATGGCGCCGGAGGCCCGATCGGATTCCGAACGGCCGCCCGGATCGGGGTTGTCAGGGACGTCCTGGGCGAAGGCGGGCTGGGTCGCGACCAGCGCCAGGGCGAGGGCGCCGCCCACGAGAGCGAGCAACTTTCTGTGGAACACGAGAACACTCCGGATAGGAAAACCGTTGGCCCAACCCTTGGCGGGCCGATGTGGCGGGGTCAAGGCATGCGCTCGCGGGCGGCTGGACGCAGACGGCCGCTTGGGCGTATCAAGGTCATGAGTTGCAATTGGAGACGGACTTGGCGGACGGAGTCGCCCCGGCGGAGATTGAACAGGCGGCGCGCGACGGGCGCGGTCTGACCTATCCGCATCCTGTCCCGCCCGGCTTCGGCGAGGCCGTGACGGTCGCGCCGGGCGTCCTGTGGATGCGGCTGTCGATGCCGATCGCCCTGAATCACATCAATGTCTATGCGGTTGAGGACGGCGAAGGCTGGGCCCTGATCGACACCGGGCTGAACATTCCGGATTCGCGCGACCGCTGGGACGCCTTGCTGACGGGTCCGCTGGGCGGGAGGCCGGTGACGCGGGTGATCTGCACCCATATGCATCCCGACCATATCGGTCTGGCCGGCTGGCTGTGCGAGCGGACGGGCGCGCCGCTGGTGATGACGCGGGTGGAGTATGTGACGGCCCGGATGCTGCTGGCTGATACAGGACAACCGGCTCCGGAAGCGGGGGCGCTCCACTATCGCGCGGCCGGCTGGGACCCCGAACAGATTGAAACCTACCGCCGCGAATACGGCCAGTTCGGCCGGGCCGTCTCGGCCATGCCGACCGGCTATGTGCGGATGCGCGAAGGCGATCGGCTGAGCATCGGCGGACAGGATTGGCGCGTGGTGGTCGGCGAGGGGCACAGCCCGGAGCACGCCTGCCTGTGGCGCGAGGCCGACGGGGTAGTGCTGGGCGGGGATCAGATCCTGCCGCGCATTTCCTCGAATGTGTCGGTCTGGCCGACCGAGCCGGACGCAGACCCGCTGGGAGACTGGCTGGACTCGCTGGAGCGGATGAAGGGCGTCCTGCCCCACGACGGCCTGATCTTGCCGTCGCATGGCGAGCCGTTCCATGGCGTGCACACGCGGCTGGACGCGCTGATCCGGGGCCATGAGGTTTCGCTGAAGCGGCTGGAGAAGACGTTGCAGACGCCCAAGCGGGCGGTCGATATCTTCGGCGCCCTGTTCGCCCGGGCAGTCGGGGACGGGGTGCGGGGGATGGCCACGGGCGAGGCCATCGCCCATCTGAACTATCTGCTGCATCGCGGCCGGGTCAGCCGGGTCCGTGATGCGGACGGCGTGGACTGGTGGACGATGATCAAACGGGGAGAGGCGGCGTGACCGACCAAATTCAGACCGAACTGGCGGGCGGGGTCCTGACCGTCACCCTGGCCCGGCCGGAGAAGAAGAACGCCATCACCCAGGCCATGTATGCCGCGTTGTCCGATGCGACCGAGCGCGCGCGGACGGATGACGCAGTGCGGGTGCTGATGTTCCGGGGACAGGGCGACAGCTTTTCGGCGGGCAACGACATCGCTGACTTCATCGCCCTCGGCTCGCAGGGGCAGCAGCCGTTGGACATGTCGGTGTTCCGCTTCCTCAAGGCGCTGGCGGATCTGGACAAGCCGGCGGTCGCCGCCGTGCGGGGGCGGGCGGTCGGCATCGGCCTGACGCTGCTGCTGCATTGCGACATGGTGGTGGTGGCTGAGGACGCCCTGCTGTCGGTCCCCTTCATCAATCTGGCCCTGGCCCCGGAGGCCGCGTCGTCGATGCTGCTGCCGGCGGTGCTGGGCCATCAGCGGGCGTTCGAACTGTTCGCCCTTGGCGAGCCTATTGACGGGCGTACGGCGGTCGCCTGGGGTCTGGCCAACCGGGCGGTGCCGGCGGATCAGGTCGAGGCGGTCGCCGCCGATCTGGCCGGCAAATTGGCGGCGCGGGCGCCCAATTCGATCCGCAAGACCAAGCGGCTGATGCGCGACGCCGAGCGGCTGTGGGCCCTGATGCAGCGCGAGGGCGAGGCCTTCGGCAGCCAGATGTCGAGCCCCGAGGCGATGGAGGCCTTCATGGCCTTCAGCCAGAAGCGCGCGCCAGATTTCTCAAAGGCCGGTTGATTCCCCGGCTTGATTCCATGGCGCGCGAGCCCTAGTTGCGCGCCCTCATGTTCGACGCCCCCGCCAGACCCGCGCCCCTGCGCATCGAAATCGAAGCTCCCGCCGACGCGGCGGCGGTCGAGGCCCTGGTGCTGGCCGCCTTCGGCCCTGGCAGGTTCGCCAAGACGGCGGAGCGGCTGAGGGAACGGGCGCGCGTCGCCGCGGGCTTTGTCGCGCGGGAGGACGGGGAGATCATCGGCTCGGTGCGGCTGTGGGCGATCCGGGTCGGCGGCGAACCGGCGCTGTTTCTGGGCCCGATCGCGGTAGCAGCCGACAGCCGCCGCGCGGGGCTGGGCGCCGATCTGGTGCAGGCCTGCGTCGATCATGCGGGGACAACCGGCATTCTGCTGGTCGGCGATCTTCCCTATTTCGGCCGGTTCGGTTTCCGGCCCGCGCCGGATGTGAGCCTGTCCGGACCTGTCGACCCGCGCCGGGTGCTGTGGCGGGGCGAGGGCGAGGCGGCGGGGCTGGTCCAGCCGGTCTGAGTCGCGGCCGACGCCTTTCCGATCCACGCGACGCGGCCTAAGTCTGGGTTATGGCTCAATCCCCGGACAGCAAGACCGGACTGGCGGGCGTCGTGGCGGCGGCGAAGCAGGCGCCGGGGCGTGGGCTGCCGCCGGTGCATCTGTGGCATCCCGCGCATTGCGGCGAGATCGACATCGTCATCCGCCGTGACGGCCTGTGGATGCACGAGGGCTCGCCGATCGGGCGGGCTGAACTGGTGCGGCTGTTCTCGACCGTGCTGCGCAAGGACGGCGACGGCTATGTGCTGGTCACGCCGGGGGAGAAGCTGTCGATCCGGGTCGAGGACCTGCCATTCCGGGCCGTGGCCGTGGAGCGGCTCGGCGAGGTGCTGGTCTTCACCACCGACGTCGGCGACGAGACCGAGGCGGGTCCGGAACATCCGATTAGCGTCGAGACTGATCCCGAGACCGGCGAACCGTCGCCCTCGGTGCAAGTCCGAGCCGATCTGTGGGCGCGGATCACGCGGGCGGTCTTCTATGAACTGGTCGGGATGGCCAGCGTCGAGGACGGGCGGCTGACGGTGCGTTCGGGCGGCGTCGCCTTCGCGCTCGGTCCGGTCGGGGCGGGCGTGGAATGAGTCTGGCCACTCTGCGCGAGCGCCTGATCGGGCATCTGGAACCGGCGGTCAGCTGGACGCCGGACCGCGTTCCGGCGCGGTCGGATTTCGACCTCAACCCCGGCGCGGATCGCCCCGAGCGGACGTTGCAGCCCGCCGCCGTGCTGATCCCGGTCATCGCGGGGCAGGACGGCGCGACCGTTCTGATGACGCGGCGATCCGACAGCCTGGCCAGCCACACCGGCCAGATCGCCTTTCCCGGTGGGCGGCTGGATCCCGGCGAGACCGCCGTTGAGGCCGCCCTGCGCGAGGCCTTCGAGGAGGTGGCCTTGGACCCGGCGCTGGTCGAGGTGCTGGGGGTGGGCGACGCCTATGAGACCGGCACAGGCTTTCTGGTGACGCCGGTGGTCGGCTGGCTGACCGCGACGCCGGCCACGACGCCGTCGCTGGACGAGGTGGCGGAGGTGTTCGAGGTTCCGTGGGACTATCTGATGGACCCCGCCAACCATCGCCGCGACTCCTATGATCGCGAGGGCCTGCCGCGTCGGTGGTACTGGGCCATTACGCATGAGGAGCGGTACATCTGGGGCGTGACGGCGGGGATCGTGCGGGCGCTGCGAACACGGCTGTATGGCGAAGACGCCGGCCCCGATGTCGTGGCGGAGGATGCGGCATGATGCGGCTCAACGACCAGCCATGGCTGACCGCCCCGGCCACGCGGGCGGTTATGGCGGCGCTGGAGGCGGCGGGCGGTCCCGGCTGCGCCCGTTTCGTCGGCGGTTGCGTACGCAACGCCCTGATCGGGGCGCCGGTGGCCGACATCGACCTCGCCACCACCCTGAAGCCTGAAGAGACCGATCGAGCCATCCGCGCCGCCGGACTGAAGGCCGTGCCGACCGGCATCGCCCACGGCACGGTGACGGCTGTGTCCGAGCGCCAACCGTTCGAGATCACGACCCTGCGCCGCGACGTCTCGACCGACGGCCGCAACGCCACCGTGGCCTTCACCGACGACTGGGCCGAGGACGCCGCGCGCCGCGATTTCCGCCTCAACGCCCTCTACGCCGACGGCGAGGGGCGGGTGTTCGATCCGACCGGCGAAGGCATGGCTGACGCGGCGGCGGGGCGCATCGTCTTCGTCGGCGACCCCGGGACGCGCATCCGCGAGGACTTTCTGCGCATCCTGCGCTTCTTCCGCTTTTTCGCCTCGTACGGCCGGGGCGAGCCCGATGGGGCGGCGCTGGAAGCCTGCCGCGCCCTCGCGCCCGGCATGCAACGCCTGTCCTCCGAACGAGTGTCCAAGGAGCTGATGACGCTTCTGGCCGCGCCCGATCCTCGCGTCGCCATGGCGGCGATGACGGACGCCGGGGTTCTCGCGCAGATACTGCCGGAGGCGTCGAACGGCCCACTGTTCGAGGCGGCGGTCCAGCTGAGTGCCGATCCGGTGATCAGGCTGATGACGTTGTTCCCGACGGACGAGCGTCTGGTGAGAGAGGCGTCGACGCGTCTGCGGTTTCCCAACGCCACCCGCGACCGGCTGGCCGCCGCCGCCGTGGCCGCGCCCGGAGTCAGCCTGGCGATGAGCGACCCCGAGGTCCGCGCCGCCGTCTATCGTCACGGCGGCCGGGCGGTGACTGACGTCTTGCACAGGTGCTGGGCGGAGAACCCCGCCGGGGCAGACGGCGCGCGCCGGCTGCTGGCGCTGGCCGAGAGCTGGAAGCGACCGTCGATGCCGGTCGGGGGCCGCGAACTGGCGCGGCTGGGCGTGGAGCCGGGACCGGAGACGGGACGACTGCTGAAGGCGTTTGAGGACGGCTGGATCGCCGACGACTTCCCGTCAGACGGCCACGCCGAACGGCTGGCGGCTTTGGTCAGTTCGACGCGCGGGTGATTTCGGTCACCACCGGGCGATGGTCGGAGCCGGTCGGGCGACCAAGGCGACGGCTGACGAAGGCGAGGTCCGGCGAGGCGTAGACCTGGTCGATGGTGACCCCGAGGGCTGACGGCAGGCCGCCGGGCCAGGTGCCGGGGAACCCCGGCGCGGGACGCAGGCCGATGTCGCGCTGGACCTGTTTGCCAATGCGGGCGCTGGAGACGCTGTTGAAATCGCCGGCGACCACGACGGGGCCGGTCAGACCCTCGACGACCGTGTTCAGCGCCATGGTCTGGCTGATCTGGCCCCAGGAATGCTGGAACGGCCAGGGCCGGGTCAGGTGCACGCCGACCACATTGACCGGACCCAGCGGCGTCCGCACCGTTGCGGTCACGGCGTGCAGGCCGTCGGGCGGATCGGCTCGCACCGAGAGGGGCCAGCGGGAGGCGATTACGGATCGCGAGGGGCCGCGGGTCTGGTCGAGCCGCATCGAGGCGGCGCGGTGCGGATAGCCTTCGAGTAGTTGGTCGATCTTAAGCGCCGGATCGCTGGCCAGCTCGATCAGGACGACGACGTCCGCGTCCGCGGCCTCGATCGACCGGCGGATCCGGGCCGTGTCGTTGTTCAGGTAGAAGACATTGGCCGAATAGACCCGGATGATGGCCGCGTCGGGATCGGGGGCCGGCGCCTTGGGAAACCACTGCGGCCAGACCGCCAAAGCCAGCACGAGGCTGGCCAGGGCGCCGAGACCCGCCGGAACCTTCGTCCGCAACATACCCGCTACGACGGTCAGCAGGGCGGTCGCGATCAGCACTGGCGCCGTAAACTGGGCCAGCAGGTCCACTGCGCGGTTATCGACGCCGGCGAGCACGAGGGCGGCGATGCCCGCCACCGGGATCAGGCCCAGAACAAGCAACGCCTCCAACCACTGCCGCCGGGTCCTGCCCGGCAAACTGAATCGCGGACCTTGCCTTTCCGGGTGAACGGGGTTCGTCATGGCGCGTTACGGTCTCGCTTCAGGAGGGCAGACATGGCCAGACGGTCCGTCGCGGATATCGAGAAGATCTGGTCCAATGTCGAGGGCGTCAAGAAGCTGTCCGACCGCGTCATTGGCATCGGCCCCTTTGGCGTGGGCCTCGACGGCTTGGTGACGTGGATTCCCGGTCTGGGGATCATCTACAGCGTCGGAGCGGGAGCTTGGCTCCTGTTTCAGGCAGCCCGAGCGAAGGTGATGCCGGGGACCCTGTTGCGGATGGTGGGCTACCTGGGGGTCGACGCCGCGGCCAGTGAGGTGCCCTTGGCTGGCGACGTTGTGGACTTCCTGTTCCCCGGCCACCTGATGGCGGCCAAGGCGCTGCAGAAGGACATCGAGAGCACCCACTGGGTCGAGGCCAACGGGCGGGAGGCGCGAGCCTCGGGCGCTCATGAGAGCCATGTCGCCGACATGCGCCGTAATCCCAAGCTGCGGCGGATTGTCTATCTGCATGACTGAACGGCTTGACGAACTCCCGCCGTCGCCGCCAATTCAAACCTATGCTTTGCCGGACCTCTGAATGAGCGTGATCCTGACCCGAGACGAACTGGCCCAGGCGCTCGGCCGTACGGGCCAAGGAGACCGCGCCGCCTTCCGTCGCGTCTATGAGGCGACCTCGGCGAAGCTATTGGGCGTGACCCTGCGTATCTTGGCCGACCGACAGCTCGCCGAGGATGTTTTGCAGGACACCTATCTGACCGTATGGAGGAAGGCGGGGAGCTTTGATGCGTCCCGTGCGAGCCCCATCACCTGGCTGGTGACCATCGCCCGCAACCGGGCGATCGACAGGCTGAGGTCAGGTGCGGCCATGCGCAAATCGACTCCGATCGACGAAGCCGTCACCGTCATCGCCGATGACGCCCCGTCGCCGGCCCAGGCGCTGGAGACCGGTGACGACGTGCGCCGCCTCAACGATTGTCTCGGCCAGCTGGACGACAAGACCGGGGGCGCCATCCGCACGGCCTTTATCGAGGGCGTGACCTATGACGCCCTGGCGGTGCGCGAGAATGTGCCGCTCGGCACGATGAAGAGCTGGATCCGGCGCGGATTGATGCGGCTGAGAATGTGTCTCGAATCATGACCGGGCCCACTGACATCGGCGGCATGGACGAGGATCTGGCCCTGGCCGGGGAACTGGCGCTGCGCGTCTTGTCACCGGAGGACGAGGCCGCGGCCCGGGCCCGCGAGGCCTCCGACCCCGCCTTCGCCGCCCATGTCGAGGCCTGGAACGAACGTCTGGGCGGACTGGCCGACGGGATCGTGTCGGTTGAGCCCTCGCCCTCGGTCTGGCCGCGCGTCGAGGCGGGCCTGACGCCGTCGGCCGCCGCCAATGACAACAGCGTCGTCTTCTGGCGTCGGTGGGCCGTCGCCTCGACAGGTCTGCTGGCGGCCAGTCTGGCGGCGGTCGTCGTGCTGCTGGCCCAGCCGGCGCCCGCGCCGATCGCGACGCCGGCCCCGCCGCCCGCAGTCATCCGGGTGGCGACCCTGACGCTGGAGAGCGGCGCGGCGGCGATGACGCTGGCCTATGACGCCAACACCGGCGAGCTCTATCTGGCCCCCACAACGGAGATGGCGGGCGATACGCGGGTGCCGCACCTGTGGCTGGTCATGCCCGAGGGCGGGGTCCAGCTGGTCGGCGCCATCGACGGTTCGGCCACCTCGCGCCACAGCCTGGGTCAGGCCCTGTTCGGCCCGGCCGGAGAGGCCAACGCCGTCGCCGTCTCGATGGAGGCGCCCGGCCATACGCCGGCGCCGAACAAGCCGGACGGCCCGGTCGTCGCCCAGGGCGCCTTCCAGCGGCTGTAGCCTGCATCCGCCGTCGATCCATCGTCGTAGCTGTCGTGACGGGTACGGTAGCGGTGTCGCGCAGCGCGCCGCCTGGTCCTGACAGCCTGCGGGCCCGTCTGCGGGGAGGCCGTCCAGCCCTTCCAACTACGGTCTCCCCGCTACCTTTTCGCTGATTGTCAGCATATTACGGCGCGCCAGATCGTTGATTGCGCAGCGTTTCGTGGCGCCTGCAGCGTCATCAGCCCGCCTGAGGAAGCCGCGCCGCCAGACTGATCTCCGACACAATTTTGGAGATTTCCCATGAGCGACGATCACAGCGCCCGGCTGGCCCTGCCGTATCTGGCGGCCGGGCAGATGCAGAAGCACGTCACCCTGAACGAGGCCCTGACCCGGCTGGACGCCCTGGTCCAGACCGTCGTGGTCAGCCGCACGACCACGGCCCAGCCGGGCGCGCCGGCTGACGGCGGCCTGTGGATACTGCCCGCAGGGGCGACGGGCGCGGACTGGAGCACGCGACCAGCGGGCGCGCTGCTGCGGGCGGAGGGCGGCGGCTGGACGGTCGTGCAGGCTGGCGACGGCCTGATCGCCCTGGTGGAGGACGCCGACGAGGTCGTGGTGCGGCACAGCGGTGACTGGGCGCCGCTGGGCGCCCGGTTGGGCGTGGCGCAGGCGCTGACCCGGCTCGGGATCGGGACGACGGCGGACGCAGGCAATCCTTTTGCGGCGCGACTGAACACAGCCCTTTGGACGGCGCTGGAAGCCTGGGCCGGAGGTACGGGCGATCTGCGGTTGACCCTGAACAAGGAGGCGTCCGGCGACGTCCTGTCGCTGCTGTTCCAGAGCGGTTGGGGCGGGCGGGCGGAACTCGGGTTGGTCGGGGATGACGACCTCAGGCTCAAGGTCAGCGCCGACGGTTCGAGTTGGCATGACGCCTTCGCCGTTGATCGCGCCACGGGCCAGACGACCTTTGCGTTGGGCGCGGGTCGCCGGGCTGTGACGGTCTTCACCGCCAACGGAAGCTGTACCGTGCCGGCCTGGGCCCGCAGCGTCGAGGCGGTGATGGTCGGGGGCGGCGGCGGGGGCGGAGCCGGGGGCTTCGGGGCGTCCGGCTCGCGCTTCGGCGGAGGCGGCGGCGGGGCGGGCGGGATCAGCCGGGGCGAATGGCCCGCAGAACTGCTGGGCGGAACGCTGGACGTGGTTGTCGGTACCGGCGGCGCGGGCGGCGGCGCGGCCGCGGGTTCGGACGGAGCCGACACGACAGTCTCCATGGGTGGGACGACCCTGCTCGCCGCGGGCGGTGGCGGCGGCGGCGGGCTGGGGGATAGCACTGGCGGCGCGCCCGGATCGGCGGGTGAGGGGGCTCCCCGCTCCAACGCCGGCGGGGCGTCCAGCATCATGGCTGCGGGCGAGGCCGGCCGAAGCCTTGATCGGCCGGATGGGCCGGGCGGCGGCGGGGCTGGCGGGGGTCTGGATGCGGCGGGCGTCGCGCGGGCGGGTGGAGCCGGCGGCGACGGCGGCTCGCTGGCGGTCAGGGCCCTTGGCGGAGCCGGAGGAACGGGCACGCCGGGTTCGCCGGGGACGGCGGCTCCACAGCCCACGTTGTACTGGGCCGGCGGCGGCGGGGGAGGCGGAGGCGCGGCGACATCAGGGTCAGGCCATGCGGGCGCTTCCGGTGGGTCGGTCGGCGGCGGGGGAGGCGGCGGCGGGGCCGGGATCCTTGCGGGCGGCGTCGGCGGCGCTGGAGCACCGGGCGTCGTCTGGCTGACGGCAGTCGGATGAGCCGCGCCATGACCCCTTCCCATGATCGCGCCGACCCCTGGCTGCTGGACGAGGAGGTCTGGGACAGTCCCGGCCGCCTGACCGATGCTGATCTGTTCGCTCACGCCAGTCCCGGCTGGCGCCGTGGCGACGCCCTTCTCGATGATCCGGAGGATGACCGATGACCGCTCCTTCGACACCCGCCGCGCCGCTGCTGGCCGAGGGCCGGTGGCTCTGGCGCAGGCTGTATGTGTTCGCCACCAGCGGCGGGGCCTGGCTGCTGCTCGACCGTCTGATCGCGGGGACGCCGCCAGAGGCTGCGCCGCGGTTGGCGCAGGGGCTGATGGCCCTGCTGGCGCTCACCATGGTCCTCTATCTGGTGGCGCCCACGGCCCAGCAGTTGATCGCGACGCTGGCGGTGCTGCGGCCCCGGATTGGTGGGGAGGAGCGGCCATGAGCTTTCGTCTGTCCGAGCGATCGCTCAAGCGGCTGGCGGGGGTCCATCCCAGACTGGTCGCCCTGGTGCGCGAGGCCGCGGCCCTCAGCCCGGTGGAATTCATGGTGACCGAGGGCCTGCGCACGCCCGAGCGTCAGGTCGCTCTGGTCCGGGCCGGGGCCAGCCGGACGAAGCGGTCGCGCCACCTGACCGGCCACGCGGTCGATATCGCGGCCCTGGTCGACGGCCAGGTACGGTGGGACTGGCCGCTGTATCCGCGGATCGCGGCGGCGTTTAAGGCGGCGGCCGCGCGTCAGGGGACGGCGATGGTCTGGGGCGGCGACTGGACCAGCCTCCGGGACGGTCCGCATTTCGAGCTGGACCGGAACGTGTTCCCGTGAGGGCGCCGGCGCTGCTGCGGAGCTTGACCCCATGGGGCTGGGCGTTGGTCTTGGCGGGGGCTCTGGGTGCGGCCCTGATCGGTCTGCACGGGTTGGGTTTTCGCTGGGACCCGCTGGGGCTGGTCGAGCGACGGCTGCGGTCGGCTGAGGCCAGGACATCTGTCGCCTCCGCGGACGCCGCCGCGCGCCGGTTCGAGGTCGAGAGCGCCGCGGCCCAGGTCCGCCGTCTCGACGAGCTTCATCAACAGACCGTGGCGGTCGTGCGGACGACCGCGCGAGCCGCGACACAGGCCAGGAGCGCCCATGATGCTGAAACCCCGCTGGACCCGGATCGTGTTGCTCGCCTTGCCGGGCATGACCGCGAGTGTGCCGCCTCGCTCCCGCCGTCTGCGGAGCCGCCGCGACTGACCCTGCCCGAGGCGGCGGCGACGCCTTGCGTGCTGGAGCTGTTGCCCGCAGCGCCGACCCTGGCCGATCTTGAGGTCGCCTATGTCGAACGGGGCGCGCGCCTGGTCGCCTGTGAGAACGCCCGGGCGTCGGCGGTCGAGACCCTGACGGCCGAGCGGGCGCTGCAGGATCGGTGGCGGGGTGAAACCGACGCTCGCCGCAAGCCGGCGATCTGGCCCTGGTAGCAGACCGCGCCCTGCCTTGATGGCCGCGTCCGCAACTTCGTGAAAATCCTGCCCGGCATTTCTCGATCGGCACGACCTGCCGACCACCCGGCAGAACATGCCTGGCCCAGGCGGGTTCTGCCGGGTGGATTCGAACCTGCGGGATAAAATAGTACAGAAAATCAACGATAAAAAGTCTGACTCCCGCCTTCGGTTCGTGGCTCCGACCTTGCTCAACAGGAACCCGAGCAGAAAGCTCCTGATCGCCAAAATGGCGTCGGACATGTCGAAGACAAAGGGACAGCCAAAATGGCTAACAGCATCAACACGAACGTCGGCGCCCTCGTTGCGCTGCAAAACCTGAACGCGACCGGCCGTGAGCTGAATGTCGTGCAAAACCGCGTCAACACCGGGCTGAAGGTTTCTTCCGCCAAGGACAACGGCGCCATCTTCGCGATCGCTTCCGGGTTGCGCGCCGAGCAGGGCGCTCTGGATTCGGTCAAGAACTCCATCCAGCGCGGTCATTCGGTCATCGACGTCGCCCTGGCGGCCGGAGACACGATCCAGAAGGCCCTGGAAGAGCAAAAGGGTCTGGCGGTCGCCATCCAGTCGTCCGTCGCCGGTTCCGCTGCCGAAACGGCCTATCTCGCTGATTTCAACGCCCTGGGCGCCGAGATCACGGCTGCTCTTGCAGGCGCAAGCTTCGACGGCGTCAATCTGTTCTCCGCCGGATCGGCCACGAACAATCTGGTGGTTCAGACAGGCACCACCACGACCTATACGGTGCATGCCGTGGCCGGTACTGCCACGACTGTCGCGACGGCGACCGGCGCCATCGTCCGGGCCGGCGCCACCGCCGCCGCGGTCGAAACCGCCAGTGCGGCGTTTGCGGCCAAGCTCGGTACGCTGGGCGGCAACTCCAAGTCCCTGGAGCGGCAGCTGACCTTCACCAGCAAGATCCAGGACGCCCTTGAAGCCGGCGTGGGCAACCTCGTCGACGCCGATCTGGCCAAGGAAAGCGCCCGACTGACCGCTCTGCAAACCAAGCAACAGCTGGGTGTGCAGGCCCTCGGCATCGCCAACCAGTCGGGGTCCATCCTGCTCGGCCTGTTCCGCTAAACCCTACAGCTTTGGGGTCGCATCAACCCGGGGTCAGCACAGGCCCCGGTGACCTTCCGGAACGAAATTTTGAGCCTTGGCGGACCCGGTCCGCCAAGGCTGATTTCGTTTTCGTGGTGACGGAGGACGTGGCTGCGGCTCTGTCGGTCGCGTTCAGCCACTCTCCTGTCGCCCCGGTCCCTTTGGGGGGCGACCAACGGGCCCCGGCGGCGGTCATTTTCGGATCCGGACCGGGCGCCAGACCGGCGGCCTGCCGCCGGCGCGCGAGACAACCCCCACATCCGGGCGGATGGCGATCCGAGCCAGGGCGCCGCGAGCGCCCTGATCGCGCCCAGGCCGGCGGACGTGCCGGCGACGGATCGCCAGGGCGGCGGCGAGCCCGGCACAGGCTGCCGACCACCCGGCAAATCCTGCCGCAACCCGGCAGATTCTTCCGGGTCGAAAATGTGGTGAACAAGAACTAACGCAATAAAAACAACGACCGTTGAGTTGGCATGGGAGGTCGGTGGGTGGCTCCGTCCTTGCTTCAACCCCGTCGGGCAGAACGCCCCCGACAGCCAAAATGGCGTCGGTCATGTCGAAGACAAAAGGACAGCCAAAATGGCTAACAGCATCAACACGAACGCCGGCGCTCTCGTTGCGCTGCAGAGCCTGAACGCCACCAGCCGTGAGCTGGACACCGTTCAGAACCGCGTCAACACCGGCCTGAGGGTTTCCAGCGCCAAGGACAACGGGGCCATCTTCGCGATCGCTTCCGGTCTGCGCGCTGAGCAGGGCGCCCTGAACTCGGTCAAGAACTCCATCCAACGCGGCCAGTCGATCATCGACGTCGCCCTGGCGGCCGGGGACACGATCACCAAGGCCCTGGAAGAGCAAAAGGGTCTGGCGGTCGCCATCCAGTCGTCCGTTGCGGGTTCCGCCGCTGAAACGGCTTATCTCGCTGACTTCAACGCTCTGGGCACCGAGATCACGGCTGCCCTGGCGGGTGCGAATTTCGACGGGATCAACCTGTTCTCCGCCGGATCGTCTACCAACAACCTGGTGGTTCAGACGGGCACCGGCTCCACCTATTCGGTGCATGCCGTGGCCGGTACTGCCACGACTGTGGCGACGGCCACCGGCTCCGTCGCCCGGGCCGGCGCCACCGCCGCCGCCGTCGAAACCGCCAATACGTCGTTCGCGGCCAAGCTCGGTACGCTTGGCAGCAACTCGAAGTCCCTTGACCGTCAGCTGACCTTCACCAGCAAGATCCAGGACGCCCTGGAAGCCGGCGTGGGCAACCTCGTCGACGCCGATCTGGCCAAGGAAAGCGCCCGACTGACCGCTCTGCAGACCAAGCAACAGCTGGGTGTGCAGGCGCTGTCGATCGCCAACCAGTCGAGTTCGATCCTGCTCGGCCTGTTCCGCTAGGGAATGGGGAACGGAGGCGGAGCCGCGAGCGGCTCCGCCTCTGCTTCCGAGCGTTCGTGACCGGGAGACGTTGGCTTAGTCGCCGACGTTCAGGAGATGAATGCAGAAAAAACAACGCGGGCGGCGCCGGTTCTTGTAGCCGACTCATCGCTGCAGTCCGGAGCTGACCACGAAGCCAACTCCAGAGCCGCCGCAGACGCCGAACGCCTGGCCCGTTACCGGCTGGTGATCGAGCAAGGATCCCGCGCGGGATCCTTTGTCTACAAGACTCTGGACCGGGAGACCGGTGAGGTCGTGCGGCAGCTGCCGAGCGAAGAAGTCCTCAAACTGAGGCAGCGTGACGACTACGGCGTCGGGGCGGTGATCAACACCACCGCCTGAAACGCCGTCCAGACCTGACTGTCCCCGGGCCGCAGCTGCGCGCCCGGACATCTTGCGTTAACCATACGCATACGACTCGCTGCATACGCTGTCCCCGAACCGATCCAGGGCGAGAACCATGTCCAACAGCGTCCACTCCAATGCCTCCGCGCTCGTTGCGCTGCAAAACCTCAATCAGATCAACGACCGGATGGCGGAGACGCAGAACCGTATCAGCACGGGTCTGAAGGTTGCGGGCGCCAAGGACAATTCGGCGATATGGGCGATTGCGCAGAACCAGCGAGCCGATCTGGGGGCCCTCGATGCGGTCAAGACCAGCCTGGATCGGGCCACCTCGCTGGCGGACGTAACCCTGGCTGCGGGTGAGTCGATCTCCGACCTGATCATCCAGATGCGCCAGAAGGCCGTGGCCGCGTCCGACCTCTCCCAGACACCCGAATCCCGGGCCGCCTACAACGACGACTTCCAGAGCCTCGTACGGTCAGTGCAGCAGTTCGCCGACAGCGCCTCGTTTGACGGGGTGAACCTGCTGGACAACTCCCAGGCGGCGCCGCTCGACTTTCTCGCCAATGTCGACGCGGTCGACACCATCTCGATCGACCCGCATAATTTCACCGGGGCCGGTCTGGGCCTCAGTACGCAGGACCTGCTTCTGCCGGCCTCCGCGGCGACCGCGCTCGCCGCTATCGATGCGGCCCTGGTGACGGTGAACTCCGGGCTGTCCGAGCTCGGAGCGCAGGCCAAGCAGATCGAGACGCACAACACATTTGTCTCAAAATTGATGGATTCGCTTGAAGCCGGCATCGGCAAGCTGGTCGACGCGGATTTGGCGAAGGAAAGCGCCCGCCTTCAGGCGCTACAGGTGCAGCAGCAACTCGGTGCGCAGTCGCTGTCGATCGCGAACCAGGCGCCGCAGATCATCCTGTCACTGTTCCGGAACTAGGCCGGCCGGCGCACGCCGGCGGGGCCGATCTGGATGGCGGCGCGACGTCGCCGCGAGCCCAGCCCATACAGCGAAAGCAGTG
This sequence comes from Brevundimonas sp., assembly GCF_051860745.1. Classification (GTDB taxonomy): domain Bacteria; phylum Pseudomonadota; class Alphaproteobacteria; order Caulobacterales; family Caulobacteraceae; genus Brevundimonas. The sequence goes on from NZ_JBHYDN010000001.1 coordinate 365,884, forward strand.
ATTTCAAGGCATTGACGAAGGCGTTCTTCACGGCGTCCTCCTCATCCAGTGCGCCGAAAACGGCCGCATACGAACATTGTTCCCTGAGTCGCGGCCGAAGTCCTCGGTAACCGGACGTTAAGCGATCATTACGGTTGAGCCGCCATAGTCATCGGCGGGAGTTCGTCGTGATCAACAACAGCTATCTACTCGGTCTGTACGGTGTCTCCGCGGGAGACATGAGCACGTTCGGCGTCACTTCCAGCGTAAAGCCGGCGAAGACCCAGCCTACTCCGCCCTGGGACGTCAGCATCAAGGCTTCCAAGCCGGATTCCGTGGTGCGGGCCGCGCTCGCCGCCCGACAGCTGATCAGTGTCGATTCCGGTCGCCTCGATCTTCCCGGGGCGTCTTCCGACTACCGGAAACTGTTCGCGCTCTATCAGGGTCTGACCTCGCTGACCGCCCTTGCTACAAGGGTAGACCAGAGCGGCGTCGGCGAGGGCGAGGCCGCCCGGATCCGCCAGCGCTTTGCATCCGGGATTTCGGAAGTCGGCGACTATCTGCGGACCGCCGGATTCGACGATATCCGTTTGGTCCAGGGCGTGTCGTCCACGACCGCAAAGACGTCGGCAGGCGTGCCGCGCGACGCGACGCGGATCGTGACGCGGCCGGTTCACGATGGCGACCTGGCGTCTTCCGTGCCGAACCTCGAGGGGCCCGTCGTGTTCGATATCACGATCGGAACCGTCGGCGGGGACGTCACGGCGCCGATCGACCTCGCCGGGATGGGCGCCCAGACCCGCACGCTCGACAACGTCATCACCTTCATCAATGACAAACTGACCGATGCCGGGGTCGCCACGCGGCTGGGCCGGGAAAAGGTGAACGGCGCGCCCCGCACTATCCAGCTCGGCGCCAAGACCATCACCCTGCCGGCGCGAGCGGATCAATGGGGGCTGGTGCTGCAGGGCACGAGTGCTGAATCGGTGCGCTTCACCGCGCCGCAGACGTCAGACGCGGTCTATGTGGTCCAGGCCGCCGGCGTCGGGGGCGGCAACGAACTTCTGAAATTCCAGAGCGACGGCGGCGCCGCGCCGGAGCCCTTGCAGCCGTTCGGACAGACGGGCTGGGTGGCAGGCCGGGCCTCACAGACGGCCCTGCCCAAGGGCGTCGAGACGGTTCGGGCCAGCGCCGTCGGCGCCGACGGGTCGCTGTGGATCGTCGCCGATATCGAGGCGGCGCCAGGCTCGCAGCCGCTCAAGGGCGAGCGTGATGTGGCGCTCATGAAGCTCGATCCGGCGGGACGTATCGTGGCCACGCGAATGCTCGGGGCCTCGGACGAGGCGAGCGGCTATGCGATCGCCATCGCCGCTGACGGGCGGGTGGCCGTTGCGGGGTCGGTCACCGGCGACCTCGAGCCGGGTGCGCGGGTCGTTGACGCCAATCTGTCGGACAGTTTCGTCACCGTGTTTGATGGCGCCGGAGAGGAACTCTGGACCCAGCGGCGCGGCGCCCGGGCGGCGGACGAGGCTACGGCTGTGTCGTTCGGGACCGACGGCAGGGTCTATGTCGCGGGGCGTTCCAGGTCAGCGATGCCCGGCGCGTCGGGGCTTGGAGGATGGGACGGATACCTGCAGGGCTTTTCAGCGACCCAGGTTCACAGCCTGGCGCCCTTCACCGCGTCGGCGGTGTCGATCAACCAGTTCGGAACCGTCGGCGACGACAGCGTCAAGGCTATGACGGTCGAAGGTTCGTCGATCTATACGGCCGGGGTCGAGAGCGGCCGGGTCGTCGTGCGTCACTACACCCCGGGCGGCGACGGAACTCCGAGCCTGTCCGCGGTCCGGGATCTGGGAGCCGCCAGCGGTGACGTGACCGGGATCGCCGTGGCCGACGGCCGGGTCATTCTGACCGGAACCACCCGCAATCCCGCCCTGGACATTGCGACGATGAACACGGCCCATTCGGGCAGCTCGGACGCCTATGTCGCGGTGCTGGGGGCCGACCTCTCGCCCGCCGCCGCAGACCGGTTGACCTATGTCGGCGGCGCCGGCGACGACAGCGTCGCGGACGTGAAGGTGCATGGCGGAAAGGTCTGGATCACGGGGATCGCCGATCGTCCGGTCGGGGCTCAGGAGGATGATCCCAGGCAGGGTTATCTCACCCGGCTCGACCCGTTGACCGGGGCGGTCGAATGGACCCGAACCTGGGCCGGCGTGGACCAGCAGGCATCGCCCCTGAGCCTCGCCGTCGCGAGCGGGGGCGCCAGCGTGCTGGACCGTCTGGGGCTGCCGCAGGGGCTGGTTTCGATGGGCGATTCCAAGACCCTGACGGCGGCGACGGCGCTGCGGCCGGGTGACCGCTTCTATGTGTCGCCCGCCGATGGCAGCCGACGCAGGGCGGTCACCATCGACGCCGATGACACCCTGCAGACCCTGGCGCGCAAGATCGAACAGGCCTCCTCCGGCCAGCTCAAGGTTACGGTCGTCACCGATGCGCTCAAGACCGGAGAGCTTGAGGACATGAACAGCGGGCGGATGCAAAGGCTGTCCATCGTGCCCCGGGACGGGCGGGCCGGCGCGATCCTGACCAGCGGCGAGACGGGCCGGGACGCCCTGGCAGCCCTCGGCCTGTCTCCCGGGATCGTCAGTCCCACGCCGAAGGCGGGCGATCTGAAGACCTTTGCAATGGCGCTGCCGCCGACCCTGTCACTGACCGGAGCCGACCAGATCAAATCCACGGTCGAGGCTCTCAGAGCCGCCGTCAGGGTGGTCAGGGACGCCTACAAGGCGCTCGCGCCGGGCGCCTCCAAACCGGCCATCACCGGAGCGGCCCCGGCCTATCTGACGGCGCAGCTCGCCAACTATCAGGCCGCGCTGGCCCGACTGACCGCATAGGGCGCCGGGCGACGAAGATCGTTGACGCCGGAGCCCCGGGCGGGGTTATTGGAGGCTCCATCCGCGCGAGCCATTCATGCCCCAGGACAATCGTCTTCTCATCGCCATCGGCGCCGGCCTGGCGGTCGTTGCGGCCGTGGTGATCGCCCTGATCTTCAGCGGCGGTCGGGACCGGAATCCGGCCCCCCCGCCCGCGGCGCAGGGCGGGCTGACCGTCGATGTCGCCGACGCCCCCGAACTGAACACCACGCGCGAACTGCGCTGTTTTGTCGACGGCCAGTACATCGGCCTGGCGACCCTGTCCGACTGCGCACGCCGGAACGGCGTGGCCACGGACGCGCTCGACGTCGGCATCGACGAGACCGGCGCCCTGGCCGCCGCTCCGACCGCCGCCTTCGCCCCGCCGCCGAGCGCGCCGCCCATCGAACTGACCGAGACAGAACAGCCGCCGCTCACCGATCAACAGGCTGTGGAGCCATCGGTCCAGCCGGCGTCCGGCGCGACCTGCTTGCGTCACACGGGGTCGGACTGGCGTTCGCTGTCGTCCAACATGAGCCTGAACGCCTGCGTCCAGGCCCTGTATTCGGGCACCTGCGTGCGGCCGGGCGAGGCGCTTTACGGCCGTTGGGGCGACCTGACGCTGAGGCTCGTGCCCCGCCGGGTCGAGCAGTCGCCTGACAACAGCCGATTCCGCACGCTGGCCGAACAGGATCGCAGCTGCACATTCCCGGGACTGCGCTGATGAAATACGCTGCAATCACAGCCATCGCCGCCGGCGCCCTGGCGCTCGCAGCTTGCGAAAAGACCGTCGAGGCTCCGTTCGATCGGGGTGTTTGCTACGCCGTCGAGACCGGAGCCGAGGGCGAAGCCCCGCGGTTCAACAAGGTGGCTGAGAACCAGCCGCAGATCGAGTTCTGCGCCGCGCGGCTGGAAGAAGTTCGCCTGCGGTTCCTGCGCATGGGCGGAACGCGGCAGGAGATCACCGGCTCCTACCAGGGCCAGTTCATCTTCATCGACCGCGGCGGCGTATGGCTTTCGAAGTCTCTGGACGGCGGGCGGTTCAACGCCATGGCCCGGACCGGCGACGGTCGTCTGGCCATGCCGGGCGCGATCCAGCGGGCGATCGACGGCACCCCGATCGCCGTATCGTCCAACCGCGAGCCGGATCCGACGGCGCCTCCGGCGCCCTAGACGGAATAGAACAAACGTGGAACAAGCAATCTGTGGATTGCGCCACAAAGCTGACGCGCGACCGTCCAAAGCGCGCTAGGCCCGGACAACAGACAATCGGCTCCGAACAGCGCGAAGCGCGGCGGGCCAGAACGAAGAAGGAGCTCGGCGATGGCGGGCAGCGTCAACAAGGTCATTCTGGTCGGCAATCTGGGCAAGGACCCGGAAATCCGCACCCTCAACTCCGGCGAGCGGGTCGCCAACCTGTCCCTCGCCACCTCGGAGCAGTGGCGCGACAAGGCCACGGGCGAGCGCAAGGAAAAGACCGAGTGGCACCGGGTGGTCATCTTCAACGAGAACATCGTCAAGGTGGCGGAGAACTATCTGAAGAAGGGCTCGACCGTCTACATCGAGGGCTCGCTGCAGACCCGGAAATACGAACAGGCCGGGGTCGAGAAATACACCACCGAGATCGTGCTGCAGAAGTTCCGCGGCGAACTGACCATGCTGGGCGGGCGTAGCGACAGCGCCGGCGGCGGAGCCTCGCGCGGGGGCGACGACGACTATTCCTCGGGCTTCTCGACCGGCGGGGCCAACAAGCCCAGTGGACCGAAGGAAAGCTACGACCTGAACGACGACATTCCGTTCTAGGCCGGCCCGGCTTTCGGCGGCCCGCCACATTCCGAAATGCAATGTGTCGCCGTGCGCGCTCGCGCGCGGCGGCGGCGCGCGTTAAGGCGGGGGCGTGACCACTCCAGACAAGCCGCACAGTCCGCTCTCTCCGGTCGAGATTCTCGCCATCATCGCGGTGGTGGTGATCTGGGGCGTCAACAATGCGGCGGCCAAATTCGGAACCGAGACCTTGCCGCCGCTGCTGATGGCGGCGCTCAGGTTCGCCATCGCGGCGGCCTGTCTGATCCCGTTCGTGCGACCGCCGTTCCCCAACTGGAAAAGCCTGCTGATCATCGTCGGCCTGGGCGGGCCGATCCACTACGGTCTGATCTACCTGGCCTTCTGGCTGGCGAACGACGTCAGTCCGGTGTCGGTCGCGGCGCAGCTGTGGGTGCCGTTCACGGCTCTGTTCGCCTTTCTGCTGCTGGGCGAGCGGCTGTCGCGGTTCGCTCTGGCCGGCATGGGCGTGGCCTTCCTCGGCGTCGCCTGGATGACGCTGGACCCCCACGCCATCGCCGACTGGAAGGGTATTCTGGCAGGCGTCGGCGCGGCCGGGGCCTGGGCCATGACCACGGTCGTGGCGCGGCGAACGACCTCGATCCCGCCGCTGAAGATGCAGGGTCTGCTGTCGCTGGTCGCCCTGCCGTCGCTGGCCTTCGCCTCGGCCCTGTTTGAACGGGGCCAATGGGAAGCCGTGCAACAGGCCAGCGCCCTTGTCTGGGCCTGCGTGATCTGGGCCGGACTGGTGTCGTCGGTGCTGGCCACGACCCTGGTGTTCTGGCTGGTGCAGAAGCGTGAGGCGGGGCGGGTGACGCCCTATCTGCTGGCCACGCCCGTGGTCTCGATCATGATCGGCTGGGGGTTCATGGGCGATGTGCTGACGCCGCAGATTCTGGTCGGCGCGGCCCTGACCATGGGCGGCGTCGCTATTGTCTCTCTGGCCGAGCGCGGTCTCAGGGCGGGCGCCGCCAAGGCCTGATCCTGAAACAAAAAGGCCCGGCTGCTTTCGCGGCCGGGCCCCTTCGTGTGGTGGATTGAACCTAGAGGCCCGGGAGCTTGAAGCCCGTGTCGCGGCGCGGCGTGATGGAGATGCCGGTGCGGCCTCCGGTCAGGGCCTGGAGCCGGGCGTACTCGGTCGCCGCATCGACGTTGACAGCGCCTTCGGAGGTCTGGATGGCCGTGGGCGCCTGGGTTGCGGCGTCGTCACGACGCCAGAACAGGATGCGGTTGGCCCAGCTCTCTTCCTTGTGCGCCAGGTCGCCGAACTCATCGTCCACGACATAACGGGCCAGGGGATCGGCGCGGTCGCCGCCGGCCAGGGCGACCAGTTGTTGCTCGCCTTCCGACCGGGTCACAGCCTGACGCTGACCCAGCAGGACCTGGCGCGCGGCGGATTCGGGAGCGAGCTCCTGCGGACGCGGCTGGCCCGGCGCCGGCGGGCGCAGGCCGTACTCCGGCGGAACGGTCAGGGGGGCGGTCGAGACGGTCAGAAACTCGTCCGGCGTGATCCTGTTCAAGCCGACGCCCGTGCGAAGACCGGAGCAGGCGCCCAGGGCGAAGACCGAGGTGGTGAGGGTCAGAACGGCGACGGTGCGAAGACGCATATTTGATATCTCGGTGCGGGGCGCCGGAGAGGGCGCGCGCGTAAACCCTGTAGGAAGCGGTTGATTACGACTTTTCGGCGGCGAGGCCAACCTTGGCTTCCTGCTCCACCCGAACGCTGTCGAGGATCAGCAGGATGACGCCGACGCAGATGGCGCTGTCGGCGACGTTGAAGATCCATGGGAAGTTGATCTTCATCGACCCGAGGAAGAAGTGCGGGCCGGAGAAATCAAGAAAATCGACGACATAGCCGAACCGGATTCGGTCGATCACATTACCGAGCGCCCCGCCCATGATCAGGCCGATGGCGGTGATCAACAGGCGGCGATCGGCCCGGAGCGCCCACCAGCCGAGGATGCCGGCCACGGCGACCGAAAAGGCGCTGAGCATCCACCGCGCCGAACCGTCGCCGAACAGGCCGAAGCTGACGCCCCGGTTTTCGACCCAGGTCAGGTTGAAAAGGGGAGACCAGACCGGGATGTGGCCCATCTCGCGCAGGTCGAGGCCGCCCATGATCCAGGCCTTGGTCAACTGGTCCAGGATGATGACGATGAGGGCGAAGCCGTAGGCGGCGTAGGCGATGCGGGGGATTTTCATTCGGGTCGCTGAAATGTGAAGGGCGTTCGGTTAGCAGCCCCCGCGCCGCGCGCGAAGGGGCAATCGTGTCGCTGGGTCGCCGGCCGCCCAGGACCAACGAAAAGGCCGCCGCCGTGAATCCGGCGACGACCTGATCTGTCAGGGGATGACAAGCGTCAGAGGACGCCGATCATCGAAGCCACGAGCGGGTGCCGGACGATGTCCTGTTCGGCCAGGCGCACCACGGCGATGTCGGGCACGGGCGCCAGTCGCTCGGCTACGTCCGTCAAGCCGGAGATGCCGGGCAGCAGGTCGGACTGCTGCGGATCACCGGTGACCACCATGGTCGAATGCCAGCCCAGCCGGGTCAGCAGCATCTTGAGCTGCACATAGGTGCAGTTCTGGGCCTCATCGACGACGATGAAGGCGTTGTTCAGTGTGCGACCGCGCATGTAGCCGATGGGCGCGATCTCGATCAGGCCCTCGGCCATCAGCGCCTTGACCCGCTTCATGCTGAGCCGGTCCGAAAGGGCGTCGTAGAGCGGCCGGAGGTAGGGGGCGAGTTTGTCCTCCATGTCGCCGGGCAGGAAGCCGATCGACTCGCCTGCCTCGACGGCGGGGCGGGACAGGACGATGCGGCCGATCTTGCCGGCTTCCAGCGCCTCAACGGCCTTGGCGACCGCGAGATAGGTCTTGCCGGTGCCTGCCGGACCCAGGGCCAGCACGAGGTTGTGGTGGTCGATGGCCGTCATCAGCTCGGCCTGACCCTCTGACTTGGGCTTCAGCGTCTTCACATAGGCCTGGTCGCGGTCATCGTTGGATGGATAGGGCGACCAGCCCGCGTGGGTCGGAAGGCGCCGAACTTTCGAGTCCTCCATGAACTGACGTGAATCGAGCACCCCATGGTCACGGGATGTCTCGCGGGTCTGACGCTTGATGGCCGCACGCTTGGTCATGGACGCCTCCAGGGCATGAAAAAAGGCGATGCCGCAAAAGCATCGCCTCGAACGAACACAGGGAAGAGAGAGACAGGGGACGCGATGCATCCGCCCGGGTCTGAAGAAGGGTCAACTTCCAGCGGAATCATCCGCCGAACCGAGCGCACCACGCACGTTCCCCGAGGTCTGACCGGACCGGGCTTGATCCGGCTTCCAATCCGGGGCCGAAATGGCGGCCTCGAATCGCATCTACACTCTGAGCCTAGCGTGGTTTACGAGAGCTTAAAGCCCTCGATTTGTTGAGAAATGACGGTGTTCGGATGAATGTTTACAGCCTCGGCGACAAGAAACCGCAGCTTCCGCCTAAGGGCGAATACTGGCTGGCACCGAACGCAACGCTGATAGGAGACGTGATTCTCAAACCGGGCGCCAGTGTCTGGTTCGGGGCCGTCCTGCGCGGCGACAACGACCCCATTACAATCGGTCGGGACACCAATATCCAGGACGGCAGCGTACTGCATTCAGATCCCGGCGAACCGTTGACGATCGGCGACGGGGTCACCGTCGGCCATATGGTCATGCTTCACAGCTGCGAGATCGGCGACAACACCCTGATCGGCATCGGCGCGGTGGTGCTGGGTCGAGCGAAGATCGGCAAGAACTGCCTGATCGGGGCCAACACCCTGATCACCGAGGGAAGGGTCATTCCCGACGGGTCGCTGGTCATGGGCCAGCCGGGCAAGGTGGTGCGGGAGCTGGAGCCGGGCCAGATCGAGGCGCTGAAGGCCTCGGCCGCCCACTATGTGCGGAACTGGCGGCGATATGCCCGGGAGCTGAAGGTCTGATCCGGCGGGTTCAGGCGACCCGACGGCCGCCGACGGCGGCGAGCGAAAGAGCGGGGCGGGCGGATTCGCCCACGCCGATGGAAACCCGGGCGGTGAGCAGACGGGCTTCGTCGGTGGCGAAGCTCAGGGTGGCCATCGGCGCGTAGAGACCCAGAATGCGGTCCACGGCGCCGGACGGGCCGCGCAGGGGCACCAGTACGATCTCGATCTGGGCCGACAGGAACCCGGCGAGAGCGGCGATCACGACCGGCCGGGCTTCGCGCACGGTCTGGGTCATGGCCGCGGCCACCAGCGGCCGTGAGGCGGTGCGCCAGACGGACAGAAGGGTGCGGTCCTTCAGCGGTTCGCCGTGAAAACCCTCGATCCAGGTCCCGGCAACGCGAATGACGGCGTCCTCACCGTTGCGCTCGGCGATGAAGGCGCGCGGCAGGCGCAGGCCGAGGGCGTCGGGCTCCAGCGAGGCGCGGTCGGGAATCCCGGCGCGCACGGCTCCCTTGCGGGACAGCCCGGTCCAATGGTCGATCAGGAATTGCGTGTCAGGATGAAACATCGCTCTGGCCTCCGGCCGCAGCGACGCAAGGCCCGCGCCTGTGACGCGTTCGGGCAAAAGGCAACGGAAATGAAATGCTTTTGCGGTTCAGATGGACGCTGAAGCGACCTGCCCCCCACGCAGGTCGCATGGACTTAACTGGAGGTCGGCCCATGCGGGTGCGGATCATGACATGGCTGCCGGCGCTGGCGGGCTTTTTCGCCCTGATGCTGTTCGCCGACAAGGCGGCGGCCCAATGCGGGCCGGCCTGCCCTCCGCCGCCGCCGCCGTGCTGCGAACCCCCGCCGCCACCGCCTCCGCCGCCGCCGCCGCCCCCTCCGTGCTGCGAGAATCCGCCTCCGCCCCCCTGCTGCGGCGGCGGCGGCAATCTGAACGTCAACGTCAATGTGAACGCCAACGCCAACTCGAACGCCAGCGCCGGCGCCCGGGCGGGGATCAGCGCCCGCGCGGGCAGCTTCTCCAGCGGCGGCGGGGGCGGCGGTTCCGCCTATGTGACGGTGGACCAGCCCTATCCGACCACGATCAACGGCCTGATGGTCGAGGGCGCGCGCGTCCGGCAGGTCATCCGCGTGCCCTATGAGGCGCGGCGGCGGTGGGAGAAGCGGGTCGTGATCCGCGCCTTCTGCATTGACGACCGCAATGTGCCCCACCCGGCCTCGCAGGTGCGTCCCGACCGGGACGTGGACGGCGACTATGAGGGCGAGCTTTACCGCTGCCTGGCCGGCACCTGGCTGCAGATCACCTGGGCGGAATATTCGGGCGACGTCGACTTCGGCCACGGCGAGACCATGGACTGCCGCAAGGGCGAGGCCCTGTGGCACGGCCGCGGCGGCCGGATCGAGTGCAAGCCGCAACGGACTGAGCGTGAGTGCAACGAACGCTCGCTGCTGCGCCGCTACGGCGCCGGCGTGAAGATCCTGATCTGGGTCCGCGAGGAGACCTACACTGAATACCGTGAGGAAGTGGTCGAGCAGGCCGGCTACGCCGTGTCGGGCGCCACCATCACCCTCGACGGCGGCGTCGGCGGCCGGGTTTTCTGACAGTGGAGTGAACACCGGCGTTCAGCCGCGCGTCAGTCGCGGCGGCCCAAAGTGCGACCGTCGGCTCCGTCGACGATCCTGAGAAGCAAACTGGCCCCGATCCGCAAGGACCGGGGCCTTTTTTCGCCTATTGGGCGGCCGGGACGTTGGACGAGACCACCACGGCCTTCCAGGCCGTGGCAGACTTCAGATACTGACGCGCCAGGGTCTGGATGTCGGCCGGGGTGAGGGCCTCCAGGTCCGTGATGTGGGTCAGGATCTGCTCGATGTCGCCCGGCTGGTCGACCACCTCGCCGAGTTGGGCCAGCCAGTACTCGTTGCTGGCCTGGCTGCGGCGCAGCGATTCGATGACCGGGAGACGGGCGCGATTCAGCTCGTCTTCGGTGACCGGCGTGTCGCGCAGGGACACGGTGATCGCATCGACCGCGGCGTAGAAGGCGTCCAGCTTGTCGGCCGCCGTCTCGGCCGTGATCGAGATCGAGCCATAGTCCTCATAGATGTCTGAAGCGCTGGCGCGGACCGCCGGCGAATAGGCCAGGGCCTGACGCTCACGGATTTCCTCGAGCACGCGCAGTTTGAGCACTTCGGACAGGATCGAGGCGCGGCGGGCGTCCGTGCGGTCGCCGACGGCGTCGGTGGTCGGCCAGGCGATAAAGGCCAGGGCCTGCTCGGCAGGACCCGTGTGGGTCAGGCGGACAGGTTCGGCCGTCGGGGCCGGGAAGCGCAGCACGGTGGCGCCGGCCGCCGGTTGGGCGTCCGGTCCGCGGGCCGGAAGGGCGCCGAAGGTCGGGCCCACGGCGGCGATGGCGTCCTCGACGGTCAGGTCGCCGACCACGATCACGTCGATTGGGCCGCTGGCCAGGCCGCTGGTGACGCCGGCGCGCAGCTCGTCGATGGTCCAGGTTGCGATCTCCTCGGCCGTCGGCAGGGATTCGCGCTTGTCGCCGCTGGCCAGCAGGCCGGAGCCCTGGATCTGGAAGGCGCCGCCGGGGGTGGCCATCAGCTGGGCGATCTGCTGCGGGAAGATCGACTTGATCAGCAGCATCGGCGCGGGCCGCAGGCCGGGATCGGTCAGATAGGCCGCCAGAACCTGCATCTGCAGCGCCAGGTCCTCGGGACGGGTCGCGCCCTGAAGCTGGTAGCTGTCGCCGCCGACCTGGAAGCCGGCCGAATAGATGCGGCCGTTCAGGGTGCGGCTGAGCTCGTCGAATGTCAGACGACCCAGACCCCCCGGGGGCACGATAGCGGCGGCCAGCAGTTGCGGGTCAGCGCGGTTGGGGCTCATGCCCTGCTCGCCGATGCCGGTGCGGACGCTGATCAGGATCTGTTCGTCGCGGAAGGCCGTCGGCTTGACCGTCATGCGCACGCCGTTGGCGAAGGTGACGACCGTGGCGCCGACCTCGGCGATCTCGCGGCGATCCTGCACGGCGCCAGGCGCGCCGAAGCTAGCGTAAGGCCAGTCCAACTGGGCTTGGGCGGCCGGGGCCGAGACCGGGACCAGACGTGAAGCCTCAAGCGCGGCGGTGACGGCGGCCTCCCCACCCTCGATTTCGACCGGGGTGATGACCAGGGCCAGCGGGCCTTCGCCCGTGAACACCGGCCTGACGACCTCGCTGATCCGGGCGGCGGTCACGCCTTCAACCGCGGCGTTGAACATGTCGAGGTTGGTCTGGGGCGAGGAGAAGACGTCGCGTCCGTTGACGGCGTTGGTCAGTCCGCCCGCCAGTTGGGGCGTGCGGCGGGTGGCGGCGCCGGCGACGGCGTTCTCGAGGCTGGCGCGGATGTCGGTGATCTCACGCTGGAGCTCGGCCTCCGAGACGCCGTACTGCGAAAGGCGGCGCTGCTCCTGTTCGATCGCTTCCAGCGCCCGCTTCCATTCGCCGGGGGCGAACTGGGCCGAGACGGAGGCGATGTCCAGGCTGTCCACGAGGTCGCCTTCGCCGCCGCCCGCACTTGCGAAGGGCGGATTGTCGGTGCGGGCGATCTCGCCAAGGCGACGGTTCAGGACGGCGACGCCGAGGCTTCGGAGCAGGTCCTCGCGGCGCTCGGCGACGGAGTCGGGGTCGCGGTTCGGATTACGGATCCAGTTGAGCTGGATCGAGGACTGGACGCCCGGCTCGACAAGGATGCGGGTTTCCGGCTCCCGGGGCGCGACCGTGCCGAGGTCGGGTTCGGGACCGTCAGCGGCGCGGGGCTCCCAGCTTTCGAACGCGCCGCGGATCTTGGCTTCCATCACGTCGACGTCGAAGTCGCCGACGGCCACGAAGGTCGCGCGCGAGGGGCGGTAATAGGCGTCGTAGAACTCCACGAACCGCTCGCGCGGCGCATTGCGGATGATGTTCAGGTCGCCGATCGGCAGTCGTTGCGAGACGCGCTGGCCGGGGGCGAGCAGGGCCAGCTGGGCCTTGATCGAACGCAGGCCGGGGGTGTTGCGCAGGCGTTCCTCGCCCTCGATGACGCCACGCTCGGCGTCGACGGCGTCAGCGGCCATCAGGGCCTCGGACACCTGTTCGCGCATGATGTGAAGGCTGGCGTCGACGGTCTCGTCGTTCGTTCGAGGCAGCTCCAGCATATAGACGGTCTGGTCGAAGCCGGTGGAGGCGTTGGTGTCAGCGCCGAAGGCCAGACCCAGGCGTTCGAGGATTCGCAGGAGCTCGTTCTCGGGGACGTTGGTCGTCCCGTTGAAGGCCATGTGCTCCATGAAGTGGGCCAGACCCAGCTGGTCTTCGTTCTCCATCAGCGAGCCGGCGTCCAGCCGCAGGCGGAACGAGGCCTGTCCGGGCGGGGTGGCGTTTCGCATGATGGCGTACTGCATGCCGTTGGCCAGGACGCCAAAGCGGACGTTCGTATCCGCCGGAATGTCGCTGGTCGCCTGGGCCCACGGATCGGACGGCTGAACCTGCGCGAGGGCAGGGGCGGCGGCGGTCAGAACGGCGACGGAAGCCGCGGCGAGCAGGAACAGACGGGCGGAACGCATTGTCGGTCTCTTTCCGAAAGGCGCGATGGCTCCCGGATCGGGGCCGCGCCGGAGAACAGGTAAGGACCGCAATACACCTATCGCCGACGCCCCGCGCAACCCTTCGGCGACCGGGCGGCAAGGCTCAAGTTACCGAATGTTAATTTCCGGGCCGCGAGACGTAGAAGCTGGCTGAGTTTCCGACTGCATTTGCGCCGGTGATCACCGTGCGGTTGGAACCCGTGACAGTTGTATTGGCGACCGCCGACACATCGCCCGAGTTGGTCTGGGTGTTGCCGGCTTCCAGATAGCCTTGGCATTCCGAACAGGCATAGCCGGTAACGCTGTTGCCCACGGCGTCGGCTCCGACCGCGACGTCATAGCCATTCGTCCCGGAGAAGGTGGAGATAACGTCCACGCCGCCCGTGTTGAACTGGGTGTTGTCGATCTCGACATAGATGTCGTTGTTGCCGACCGAGAGTTCATTGGCCGCGCCGCGGGCATAGGCTTCGGCGCGACCGTAGTCATAGGCGGTGGTCAGGGCCGAGGCGCGCACGAAGCTTGAGTTCCTCTGGTCCGACGCGTTCACGACTGAGCCGCCTTCGTTATAGAGCACGGCCTGATTGGCGGTGGCGCGGGCGCGGGCGGCGAGATCCCAGGCGTTGCCCGCGTTGGCGCTGGCCTCGGCTTCGATGAAGCTGCCGAACGAGCGCTGCACGATGCTCAGGTCCTGGCCCGAGGTCTGGCCGCTGTTGACCGCGATGGCGTTGACGATGGCCTGACTGGTCACGCTGGCCTCGGCCGGGATGTACTGGCTCTCGATCCGGCCGAAAGAGCGGACGATGGCGGACGAGGACTGATCAATCGTCCCGCTGACAAACGAGGTTTGGCCGTAGACGGCGACCGTATTGGAGATGGCCGACGCGCCGACGGCGGCGCCGGCGTGCAGACGGGCGCTGCTGTCGCCGACCTCTGTGGTGGCGCTGATCAGACCGTCGTCGGTCGTCTGGGTCGCATCGAGCGTCAGGGTCGCGTCATAGGCGCTGACGGCCAGATAGTTGCCGCCCGCCTGGCTCGTGGCGTTGACCGCCCCATAAGTGTCGCCGCCGAGGGTGATGTCGGTCGTCGCCACCGCGTCGCCCTGCATGGTCTGGTCGGACTGAACGGTGATCGAGCCATTATAGACCGCGCCCGAGGCGCTGTTGCCCTGGGCCGACGTCTCGACCGTCACCTGGTCCTGCGAATCGACGACGTTCAGCGTCTGGCCGGCGAAGACGTCGCCCAGTTGCAGCTGTTGGTTCAGGACGATCGTGCCGTCCTGCGCCGCGGCCTCAGTAGCGGCTGCGACGCACAGCGCCGTCGCGGCGATCGTGCCAGCGAGACGGATCCGCGCGGGTTTCGCCATTGTTCGTGTCCGTGTTGGGGTAAGCGGGATAATAGCCGCCGGTCGGGCCGACCGTGCCGCCCAGGGGGTCAGGACCCGCGCTGAGGCAGATCTCCGGTCCCGGGGCGCCGTAGAGATTGGCCATGAACTCGACCGTCGCGCGCTCGATCAGGGCGCGCACGGCCAGCTGGACCGGTTCCAGCCCGCCCTCGCCGGCCGAGATGTCGAAGACATTGCCGTTGAGGAAGTCGAACACCCCGGCCGAGATTTCGCGGCCGATGATCTGCTTCTGGTAGGAAACGACGTCGACGACCTGGAGGGTAGTGGTCTGCACCAGCCGCAGGTCGATGGCGATGTTCATCACATAGGCCTTGGCCGCGAACGCCGTCGACAGGGGCGTCGCGCTGGTCGCCTGGCCCGTGGCCGCATCGAAACCGCCCGAGCGGATATTGTAGTTCACCTCGGTGATGCCGCCGATGATGTAGAAGTCCGTGCCGGGCACCGAGCCGGCCAGGATGCGGCGATACTGGACGTCGTCGGCCCCGCCGGGGCCGTCGTCGCCGATCAGCCGGTTGTTGGCGTAGCGCAGCTCCATCTCGGAGACCGAGGTGTCATACCGCTCGACCATCTGCGCGCCGGACTTGGCCAGGGCGGTCATGGCCATCAGCGAGGCGCCGCCAGTGACCTGACGGCCGCCGTCGGCCGAGACCGTGCCGGTATAGTCCGCGATCCGGCCCACGGCGATGCGCGGCGAGGGCAGGTTATAGCGCCGGGCGTAGTCGGCCATGCAGTAGAGAGCGGCGGAGTAGGGGGTCGGATTGGCCGTGACCGGCGCATTGCCGATGGGCGTGGCGTAGAGGCCTTGCGGACCGGCCGAGGACGAGATGCAGCCGCTCAGCAGCGCCGCCGTCGCACAGGCGACGCCGGCCGTTCTCAGGCGCCGTGAGATGGAGCCAGCGATCATGGAAGCCTCAGCGTGCCGTTCAGGCTGGTTCCGGCGGTGACGGCGCCGTTGTTGACCTGGGTCGAATTGACGATGACCGTATTGTGATTGCCCTGAACCACGACGTTCAGGCTGTTGCCGATGGCGGTGGAGCCGCCGATGGCCGTTCCCCCTCCTGCGCCGCCCGCCCCGGAAAAGCTGGATGACACCCCGCCCGTGGCGCTCGAATAGGTGCTGGCGCCGGCCTGGATGATTCCATCGACGATCAGCCGGTTGCCGTTGGCGTCCCGCGTCGAACCGGACTGCGGGCGGGCGGTGGTGTAGCGCGCCCCGCCGTATCCGGCCGTATAGGCGCCCATGCCTGACGAACCCGCCGACTGCGCCGCGGCCACGGCGGGCAGGGCCAGCAGCGCCACGGCGACGGCAGCGAGGGCTGGCAGGGCCTTGGTCCGGACGATCATGGCGGGCGGCTCCACGCAAACATGGTTTACGGGCCGGCAAGGACCCTGCGTGCCAATCTGGGTCATGGTTATTAAGAACCACTTGCCATGTTGACCTTTAGCGCCGGACAGCGTGACCGCGCCTTCCAACGGAGACCGACCTGACCCAACCGCCCGCCGAACGGATTCTGAACGCGCCGGCGGTGGCCGTCCTGCTCGCCGGGTCAATGCCGGTCCTGTACCTGATCCAGGAACGTCTGCCCGACGCGGGGTTGTCCCTGGCCTTCCGGCCGTCATCCCTGTGGACAGGGCAGTGGTGGCCGGGACTTCTCACCTCGATGTTCGTGCACGGGGGTTGGGCCCATGTGGCGATGAACGCCGTCGCCGCCCTGGCATTCGGTCCGCCGGTGGCTCGTCTGATGGGGGGAGCCAAGGGCGCAGTCAGCTTCCTGCTCTTCTATATTGCGTGCGGGCTGGTCGCGACGGGCGGCTATGGCCTGGTCCACCCGGCCAGTTATGATTCGCTCGTCGGGGCTTCAGGCGCGGTCTTCGGCCTGATGGGCGGCGCTCTGCGGCTGTTGGGTAGGCCGGATCACAGACTACGGTCGCTTCGGGACCCGCGCTTCCTGACGACGGCGGCCGTGATCATGGCGGTGAATGCCGCAGCTGGTCTGGTCGGGCTCGCCCCCGGCATGGACGGCGCCCGTATCGCCTGGGAAGCCCATGCGTTCGGGTTCGTATGCGGGGCCGTGCTGATCGGTC
>NZ_JBHYDN010000001.1:387637-474754 GCF_051860745.1 Brevundimonas sp.
TGGTCAGGTAGAGCATACCAAGGCGCTTGAGAGAACTGTGCTGAAGGAACTCGGCAAATTGCACGCGTAACTTCGGAATAAGCGTGACTCACCTAGCGCAAGCTAGACTGAGTGGCACAAGCCAGGGGGTAGCGACTGTTTAGCAAAAACACAGGGCTCTGCGAAGCAGCAATGCGACGTATAGGGTCTGACGCCTGCCCGGTGCCTGAAGGTTAAAGGGAGTTGTGAAAGCGACGAACTGAAGCCCAGGTAAACGGCGGCCGTAACTATAACGGTCCTAAGGTAGCGAAATTCCTTGTCGGGTAAGTTCCGACCTGCACGAATGGCGTAACGACTTCCCCACTGTCTCCAGCACAGGCTCAGTGAAATTGAATTCCCCGTGAAGATGCGGGGTTCCCGCGGTCAGACGGAAAGACCCTATGAACCTTTACTATAGCTTCGCCTTGGCGTTAGCGACCGTATGTGTAGGATAGGTGGGAGACTATGAAACCGGGGCGCCAGCTCTGGTGGAGTCATCCTTGAAATACCACCCTTACTGTCGTTGACGTCTAACCGAGGGCCGTTATCCGGTCCCGGGACATGGCGTGGTGGGTAGTTTGACTGGGGCGGTCGCCTCCTAAAGTGTAACGGAGGCGCGCGATGGTGGGCTCAGACCGGTCGGAAATCGGTCGTCGAGTGCAATGGCATAAGCCCGCCTGACTGCGAGACTGACAAGTCGAGCAGAGACGAAAGTCGGCCATAGTGATCCGGTGGTCCCGCGTGGAAGGGCCATCGCTCAACGGATAAAAGGTACTCTAGGGATAACAGGCTGATTTTGCCCAAGAGTCCATATCGACGGCAAAGTTTGGCACCTCGATGTCGGCTCATCACATCCTGGGGCTGGAGCAGGTCCCAAGGGTTTGGCTGTTCGCCAATTAAAGTGGTACGTGAGCTGGGTTCAGAACGTCGTGAGACAGTTTGGTCCCTATCTGCCGTGGGTGTTCGAAGCTTGAGAGGATCTGTCCCTAGTACGAGAGGACCGGGATGGACATACCTCTGGTGGACCTGTCATGACGCCAGTTGTGCAGCAGGGTAGCTATGTATGGAATAGATAACCGCTGAAAGCATCTAAGCGGGAAACTAACCTCAAAACAAGGCTTCGCTGAGGATCGTGGAAGACTACCACGTTGATAGGCCAGGTGTGGAAGTGGGGCGACCCATGAAGCTTACTGGTACTAATAATCCGATCGGCTTGATCGTTTCTCAGCAAAACTCATTCGATTTTCTCGGCTAACTGCCGAGCTGACAATGTCTTCTCACAATCGTCTATCCGCCTGGTTGACCTGGTGGCTATGTCGGAGGTTCCCCACCCGATCCCATTCCGAACTCGGTCGTTAAGGCCTCCAGAGCCGATGGTACTTCGTCTCAAGGCGCGGGAGAGTAGGTCGCCGCCAGGTCTACCAGACGGATAGAAGATTGTGTTACGGGCCGTCGCCCGATCTCTCGAACAGCTCATCCTTTGCACTACCGTTTGCCGCGGGATGGAGCAGCCCGGTAGCTCGTCAGGCTCATAACCTGAAGGTCGCAGGTTCAAATCCTGCTCCCGCACCCAAGATCTAAAAGCCCCGCCCGGCACAGCCGGCGGGGCTTTTTGCTGTTTGGACCCAGGCGTTCCGCCAGCCGACATCCCCCCTTACCGCGAGTTCACCCCGCCGCCTCAATCTCGCCCCAGTCCGCTACAAACGTAGCGCGACAAATGTAGCGACGACCATAGGAGCCGGTGTGATCGAATCCCTGCCGCGACGCGAGCGAGAGGCCTTTGAGGTCCTGTGCCGTCTGGAGGAGGCCACCACGGGCGCCGTGCGCGTGGCGATGAGCGGCGATCTCAGCGACTCAGCGGTCCGGACCCTGCTGGCGCGGCTCGAGGCCAAGGGACTGGTCGGGCGTCGCTCGGCTGAGGACGGTTTGGTCTATCGTCCGATGCAGCGGCCGCAGGCGCTGGCGGCCGGGGCGCTACGGCGCACGGTCGACACCTTCTTCGCCGGCTCGGCCGTGTCCGCCGCGACCGCCCTGCTGGGCCTGACGCAGAAGCTGAAGCCCGAGGAGCTCGAGGCGCTGGAACGGGCGATTGAACAGGCCCGGGAGCGCGGCTCGTGAGCACCGCCCTGGTCCTTGAACTGCTGCTCAAGTCGGGCCTGATCGCCGGCGCGGGCCTGATGCTTGCGGCCGTTCTGCACCGACGGCCGGCCGCCGAGCGGGTCGACATCCTGCGGGCCACGGTCTGTTTGCTGATCGCCCTGCCGCTGGTCATGGCCATCGCGCCGGGCCTGTCGGTTCCGCTGTTGCCGCCGGCCGAGATCGCGGCCGCCCTGCCGACCCCGATTGTCTGGGCCGGAGCGGTGGAACCGGTCGAGGGCGTGGCCCTGTCCGGCTCAATCCTGTGGCCGTCGGCGGGAGATCTGGTGCTATGGGCCTGGGGCATCGGGGCCATGCTGGTGCTCGGCCGGTTCGGCGTGGGGGTCTGGACCCTGCGACGCTGGACGCAGCGAGGCCGCACCGTGACTGCGCCGGCCTGGACCGCGCCGCTGGCCCGGATGGCGCGCGCCCGCCGTCCGCGCCTGGTGGCGTCGTCGGCGATCGGCGCCCCGCTGAGCTGGGGGACACCGCCCGGCGTGGTGCTGATCGGCGAGGAGCAACTGGCACGGCCCGAGACCGCCCGCGCCGTCCTGGCTCATGAGCTGGCCCATCTTCAGCGCGGCGACTGGATCTACTTGATCCTGTCCCGGATCGCCCTGGGCCTGTTCTGGTTCAACCCGCTGGTCTGGAAGCTCCATGCCGTCCTGTCGGCCCGCAGCGAGGAGGCCGCGGATGCGGTCGCCCTCGGCGAGGTTGATCGCCGGACATACGCCCGCGCCCTTGTCGGCCTCGCCGCCGACTTCAACCCGCCCGCCTCCCTCGGCATGGCCGGACCTGTTGAAACCCTCACCCGAAGGATCGCCTGCATCATGAAGACCTCCGTTCCGCTTCGCCCCCGTCCACTCGCCATGGCCCTGGCTGTCGGCGCCCTGATCGGCGTCGCCACCCCGATCGCCGCGCTGGAATTGACTCCCCGCAGCCAGACCGAGTCACAAGCGCCGGCCGCGCCCGTGGCGGGGTCCGCTTCGGTCGACGCCGTCGATGTTGTTGACGCGGTCGCTCCCGTCGCCCCTGTTGCGGACGTCGATGCGGTCGACGCCGTCGCCGAGGTCGCGCCGGTTTCACCCGTGGCCTCTGACGGTGACTGGTTCGTGGGGCAGGACGCCTATGCGCCGCCGCCCCCGCCGCCCCCGCCGCCCCACCCGCCTCTGCCGCCCGCACCTCCGGCTCCGCCTGCGCCCTACGCGGCGATGGCGGCTCCGCCTGCCCCGCCCGCTCCGCCCGCGCCTCCTGCGCCGCCAGCCCGTGCCCCCCGCGCCTCAGGCTGGGTCCACAACAGCCGGCCGCTGACGGAACAGGAGCGTCAGGCCGTGGCCGAGGCCCGTCAGGCCGCCGTGGAGGCCCGGATCCATGCGCGGGAAGCCCGCCGGGAGGCCGTTGAGGCCCGGGCGCAGGCCCGCGCCCACGTCGCTGCCGCTCCCGAGGCGCGCACTCATTCGAGAGCCGCTATGGCCGAAGCCGACCGGGCGCGCGCCCAAGCGGGAGTCGCCCGCCAACACGCTGCTCGTGAGATGGCCAATGCGCGGGTGCATATGGCCCAGGGCGCGGATCAGATGGTCGCCGGGGCCCAGCAGATGCGCGAGGAATCGGCGCGCCTGCGGGACCCGGCCTATCGCGCGACGCAGATCGAGCGGGCGCGGGAACGCGGCGAGACAGTCACGGACGCCGAACTGCAGGCCCTGTCGCCCCGTTTGGCGAACCAGGCTGAACGGCTTGAGGCGCGGGCCGTGGAGCTGCGCGAACGCGCCGCCCGCCAACCGTCCTGATCCAGGAGGCGCGTCCGTCTGTTCCGGCGTCGCCGGAGCGGGCGGGCCGTCAGCTTCTTTGGGCGTCCCACCAGCGCA
The DNA here is from genome assembly GCF_051860745.1 of Brevundimonas sp. Lineage (GTDB taxonomy): Bacteria > Pseudomonadota > Alphaproteobacteria > Caulobacterales > Caulobacteraceae > Brevundimonas. The sequence continues at coordinate 391,657 of NZ_JBHYDN010000001.1, forward strand.
CGGCGTCCGCATCGCGGGCGCTGAGCTCAGGATAGGCGGGATCGGAGCCGACGTCAGGCACGCGCCGCCATGAGCGGGCGCATTTCTTGTGCTCTGCCGGCTTGAACATGACCCAGACCCAGTCCGTGCCTTCCAATGCGTCGACCGTGACCGGCGTCTCCACTGCGGACTTGAAGCCGTGATTGTCAAACATCTGTTGCGAAAAGTTCTCGGGCACATCGCCCGGAATCACTGCTTCGCTCGTCCGGAAAATCTCGGCGGCATCCAAGTCACTAAACAGTTCTCTGACCCTTGCGTCCTTGATCATCACGACGGGTGCGGCATCGAGCGCCGACCCGATCCTCTTGGCGGCGCGAAGCGGTTCCAAGCTTGATGTGACCACGCGGGTAACCCGTTCGATGGTTTTCCACCGCTCCGCCTCCGCCTCGTTTCGCCACTCCCCCGGCGTTTCCGGGATCACTCGCGCGCAGTTGAAGCCGCCGTCGGGATATCGCGTGCCCCAGGCTTCTTCCATGGTGAAAGGGGTCAGGGGGGCCAGCCAGGCGGTCAGGCGCATGAAGACCTCATGCATCACCGTCCGCGCCGCGCGGCGGCGGATGGCGTCTGGGCGGTCGCAGTAGAGGCTGTCCTTGCGGATGTCGAAATACAGGGCCGACAGGTCGTTGGAGCAGAACTCCAGCACCGGGCGGACGACGTCCTGGAAACGGTACTCGGCGTAGGCCTTGCGAACGTCGCGATCGAGCTCCCACAGACGGTGCAGGATGAATTTCTCCAGCGGCGGCATCTGGTCGAGCGGCAGTCGCTCTTCCTCGTCGAAGCCGACCAGGGCGCCGAGCAGGTAGCGGACCGTGTTCCTCAGCTTGCGATAGGCGTCGACCGTGGTCTGCAGGATCTGTTTCCCGATCCGCTGGTCCTCGGCGTAGTCCACAAGGGCGACCCAGAGGCGCAGGATGTCGGCGCCCCACTCCTTGATGATCGTCGCGGGGTCGGTGGTGTTCCCCTTCGACTTGGACATCTTCTCCCCGTTCTCGTCCTGGGTGAAGCCGTGGGTCAGGACGGCGTCATAGGGGGCGCGGCCGCGGGTGCCGGCGCCTTCGAGCAGGTTGGACTGGAACCAGCCGCGGTGCTGATCCGAGCCCTCGAGATACAGGTCCGCCGGCCAGTGCGAGGGGCGGTCGCCGGTGTAGCCATGCGTCGGGTCGCGCGGCTCGAGGGTGAAGGCGTGGGTGCAGCCGGAGTCAAACCAGACGTCGAGGATGTCCTCGATCTTCTCGTAGCGGGCCGGGTCGTGGGCGCCGAGGAAGTCGGCGTCCGGGCGGGTGAACCAGGCGTCGGCGCCGCCCTCGGCCACGGCCGCGACGATGCGGGCGTCGACATCGGGGTCATGCAGCGGCTGGCCCGTCTGTTTGTCGACGAACATGGCCAGCGGCGTGCCCCAGGCGCGCTGGCGGCTGATCAGCCAGTCCGGGCGTCCCTCGACCATGGAACGGATGCGGTTGCGGCCCGCCTCGGGGTGGAAGGCGGTCTTGTCGATCGCCTCAAGCGCCCGCTCGCGCAGGGTGCCGTCGTTCTCCAGCGGCGTGTCCATGCGGATGAACCACTGCGGCGTGTTGCGGAAGATGATCGGGGCCTTGGAGCGCCAGCTGTGCGGATAGGAATGCTCCATCCGGCCGCGCGCTAGCAAAGCGCCGGCCTCGATCAGCTTTTCCATCACCGCGCCGTTGGCGGGCCCGAACTTGCCGGTCTTCTTGCCCTCGGTCTCCAGCACCTTGAGGCCGGCGAACAGGGGGACGTGGTCATAGTAGGCGCCGTCGGGATCGACCGTGTCGGGCACCTCGTGATGGCCGTGGGCCTTCCAGACTTCGAAGTCGTCGGCGCCGTGGCCGGGGGCGGTGTGCACAAAGCCGGTGCCGGCGTCGTCGGTGACGTGGTCGCCGGCCAGCAAGGGCACGGAGAAGCCGTAGCCGGGCGACAGCTCGGCGAGCGGGTGGGCGCATTCCAGGCCCGAGGGGTTCAGGTCATCGACGCGGGTCCAGGAGGCGATCTTCGCCGTCCTGAAGACATCCTCGGCGAGCTTGTCGGCCACGATCAGCCGGTCGCCCGGTTTGGCCCAGGGCTCGAACTCCAGCCCGGTCTCCATGGCCGTGACCTCATAGAGGCCATAGGCGATTTCGGGGCCGTAGCTGATGGCGCGGTTGGCCGGGATGGTCCAGGGCGTGGTGGTCCAGATCACCACGGCGGGCGTGGCGTGGCGGAAGGCCAGCAGCTCGTCGGGATGGTCGTCAGTCGCGGCGACGACAGGGAATTTGACCCAGACGGTCGGGCTCGTGTGGTCGTGGTATTCGATCTCGGCGTCGGCCAAGGCGGTGCGTTCGACCGGCGACCACATCACCGGCTTGGAGCCGCGATACAGCTGGCCCGAGTTCTTGAACTTGTGGAATTCCGCGACGATCGCCGCCTCGGTCGGGAAGTCCATGGTGGCGTAGCGGCCGGCCCAGTCGCCGAGGATGCCCAGCCGCTTGAACTGGGCCATCTGTACCTCAATCCAGCCGGCGGCGTACTCGCGACAGGCGGCCCGGAACTCGGCCTTGGAGACCTCGTCCTTGCGCTTGCCTTGGGCGCGGTAGCGTTCCTCGATCTTCCATTCGATCGGCAGGCCGTGGCAGTCCCAGCCGGGGACGTAGTCGACGTCGGCGCCGAGCAGGAAGCGGCTGCGGACGACGAAGTCTTTCAGCGTTTTGTTAAGGGCGTGGCCGATGTGGATGTCGCCGTTGGCGTAGGGCGGGCCGTCGTGGAGGACGTAGAGGGGGGCGCCCTCGGCCTGGCGCTGTTTGCGCAGCGCCGAATAGAGGTCGCCCCATTGCTCGATGATCGCCGGTTCCTTCTGCGGCAGGCCGCCGCGCATGGGGAAAGGCGTCTCGGGCAGGAAGACCGTCTCGCGGTAGTCGCGTCCGGTGGGCGTGTCGCTGGCGTCAGCCATGAAATCTCGTCTCGTCGTCTGTGATCGTTCGCGGAGTCTCGATGTCCCGGCGAGCACGGGGCCAGCGGCCCTGCGGCGCTACGCCGGGCGGCGAATCGAAATCGGGCGAAACACGCGGACGGTCATGGTGCGAACGGTCTAGCAGACCGGGAGGCCAGGACGCCAGCCGGGATTGCCAGTCGGGGGCGTCGGCGGGATAGTCGACCATCGCGGGAGGTTTCTGATGCGCCATGTCCTGATCGCCACCGCCATGCTGGCTGGCCTCGGCGCCTGTTCCCCCTCGGGGGAGGAGGCCGTCGAGCCGGCCGATGCACCCGCCGCCCTGCCGCCGGGGCGTCCGGCCATCTATGAGGCTGCGCGGGTCGGGCCCGAGGAGTTCGTGCGGGCCCTTTACGCCGTCCACGCCACGCCGGGCGCGAGCATGGGCGAGCCCCCTGCTCCTGGTCAGGACCCGATCTACGACCGGATGCTGAACGCTATGATCGGCGCGGATTTCGCCAAGGCGGCGGGCGAGGTTCCGACGCTGAACTATGACCCGATCTGCGACTGTCAGGACAGCGGGGGCTTCACCCTGGATTCCGTGACGGTCACCCGGTCGGGACCCGCCGCGGCCGAGGCGGCGGTGATCTTCACCAATGCGGGCGAGACGAAGCGGCAGACGCTGAAACTGGTCAAGGAGGGGCCGATGTGGAAGGTCTCCGACGTGCTGGTCCCCGGGCGGCCGTCGCTGACCGAGCAACTGATGGCCGCCATCAGCTGAACTTGCCAAGACCGCCGCCGGGGCCGATATTGGAGAGACGATGACGGACATCACCATCCAGCGTTCCGACAAGGGCAAACGCGCCGGCAAAAAACCGAAGGGCGTCACCCTGCGCCGCGTCACGGCGGCCAACGGCGAAAAGGTGACCATCCGCGCCATCGACGCCAACAGCCCGACCTTCGGCGAGGATCTGCTGTACGTGTTCAGCAAGAACGTCGAAGCCGCGCGGCGCGAGAACAAGGCGTTGCTGGGATCGCCGTCCGGCGCCCCGAAGCGCGGCGGGTAGGTCTGGCCACCCTCTGGATCGTGGCCGGGCCCAACGGGTCCGGTAAGAGCACCATCTATTCGATGCTGTCCGCGGAAGAGCCTTCCGGCTCGATCTGGATCATCAATCCAGACGTGCTGTCGAAGCGGATCGCCGATCAGGAAGCGTTGCCGCTGAATCCCGACGCCAATCTGGAGGCGGTGAAACGGATCGAGACGTGGCTGAGGGCGTCGATCCGGGCGCATCAGACGATCGGCGTGGAGACGGTGTTGTCGACGCCGAAATATCGCGACGTGGTCGCTGAGGCGCGGCGGTACGGATTCGCAGTCCGGGTGATCTTTGTCTTCCTCGACGAGGCGGATTTGAACGTCGAGCGGGTGGCCATCCGGGTCGAGAAGGGTGGGCATTCGGTGCCGGAGGACAAGATCCGGGATCGGCGCCGGCGGTCGTTCGAGCAGTTCGGCTGGTTTCTGCGGGAGGCCGACCGGGTCGAGGCCTATGACAATTCGGGCGCCGATCCGCGGCTGGTGCTGTCCAAGCATGGCGACGCATTGTGGATCGAGGACGATCTGATACCCGAGCTGGCCGATGCCGTGCATGAGGCCTATCCGGAATGGACGTCGCTGATCGACGGCGAGGACTGAGCCAGAACCGCACGCGCCGCCGCCGCGTCGGCGTTGATCCGTACCTTGAGAGCGTCGAGCCCGTCGAAGGCCATCTCGCCGCGCAGGAAGGCGACCAGTTCGGTCTCGACCGTCTGGCCGTAGAGGTCGCTGTCGAAGTCGAACAACCAGGCTTCGAGCAGGGGCTGGTCGACCTCGAACATGGGCCGGACGCCGAGGTTGGCGACGCCGTCGATCACCCGACCGTCCGGCAGGCGGGTGCGGGTGGCGTAGACTCCATAGGCCGGACGCATGTAGTCGCCCATCGCCACATTGGCGGTCGGGATGCCGATGGTGCGGCCGCGCTTGTCGCCGTGGATGACCTCGCCCTCGATGGCGAAGGGGCGGCCGAGGATGGCGGCGGCGCGGGGCATGTCGCCGGCCTTCAGCGCCTGGCGAACGCCGGAGGAGGAGAGTTTCAGCCCGTCGGGATCGTCGATGCGGTCGACGACGGTGACGCCGAAGCCCAGCGCTTCGCCGTGGCGGCGCAGGCCCTCGGGCGAACCGGTACGGCCCTTGCCGTAGGTGAAGTCGAAGCCGACGGCGGCGTGTGCGATTCCCAATCCGTCCGAGAGCACCTCGCGGGCGAAGGCCTCATCGGTCATCGCGGCCATGGCGGCGTCGAAGGGCAGCAGATAGAGGCGATTGACGCCCAGCGGGGCCAGGGCGCGGGCCATCTGACCGCTGGTCATCAGGCGGAAGGGGGCGGCGTCCGGCTGGAACCAGCGGCGGGGATGGGGGTCGAAACTGACCACGGCCAGCGGAGCGCCGAGGCGGTCGGCGGCGGCGCGGGCCTGGGCGATCACCGCCTGATGGCCACGATGGACGCCGTCAAAGGCGCCGATTGCGACGGCCGCGCCGCGAAGCCGCTCGGGCAGATCGCGCCAGTCGGTGACGATCACGACGAGGTCAGTCCTTTGCGGTGCGCCGGCGGCGGGGGACGCGGACCAGGGCGACGCCGTCCATGGCCAGCTTGCCGTCGACGAAGCCCTCGCAATCCAGCTCGACGCGGGCGCTTTCCGGATCGACGGACTTGACGCTGACCCGCACCAGAACCTCTTCGCCGATCCGCACCGGCATGTGGAAGCCGAGGGACTGGGACAGGTAGATGGCCCCGGCGCCGGGCAGGATGGTGCCGACGACGGCCGAGCCGAACGAAGCCGTCAGCAGGCCGTGGGCGATGCGGCCGCGATAGGCGGTCTTCGAGGCGAAGGCCTCATCCATATGCACGGGATTGAAGTCGTCCGAGGCGTCCGCGAACTGCTGGATGCGCTGTTCCGTGACGGGAATGATCTTCTCCGCCGTCATGCCGACGTGGAGTTCCTCGAGGATGTAGCCGCCGGAGGGGTGCTTCGTCACAATTTCGATCATGGCCCGGCCTTAGCGCGAATTGGGGCTGGTCACCACGTCAGATCGAGCGCGGCGTAGCGGGCCCAGGTGGTTTCAGCCTTCAGCAGATCGGCGGCGCGGGCCGGGTCAAGGCGGCCGTCGGGGCCGCGTGCGGCGTCGCCGTGGATGCCCTGGGCGATGAACAGACAGTCGAGAGCCTGACGGTTGGCGCCCAGAACGTCGGTGACCACGCCGTCGCCGATGCACAGCACGCGGGACCGGTCGACCGGCCGGTTGAGCAGCCGCTCGCCCTCGCTCAGGGCCAGGCCATAGATCGGGTCGAAGGGTTTGCCGGCCATGGTGACGCGGCCGCCGAGGCTTTCGTACAGGTCGGCCAGAGAGCCGCCGCAGTAAATCAGCCGGTCGCCGCGCTGGACCACGCGGTCCGGGTTGGCGCAGATCAGTTCGAGGTCGCGGGCGACTCCGGCGGACAGGCGGTCGCGATAGTCCTCGGGCGTCTCGGTCTCGTCATCGACCGGACCGGTGACCGAGATAAAGGCGGCGTCGGCGGCTCCCTCGGCGATACCGAGGCCGAGACCCTCATAGAGCGGCCAGTCGCGGTCGGGGCCGATGATCCAGGCAGGGCCGGGTGCGCGTTTGGCCAGCTCGGCGCGGGTGGCGTCGCCCGAGGTGACGACCGCGCGCCAGGCGTCCCGCGGCACATTCAGCGCATCGAGCTGGACGACGACGCCCGGCGCCGGGCGCGGCGAATTGGAGATCAGGATGACGTGGCCATGGTCGCGGTTGAACCGGCTCAGGGCCTCGCACGCCTCGGGCCAGCTTTCGCGGCCGTTATGGATCACACCCCAGACGTCGCAGAGCAGGAGGTCATAGTCGCCGACGATGTCGGACAGGCCAGAGAGGGCGTGGGGGAGGGTCATTTGGGGCTGATAGCGGTTTCGGGGGTGGGGGTGAAGGGAGCGTCGTCGGCCTCGTCGGCGTCTTCGTCCAGGTCAAGGAGGATCGCCTCCATCCGGAGCAGCGGCCTTGAAACGATGAAGTCGTTTCGATCGGGACGATGCCCGGCGCGGAACAGCTGCAGATACAGCATCTCCCGATCCGAAACCGGTTCGAACCGGCCCGTCTCCAGACCTTCGAGGCGAATGATCTGGAGGGTGCGGATATAGAGGCTGTCGGTCACTCGTCGGCGGCGGCTGCGGGGCATGAAGGGGCCTTTCGGTCGGGTTCTGAAGCAGAACGGGCATGGGTCATCGCCGCTTGCGGACAAGCGGTCGGGGAGGGCGCGGGGCGGCCGGGCCTCGCCCGGTGCCTTGATTGTTTTACCGTTTCGACGAAGCAGACCTGCCCCGCGCAGCCGTTTTCCACGCGCCCCGCCGGCTGGCGGCCGTTCTCGGGCCTCACCGGCTGCCCGGCCCGCCCTTGCGGGAAGACCGGACGGCGGAACGTGCTGACTGTGTCAGTAGCGGTTCCATCCCCAGGCGCGCGGCGAGCAAGCAGAGGCCATCCATCGACCTCCACGAGGACCCCCGGGCTCTCCTCCGCCCGGGCTTCATCGCTCGACCACAGCCCGCCGACATCGAGGAACGTGGATCCGACGCCCTCCCCACCGACGGGATGGGGCGCATTGTGGGAGGGGCCCTTCCTAAGGCGGGATGGGGACGCTGCAATTTTTTATTGGCCCGCGAAATCAGAGGGTTGGCGGCGGGGAATATGCTGACAATCGGAAAATAGTCAGCAGTCCAAACGCCCCAAACCGCTATCGTCATTCCGGCGAATGCCGGAACCCAGCGGCGCCGAAGGCGAACTGTTGGACGCAGCCGCGCTCCTGACAGGTTCGCGCTCGCGCGCGCCGCTGGGTTCCGGGTCTACGGCTTGCTTCGCTCGCCTTCGCTCGGAATGACGAAAGCGGGGAAGGGCCTCTGAGGAACGCCCCCGCCCGCCCGGCGTTCGATCTCCGGGGCAGAGGGAGAGACGGCATGCGTTCGATTCTGACAATGACGACAGTGGCGGCCTGCGGGCTGGTGCTGACGGGGTGCGCCACCATGCGCGACGACTACGCCTCGGCCTGCGAGCGCGACTATGCCCGCAATCGGGAATTCGCCACCGGAGCCGGGGCGGCGCTGGGCGCGGTGGTCGGGGCGGCGGTGGCCGGGCGCGACAACCGCGAGGAAGGGGCCGCCATCGGCGCCATCGCCGGGGCCCTGATCGGGCGCGAGTTGTCCGAGGAGGACGATCCCTGCGGCTATGGCTTCGGCGGCTACAACAGCGACTACCGCTACGGACGCGAGCGGGTGTACTGGCGCGACGACGGCCGGCGCTACTAGGCCGCGTCGTGGAAGATCAGGCCGAGGGTCATCCGTCTGCCTGACCGGATACGGCTGACGCCGTGGCGCATCTGCACGCGATAGTCGCCGCGCACGCCGGCGGCGGGTCGCTCGCGCACGGCGAAGACGACGCCATGGCCCTGTCGCAGCGGCACGACGTGGGCCTGTGACTGGCTGCGCGGTTTCTGTTCGACCAGCACCAGTTCACCGCCGTCGAAGTCCGCGCCGGGCGCGCTGAGCAGGACCGCGGTCTGAAGCGGGAAGACCAGGTCGCCGTAGAGGTCCTGATGCAGGCGGTTGTAGTCGCCGGGACCGTATTTCAACAGCAGGGAAGTCGGTCGGCTCTGGCCGGCGGCGTGACAGCGCGCGGTGAACGCATCGAGATCGGCGGGGAAGTCGGCGGGGCGGCCGAGGCGGGCGTTCCAGCCGTTGGCGACGGGGGCGAGGCCGGCGTAGAGGCGCCGCCGCAGGGCCGGGAGCGGATCGGGCAGGGGCTCGGCGAAATACTGGTACTCGCCCTCGCCGAAACCGTGGCGGTCCATGACGACGCGGCTCCGAAAACGGTCGGGCTCGGCGTAGAGGGCTTGCAGGGCGAGACAGGTCCGCGGCGTGAGCAGGGGGCCGGTCAGGGCCCAGCCCTGGCGGTCGAGGTCGGCGGCGATGGCCGGGAAGTCGAGGGCGTCGGTCATGGCGGCACAGACCGCGAACCGGGCGCGTCGTCTGGCGGTTTTCGGCGGTCGCGCCGGTCAGTCGAAGCGGAGGCCGACCTCGTCGCCGGACTGCCAGGCGACGGCGCACGGGCGGTCGACGGCGGCGATGCGCAGGATCAGCCGGCCGCTGATGCGGACGCCGCTGGTGGAGACGAGCCGGACTTTGGCGCCGCCCTCAGTGAGGTTGCGGACCACGACGTCGGCGCACTCATGATGGGCCCCGTGCAGGATCTGGCCCTTCATGGCCACGCGCGGGCGGGGCCGGCGTCGCGCGTCAGCGGGTGGGGCGTCGGGAGCGGTCATGACGGGGACAGTGTACGCCGCGCGGGTGGGGGAGGGGTTAAGAGGGTTTGGGAATGTCGAGCCCTGGTCATCCCGGACGACGCAAGGCGGCGATCCGGGACGGCGTTCGCCCATCGCACGGGCCTTCCGGAAATCGCGACGCGATTGTCCGGAAGACGGGTGGCCGCCGCGCTGTATTCTGACCCGTCTCCCGGATAGCTGCTGACGCAGCTTCCGGGAGGGCGAAGTGTGTAGGGCTGGCGTCCCGGCTCTCCGATTCGCTTCGGCCGGGATGACAGGGCGCCAAGGCCGTTGTCGGATTTAGAGCAGGAATGGCCGCTATGGTTGGGAAGCGGAAGTTGAGAGCGGTGCGGCTTACTGACATTCCCGTCGTCGGCCGAACGGACCTGAACAACGCTACTCTTTGGGCTTTGCAGCGCCCTTCGTCGCCCGCTCCACCACGGCCTTGCCAGCGTCCGTCTGAGCCAGCCCCTCCAGCATCGCGCCGAGGGCTTGGCCGCCCCTCGCGCTGAACACGTCAGTGATGCTGCTCATACCCCCGGGCACGTCGCCGCCAGTCACGATCACCTTGATGTCGGCGGCGCGCAGGGCCTCAGCCTGGGCGACACCCACGGCCTGCCCGGCTTTGATTTGCTCCACGCGCACCAGGTAGGTCTGGTAGCCGTCGTTTCCGCCGATCTCCTTGGCGAGTTCGATCTGCGTCGAGACCGGCGCCAGAAGCAGTAGCCGCTCGGCTTCGGCGCGGCTCTGGCCCTGCGCCAGTAATCCTTCGGCGTCGAGCTTCTGCTGTGCCAGCGTTCCTTGCGCGACCAACTCCAGCCGTTGACGTTCACCCTCCGCGGCGATGACCTGCTGTCGGCGCTGCCCCTCCGCCCGGATGATCGTGACCTCGCGCTCCTGAGCGGCCTGCACCTCCGCGACCCCCTTGGCGATGTCGGCGGAGCGCGTATCGGCGACCAGCTTCACATCCATCTCACGTTCGGTGGTGTCCTTCTGGGCGACCAAAACTTCCTGCTCGGCGACCTGCTTGGCGATGCCGACCTGCTTTTCCTGCTCGGCCGTCCGCATTCCGACCTGCTGCAGAGCGTCCTGCTTGTTCACCTCGACGATGCGTTCGGCTTCGATTTCCTTGGTCTGGGCAAATTGGCTGTTCATCGCCACGGCCTCCCGGCTCTCGCGGTCGATGCGGGATTTTTCCTTCGCCATGATGTTGGCGATGACCTGCGAATTGGCGCTGTCGCGGATGTCCATGAACTCGATGTTCTTGACCGTCTCGACGCCCCACGCCTGAAGCTGATTGTCGACCTGGGCGGTAAAGGCCTCGGCCAGGGTTGATCGGGCTTCGAGGATGTCTTCGAGCTTGTGGGTGGCCAGCACGTTCCGGACGGCGCCCTGAAGGATGCCGGACAGCTGGTGCTGCAGCTCGTCGAAATTGGCGACCTTTTCCGCCGCCGTGTCCGACTCTGCGATCCGCATGAACGCCTGCACATCCACGCGGAACGGGAGGCGCCCGGTGTCGTAGGCTTCGTAGTCTTTCAGGTTCACGTCAAATATGGAGACCGGGAACCTGGTCACCAGGACGCCGACCCTGGGCAGGAAGGCCGGCCACTCGTAGTAGACGTTTCCGGCCGACTGACTGGCGCCGTAGCTGACGCGAGACCGCCCGCGCTGGACGATGTGAACTTCGTTGGTCGGGACCACCCGGCGCAGGACAAGCGCGATCAGGAATCCAACGGCAAAGACGCCGAGCGCCACGCCGCCGGCAATGATATACATGTTCATGTGAATCCCCGATATTGGCCGGACTATGTCTATAAACCCCGGGCGCCGCAACTCTTGCGGGAGACTGCGCGCCCGCCGGATTGGCGGCTGGCGGTGGCTGCGGCAGGCCCCAAGGCGGACATCGCGAATGGCCGGGCAGGGTCGAAAGCCGACCCTATGCCTACCCGAACCTTCTCCTGTGGTCGGCACTCCGCAACGTCGAGCGGATGAAGTCCGCCGGCGGGTCGGTCTCGGCGAGGACGGCTTCCTTGATGGCGCGGGGTTCGCCGAAGAGGTGCCCCTGGCCCATGGTGATGTCGAGCTCGAGAATGTCGACGATCTGGCGCTCGCTCTCGCATTTCTCGGCGATCAGCTCGATGCCGTAGCGGCGGGTCACGCCGGCGAAATCGGCGGCGGAGATGTCGCGCAGGGCCGGCAGGGCCGAGGCCGCGTCCATGTCGAGCAGCTGTTCGATCAGCAGGTCGGCCGCCACCTTCATGAACTTTACATCCGATCTCTGCAGGTCGGCGAAGTCGAGGTCGAGGGTCTGGACTTTGTCGATCGAGAAGCGGAAGCCGAGGTCGGCCAGCTTGGCCATGTTACGGGCCTCGACCGCGCCGCGGGCGTCGAAGGTGGCCTGGCCCAGTTCGAAGATCAGGGCCTGGTTGAGGTCGCGGTTCTCCGAGAGGAAGTCGAGGAACTGGGGGAAGAAGGTCTCGTCGCCGAGCGAGGACAGGGCGACGTTGCAGAAGACGCCGACCTTGCGGTCCTGACGCGCGAGGCGACGGACGATCTGGGCGCAGCGGAACAGCAGCAGGTTGTCGATGGCGGGAACCAGGCCCTCGCCCTCGGCGACCGAGAGGTATTCGGCCGGCATCATGATGCGGTCGTCGGCGGCGCGCAGGCGGGTGAAGCTCTCGTAGAAGATGGTGCGGCGCTGGGGCAGGGAGACGACCGGCTGGAGGTAGAGGTCAACCCGGTTCTCGGCCAGGGCGTCATGGATGGTGGCCAGCAGGACGTTGGACTGTTCGCGGTGGCGGGCCTCGTACGGATTGCTCGGCGCCGGCTGGGCCACGCGGTGTTCGAGGGTCTCGCTCATCTGCTGGATCAGGGTCTCCAGCATGCGGACCTCGCCCGACAGGGCCTCGTTGGAGGTCACCGCGCCGGACTCGATGGCCTGGGCCAGTTCGGTCAGGGCGCCCTGCGTCGACTCCATGGCGTCGGCGAGCAGTCGGTGGGCTTCGCGAACCTGTTCGATCTCGTCGCGCAGGGCGGCCTTGTCGGCGCGGCCGGCGATGCCGGTGTGAACCGCGACCATCAGGGCCATGGTGGCGATGGCGCCCGCCGCGCCCGCCCCGGCGCCGAGACCCGCGCGCCACACGAAGGCGCCGACCGTCAGGGCCAGGAAGAGGTAGCCGAAGAACAGAAAGCCCTGGGTGAGTGCGCGCATTGGAAACGGATCGTCCGTCTTCCCGGATGGAATCGCCCGAGTATCAGGGTATCAGAGCAGAACGCCTAGGCTTTCGCACGAATTCTCCCCAATCTTCGAGGTTAACGATGGAATTGTTCGATCTGAGCGGCAAGGTCGCGGTCATCACCGGCTCGTCCAGGGGGATCGGCAAGGCGATCGCCGAGCGGATGGCCGAGCACGGCGCCCGGGTGGTGATCAGCTCGCGCAAGGCCGGGCCGTGCGACGAGGTCGCTTCGGCGATCAATGCCAAACACGGCGAGGGCCGCGCCATCGCCATCCCCGCCAACATCGCCTCCAAGGAGGAGCTGCAGCGGCTGGTGGACGAGACCAACGCCGCCTTCGGCCGGATCGACATCCTGGTCTGCAACGCCGCGACCAATCCCTATGCGGGGCCGATGGCGGGGATCAATGACGAGCAGTTCGGCAAGATCCTGCAGAACAATGTGGTGTCCAACCACTGGCTGATCCAGATGGTCGCGCCGCAGATGCTGGAACGGCGGGACGGGTCGGTGATCATCGTCTCGTCGATCGGCGGGTTACGCGGCAACGCCCTGATCGGCGCCTACAACATCTCCAAGGCGGCGGACATGCAGCTGGCGCGGAACCTCGCAGTCGAGTGGGGTCCGTCGAACGTGCGGGTCAACTGCATCGCGCCCGGCCTGGTGCAGACCGACTTCGCCAAATATCTGTGGGAGAACCCCGAGCTGCTGAAACAGGTCACGGACCCGGCGCCGCTGAAGCGGATCGGCCAGCCGGACGAGATCGCGGGAGCGGCGGTCTATCTGGCGGCGCCGGCCTCGGCATACATGACCGGCCAGACGCTGGTGGTGGACGGCGGGATCACCATTGCCTGGTGAGGCTCCCATCGATCCGTCCATCCCCGGGGCAAGCCCGAGGATGACGGGGGTGGGGAAATTTCGCCAGGACCTGATCTGGCGGCTGGAGGCGGCGGCGTTCGCCGGCTTCATCAGCTTCATGAGGCTGCTCGGGGTGGAGCGGGCCTCGGCGCTGGGCGGCTGGCTGCTGCGGACGCTGGGACCGAAGACGGGGACGCAGCGCACGGTGATGCGGAACCTGCAGATCGCCTTCCCCGACATGCCCGAGGCCGAACGCGAGCGGCTGGCGCTGGCGCAATGGGAACAGACCGGCCGGGCCTTCGCCGAAACGGCGGTGATGGACATTCTGGTCAAACAGAACCGCATCGAGGTGATCGGGCTGGAGCGGCTGCACGCCATTCGGGACAGTGGAAAGCCGGTGGTGTTCGCGGGTGGGCATTTCGCCAATATCGAGACCCTTGCGGCGACGATCACGGGCTCTGGCGTGCCGTGCCAGATCACCTATCGCGCGGCCAACAACCCCTATGTCGACGCCCAGATCATCGCGGCGCGGGCCCGCTACGGCGTCAAGCTGTTCGCGCCGAAGGGCGGGGACGGGGCGCGGGAGCTGCTGGCGGGGATGGCGCGGGGCGAGTCCGTGGCGCTGATGAACGACCAGAAATTCTCGGAAGGACCCGAAGTGAGCTTCTTCGGCCAACCGGTGAACGCGGCGCCCGGACCCAGCCGGCTGGCGCTGCGCTTCGGGACGGTGCTGCAGCCGATGTCGGTGGTGCGGCTGCCGGGGGTGCGGTTCCGGCTGACCGTCTATGAGCCCATTGAGCTGACGCAGACCGGCGACCGTCAGGCCGACATTGCGCGCGGCGTACAGGCGATCACCCGCTTCATCGAGGATCGGGTGCGCGAAAGTCCGGTCGACTGGTTCTGGGTCCACAAACGGTGGCCCGACCGGGTCTATGCCGCGCTGGAGTCGCCCTTGGCCTGATCCGAGGCGCGGCGCAGCGGGCCCCTGTAGTTCGACGCGGTGGAACGACGGCGGTCGGGGCCGAAATAGCCGTCGGTCTTGACGAACGGGCGGGGCTTGAAGATCACCGCCTGGATGCGGTCGAGGATGGCCTTGGCCGTGATCGGCTTGACCACGAACTCCGTCACTCCGGCGTCGCGCGCCTCATAGACGCGGCTCTTCTCCGAATGGCCGGTCATCATGATGATCGGCAGATAGGGATTGACGCTGTCGGGGCTGTTGCGGACCAGGCGGGTGAACTCGACCCCGTCCAGGGGGAACATGTTGAAGTCGACGATGGCCAGGTCGACTGCCTGCTCGCGCAGAATCTCCAGCCCGGCGGCGCCGTCAGCGGCCTCGCGAACCTTGCGCACGCCGGCCGACTGCAACACGGCAGACGTAATCGCCCGCATATGCTGGTTGTCGTCGACCAGCAGAACCTGGAGTGCCTGAAGAGATGACATAAAACGGGGCCGTGCCGGAATCGGCGGGAGGGCGCTCAATTTAGGGGGGGAATCGTCATCCGTCCATGACCGATCAACGTTCAGTCAGAGGGGTAACCGGTTACGCACGTTCAGGGTTTCACCAGCAGCGACGGATCGAGGTTGCGGTCGCGCCACTTCATGCGCCAGCACAGGTGCGGACCGGTCGCCCGACCGGTCATGCCGACACGGCCGATCGGGTCGCCGCGCCTCAATTCCTGGCCCGCCGCGACGTCGAGCCGGGACTGGTGGAGGTAGGCGGTAATCAGCCCCTGGCCGTGGTCGATCAGGACCAGCCCGCCCTCGAAATGCAACCCTGACTGGGCCAGCGCGACCCGTCCGGCGGCGGGCGCGCGGATCACTGTTCCCTGCGGCGCCGCCAGATCGATGCCGTAGTGGGGCCGCGCGGGCGTGCCGTTGAGGACCCGCTGGCTGCCCCAGCGGCTGGTGACGCGGAAGCCTTCCAGCGGCCAGACGAAGCCGTCGCGGAAATGGTCGGCGTCGATGCGGCTGGCGAACCCCTCGGTCTTGAGCACGACCTCGCGCCGGATGCGGGCCAGGAGTTCCGGGTCGGAGGGCTCGACCGTGGAGGGCGGCAGGCCGTTGACGCTGGTCGAAGGAAACAGGCCGCGGGCGATGTCGAGGGTCCGGCGGACGGCGCGGTCTCCGAGACGGGCCTCGATCTGGACGCTGCCGGGCGCGTCGCGGTCGAAGCCGATGAGGAAGGCTCCGTCGGCCGAGGCGGCGGTCAAGGATTCGCCGTCGACGAAAATCAGGGCGCGGGGCCAGGTCCGGCCCAGGGCGTGGCCGCCCTGGACGAAACGGCCGGTGAGGGTCAGCGCCTCGTCATCCTGCGCGCGCGCCGGACCGGCGGCGATCAGGGCGCCGGAGCCGAGAACGACACCCCGGCGGTTCAGGATCACGCGACCTGGCCCAGTCGCTGGAAGGCCTCGTCGGGACCGGCATAGGCCTCCTGAAGACTGACCGACCAGTAGCGCAGGGTCTCCAGCGGGATCGACTTGCCGCTGACCGCGCAGGTCACGAAGCGGCCGGGCTTGAGCACGGCGTATTCGCCGTCGCCATAGTGGAGTGTCGCCTTGGCGGTCTGGGTCCTGGGCATGGACGCAGGCTAACCCGCGGGTGCGGCTCGCGCCACGGCTTTCGCGCTTAAAACAGATCGCCCTGCCCGGGCGGCGGACCCTTGGCGCGGGGCTGGGAGGTCGGCGCTTTCGATGCCTGCGGCGGGGCGTCGCCGCCGTCGATCCGCGCGCCGCGCGATCCGTCGGCGAAGACGAGGCGGACGGCCTGGCCGTCGTGCAGGGCGGCGGCGGCGGCGATCATGGCGCCGTCCCCGGTCTCGACCCGGGCGAAGCCGGGCTTGGGGGTCTTCGGATTGAGACCGGCCAGGGCGCGGGCGAGGGCCGCCAGCCGCGCCGTGTCAGCGTCGAGCCGCCGGGGCAGGGCGACGAGCCGCGTTCCAACGGACTCGAGTCGGGCCGCCCGCTGGTCCAATCGGCGATACAGCGGCTCCGGCGACAGGCGGGAAAGGGCGCGCAGCAGGCGATGCTCATGGGCCTTCACATTGGCGCCGAGACCTGAGCCGAGGCGGGCGGACACGGACTCAAGCCGGTCCCGGCGTCGCTCCATGGCCCGGTCGAGCAGGGCGGGCGAGAGGCGTCCCGCGACGCCGACAAGGGCGCGCTCATGCAGGACGAGATTGCGCGTCAGGCCCGAGGCCAGCCGACTGCCGGCGTGGTCGAGGCGCTGCTGCGGCAGGGCAAGGACGTCCTCGGGCCGGGCGGGCAGACCGCGGGCGGCGGCGCGCAGGCGGGTGCGGCGATCCTCGAGGATGCGACCGCCGGCGCGGGCGAGGCGGCGATCCAGATCGGCGACGGCGTAGCGCAGGTCGGCCAGCACCGGGGTGGCGACCTCGGCGGCGCCCGTCGGCGTGGGCGCGCGGCGGTCCGAGACGAAGTCGATCAGGGTGGTGTCGGTCTCATGCCCGACGGCCGAGATGATCGGGATTGTGGCGGCGGCGACGGTGCGCGCCAGCCCCTCGTCATTAAAACACCACAGGTCCTCGACCGAGCCGCCGCCGCGGGCGACGATCAGGACGTCGGGGCGGGAGATCGCGCCGCCGGGCTTGAGAGCGTCGAAACCGCGGATGGCGTTGGCGACCTGGCCGCAGGCGGCGTCGCCCTGGACCACCACGGGCCAGACGATGACGCGGCACGGCCAGCGCTCGGCGATACGATGCAGGATGTCGCGGATCACCGCGCCGGTCGGGCTGGTGATGACGCCGACGACGGCGGGGAAGGTCGGGATGGGTTTTTTGCGGCCGGGCTCGAACAGGCCCTCGCCGGCCAGCTTCGCCTTCAGCCGCTCCAGCTGGGCCAGAAGGGCGCCGGCGCCTGCGGCCTCCATGGTCTCGATGACGATCTGGTAGGAGGAACGGGCGGGGTAGCTGGTGATCTTGCCGGTGACGATGACCTCCAGCCCGGATTCGGGCCGGACTCCCAGTCCGCGGACCGATCCCTTCCAGATGACGCCGTCGATGGCCGCCTTGTCGTCCTTGAGCGTCAGATAGACGTGGCCCGAGGCGTGGTGATTCACCTTGGAGATTTCGCCGCGCAGCCGGACATGGCCGAACCGGTCCTCGAGCGTGCGCTTGAGGGCGAACGACAGTTCCGAGACCGTCTGGGGCGGATTGTTGTCCCGCGCGGGCGGCGGCGGTTCGTCAGCCGGGCCCTCGAAGACGTAGGAGTCGTCGCTCATGCGGGCAGGGTAGCGGCCGGAGGCGGCGACGGGAATGGGGCGCGGGGCGGATGTCGGCGATGGTGGCGAAGCGGTTCGACCCCGATTGGAAGCAACCCGTTCGATGCCTATGTCTGGCTCGGGCAGACCGGAGACGCCCATGCTCCGGGCGGCCGCGGGGAGCGCCGGTCTCCTGACCGTTCGGGCTCTGAGGTCACGCGTCCGCAGGGCCGGGCGGCGGGGAAGGAAGGCAAGGCATGGCGAACCAGGACGAACGGAGCCGGGGCGAGGCGGGTCAGGGCGGGTCCGTCGGCTCGGGGGGGCGCCCGATCGAACTCAAGATCCGTGACATCGGTCAGCTGTTCCAGTCCCTGGATCCGCTGCCGTTCCGCGAGCGGGATCTGGACGCTGCGGTCGAGGAATATCTCGTCGCCTGGGCGCGCGAACAGGGCGGGTCGGCTCCGATCCGTATCCTGGTCCACCTGCCCGCCGAGGAGACCCGACGAGCGGAGGCCGGGCATATCGCGGATGCGATACGCAACTATTTCGCCTATCGCGCCGAGGTCGCCGGCTGGGAGCTGAACGAGCTGTTCCGCATAGGCCGCGCCTCACTCGTCATCGGCCTGACGGTGCTGGCCTTGTGCGTCGCCCTGGGGGCGGAGGTCAGCAGCCGGGTCGGAGAGGGATATGTGGGCCGGTTCTTCGACGAAGGCCTGATCATCCTGGGCTGGGTCGCCAACTGGCGCCCGATCCAGATCTTTCTGTATGACTGGTGGCCGTTGGTCCGCCGCCGCAGGCTGTATCAGCGCCTGGCCCGGGCGGTTATCGACCTCAGGTCGCTGCGGGCGTGAGGCCGACTACCCGACCCGGCGAACCGCCTCCGGGGGAGTCGGCCGGCCCCATCCGCTGGAACTCTCCGTCAATTGCGGCCATTGTCGTCTCATGGCCGATCCCCGTGACACCGATCCCGCCGACAGGGACCCCAGCGAAAGCGAGATGGGACGGCGCAGCCATGGGACGTCGATCAGCCCGTGGCTGGTCATCGGGGCGATCCTGGCGATCGCCGCGGCGGTCTATGCGATCTCCGCCATATTTGTCTGATGCGAACGGCGACTTGACCGCCTTCGCCGGTCCGGTCATTGCCCGCGCATGAATATCCTGCTGGTCGGATCAGGCGGACGCGAGCATGCCCTGGCGTGGAAAATCGCCCAGTCGCCGCTGACGCGGCGGCTGGTCATCGCGCCGGGCAATCCGGGCATGGAAAAGCTGGGCGAGCTCCGACCGATGAAGGTCACCGACGCTGACGGGCTGGCGGGGCTGGCGCGCGAGATCAAGGCCGATCTGGTGGTGGTCGGACCCGAAACGGCGCTGGAGGCCGGCCTGGCCGACCGGCTGGCGACGGCGGGCATTCCCTGTTTCGGACCGACCGCGAAGGCGGCGCAGCTGGAGACCTCCAAGGCTTTCTCCAAGGCCTTCATGGAGCGGCACGAAATCCCCACCGCGGGCTACGGCGTCTATGAGCGGCTGCACGAGGCGCGGCAGGCGCTGTCGGTGTTCAAGCCGCCCTATGTGATCAAGGCCGACGGTCTGGCGGCGGGCAAGGGCGTGGCCATCAGCCCGACCAAGCGCGACGCCGAGGGCGAAATCGAGCGGATGCTGGGCGGCCGGTTCGGAACAGCCGGGGCGCGGGTGGTGATCGAGGAATTCATGGACGGCGAGGAGGGCTCCCTGTTCGCCGTCTGCGATGGGACGCGCGCCGTGCTGCTGGGCGGGGCGCAGGATCACAAACGGGCCTATGACGGCGACCTGGGGCCGAACACGGGCGGGATGGGCAGCTATTCCCCGGCCCCGGTGTTCACGCCCGAGCTGGTCGAGGCGGCGGACCGGCTGGTCGTGCAGCCGGTGGTCGCGGCCATGGCGGCTGAAGGAATGCCCTATCGCGGGGTGCTGTACGCCGGGCTGATGGCGACCGAGGACGGGCCCAAGGTGGTCGAGTTCAACGCCCGCTTCGGCGACCCGGAATGCCAGGTGCTGATGATGCGGCTGGACGGGGACATCGTGCCCCTGTTGCTGGCCTGCGCGCGCGGCGACCTGACGAAGGCGCGGATGCCGGCGTTCAGCCCGGACACGGTGATCTGCGTGGTGCTGGCCGCCTCGGGCTATCCCGACAGTCCGCTGGAGGGGTCGATCATCCGCGGGGCCGAGCAGGATTTCGGCCCGCATGTGCAGGTGTTCCACGCGGGGACGCGGCGGCGCGCCGACGGCCAGCTGGCGGCGGCGGGGGGTCGGGTTCTGAACGTCTGCGCGCGCGGCAAGGATATCGCCGAGGCGCGGGCGCGGGCCTATGCCGTGGTCAAGAAGATCGACTGGCCGAGCGGGTTTCACCGCACGGACATCGGCTGGCGGGCGCTGGAGCGGGAGTAGGGTTCCGGTGTGGTGGCGGGCTACCCCGTCATCTCGCTAGGGTTGAAACTTGATGCGTCGATCTTCGGCCGTGATAGGATCGCCCAATGGACGAACCACCCAAAGAACTGAGCGAAGAGCCCGGCGTGTTCGATTTTGAGGACGTTTCCGCGGACGAGGCCGAGCTGGACGCGGCGACCCTCAGAGGTCTGGCGGACATCGAGGCCGGCCGCGTTGTGAGCCATGAGGCCGTCCTGCGCTGGGTCAAGTCCTGGTCGAGCCCCAATCCTCTGCCGCGTCCGAAGTGCGGCGAGTAATCTGGTCAGATCAGGCCCTCGCCGACCTCGAGACGATCAGTCTCTACCATGCGGAATCCAGCCCCCATGCGGCGGCGCGTTTTTTCACCCAGTTGAAGGAGGCCGGCGACAGCCTCGCTCTGTTCGCAGAGCGAGGACGCCCGTCAAGCCGAGGCACGCGCGAACTCACCTCGGTGAAACCCTACATCGTCAGATATTGGGTCGCTGAGGACCGGGTCTATATCGTCACAGTCCGCCACGCGGCCCGGCGACCGGAACCGTAGGCCAAGGCGACCGGCAACCGCTCCTGATCATCCTGATCTCATCTATCGCGCCAGTATTCCAACACCTCGGCGCATGCCATGTATCGTGATGATTCCGCCGCTGCGCGCGCGCCCGGAACAGAGGGAACCCCGTGACCGACGCCTTGCCGCCCGAGCCGCCGAGCCATTACCGCGACGGGAAGGAGCGGCTCGCCGATCTGATCGTGCATCTGACCGGGCTGGCGCTGGCGCTGGTGGGTGGGGGGATGTTGCTGGGGCTGGCGATCGGGACCGGCCATATCGGGCGGCTGACGGCGTCGGCCATCTATGCGGTCGGGCTGCTGACCATGCTGGGGCTGTCGACGGCCTATAATTTCGCCGCGCCACGTTTCCAGCCGCTGCTGCGGCGGTTTGACCACGCGGGCATCTTCATCATGATCGCCGGCTCCTATACGCCGTTCACGACCCAGCATCTGACCGGAGCCTGGGCCTGGGGGATGACCTCGGCGGTGTGGGCGACAGCGATCTTCGCCGCCCTCGCCAAGCTGTTGCTGCCGGGGTTGGGCAAGGGATTCTGGATCTTCGTCTATCTGGCGCTGGGCTGGCTGATGGTGATCGCCATCCAGCCGATCATGCAGAGCCTGGGCCTGGCGCCGCTGATCCTGATGGCGGTCGGGGGGCTGCTGTATTCGGTCGGGGTGGTCTTCTACGCCAACAAGGCGATGCGATACCGGCGCGCGATCTGGCACGGCCATGTCGTGGTGGCGGCGGCGGTGCACTGGGTGGCCGTGCTGCTGGCCGTGCTGAAATAGGGCGGCGTCAGGCCCAGGCGAACAGCAGGCGGCCTTCGCCCATGCGCTCGCGCAGGGCCGGCAGGTCGGCGTGGCCGACCGAGAAGCAGCCGTAGCTGCGGCCCAGCTTGCCCTCGCGGGCGAGGAAGGCCGGGTCGGCGTAGTCGGCGCCGTGGATGATGATGGCGCGCTCGCGGGCCATGTTGTTCGAGTATTCCAGCCCGTCGAGCAGGACGTTCGGTCCCTGCTGGGCGCCGTGGCTGGCGCCGGCGGTGGCGTAGGCTCCGACCGAGGACATATGGCTGTCGGGGTCGTTGCCGAAACTGGTGGCGAAGCCCGTGTGCGCCGGGTCGGATCCGCGGCCGTGGCTGGTCCGCATCAGGGTGACGGAGCCGCCTTCAAGGTCGACCTCGTACAGCCGCTCGTCGCCCGAGAATTTCTTGAAGTCGACCAGATACATGCGGTCGCGGCGTGTGATGCGGTGGCCGTGGATGTCGAGCGCTGCGGAAGCCCGTTCCATCAGTTCCTTGCGGACCTGGCCGCGCGGGTCGAGCGGACGGGTGGTGTTGAGCTGGGACGTGATGATCCGGGCCGGACGGGCCGGGAGCTGCGGACCAGTCGTGACGGTCACGAGCGGCTGAACGCTCGCCGTCTGGGCCGCCGCGGTGGCGCAGCCCGACAGCATCGCCACGCCGCCCAGAATGAAGCCTCGTCTCGCCAAGCGCATGCGACGCCCCTCGCACGGTTACAGAACAGGTCACAGGTTGTTTCAGTTCGTGACGGGTGTTTCAACCTGAGCCTTGGTCAAGACCCCCGGATGTGTAAGGTGCAAGCCTTGTTCCGGGAGGATTTCGTGAAGCTGATCACACCATTGCTCGCCGCCGCTACCCTGTTCGCCGCCACAAGCGTTGCCGCGCAAACGCCCGCACCGACAGCCGTTTCCCCTGTGGAGGGAACAACGTTCGTCCATGTGGGGCGGCTTCTGGCCGACCCGGCGACCGGTGTTGTGCAACGCGATAAAACTCTCGTGATCGAAGGGAACCGTGTCATCGAGGTACGCGACGGCTTCGTTGGAGCAGGTCGGATCGTCGATCTGCGCGGCTCCTTCGTGCTGCCGGGCCTGATCGACAGCCACGTCCACCTGACCGGCGAGCAGAACCCGAACAGCCGGCTGGAGGGGGTGACCCAGTCGGACGTCGACCAGGCCTTTGTCGGCGCTCGTTTCGCCCGGCGGACCCTGATGGCCGGTTTCACGACGGTCGCCGACCTCGGAGCAACCAACCAGACGATTTTCGCCCTGCGCGATGCGGTGCGCCGTGGCGATGTGGCCGGACCGCGGATCATCGCCTCGGGCGAGTCGGTCTCGGTCCATGGCGGCCATGGCGACGTCAACGGCTACCGCGAAGACATCATGCATATGTTCACCGGCGAGAGCATCTGCTCGGGCGCCGACGACTGCATGCGGGCGGTGCGGCTGCAGGTCCGGTCGGGCGCCGACATCATCAAGATCACGGCGACGGGCGGGGTTCTGTCGAACACGGCGGCCGGGTTGGGCCAGCAGTTCTCGGACGAGGAGCTGGCGGCCATCGTCGGCGCGGCGCACCGCATGGGCCGCCGGGTGACGGCCCATGCCCACGGGGTGGACGGGATCAACGCCTTCCTGCGGGCGGGCGGCGACTCGATCGAGCACGGAACCTATCTGGACGATGAATCGATCCGGCTGTTCCGGCGCGAGGGGACGTATCTGGTGCCCACCCTGCTGGCCGGGGATTTCGTTGGGCGGATCGCCTCGGGGCCGAACAATTTCTTCACCCCGGCGCAGACGGCCAAGGCGCTGGAGGCCGGGCCGAAGATGCTGGACATGGTCCGCCGCGCCCATGCGGGCGGAGTGCGGATCGCCTTCGGCACCGACTCGGGCGTTTCGGCCCACGGCGACAACGCCCAGGAGTTCGCCCTGTTGGTCCGGGCGGGGATGACGCCGCTGCAGACGATCCAGGCGGCCACGGTGAATGCGGCGGCGCATCTGCGGATCTCGCAGGACGCGGGACGGATCGCCACGGGCATGCCGGCCGATCTGATCGCCGTATCGGGCGATCCGCTGACCGATGTGACCGAGCTGGAGCGGGTCCAGTTCGTGATGCGCGGCGGGGTGGTTTACCGCGAAGAATGATCCTTCTCCCGTTGGGAGAAGGTGGCGCGCAGCGCCGGATGTGGGTCGGCTGGTTGAAGCGGCGAAGCCGCCCCCGGACAGTCGACCCTCACCCTTGAGCGCAAGAACGACGGCTGCGCCGCCGTGCGCTCAAGCCCTCTCCCGGTGGGAGAGGGCGGAGAGCAGCAAATGCTGAAATCCCGCCTCGTCCTCGAACGTCGCCTTGACCGGCCATGAGAGGACTCGCGCCCGCCATTCAGGGGGCAGGCGGAACCAGTCCTTTTCGGTGGTGACCAGACGGGCGTGGTGGCGCCCGGCGTGACTGGCGAGGAAGGCCAGGTCGGTCTCGCGGAAGGCGGCGTGGTCGGGGAAGGGGGCGAAGTCGATCAGTTCGGCCCCGGCGGCGTCGAGGGCGCGCTCGACCTTCCACGGCTTGGCGATGCCGGCGAAGGCGATGATGGGCCCCTTGGGCGGAGGCGCGGCGGGCATCAGCCGGGCGACGTGGACGGGCAGGTCGCCGAAGGCCTCCATCAGCCCGGGATCGACCCCCGGGGCGTCGGCGGGCAGCAGGACGACGACGGCGTCCGCGCGGGCCAGGCCGTGCCGGAGCTTCTCGCGCATCGGGCCGGACGGAAACACCGAGCCGTCGCCGAAGGGCCATTCGTCGTCGCGTGTTTCGCCATCGACGACGACGAGGCTGAGCGTCTTCTTCAGGGTCGGATTCTGGTGGGCGTCGTCGAGGACCAGAACCTGGGCGCCGGCCGCCGCCGCGGCGCGGGCTCCGGCGACGCGGTCATGGGCGATCCAGGTCGGGCCGCCCAGGGCCAGCATCAGGGGCTCGTCGCCGACATCGGCGGCGGTGTGGATGGCGGCGTCGACCTGCGTCGGTTGGCGCAACGATCCGCCGTAGCCGCGCGACAGGCCGTGGGCGTTGATCCCGGCCTCATGCAACAGGCGGATGGCCTCGCGGGTCACGGGGGTCTTGCCCGAGCCGCCGACGGTCAGATTGCCGACCGAGATGATCGGCACGCCCGGATCGACCGGGTCGGCGCGGGCGATGCGGCGAGCTGTGACGGCGGCCCAGATCCAGGACAGGGGCTTGAGCAGGATGCGGGTGACCGCGCCGTGGCGGGCGTCACGCGTGTACCACCAGCGGGGCGTATTCAGCTTCATCGGCGGCCTCGCTGCGGGGCGGGAGGCAGCAGGGGTGCGAGAGTCTCCCAAAGACGGTCCAGGCCTGAGCCTGCTTCGGCGGCGGCGCGACGGCCGCGCTCACCCATGGCCCTGGCGGAGTCAGAGTCGGCCAACAGGGGAGCGAGAATGGCGGGCAGGTCCCACGGGGCCTCGACCACCGTCAGGCCGCCTGACTGAACCAGAGCCTCGGTGACGGCGGCCCAGTTGGTCATGTCGGGGCCGGTGACGGCGGGCTTGCCGAGGCGCGCGGGCTCGAGCGGATTGTGGCCGCCGACCGGAGGCTTCTCCAGCGCGGCGGAGAAGGAGCCCCCCATGACCACCACATCGGCCAGCCGCAGGAACAGGCCCATCTCGCCGAGGGTGTCAGCGAGGTAGAGATCGGTGTCGCGGTCGGGCTCGCGGCCCTGCGAGCGCAGGGCGAAACGGTAGCCGTCGCGCTCAAGGGCGGCGGCGATCTCCGCGCTGCGGGCCGGATGGCGCGGGACGAGGATCAGGCACAGCCGATCGGTCAGCCGGTCGAGCGCGCGGACGAGAGCGATCTCCTCGCCGTCATGGGTGCTGGCCGCGACGACCACGGGCCGGTCGCCGATGGCGGCGCTGAGGCGGGTGAAGGCCGCGGCGTCATGCGGCGGGGCCTCGCCCGAAAGCTTGAGGTTCACATGGCCGTCGATCCGGGCGCCGAGACTGTGCAGCCGGGCGGCCGAGGTCTCGTCCTGCGGCAGGATGCGGTCGAAGGCGGAGAGGATTTCGCGGGCGGCGCCGGGGAAACGGCGCCAGCTGTCGACGGTCTTTTCGGTGATGCGGGCGCTGGCCAGAACCAGGTTCACGCCGCGTTCGCGGGCTTCGAGGATCAGATTGGGCCAGAGCTCGCTCTCGACGAAGACAGCCAGCGACGGCCGCCAATGGTCGAGGAAGGCGGCCACCGCGCCCGGCGTGTCGATCGGCGCGAACTGGTGGATGACGCCAGCCGGCAGCCGCTGGGCCAGCAGGGTCGCCGAGGTCAGGGTGCCGGAGGTGACGAGGATGCCGAGGTCGGGCCGATGGCGGCGCAACCGTTCGACCACGGGCAGGAGAGACAGGGTCTCGCCGACGCTGACGCCGTGCAGCCAGACGAGCTCGCCTTCGGGGCGGGCGACCGAGGCGCGGCCGAGGCGTTCGTCGACTCGAGCCGGATCTTCCTTGCCCTGTTTGGCGCGGGCGTCGAGCAGGCGCGGGGCCAGCGGCTCCAGCAGGCGGGTCAGCAGACGCCAGGCGATCAGGGCGGGGCTCACCGGGACGGTTCCAGCCCGGTGATGGCGTCGGCTTCAGCCTCGACCGCGGTCAGGCGCCGGGCCCAGTCGATCGCGACGTCGGCAAGCTCGGCGCCGTCCGGATAGCGGGTTGCCTCCCAGACGATGGCGCCGCGTCCGAACGGCAGGGGCACCAGAGCACCGTCCCAGCTGTTCAGCCGGATGGCGGGGTTGCACGACAAGCCGATCAGCAGCACCGGGGCGCCGGACAACCGGGCCAACAGCGGGAAGCCTTCAGCCATGACCCGGACCGGGCCGCGGGGGCCGTCGGGAGTGACGCCGAGGGCTCCGACCTTGAGCTGCTTCAAGCCGTCGCGCAGGGCCTGCGAACCGCCCTTGGCCCGGTCCGCCTTGTCCCTGTTGGCCGACGAGCCACGGATGGCGGGGATGCCGAGGCGGCCCACGGCCCGGGCGATGAACTGGCCGTCGGGGCTGAGCGAGATCAGGGCCTTGGCCGGCTGGGCCCGGTCCAGCGGCCAGCAGGCTGGGCTGAGGGCGATGCGAGAGTGCCAGAAAGCGCAGACCACGCCTCCTCCGTCGGCCCAGATCTGTTCCGCCGCGGTTGCATTGACCTGGGTCCAGCGGATGGTGGCGAAACAGAACCGCATCCAGCTGGCCAGCAGCCACGCGAGGACGCCCTGGATGTGAGGGTTGCGGAGGGGTCTCATATCACCGCCGCGACCGGGGCCCCGTCCAGCGACTGCTGCTTCGCAAGGCGCGAATACAGTCCGCCCTGTTTGACCAGTTCAGCGTGGTTCCCGGTCTCGACGACGCGGCCGGCCTCGATGACGTGGATGCGGTCGGAGTTGCGCACAGTCGACAGGCGGTGGGCGATCATCAGGGTGGCGCGGCCCTGCATCAGGCGTTCGAGGGCGGCCTGAACCAGGGCCTCGCTCTCGGTGTCGAGCGCGCTGGTGGCCTCGTCGAGCAGCAGGATGGGGGCGTCCTTGAGGAAGGCGCGGGCGATGGCGATGCGCTGGCGCTGGCCGCCCGACAGCCGCAGGCCCGCCTCACCGGCGCGGGTGGCGTAGCCCTCCGGCAGGGCCGTGATGAACTCATGGGCTGCGGCGGCCCGGGCCGCCGCGACGATGTCCTCCGCCGTGGCGCCGGGGCGGCCGTAGGCGATGTTCGCGGCCAGGGTGTCGTCGAACAGGAAGGGCTCCTGGGTCACCAGGGCGATCTTCGAGCGCAGGTCGTGCAGCTTGAGTTCGCGGATGTCGCGGCCATTGACGGTCACGGCCCCGGCGGTGACGTCATAGAAGCGCGGCAGCAGGCTGAGCAGGGTCGACTTGCCGCCGCCCGAGGGGCCGACGAGGGCCACGGTCTCGCCGGGCGCGACGGTCAGGGAGACGTCGGACAGGGTCGGGGCGCCGCCCTCCGCCGCGGGGGCGTAGGCGAAGGAGACGCGGTCAAAGGCCACGGTGACAGGGCCGTCCGCCAGGGGTGCGGCGTCGGGCGCCTCGCGGATTTCGGGCTCGATGTCGAGGGAGGAGAACAGGCGGCGGGCGGCGGTCAGGCCCTCCGACATCACGGTCTGCAGATTGGTCACCTGACGCAGCGACTGGCCGGCCGCCCCCAGCAGGGCGATGTAGGCGGCGAAGGCGCCGACGGTCATGCCCTCGTCCTGCGCCCGCCACCCGGCGTAGGCCATGACCGCAGCGACCACGATCATGGCCACGAGGTTGGAGAAGGGGCCGGCGAAGGCGCGGGAGTCGGCGCTCTTGATGACGTGGCGCTGGCGGCGGGCGACAACCTCGCCGACGCGGGCTTCCTCGGCCGACTCGCGGTTCTCGATCTTGATCAGGCGGACGCCGTCGAGATTCTCCATCAGGGCGGTGGAGAGGTTGGAGGTCTCGACCATGGCGCCTGTGGTGGCCTTGCGCATCCGTTTGCCAAAGCGGCGCAGTACCAGGGCGCTCAGGGGCGCGCCCAGCAGGACGACCAGGGTCAGCCGCCAGTCGCTCCAGGCCATGTAGGCGAGGACGGCGACCAGGGTCAGGGCGTGCTGGGTGTAGTTGACCACACCGTTGGTGAAGGCCTCTCGTACCAGATTGGCGTCGAACAGCACCGAGGAGACGAAGCCGCCCGAATGCTGGCTGCGCAGCCGGGCCAGGTCGGCGCGGATCATGGCTCCGAACAGCCGCACCTGGATGTCGCCGACGATGCCGTGACCCAGCCGGTTGACGAGGGCCGCCTGGCCGAGGGCGGCGGCGGTCCAGATCAGGCCGGCGCCGATGATGATGGCCGGTATCCAGACGAGCGCCTGCCCGGGAGGGACGGTGATGAAGTACCAGATGGTCACCGCCTCGCCGAGGAACAGGCCGTCGATGGCCGGCTCGAGCAGCTGAATCACCGTGGCCGCCATGATCCCCACCACGGCCGCGCAGGCGATCGACAGGAACAGTGGCGTCCGGTGATGCGAGAGATAGTCGCGCCAGATGCGCGCCAGCAGCGGGCGCAGCGGCTCTCGTTGGTCGGCGGCGGGGACAGGCGGCGTCATTGGTCCGAGGTCGGACGGCTGGGGCGGCAAGTCAAGCGGGGATGGCGCCCGCGGCTCCCCATGACGGCATCTGTCAGGCGCCGCCGCCGGAACGCCGCTGTACCAGAATGATGGTCCCGACGACGAAGCCGCAGAACAGGGCCCCTTCGAGGCCTCCGGTGACGGTCTGGCTGATGGGGCCGAAGTCCGCCTCGCCGAACAGGCCGCCGATCGGATCGAGGCTGAGGCGGGAGGTGGGGAACTGGCGGGCGAGCAGGTCGAGGCTGCCGCCCATCAGCCGCCCGCCGAGCAGGGGGATGAGGACGCCGACGGCTGCGCCGGTCAGCGCGGTGGCGGCGGCGGTGACCCTGAGCCCGAGCGAGCGGCCCGCACTCAGCCAGGTCCCGAATCCGATCGCGGCGCCCAGCAAGGCGCCCTCGCCGGCGCCGGTCATTCCGCCCGGAGATTGGCCGAACAGGAGGTTGAAGGCGTCGACGCCCAATAGCTTCACCACGGCCCCCACGACCAGACCGCCGAAGGCGCCGCCGATGATGCTGCCGAGCGAGGCGCGCCCCCAGGCGGTTCTCGCCGCCGCGATCCCGATGCCGACCCCGCCGCCGCCGATCACCCCGACCCCGGCGGTGAGGGCGATGAGGACGAACACGGTCGAGCTCGCCCCCATACCCGACTGCAAAGGCTGGGCGGCGCCGAGGCCGTAGAACAGGCCGCCGAGAACGCCGGCGGTCCCGCCGCCGATCATCCCGGCGCCGCCGAGCTGGAGAAACAGGGCCGATGACCCGGTCGGAGCCGCGGCGGGCGGTAACGCAGCCGGGGCTGAGGTCTCCACTCCGGAGTCGACAGGGGCGATGAAGCGGTAGCCGTGTTTGGGTACAGTCTCGATGAAGCGGGGTCGGGCCGCGTCATCGCCGAGCTGGCGCCGGATCGTCCGGATGCACTGGGTCAGGGCCTCGTCGGTGACGGGCACGCCATGCCAGACCTCGTCGAGGAACCGGTCCTTGGAGACCAGCTTGCCCTGTTCGCGCACCAGAAGGGACAGGGCGTCGAGATAGCGGGCGTTCAGGTCCACCGGGGCGCCGTCGCGCGTCAGCCGGCGGTCGCCGGGGTCGAGCAGGAAGCGGTCGAAGCGGAAACAGCCGGGGGCCATGGTTCAGCGATACCTCGGGCGTTGCACAGGCCGCTCACCCGGCGCGGCAGGCCGGGGACCGTCACCCATACGTGCGCGCAAGGCAATGGCGCCCGGAACGAACGCGGCAGACGGCGGAGGTGGATGACGGGCCGCCCGTGACCCGCTATCTGCGATCCATGGCGCGTTACGATCTCAGCACCCCGGGCGGCCGGTTCAAGGCGCGGTGGGACTATGTCTGGAAGGACCACGCCTTCCTGCGCCGGTGGTTCATGAACGGCCACTGGTTGGGGCCGGATCTGGTCCGGACCAACCAGCCGTCGCCCCGGCAGCTGGCGTACTGGAAGTCCAAGGGGATCAGGACGGTGATCAACCTGCGCGGGGCGCGGGACGAGGCTTACCATGCGCTGGAGAAGGACGCCTGCGAACGGCTGGGCCTGACCCTGATCGATGCGCCGCTGGACTCACGCGATCCGCCGCAGCGGGACCGGGTGCATCGGGCACGCGAGCTGTTCCGGACCATCGAATATCCGGTGCTGATCCACTGCAAGTCGGGGGCGGACCGGGCGGGGATGATGGCGGTCTTCTATCGCCACTTCCATCTGGGCGAGCCGATCTCCGAGGCGATCAAACAGCTGGACAAGCGATACCTGCACCATCGGGAGGGGCTGACGGGGGTGCTGGACTATACGCTGGAGAAATACCTGAAGGAGATCGAGCCCACGGGGGTGAGCTTCATCGACTGGGTCGATAGCGACGCCTATGACCCCAAGGCGATCAGGGCCGCGTTCAAGGCCGGCTGGTGGGGCACGATCCTGACCGAGAAGCTGCTGAAGCGGGAGTAGGCGTCAGCCCCAGGGACCGCGCGATTCGCCCTTTTCAGATGGCGACCCGGGTTCTCCGCCCCCGGCAGCGATTTCGGCGTCGCGACGCGCCTTGCGCTTGGCGTTCCAGGTCTTGAGCCACTGCGATTCACGGCGGTTGCCGCGCCAGACGCTGATCCACAGCACCAGCACCAGCAACAGCGAGACCAGGGAGGCGATCTCCTGTCCGTCGAAGGTTCGGCCGAAGAGGGTCAAGATCGGAGTTCCTGCAATGGAGCGTCGAGGTCAGACGCGGCAGTATAGTCCTGAAAGCACGCCGGGCCGAAACCCGGTTCCGCCGTCACTGGCCGTGCGCATCGCCGCGCGGGTCGATCATCCGGTGGGCGTGCAGGATGAAGAACCGCATATGGGCGTTGTCGACCGTGGCCTGGGCCCGGGCCTTCCAGGCCTTGCGGGCCTCTTCGTAGTTGGGGAAGGCGCCGACGAACTCGACCTGCGTCAGGTCGCGGAACACGGGGGCGTCGAGGTGGCGCAGCTCACCGCCGATGACGAGGTGGAGCAGCTGTGGGGAGTCGTTTTCGGCGGTCATGGGGAGTCCGGACATGGGGGAGCTAGCGGGGCGCCAGCGGAATAGGCGCTGTCCGCCGCACGATCAACGGGTGAAGCGCCGGAGCGCTGCATACCAGGCTGCTCTGGCGCGGATCGGCCTGGTTGAAGCGCCAGGCGTGGCCGTGGTGGTCGCTGACCCGGCCGCCGGCCTCCTCGACGATCAGGGCGCCGGCGCAGACGTCCCAGTCCCATTTGGGCGTCAGGTTGATCGCGGCGTCAAACGCCCCGGCGGCGACCAGCGCCATGCGGTAGGCGATGGCGTTGCGCTTCTCGAACCGCATGGCGGGCCAGGGTTCGAGCCAGTGCGGCCCCTCCATCAGCCGGGCGTCGGCCAGCACCGAGGCGTCGTCCAGATCGGTGGTGTCGGAGGCGGTGATCGGGCGGCCCTGCAACGAGGCGCCGCCGCCCAGGGTGGCGGTGAAGGTCTCGCCCAGAGCCGGGGCGTGGATGACCGCGGCGACGGGACGGCCGTCCTCGACGATGGCGATGGGAATGCACCACCACGGCTTGCCCTTCATATAGGCGACGGTGCCGTCGATGGGGTCGACCACGAAGATGCGGCGGTTCGACAGGCGGTCGGCGTTGTCGGCGGTTTCTTCCGACAGCCAGCCGTGGTCGGGCCGAGCCGAAAGCAGCGTTTCCTTGAGCAGCTGATCAACGGCCATGTCGGCGGATGTGACCGGAGACCCGCCGGACTTGGACCAGATCTTCAGCCCGGCGTCCCGTTCGGCGAGCGCCAGCCGTCCCGCAGTCTCGGCGGCGTCGCGGATCAGGTCGAGGTCTGCGGCCAGATTGCTCATTTGCCCGCGATGGCGACGCCGTCGAACATCAGCGACGGACTGTTGAAACTGCCGCGGAACTCAAGGTCCGAGCCGCGCTGGAGCCGCGTCCACAGGTCGGCGAGATTGCCGGCGACGGTGACGCCGCTGACCGGCCAGACGATCTCGCCATTCTCGAACCAGAAGCCCGAAACCCCGGCCGACCAGTCGCCGTTGTTGGCGTTCAGCGACGGACCGAACATGGAGGTGACCAGCAGGCCCGTTCGGGCGTCGGCCATCAGCCCGGCCAGATCGCGCTCGCCGGGCTCAAGGTGCAGGTTGTGGGTCGAGACGCCGGGCGGACCGGCGAGGCCGCGCGAGGCGTGGCCGGTGGAGGCGAGCCCCAGCTGGGCGGCGGCGGCGCTGTTGAGCAGCCAGGTGGTCAGGACGCCGTCCTGCACGATCGACTGGCGTGACACCGCCACGCCCTCGTCGTCGAAGGGAGTTGAGCCGAGGCCGCGGAGGCGGAAAGGGTCGTCGATCAGATCGACCCCTGCGGGCAGGATCCGCTGGCCGAGGCGGTCCTTCAGGAATGATGTGCCGCGCGCGATCGACGGACCGGAAATCGCGCCGAGGATGGGCGAGATGACCTGCGCAGCGATGCGGTTCTCGAAGATCACCGGGGCGGTGGTTGAGTCGATCTTGCGTGGGCCCGTGCGGGCGACGGCGCGACGCCCGGCGAAGTCGCCGATGGAGGCGGCCGAGGGCAGGTCGGACAGGTGACGCACGGCGCGATGCTCGCCGCCGCGTTCCATGGCTCCGTCCTTCTCGGCGATGACGCCGACGCCCAGCGAGAAGGCCGAGCCGTGATAGGCGCCGTCGAAGCCGTGCGAGGTGACCAGCCGCCAGCGGCTGGACGAGGCCGAGGCGTGGCCGCCTTCGGATTTTGCGACGCCGGGCACGGCCATGGCGGCGGCTTCGGTCCCGGCGGCCATGGCCTCGAGGTCGGCGGCGCTGCGCTCGGCGGGATCGAACAGGTCGAGGTCGGCGAAGGGGCCGCGGGCGAGGCGGTCCTGCGGCGCCAGGCCGGCCCAGGGGTCCTCGGGCGCCAGCCGGGCCATGGCCACCGCGCGCTCGACCAGACGGGCGCGGGTGGCGTCCGACAGGTCGGAGGCGGAGACGATGGCCTGACGCCGGCCGATGAAGACGCGCAGGCCGAGGTCGCGGCTCTCTTCGCGCTCTACCTCCTCGAGCGCGCCGTTGCGGACGCCGACGGACAGGGAGGCGCGCTCGGCGGAGACGGCCTCGGCGGCGTCGGCGCCGGCCCTCAGGGCGGCGGCGACCAGATCAGGCAGGAGGTCAGAAGGGGCGGCGGACGCGGTACGGTCAGGCATGCCCCGATATGGCCGGGAGGCTGAGTGGACGCAATGGCGCCCCGCGCAACCGGCTCACATCAACGGGCAGGCGATCAGGGCGGCGGCCGCGCCAAGCAGCGGCAGCCAGGTCAGGGTCATGCCGATCACCCGGCCCATGCCGGGGCCCGCGCCGTAGCGAAGCCCGGTGGCGTGGAACAGCCGGCCGACGAAGAAGGTCGCGCCGATCGCGTGCACCGACCAAGCCCCGCAGCCCGTCAGGGCCATCAGAATCAGGGCGCCGATCGCCAGCGGCGTATATTCAGCGGCGTTGCCAAACGCCCGCGTCGCCACGGTCATCGGCTCGGAGCCGCCGTCGCCGAACAGCACCTTGTGCTTGCGGCGGTTCATGACGACCCGCACGGACAGCACGACGAGCAGCAGGATCAGCAGGCCGGTCCAGAAGCCGGCGGCCTGCACGGAAGACATGGTCTGGAAATTCATCGGATTTCTCGCCCCACCGGATAAAGCCGGAAGCGATCATCATGGAACGGGGTTCGCTCATAGAACCACTGCAAGCGCGCGTTGCCGTCGGCGGCGAATTCCGGCTCGGCGGCCAGTTTCGCCTCGAACTCGGCCTTCAGCGCCGGATCGGCGGCCATCATGGCCTCGGCCAGCGGGGCGATGGCGTAGCCCTCGATATATTCGACGCGGCTGAGGACCTCAGGGAACAGGCCCCAGGCGAAGAAGCTCTCGGATGACTGCGGCTCGAGCAGCAGGACGACGATGTCGCCGAGCGGCTGGTCGGTGGGCACGCGGACCGAGCCGGCGGGGAAGGTCCAGTCCCGGCGCTCGGGCGTGACGCCGGCGACGGTGACCGGCACGTGGCCTTCATTGGGGCGGGTCGCCAGCTTGGGATCGACGAGGCGCAGCATGTCGAGATTGACGGTGCGGGCGGCGTCCAGCGTCTCCATCCGGACGCCGTGCAGGCGCAGGCGTTCGATGATGTCAGTGCGGTACGACGGCACCCAGTAGGCCTCGGGACGCTGAAGGGTCAGGGTCGGGCGCGAGCCGTAGAACGGCAGGGACCAGGGCTCGGGGTCAGCCACGCCCAGCCAGCGGATCTCCGGACGGCCCGAGGCGGGGCTGTCGTACATCTCGTAGCGGATGCCCTTGAAGGTCCGGGTGTAGGCCGGGGTCGGGTCGGGCGCGAAATTGGTCGGGATCTCGGCGGGCCGCAGGGCCGTATCGGCGGCGATCGCCGTGCGCAAGGCGGGGCCGTCGGCGGCCAGCCGGCGCATTGCGGCCTCCAGGAAGACGTAGGTCCCGAGCACGCGCTGCTCATAGGGTTTGAGGCTGTGGTTCTCGATCAGGATGGTCGGGACGTGGGCCGCAGAGCCCCAGCCGTTGGAGAAGCGCTCGCCGAGGCCGCCGTCCGACAGGCCGGCGCGCGGATCGGCGTCGACGCCGAAGACCAGCTCGCCGGGGATGTGGCCTTCCGCCTCGAGCGCGGCGTTGATCGCCGGCTTGAAGGCGTCGTCCAGCCAACGGGCGATGGCGGGCGAGCGCGACCAGACGCCGTTCTCGCCGTTGAAGCCGTAGGTGACGTCATACTGGTAATCCATGCCGTCGGTGACGTGGATGTCGACGTACAGATCGGGCCGGTATTTCAGCACCAGGCCGCGCACCGCCCGCATCTCGGGCTGGTCCAGTTTGAGGTAGTCGCGGTTGAGGTTCTGGTTGGTCGCCGTATTACGCCAGCCCTGGATGCGGGGGCCGCGCTGGTTCGGACGGCTGTAAGCGCTGGCGCGCTCGTGGCCGTCCACCGACAGGATGGGGATCAGGATCAGATTGACCCGGTCCAGCAGGTCGGCCTTGCCGTTGAAGGCGATGTCGCGGAGCAGCATCATGCCCGCGTCCTTGCCGTCGATCTCGCCCGGATGGATGCCGGCCTGGGCCAGCAGCACGGGCTTGGACGGGTCGAAGGCTGCGCCGTCCTTCGAGGCGATGACGGCGTAGATCGGACGACCCTCGGGGGAGACGCCGAACTGTTCGATGCGGATCAGGTCCGAGGCGGCGTCCA
Source organism: Brevundimonas sp. (assembly GCF_051860745.1). Lineage (GTDB taxonomy): Bacteria > Pseudomonadota > Alphaproteobacteria > Caulobacterales > Caulobacteraceae > Brevundimonas. Next base: position 426,949 of record NZ_JBHYDN010000001.1, read on the forward strand.
GCCGGTCGAACCAGGCGCGGGTGTCGGCGTAGTTCGGGCTTTCGTCGTGTCCGGCGTCGGCCTCGAAGGCCGTGACCCAGGGGTCCGGGGTGTCGCGCAGCAGAGCCCGGCTGGCGCCGTTCCAGGCGGGCGCGGGCGGCAGGAAGGACTGGTCCCACGGCGCGGCGCTGGGAACGGACGGGGACTGGGACATGACGGGACTCGATACGAGCGCGGCGAACGCGGCGATGATCAGGGCGGAGCGCATGATCCCCTCATCCGCCGTCTGTGCGCGCGAGGCAAGTCCGCGGGATCCGGCTATTTCCAGATCGGCTTTCCGTCGCCCGGCAGGCCCAGCCGCTCCCACATCTGCGACACCCGTTCGACGACGGCGTCGTCCATGCGGATCTCCTCGCCCCATTCGCGTTTCGTCTCGGGTGGCCATTTGTCGGTGGCGTCGAGGCCGATCTTGGAGCCGAGGCCGCTTTCGGGACTGGCGAAGTCGAGATAGTCGATCGGGGTGTTCTCGATGACGGTGATGTCGCGCGCCGGGTCCATCTTGGTCGAGATGGCCCACATGACCTGTTTCCAGTCGCGGGCGTCGATGTCGTCGTCCACGACGATGACCCATTTGGTGTACATGAACTGGCGCAGATAGCTCCAGACGCCCAGCATCACCCGCTTGGCGTGGCCGGGGTAGGCCTTCTTCATCGACACCACGGCGATGCGGTAGGAACAGCCCTCGGGCGGCAGCCAGAAGTCGGTGATCTCGGGGAACTGGGCCCGCAGCAGGGGGATGAAGACCTCGTTCAGCGCCTCGCCCAGCACCGAGGGCTCGTCCGGCGGGCGGCCGGTGAAGGTGGTCAGATAGATGGGGTCGCGGCGCATGGTGATGGCGCTGACCTGGAAGACCGGGAAGGTCTCGACCGAGTTGTAATAGCCGGTGTGGTCGCCGTAGGGGCCTTCGGGCGCGTGCTCGTCGAACAGGACGTGGCCCTCCAGCACGATTTCGGCGTGGGCCGGGACCATCAGCGGGATGGTCTTGCAGGGAACCAGCTCGGCCTTCTGGCCGCGCAGCAGGCCGGCGAACTGGTATTCCGACAGGGTGTCGGGCACGGGCGTGACCGCCGCCAGAATGGTGCCCGGATCGGCGCCGAGCACGACGGCGCAGGGCAGGGGGCCCTTCTTTCCGGCCTTCCTGTGCCGGGCGTAGTGCTGGGCTCCGCCGCGGTGGGCCAGCCAGCGCATGATGGCCTTGTCCTTGCCCAGTACCTGCATGCGGTAGATGCCGAGGTTAAAGTCGTCCTCGCGGTCGTCGGATGGCCCCTTGGTGACGACCAGGCCCCAGGTGATCAGCGGTGCGGGTTCGCCGGGCCAGCAGCCCTGGACGGGGAGGGCGGTCAGGTCGATCTGGTCGCCCTTGAACACGACCTGCTGCACCGGGGCCGACTTCACCACCTTGGGCCGCATCGACATCACCGTCTGGGCCAGCGGCAGCATCTCCATGGCGTCCGACAGGCCACGCGGCGGGGTCGGGTTGCGCAGGAAGGCCAGCAGTTCGCCGACCTCGCGCAGTTCGGCGGCGGTGGTGCGGGTCTTCTTGTCCATGGTTACGCCCATGGCCACGCGCTTCACCGTCCCGAACAGATTGGCCAAGCAGGGGATGGGGCTGATCGAACCGTCGGGCATGACGGGCTTTTCGAACAGCACGGCCGGGCCGCCGTTGCGCAGCAGCCGGGTCTGGATCTCGGTCATCTCCAGATGCGTCGAGACGGGCTCGGACACGCGGACCAGTTCGCCCTCGGCCTCCAGCATGGCCATGAAGTCGCGCAGGGATTTGTAGGCCAAGGGGAACGCTCCGTCAGAGCATCATGGATTAGGCGGGCGCGGGCGTCGTGTCACGCCATGGGGCGTGCGGCCTTTCAGTAGGCCCGCGTATCCGACACCAAGGCCCACAGCGGCAGGCGCAGGGCGCTGGTGGCGGCGCCGATCTGGGCAGTGGTCAGATGGGCGCGGCCGGCCTCGGCGCGGCGGGCGTCCTCGACCGGCATGCGCAGCGCGGCGGCTACGTCCTCGATGGCCATGCCGCGCGACTCTCGCCACCGCTTCAGCCTCGCGCCGACCGCTGCGTCGAGCGGATCGACGCCGGGAAAACCCAGCACCGAGCCCGTCTGTTCGCTCCTTTACGCGCCGACCAGGGGCGGCGCTTCAGGCCCATTCTTCATCCCAGCTGAACGACTTGTCGAGCCAGTCGCCGAGACGGCCGTCGGGACGGGCGAGGGCGTGGATGCGGTCCATCTCTTCGGATGAGAGCTGGAAGTCGAAGATGTCGAAACTTTCCTCGGCCCGGCTGACCTTGGAGGTGCGGGGAATGGCGATGATGTTCTGCTGGATCAGCCAGCGCAGGGTGACCTGACCGGCGGTCTTCCCGTGGGCGCGGCCGATCTCGATCAGGGTCGCATCGTCGGCGATCTTGCCCTGGGCGAGGGGCGACCAGGCGGTGATGGAGGAGCCCATTTCTCTTGCCGCGGACTTGAGCTTCGAGAGCTTGAGATAGGGGTGGTACTCGACCTGATTGGTGACCAGCTTCGCCTTCGAAAGGGCCTGGGCTTCGCGGAACTCGGCGGAGGGGAAGTTGGACAGGCCGATGGTCCGGGTCAGGCCCTGATCCTGCGCCTGGTTCAGGGCGCCGAGGGTCTCCGCGAACGACGGCTCATGCTTCGGCCAGTGCAACAACAGAAGGTCCGGCGTGAAGCCGAGGCTGGCGGCGCTCTCCCGCGCCTGTTTCAGCAGGCCCTCCCGGTCGAAATGGGCGACCCAGATCTTGGTGGTCAGCCAGATGTCCTCGCGGGCGACGTGGCCGGCGGCGATGGCGTCGCGGATACCGTCTCCGACCGCGGCCTCATTGTGATAGATCCAGGCCGTGTCGATGTGGCGATAGCCGATGCGCAGGGCCTCCGCGACCATGGTCCGGGCGACCTCGGACGACAGGTTCCAGGTGCCGAAACCCAGCAGGGGAATGGCGTGGCCGTCGACGGTGATGGCGGGCTGGTCGGTCATGGGACGCTCCGGAGGGGGAGCGGTTTAACTGGGGGGCGCGGCCGAAGGTTCAACCAGCCAGTCGAACATCTCGTCCCACAGCGGCTCCAGCCCTTTCCGGAAGGCGCCCTTGTGGCCGATGCGAGGGACGCCATAGTCGGCCGGGGCGCGGACCGCGACCTCGCGCGGGGCGTTGGGATAGATCTGCAGCAGGATGGGCGAGGTCTCCGGCGTGGCGATCGGATCGTCGGTGAAGATCCACGAGCGGATCGGGGCGGTCACGGCCTCGAAATGGTGCGGTCGCAGCGAGTCCTTCAGCTCGTCGAGGAAATAGGATTCCTTCAGGCACCAGCGCCGCCAGGTCTTCCAGACGCCAGCCGGCAGGTCCGTTCCGGCCCACAGGCCGCCGCCCTTGATATAGCCGTGCCGGATCAGGCTGAGAGGGCCGTAAGCGAGCCAGAAGAACAGCTCGAGCGGGTTGTAGGACCGGTGGTGACGACCCCACCAGCCGCTGCCGACCGAGACGAAGGCGTGGCGGGCGATGCGGTCATGATTGGGCATGAAGCCAAGGAAATGACCGCCGACGCTGTGGCCGACATGGACGACCGGCAGGCCGGGCGCGGCCTCGACCAGCGCCTCCAGGGCGGCGGGCATGTCGAGACGGCCCCAGTCGGGATAGTCCATCTCCATGGCGGCGAGGTCGTCAGGCCGCGAGCCGGCGATGCCGCGGAAATCATAGGTAAGGACGATCGCGCCCCGCGCCGCCAGATGCCGGGCGAACCGGTCATAGAAGCCCTTGGGAAAGCCGGTGCCCGAACTCACCAGAACCGCGACCGTCGGCGCCGCGGGCGAGACCAGACGCATCGCCAGCGGATAGCCGTCGGCGGCCTCGGTGATGAAGTCGTGGAAGACGGGATCGCTCATGTGAGGTCCGTAGTTATTCGCAACGAACCTAGCCGATTGACGCGGCGTCAGGTCAAGCGCTCTTGGAGCGGACGCCGTCCTCGGCTAAAGCCCGCGCCTTCTCCTGCTTTCCGGGCCTCTCGCCATGACCGATCTCCCCGACCGCCTGTCCGTCGATCCCGACAGCCCGTTCCACGACGCGGACCTGCTGGCGAAGGGAATCGGCGTCCGCTTCAAGGGCGAGGAAAAGACCAATGTCGAGGAGTACTGCATCTCGGAAAACTGGGTCCGTCTGGCCGTCGGCAACCGCGTCGACCGCCGGGGCAAGGCCCTGACCGTCAAGCTGCAGGGCCCGGTCGAGGCCTGGGTCAAGGGCGAGTAGGCCTGCGCGCCCTTATGGCGCTGTCGAAAAAACTCTGGCGCGGACCGCTTGTCCGCTCCCGTCGCAAGGTCCAGGTTCCGGCTCCCTCGAGTCCCGGAGTCGTCATGCGCCTGTCCGTTCGCCTTCTCGCCGCCAGCGCCCTGGTCCTGACCCTCGTTGCGGCGCCCGCCGTGGCCCAGGACGCCGCGACCATCGCGCGGGCCGGGACCATCCGCGACGCGGCGCTGAACCAGAATATCGCGCTGGACTACGTCACCCAGCTGACCACCCGGTTCGGCGCGCGGCCGGCGGGGTCGAAGGCCGAGCAGGACGCCTCGGCCTGGGCGGCCGACTATATGCGGACCCAAGGCTTCCAGAATGTGCGGATCGAGGAATTCCCGCTGGTGGGCTGGGAGCGGGGCGAGGAGAGCGCCTCGATCGTCGGCGCCCACCCGCAGCGGCTGGTCGTCGCCGCCCTCGGCCATTCGCCCGGCACCAACGGAGTTATCGAGGCCGAGGTGGTGCGGTTCGACAGCCTTGAGGCGCTGAACGCGGCCCCGGCCGGGTCGCTGACGGGCAAGATCGCCTATGTCGACGCCGGCCAGATGGTGCGGATGCAGGACGGTTCGGGCTATGGCCCGTTGACGCGCATCCGGGGCGCGGGACCCGCCGCCGCGGCGGCCAAGGGGGCGGTGGCCTTCATCATGCGCTCGGTCGGTTCGGACGATCACCGCATGCCGCACACCGGCACAACCCGATATATCGACGGCGTCGTGCCCCTGCCGGGCTTCGCCCTGGCCGCGCCGGACGCAGACATGGTCTCGCGCCTGATCGCCATGGGCGAGACGGTGCGCGTTCGTCTGTCCTCGACCGCGCATGTCTATGAGACCGTCAGCCAGAACGTCATCGGCGACATTGTCGGCCGCTCGCGGCCGAACGAGATCATCGTGCTGGGCTCGCACATGGACAGCTGGGATCTGGGCACGGGCGCCATCGACGACGGCGCGGGCGGCGCCATCACCCTGGCGGCGGCCAAGGCCATCGCCGGAAGCGGACGACGTCCAGCCCGGACCATCCGCGTGGTCCTGTACGGCTCGGAGGAGGTCGCCCAGCCCACCGACACGGGCAACGGCGGCGGCGCCTATCTGCGCGGCATCGGGACGGCGGTGGAGAACCACATCCTCGCGGGCGAGAGCGATTTCGGCGCCGACCGGGTCTATTCGCTCGGCCTGCCGCCCGGCGCGCAGGGCTCGGACTTCGCCCGGGCCGCGGCGCGGGTGCTGTATCCGATCGGCGTCCTGTCCTCGAACCAGCCGGAACTGAGCGGCGGCGCCGACATCGGCCCGCTGGCGGCTTCGGGCGTGCCGGTGTTCCGCCTCGATCAGGACGGAAGCCGCTATTTCGACCTGCACCACACCGCTGACGACACCCTGGACAAGATCGATCCGGCCCAGATGAGCCAGAATGTGGCCGCCTGGGCGGGGCTGATCTGGCTGGTTGCGGATTCGGACGTGGACTTCCGGGCGCTGCGGACAGCGGCGGCGGCCCCGGCGCCCTGATCGTCCCGCCACAACTTGACCGCCGGCCGTTTCACGTCAGAGTGGAGATGCTCAAAGGCAGGCTGGAGGCTTGGATGACGGACCCGGACACCACCACCATTTCGAACGTCGGGGCGACAAACGTCCACGTTCATGTCGCGCCGCAGGATACGGGTCTGGCGGTCGCGTCGCTGGTTCTGGGCGTCTTCGCCATCTGCACGGTGTGGATCCCGTTTGTCGGCCTGATCGCCTGGATCCTCGCCCCGCTCGGTCTGATCCTGGGCCTGGTGGCGTTGAAGCGTCCGGCCGGTCCGGGCCGGGGCGTGGCGATCGCGGGGATCGTCTGTTCGGCGATCGGTCTGCTGGGCTGCATCGGCTGGATCGTCCTGATCGGCGCGGTGGCCACGGTGGGCGTCGCCTGATCGCGACCACGTGGCCGAACGCCGCTGACGCTGCTAGATCACGCCGCAGCCGCGAGCGTGGCGAAACTGGTAGACGCAAGGGACTTAAAATCCCTCGACTTCGGTCATGCGGGTTCGACCCCCGCCGCTCGCACCAAGCTAGCGCTTCTTGCCCAGCTCTGCGGCGATGTCCTTGATCATGCGGCCGGCCTTGCGATGGGCGGCGGCCAGCTGATCGCGGGTGACGCCCCAGCGCTTCATCCAGTGCTCGACCGCCTGACGTTCGGACATGTCCAGCCGGTCCCGGTCGATGAAGCCGCGCTTGTCTTTCAGGCCCGCCATGGTCCGCTCCGTTGCACGGGGTGAGGTAGCGCGAAACGCGACGGCGCGCGACCGTTCGCCATAACTTCGTGTTTCTCGCAAAGAACCACCCTTAACCCGGCGCGGTTTCATGGGCACAAGGACGAATCGCCCCTCAGCCCCTATGGATATTCGATGAAAAGAGCCCGGCGCGCCCGTATCGTCGCGACCCTGGGACCCGCCAGCCGGGCGCCCGGCATGGTCAAGGCCCTGGCCCAGGCCGGGGTCGACGTCTTCCGCCTGAACTTCAGCCACGGCTCGCATGAGGATCATGCGGCGGCGCTGAAGGCGGTGCGCGGGGCGGAGCTGGCGCTGAAGCGGCCGCTGGGGGTGCTGGCCGACCTGCAGGGGCCCAAGCTGAGACTGGGCCGGTTCGCCAATGTCGAGATCGACGTCAAACCGGGCCACCGGATGCGTTTCGATCTCGATCCCACGCCGGGCGACGAGACCCGGGTGCAGATGCCGCATCCGGAGATCTTCAGGGCGCTGCGCACCGGCATGCTGTTGTTGCTCGACGACGGGCGGGTGCGGCTGCGGGTCAATGAGCGGAGCGACGACTGGGCCGACGTCACGGTTGAGAGCGGCTCGAAACTGTCGGACCGCAAGGGCGTGGCCGTGCCCGAGGCGGTGGTGCCGGTCTCGGCCCTGACGCCCAAGGACCGTGAGGACCTGGCCTTCGCCCTGCGCATCGGCGTCGACTGGGTGGCGCTGAGCTTCGTGCAGAAGGCCGAGGACATGGCCGAGCTGAAGCAGATCGTGAAAGGCCGCGCCGCCTGTCTGGCCAAGATCGAAAAGCCGCAGGCGCTGCTCGAGCTGGAGAGCATCCTCGACTACTGCGACGGGGTGATGGTCGCGCGCGGCGATCTGGGCGTGGAGCTGGAGCCCGAAGAAGTGCCGGTGGCCCAGAAGCAGATCATCCGCGCCGCCCGCCAGCGCGGCGTGCCGGTGATCGTGGCGACTCAGATGCTGGAGAGCATGACCTCGTCCCCGGCCCCCACCCGGGCTGAGGCCTCTGATGTGGCCAACGCCGCCTATGAGGGCGCCGACGCCCTGATGCTGTCGGCCGAGACGGCGTCGGGCGACTATCCGCTGGAATCGGTCGGGGTGATGAGCCGGATCATCGAACGGGTCGAGAAGGACCCGATGTGGCCCAGCCTGATGGACGCCGAACACGCCGGCATGGACGACATCGACGCCGACGCCCTGGTGGCCGCCGCGCGCAAGGCGGCTGAGGCGCAGTCGACGGCCTGTATCGTGGTCTTCACCACCCTCGGCGGGACGGCGCGGCGGATGGCGCGCGAGCGGCCGCTGCAGCCGGTGCTGGCCCTGACCCCCAATCCCGACACGGCCAGGCGGCTGGCCCTCGTCTGGGGACTGGAGACCCGGCTGGGCAAGGAGCCGACCTCGCTGGAGGACGTCACCGAAGACGCCGTCAACAGCGCCGTCGAATACGACATGGCGCAGCCGGGCCAGCGCATCCTGATCCTGGCCGGCACGCCCTTCGGCGCCCCGGGGGCTGCGAATCTGCTGCGACTGGCCCATGCTCCGGCGAAGGGCGCCAAGGGTCGCGCCTGATCCCCAACGGTCCGCATGATCAAATACATCGGCTCCAAGCGCGCCTTGCTGACGCAGATCGCCGCTGCGATCCGCGGGCAGTTGCCCGACGGCGGGACGGTCTGCGACCTGTTCTCCGGCTCCGCCCGGGTCGGCCATGCGCTGAAGGGGGCCGGTTTCCGGGTCTGGTCGAACGACCACAACGCCTATGCCCACGCCCTCGCCACCGCCTATGTGCAGGCCGACCGCGAACGCTGGCTTGAACGGGCCGAGGCGGTGCTGGCCGAGTTGCGGAGCGTGACGCCAGCGGCCGGCTGGTTCACGAAGGCCTTCTGCGAGGACGCCCGCTATTTCACGCCGGAGAACGGCGCGGTGATCGACTCCATGCGTGACCGGATCGCGGCCATGGCGCTGGAACCCGAACTGGAGGCGATCGCGCTCGTCAGTCTGATGGAGGCCGCCGACCGGGTGGATTCCACGGCGGGGCTGCAGATGGCCTATATGAAGCAGTGGGCGGCGCGGGCGCTGAAGCCTCTGGAGCTGCGCATGCCGGACATCCTGCCCGGCGTGGCGGGCGGTCCGTGCAAGGCGACGCGCCGGGATGCGGTGGATCTCGCTCCCGAGGTCGAGGCCGATCTGGTCTATCTGGACCCTCCGTACAACCAGCACTCCTACTTGGGGAACTACCACTGCTGGGAGAGTCTGGTGCTGTGGGACAGGCCCGAGACCTACGGGATCGCCAACAAGCGCATCGATGTCCGCACCCGCAAGAGCCCCTTCAACAGCAAGCCCGGCATCGCCCCCGCGCTGCAAGCCGTGATCGAAGGGCTGAAGGCGCCCAATCTGATCGTCTCGTTCAACGACGAGGGCTATCTGGGCCGCGACCAGCTGGTCGAGATGCTGTCGGGGCGCGGCGAGGTGCAGGTGATCGAGATCGCCCGCCCGCGTTACGTCGGCGCCCGCATCGGCATCCATAATCCGAAGGGCGAAAAGGTCGGGGCGGTGGGCCGGCTGAGGAACGTCGAATATCTGTTCGTGGTCAGCGAACGCCCTGTCCGCCTGGCGGACGCGGCCTAGACGCTCTCTCCTTCACCGCCGTCATCCTCGGGCCTGACCCAAGGATCACGGTCGGGGGAGAGGCGGTGTTGAGGGAACGCGGGTTTGACATTGTCGTTTAGCGGGCATGGAAATGTCATCCATGACCCCCGCCCGCCGTCCTGAAGGCGTCCGCGCCTGTGGCCGCGCCGCCGACGCCTTTGAAACCGTCGCCTGGCGTCCGCCGTCTTCAGCGCGGTTCGATACGCGGGTGGCCAATGATCCGGCGACGCCGGAGCCGACGCTGAAAGAACTGACCGCCGATCTGCCTGGCTGGGTGACGGTCGTGGCCGGCGGCCTGGTCGCGGCGCTGATGGGCGCGATGCTCGGCGGGGTCCTGGCCCTCTAGGCTTCCAGCAGGGCCCGGATCGGCGCCCAGCTGCGGCGGTGCGCAGGGCAGGGACCGAGCGCCTTCAGGGCGGCGGAATGGATCGGCGCGTTGTAGCCCTTGTGCCCGGCGAAGCCGTAACCCGGGTATTCCAAATCCAGCTCGACCATCAGCCGGTCACGCGCCGTCTTGGCCAGGATCGACGCCGCGCCAATCGACAGCGACAGTCCGTCGCCGCCGACAACCGTCTGCACGGCGCACGGCAGTTTGAACCTGTAGTTCCCGTCCACCAGCGCCGCGACGGGCTGGATCGCCATCGCCTCGATCGCCCGGCACATGGCCAGCCCCGTGGCGTGCAGGATGTTGTGGGCCTCGATCTCCTCGACCGAGGCGAAGCCGACGCCCCAGGCGACGGAGCGGGCCTTGATCTCTATCTCCAGCGCTTCGCGCCGGGCATGGGTCAGGGCCTTGGAATCGTCGATGCCCTCGGGCAGGTCGTCGGGGTTCAGGATCACCGCGCCGGCCGACACCGGTCCGGCCCACGGCCCGCGCCCGGCCTCGTCGACGCCGCAGACCGGACCGCCCGCGCTTTCGATCAGCAGGATTTCCAGCGTCAGGGTCGGGAAGGCGCGCGGAGGCTTTGCCGTTGCGGGGGATTTCGAAGGGATTTTCACGACGCGGCCATCGCACGAACCTGCCGGTGACGGAAGCACTCGACGCCGTGGTCGTTGACCATGCCGACCGCCTGCATGAAAGCATAGACGATCACAGGGCCGCAGAAGGTGAAGCCGCGCTGCTTCAGCGCCTTCGCCATGGCTTCGGATTCGAGCGTGGCGACCGGCCGTCCATCGCTATCGGGCCAGGCGTTCTGGATCGGCGCGCCGTCGACGAAGGACCACAGCCATGCGGAGAAGTCCTCTCCGCTGTCGCGCATCGCCAGCCAGATCCTCGCGCCCTTGATGGCGCTGTTGATCTTGGCGCGAGAGCGGATGATGCGTGCGTCGCCCAGAAGCCGCTCGATATCCGCCTCGCCATATGCCGCGATCTTCTCCGGATCGAAGCCGTCGAAGGCGTCGCGCATGCCTTCGCGCTTCCTCAGGATGGTGATCCAGGCCAGTCCGGCCTGGAAGCCGTCCAGCACCAGCTTCTCCCACAGGGCCCGGGCGTCGTACTCGGGCACGCCCCATTCCTCGTCGTGATAGGCGACGTACAGTGGGTCAGTCCCGCACCAGGCGCAGCGAGGAAGTGAGTCGGCCATGGGCGCAGGGTAGCGGATCGGGCGCAAAAAAGGGCCGCGCCCCGGAAGGCGCGGCCCTGATCTTCAGTCGGTCCGGTCGATCAGCCGGCGGTGTAGCGGTACTCGGTGATCTGGCAGACGTTGATCCGATAGCGGATCAGTTCGTCGCCATCGGCGAAGCGGGCCTTGAAGTCATAGAGGCAGGCGCCCGTACCGTCGTCGATGTTGATCCGGACCGAGGCGCCGGAGAGCAGCACGTCCTGTCCGAGAATGTCTTCCTGCCAGTCGGCCTCGCCCGAGTTCGAGGCGTAGAAATGGGTCATGGTGACGCCGGTGGCGTTGATGATGCGAACACGGCGGTCCTGACCGTCGTTGGACTGGAAGCCCATCGTCCCGAAAGCAACAGCCGATATGGCGGCCGCCAGTACGGCGCGGCGTGCGAAAGCCTTGAACATATTGCTGATCCTTTGAGGGATGCGCCCCCTGCGCCCATCCTGCGTATCACCGATGGGTGAACCGCGTCGAGAAGGTGGCGCGAAAATTCCACAGGCGCTGAAAATGTTCGAGTGCTCTTCAGCCCACTTCGGCGAACGCCCGTACCGGAAATGTCCCGAACGCCTTGATCTTCGGCGGGGCGGCGGTGAAGCGGAATCCGGCGTCCGGCAACAGTTCCAGTCCGCGCATGTGCTCGCAGATGGGGATGCCCGCCCTGAGCAGCAGGGTGTGCGCCGGCCGCGCCCGGGTGCGGGTGTCGTCGATATTGTGCGAGTCGATTCCCACGAGGGCCGCGCCCGCATCGACCAGCAGGGCCGCGGCGGCTTCGGTCAGGAAGGGATGATCCTCGAAATAGGCGTCGGTGCGCCAGTGCCGGGCCCAGCCGGTGTGGACCAGCACCGCCATGCCGCGCACGTCGAGCCCGGCGAACCGGTCGGCGTCGATCGCCTGAAGGTCGGGGACGCCGACGACCAGGCCGGGGAGGGCGGCGACGCGAGCGAGACCGACGTCGCTCAGGTCCTCGCCATCTGCGTAGCGGTGGAAGGGCGTGTCCAGATAGGTGCCGGTGTTGCCGACCATCTCGATGCGGCCGATCTGGAATTCGGTCCCGGCGTCGTAGTTGGCGCGCGACGCCTCCCGGCTCAGATGGTCGCAGACCAGCGGCGCGGGGAGGCCCTTGTAGGTGATCATGCCGGCCTCGATGGTGTGGCTGAGGTCGATCAGGCGGCGGGGCGAGTCGGGCATCCCGGCATTCTGACCGCTCCTGAGGCTTTTGTCCTCCGGGCGCGAGCAGGGTCGAATGGCGGGTTGGACGTCCTTCCCACAAACGCGGTAACCCTGTTTTATCGGCGGCCCTCGATCCGCCGCCAAACCCTCGGAGACGCGCTGGTGAAATCAGTGCCGTTCTGTCTGGCGGGGCTGCTGCTGACCGCGTCGCCGACGGCGGCGCAGTATCCGCCGCCCGCCGACTATCCCCTGCCACCGGGCCATGCACCGGTCGGGGTGTGCGAGATTCGGCCTGACGCCCCCTACATTAATCCCAGATTGCCGCTGGGCCGCGCGGCCTACGCCAATCGCCCCGCCTGCCGCACCACCTGGGCGCCGGGGTCCGCTGGGCCGGGGGTTTACGTCCAGGGTCCGCCGATTCAGGTCGAGGGTCCGCCGGTCAGCATAGGCGGCCTGATGATCTATCTGGTCCCGCCCGAGATCGTGGTTCACCCCTCGGAGGTGACCGTCGAGCCGCCGCAGGTCCATGGGGCCGAGGTCACGACGCCAGAGAGCACGGTCCCTGATACCGGCGAGTGAAGCCGGTCAGACCGCCAGCCCCGTCCACTCCGGCCGACGCACCGTGATCGGCCGCCCATCGACCGTCAGCGCGCCCTCCAGACGGTCCAGCCTCAGCAGGGCCATCGCCCCGCCTTCGCGACCGCTCAGCACCTCGCCGGCGCGGAGTTCGCCGTTCAGCACCTCGGCGCCGAAGGGCGGGGGCGGACCGTCGAAGACGATCGGCAGCATGCGGTTCTTGATGCTGCCGCGGCGTTTCATGCGCGAGGTGGTCTCCTGCCCGACGAAACAGCCTTTCTGGAAATCGATCCCGTTCAGGAGGTCGAAATTGGCCTCGATCGGATAGACCTTGTCCGAAGCGGCGTCAGCGGTCGGGTCGGGAACCCCGACGGACAGGCGATGGGCCTGCCAGTCGGCTTCGGTCGCGTCGGTTGCACCATCGCCGGAGAGGCTTCGGCCACCGAGGCTCGATGTCCGCGGGTCTGCGATGAAGCCTTCGGGCAGCGGCCCGTCCCAGGCCGCCAGAACCCGGCGATCGTCCGCTTCGGCCGCGACCTGGGCCCTCAGGCGATACATGGCCAGTCGCTGCAACAGGCTCTCGCGGCGGTCCGCGGCGACGTCCAGCACGACGGCGTCGGCCTCGCCCCACAGGAAGAGGTCGAACAGCAGCCGGCCCGGCGGCGAGAGCAGGGCGCCGAAGCGCAGCTCTCCCGGCTTCAGGGTCTCGACGTCCTGGGTCAGGAGGTTGTGCAGGAAGGGGCGGGCATCGGGACCCGAGACCCGGATCAGGGCGCGGCTGTCGAGGCGGGCGATGCGGGCGGTCATGGCACCTAGATAGGGCGCGTCGCGGCTGTGGGCCATGGCCGCATACCGTCTGCTGCGACGAGAGAATCCGTATACGGTCGATCCATGGCCGGACGGTTCCCCATCCTCTACATCGCCGAAGCGGATGCGAGCGACGCGATCCTGTCGTCGGGGGTGCTCGCCTGTATGGTCGAGGCCATGCCGCAGGCGAGCTTCACCGTGGTGGGCTCGCCGAAGAGCGCGCCCCTGTTCGCCGACACGCCCCGGCTGGACCGGCTGATCGTGCTGGAGCGCGACAGCCGGCTGGACTGGCTGGGTCTGTGGAACAAGGTGCGGGAGACGAAATGGGGGCTGGTCGTCGATATGCGCGGCACCACTCTGTCGGCCAAGCTGAAGCGGCAGAAGCGGGCCGTTCGCGGCGCCTGGGAGGCCGGAGTCCATGCGGTTGAGCAGGCGGCACGGGTGCTGCAGCTCGAGGACGTTCCGGCGCCGAAGCTGTTCGTATCGGAGGCAACCCGCGCCAAGGCGGACGCCTTGATCCCGGAGGAGGGCGTTCCGCTGCTGGCTATCGGCCCCGGCGCGGACTGGATGGGCAAGGTCTGGCCGTCGGAGCGCTACGCCAAGGTGGCGGTGGCGCTGGTCGGCGACGGCGGGCCGCTGGAGGGCGGGCGGGTGATCGTGGTGGGAGACGACAATGCCCGCGACGCGGCCCACGTCATCCGCCTGTCGCTGCCGCGCAATCGGGTGACCGAGCTGCAGGGCCGGCTGGGTCGGCTGGAGACGGTCGCGGCCCTCGGACGGGCGGCGCTCTATGTCGGGGCCGACACCATCTGGACCGATCTGGCCGTGGCCTCGGGGGTTCCGGTTGTGGCGGCCTTCGGGCCGTCGGACGAGGTGGAGCACGGGCCCTGGGGCGGGCTCGCGGTGCGGGGCCCGCGCTCGGTCGACGAGTTCCGCAAGATCGACCCCAACCTCAATCAGGCGATCCAGCATATGAACGATCTGCCCGCAGACCGGGTACTGGCGGCGGCGAAGAAGCTGTTGGCCGAGCGGGCGACGGCCTAGAACCTTGGGCCGCGCGGGGCTAAGGGACGGGACATGACCCAGAGCTATGACTTGATCGTCCGCGGCGGCGAAGTGGCCAATCACGCGGGGCGCGGCATGGCCGACGTCGGCGTCATCGACGGCAGGATCGCCTTCATCGGCGACCTGTCCCAAGCCAGCGCCGGCGAAACCGTGGATGCAAGAGGCCTGACCGTCCTGCCCGGCGTCATCGACACCCAGGTCCATTTCCGCGAGCCGGGGCTTGAGTGGAAGGAAGACCTCGAGAGCGGATCGCGGGCCGCCGCCCTTGGCGGCGTTGTCGCCGTGTTCGAAATGCCGAACACCGAGCCCTCCACCACCGACCCCGACGCCCTGGCCGACAAGCTGACGCGGGCCCGCGACCGGATGTGGACCGACCACGCCTTCTACATCGGCGGCACCCACGACAATGCGAAATACCTGGCCGAGCTGGAGCGGCTGCCGGGCTGCTGCGGGGTCAAGGTGTTCATGGGGGCTTCGACCGGGACCCTTCTGGTCGCCGACGACGACGGGGTGCGCGAGGTGCTGCGCCATGTGAAGCGGCGCGCCACCTTCCACTCCGAGGACGAATACCGGCTGGTCGAGCGGCGGCCGCTGGCCCGCGCGGGCGACTGGACCAGCCACCCCGAGGTCCGCGACGCTGAAAGCGCCATCATGTCGACCCGCCGCCTCGTGCGGCTGGCGCAGGAGACCGGCGCGCGCATCCATGTGCTGCACGTCACCACGGCCGAGGAGATCGCCTTCCTCGCCGATCACAAGGACGTCGCCACGGTCGAGGTCACGCCCCAGCATCTGACCCTCGAAGGGCCGGAGGCCTATGAGCGGCTCAAAGGGCTGGCGCAGATGAACCCGCCGATCCGCGAGGCGCGCCATGTCGCCGGCCTGTGGCGCGGGATCGAACAGGGCGTCGCCGACGTGCTGGGTTCCGACCACGCGCCGCATACGCTGGAGGAGAAGGCCCGGCCCTATCCGGCCTCGCCCTCGGGAATGCCGGGGGTTCAGACGCTGGTGCCGGTGATGCTGACGCATGTGGCGAACGGGCGGCTGTCGCTGGACCGGTTCATCGACCTGACCTCGCACGGGGCCAACCGGGTGTTCGGCATCGCCGGCAAGGGCCGGATGGCCGAGGGCTATGACGCCGACCTGACGCTGGTGGACCTGAAGGCGAAGCATGTCATCCGCCACGCTGACATGGCCAGCCGCTGCGGCTGGACGCCGTTCGACGGCTTCGAGGCGACAGGCAAGGCTGTGGCCACCATCGTGCGCGGCCGGGTGGTGATGAAGGACGGCGAGCTGGTCGGCTCGGCCCACGGGCGGCCGGTGCGGTTTCAGGAGACGCTGGTCTAGCGTGGCTGGAGAATGAAGCCGGCCACGTCGTCGACCACGCCGGGGGCGAGTGGCAGGGTCGGGTCGCTGTAGGTGGCGATGTTGGCGGCGCGGTCGGCGGGCGCGATCTTCAGCAGGTGATTGACTCCCTCCCAGGTCGCCAGACGGGCGTCGGGACGGGCCGCGGCCATGGCCCTCGCGTCGGTCAGGCCGACCTGGATGTCCGTCGTGCCCTGCCCGATCATCACCGGCCCGTCCCAGGCGGCGACCATCGCCGCGGGATCCAGCGGCAGCCACGAGATGATGTAGGGCTGGACCGAGGGGCGGAACAGGGCGGCCAGTTGCGGCGGGACGTCCGTGACCGCGCGTCCGGCCTCGAGCTCGGCGAGGATGGCCAGGGCCTGGCCCCGGAGGGGTTCGGGGGCGTTCGCCAGCTGCTCGCGCAGGACCGCGCCGATCGGCCGGCCCGCTCCGGACAGCAGCACGAGGCCGCAGACGGCGTCGTCTCCCCCGGCCACGGCGGCGAGCGCGACCAGCGCCCCCTCGCTGTGCCCGATCAGCCAGGCGCACGGCTGGCCGGTCAGCCGGGCGGTCTCGGCGGCCCAGGCTCGGGCGTCATCCGAGTAGTGGGTGAAGCGCAGGTCGGCTTCCGTCATTCCGCCGGCGGCGCTTGCGCCGATGCCCCGTTTGTCGGTGCGGACGGTGGCGACGCCCCGTTCGGCCAGCCCCTCGGCGAGCAGGCGGTAGCTGGAGGCCGAGACGCCGAGCGGGCTGTTCCCGTCCCGGTCGGTGGGACCGGAGCCGGCGATGATCAGGGCGGCGGCTTGGGTCGGACCTCCCGGCGTCAGCAGGGTCCCGTGCAGGGGCGCGGGTTCCGACGGCAGGGTGACCGGTGTCGCGACCGGGTCGGACAGGAGGGCGGCGGCGAGGATGAGGCTGAGCATGGCGGTCTCCGTGCGGTCGGGATCAGAAGGGCTGGCGGTCGGGATCGGTGCGCCAGACGCGCCAGCTCTCGACCACGGACCAGACGGCGGCGACGGCGACGGCGGTTAGGAGGGCGTAGAGGCCGAGAGGCGGGGGCGCGAAGGGGGCTGTGAGCAGCCCGACGAGGCCGATGAGGAAGAGGAGACGCCCGGCGAGCCGGTTGGAGCGCTCCCACGCCAGACGGCTCTTGTAGGCCCAGGGCGTGCGAACGCCGACGAAGGGATTGGGGCCGACCCGGCCGAGAAAGGCGCCGATGATCAGGAGGACGAGGCTCGTCATGGCCACGGGCACGGCGCCGTCGATATCGGTCGCGCCGGAAAGGCTGGCCGAGGCGATCAGAAGGCTGATGAGGGGAATGGTCAGGACCACGACGAGTTGGGCGTAACGCAGGGCGCGCCGGCGCGCCGGGTCGTCGGCGCGATCGACCGCGAAGGCCATGCCGCCGCCCAGCAGCAGGGTTAGGAGGGCAAGGCCGACGAGGAGGCCGCCGATCGCTTCTCGCGTGCCCCAGTCATCGGCCTGACCGGACGCGTTCCAGTGAACCGGCATCAGCTCTGTGGGGCCGGCGAAGATGGTCCAGACACCGAGGCCGCCGACCATGAGGCTGAGGACGACGGTGGCCAGATTGAGGGCCGAAAGGGATTTCCGTGGCGCGGTCATGTCTTGTCTCCCGAATCCTGGCGGCCGGAGCCGGTCATGGCCAGCAGGAAGGCGAGGGCCTCCTCCACGGCCGAAATCTCGAGCCGGTAGCGGATCGAGGCCCCCTCGCGCTCGGGTGAGACCAGACCGGCCTCCTTGAGCGCATTGAGATGGCCGGTGATCGTCGGCCAGCTCATGTCGAAGGCGGCGGCGATGTCGCCGGACGCCATCGGCCCCTTGCGCAGCATGTCGATGATGCGGCGACGCACAGGATGCGACAGGGCCTTGAACAGCAGGTTCATAAGGCAAGACGCTAATTAGGAATAACGCTAAATGCAAGAGGCTTTTGCGACGCGGCGAGGGAAGGCGTGCGGAGCGCCGGGCCCGCGCCCGGAGTTGTTTGTGTTTACCGTTTCGACGCAGACAGACGCTCCGCGCGGAGATTGATCGGAAGCTTGCGTCCGGTGGCGGTTTTATCGCCTTACCGCAGCGCCTCCGGCGGGCGGGCCGTGCTTGCGACACGGTCCCCGGACCGGGCGAGTATCCCCCTCGCCCCTGACATCCGTTTGGTTATCAGACCCCGGGCGTTGGCTGCCTTGCTCTGGCAGCCGGGAACCGGGCCCCCGCTTCTCCACATCCCGCCGCCAAAGGACGCAAGGCCTCTGCGCCTCCCCTGCGACGGAACGGGGGGAGTCTAGGAGGGGCTGTTCCTATGGCGGGATAGGGACGCTGTAATTTTTGGAAGGCGCGTGGAGTCAGAGGCTTGGCGGGGCGGGATATGCTGACAATCGGCGGATTGTGAGCGGCGCATTCCTGTCTCCTCCCCGTTCGCGCAGCGAATGGGGAGGTGGCGCGGCGCATCTTGCGCCGTGACGGAGGGGTGGCGGCGGGCGCCCCTCCACCATGCTTCGCATGGTCCCCCTCCCCATCGCTTCGCGACAGGGAGGAGACGCACAGCCAAGACCTTAGCGCACCTGCACCAGCGCCCGCCTCCCTCAGATCGAGAAGCTCACCCCGCACCCGCAGCTGGACGCCGCGTTGGGATTCCGCACTACGAATTGCGCGCCGGCGAGATCGTCGACGAAGGCGATCTCGGAGCCCTTGAGGAAGGGCAGGGAGATCGGGTCAACGATGGCCGTCTGGCCGGCGGCCTCGATGCGGATGTCGTCGGGCTCGGCGGCCTGGACCAGTTCGAACCGGTACTGGAAGCCGGAACAGCCGCCGCCGTCGACGGCGACGCGCAGCATCACCGCATGACCTTCGCTCTCGCCCAGTTCGGCCAGCCGTTTCGCGGCGCTGTCGGACAACGACAGGCCATGCCCGCCGGCGGACGGCGATATCTGGAACAGGGATGCGGATTGGACGGTGCTCACAGGGGGCTATATGAGGCGCGCAGGGCCGATCGGAAAGGCCCGCAGCCGAATGAGCAGCCGACGTTGATCCCCGAACGCGCCGCCTATGCCGAATACCCCGAGCACAGCCGCGGCCGGCTGACGCCCGAGCCGATCAGCCGCACGCGCAACGCCTACGCCCGCGACCGCGACCGGATCATCCACGCCACCGCCTTCCGCCGCCTGAAGGAGAAGACCCAGGTCTTCGTGGCGCATGAGGGCGATCACTACCGCACCCGCCTGACCCATTCGCTGGAGGTGGCCCAGATCGCGCGGTCGCTGGCCCACGCCCTGCGGCTGGACACCGACCTGGCCGAGACGGTGGCGCTGGCGCACGACCTGGGCCATCCGCCGTTCGGCCATGCCGGCGAGGACGAACTGCAGGCCCAGATGGCGCTTTGGGGCGGCTTCGACCACAACGTCCAGACCTTCCGCGTGGTGACCCGGCTGGAGCATCGCTATCCCCAGTTCGAGGGGCTGAACCTGAGCTGGGAGACCGTCGAGGGAGTGGTCAAGCACAACGGGCCGGTGTCGCACCGGCTGGATGAGCCGGCGTGGAAGGCCATCGCCGACTACACTCTGGATCATGGGGCGCCGGCCTGGGACCTGCGGCTGGATACCTTCGCCTCGCTGGAGGCGCAGGCGGCGGCGATCGCCGACGACATCGCCTACAACAATCACGACGTCGACGACGGGGTGCAGGCGGGGCTGTTCACCCTCGAGGACCTGAACGATGTGCCGCTGATCGGACCGGTGCTGCACGGGGTGCGCAGGGACTGGCCCGACCTCGACGACCGGATGATCCGCATCGAGGCGGTGCGGCGCATGATCGGGGCCATGGTCGAGGACGTGCTGGCCGAGACCGAGACGCGGATCGCGGCGGCGGGCGTCCGCTCGACCGAGGCCGTACGCACTGCCGGCCGAACCCTTGTGGCCTTTTCGCCCGGCATGCTGGCCGATCTGGGCGTGCTGCGGAAATTCCTGTTCGAGCGGATGTACCGCCACTATCGCGTCAACCGTACGCGCAGCCAGGCGCGGCGGCTGCTGGGCGAGATGTTCCAGCTGTTCATGGCCGAGCCCGCGACCCTGCCGCCCGAATGGTCGGGCCGGGCGGATGTGGCGGACGAGGCGAAACGGGCCCGGGCGGTGTGCGACTATATCGCCGGCATGACCGACCGTTACGCCATCGAGGAACACAGGAAGCTGTTCAGCCTCGACCTCGCGCTGGATTTGTAGGGGCGCCGCGCCCTCCGGTCGTCATCCTCGGACTCGATCCGAGGATCAGACCGTCCGGTGCGCGGTGGGAGGCGAACAGCGAGGTCGCGGGGCCGTCCCATACGCACAGCCCGGCTTTGCCTCTGGTCCTCGGGTCAAGCCCGAGGATGACGGGGTTGGGGACGACGGTGGAGAGATCGTTCTCCCGGCCTGAAAAAGGACTCGGACCGGGATAGAGTGTCCGTTCCGCGCGTCGATTCGCGCGGACCCGACGGAAGGCGCGGCCATGTCCAACGAAGATCCCTATCGTCCGAACCAGGGCCGCGACCGGGGCGCCTATACGCCGCCGACGGACGACGACCTGCCGTTCAACCGCGGCGGCTATGACGCGCGCCGGGCCGGCGGGGGAGGCGCGGCCAAGGCGCCGCCGATGACGCTGATCATCTCGGGCGTGGTGCTGCTGGTCCTGATCATCGCCGTGGTGGTCTATTACCGCGCCGGGCCGCGGTCTTCGAACGACGCCCCGCCGGCCGTGGGCACGCCGGTCGTGCAGATGAAGGCCGACGCCCCGCTGGAGGCCCAGCCGATCGATCCGGAAGCCGGCATCGACGTCTATGACGCCGCCGAGGCCCCGACCACCGCCCCGACCTTCACGCCGCCGCCCGAAGTCGCCCAGCCGCGTCCCGCGCCGCGTCCGGCCGGAACGACCGCGCCGGTCGCGCCGCGTCCG
Organism: Brevundimonas sp.; assembly: GCF_051860745.1. Lineage (GTDB taxonomy): Bacteria > Pseudomonadota > Alphaproteobacteria > Caulobacterales > Caulobacteraceae > Brevundimonas. The sequence continues at coordinate 447,695 of NZ_JBHYDN010000001.1, forward strand.
ACACCCGTGACCCCGCCGGCGGCCAAGACCGAACCCCGCGCCCCGGCGACCGTCGGCGGGACCTCAAGCGTGCAGATCGGCGCCTTCTCGACGCCCAGTCTGGCGGATCGTGAGTTCGCCGCCATGGTCGGCCGCTATCCCCAGTTCACCGCCGGCGCCGACAAGCGGGTGCAGGAGGTCACGGCCTCGAACGGTTCAACCGTCTATCGCACCACCGTCACCGGCCTGAGCCGCGACCAGGCGACCGGCCTGTGCGACGCCATCAAGGCCGCCGGCGGCGACTGTTTCGTGCGCTGAGGGTGGGTTCCGATCGAGCCCATGGCCCACCTTCCCGCTCATCCCGGCGAATGCCGGGACCCGGATCACGAACGGGGCTGATGGCATTGAGCGCCGGACCCATTAATCCGGGTAGCGAGACCTCGCATCTGGGTCCCGGCATTCGCCGGGATGAGCGGTCAGGGGTAGCTCTGTGACGGCTGCGATGATCCTGGGCTGTAGCGGCCATCGGCTGACGGAGGCGGAACGGGCCTTCTTCGCCGAGGCGCGACCGTGGGGCTTCATCCTGTTCCGGCGCAATATCGACAGCCCGGAGCAGGTGCGGGCCCTGACGGACGAGTTGCGCGACAGCATCGGCGACGCCCTGGCTCCGATCCTGATCGACCAGGAAGGCGGCCGGGTGCAGCGGATGGGCCCGCCGCACTGGCGGAAATATCCGCCCGGCGAGGCCTATCTGGAGGCGACGAACGATCCGTTGGCGGCCCGCGAACTGGTCCGGCTGGGCGCGCGGCTGATGGCGCATGACCTGAAGGCGGTGGGGATCAATGTCGACTGCCTGCCGGTGCTCGACGTTCCGGTTTCCGGGGCTCACGACATCATTGGTGATCGGGCCTATGCCCGTGATCCCGCGACGGTCGCCCAACTCGGCCGGGCGGCGGCGGAGGGCCTGCTGGCCGGGGGCGTCCTGCCGGTGATCAAACACATGCCGGGGCACGGCCGCGCCTTCGCCGACAGCCACCACGCCCTGCCGGTGGTGCACGCCGATCTGGCGACGCTGGACGGTTGGGATTTCGCGCCGTTCAAGGCGCTGTCGGATATGCCGATGGCGATGACGGCGCATGTGGTGTTCGATGCGATCGATCCGAAACGGCCGGCGACGACCTCGAAGAAGGCGGTCCGGCTGATGCGGGATCATCTCGGTTTCGGCGGACTGATCATGACGGACGACCTGTCGATGAAGGCGCTGTCCGGGACGCTGCGGGAACGCGCCGAAGCGTCCTTGAAGGCGGGTTGCGACGTGGTCCTGCATTGCAACGGCGATCTCGACGAGATGCGGCAGGTCGCCGAAGGAACCGGCAAGCTGAAGGGCCGGGCGGCGAAGCGGGCTGCGGCGGCCATGGCGCGGGTCGTGAGCGCACCGGAGCCGCTGGATGAGCGCGAGGCGCGGGATCGGTTCGCCGCCATGCTGTCTGGCAAGCTGGATGCTGCGCGCGGCCCGGATGTGGGGGAGGCGCAGGCATGACGGATGCGTTCCAGCCCAATCTCGACTTCAGCGCCGCCGAACAGGTCGATGAGCGCGAGGCCTTCGTCGTCGACCTGGATGGTTATGAGGGGCCGCTGCATGTGCTGCTGGCGCTGGCGCGGACGCAGAAGGTCGATCTGCTGAAGCTGTCGATCACCCGGCTGGCGGAACAGTATCTGGCCTTCGTGCACGAGGCGCGGCGGCGGAATTTCTCGTTGGCGGCCGACTATCTCGTGATGGCCTCGTGGCTGGCCTATCTGAAGTCGCGCCTGCTGCTGCCGCGCACGGAGAAGGCGGGTGAGGAGATGCCCGCCGAGGAGATGGCCGCCGCCCTGGCCTTCCGGCTGCAAAAGCTGGAGGCGATGCGCAAGGCGGTCGAGGCGATCACCGCCCGGCCGCGGCTGAAGCGCGACGTCTTCACCCGGGGCGACCCGCAGGCGACGGTGATCATCCCGTCCGACCGCGTCGACGCCAGCCTGTATGAGCTTATGGCCGCCTATGTGACCCAGCGTCGGCGCGAGGAGCAGCGCCACTACAATCCCGGCCAGCGGGTCGAGGCTTTCGCGCTGGAAGCGGCGCGGGACTGGCTGCGGGACATTCTGCCCCGGCTTGAGCAATGGACCCCGCTGGATCAGGTGGCGCCCGCCCACAGCCGGTCGGACGGACCGACCCAGGCCAGCTTTACCGCCTCGACCCTGTCGGCCAGTCTGGAGCTGGTGAAGGAGGGGGCGATGGATGTGAAACAGACGGCCGCCTTCGCGGACCTGTATCTGAAGCGGCGCGGACGGGGTCAGGTGCTGGAGCTGGTGCCGTGATCCAGTTCGCACGCCGTTGTTTTCCGTCATCCTCGGGCTTGACCCGAGGATCAGAGGCGGCCGCGGGCTGTGCGTCGGGGGTGGCCCTCAGACTTGGCCGAACCCCCTGTCACCGCGCACCGGATGGTCTGATCCTCGGGTCAAGCCCGAGGATGACGGTTGGAAGGGTGGGGGTCAGCGTATGATCCAGTTCGCCCCGGACTACGGAGAGATCGAACGCCGCGTTGAGGCCCTGCTGTTCGCCGCAGCAGGACCGCTGTCGGCGGCCGAGATCGCGCGGCGGCTGCCCGAGGGGGCGGATGTCGGCGGGGCCATCTCGGCCCTGCGCGAACGCTATCAGGGGCGGGGGGTCGAGCTGGAGTGTGTCGCGGACCGCTGGGGTTTCCGCACCGCGCCGGACCTGTCCTTCCTGATGACCGAGGAGCGCGAGGAGCCGCGCCGGCTGTCCAAGGCCGCGCTCGAGACCCTGGCCATCATCGCCTATCACCAGCCCTGCACCCGGGCCGAGGTCGAGAGCGTGCGCGGCGTCTCCCTGTCGAGGGGCACGCTGGACCTGCTGCTGGAGATGGGCTTCGTGCGGCTGCGCGGACGGCGGCGGACGCCGGGACGGCCGGTGACATACGGCACCGCCGACCGGTTCCTGGAGCATTTCGGCCTGTCGAACCTGTATGACCTGCCCGGGGTGCAGGAGATGAAGGCGGCGGGATTGCTGGACCTGTCGATCCCGGTGGGGTTCGAGGTGCCGGACCCGTCGCGCGCCACGGACGGCGACGACGAGCCCTTGCTGCCCGGCGACGAGGACACGCCGGAGTTCGCGCAGGATTTTGTGGCTGAGGACTAACCACGTCGAGGTGTCGCAATCACTTCGAACCCTTGCTAAGCCGCTGGGATGATCGCTCGCCTTCGCCCCGTACCGTTCGACCTCGGCCCCGTGCATTTCGTGGGCATAGGCGGCATCGGCATGAGCGGCATCGCCGAGATCATGCTCAAGATCGGCTATTCGGTGCAGGGTTCCGACGCCAAGGCCAGCGCCAATACCGAGCGGCTGGAGAAGCTGGGCGCGCGGGTCTTCATCGGCCATGACGCGGCGCATATCGGCGACGGTGTTTCGGCGGTGGTCTATTCGACCGCGGTCAAGACGACCAATCCCGAGATGGTCGTCGCTCGAGAGCGCCGCATCCCGCTGGTCCGCCGGGCCGAGATGCTGGCCGAGCTGATGCGGCTGCAGTTCTCGATCGCGGTGGGGGGCACCCACGGCAAGACGACCACCACCTCCATGGTCGCGGCCATCCTCGACGCCGGCGGGCTGGATCCGACGGTGGTCAACGGCGGCATCATCAACGCCTATGGCACCAACGCCAAGGTCGGCGACGGCGACTGGATCGTGGTCGAGGCCGACGAGAGCGACGGCAGCTTCCTGCGACTGAAGTCGACGGTGGCCATCGTCACCAATATCGACCCCGAGCATCTCGATCACTACGGCGACTTCGACGGAGTGCGGAAGGCGTTCGTGGATTTCGTCGAGAACATCCCCTTCTACGGTTTCGCCGCCGTCTGCCTCGACCATCCCGAGGTGCAGCGGCTGGTGGCCTCGATCGATAACCGGCGGCTGGTGACCTATGGGGTCAATCCGCAGGCGATGGTCCGGGCCGACAATGTCGAGATGAAGCCGGACGGTTGCCGCTTCGATGTGCTGATCCAGCCGCAGGGGTTGGCCGCGCTGGACGAGCCGATCCGGATCACCGGTCTGCACCTGCCGATGGCCGGCTGGCACAATGTCTCCAATGCGCTGGCCGCCATCGCCGTGGCGCGCGAATTGGATGTGTCGGATGAGGCGATCCGCGCGGGACTGGCCGGGTTCGGCGGGGTGCGGCGGCGGTTCACCACCACCGGCATCGTCGGCGGAGTGCGGATCGTCGACGACTACGGCCATCACCCGGTGGAGATCGCCGCCGTGCTGAAGGCCGCGCGTCAGGTGGCCGAGGGTCGGGTCATCGCCGTGGTCCAGCCGCACCGTTTCACCCGGCTGGAATCGCTGATGGAGGAGTTCTCGACCTGCTTCTCGGACGCCGACGCGGTGTTCGTGGCTGATGTCTATGCGGCGGGCGAGGCGCCGATCGAGGGGATTGACAAGGACGCGCTGGTCGAGGGCGTGCGGCGGTTCGGCCACCGCTCGGTGCAGCCGCTCGAGAGCGTCGAGGCCCTGGCGGGTGTGATCGCGGCCGAGGCGAAGGACGGCGATCTGGTGGTGTTGCTGGGGGCGGGGGACATTACGCAGTGGGCCTATGCGCTGCCGGGGCAGCTGGAGGGGCTGGGTTGATGTCCCCCAATCCGCTCATCCCGGCGAAAGCCGGGACCCAGTTCTTTCGCTTGAGCATGGGCGGCCGGGACCACCCTTGGCGGGCCGTCACCTCCACTGAGCACCCAAAACACTGGGTCCCGGCGTTCGCCGGGATGAGCGGAATTTAGAAATGTCGTGGCGCGACACCCTTCCCCCCGTGCGCGGCAAGCTGCTGCGCGACGAGCCGCTCGGGGCGTTCACCTGGTTCCGGGTGGGCGGCCCTGCGGACGTCCTTTTCATGCCCGAGGACCAGGCCGATCTTGCGGACTTCCTGAAGGCGCTAGATCCCGGCGTACCGGTTACGCCGCTGGGCGTCGGGTCGAACGTGATCATCCGGGACGGCGGCGTCGAAGGCGTCGTAGTCCGGCTCGGTCGTGGCTTCAATCAGGTCCAGGTGCTGGATTCCATCAGCATCCACGCGGGAGCGGCCGTGCCAGACGCGATTCTGGCGCGCAAAGCCGCCGAGGCGGGGATCGCGGGGCTGGAGTTCTTTGCCGGCATTCCCGGCACGGTCGGCGGCGCTGTGGTGATGAATGCCGGTTGCTACGGCAGCGAGACGCAGGATGTGATCGCGACGGCGACGGTGGTTGATCGTAAGGGCAAGGTCTTCCTGATGGGAGACGGGTTCGACTATTCCTATCGTCATAGCGCCCTGCAGGATGCCGGACTGATTGTCCTTTCGGCGGTATTCGAAGGAACTGCAGGCGATCCCCCCGAGAGCAAGGCGAAGATCGCCGAAATCACCTCGCGCCGCGAACAGACCCAGCCCATCCGTGAGAAGACCGGGGGCTCGACGTTCAAGAACCCGCCGGGTCATTCGTCGTGGAAGCTGGTCGACGAGGCGGGTTGGCGCGGGAAGCTGTTCAGGGCGACCGGCGGCGGGGCCATGTTCAGCGAATTGCACAGCAATTTCATGATCAATCCCGGGGAGGCCACGGCTGCCGATATCGAGGGTCTCGGAGATGCCGTGCGCGCCGACGTGCTGGCGAAGACCGGAGTGCAGTTGGACTGGGAGATCAAGCGGATCGGGCGGTCGGGCTGAGGTCGATCTCCCCTTCCCCCTCGAGGGGGAAGGGGTCGGGGGATGGGGTGGAGGCAGGCTGCTTCAGGCGTTGGCGCGTGAGGCGGTGTCGAAGTCGTTCGCCGGAGCCGATCCGTTCTCACCTCCGGACATTGTGCCTCCACCCCACCCAACCCTCCCCCTCGAGGGGAGGGCTTTTTGAGGGGCGACCACCGGCATTTTTGCGGGCGAAAGCCGACTGGTTGACCGGCTGTTAAGGACGTTCGTCGCATTGCGGTGACTGTCCCGGAGCTTTGCATGACCCGCCCGTTCGCAGACCTGCACGTCGCCGTCCTGATGGGCGGGCTGTCGTCCGAACGGGAGGTGTCCCTGAGCTCGGGGAAGATGTGCGCCGATGCGCTGGAAGGGCAGGTGGCGCGGGTGAGCCGGGTCGACGCCGGGCGCGACCTGGCCCAGGTGCTGGCCGGGCTGAAACCCGATGTCGTGTTCAACGCCCTTCATGGCGCATGGGGCGAGGACGGCTGCGTCCAGGGCGTGCTGGAGACGCTGGCCATTCCCTATACCCATTCCGGGGTGCTGGCCTCGGCCCTGGCCATGGACAAGGACAGATCCAAGGCGGTGTTGAAAGCCGCGGGCGTCGTGGTGCCCGGCGGCGGGCTGTTCGACCGCTTCGAGGTCGCACGCACCCACGTCATTCCGCCGCCCTATGTGATCAAGCCGAACGCCGAGGGCTCGTCTGTCGGGGTCTATCTGGTGCGCGAGGGCGAGCCGCCGTGCGCGGCGCCGGGCGAGGCGGGCTGGACCTGGGGCGAGAAGGTCATGGTCGAGCCCTTCATCGCCGGCAAGGAGCTGGCCGTCACGGTGCTGGGGGAAAAGGCTGGGCCGCGGGCCCTGACCATCACCGACATCACCCCGACCAAGGGCTTCTATGACTATGAGGCCAAATACGCCCCGGGCGGCTCCAGCCACGTGCTGCCGGCGGTTCTGCCGCCGCATGTGTTCGAGGCGGCGTTGCGGGAATCCGAGCTGGCGCACACGGCCATGGGCTGCCGCGGCGTGTCGCGATCCGACTTTCGTTATGACGATATTAAGGACGAACTGGTCCTTCTGGAGGTCAATACCCAGCCCGGCATGACCCCGACCTCGCTCAGTCCCGAGCAGGCCGCCCATGTCGGGATGGACTATAAAGCTTTGGTACGGTGGATGGTGGAGGACGCCTCATGCCCGCGGTAGTTCGCGGCGGTCGGCGACAGAGTTCGAACCAGCCTGCAAAACGCGGCGCGGCTCCCAAATCCCAGGGACGCGGTCGCGCGCCGCGCAACGCCCAGGCCACGCCCGGGAAGATGGCGGCGCTGGGCCGGCTGGACCTGTCCCCCCGCGCAGTCGTGATTTCGATCGCCGCCGGCGTGCTGCTGCTCGCCGGCGTTCTGGCCACAGGCGCGCGGGCCGAGCGCATCGCCGCCTCGATCGGCCAGGGCATGGACGGCATGACCGCCGGCCTTGGTCTGAAGCTGGAAAAGGTCTTCATCGAGGGCGAGAGCCCTGAGGCCACCCGCGCCATCCAGCAGGCGGTGCAGCTTTCGGCCGATCAGCCGATGACCTCCATCGACCTCGACGCCGTGCGGGGGCGGGTCGAGGCGATCGGCTGGGTCAAGTCCGCCCGCGTTGTGCGCCTGTTGCCCGACACCCTGATCGTCCACGTCATCGAGCATGACCGGCTGGCCGTCTGGCAGACCGGCGGCGTGAACCAGGTCATCGACAGCCATGGTCAGGTCATCGCCGGGGCCGACGCCGGTCGCTATCCGAATCTGCCGCTGGTCGTCGGCAAGGGCGCCGAACTGGCCGCCTCCGAGGTCCTGCCCCTGATCGCCCAACGCCCGCGGCTGGCCAGCCGGGTCGAGGCCCTGGTGCGGGTCGATGAGCGCCGCTGGGACCTGCGTCTCAAGGACGGCAGTTTGATCCAGCTGCCCGCCTCCAACCAGGAGGCGGCCCTGATCCAGCTCGACGCGCTCGACCAGCGCGAACGGCTGCTGGAGCTGGGCTTCGCCCGCATTGACCTGAGAACGCCGGAGGAGGTCGCTGTCCGGCCCTCCGCCGGCGAAGCGTAGAGCGGGGAAGACGTATGACCGGACGATCTGTGGACAAGTCTGTGGATAGCACGGGCCAGAAGGCGGGCAGGGCGCCTGTGGTCGCCGCGCTCGACCTCGGCCAGTCCAAGGTCGCCTGTTTCATCATGAAGGCCGACGGCGTGCGCCACGCCGACCGCACCATCCGCGTCGCCGGGGCCGGGCACGTCCAGTCGCGCGGCGTGCGCGGCGGCGGCATCGTCAATATGGACGAGGCGGCCCAGGCCATCGGCCATGCCGTCGAGCGCGCCGAGCGGGCGGCCGGCTGCCCGGTCTCGGGCGTGGTCGTCACCACCGCCATCGGCCAGATGGCCAGCCATCGCGTCCAGGCCCGGGTCTCGTTGGGAGCCAATCCGGTCGGGGACGCCGATCTGGCGCGGGCCATCGGCATGGCCCTGGCCCAGATCCGCCTGCCCAACCGCCGGCCTATCCACGTCCTGCCTATCGCCTGGTCGGTCGATGGCGCGCGCGGCGTGCACGACCCGCGCTCGATGAAGGGCCATTCGCTGGGGCTGGACCTGCTGGTCGTGTCCATGGCGGAAAGCGCCTTCAACGGCCTGAGCCACTGTCTGGAACTGGCCCACCTCGATCTTCAGGGTGTGGCGGCGGCGCCCGTGGTGTCGTCGCTGGCGGCGCTGGAAGACGACGAGATGGATCTGGGCTGCGTCTGTATCGACATGGGCGGCGGCTCGACCTCGGCCGCGGTCTGGGGCGGGCGCTCGCTGCTGCATATCGAATCCCTCAACGTCGGCGGCGACCATGTCACCGCCGACATCGCCCGCGGCCTGTCGACCTCGCGGGCGGGGGCCGAGCGACTGAAGACCCTGCACGGCTCGGCCATGGCCAACGCCCATGAGGACCGCGAGATGCTGGAGGCCCCGCCGCGCGGCGAGGACGCCTCGGCCGGCCCCATCTTCGTCCAGCGCGCCATGCTGAAGACCGTCATCGCCCCGCGTGTCGAGGAGACGCTGGAACTGTTGCGCGACCGGCTGCGCAACGCCGGTGTCGGGCTGGAGCCCGGCGCGGGCCTGGTCCTGACCGGCGGCGCCAGCCAGCTGAACGGCGTGCGGGAGCTGGCGATCCGCGTGTTCGACCGCCCGGTGCGGCTGGGCAAGCCGCAACGGGCGCCCCACCTGGCGGACGCCGCCTCGGGCCCGGCCTTCTGTTCGGCGGCCGGCGTGCTTCTGCGCGCCGCCTATGGACCGCGCGAGGCGGTTTCCGCCCGCAAACTGATGTCCCGCCAGATTTCCGCCTCGGATGCGCCACGCGTCCACAAAGGCGGGATTGTGGCTCGTGCCGCGGGTTGGTTGCGCGAAAATCTCTGACGGCGGCGGTTCCGCGCATGCAGCGAGCCCGGTTTTTCCCCGACGTGGCGAGACTGTGTCCGGATTGTAACAACCACGGGCTGGATTGGTCGCCAAGAGGACACAATCCCTTGCCGTTGCCCGCTTTGCTGCTAGCGTGGAGGTCCGAAGCAGAATCCGTCGTCCGGCGGGCGCTGCGCATTGCATCCACAACGGTTGGGGCCCAATCACCATGCTTCTCAAGCGCAAGTACCTCTTTGGCACGACGATCCTCGCGGGCGTCATGGCCGTCACGGCTCCGGCCTTCGCCCAGGACCAGCTCCCGGGCGTCAACGTCCAGGGTCAGTCCGACCCGCAAGCCACCGAGATCGACGAAGTCGTCGTCACCGGTTCGCGCATCCGTCGTGACCCGACGAACGCTCCGACCCCGCTCATCCAGGTCTCGCGTGAAGCGCTGCTGAGCACCGGTCAGTCGACCGTGGTCGACTATCTGGCCACCATCCCGGCCCTGTCGAACTCGCTGGTTCCGTCCGACACCACCGGCTCGAACCTGAACGACGGCGGTCTGTCGTTCGCCAACCTGCGCTCGCTGGGCACCGGCCGGACGCTGACCCTGGTCGACGGTCGTCGCCACGTCGGCGCCGCCGCGGGCAACCTGGCTGTGGACATTGACTCCATTCCGCGCCTGCTGATCGAGACCATCGAGATCGTCACGGGCGGCGCCTCGTCGGTTTACGGCGCCGACGCCGTCTCCGGCGTGCTGAACTTCCAGCTGCGCCGCGACTTTGAAGGGCTCGAGATCGACGCCAACTACGGCATGATCAACCAGGACGGGCAGGCCAACAAGCGTATCTCGGCCCTGATCGGCACCAACCTGCTGGACGACCGTCTGAACCTGTATGCCTTCGGCGAATACGAAGACATCGATGAAGTCCAAAGCCTCGACATCGACTGGCTCGAGGCCGCCCACGCCTTCGTCGGCATCGACGCCGATCCGACCAACGCGCGGGACGACGGCGCTCTGGACGCCCAGGTGTTCAGCGGTGTTCGCACCCTGTCGCGTCCGCGCTGGGGCCAGACAACGCTCGCCAACTCGCAGCGTCCCAGCCCGCTGAACGATCCCGACGTGCCGCTGGCGTCCTGTACCTCTCTGACCAGCGCCAACTGCTACAGCCTCGACCCCACCAAGACCTACATCTACGAGGGCAGCACGGCTCGTCTGGCCAACTTCGGCCAGCGTATCGGCAACGTCGGTTCGAACCGCACGCTGAACATCGGCGGCGACGGTGAAAACCCGAACAATTTCGGCCAGGAAAGCCGCGTCGGGGAATCGACCTCGCAGCGTTACCAGGTCGGCGCCAATTTCGCGATCTTCGACAACGTCGATCTGTCGGCTGAATACAAGTTCATCACCGAAGACACCTTCGACGTCTCGCAGCCGACCTTCTTCGACATCTTCCTGAACGACGGCACCTATTTGTCGAACTGGACAAACCCGATCCGGTCGACGGCCGCCTTCGACCTGCGCTATACGGACAACGCCTATCTGCCGCAGAACGTGAAGGACGCGATCACGGCGAACATGGTCACCAACTGGACGGCCAACGCCAACACCGAAGGCACCGCCGCCACCACGACGGCGCGTCAGTGGGCCCGTCACGCCATCTTCGGCCCGCAGCGGACCCAGGACAACACGCGCGAAATCGAACGCTACGTTATCGCGCTGAGCGGCGACCTGGATCAGGTCGGCTTCATCAAGAACATCGACTGGGATCTGTCCTGGGTCTCGGGCGAAGCCCGCAACGAGAACGTGGAGCGCGGCGTTGACGTCCAACGCTTCGCCCTGGCCGCCGACGCGGTGGTCGATACGGCCGGCGTCGTCAACGGCCGTCCCGGCGAGATCGTCTGCCGCGCCCGTCGGATCGAACGGTCGGGGGCAGGTGACCTGGACGACTACTTCCGTGGCGTCTTCGGCGGCCGCACCGCTTACAACAACAACGCCGAGTTCAAGTCCGCGGTCGACAACTGCGTGCCGCTGAACGTGTTCGGCGCCGGCAACCAGAGCCAGGCGGCCCTGGACTATGTCGATGCTCACATCACCGTCAGCCACGTCAACCAGCAGGATCAGGGCCTCGCGGTCATCTCCGGCCAGCTCTGGGACTTCTGGGGCGCCGGCGAGATCGGCATGGCCATCGGCGCTGAATACCGCAAGGAATTCACTGAAGGCGTCGGCCGCTCGCGGACGACGGGCGACCGCTTTCTGTTCCTGAACACCGGCGCGGACTTCCTGCCCGCCGAGTACGAGTCGAAGGAATGGTTCGCCGAACTTTCGATCCCGTTGTTCCGCGACAGCTGGATGGGTGAGTATGCCGAACTCAGCGGTTCGTACCGCTCGTTCGACTACACCACCGCCGGCGAGGGCGACGTCTATGGCGTGAACCTGGTCTGGCGTCCGATTCAGGACATCGCCTTCAAGACCAGCTTCAACACCTCGTTCCGGGCGCCTAACCTGGCGGAAAACTTCGCCGGGGCGAGCCAGACCTTCGCCAACGGCTTCGTCGATCCCTGCACCACGCTGAACATCGCGGCGCAGAACGCGGAGATCCGGGCCAACCGGATCGCCAACTGTACGGCTCTGGCCACGGCCGCCGGCTTCTCCTTCGACTTCGCCGGCGCCACCGCGACCAACGCGGACGACTTCAACCCGATCTACTCCAGCGGCATCGCGGGCATTAACCGGGGCAACCCGAACCTGACGCCCGAAGAGTCGGAAAGCTTCACCTTCTCGACCGTGATCCAGCCTCGCTGGTTCCCGAACCTCAGCATCATTCTCGACTACTATGAGATTGAACTGGACCGCGTGATCGTGTCGCCGTCGGCCCCGGCTCTCGCGGCCAGCTGCGTCAGCGGCTCATCGCTGAACCCCGACGCCTGTAACTCGGTGTTCCGCTTCCACCCGACCATTCCGTTCGGCGTCGGCAACGTTTCGGGTCACCCGACTGGCGGCTTCATCCAGCAGCCGGTCAACCTGGCCCAGCTGACCACCCGTGGTCTGGACTTCTCGGCCCGCTACTCGCTGGACACCGAAGAAGTGTTCGGCCGCAACTGGGGTCGTTTCGACTACCGCGTGGGTGGTTTGTGGCTGATCGAGCAGGAGCAGTTCCTGAACGTGGCCGATCCGACCGACGGCACGGAACTGGGCAGCACGATCTTCTTCCCGCGTGTTCGCCTGACGTCGTCGCTGACCTGGTCGCCGAACGACATCTGGAGCGTCAACTGGAGCGTGGACTGGCAGACTGCCCAGGACAGCACCAACTTCCGCGACCAGATCGGCAACTTCGACAGCCGTCCGTTCAACACCTACGACACCGGCAACTTCGCCCGCCACGACTTCACGGTCCGGTGGAATGCCGCAGACGACCTGTCGATCCGCATGGGTGTGGTCAACGCCTTCGACGCCGAACAGCCCGACTACCTCGGTGGTTCGCTGCTCAGCAACATGGACCCCTACGGCACGCGCTTCTTCTTCGGCTTCAACTATCGCCCCTGGTAAGACCCGGAGGCTTCAAGACGGAAAGGGCGGCTCGCAAGAGCCGCCCTTTTTCGTTGGTCCACACGCTGAAAACTGCGCCCAAGGTTAACGAAATTCGTGGCCTGGGGCGCGACTCACCCTATTCGGTAACACTCTCTTAAGCAGAACGGGCGTTTCCTTAACGCGCTCATAACCAATGCGAAACGGCGGGGTTTTCGCATCGGACTGCGGGGCAGGGTCGGATAAGGTCGGAATAGAATGTCTCTCTCGCTGGTGCGTCCTCAAGCCACGGATCTGAAGCCGCGGATCGTTGTCTTCGGTGTGGGCGGCGCAGGCGGGAACGCCGTGAACAACATGATCGACGCGGGTCTGGAAGGCGTCGAGTTCGTCGTCGCCAATACCGACGCCCAGCATCTTTCGTTCGCCAAGACCGACCGTCGCATCCAGCTCGGAGAAACGATCACACAGGGCCTGGGCGCGGGCGCCCACCCTGAGGTCGGCATGAACGCCGCCGAGGAATCCGCCGAGGAAATCTACGGGCACCTGGAAGGCGCCCATATGGTCTTCATCACCGCCGGCATGGGCGGCGGCACCGGCACCGGCGCGGCCCCCGTCATCGCCAAATGCGCCCGCGACCGCGGCATCCTGACCGTCGGGGTGGTGACCAAGCCCTTCACCTTCGAAGGCCGTCACCGCATGCGCCTGGCCGACGCCGGCATCGCCGAGCTGCAACGCTATGTCGACACCCTGATCGTCATCCCGAACCAGAACCTGTTCCGCGTCGCCAATGAACGCACCACCTTCGCCGACGCCTTCGGCATGGCCGACCAGGTGCTGCATTCGGGCGTGCGCTCGATCACCGATCTGATGATCCTGCCCGGCCTGATCAACCTCGACTTCGCGGACGTCCGCGCCGTTATGTCCGAGATGGGCAAGGCGATGATGGGCACGGGCGAGGCCTCGGGCGAGGACCGGGCCCTGCAGGCCGCCCAGAACGCCATCGCCAACCCGCTGCTGGACGAGACCTCGCTGAAGGGCGCCAAGGCCGTGCTGGTGAACATCACCGGCGGCATGGACATGACCCTGCTGGAAGTCGACGAGGCCGCCAACGCCATCGCCGGCGAGGTGGACGCCGACGCCAACATCATCTTCGGCGCCGCCTTCGACCCGGCCCTGGACGGCAAGATCCGCGTCTCTGTCGTGGCCACAGGCATGGAAGACCTGGCCGCCGTGAAGGCCACGCCGAACGCCGCGACCTCGGTGTTCGACACCCGCCGCCCGACCCCGGCCCATGCCGCATCGCGCGCCGAGCCCGTGCGTCATGACGCCGCCCGGGATCTGGGCCGCGAGCCCGTCCGCGCCGAGGCGCCGCGCCAGGCGGAAGCCGCGCCGATCGTTCCGTCCTTTCAGTCCAGCCAGCCGACCTACGGAACCGCCGCCCGTGCGCCCGAACCCCGTTTCGAGCCGCGCCCGGAACCGGTGATCCACGTGGCCGAGGAACGCACCCTTGAGCCGATCGTCGATCCCTGGGTCGAGGAGTATGAGTCCGCGCCGCGCAGCCGCACGGTCGCCGAGGCCACCGCGCCGGTGGCGCAGGGCGACCTGTATATGGATCGCTCGGCCGCCGCTCAGCCGGCGCCGCAGCATGACGAGCCGGCCCACGGCGACTATGACGACCGGGACCACCGCAAGTCGGGGTGGAGCCTGTTCGGCCGCGGCAAGCGCCAGCCGACCCAGCCGACCTATCCGGCCCCGTCGCGCACGACCGAAATGCGCTCGACCAGCCAGACACAGCCGGCCCCCGAGCTCGGCGAAGCCGAGGATGATCTGGAAATCCCGTCCTTCCTGAGACGCCTGGCCAACTAGGGACCAGGTTCTGAGGAACAGGTTTTAGGGATTAAGGAAGGGCGGCTCGCAGGGGCCGCCCTTTTCGTTTGGCGATGGGGGTGGCGGAGAGTCGGCTTCCGGCGCCAGAACCTGGGTTCCCCCGATCCCTGATGCCTAAAACCTGATCCTCCGCACCTCGCGGGACGGAGAGGGTTACCAAAACCGAAACAATCCGAAACCCGACTTTCATTTCGCCCTTGCGATGCGGCGGCTAGACGGTTGCTGGGGCGAGTTCCGCACTCAGAGGCGGACAGCAAAAACTGCAATGAGTATGAGTTTGTCGGTCAGAATCGACCATCGCCAGAAGACGACCGTCGCCCCAGCGATCATCGCGGGCGTGGGCGTGCATACGGGCGACCGGGTGCGTCTGGCCGTGCGTCCGGCGCCGGCCGGCACGGGCATCGTCTTCGTGCGCACTGACATCAAGGACCGCGACAACCGTATTCCGGTCTCGGGCGAGGCTGTCGTCGACGCCCGCCTGAACACCATGATCCAGAACGCCGCCGGCGTTCGTCTCTCGACTATCGAACACCTGATGGCGGCCTTCGCCGCCCTGGGCGTGTCGAACGCCGTGGTCGAGGTGGACGGCCCCGAATTGCCGATCCTCGACGGTTCGGCGCTGCAGTTCGTCCAGCTGCTGGACCGCGCCGGCTTCCGCCGTCAGGAGGCCCCGGTCCGCTATATCGAGATCCTCGAGCCGATCCGGGTGCAGGAAGGCGACAAGACCGCCGCCCTGCTGCCCTGCGACCGCTATGAGATGCGGTTCGAGATCGACTTCGACACGCCTGTGATCGGCAATCAGGTGGTGGACTTCGTCGTCGACGAGCAAACCTTCCGCGATGAAATCATGGCTGCCCGCACCTTCGGCTTCGCCCATGAGGTCGAGGCCCTGCGCCGCGCCGGTCTGGCCCGCGGCGGCTCATTGGAGAACGCCGTGGTCATCGACGGCGACCAGATCCTGAACCCCGGCGGGCTGCGGATGGAACGCGAGTTCGTCAAGCACAAGGCGCTGGACGCCATCGGCGACCTGTATGTGCTGGGCGCGCCCCTGCTGGGCCGCTATGAGGGCGTCAAGGCGGGCCACCATATGAATAACCTGCTGGTTCGTGAACTGCTGGCCAATCCGCAGGCGTGGCGCGAGGTCACCCGCGTGCCCGAGCTGGCGATGGCGGGCTGATCAGCCCCCGGATCAGCCGAGGCTGATCGCGCTCATCAGCCGGCCGAAGTCGGCTTCACCCTCCAGGTACGCCCGCCGGTTCGAGTAGAACCGCGTCCCGTCCACGCGCGTGTCGTCGCCGGTCCAGGCGGCGTCGGCGACGCCGGCCTGTTCCAGCCGCCAAAGCACGAAGCCGGGGAGGTCGAACAGGCGTTTGTCGGCGCTTTGGCCGGGGGCGAAAAAGCGCGCCCCGCCCGGGTCGTGGTGGTCGAACCGGTCCTGGAAGTCGGCGCCGACCTCATAGGAGGCCTGGGCGATGCAGGGGCCGACGACCGCGACCATGCGGCGAGGTTGGGCGCCGAGGGCCTGCATGGCGGCGACGGTCGAATGGACGACGCCGTCCAGCGCGCCCTTCCAGCCCGCATGGGCCGCGCCGACGACGCCGGCCTCTGCATCCGCCAACAGAATGGGGGCGCAGTCGGCGGTCAGGACGGCGCAGATGACGCCGGGCGTGGCGGTGACTGTGGCGTCGCCCTCGGGGCGTTCGCCCTTCCAGCCGGTCTCGGCGACGCGGGCGACGGCGGAGTGAATCTGGAAACAGGCGGCGAGGTCATCGGGGACGCCGCCCATATGCGCGGCCACCCGTCGCCGGTTCTCTGCCACGGCGGCGGGGTCATCGGTCGAGCCGAGGCCCGTGTTCAGACTGTCATGGATGCCGGTCGAGACGCCGCCCTGGCGGGTGAAGAAACCGTGGCGGAGGCCGGTCCTGGCCAGCAGGGGATGGGTGACGGGGGTCAGCGTCATGGCAATGCCTCAAATCCCGGCACAATCAGCGAGCGCGGCGAGAAGATCGCGCAGGCCTTGAACAGCGCACCCATCTGGTCGTCGGCGGTCAGCCGGGCCAGCTGGCGGTCGACGATCGGGGCGGCGTCGGGCCGGCCGGCCTTCAGCCGGTCGGCGCGGGCCTCGATGCCGAGCAGGCCCAGGAACTCGCCCTGACCCATGGTTCCGGTGACGTCGGCTCCGGCGTGGATCGCGGCCTCGAGCACCGAGGGGAAGTCGGCCCATTGGGTCAGATCCACTTCGCCCGGCGTTTCCAGCGGGTCGACCTTCTGGTGGCGGCGCAGGCCCTGCAGTGTATCGCCGGCCTCGCGCCGGGCGCGGCCGTAGTCGATCAGCAGGGCGGCGCCGTTCGCGGCCCGGATCAGGGCGCCGACGTCCCGACCAAAGGCGGCCTGCTGGTCCGAAATCTCGACCGTCTGGCCGGGTTCGACCGCGAAGTCCGGG
This sequence comes from Brevundimonas sp., assembly GCF_051860745.1. Classification (GTDB taxonomy): domain Bacteria; phylum Pseudomonadota; class Alphaproteobacteria; order Caulobacterales; family Caulobacteraceae; genus Brevundimonas. The sequence continues at coordinate 464,683 of NZ_JBHYDN010000001.1, forward strand.
CGTTTGAAGCCGCCGGTGATCTTGACCAGACCAAAGGTGAGCTCACCTTCGTCGGTGACGCCGACACGGCGCTCGGCCCAGCCGTCCTCGGTTTTCACAAACTGGCGGGCGGGCAGGCAGTCCAGCACCTCATTGGCGATCAGGATCACCGGCGCGTCGGTCTCGATCCGGTCCAGCGACGCGACCCAGCGGGGATGGATGTCACTCTCGCCCAGCATTCGGCCCTGCGCCTCGCGCAGCGGCGGGCTGGGTTCGATCAGGATCAGGTCGACGGCGCGCAGGAACTCGGGGTCCAGCCGGGCGGCGCGCAGGGCGTCGGCCATCAGGGTTCCGTCGCCGGGCCCGACCTCGACCAGCCGGACCCGCTCAGGCGCGCCCAGCCGCCGCCACAGCTCGACCGCCCACAGGCCGATCAGCTCGCCGAACATCTGGCTGATCATGGGCGCGGTGATGAAGTCGCCGGTCGCGCCGATGGCCGGCCGGGTGGCGTAATAGCCACCCTCCGGGTCATGCAGGCAGCGGGAGACATAGTCGGCCACCGTCATCGGCCCGGTCAGGACGATCTCGCGCGCCAGACGGTCTTTCAGCGACATGGGGCGTCAGGCGGCGACCGGCGGCCGGCTCCAGGCGCGCCAGATCAGCCAGGCCCCGATGAGCATCATCGGAATCGACAGGATCATCCCCATGGTCAGGCCCAGCGGCAGATTCTCGAGGCCGGCGTCGGGCTGGCGGAAATTCTCGAGCGACGCCCGCGCCAGTCCGTAGCCGAACAGGAAGATGCCGGTGACATAGCCGGGCTTGGCCAGCAGCCGCCACTTGTAGATCGCCAACCAGAGGATGCCGAACATGGCCATGCCTTCAAGGCCGGCCTCATAGAGCTGGCTGGGGTGGCGGGTCACGTCGCCGGCGGGGCAGAAGCCGTACATTCGCTCGATGGTGGCGTTGCAGAACCGGACGCCCCAGGGAACGGTCGTCTCCCGTCCCCACAACTCGCCGTTGATGAAGTTGGCGATGCGGCCGAAGAACAGGCCGATCGGCACGGCCGGGGCGACGAGGTCGCCGAGGCTGAGCAGGCGGATCCTGGTCTTCGAGGCGAACCAGACAATCGCCAGCGACACCCCGATCAGGCCGCCGTGGAAGGACATGCCGCCGTCCCAGAGGCGCAGCAGGGCGAAGCGCTCGCCGAGGTCGGCGCCCGTGAACAGCTGTCCGTAGAGCTGCGGCTGATAGAACAGGGCGTACCCCAGCCGACCGCCGAGGATGATGCCGAGGGTGATCCACAGAATCAGGTCGTCGAGCTGGACCGTGGTGACCGGCGGCTTGCCGGGCCGCCAGAGGGCGTTGTCCTTCGCCAGACGGGCGGCGTACCACCAGCCGACGACGATGCCCGCGACATAGGCGAGGGCGTACCAGCGAATGTCCAGCGGACCGATGCTGAACAGGACCGGGTCGAACTCGGGGAATTGCACGGGCGCTCCTGCAGAAGGGTCTTCGCTTGCGGTTTAGCAAGCGCGGCCGCGCCCGTCCCTGAAATTTCCGCAATCACCCGCTGCCGCCCAAATCACGCCATCGGTCGCATCGACAGCAAGGTTTCGTTCACCATATCGGGTGAACCTTCCTTAACGACGCTCGCCTGTGCGAGCCGGAGAGTTCCATGCAGACCCGCAACCCCCTTCTCGACGAGTTCGCCAAGCTGACGACCGGGGCCATGGGCCTGGCCCAGGCGGCGGGGGAAGAGGCCAGGACGGCCTTTCGCGCGGGCACCGACCGGATGGCCGCCGACCTCGATCTGGTCCGCCGCGACGAGTTCGACGCCCTGAAAGCCGAGATCGCGGCTCTGCGCGCCGAGGTTGCGGCGCTGAAGTCGCCGGAGAAGTCGCCTGTAAAGACGGCAAAGAAGCCTGCCACGGGAACGTCCACAGGGCGCGTTCCCCCTCAGGACGCAGTCGGTTGAGCCGAATCTGCGAACCCGCCTACCGTCCCGACATGGGACGTGAGTCGCGCCCGGAGAGTGCCTGATGGACGCCGTACGGCCCGAAGAAGTCGATGTTCCCTACGATCCGCTGGATGTCGTGGAGCACGTCCTGGTGGCCGAAAACCTGCCGTTCGACCGCACCGACGAGGGCGATCTGGCCTTTGCGCTGGCCGGGGACTGGAAGGACTACGAGCTGTGGTTCGCCTGGCGGCCCGAGGGCGACTGCCTGCAACTGTGCTGTGCGCTGGACCTGCAGGCGTCCAAGGCGCGGCGTGGGGCGGCCTACGAACTGGTCGGCCTGATCAACCAGCGCACCTGGATGGGCCATTTCGAGGTCTGGGCCGACGACGGCGAGATCGTCTTCCGCCATTCGCTGGCCCTGCCGATGGGCGAACGCCCGACCCTGGCCCAGGCGGCCTCGATGATCGACGCCGCGGTCGAGGCGGCGGACCGCTACTATCCCGCCTTCGACTTCATGATCCGCGGCAACAAGAAGCCGCAGGACGCGATCGACTCCTGCCTGTTCGAGACCGTCGGCACGGCCTGAGGCCATGAACGCACACGCCAGAGCCGGAACCGTCGCCCTCGTCGGGTGCGGACGGCTGGGTTCCGCCATCCTTGAAGGCTGGCTGAAGACCGGCGCTGTCGCGGCGCGCGACCTGATCATCCTCACCCCGTCGGACAAGCCGTCCGCCGAGGCGGCGCGGGCGCAGGGCGCGCGGGTCAATCCGACCATCGACGTCCTGGTGGAGGCGCGGACGCTGGTGCTGGCGGTCAAGCCGGCGAAATGGCGCGAAGCCCTGACTCCGCTGGTCGGGGTGCTGAACCCCGAAGCCGTGATCGTGTCGGTGATGGCGGGCGTGGCGGCGGCGCACATCAGCGCCTTGGCGGGCCATCCTGTCGCGCGGGTCATGCCGACCACGGCGGTGGCGCAGGGTCGAGGCGTCGCGGCGCTGTGGTCGGTTCACGCCGTCGCCCGCGAGACGGCGCGTGGGCTGTTCGCGGGCATGGCCGAGGTCGTGGACCTGGATCTCGAAGCCCATATCGATGTCGCCACCGCCACGGCGGGTTCGGCGCCGGCCTTCATCCACGCCTTCGTGCAGGCGCTGGCCCGGGCGGGCGAGGCCGAGGGATTGTCAGTGGATGCGGCGACGCGGCTGGCGCGGGGCGCCTTGCGATCAGCCGGGGCGGGCGTCGAGACCGGAGAGGCGCTTGAGACCCTGATCGCCCGGATCGCTTCGCCGGGCGGCACGACGCGGGCGGGACTGGACGCCATGGCGGCGAGCGGCGACCTCGACCGGGCGGCCAGCGCCGCGGTCAGGGCCGCTGTGCAGCGGGCGCGTTCCTTCTAGCGCGTGACGTAGCGGCCGTCCGCCAAATTGCCGGCCAGCCGGCGATAGGCCCGGTCCGCGTCCGCCCAGGTGTTGATGCCGCGCACATCCGCCAGACTGCTGGAATACCAGTCGTACTGGACCGGCAGGGTGCGACCGTCGGCCGTGGTGATCCGGCCCTCGATGGTCGCGCCGCCGATCGAACGGCTGCGATGGCCATCCAGTCCGGGACGGTCGGCCATCTGCTGGAAGGTCGGCCGGTTGGGCCTGAGGTCGGTCAGCACCAGCTCGATCCGGGCGCCGTCGAGGTCGCCTTCGCGGGCGAGGGCGCGTCCGACCAGTTCGGCCAGCCGGTCCGCCTGTTCCTGAACCTCGCGCGGACCCAGTTCCTCGGCCTTGTCCTGAAGGTCGGGACCGAGGCTGACGCTGATCAAGGCGGGCTCGGCCATGGCCGGAGCGGCGCTGAAGGCCAGCACGGCGGCGAGCGGTGCGAAGCTGGCGAGTTTACGCATGATGTCCTCCAATGACCCTGTCGGGATCGAAGGTGGGCTCTACGGCTCCGCTTCGCAATCCTCCCCAGGCGAAGCGTCCGGGGAGGGGGACCGCGCGTAGCGGGGTGGAGGGGTCCTTTCCGCATCGGCCCCTCCACCATCCTTCGGATGGTCCCCCTCCCCCGATGGGGGAGGAATATCAGCCGGGCAGCCGGATCAGCGCCTTCAGCCCGCCCATATCGCTGCGTTCGAGGGTGATCTCGCCGCCGTGGCCGCGGGCCACGTCGCGCGCGATGGCGAGGCCGAGGCCTACGCCCTTGCGGTTCTGGTTGCGCGAGGCGTCGAGGCGGGAGAAGGGCCGGAACGCCTCCTCATGCATGTCTTCGGGAATGCCGGGGCCGTCGTCCTCGATCGCCACCTCCAGCCCGCCTGAGGGCAGGGGACGGGCGCTGAGGCGGACGTGCTCCCCATGAGCGGCGGCGTTGCCGGCCAGATTGGTCAGGGCGCGTTTGAAGGCCAGAGGACGCAGGGTGGCGGTCAGGTCGGCTGGGGCGACCACCTCAACCTCCGCACCGGCGCGGCGGACGTCCTCGGCCGCGGCCGCGAGCAGGTCGGGGATCGACACGGCTTGCGCCGCCTCTCCGGCTTCGCCACGGGCGAAGGCGAGGTATTCGTCGATCATATGCTCCATCTCGTCGAGATCGCCCTGCATCGCCTTGGCGCGCTTGAACGGGGGAGCCAGCGCCAGCTCCAGCCGGAGTCGGGTCAGGGGTGTGCGCAGGTCGTGGCTGACCGAGGCCAGAAGGGCGGTGCGCTGGTCGATATGACGCTGGATCCGCTCACGCATGGCGAGGAAGGCGTTGGCGGCGGCGCGAACCTCGCGCGCGCCATGCGGCTTGAAATGTTCGCTGGTCTCGCCCCGGCCGAAGGCCTCGGCGGCGTCGGCCAGCCGCTCGATTGCGCGGACCTGGTTGCGGATGAACAGGATGGCGACGCTCATCAGCAGGACAGTGGCGATCGTCAGCCACAGGACGAAGATGTGAGCCTGGGTGGCGACGGCGCGCTCGCGCGGGGCGATGATGCGCAGCACGCCCTCGGGCTGCTGCACCCGGATGTCGACATAGGCGGGATACTGGGTCGTCGAGAACCAGAAGGGCTGGTCCAGCCGCGTGGCCAGCGCCTGTTCGAGGGTGCGGTCGACGACGCCGATGGGGCCGCGCTCCTGCTCGCGGGGCAGCACTCCCTCCTCCTGCAGGGCGACCGACAGGGACATCGAGCGCTCGGCCCGTTCGGAGATGACGGCCATGTTTTCCGGCGTCGGGTCGTCGCGCCAGCTCTCGGCGGCCCAGGCGATGTCGCCGGCCAGGCCGTCGGACAGTCGGGCGGTCACCGTCTGCCAGTGCATGTCGAAAAAGGCCCAGGTGACGGCCACCTGCATGACCAGCACCGGCAGGACGATGATCAGCAGCGACCGACCCCACAGCGAGGTCGGCATCCGCCGCTGCAGGAACCGCGGCCAGAGGCTGGCGGGAAGCAGCCTCATCGCCTTCATCAGTCCGGGGCCAGCATATAGCCGACGCCGCGCACGGTCTGGAGGTAGCGCGGGTTCTTGGGGTCCGCCTCCAGCTTGCGGCGCAGGCGGGTGACCTGCACATCCACGGCCCGGCCTGTGATATCGGCGGTATCCGGCGACAGACTCATCCGCTCGACCGCCGAATGGGCGTGGATAGCCAGGGTCTTCAGCAACTGCGCCTCGGCCTCGGTCAGGCGTTGCAGCTTGCCGTCGCGCATCAGCTCCAGCCGCTCCATGTCGAACACCGCCGGTCCCAGCTTGATCTCGCGCGGGGTCAGGGGTTTGCCGCCGGTGCGGCGCAGGATGGCGTCGACGCGCAGGGCAAGCTCCCGCGGGTCGAACGGCTTGGACATATAGTCGTCGGCGCCCCGCGACAGGCCCTCGATCCGGTCGTCGGGATCGCCGCGCGCGGTCAGCAGGAGGACGGGCGTTTTCGAGGTCTCGGCCTTGGAGCGGACCCAGGTGGTCAGGTCGAAGCCGCTCTCGCCCGGCATCATCACGTCCAGCACCACCAGATCGAATTCGATCAGCTCCATCAGACGTTTGGCCGCTGCGGCATGGGCTGCGCCGGTGACGCGATAGCCTTCCCGGGCGAGGAATTCCTTCAGCAACTCGCGGATCCGGTCATCGTCGTCGACGACCAGCAGATGCCGGCCGGCGCCCGCGCCGGCGACCGGGCCGGACCGGCCATGGGAGCGGACGTCGCTCATGCCGAAGCGACCGAACAGCATGTCCAGGCGTTGACCTGAGCTATTCCGGCGGCTCTAACCCGGTGATCAGCGCGGGAGACGATATTCAATGGCCTTCGTTCCTATCGACGATCGTGACGGTTGGATCTGGTTTGACGGCGAATTTGTGCCCTGGCGGGAAGCCCGCGTGCATGTTTTGACCCACGCACTCCACTACGCGTCTTCGGTTTTTGAAGGCGAGCGAATGTACGATGGCCAGATCTTCAAATTGACGGAGCATACGAACCGTTTGTTCCGTTCGGCCGAGGTGCTCGACTTCCAGATTCCGTTCACGGTGGCGCAGATCAACGACGCCTGCAAGGAGACCTGCGTCCGAAACGGCCTGACCGACGCCTATGTGCGCCCGATCGCCTTCCGCGGGTCTGAACAGGTCAGCGTCTCGGCGCAGCAGACGCGCACCCGGGTGGCCATCGCGGTCTGGGACTGGCCCAGCTATTTCGACGCTGAAACCAAGGCGAAAGGCATCCGCCTGTGCTGGGCGCCCTACAAGCGTCCGTCGCCGGAAACCGCCCCGACCGAAGCCAAGGCGGCGGGCCTGTACATGATCGGCACCATCAACCGCCACTACGCTGAGGCCCGCGGCTATGCTGACGCCATGCTGCTGGACTGGCGCGGCTTCGTCGCCGAGGCGACCGGCGCCAATGTCTTCTTCGTGCAGGACGGCCGGCTGATCACCCCGCCCGCCGATGGGGCGATCCTGAACGGAATCACCCGCCAGACCGTGCTGGAAATGGTGGCGGCGCGCGGCCTTGAGGTCGAGGTGCGCCACATCCGGCCGGAAGAACTGGCCGGATTCAGCGAATGCTTCCTGTGCGGCACGGCGGCCGAGATCACCCCGGTGAGCGAGATCGGCGACGATCGCTTCACTCCGGGCGACCTCAGCCTCAGCCTGATGGACGAATACAGCCGGCTGGTGCGGGGCGGCTAGACTGACGGAGCCGGCTTCCGCCGACGCACGGCCCACCAGACGGCGCCGCCGATGACGACGATCGGCAGCAGCACCGAGCCGGCGGTGATCAGGATTGCCAACATGCCCATCGACAGGCCGAAGGCGTCGCCGAGCGCGCGGGCGACCGGGCGCGTCGGGCTGTCGGCGGCCATGACCCCGCCTTGGCGATAGTCGAGCGTCAGCCGGGCCGACTGGACCCGGTCGTTCAGCGCGCGCAGTTCGATCTGCTGGGCGTCGTACTGCTGCTGCAACTCAGCCAGCTGGCGTTCGATTTCGAGCCGCTGGGCCATCGTCCCACCGGACCGCGCCTGAAGTTGGCGAATGCGCTCGGCGAGGGAGGCGGTGGTCCTCGCGCCGGTCGTGGCCGTGTCGATGCCGCGGGTGACGTCCTCGCCGTCGGTGACGGCTTCGTCCAGACGGCCGCCGGCGTTCTGGGCGTCCAGCGCCAGACCGCTGCGGAAGCGGTTGATCCATTCGGGCTGACCGCGCAGTTCCAGCCGTCCGCCGGGCTCGCGCGCCGTCCAGTCGGCCTGGGCCGAGATGACCTGGCAGATGCCGGGCCCGGCCGAGACGCAGGCCAATTCGTGCCGGCTCATCATCTCGGCACCGCGATCACGCGGCAGGGACAGGGCGTAGCTGTAGGCGTAGGCGATCTGCGCCACAGGAGCGAGCGGGGCCGGGCGCGACGCGACCACTGGCGCAGGCGCGACGGGGTTCCGCGCGGTCGTGGCGGCGGCGTCCGCAGGCGCCTCGACCGCCGCGTCGGCGACGGGGGCCGCTTCGGTGGAATACTCTTCCGCCTTGTCACTCGCCGGCGAGCATCCGGCCAATACGATCAGGCCGGCCGAGGCCAGCGTCAGAGCCTTGCGCATCGTCATTCTCCCTGTCCCGTGATGATCACGGTTTCGTGATGACGCGCGTGGATCGCGACGGATTCAGGGCTGGAAACGAGCGAAACGGCGGCTTGCCATAATAGTCTGCGTGGCGTTCAACGGGACGGGGCCGGCGGGGGAGCCGGCGGGGAAATGAGTCCATGTTCAGCCTCCTGAATCTTCAGAGCCTGCTGGGGCTGGCTGTCATCGTGGCGGCCTGCTGGGGCCTGTCGGAGAACCGCAAGGCCTTTCCCTGGCGGCTGGCGCTGGGAGCGATCGCGGTCCAGGCGCTCCTCGTGCTGGTCCTGTTCAATCCGTTCTCACAGGTGTTTCTGGGTGGGATCAACGCGGCCGTCGGAGGCCTGACCGTGGCCTCGGCCAAGGGCGCGCAGTTCGTGTTCGGCTATCTGGCCGGCGGCGATCAGCCCTATTCGGTCGAGAACCCGCCCGCCCTGTTCACCTTCGCCTTCAACGTCCTGCCGATGATTCTGGTGATCTCGGCCCTGTCGGCGCTGCTGTGGCACTGGAAGATCCTGAAGTGGATCACCCACGGTTTCGGCATCCTGTTCCAGCGGACCATGGGTCTGGGCGGCGCCTCGGCTCTGGCGGTGGCGGCCAACATCTTCCTCGGCATGGTCGAGAGTCCGATTGTCATCCGCGCCTATCTGGACAAGCTGACGCGGTCGGAACTGTTCCTGATGATGGTGGTCGGACTGGCCACCGTCGCCGGTTCGACCATGGTCGCCTATGCCGCCATCTTGGCGCCGGTAATGCAGAACGCCGCCGGCCATGTGCTGGTGGCCTCGATCATCTCGGCGCCCGCGGGCGTGCTGCTGGCGCGCATCATCATTCCCGAGACGGCGGGCGAGGGCGGAGCCGGGGCCGACTATGGCTCGGCCCTGAAATACGACAGCGCCATCGACGCCATCGTCAAGGGCACGGCCGACGGCCTGATGGTGGTGCTGAACATCTCGGCGGTGCTGATCGTCTTTGTCGCCCTGATGGCCCTGATCAACGTCATGCTGGGCGGCTTCTGGCTGTTCGACGGCCCGGTGACGATCGAGCGCCTGCTCGGCTGGCTGTTCATGCCGGTCGCGTGGCTGGCCGGGGTCGAATGGGCCGAGGCCGGCAAGGCCGGCTGGCTGCTGGGCGTCAAGCTGACCCAGACGGAGTTCAAGGCCTTTATCGAGCTGGGCAATGTCCCGGCCGGCGAGATGAGCGGGCGGACCCGGATGCTGATGACCTATGCCCTGTGTGGCTTCGCCAACATCGGCTCGGTCGGCATCACGGTGACCGGGCTCAGCGTGCTGATGCCCGAGCGGCGCGAAGAGGTGCTGAGCATGGTCTGGAAGGCGCTGTTCGCCGGCTTTCTCGCCACCCTGATGGCGGCCGCCATTGTGGGCGCGTTGCCCGCCGCCATGTTCCGCTGAAGCCGGAGACCGACTGATGAAACTCTACACCTCCCACCGCGCGCCCAATCCGCGCCGGGTTCGCTGGGTGATGGCCGAGAAGGGGATCGAGGACGTCGAACTGGTCGAGGTCGACATCCTGACCGGCGAGCACAAGACGCCGGAATACCGCGCCCGGGTCGGCGTGCCGCATGTGCCGGCGCTGGAACTGGACGACGGGACCACGGTCTCGGAATCGGTGGCCATCGGGCGCTATCTGGAGGCCCTGTATCCCGAGCCCAACCTGTTCGGCCGCGATGCCCGCGAACAGGCGGTGATCGAGATGTGGACCCGCAGGTGCGAATTCTATCTGGCCAATCCGATCATGCTGAGCGTGCGCCACTCCCACCCGGCTCTGGCCGCGCTGGAGGCGGTCCAGATTCCGCAGCTGGCCGAGTACAACCGGGTCGCGGCCGAGAAATTCATGAAGACGCTGGACCGGCGGCTGGCCGACCATGAGTTCGTGGCCGCGGACCGGTTCACCATCGCCGACATCGTCGCCGTGGTCGGTCTGGATTTCGCCCGGCTGATCAAATACCGGCCGCCGGAGGAGCTGACCCATCTGGCGCGCTGGCTGGCGGACTGCCGGGCGCGGCCCGCGGCGGCGGCGGGCGCCTAGAACGAAATCGGGCTAGAGCGTGGCCCGTTTTGTTGGAATCGGGATTCCCAAATCGGTGGTGATCT
>NZ_JBHYDN010000002.1:0-400788 GCF_051860745.1 Brevundimonas sp.
TCAACACCTCACTCTGGCACGTCGATGCCGTCGGGGGGCGTCCACCCCATCACCCGTAGCCGACATTGAATGCGTCCGCTTTCGGACCGTGACCCGGTCGCGCGAAGGGGGTGGGGAGGGTGACGGCCGATGGTGGGAAAGGTAGGACTTCTCCATGAGCACCCTCCCCGAGATCCACGGCTCCTGCCCGCCGCGCTTCGCCGCGGTGAAGGACGCTTTCGCGGCCAATTTCACCGAGGCGCCCGAGGGGCTGAACGAGCAGGCGGCGCGGTTCAGCGTCTGTATCGGCGGCGAGGTCGTGGTCGATCTGTGGGCCGGCTGGGCCGATGCGGCCCGGACCCGGCCGTTCGATGAGCAGACGCTGACGCCGGTGTTCTCGACCGGCAAGGCCGTGATGGCCTTGATGATCGGTACGTGCGTCGAGCGGGGGCTGCTGGACTATGAGAAGGCGGTTTCCGGCTACTGGCCGGCCTTCGGACAGGCGGGCAAGGAACGGATCACGGTCGGCCAGCTGATGAGCCACCAGGCGGGGCTGCCGGGGTTCTCGGAGAGCGTGGACCCGACGATCTGGTTCGACCCCGACGCGGCGCTGGCGCGGCTGTGCGAGCAGGCGCCGATGTGGGCGCCGGGGACGGCGTCGGGCTATCACCCGATCACCATCGGCCTGCTGGCCGGCGAGCTGTTCCGGCTCGTCGACGGGCGGAGCATGGGCGCGGCCCTGCGCGAGGACTTCGCCGACCCGTTTGGGCTCGACCTGTGGATCGGCCTGCCCGAGGCCGAGCACGGCCGCGTGGCGCAGATGAAGAAGCCGACGGCGGCGCCGCACCTGGGCGTCATCGATGCGGTCAAGCGCGCCGCCTTCCTCGACACCGGCTCGGCCCCCGGCGGGCGCGGCTCGGCGGAATGGCGGACGATGGAGCTGCCCTCGGCCAATCTGCACGGCACGGCGAAGGATCTGGCGCGGATCATGGCGGTGGTCGCCGATGGCGGAGCGCTGGACGGGCGCACCGTGCTGTCGCCGGGGGTGCTGGCCCAGATGCTGCGCGAGCGGATCCACGGCCGCGACAAGGTCGTGCCGTTCGACATCAGCTGGGCGGCGGGGCTGATGCGCAACGAAGGCCTGCACATCTTCGGGCCCAACCCGACGGCGGCGGGCCATTGCGGCTGGGGCGGCAGCTGCGCCTTCGCCGATCCGGACGCCGGAGTGTCGGGGGCCTATGTGATGACGCGCCAGTCGCCGCATCTGATCGGCGACCCGCGGGCGCAACGGTTGATCGGGGCGCTGTATGGGGGGCTGTGAGGGGTGGCTGGTGGCTGCCGGTTCGCCCGAGGAGGTCGTCCAGCCACCAGTCACCAGCCACCTTCAGACCGGTTCCGCCGACCGTTTCAAGGCTTCCCGCGCGGCGCGGTGGCGGAACAGGGCCGCCGCCGCGAAGACGCCCGCGCCGCCCCAGATGAAGGCGAAGCTGATCACGCGCAGGGGAGTCAGGGCCTCGCCCGCCCAGACGCCGACGGCGAACTGCAGCGTCGGGGCGAGGAACTGGATAAAGCCGATGGTCGACAGCGGCAGGCGCCGGGCCGACCAGGCGAACAGGGCCAGCGGCAGGACGGTGGCGGGGCCGTTGGCGAGGGCCCAGAGCGTATTGACCGGGCTGTCGAATGCCACGCCGGCGCCGGTGTGCTGCAGCCACAGCACCCAGGCCAGGCCAAACGGGACCAGCAACAGACATTCGACCAGCAGGCCGGCCTGGGCGTCGATGGGGACGCGTTTGCGGATCACCCCATAGCTGGCGAAGCTGATGGCCAGGACGATGGAGATCCACGGCGGACGGCCGAGGGCGGCGGTCTGGAAGGCCACGCCGATGGCGGCCAGACCGATGGCGACCCAGCCCCATTTGTCGATCTTCTCGCGGAACAGCCACAGACCCACGACCATGTTGAGCAGCGGGTTGATGTAGTAGCCGAGGCTGGCTTCCAGCGTGGCCTCATGCGTCGTGGCCCAGACATAGAGGCCCCAGTTGACCCCGATCAGCAGCGTCGAGAGGATCAACCACCCGAGAGTTTTGGGCGAGGCGAAGGCGGCGCGGACCTGACCGCCCTGCTTCGCCAGCAGCACCAGCAGGCCGGCGACGGCCACGGCCCAAAGGGCGCGGTGGGCGAGGATTTCGAGCGAGTCGAAACCGAGCGCGCCCTGCCCCATGAACAGCAGGGGCATGAAACCCCACATGACATAGCAGCCGAAGGCGGAGACCAGGGCGGCGCGGGGCGTGGCGGACGAAGCGGGGGCCATGGCGGACATTCTGTTTCCTTCTCCCGTTGGGAGAAGGTGGCCCGGAGGGCCGGATGAGGGTCGGTCGGGTGGAGCGGCGAAGCCGCCCCGGGGCCGTAGCCCCTCACCCTTTCGCGCAAGGACGACGGCCTGCGGCCGGCGTGCGCTCAAGCCCTCTCCCGCCGGGAGAGGGAGGCCTTAAACAGTGATGCTTCGATACCCGGACGCCGGCTTGATGATCCCCGTCTCGTCCAGCAGTTGGGCGATCTGGACGGCGTTGAGGGCTGCGCCCTTGCGCAGGTTGTCAGAGACGATCCACAGCGACAGGCCGTTCTCGACGGTCGGGTCCTTGCGGATGCGGCTGACATAGACGGCGTGTTCGCCGGCGGCGTCGACGGGGGTGATGTAGCCGTCGTGCTCCTGCTTATCGATGACCATGACGCCGGGGGCCTCGCGCAGGATGGCGCGGGCCTCGTCGGGCGAGATGGGGCGGTCGAACTCGAGGTTCACGGACTCGGAGTGGCCGACGAAGACGGGCACGCGCACGCAGGTGACGGTGAGCTTGATGTCAGGATCGAGGATCTTGTGCGTCTCTTTCCACATCTTGGCTTCCTCGTCGGTGGAACCGTCGTCGAGGAAGCTGCCGATGTAGGGGATGACGTTGAAGGCGATCTGTTTGGGGAACAGTTTCGGCCGCGCGTCGCCGAGGCCGTAGATGGCCTTGGTCTGGTTCCACAGCTCGTCCATGCCCGCCTTGCCGGCGCCCGAGACCGATTGATAAGTCGAGACCACAGCGCGCTTGATCTTCGCCGCGTCATGCAGGGGCTTGAGGGCGACGACCAGCTGGGCGGTCGAGCAGTTGGGGTTGGCGATGATGTTCTTCCGCGTCGCCAGCTTGATGGCGTCCGGGTTCACCTCGGGCACGATCAGCGGCACGTCCGGGTCCATGCGGAAGGCCGAGGAGTTGTCGATGACGATGGGGCCGGCCTTGCCGATCTTCTCGGACCACAGGCGCGAGGCGTCGCTTCCGGCGCTCATCAGCACCAGGTCGACGGTCGAGAAATCGAACAGTTCGATGTCCTCGCATTTGATCGTCTTGTCGCCCCAGGAGACCTCAACGCCCTTGGATTTGCGCGAGGCGACGGCGTGCATCTTCTCGACGGGGAAATCGAGTTCCTCGAGGATGTTCAGCATCTCCCGGCCGACATTGCCGGTGGCGCCCACGACGGCGACGCGATAACCCATGACATTGTTCCTTGCGCTAACGCTCGCCGCGCGGCGGCTCGCTTCTTGAGCGCGATTGGGGTTGATCCTTCGAACGCTCTAACGCTCGGCCCGGAGAGCCTCGCTGCTTGAGCGCAGGTGGTGTGGATGTCCGGGAACCGGACGTTGACGCCTATGTGGGCCTTCGCGGGCGCGAAGCAATCGCTTTTCAGCGGTCGCGGGCGCCGCTAAGCCCGGGAACGATGCCGTCACGCATACGCACCGCTTATGACCGTCGTTTGGCCGACGGTCGACTGACGCCCGATCCGTCGCAGATTCCGGTGGTCGACGCCCTGGCACGGCTGGAGAAAGATCTGCGCAAAAAGGCGCCGATGGGCGGCCTGCTGGGGTCGGGCCCCGAGGTGCGCGGCGTCTATCTGTGGGGGCCGCCGGGGCGGGGCAAATCCCTGCTGATGGACATGTTCTGCGCCTGCGCGCCCGAGCCGCGGAAGACCCGCGCCCATTTCCACGCCTTCATGGCCCGCGTCCACGACCTGATCCGCCAGTGGCGCGAAGGGGATGCGAAGACGCGCAAGGCCGTGTTCGGCCAGTCGAAAGGCGACGATCCCATCAGGCCGGTGGCGGAACTGATCGCCGACGAGGCGCGGCTGCTGTGTTTCGACGAGCTACAGGTCACCGACATCGCCGACGCCATGATCCTGGGCCGGCTGTTCGAGGCCCTGTTCGAGCGGGGCGTGGTGCTGGCGGTGACCTCGAACCGGGCGCCGGACCAGCTGTATCTGAACGGGATCAACCGCCAGCTCTTCCTGCCCTTCATCGCCATGCTGGAGCGCAAATGCGTGGTGGTCAGCGTCTCGGGCTCGCGCGACTGGCGGCTGGACCGGCTGATGGGGACCCGGGTCTGGTACACGGCGACCGACATGGGGCGGCGCATCGGGTTCGAGACCCTGTGGGAGCAGCTGAAGGGTGAACAGCAGGAGTCGCCGACCCGGCTGACGGTGCTGGGTCGCGACGTGGTCATCGAGCGAACGGACGGCGGACTGGCGCGGGCGACCTTCAGCCAGCTGTGCGGAACGGCGCTGGGGCCGCAGGACTACCTGGCCATCGCCGCGCGGTTCCACACCCTGTTCCTCGAGGGTGTCCCGGTGCTGGGACCGGCCAACCACCATGAGGCGCGGCGGTTCGTGACCCTGATCGACGCCCTGTACGAGGCCGGGACGCGGCTGGTGGTGCTGGCCGAGGCGGCGCCGGAGGCCCTGTATCGCGAGGGGGCCGGGGCCTTCGAATTCGAGCGGACGGCGTCGCGGCTCAATGAAATGGCGAGCGCGGACTGGCTGGCGCGCGAGCGAACGGCGTAGGATGGTCGCCACAATTCCGCTCGGGCCGATGGCTCTAACGTCTGCGACCCCGGAGATCCGCCATGCGTCTGCCCGTTCTGTTCGCCGCCCTCGCTCTCGCCGCCGCCCTGCCCGGCGCGGCCCTGGCCCAGACTCCGCCGCCGGCGGCGGTCGCGACCAACGGGGTCTCGGTCGCCGATGCGAGGACCTGGCTGACCGGTCTCGGCGGCTCGGTCGGGGAGCCGGTCCTGCGCGAGGGCGTGACCAGTCTGCACATCGCCGACCAGCCCCTGCCGTGGAACCTGACCTTCTACGCCTGCGGCCCGACCCTTTGCGACGACGTCCAGTACAGCGCCATCTTCACGGGGCCGATCACCGCCGACCAGATCAACGCCTGGAACCGCGACAACCGCTTCCTCAAGGCCTTCTTCGTCCCGGCCGCTCCGGGCGGCGAGGCGAGCGCGGTGGTCCAGTATGACGTCGTCCTGACCAGCGCCGGAACCGAGCAGCTGCGGGAACCGACAGTGGTCTGGCTGCAGCTGCTGAGGACGTTTGCGCAGAGCCTGGTGGCCGCGACGGCGCCGGCGACAGCGGCTCCCGCGCAATAGCTATCGTCATCCTCCGGCGAGCGCAGCGAAACCGGGGGACCCAGCGGCGCCGAAGGCGATCTGTTCAGGCAGGGTGTCCGCGACAGCTTCGCGCTCTCGCGCGCCGCTGGGTCCCCCGGTCTGCGCCGCGAAGGCGCGGCTTGCCGGAGGATGACGAAAGCAAAAAGGGCCGCGGATCGCTCCGCGGCCCTTCTGTTTTTCGCGGCTCGCTGCAGCGATTACGTCAGCGAACTATCGATGTCCTTGCAGGCCTGGATCAGGCCCTGCACCGACTCGACCGACTTGGCGAACATCGCCTTCTCGTCATCATTGGTGGTGAACTCGATCACCTTCTCCACGCCGCCGGCGCCGATCATGGCGGGGACGCCGACGTAGAGGTCCTTGAGACCATATTCGCCCGACAGCCAGACGGCGCAGGGCAGGACGCGCTTCTGGTCGAGCAGATAGGAGCGGGCCATGGCGATGGCGCTTTCGGCCGGGGCGTAGAAGGCCGAGCCGGTCTTGAGCAGGGCGACGATCTCGCCGCCGCCCTTGCGGGTGCGATCTACGATGGCGTCGAGCTCGGCCTGCGACAGCAGGCCCGCCTTGACGGCGTCGGGCAGGGGCAGGCCGCCGACAGTCGAGTGGCGCACCATCGGCACCATGTCGTCGCCGTGTCCGCCCAGGGTCCAGGCGTGGATGTCCTGGATGGACACGCCGGTCTTCTCGGCGAGGAAATACGCAAACCGCGCCGAGTCGAGCACGCCGGCCATGCCGACGACCTTTTCCTTCGGCAGGCCCGAGAACTGCTGCAGGGCCCAGACCATGGCGTCGAGCGGATTGGTGATGCAGATGACGAAGGCGTCCGGGGCGTGCTGGCGGATGCCTTCACCCACCGCTTTCATGACCTTCAGATTGATGCCGATCAGGTCGTCGCGGCTCATGCCCGGTTTGCGCGGCACGCCGGCGGTGACGATGCAGACGTCGGCGCCCGCGATGTCGGCATAGTCATTCGCGCCCTTGAGGGCGACGTCGGTTCCGATGACGGCGGTGGCCTCGGCGATGTCCAGCGCCTTGCCCTGGGGGGTGCCCTCGGCGATGTCGAACAGGATGATGTCGCCCAGCGCTTCGCGCGCGGCCACATGGGCCAGGGTGCCGCCGATCATGCCGGCCCCGATGAGGGCGATCTTCGCGCGAGCCATGGGTGTCATCTCCGAGGGGTGGTTCTTGGGAGGATGGAAGTTTGCGGTTGCGAACCGCGGTCGGGCGGGGTCTAGACCCGCGAGCGCGGGCCTGCAACCGTGACGCTGCGTCATCGGAGCGCCCATGGCCCGCCTGCCCGAAACCCGTCCCGAGTTCGTCGCCGCCGAGGACACGCCGTCCGACCTGATCACGGTCGTGGACGAGACCACGGTGCGGGCGGAGGTCGCGACGTGGCGGGCCAGGGTGCTGAAGCCGCCGGGGCTGTGGGACAAGGCGACGCGCGGGTCCCAGGACCGGATCAACAAAATCATCCCCGAGCGGGTTCATGCCATCATCACCTCGGGCGTCGAGGCGATGACCAGGGGCATTCTGTTCGGCTCTGACCTGATCCAGACGCGGCCCACAGCCGATGGCTCCCTGGCGGCGCGCGAGCTGCGGGCGCGGGCGAGGATCAAGGCCTACCGCACCACCGCCAGCGTCGAGGGCGGGATCGCGGGGGCCGGCGGCTTTGTGCTGGCGGCGGCGGACTTTCCGGCCCTGATGGCGATCAAGGTGCGGATGCTGGGCGATGTCGTCGGCGCCTATGGCTGGGGCGGGGCTGCGGATGGCGACTCCGGGCGCGAGCGGCTGTTCCTGCTGCACATCTTCCACCTCGCCTTCGCCAGCGCGAAGCGGCGGCCCGGGGCGCTGGCGGAGCTGGAGCGGTGGATCGCCGGCGTGGATCAGCCCGAGGCGATCACGGAGTACGACTGGCGGCGGTTCCAGATCGAGTACCGCGACTATATCGACCTGGCCAAACTGGCCCAGCTGATCCCCGTCGTCGGCGCCCCGATCGGGGCCGTGGTCAACTGGCGGCTGGTCGACCGGCTCGGCGAGACGGCGATCATGGCCTGCCGGATGCGGTGGCTGGACGAGGCGCAACAAGCTCTACCATAGATAGAACGCGCTATCCGCCACGGCCTGGCGTATGGTGGGGCGGCCATGAAGGATGTTGCGAACTACCGGGCGAGATCAGAGGCGGCCATCGCGAGAGCGGGCGGCGCGACGAGCGAGACCGAGAAGGCGCATCACCAGGCCGACGCCGCGAGTTGGGAAGCCCTGGCGAAAATGGCCGAACGCCATGCGCTGATGATGGCGGCGTTCAGGCTGTAGGGCGGGAGCTTCGCAGCGGCAACGCCACGCGATATTTTCGTACATACATAAATTATTGACGTCCGACATTTTATGTGTATACACATATTGCCGATGGCCATCGAGTTCGATCCGGAGAAGGACGCCGCCAACATCGCCAAACACGGCGTGTCCCTCTCGGCGGCCCTTGAGATGGTCCTTGATGACGCCGTGATCGTTCCAGACACCCGATTCGACTACGGCGAAGACCGTTTCAACGCCTACGGCATGATCGGCGGGACGCTGCCTGCGATGACCTTCACCCTTCGGGGCGACGACATCCGCGTGATCAGCCTTCGCCGGGCCCGGCCAAAGGAATTGAAGCGTTACACCGAATGATGGCCGCAGTTGCGACCCGCCAAGCCAAGGAGAACCAGGTGGTGGACAAGGACGACGCCCCGGAGCTGACCCGGGAGATGATGAAGAAGGCCGGGCGCGGTCGTGAGGTCCTGCCCGAAACGGTCCTCGCACAGTTCCGGCGCGGTCCGGGACGGCCGCCGGCGGACAATCCGAAAGTCCCCGTCTCGATCCGGCTCGACAAGGATGTGGTGGACCACTTCAAGGCGACGGGCGAAGGCTGGCAGACCAGGATCAACAGCATCCTGCAGGACGCGAAATCGGGTCGCCTGAAGGCGGTGAAGCCATCGAGCCCGCCCCTGAAGAGACGGGCTTGAGTTCCTGTTTTGTTCGTGCGTAGATCAGCGCTCAAAGGGAGGGTTTCGACATGATCGGCTATGTGACGCTGGGCACCAACGACCTGGAGCGGGCGGCGGTGTTTTATGATGCGATCGCCGCGGAGTTGGGGACGGCGCGGATGATGGAGTGGCCGGGGGCGATCGCATGGGGCACGCCGGGCGGCGGGGCCGGGATCGGGCTGACCAAGCCGTTCGACGGTCAGGCGGCCAGCATCGGCAATGGGGTGATGGTGGCGCTGGAGGCGGCGTCGCGCGAGCAGGTCCACCGGCTGCACGAAGTCGCCCTGGCCCACGGCGGGACCTGCGAAGGGCCGCCCGGACCGCGCGGGGATACGTTCTACGCCGCCTATTTCCGCGATCCCGACGGCAACAAGCTGAACGCCTTCATGATGGAGGGCGGCGCGGTGGCGTAGGTCCGTGCCCAACAAGCTCCACAGCCCGTCATCCTCGGGCTTGTCCCGAGGACCCATTTACCCGCCGCACGGGCAAATGAAGCCTCGCAGATCGTCAGGACACGCCATCTGACCTAAGGTTCGAGGCCGCTGAACGATGGGTTCTCGGGACAAGCCCGAGGATGACGGGACCGTAGATCATCATAGATTTTCCTGCTTCTCGCGACAGGATTTATCGATTTTCCTTAGCGACGCTACCGGTCCAGGCTGTCCGCAATCGCGCCCAGGCGCAGGAGGACACCATGGACGGACACGCGGGCGGACCCAGCCCCCTCAATGATCCGAAGAAGGAAAAGGCCGCGTTGCGATCGCTGCTCGGCCGGACCAACCGCGACTGGTGGCCGAACCAGATGGCCGTGGACATCCTGCACCAGCAGGGGCGGACCGGCGATCCGATGGGCGACGGCTTCAACTATGCCAAGGCGTTCAAGGCGCTGGACTATGCGGCCGTCAAACGCGACCTGACCGCCCTGATGACCGACAGCCAGCCGTGGTGGCCGGCGGACTATGGCCACTATGGCCCCTTCTTCATCCGCATGGCGTGGCATTCGGCCGGCACCTATCGCACCGGCGACGGGCGCGGCGGCGCGGGCGCGGGGCAGCAGCGGTTCGCCCCGCTGAACAGCTGGCCGGACAACGGCAACCTCGACAAGGCGCGGCGGCTGCTGTGGCCGATCAAGCAGAAATACGGGGCCAGCCTGTCGTGGGCCGATCTGATGATCCTGGCCGGCAATGTCGCCATCGAGAGCATGGGCGGGCCGGTGTTCGGCTTCGGCGGCGGCCGGGCCGACGTGTGGGAGCCCGAGAAGGACGTCTATTGGGGCACCGAGGAGAAATGGGTCGGCGAGGAGGGCAATGAGACCCGTATCCAGCCCGACAGGGAGATGGCGCTGGAGAGCCCGCTGGCGGCGATCCAGATGGGACTGATCTATGTGAACCCCGAGGGCCCTGGCGGCGTGCCGGACGCCCTGCAATCCGCGCGCGACATCCGCGAGACCTTCGCCCGCATGGGGATGAACGACGAGGAGACGGTGGCCCTGACGGTGGGCGGCCACACCTTCGGCAAGGCCCACGGCGCCGGCGACGCCTCCAAGGTCGGGGTCTCGCCCGAGGGGGCGGACATCGCCCAGCAGGGACTCGGCTGGACCTCCAGCCACGAGAGCGGCATCGGCGACCACACCATCACCTCGGGCATCGAAGGCGCCTGGACGCCGACGCCGATCCAGTGGGACATGACCTATTTCGACATGCTGCTGGACCACGAGTACGAGCTGGTCCGCAGTCCGGCCGGCGCCAAACAGTGGCGGCCGGTGGGCAATCCGGACGACACCCTGGCCCCGGCCGCGCACACGCCGGGCAAGCGCGTGCCGACGATGATGACCACCGCCGACATGGCGATGAAATTCGACCCCGAATACCGCAAGGTGATGGAGCGGTTCCGCGGCGATCCGGCCCATTTCGGCGACGCCTTCGCCCGCGCCTGGTTCAAGCTGTGCCACCGCGACATGGGGCCGAAGGTCCGCTACCTCGGGCCGGAAGTTCCGCAGGAAGACCTGATCTGGCAGGACCCGATCCCGGCGCGGAAGGGTCCGGCGCTCACCGCGTGGGACATCAGCGCGCTGAAGGAACAGATCGCGGCGTCAACCCTGACGGTGGCCGATCTGGTCACGACGGCATGGGCGGCGGCGGCGACCTATCGGGGGTCCGACCACCGCGGCGGCGCCAACGGCGGTCGGCTGCGGCTCGAACCTCAGCGGTCATGGGACGTCAACCAGCCCCGGGCGCTCGCCCATGTGCTGGAGGTCTATGAGGCCATCAAGGGCGACTTCGACGGCGAGCGCATCGTCTCCATCGCGGACCTGATCGTGCTGGGCGGCTCGGTGGGAGTCGAGAAGGCGGCCAGGGCCGGCGGCCATGCGGTGGAGGTTCCCTTCACCCCGGGCCGGACCGACGCCTCGGCCGAACAGACCGACGTCGAGGGCTTTGCGGTGCTTGAGCCCAAGGCCGACGGCTTCCGCAACTATCTGCAGGTCCGGTACAATGTCCCGACCGAGGAGCTGCTGGTCGACCGGGCGCAGCTGCTGGGCTTGACGGCGCCGGAGATGACGGTGCTGGTCGGCGGGCTGCGGGTGATCGGCGCCAACCACGGCGCGTCGAAGCATGGCGTGTTGACCGATCGGCCGGGCCAGCTGACCAACGACTTCTTCGTCAATCTGCTGGACATGCGGACGGGCTGGAAACAGGTCGACGACAGCGGCGACGAGACATTCGTCGGTTCGGACCGCCTCACCGGCGAGCCGCGGTGGACGGCGACTCGCACCGATCTGGTGTTCGGCTCCAACTCGCAGCTGCGGGCCCTGTCGGAGGTCTACGCCTCGGCCGATGCGGGCGGGAAATTCGTCCGCGACTTCATCAAGGCCTGGGTCAAGGTCATGAACGCCGACCGCTACGACGTGACCCTGAAAGAGGAGTTCGGCGCCGCGGCGGCCTGATCGGCTGAAGGGTTCATCACGACAGGCACAACGAAAGGCACAACGGACACGACGGGACAGGTGATCTTTCCTCAAGACCGGTTTCTTGCGGGGCGATGAGATCGCGGCTTCGCCGCCTTGATTGATCAAAGCCCTGGATGACCGCCTGGCCGTTTTCCCGGCCCCCGTTGTGTCCGCCGTGACTTTCGTTGTGTCCGTTGTGATGAACCCGCCACCGTCGACCCCATAAAGCCGTCTGATTGCCTTTGGCCAAAGCCATAGCGGACGCCTATATGTCGGCCATGCTCCCGACCCTGCGACAGCTCCAGTATCTCAAGCTCCTGGCCGAACACGCCTCGTTCAGCCGGGCGGCGGAGGCGGCCCATGTCAGCCAGCCGGCCCTGTCGGCCGGGGTGCAGGAACTGGAGAAGATTCTCGGCGCGCCCGTGGTCGAGCGGACGCGCGGCAACATCCAGCTGACCGCCGTGGGGGCCGAGGCGGTCCGGCGGGGCGAGGACGTGCTGGCCCGAACCGAGGATCTGGTCGAGGCGGCGCGCAATGCGGGCAAGCCCTTGACCGGGCGGTTCCGGCTGGGCGTGATTCCGACCGTCGCCCCCTTCCTGCTGCCGACCAAACTGCCGGGGGTGAAGGCGGCCTGGCCGGCCCTGCGGCTGTTCATTCGCGAGGACCTGACGCCGCGGCTGATCGCCGGGCTGAAGGCGGGGCAGCTGGACGCGGCGGTGATCGCCCTGCCCTACAGCTCGCACGGCATCGACCACGCCCGCATAGGCGACGACGAGATTCTGGCCGCCGCGCCTGTGGGCCATGCGCTGGCGGGGACGGGGCCGATCCCGGCGGGCTCGCTCAAGGCCGAGGACCTGATCCTGCTGGAGGACGGCCACTGTCTGCGCGACCACGCCCTGGCGGCCTTCGGTATCGAGCCGCCGCGCGGCGAGGATGTCTTCGCCGCCACCAGCCTGCATACGCTGGTGCAGATGGTCTCGGCCGGGCTGGGGGTCAGCTTCCTGCCCGAGATGGCGGTGCGGGCCGGACTGGCGGACCTGCCGGGCGTCGTGGTCCGGCCGATCACGGCCAAGGCCCCGCGCCGCGAGATCGTGGTGGCCTGGCGCGCCGGCTCCAGCCGCGCTGCCGAAGCGAGACTGCTGGCGGACGCGCTCAGACTGGATTGAATACTCTATCTTCCGCTCATCCCGGCGAAAGCCGGGACCCGGTGCTTTGGCGGATTCGGCGGATAAAAAGGTCCCTCAGGCCTCAATCCTGAAACACCGCGTCAAGCTGGACAGGACTGGGTCCCGGCTTTCGCCGGGATGAGCGGAATAGGGAATTGGACTCATTACGACTCCGTAAGGTGCGCCGGGTTTTGGCCCTGTTAGGGTTCGCCCGCCCGCGTGCGCCGGGCGTCCCGGAGCCGTGCCCCATGAAGTCCCGCCTGTTCGCCGCCGCCTCGATCGCCGCCCTGATGCTGGGCGTTTCCGCCTGCGCCACCACCAGCGCCCAGGATGCCGCCGTTACCGCCGCAGCCGGCGCCAGCGAGGCGATAAGAGCCTGGGAGGCAACTCAGCCGACACCCGCCCCCATCGTGGTTCCCCCGCTAGGTTTCGCCGAGCGGACCCTGCCGAACGGGCTGAGAGTGTTCACGGCGCGCGACACGGCCACGTCCAACGTCACCGTCCAGGTCTGGTACAAGGTCGGGGCCAAGGACGATCCGGAAGGGCGGTCCGGCTTCGCCCACATGTTCGAACACCTGATGTTCAAGGCGACGCGGAACCTGCCGCAGGAGACTTTCGACCGGCTGACCGAGGACGTCGGCGGTTCGAACAACGCTTCGACGGGCCTGGACGTGACCAACTACTATGAGACCGTGCCGGCCCAGCATCTGGAGCGGATGCTGTTCGCCGAGTCCGAGCGGATGGGGTCGCTGGTCGTCGACGAGGCGTCGTTCGAGAGCGAGCGCGACGTGGTCAAGGAGGAGTTCCGCCAGCGCGTGCTGTCGACCCCCTATGGCCGGTTCCAGCGCCTGCACTCCCAGGCCTTCATCTATCAGGACAGCCCGTATCGTCGCCCGGGCATCGGCTCGATCGCCGATCTGGACGCCGCCACCATCGACGACGTGCTGCGCTTCCACGAGACCTTCTACCGGCCCGACAACGCCTATCTGATCGTGGCCGGGAATTTCGACCAGGCCCAGTTGGACGCCTGGATCGACGGCTATTTCGGCGGCATCGAAAACCCGGACCGGGCCCTGCCCGTCAACAATGTGCCCGAGAGCTTCGGCACGGCGCGCGAGGCGACCTTCCATGGTCCCAACGTGCCGCTGCCGATGGTGCAGATCACCTGGCCGACCGTGCCCTATGACCACCCCGACCGGGCGGCGCTGGACGTGCTGGACGGCATTCTGTCGACCGGGGAGTCGAGCCGGCTGTACCAGGCGCTGGTCTATCGCCAGCAGATCGCGACCACGGCCACGTCGTCCAACAGCCAGCAGCAGCAGGTCGGGGTGCTGAACACCTCGGCCGTCATGAGCGCGGGGCATACGCCGGACGAGGGCATGACCGCCCTGCGCGCCGAGGTCGCCCGCATGCGCGACGAACCGGTCACCGAGGCCGAACTGGCCGAGGCCAAGACCGAACTGGTGGCCAGCGCGCTGCGCGGACTGGAGACCATCGACGGCCGGGCCTTCGCGCTGGGCTACACCCTGATCATGACCGGCGATCCGACCAGCGCGGATCGCGACGTCGCCAACATCCAGGCCGTGACCGTCGCCGACGTGCAGCGGGTGGCGCGTCAGTACCTGCGCGACGACCGCGCCATCGCCATGCGCTATCTGCAGGCTGACGCCGAGAATCCGGCCTCGCCGGTGCAGGAGGTGTTCACCGCGCCGATCACCCTCGCCTCGCTGGCCCCCGCGGGCGAACCGGTGACCCTGCTGCCTGAAGGTCAGCGGACGCCGCTGCCGCAACCGGGCCCGGCGGTCGACGCCGCCACGCCGCAGGTGGTCGAGCGCCGTCTGGCCAACGGCATGCGGGTGCTGGTCGCCCGCAAGCCCGGCCTGCCTCTGATCTCGGCCCGGCTGAGCTTCAACGCCGGCACGGCTGACGACCCGGCAGGCAAGGCGGGCGCAGCCAATTTCACCGCCTCGCTGCTGACCCAGGGGACACAGACCCGCTCGGCTCCCGAAATCGCCACCGAGATCGAGCGACTGGGCGCGGATATCGGCGCGGGCGCGGGCGCGGACTTCACCAATGTCTTCGCCTCCTCGCCGTCCAATGTCTTCCCGCAGACCATGGCCCTGATGGCCGATGTGGTGCGCAACCCGGCCTATGCCGCCGAGGAGCTGGACCGCGAAAAGACCCAGACGCTGAACGGCCTGCGCGTCGCCCTGTCGCAGCCGGGGCCGGTGTCCAACCTGGCCGCCGCCCGCGCGGTGTTCGGCGAAGCGCCCTACGCCCTGCCCGGCTCGGGCACGCCGGGCACCATTCCGGGCCTGACCCGCGACGATCTGGTCGCCTTCCACGAAGGCCGCTACCGGCCCAGCCAGGCGACACTGGTGTTCTCGGGCGACATCACGCCGGAGGCGGCCTACGCCCTGGCGGAACAGGCCTTTGGCGACTGGCGCGATCCGGCGGGAACTGTGGCAACGATCGACGATCCGGCCGGGGCGCTGGTGGCGCCGCGCATCATCGTCATCGACCAGCCCGGCGCCGGTCAGGCGGCGGTGGTCGCGGCCCTGCGCGGCATCGCCCGCACGGACGAGGACTATTTCCCGCTTCTGGTCGGCAACAGCCTGATGGGCGGCGGCTTCTCGGCGCGCCTGAATCAGGAGATCCGCATCAAGCGCGGCCTGTCCTACGGGGCCAGCTCGAGCCTCGGCGTGCGCGAGGACGAGGGCATCCTTTCGGCCTCGGCCCAAACCCGCAATGACGCCGTGCCGGAGGTGGCCGAGCTGATCCTGGCCGAAATCGCCCGTCTGTCAGCGACCACCGCCACCGAGGCCGAACTGGCGCCACGCAAGGCGACCCTGATCGGCTCGTTCGGCCGTCAGCTGGAGACGGTGGACGGTCTGGGCGGTCTGGTCGCCAATCTGGCGCTGTACGGCCTGCCCCTGACCAACCTGGCCAGCTACGACGACGATGTGAACGGCGTGACCCCGGATGCGATCCGGGCCGCGGCGGCGGAACACCTGCCCGCCTCGAGCGCCAGTCTGGTGATCGTCGGCGACGCCTCGGTCTTCCTGACGGCGCTGCGGGCGAAATATTCGAATATCGATGTGGTGCCGCTGTCGAGCCTGAACATCGACTCGGTGAGGCTGAGGTAGGCGTCAGATCGACAGACAGACGACCTGGGCCACGCGCAGTTCGCGGCGCAGGTCGTCGGCGACGAGGCCGTAGTTGTCGACGGTGACGAGGCGGCCGGTCAGGGGTTCGTCAGCCTTCTGCACGCCGCGGATGGCCGGGCCAAAGGTATCGGGCGAGGTGGTGTAGATCCGGCCCCGGCGCGGGCTTTCGGCGATAGTGACGCCGATGGCGCGGCCCTGGCGGTCCAGCACCGGCGCGCCCGACAGGCCCGCCAGCGTGCCGCCCAGACCGTCGGTGCGGCCGACCTCGGCCCAGGCCAGGACCGGTTCGTCGCGCTGTCCCCGGCCGCGCACCCTGAGCGTCTCCCGGCCGAGCAGGCGGGAGGCGACCTCGCCCGCCCGCGCCTGGGGATATCCGGGGTGGAAGCCGCGCTGTCCGGCGCGCAGGCCGTGCGCAGCCATCACCGGAACCGCGTCCGATCCGCCCTGGGTCAGCAACACCGCGATGTCGGCGCGAGGCGCCAGCCGCACGTCGGCGGCGACGGCGCGGCCGCCCCCGACGAGGATGGCCGGACGCCGGCAGCCCTCAACCACATGGCGGGCCGTGACCCAGCGGCCGTCACGCGAGATCGAAAAGGCCGTGCCGGAAGTCGGCTGGAAGGGAGTGTCAGGGGCGTGGACGGTGACAGCGGGGTCGAACGGCGTGATCGGCCCCAGCAGGGCGCCCTCGACCTCATCCGGCGGGGGCGGCGCCGGCGGGGCGTCTGCGTTTTCTCGCAGTTGCAGGGACCAGATGACGAGCGCGCCGACCACTGCCGAGTAGATGATCCAGTCGGGAATACGCATCAGGTTCTGGGTTCTAGGGATTAGGTTCTGGGGAACAGGGTGGATTGGAGACGAGGCGTGCTCTCAGGGCGGTCAACATGCGCCCGACCTCCTCGGCCTGAGCCAACACGAGGTCGGTAGCGGTGGATGGAGCCAAGTCGAGCTCCGCAACAAGTAGCAGAAACGTCTCAAGCTCCGCCAAGGAGCCTTTCGCGATGCTGACGAAATGAGCGTAGTCCCGTCTCGTCCCGCGACCATGCCCCTCCGCGATATTCGCCGGCACCGACGTGGCAGCGCGGATCATCTGTCCGGATATTCGATATTCCTCATGCTTGGGCAGCTGCCGCGTCAGGCGGTAAACCGACGCCGCCAGGGCCATCCCCTTCTTCCAGACTACGAGGTCCCGGTAAGACCGAACCGTCATCCGCGCCCTCCCTAGAACCTGATCCCTAGAACCTAGAACCTCGCACTTACCCTGTCAGCGCCGCCGCCAGGATCAGCGCGGTCGACAGCTTGGCGCCGACCAGCAGGACGGCGGCGGCGACCTCGCCCTCGCGGATGCGCTGGGGCAGGCCGGTCAGCAGCAGGTCGACGATGCGGAAGGCCAGAAGCTGCAACACCACAGTGGCGACGCCCCACAGGGCGATGTCCTTGAGCGAGGTCGAGACGCTGAGGCTGACCGCAAGCGGAATGGCGAGGCCGACCAGCACGCCGGAGAAGGCCACGGCGGCAGCGGCGTTGCCCTCGCGGATCAGGGCGATCTCCTTCCACGGCGTGAACAGGGCATAGAGGATCGCCCCCACCGCCAGCAGGGCCAGCGTCACGCCAAGGTGCGCCAGGGTGGTCGGAAAGCCGGTCGCAAAGGCCTGAACCTCGGCGCTTTCGAGCAGGGTGGTGAGGGACGAGGAGTCCATGATTGTCCGTTGTCAGAGCCCCGTCGACGATTGCCTGGATTTCGCCTCAATCCGCAAGCGCGACGGCGCCACACCTCATCACGAATCTTGTCCGAATGTAACCGGAGGTTAGGCGGCCGCGACGGCTCCCGCCACCGTGGCCTGCCCGGTCTTGCGCAGGGTCGAGGCCCGCACCTTCTCGCTCTCGGACTTCAGCTGCCCGCAGGCGGCGAGGATGTCGCGGCCGCGCGGGGTGCGGATGGGCGAGGCGTAGCCAGCCTTGTTGAGGATGGCGGCGAACCGCTCGATGGTCTTCCAGTCCGAGCATTCGTAGTTCGTGCCGGGCCACGGATTGAACGGGATCAGGTTCACCTTGGCCGGAATACCCTCGATCAGCTTGAGCAGGGCGCGGGCTTCGTCCGGGCTGTCATTAACGCCCTTCAGCATCACATATTCGAACGTCACCCGGCGGGCGTTGGAGAGGCCCGGATAGGCGCGGATGCCGGCCATCAGCTGGGCCAGGTCGTATTTCTTGTTCAGGGGCACCAGGACGTCGCGCAGGGCGTCGTTGGTGGCGTGCAGGCTGATCGCCAGCATGGCCTGGGTGCGGGCGCCCAGGGCGTCAAGCTGCGGCACCACGCCCGAGGTCGAGACGGTGATGCGACGACGGGACAGGGCGATGCCCTCATTGTCCGAGATGATGTCGATGGCGTCTGCGACATGGTCGAGATTGTAGAGCGGCTCGCCCATGCCCATGAAGACGATGTTGGACAGGCGGCGGTCTTCCTTGGGCGACGGCCATTCCTCGAGGTCGTCGCGCGCGACCTGGACCTGGGCCACGATCTCGGCGGCGGTCAGGTTGCGGACCAGCTTCTGGGTGCCGGTGTGGCAGAAGGTGCAGTTCAGGGTGCAGCCGACCTGGGACGAGACGCACAGCGCCCCCGCACGGCCCACATCAGGGATGTAGACGGTCTCGATCTCGATGCCGGGGGCGGTGCGGATCAGCCATTTGCGGGTGCCGTCCTTCGACACCTGACGCTCGACGATTTCGGGGCGGGCGAGGGTGAAGGCGGCGGCCAGTTTCGCCTGGGTGTCCCTGGCCACATTGCTCATGGCGGCGAAGTCGGTGACGCCGAAATGGTGGATCCAGCCCCAGACCTGCGAGGCGCGCATCTTCGCCTTTTCGGGCGGGCAGATGTCGGCGTCGATCAGGGCCTGCCGCAGGCCCGTGCGCGTCATACCGGACAGGTTGACGGGCGCCGTCGGGGCGGTCGCGGACGTGCGCGAGAGGTCGAGCGTGAGGCTCAAGGGTCAGTCCTGCAGGAGAGGGAGGCGCGGCTTATACCACAGATCGGGAAGGATTTAAGGCGGACATCCTGATCCTTCTCCCAATGGGAGAAGGTGGCGCGCAGCGCCGGATGAGGGTCGAGCGGTGGAAGCGGCGCAGCCGCCCCCCGGCGGTCGACCCACACCCTTTCGCGCAAGAACGACGGCTCCGCCGCCGTGCGCTCAAGCCCTATCCCAATGAGAGAGGGTCAATCGTCGGCTTCCTCAATCACGTCGATCCGGTCGTCGTCGAGGCCGAAATGGTGGCCGATTTCGTGGATCAGGACATGGGCGATGATCTCGCTGAGGCCGACGTCGCCGCGTTCGCACCATTCGTCGAGGATCGGGCGCCGGTAGAGGAAGATGCGCGAGGGTTCAGCCGCAGGGCCGAGAGAGTCGCGCAGGCCGATGTCGACGCCATGATAGAGGCCGGTCAGTTCGAACGGATCCTCCATCTCCATCATCGCCAGCGTCTCCTCCGCGGCGAAGTCGTCGACGCGAATGACCACCTCGCCGGCCAGCGAGCGGAACGGTTCGGGCAGGACGTCGAACGCCTCGCGCGCAAGCCGGGCGAAGTCGTCGAGCGAAGGGGCTGTTTGGTCGGTCCACTGCATAGGTTTCAGGTTCTAGGGACTGGGTTCCAGGGAAGCGAGGGGCCAGGCTCTCCCTGGAACCTAGTCCCTAGCCCCTAACCCCTCTTGAGGTATGGTTACCGAATCAGGGCGCGGGAGCTGACACGAAATCATGGCCGAGGCCGACATCGCCTATGTCGCGACCGCGGGCGCCGCGGGGCTGGCCCTGGCCCTCAGCGCCTGGGCGGCGCGGCTACGCGGCCGGCTGGCGGCGCGCAACCGGGTGGCCGAGGCCGAGCTGGCGACGGCCCTGGTCGATCTGGCGGATCGCGACGGAGCGCTGGCGGCCTTCGAGGATGTGCGGCTGGCCCTGACGCCTGACGGCCAGACCAAGCGGCTGGGGTCCCCCCAGGCCTGGAACACCCTGACCCGCGAACTGGCCGACGACGAAGACCATGAGCGCGATCCGGGGCTGGTGGTGCTGGACGCCGCGCGGCGGGCGGCGGGACCGCGGCTGGACGCCCTTATCGATCAGGGCGAGGCGTTCGACGCCGTGCTGGAAGGCTCGGGCGGGGCCTGGTCGGTCGAGGGCCGGTCTTCGGCGGGCGCGGCCTGGCTGAGGCTGTCGCGGCTCGGGCTGGTCGGCTCGGCGACGGAGAGCGGCCTGGGGTTGCTGGCCGATTCCTATCCGGCCCCGACCTGGATCACCGACGCGGCGGGGCGGCTGGCCTGGGCCAACAAGGCCTGGCTGACCGAGATGAAGGCCGACAGCGTCGAGGCGGCGCGCGAAAAGGGGCTGAGCTTCGACCGGGGCGCCGACGCCATCGTGGCCGAGGCCGGCCGGACGCATCAGCATCAGGACGGCTTCCGCTGGACCACCGGCGGCGGACGGCGGCGGGCGTGGCGGATCGTGGCCGAGCCGGTTCAGGGCGGGGCGGGCGCGGTGCTGGCCTTTGCGCTGGACATGACCGAGGCGGAAGAGACGCGCGACACCCTGCGCCGCCACGTCGAGGCCCATGACGAGACGCTGAACCATCTGGCCGATGCGGTCGCCATCTTCGGTCCGTCCAAGCGACTGGCCTTCCACAACACCGCCTTCCAGACCCTGTTCAACATCGATCCGGCCTGGCTGGATGAGCGACCGACCCATGCCGAGCTGCTGGACCGGCTACGCCAGCGCCGCCTGCTGCCCGAAGTCATCGACTACGCCGGCTGGAAGGCCAATGAGCTGGACTTCTACGGCGCCTCGGCGGCCGCGCCGGACGATAGCTGGTCCCTGCCGGACGGCAGGACGCTGCGGGTGGTGCGCCAGCCGCACCCGCTGGGCGGGGTGTTGCTGCTGTTCTCGGACATCACCGACGAGCTGAAGCTGCGCAGCCGGTTCAACGCCCAGATCCAGGTCCAGACCGCGACGCTGGACAAGCTCAATGACGCCGTGGCCGTGTTCGGCTCGGACGGGCGTCTGCGGCTGCACAATGAGGCCTTCGACGCCTTCTGGGGCGTGACCGGCGAGGCGCTGGACGCGGCGGGGGATTTCGACGCGGTCGCGGCCCTGTGCCAGTCGACCATGCCCGATCCGGCCCTGTGGCTGGGGCTGAAAGCGCGGGTCGCCGACCCTGATCCCGAAAGCCGGGTGCCGATCGCCGGCGAGGGCAAGACCACCGACGGTCGCATCGCCTCCTGGCAGACCCGGCCCCTGCCCGACGGCGCCACCCTGGTGGCCTTTTCCGACGTGACGGCCCGGCGCGGCCTCGAACAGGCGCTGGCGGCCAAGGCCCAGGCGCTGGAGGAATCCACGGCGCTGAAGCGCGAGTTCGTGGGCAGCGTGTCGTATGAACTGCGCACCCCCCTGACCACCATCGTCGGCTATTCCGAACTGCTGGAGATGCAGGCTGACCTGCCCGAGCGCAGCCGCCAGCATGCCGGCGCTATCCGCATCGCCGCCAGCCAGCTGGCCAGCTCGATCGACGATGTGCTGGACATGGCCCAGATCGACGCCGGCGAGATGGAGCTGCAGCTCGGCGACGTGCGGGTGCGCGACCTGCTGGACACGGCCGCCGAAGGGGTCTCGGCCCGGATCGAGGCGCGCGGGGCCAGCCTGAAGGTCGACTGCCCCAACGGCCTGCGGCCCATCCGCGCCGACGCCCAGCGGGTCGGTCAGGCGCTGGATCATCTGCTGGACCACGCCGCGCGGGCGGTGTCGGAGGGCGGGTCCGTGGTCCTGGCCGCCGAGGCCACGTCATCGGAAGTCCGCATCCGCGTCGAGGACACCGGGCGCGGCATTCCCTACCACCTGCAGGCCCATGTCTTTGACCGGTTCGTGCGGCGCGAGCGCGGCGGGCCAGGGGTTGGCCTGGCCCTGGTCAAGGCCCTTGTCGAACTGCACGGCGGCTGGGCCGAGGTGGAGAGCGAACCCGGCAAGGGCGCGACCTTCATCCTGCACCTTCCACTGGAAGCCGCGGGCGTGGCGGCGGCTCCGGAGCTCTTGTTAGGTTCCAGGGGTTAGGTTCCAGGTTCTGGGGAAGGAATGCCGGGCCCGCGCTCTTTGACAGGCCCTGTCGCTTTCCCTACCCCCTAGAACCCACCCCCCAGAACCCAGAACCTCTCATGGCCAAGCCCCTCAAGACCGCCCTGATCTACGATTTCGACGGCACGCTGGCGCGCGGCAACATGCAGGAGGTCAGCTTCATTCCGTCGATCGGGATGAAGCCGCAGCAGTTCTGGGACAGCGTCTATCCCGAGACCCGGAAGGCCGATGGCGACGGCATCCTGATGTATATGCAGATGATGCTGGCCGCCGCCAAACAGGTGAACCAGCCGGTGACGAAACAGGCCCTGCGCGATCACGGTCGCGACGTCGCCCTGTTCGAAGGCCTGCGGGACCTGTCCTGGTTCGACCGGATGAACGCCTACGGCGCCGAGGTCGGGCTGGAGATCGAGCACTACATCATCTCGGCCGGGCTGACGGAGATGATCGAGGGCTGTCCGATCGCCAAGGCCTTCCGCCACGTCTATGCGTCGAAATACGTCTATGACACAGAGGATGTGGCGATCTGGCCGGCGGTCGGCGTCAACTACACGACCAAGACCCAGTATCTGTTCCGCATCAACAAGGGCGTGTTCAACCATTGGGATGACGAGCGGATCAACCGCTTCATCCCCGATGACGAGCGCCCGATTCCGTTCGAACGGATGATCTTCCTCGGCGATGGCGACACCGACGTGCCAACAATGAAGATGATGCACACCAAGGGCGGCTATTCGATCGCCGTCTATGACCCCGACAACACCCCGCGCGACACGCGCAAGATTCACCGGCTGATCTCGGAGGACCGGGTCAATTTCGTCGCCGCCGCCGACTATCGCGAGGGCACGGCGGTGGACCTGATCGTCAAGGGCCTGATCGGCCGGATCGCGGTCAATTCAGGGACGATGCCGGCCGATCTCTGAAACTAGATCGCGTTCAGCGGCAGTTTGAGGAACCGCTTGCCCGAGGCTTCGGCGGGCGGCAGGGCGCCGGCGCGGATGTTGATCTGCAATGACGGCAGGATCAGCGCCGGCACCTTAAGGGTCGCGTCGCGGGCTTCGCGCAGGGAGACGAAATCGTCTTCCGAACGGCCGCCGCCGATGTGGATGTTGCCGGCCGCCTCGGCCGCCACCGTCGTCTCCCAGCGATAGTCCGCGCGGCCCTCGGGCAGATAGTCGTGGCCGACGAAGAGCCGCGTTTCCGACGGCAGGGCGAGGATACGCCGGATCGAGCGATACAGGGTCCGGGCGTCGCCGCCTGGGAAGTCGCACCGCGCCGTGCCGTAGTCGGGCATGAACAGGGTGTCGCCCACAAAGGCGGCGTCGCCGATGACGTAACTGACGCAGGCCGGGGTGTGGCCGGGCGTGTGCATCACCTCGACCGGCAGCGAGCCCAGGTTGAAGCGTGCGCCGTCGGCATAGAGGCTGTCGAACACCACGCCGTCGGCGGTGACGTCATGGGCTTCGAACAGGACGCCGAAGGCCTTCTGCACCTCGGTGATGCGGCTGCCGATGCCGATGGGGGCGCCGGTGCGGCGGCGGATCTCGTCGGCGCCGGTAAGGTGGTCGGCATGGGCGTGGGTTTCCAGAACCCGTTCGAGCGTCAGGCCGCGTTCGGCGATCCGGGCCAGGACCTGCTCCAGAGAGGCGGTCGAGGTGCGGCCGCTGGCGGCGTCGAAGTCGAGCACGGGGTCGATCACGGCCGCGGCGCCGGTCGCCGGGTCGGCGACCAGATAGGTGATGGTGTGGGTCGCGGCGTCGAAGAAGCCTTCAACGGTCGGCACAGGGGCGGGGGCGACGGTCATGCGGAGCTCCTTGGTTCGTCGCAGTATATTAGCGGTTGCTAAATTAGCAATACATCATATATTCCGCGTCATGAACACCCTTTCCACCCTGTCCCTCGACCAGTTTCAAGACAACGCCGGCGAGGCGGCCCGGCTTCTGAAGGCGCTCTCGAATGAGAAGCGGCTGATGATCCTGTGCCAGCTTGCCGACGGCGAACGCGCCGTCGGGGAACTGCTGCCGCTTGTGGGCCTGTCCCAGTCCGCCCTGTCGCAACACCTCGCGGTCCTTCGCGGGGAAGGGTTGGTCGCCGGCCGGCGCGAGGGCGTGTCGATTCTCTACCGCGTCGCCGATCCGGCGGCCCTGAAGGTCATCGCCTTACTCGCCGACATCTATTGCCCTCCCGCTCAAGGAAACTGATCATGGCCGTGCTCACCCCCCTCTCCGCCGCTGAAGTCGCAGCCCGCATCAAGTCCGGCAAGGCCGTGCTGGTCGACATTCGCGAGCCCGGCGAAGTCGCGCAGGAACGGATCGCCGGCAGCGTCGTCAAGTCGCTGTCCGCCTTCGACGCGGCCGACCTGGACGTCCAGCCGGACAGGGATGTCATCTACATGTGCCGCTCCGGCGCCCGCACCGGCATGAACTGCGCCCGCCTGGCCGCCTGCATCCCCGGGGAAGCGTTTGTGCTGGAGGGTGGTCTGAATGCCTGGAAGGCCGAGGGCCTGCCCACGGTCGCCAGATCCGGAAAGCCCGCGTAACGCCATGGACGCGACCGTCGCCCAGCTGCTGCTGGCCGTCCTCAGCGGCGGCATCGTCGCCCTGCTGCTGACCGTGTTCGGCGGCGGGGGCTCGGTGCTGGCCGTACCGCTGTTGCTGTATGTGGTCGGGGTCCAGGATCCGCACGTCGCCATCGGCGCCTCGGCCGCCGGCGTGGCGCTGAACGCCCTGACGGCGCTGGCCGGTCAGGCCCGCGCGGGGCGGGTGCGTTGGCCTTGCGCCCTGCTTTTCGCCGTGACCGGCTCGGTCGGCGCCTTCGCCGGATCGTCTGTCGCCAAGGCGATCGACGGCCACGCCTTGCTGATCTTCTTCGCCCTGGCCATGGGGCTGGTCGCCCTGGCCATGCTGAGGCCGAACGCGCCGGTCGGGACCGAGAATGTGCGACTGACCCGCGCCATAGCCCCGCGCGTCGCCGCCTCGGGCGCAGGTGTGGGCGTGGCCGCCGGCTTCTTCGGCATCGGCGGCGGCTTTCTGATCGTTCCAGGCCTGATGGGCGCCGCTGGCATGACCCTGGCTCTGGCGCAGGCCTCATCGCTGGTCAGCGTCGCGGCCTTCGGAGCGACGACGGCGGCCAACTACGCTTTGTCGGGCCTGATCGACTGGCCCATCGTGGCCGCCATGGCGGCGGGCGGGACGGTGGGAACCCTCGCGGGCCTGCCCATCGCCCGGCGGCTGGGGGCCAACGCCGTCCTCGGGCGACGCCTGTTCGCGGGTTTGATCCTGATCGTCGCCGTCTATGTGGCGATCAAGGCCATCTCAGCCGTCTAACGGCCGCCCGCTCTCACGAAGGCGGCGCGGGCGGCCGCGAAGCGGGAGGGGATCAGGCCGCGCAGGGAGGACTGGCCGTGCCGTTTCAATCCCGCCTCCAGCCCCTTTCTCCAGACCACTTCGGCCTCGATGACCACGGCCTGCGCCATGTCGATGACGAACACCCGGTCGGGCAGGGCGAGCTTGCGGTCCAGCCGAAGGCGCAGGCCCGCCGGGGAGTGGTCGACGATCAGACACGGTAGCTCGAGCCCCGGCGCAACCACTACCGCGCGGGCGTTGGCGGCCGA
Source organism: Brevundimonas sp. (assembly GCF_051860745.1). Taxonomy (GTDB): domain Bacteria; phylum Pseudomonadota; class Alphaproteobacteria; order Caulobacterales; family Caulobacteraceae; genus Brevundimonas. The sequence continues at coordinate 25,480 of NZ_JBHYDN010000002.1, forward strand.
ACGCGGCTCGAAACGGCGATCCTGCGGCGGAGTCATGCGTCCATAGAGCCCGGCAGACGGTTTCGGTCCAGTTTCACGATGACATCGGCCCGCACGCCGCCGACGAGCATGCGGCGGGTGATCCGCTCGAAATACTGGATGAAACCGGCCAGCCGGGCGCGTTCGGCGGCGGGCAGATCGGCGGCATCGACGCCCAGCAGCTCGGCCTCCTGCTGACAGCGCCAGTCCAGCACGACATCGAACGACGGGGCCTTGAGGAACAGCACGGCGTCGAACCGGGCGACGAAGTCCGTATAGGTCCCGCCGACGAAGCCGTTGACGGCGCGCCGCCAGCCGCCGTCCGGGTCGTGGTCGGCCTCCAGGGCGTTGATCGGTTCCGCGAGCTCCGCCGCGTCCTCCGGCAGGGCGCCGAGGCACCAGGCGTCGATCAGTATGGCCGAGGGCCGGCCGCGACAGACGCGCCAGTCCCCGACCGGCCGCCGGTCGTCGCCGCGCTTGTCGAAATCGGGGATCCGGGTCTCGTCGTCAGGCCCGGCGGCGGACAGGCCGTCGATCAACTCTTGCAGCAGGCCGAGATCGTGCGTCCCCGGCGGTCCCCGGGTGACAAACAGCGGATGAACCTCGCGCGCCATCGCCTCGCGTTCGGCCCGGGTCAGATAGACGTCGTCGATCGAGATCTGCACCGCCCCGAACCGCTCGGCGGCGGCGCGGGCCAGGGTAGTCTTGCCGGACCCCTGCGCCCCGACGATGGCGATCAACGGCGGGCGATCCTTCGGACCATCGGCGATCAGGCGGCCAACGAGATCGACGAGCCCAGGGTTTGTGCGGCCCATGGCCGCGGCTCAGTGCTGGTTTTCGGGCAGGCGGACGATCAGGCCGTCGAGATCGTCCGAGACCCGGATCTGGCAGGACAGGCGGCTGTTCGGCTGAACGTTCTCGGCGAAGTCCAGCATCGACTCCTCCATGGCCGAGGCGCGGCCCGTCTCGGCGGCGAAGGCTTCATCGACATAGACATGACATGTCGCGCAGGCGCAGGCGCCACCGCAGTCGGCGTCGATGCCCGGCACATTGTTGCGGATCGCCCCCTCCATGACGGAAAGGCCGGTCTTGACCTCCACGACATGCTCGCGGCCGTCGTGTTCGATGTAGGTGATCTTCGCCATGGGAGGCTCATACCGTCAGGGACGCCATAGGCAAACCGCAACTTGATGCCATATCAGTTATATGGCATATTTATGCGTATGAACGATGTGCGAAAAATTACCGCGATTTTGCCGGCCCGTCTGTTGGCTACGGCGCAGATCAATAGTGGAGCCAGTCTGACACAGACGTTGCGGACCGCTCTCGAACAGTACAATCATTCGGAGTGGTGCCGAAAAATGCTGGCCGCCCAAGGGCGGTTCAAGCTCGATATCGATCTGGATGACCTGCGCGAGGACCGTGAGTTCGATGCCCAGGGCAACGTGCTTTGATCGCGGCCGACTCAAGTTCGCTGATCGCCTTCTTCGCGGGCGACGAAGGCGCGGATACCGCCGCGATAGCGACCGCGGCGACCGAGGAGCGGTTGGGACTGCCGCCCATCGTCCAGTTCGAGATGTTCTCCGGCGTGTTTCCGGCGGCCCATCGAAACCTGATCCGCAATGCAACCCTGCTGGAACTCGAGCCCGGCTACTGGCAGCGCGCGGGGCTCATGAGGCTTGGACTTCGAAAGCGGGGGCTGAAGGCCAAGGCTGCGGATTGTCTGATCGCCCAATGTTGCATCGATGCGGGCGTGTCCCTGATCACCCGCGACCGGGACTTCCGCCACTTCGCTGATCATTGCGGGCTGAAACTGGAAGTCTGACCGTTATTCGCCGCCGGTCTGCTCGCGGGCCAGCGCCTCGTAACCACTGATCTGAGCCAGCATGACGGCGGCGCGGGAACGCGCTTCGGGGTCAGGATCTTCGACGACGACGATCTCATACCAGCGCTTGGCCTGCGCCAGCAGGACGACGTCAACGGGTCCTCTCGGAGCGTTCGGCACGGCCCGGACAAAAGCGGAGCGACCAACCAGTATAGCCGCGTCCTTGCGACCGGCCTCATAGGCCTGCTCCAGCCAGCGTGACGCTGAAACGAGATCGATGGGCCCACCCAGCCCATTCCAGTCCAGTACGCCCCGCTGGAACGCGGCGTTGCGCTGACGCTGGGCCGCCGCCCGCTCATACCACTGACGCGCCATTGCATAGTCCTGCGCCACGCCCCGACCGCCGCCGTAGTGGTCGCCCATGTCGGCCTGGGCGTTCGGGTCGCCCGCATCCGCCGCCTGTCGGCAAAGGGCGACGCCTCGTTCGGGTTCGGCGGCACCGCCTTCACCCTTGATCAGCATATTCCCCAAGGCGCACTTCGCCTGAAGAAAGCCTCCGTCCGCGCCACGCCCGTACCACACGCGCGCCTGTTCCAACTCACGCTCTCCAAAGGCACCCTCCCACAGGCATTGGCCGTAGTTGTGAGCCGCACTGGGGCGGGCTTCGCGCGCGACGCGGAAATGCTCGCAGGAGCGGGCGCGGTCGCGAACCACGCCGTCAAGACCCGTGTAAACTTCGCCCAGCAGGTTGTGGGCTTCCAGATCGCCGCCGTCCGCAAGCGCCTGAAGGCGGGCCAGTCCCTGATCCTGTTCACCGGCCGCGATCTGACGGGCTGCGCCGCGAAGTTCGAGATTCACCCCCGCTTCCTGAGCGGCCACGGAGCCGGCAGTCCCGAACGTCAGGAAGGCGACAAAGGCAAACGCCTCTGGTCCCATCACGCCGCTTCCGTCTTCTTCCGTCCCGGCGACACCATCAGCTTCTTGGTCTTCGCGATCGCCTCGGCCGGGTTCAGCCCCTTCGGACACACCTGGGTGCAGTTCATGATGGTGTGGCAGCGGTAGAGTTTGAACGGGTCCTCGAGGTCGTCGAGCCGCTTGTCCGTGGCGTCGTCGCGGCTGTCGGCGATCCAGCGGTAGGACTGCAGCAGGGCGGCGGGGCCGAGGTATTCCGTCTGGTTCCACCAGTAGCTGGGGCACGACGTCGAGCAGCAGGCGCACAGGATGCATTCGTACAGGCCGTCCAGTTTCGCCCGGTCTTCCGGCAGCTGGATGCGCTCCGTCTCCGGGTCCGGCTCGTCGGACTGGAGCCAGGGCTGGATCGAGTCGTACTGGGCGTAGAACAGGGTCAGGTCCGTCACCAGATCCTTGACCACCGACTGGTGCGGCAGGGGGGCGATGGAGATGGTCGAGGACGAGCATTCCTCCCAGCCCTTGGTGCAGGCCAGGGTGTTGCGCCCGTCGATGTTCATCGAGCACGAGCCGCAGATGCCCTCCCGGCACGAGCGGCGGAAGGTCAGGGTCGGGTCGATCTCGTTCTTGATGTGGATCAGGGCGTCCAGCAGCATCGGGCCGTGGTCGTCGGCCGAAATCTCGAACGTGTCCCAGCGCGGGTCGGCGTCGACCTCGGGGTCGTACCGGTAGACCTTGTAGGTCTTGACGTTCTTGGCGCCGGCCGGGGCCTTGTGGACCTTGCCGGTCGTGGGTTTGGAGCCCTTGGGGAGGGTGAGTTGAACCATCAGGCGACGTCCCGGGTGTCGTTGCCCGCCATGCCGTACCAGTCGACCTTGCGGGTGAAATACATGACGGCCGCGATGGCCGCGAAGCTGGATAAGGCGCCGACCAGCAGCGCATAGTCCTCAAGCCGCATCAGCACATAGATGAGGCCGTACAGGAAGGTGAAGGCGACCAGCGCCCGTATGCCCTGCGCCCGGCTGTCGAAGGTCCAGCCGGCATAGGCCGAGATCAGGCCGACCGTCGGGGCGGCGGCGAGGGCGAAGGCGAGGTCGAAGCCGGTGTGTTCCGCGATCGACAGCAGCAACATGTAGAAGATCACCTGGGCCATGCCGACCAGGACATACTGGGCGGGGTGGACGCGGCGACCGGTCGTGGTCTCGAACAGGAAATAGGCCAGGAAGACCAGCCCGATGAACATGGGCGCGTATTTCAGCGAGCGGCTGACCGACTGATAGGGATTGGCCGGCTCGACGAAGGTGACGGCCAGTTCGGTGGCGCCGAGACGGCTCAGGGCGTCCGACCCGCCCTCGACAGGCACGCCGCGGGCCACGAAGGGAACGGTCCAGGACGCATTGAAGCCGGGACCGTCGGCGGCCGGCACCTGGCGCGCGGGCAGGAAGCCGCCGTTGTAGGACGGGTGAGGCCAGTCACCCTTGATGACGGCGTCGGTGGTCCCGGCAAACGCCAGAACCGCCACCCGCTGGGCGCCCGAGAAGGTTGCGGCGCCCGCCACATCGAAGGTCCCCGCGGCACGCTGGGCCTCAGGCAGGCGGGTGCCGAACAGGCGCAGGCCGTCGCCACGCGGCGCGCGGCTGTCATAGTCGTCGCCGTACGACAGTCCGGTCGTGGCCTCGACCGAGGACGGCGTCAGGGCGACGGTGCGGCCGCCGACGGTGAGGCCGATATCGGATTTCGCCCCGCGCGCATCGGAGGCCCCAAGAACGATCTCGGCCCGGCTCCAGTCCAGAACCGCGCCCCGCGGAGCCTCGGCTCCGGCGTTGGCCAGGTCGAAACGGGCGGAGTAGGTCAGGTCGGCGGTATAGACCGGCACCTTGAACAGGGAGCGACTGCGGACTTCGGACGCCGTCGCGACCTCGACGCGACCGCGGGTCGGGAAGATGTGCCAGACGCCATTTTCGGTGGTCGCGCGGGCCGGCTGGCCAACGGGGACCGCCTCGGCCGTCACGGCGGCGCGACTGTAGGGCACGGCCAGCACCGGCCCGAGGAAGGTCTGGGGTCCGCCCATCAGACCGCCGACCTCTTCGGCCACCGACTCGGCGCGGTTGGACCGGTCCATCAGAAGGGCGAAGACGAACAGGGCGGCGATGCTCATCACCAGCGCCAGGCCGCAGACCAGCAGAAGCTTCAGACCGAGGGACCGGCGCGGCAGACGGGACGACGTCGCCCGGTCATAGACGGGGCGCGGCGCCGGTTCGGGCGTCGCTGGTTCGACGGGAGGCGTCCTGGGCGTGCGGGCCATCTGTGGTTCCTAGTACACCCGTGCCTTGGGCTCGATGTAATCGATGTCCTTGGACATCGTGTAGTTGTGGACCGGGCGGTAATCGATCTTCACCGCCTCGCCGGGGACCTTCCACGACAGGGTGTGTTTCATCCACTCGGCGTCGTCGCGGTCCGGATAGTCCTCGCGGGCGTGGGCGCCGCGGCTCTCGGTGCGGTTCAGGGCGCTCTCGATGGTGACCAGGGCCTGGTCGACCAGGTTGTCGTATTCGAGGGTCTCGATCAGGTCGGTGTTCCAGATCAGGCCGCGATCAGTCGTCTTGATGTCGACGCCGGCGGCGTGGATGGCGCGCAGCTTGGCCACCCCCTCCTCCAGCGTCTTGCCAGTGCGGAAGACGGCGGCGTCGGACTGCATGGCGCGCTGCATGTCGATGCGGAGCTTGGCCGTCGGGGTCGATCCGTTGGCGTGGCGGAAGCGGTCGAGCCGAGCCAGATGGCCGTCGGTGGCGGCGGCCGGGGCGTCGGGCACGGCCGAGGCCTTGTCCACCACCTCGCCGCAACGCAGGCCGGCGGCGCGGCCGAACACCACGAGATCGGTCAGGCTGTTCGAACCCAGACGGTTGGCGCCGTGAACCGAGACGCAGGCCGCCTCGCCGACAGCCATCAGGCCGGGCACCACCGTATCGGCGTTGTCGCCGACCTTGGTCAGGACCTCGCCGTGATAGTTCGTCGGGATGCCACCCATATTGTAGTGGACGGTGGGCAGGACCGGAATCGGCTGTTTGGTCACGTCGACGCCGGCGAAGATCTTGGCGCTCTCGGAAATGCCCGGCAGGCGCTCGTGCAGCACGGCGGGATCGAGGTGGTCGAGGTGGAGGTGGATGTGGTCCTTGTTCGGGCCCACGCCGCGGCCTTCACGGATTTCGATGGTCATGGAGCGGCTGACCATGTCGCGCGGAGCCAGATCCTTCACGGTCGGGGCATAGCGCTCCATGAAGCGCTCGCCCTCGGAGTTGGTCAGGTATCCGCCTTCGCCGCGCGCGCCCTCGGTGATCAGACAGCCGGCGCCGTAGATGCCGGTCGGGTGGAACTGGACGAACTCCATGTCCTGCAGCGGCAGGCCGGCTCGCAGGACCATGGCGTTGCCGTCGCCGGTGCAGGTGTGGGCCGAAGTGGCGCTGAAATAGGCGCGGCCGTAACCGCCGGTGGCCAGGATCACCAGCTTGGCGCGGAAGCGGTGAATCGTGCCGTCGTCGAGCTTGAGCGCCGTCACGCCGGTGCAGGCGCCGTCCTGCATGATCAGGTCGAGGCCGAAATATTCGACGAAGAACTCGACCTCGCGGCGGACCGACTGACCGTAGAGGGTATGCAGGATGGCGTGGCCGGTGCGGTCGGCGGCGGCGCAGGTGCGCTGCACCGGACCCTCGCCGAAATTGCGCGTCATTCCGCCGAAGGCGCGCTGGTAGATCTTGCCTTCCTCGGTGCGCGAGAAGGGCACGCCCCAGTGCTCGAGCTCATAGACGGCCTTGGGCGCGTTGCGGACCAGGTATTCGATGGCGTCCTGGTCGCCCAGCCAGTCCGACCCCTTGACGGTGTCGTACATGTGCCACTGCCAGCTATCCTCGCCCATGTTGCCGAGCGAAGCCGAGATCCCCCCTTGCGCCGCCACAGTGTGGGAACGGGTCGGGAAGACCTTGGTGACGCAGGCGACCTTCAGCCCTTGCTGGGCCGCGCCGAGGGCGGCGCGCAGGCCGGAGCCGCCCGCGCCGACGACGACGACGTCATAGGCGTGATCGACGAATTCATAAGCAGCCATCAGCCGTCAGATCCCGAAACCGGCAGGCAGGGGCGCGGAGCCCAGGGCCAGCCGTACGATAAAGAAGACGCCCGCCGCCGCGAGCAGCAGGCACAGCAGGCCGATCAGGCCCAGCAGCGCGCTGCGCGAGCCGGGCTTGTGGATATAGTCGTCGACGATGACCTTCAGCCCCATCTGCATATGCCAGACGCTGACCGCCAACGTCACGGCCAGCAGGACGGCGTTGACCGGCGAGGCGAACCAGTCTCGCGCGCCGTCATAGCCGCCGCCAGACAGGACATAGCCGCTCCACAGGCCCCACAGGGTCAAGGGCACGAGCGTCAGGGACGACAGCCGCTCGGCGGTCCATTCGCCGGCGCCGTGGCGCTCGGAGACCTTGACGCCGTTGACGAAGGTTTTGGTATCGCGGCTCACAGCACGACCCTCCCGGAGCTGAACAGGAAGGCCCAGAAGGCCACGGCGATGACGACGCCGCCGATCATCGAGGCCCAGGACAGGGCGTCTGCCGCCTTGGGCGACAGGCCGCGGCCGGCGTCCCAGATCAGGTGGCGGACGCCGCCGGTCAGGTGCAGGCACAGGGCCAGGGTCAGGCCGAACCAGACCAGCAGGCCCAGCGGCGATCCCATCCAGCCGGTGAAGCTGGCATAGGCCTCCGGTCCGAAGGCCAATGCCATCAACCAGGCGAAGACCAGCACCGCTCCGACCGACAAGGCCCCGCCGGTCATGCGATTCAGGATCGAGGCGAACATGGTGACGTGCCAGCGCCAGATCTGCAGATGCGGCGACAAGGGGCGGACGCGGCCGTTGGGCTGGACCACAAACCGGCCGGTCTGGTCGTCAGACGGGTCGTTGGAGGCGTCGCCCGGCAGGGGGGAGGTCGACATATTGCGAATGGTTCTCAGAAACCTGAGCGAATTCAGCCGCTCGAAACCGGTCGTCCGGGTTTAGTCAGCGGGGCGGCGGGGGTCAACGAAGCGCAAGCGTATGCGACGTTCGCGATCGCGAATTCGCGGACGGGGTGCAGCCGCTTTGTCATTCGCGCCGGTTCGCGGCAGTCTGGCCCCATGTCGGGTTTGATCGTCCTCGCCTTCGCGGGCCTGCTGATGCAGGAGACCGCGCCGCATCCGTCCACGCAGGCTGCCTATCAGGCGCCTGTAATCCGCCCGTTCGAGCCGGGCCGGAATTTCGGCCGCGAACAGGCCCAGGGCGACGCGGACGGCGACCTTTACCGCCGTCCGCTGGAAACGCCGGTCGTGGTCGAGGCCTATGTCCGATCCTACGAATACACGCCCAGCGACGTCGAGACGGCCTATGAGCAGGGCGTGGCGTCCGCCGAGATCCGGGCCGATCAGGCCGCGGGGCGGCTGGACGGGGCCTGGCGGATCGTCGATGCGGCCGGGCGGACGCTTTACGATCTGGTCCTCAACGATGCCGGCGTCGGTCCGGTCGAGGGCGGCTGGCGCGGTCAGGCGGGTTGGGGCGCGGCGACCTCGGACGGGACGACCCTGACGCTCGACGGCTCCGGGGCAATGACGCTGGAGCGGGCGGGGAACGGATGGCGCGGCGTGCTGACGATCGACGGCCAGCCCCGCCCGGCGAGCCTTATCCGCCCGAACTGAGCCGGATGCGCGACACCGCCGCCTGAAGCCCGTTGGCGCCGTAGGGCACGACCGCGCCACGCCCCCAGACCGGATCAGGCCACTGACCGTCGTCGTGGCGGCGGCCGATGACATGGACGTGCAACTGGGCCGTGACATTGCCGAGGGCGGCGACGTTCAGCTTCTGCACCGGCCGTCCCGCCGCCTGACCCAGCGACCGCACCATGTCGCCGGCGCGGACGACCTCGTCCATCAGGGCGGCGCGCTCGGCGGCAGCCAAGTCCTCGATCTCATGCAGGCCGGCGCGGCGCGGAATCAGGATCAGCCACGGATAGCGGGCGTCATCCTGCAGCCGCACCTGACACAGGGGCCAGTCGCAGACGATGACGGAGCCCGACTCGAAGGCCGGATCGGCTTTGAACGCAGCGGTCATGCCCTTCGGTCGCGCGGCGACGGCGATGGGTCAAGCGTGGCGGTTCAGTTCAGCGCATAGACCACGCAGACGTGGTCGGTCGGTTCGCGCGGCGGGCCGCCTCGCCTATGAGCAGAATAGAGAAAATCTATCGTACAAAGTCGTGTCCAATCATTGACTTTGTGCACTGCACGCGCCATTTCGCAGCTGCGGCGCTCCTCCCCGGGCGCAATCCCATTCAGACATCAGGAGAACCCGCCATGCTGGGCGTTGGACAAACACTGCCGGACTTCAAGATCATCGGCGTCAAGCCGGGCTTCAACAGCCACGAGGAGAACGGCGTCTCGGCGTTCGAGCCAATCACCAGGGACAGCTTTGAGGGCAAGTGGAAGGTGATCTTCTTCTACCCGAAGGACTTCACCTTCGTGTGCCCGACCGAGATCGCCGAGTTCGCCTCGCTGGCGCGCGATTTCGACGACCGCGACACCGTGGTGATGGGCGGCTCGACCGACAATGAGTTCGTCAAACTGGCCTGGCGCCGCGACCACGCCGACCTGTCGAAACTGCCGATCTGGCAGTTCGCCGACAACGGCGGCAAATTCGCCCGCGACCTGGGCATTCTGGACGAGGCCGAGGGCGTCGCCCTGCGCGCCACCTTCGTGGTCGATCCGCACAATGTCGTGCAGCACGTCTATGTCACCAACCTGAACGTGGGCCGCGCGCCGGCCGACACCCTGCGGGTCGTGGACGCCCTGCAGACCGACGAGCTGTGCGCCTGCAACCGCCCGGTGGGCGGCGAGACGCTCGCTGCGTAAAGGCGGCTGACCGAGTGGTGGAAGGCGGCGGTGTTCGCGTCGCCGCCTTTTCGCCGCTCACTTCATTTTTTGGGCGCTATGCTCGGCTCGCGGAGCCTCGCGACTTGAGCGCAGGACGCGCCCGTCAATCCACCAAGCCCCATATGCGGCTCAATTAGTGAGCGACCGCGTCGCGAGCGATAGCCGCTTCCCGAAGGGAACCCCACAAAATGTCCCTCGACACCCTGCGCGACCTGATGCCCGCCTACGCCAGGGACATTTCGCTGAATCTCGGCTCCCTCGCCTCCGAAACCGTGCTCAACGACCAGCAGAAATGGGGCTGTTTCCTCGCCTCGGCCCATGCGATCGGCGTCGCGCCGGTGGTGAAGGCGATCGAGGCCCAGGCCGCGACCGTACTGACGCCAGAGGCGATGAACGCGGCCAAGGCCGCCGCCGCCATCATGGGCATGAACAACATCTACTACCGGTCGCTGCACCTGATGAAGAACCACGAATACACGACCATCCCCGCCCGCCTGCGGATGAACGTCCTGGCCAATCCGGGGGTGGACAAGATGGATTTTGAGCTGTGGTCCACGGCCGTCTCGGCCATCAACGGCTGCGGCTCCTGTCTGGACGCCCATGAGGGCGCGTTGCGCAAGCATGGCGTCCCGGCGACCCAGGTGCAGACGGCGCTGCGCATCGGCGCGGTGGTCCATGCCGCCAGCCGGATCGCGGCTTCGGAAGCGGCCCTGGCGGCCTAGCCGACCGGCGCGGCCCAGTCCGTGCCCTTCAGCGCGACGGCGTAGGTCCGGCTGACCGGGGCGGACGCGCCGTCCGAGAGGGTCAGGGCGCCCCGGGCGCCCCTCTAGCGCACAGCCTCAACGGCGGTGCGCGCCACCGACCACGAGCGGTGGGTGCGGAAACCGTCCAGCCCCGAAAGCGCCTCGAGCGCATCCCCGAGCCGCATGAGGACGAGCGCCGAGCCGGCCTCGGTGCGGACGCGCAGATAGTGGTCCTCGGCCTCGAACGCGACCAGACGCGCCCGCGCCAATCGGGGCGGCAGCCGGCTGTTGCTGGTCGAGGCCTGGCTCAGGGACTTCGGCTGGAACGCCGGGCCTCAGCCCTCGCCGTATTCGACGTAGCGGATGAACCGCTCGAACTGGACGGCCATGACGCCGTTGACAGGATCGGCGAAGGCGCCCAGCCCCGGACCTTCGACGATGAAGGTCATGGTCACCATCGTGCCCGCGCCTGCGTCCGGCCAGCTAAACGTCAGGTCAGCCTTCGAGGCGCGCCCTTTGAGCGGACCCAGCGGGGCGTCCAGCGCCAGATGGTCATCGTCCAGCACAACGACCCGGCCGTGTTCGAAGGCGCTGCCGTCCGCCAAGGCCTCGCAGAAGCACGCGCCCGGATCCAGGAGCAGGCTGAGATTGGCGGCGTCACCGCTGTAGGTATGCGCCCCGTCCCACCAGCCGCCGATATTGTCCAGCGCCAGAATGACATCACCGGCGGACGTCTCCATCGGCACGGCGAAACGCAGCGTGAAACCGTCGGCATGACGCGCGACCACCTCCGCCGCCGCCGGCCCGGCGGCGAAAAGGCTCAAACCGGCCGCGGCCGCGATCATCGATTTCAGCATCTGGAGGTCCTCCCGCCCGCATTCGGCGTCGTGACCGGCCCCCCCGTCAAGTCAAGCGGGCGGGAAGGTCAGGCGGGCGTGAAGGTCAGGGGCGCGCCCCAGAACTGGCTGACCAGATCAGACTGCGGCCCGGCCTTGCCGCTGGTCAGGAAGTCCCGGCGGCCCTGACCGCCGAGGTCATACTCGGGATGGCGCTGGAAATACCGGTCCAGGGCGTCGGCGACGGCCGTGGGCTGGTGGATCACCGGCGTGCCGGGCGGCAGGGCCGCGGCGAACAGGTCGGCGACGATCTCATAGTGGGTGCAGCCGAGGATGGCCTGGTCCGGATGGCGGCCGATGCGGCGGCGCAGGGCGTCGACGTGGTCGTCGACGACCACCTTCAGCTCCTCGGCGGGGGCGCCGAGCTCGATCAGGCCCGCGAGGCCCGGACAGGGTTCGGAGAAGACGGCCAGATCTTCGCGCCGCTTGTCGATCTCGATCTCATAGACCCGGCTGTGGGCGGTCGCGGCGGTGCAGAAGACGCCGGTGACGTCGATGGCCTCGATCTTCTCACCACGACGCTCGGCTTCATAGGCCCAGGGCAGGCCGGTCGCGGCCTCGATGGTCGGAACGATGATGCCGAGCACATTGACCGGGCGGCCGTGGCGGGCCCGGGCCTCCGGCACCCAGCTCTGCTGCAGCCGGCGCAGGGCGATGGCGCTGGCCGTGTTGCAGGCCAGGACGATGACATTGGCCCCGGCTTCGAACAACCGTTCGCAGCCGGCCCGGGTCAGCTCGACGATCTCCTCGCCGCCGCGCCCGCCGTACGGGGCATTGGCCTGGTCGGCCAGATAGATGAAGTCGCGCTCCGGAAAGCGCCGCGTCAATTCGCGGTGGACCGTCAGGCCGCCCACGCCGGAGTCGAATACGCCAATCGCCATGCCGCGCGCTTTAGACGGGCCGCCGGTCCCCGTCCACCGGCGAAGATTACGGGCCGTTCATGTGACAGTCAGGCCGGGAAGGGCCTACGGTTCGCAGGAACCCATTCACGGACGGAGTTTATCCATGCACAGACGCCAGCTTCTCGTCGCCGGGGGCAGTTTGTTCGCCCTGTCGGCCTGCGCCTCCAACGGGATGTCGATGGGCGGCGAAACCCCCGCCGCGACTCTGGCGACTGACGCCGCCGCCGCCCGCGCCGTCCTGCCGGTGCAGACGCCGCAGGCCGAGCTGTTGCAGGTCTGGACCGGCCCGTATGAAGGCGTCCCGCCGTGGGACCGGGTCACGGCGCCGAAGCTGCGCGCGGCCCTGCTTGAGGGCATCGACCTGCAGCGCGCCGAGATTGCGGCGATCGCCGACAATCCCGAACCGGCGACCTTCGCCAACACCCTGGTCGCCCTGCAGATGGCGGGCGATCCGCTCGACCGCGCCGGCGCCATCTATGGCGTCATGACCTCCAACATCGGGTCGGACGATTACAATGCGGTTGATACCGAACTGTCGCCCCTGCTGTCGGCGGCCGGCGACGAGATCACCTTCAATGAACGGCTGTTCGCCCGCATCAAGGCCGTCGCCGACGGCGCCGCCGCTGCGGGCCTGACGGCCGAACAGACGCGGATCACGACGCGCAGCCGGGACGCCTTCATCCGCAACGGCGCGGCCCTGAATCCCGCCGGCAAGGCCGAGCTGGGCCGGATCAACACCGCCCTGTCCAACGCCTTCACCAGCTTCGGCCAGAAGGTGGTGGCCGACGAGAACGCCTGGACGGTCATCTCCAGCGAAGCCGGGGTGGCCGGACTGCCGGCCTCGAACAAGGCCGCCGCCGCCGGCGCGGCCCGGTCGCGCAACGTCCAGGGCTGGGCCATCGTCAACACCCGCTCGAGCGTCGATCCGTTCCTGAGCTTCGCCGACGACCGGGCCCTGCGCGAACAGGTCTGGCGCAAATTCGTCAACCGCGGCGACAACGGCGACGCCAACGACACCAATGCGACCATCGCCGAGATCGTGCGGCTGAGGGCCGAGCGGGCCCGGCTGCTGGGCTTCGCCAACCACGCCGAATGGCGGATGCAGGACACGATGGCGAAGACTCCGGCGGCGGCCATGGGCCTGATGAACCGCGTCTGGGCCCCCGCCAAGGCGCGCGTCATCGAGGAGGTCGCCGACATGCGGGCGATCGCCGGTCACGAAATCGAACCGTGGGACTACCTCTACTATGCGGAGAAGGTCCGGAAGCAGAAGTACGACCTCGATCAGAATGAGCTGAAACCGTATTTCGAGCTGAACAACGTCAAGCGCGGCGCTTTCCATATGGCCGGGCGACTGTACGGATTCGACTTCACGCCCGTGCCGGCCGGGAGCGTCCCGGGCTTCCACCCCGACGTCGAGGTGTTCGAGGTCACGAACAAGTCCGACGGCAGCCATGTCGGCCTGTTCTATTCCGACGACTTCTCGCGCCCCAGCAAACGCTCGGGCGCCTGGGCGACCAGCTACCGCAGCTATTCGACCTATGACGGCGTCAAGAACGTGCTGTCGTCGAACAACAACAATTTCACCAAGGCGGAAGGCACAAACCCGATCCTGATCTCGCTCGATGACGCAGAGACCCTGTTCCACGAGTTCGGCCACGCCCTGCACTCGCTCTCGGCCGCCTACACCTATCCGGCCCTGGGCGGCACGCCGCGGGACTATGTGGAATATCCGTCGCAGGTGCATGAGCACTGGGTGCTGAGCCGGCCGATTCTCGACGGCTTCATGCGCCACTACCAGACCGGCGAGGCCATGCCGCAGGCGCTGGTGGACAAGGTCGAGGCGGCGGCCACCTTCAACCAGGGCTATGCCACTGTCAGCTATCTGTCCTCGGCCCTGGTCGATATGGACCTGCACACCCGGGCCACGCCGCCGACCGACATCGACGCCTTCGAGCGCGAGAGCCTGGCGCGCTATGGCATGCCGAAGGAGATCGTGATGCGGCACCGCCTGCCGCAGTTCAATCACCTGTTCACCTCGGACGCCTATTCGGCGGGCTACTATTCCTACCTCTGGTCAGAGGTCATGGACGCCGACACCTGGGCCTATTTCGAGGAGTCGGGCGACGTCTTCAATCCGGACATCGCGGCCCGCTACAAGGCGATCATCCTGGCCGAGGGCAACACCACCGACCGCGCCGAGGCCTATCGCCGCTTCCGTGGCCGGGACCCGGATGTAACCGCGCTGCTGAAGGTCCGGGGCTTCCCGACGTCGTAAGACATCAGGCCCGAGACAACCGGGGCCGGCGGAGCGATCCGCCGGCCCTTTTCGTGTGACCGCCGCCTGGATCAGAGAATGACCGGCAGGCGGCTGAGGGCGTAGTCGACCTGGACGGCGCCGGGCAGCTGGCGGACCGCCTCGTCACGGAAGGCGGCGCGGCAGAAGGCGCGGTCATTGATCCGGCTGCCGGGCCGTTTGACGCCGCGACACATCCGGTCGGCGGCGGCGGCGACGCGGGCGTCGAAGGCGTCAGCGCCGGCGGCGCTCGAGAGATCCAGATCGCCCCACTGGACGCGGGCCTCCTGGGCTGAGGCGGCGCCGGGGGCGAGGCTGACAGTGAGGGCGGCGACGAGATAAGCGAGGATTTTCATGGCGATCTCCTGCGGAGGTCTGCGTCGCTCTTTGCGGCGACGGACCAGGAGATACGGCCGGGCTGTTTCAGGCGGGTGTGGGTTTGGCGGCGAAATAGAGACGGCGGATGAATTCGCGGAAAGCTGAACACTGATCAGCCGCTGTTGCGCAGACCCGCGGCCACTCCGTTCAGCGCCAGCAATATGCCTTCGCGAACCCGGGGGTCGTCGTCGCCGGCGCGGCGGCGGCGGATCAGCTCGATCTGCACATGGTTCAGCGGTTCGACGTAGGGCATGCGCAGCCGGATCAGCCGGTCCAGCTCGGGCTGGCTGCCCAGCAGGGCTGCCTGGCCGGTGACGCCCAGGACCGCCGCATGGGTGCGGTCCCACTCGGCCTGGATGGCGGCGAATATCCGGTCGGCCAAGGCCCGGTCGGGCACGAGGGCGGCGTAGCGCCGGGCGATGGTCATGTCGGCCTTGGCCATGACCATCTCCATGTTCTGGATCAGGGTGCGGAAGAAGGGCCAGTCGCGGTTCATGGCCTGAAGCTCGTCCATGTCGGCGCCCGCGACGGCCGAGCCGAAGCCGAACCAGCCCGGCAGCATGACGCGCGACTGCGACCAGCTGAACACCCAGGGAATGGCGCGCAGGTCCTCGATGGCGGTGGAGGCTGTGCGCGAGGCGGGCCGCGAGCCGATCTTGAGATCGGCGATCTCGGCGATGGGCGTGGCGGCGCGGAAATATTCGACGAAGCCTTCGGTCTCATAGACCAGGGCCCGGTAGCCGGCCATCGAGGCCTTCGACAGCCGGTCCAGCGTCGGGCCGTGGCGAGCGGTCAGCTCGGCGTCGGGCGGCGGCGCCAGCGAGGCCAGAAGGACCCCGCAGGTCAGGGCGTCGAGGTTGCGCCGCGCCACTTCCGGCTCGCCGTATTTGTTGGCGATGACCTCGCCCTGTTCGGTGACGCGGATGCGGCCCGAGACCGTCCCCTGCGGCTGGGCCACAACCGCGGCGAAACTGGAGCCCCCGCCCCGGCCCACGGCCCCGCCCCGCCCGTGGAACAGCTGCAACCGGAGACCGGCCGCGTCCGTCACGGTCTTTAGAGCGCGCGAGGCCTCGTGCAACTCCCAGGTGGAGGTCAGGTAGGAGCCGTCCTTGTTGGAGTCGGAATAGCCGATCATTACCTCCTGCACGCCCCGGGCCCGGGCGATGGCGAGGGCGGACGGCTCCGTCAGCAGGCGCTCCAGCGTCGGCCGGGAGGCGCGCAGGTCGTCGATCGTCTCGAACAGGGGCGCGGCCTGTATGGGACAGGCGGCGGGATCAGCGGGCCGGTAGAGACCGACCTCCTTGAGCAGAAGATAGACTTCGAGCAGGTCGGAGGCCGCATCGGTCTTGGAGACCACATGGGTGCGGATCGCCTGCGGACCGAACAGGCGCAGGGCCTCAGCCGCCGCCTGGAGGATGGCACGTTCCTTCAGCGTCTCGTCGGCATAGGCCGCATAGGGGTTGAACAGCGGGCGGCCCGAAGCCAGTTCGGCGGCGAGGATCGACAGACGGGTCGCCTCATCCAGGTCGGCGTAGTCGTCGCACACCCCCGCGACCTTCAGCAGATCGGCGACGACGCGCTCATGCACATCCGAATTCTGGCGCAGGTCCAGGGTAGCCATGTGGAATCCGAACACATCGGCAGCCGTGATCAGCCGGGCCAGCCGGTCGTCGGCGAAAACCGCGCCGTGGTTGGCCACCAGACTGTCCTGCAATACCGCCAGATCGGCGCGAAAGGCATCCGGGCCTGAATAGGGCGCGGCGACGAACGACGGCGCGCGCGGGACCGGCTGGCCCGTCAGGACCGGCCAGGTCGCCGCCAGCCGGGCGTAGATCTCGCTGAGGGCGCGGCGGTAGGGCTCGTCGGCGCGGTGGGGCGAGCGGTCGCCAGAGGCCTCGGCCAGGGCACGCAGGGCCGGAGAGATGGCGCTCATCGACCCCGACAGGCTGAGCTCGGCGCCGAGGGCGTTCACCTCGTCGAGATAGAAGCGCAGCACGGCGCGAGACTGGCTGCGGAAGGCGGCGGTCAGGACCGCGCCGTCGACATTGGGATTGCCGTCCCGGTCGCCGCCGACCCAGGTGCCGATGCGGATGAATGGAGCCAGGTCCGGCGCGTCCAGTCGCCGACGCCAGTCCGCCAGCTGGGCGGGCGCCACCTGCAGAAAGACGCGATCGAGGAAGGAGACGACGGTGTCGATCTCGTCCTGCACCACCAGCCCGGCCTGCCGCACCAGACGCGTCGCCCACAGGATGGTGGTCTGGCGGCGCAGCCCCGCGTCCCGCGCGGCGAGATCGCAGGTCGCGCCGGTCTGGTCGCAGGCGTCCAGCAGGTCCGAAACGGCGGCGATGCGGTCGATGACGCTCTTGCGCCGGACCTCCGACGGGTGGGCGGTCAGGACCGGAGAAATCAGGGCGGCGGCCAGCAGGTCGCGCGCATCGGCGGGCGTCCGACCCGCGGCGACCAGCCGCTGCAGGGCGCCCTCGGGCGTGTCGGGCCGCGCGCCTGCCGCCGTCTGCTCCTGCGCCAGCCGCTTGCCGGCCCGGTCCTCGGCCACATTGGCCAGCAGGGAGAAGGCGGCGAAACCGTGGGCCAGGCCGACGGCGTCATCGAGCGACAGTTCGGCCAGCAGCGCCTCCAGCCGCGAGGCGTCGGTGGAGGCCGGGCCCCGATGGTAGGCCACCGAAGCCTGCCGCACAGCCTCGATCCGGTCGTAGAGGTCCTGCCCGCCCTCCGCGCGAATGACCTCGCCCAGCAGGCCGCCCAGCAGGCGGACCTCGTCGCGCAGGCGGTCGTCAGCGGCAGGGCTCATGGCGTCGTCTTTCAGCGGGGAGGCTGGAAGCGGCACCGTATCAGGGGCGAAGGGGTTGGCCATTGCAAAGCTAACGCTGAAACCCAAAGTGCGGTCCGCGAACGCCCGGACGGAATTGTCCCGGACGAGTCGACAAACCGCCCCTTTTCCTTCATAAGCCGCCGCTTCCGACGCCAGTGAACCTCGCGTCTCCACCTGCACGACCCCGGTTCCGGCCGGACGAGGCAGGCGAGAACCCTCCGCCGACGTGATCGTCGCCGGAGGCCATTTCGCTATGGAGACCGTCTCACCCGTCGGATGTTGGTGGCCCGCAGGGCTGACGAGGTTTGTATGTTCGAGGCTCTGAACGAGCGGCTGACAGGCGTCTTTGACCGGATCACCGGGCGCGGCGCCCTGTCCGAAAAGGACGTGGCCGACGCGATGCGCGAAGTGCGCGTGGCGCTGCTCGAGGCCGACGTCGCCCTGCCCGTCGTCAAGGACTTCATCGCCTTCGCCACCGAGCGCGCCACCGGCGAGGACGTCATCCGCTCGGTCAAGCCGGCCGATCAGGTGGTCAAGATCGTCTATGACGGTCTGGTCGAGATGCTGGGCGGCGAGGAGCCGACCCCGATCAATCTGAACGCCACGCCGCCCGCCGTCATCCTGATGGCCGGCCTGCAGGGCTCGGGCAAGACCACGACCTCGGCCAAGCTGGCCCTTCGTCTCACGAAATTCGACCGCAAGAAGGTCATGATGGCCTCGCTGGACACGCGTCGTCCGGCGGCCATGGAGCAGCTGCAGACCCTCGGCAAACAGATCGATGTGGCGACCCTGCCGATCGTGGCCGGCGAGTCGCCGATCCAGATCACCCGACGCGCGCTCCAGTCCGCGAAACTGCAGGGCTTCGATGTCCTGATCCTCGACACGGCCGGCCGCATCACCCTCGATGAGGCCTTGATGGCCGAGGTGGCGGAAGTCGCCGCCGTCTCGAAGCCGGTCGAGACCCTGCTGGTCGCCGACAGCCTGACCGGTCAGGACGCGGTTCGCACGGCGAAAGCCTTCCACGAGCGCCTGCCGCTGACCGGCCTCGTTCTGACCCGCGCCGACGGCGACGGGCGCGGCGGGGCCATGCTGTCGATGCGGGCCGTCACCGGCCTGCCGATCAAATACATCGGCGCGGGCGAGAAGGTCGACGCGCTGGAAGTGTTCGACGCCCGCCGCGTCGCCGGCCGCATCCTGGGTCAGGGGGACATCGTCGCCCTGGTCGAGAAGGCGTCGCAGGAGCTGGACGCCTCCAAGGCCGAGGCCATGGCCCGCAAGCTGGCCAAGGGCCAGTTCGACCTGAACGACCTGGCCGGCCAGCTACAGCAGATGAAGCGGATGGGCGGGCTGCAGGGCATCATGGGCATGCTGCCGGGCGTGGCCAAGATGAAGGCCCAGATGGCCGACAGCGGCGTCGACGACCGCATGATCGCCCGCCAGGAAGCCATCATCTCCTCAATGACCAGGGCCGAGCGCAAGAAGCCCGACCTGCTCAACGCCAGCCGCAAGAAGCGTGTCGCGCGGGGCGCCGGCGTCGAGGTCCAGGACATCAACCGCCTGCTCAAACAACACCGCCAGATGGCCGACATGGTCAAGTCCATGTCGCGCGGCGGCGGCAAGGGCATGAAGCAGATGGCCGCCATGATGGGCGGCCTCGGCGGCGGCATGGGGGGCGGCCCGGACATGGCCCGCCTCAAGGCGATGGGGGGCGGCCGCATGCCCGAGCCCAGCGCCGACGAAATGAAAGCCCTTCAGGACCGGCTCGCTGGACTGGGCGGCGGACAACTTCCGGGGGGCCTTCCGGGTCTTCCGGGCTTCCCTCCCAAGAAATAGAACGACCAAAGAAAGAGACTGAAAATGTTGAAGATTCGTCTGGCCCGCGGCGGCGCCAAGAAGCGCCCCTACTATTACATCGTCGTCGCCGACAGCCACTCGCCGCGCGACGGCAAATTCATCGAGCGCGTCGGCACCTACAACCCGATGCTGCCGCGCGATGGCGAGCAGAAGCGCGTCAACCTGAAGGTCGACCGCATCACGGAATGGCTGTCCAAGGGCGCCCAGCCCACCGACCGCGTCGCCCGCTTCCTGAGCCAGGACGAAGCCCTGGCCGGCAAGGTCAAGTGGACCCAGTCGAACAACCCGAAGAAGGCCGAGCCGGGCAAGAAGGCCCAGGAACGCGCCGCCGAGCGCGCCCAGCGCGAAGCCGACCGCGCCGAGGCCGAAGCCGCCGCCAAGATCGAGGCCGCCGAAGCCGCCGTCCGCGCCAAGGAAGAAGCCAAGGCCGCCGCTGAAGCCGCCAAAAACGCTCCGGCCCCCGAGCCGGAAGCCGCTGCTGAAGAAGCCCCGGCCGAGGCTGCTGCTGAAGAGGCTCCGACCGCTGAAGCTGAAGCCGTGACCGAGGAAGCCCCGGCCGAAGCCGCCGCGGAAGAGGCTCCGGCCGAAGCTGCTGCTGAAGAAGCTCCGGCCGCTGAAGCCGCCGCGGAAGAAGCCCCGGCCGCCGAAGCCACCGAAGAAGAAAAGACCGAGGCCTGACGTGAAAACCCTCTCCCAGAGGGAGAGGGCGGGGCCCGCCCGCGTCAGCGGGTGGGAGGGTGAGGGGTTATGGTGCGTCCACACGGAACGCCGTAACCCCTCACCCTTTGACGCTTCGCGCCGCCCTGCGGGTCGCGCCAGAACGAGCACTGCGCGCTCGTGCGCTCAAGCCCTCTCCCAGTGGGAGAGGGTCTCGTGACCGACAGCAAACTCATCCTCGTCGGCCAGGTCGCCGGGGGGTTCGGGGTCAAGGGCGAGGTGCGGGTCACGGCCTGGACCGCCGACCCCATGGCCCTGCTGTCGTACGGCGTCCTGCTGCGAGCCGATGGCTCGCCCGGCCTGACGCTGACCTCGGGCCGGGCCGAGAAGGCGGCCGTGGTCGGTCGGGCGAAAGAGATCGCCACCAAGGAACAGGCCGACGCCCTGCGCGGACTGAAGCTCTATATCCCGCGCGACAAGCTGCCCGAGCCGGACGAGGACGAGTTCTACCTGACCGATCTGGTCGGGCTGGAGGCGCGCGATCCTGACGGGCTGGTCTTGGGCACCGTCAAGTCCGTGCAGAATTTCGGCGCCGACGACATGCTGGAGATCGCCCCCGCGACCGGCGGCCCGACCTGGTATCTGCCCTTCACGAAGGACGCCGTGCCGGACCTTCACATCGCCGACGGCTGGCTGCTGGCGGTGAAACCGACCGAGATCGGCGAGCGCGAACCGGACTGAGACCCCCGGTGGCGCCTGCGCAACGAAACAGCCCGAGCGTCCCGCTTGACCTTAAACCGCAGGCTCCTCCGACCGCCAGCATTGCGACAGGTTGTCTGTCGCGGCTCGACCGAAATCCGCGATCAAGCCTCCATTGCTGCTCATCTCTAGCCTTGTGTTGGCGGTATGGTCGGGTTGGGTTCCGCGCCCCCAAACCGTTGTCGAGAGGCCGTCCGTAGAGACGGTCACCGGCCTTCTACCTGCGGGCTCCGCCTCACTCGGACTGACTCCAGCGATCTCAATCCTGGGGGCCACAAGCACGGTCATCCATACGAGAGTATTGTATAGGGCCGGGCAGTCGCTCGACCTCGTCCAAGTGATTGTTCCAGCCTGACCAGCTTCACCGCTGTTCCTTCGAGCGACATACTGAATCGTTGGCCTACCGTTGGGCAGCCTTAGATCGGGGTTTGGAAAGGCGAAAATCTCGACTGTCTGCCACGCTCCCGTGAGAGCATCCGTCGTCGAGTACCCTGCGTCTGCCCGCCTGCCTTGGTGTTCCGAGCCTTGCACTTGTTGAGCTCCAACCGGCCCGGCGGCAAAACCGGCACAGCCCAACATTATGGCCGCGACCAAAGCGATCCTAAACTGGACAAGGTTGAGCATCTGGATTCACCTCCGGCCCTGGGTTGTCTTCATCGCCATCCAGGTTGGTCTCATCATACACGCGGATTTGAAGTCGAGCTTGCTCGCCTGGGTCCGCTCGCGTTCCGACGATGTAGATGCGGAAGGCAGAAGGGTCACCTCCGCCTCCCCCGCCGCCACCTGGGCCCGCCGGAAAAGTCCCGTTCGAGCGGCGCCGTTGGCCGACGACCTCGACGTCCGGAAGTGTATCGGTCATCTCGTTCTCCGAGTGCAGCGGAACATCTTAAGGGTGTATACTGGCACGAGAGCGAGTCACATTGCCGTGTTTGGCGAAGCCCTACCCCTCCTCGTCGGCCGCCATGCCCATCATGTGGAAGCCGGCGTCGACGTGGATGACCTCGCCCGTGGTCGAGAAGCCGAGGTCCGAGCACAGCCATAGGGCGGCGCCGGCGACGCCCTCCATCGAGGTGTCCTCCTTCATCGCCGACATGGCCCGGCCTTGGCTGATCATGCCGCGGCCGCCCGAGATGCCGGCCAGCGACAGGGTGCGCATGGCCCCGGCCGAGATGGCGTTGCAGCGGATGCCGCGCGGGCCGAGGTCGCGGGCGATGTAGCGGGTCGCCGCCTCCAGCGCCGCCTTGGCCACGCCCATGGTGTTGTAGTTGGGAATGGCCCGCTCCGAGCCGAGGTAGGTCATGGTCACCAGCGAGCCGCCGTTGGGCATCAGCTTCGAGGCGCGTTTGGCCACGTCGACGAAGCTGAAGGCCGAGATGTTCATGGCCAGCAGGAAGCTGTCGCGGCTGGTGTTATCGACGAAGCTGCCCTTGAGCTCGTCCTTGTTGGCGAAGGCCACCGAATGGACGACGAAATCGATCGTGCCGAAGGCCTTTTCCAGCTCGGCGAAGGCCGCATCCATGGAAGCGTCGTCGGTGACGTCGGCCTGGATCAGCAGTTTCGCGCCGACGCTCTCGGCCAGCGGGCGGACGCGGCGCTCCAGCCCCTCGCCGAGGTAGGTGAAGGCCAGTTCAGCCCCCTGGGCCGCCAGCTGGGAGGCGATGCCCCAGGCGATGGAGTTCGAGTTGGCGACCCCCATGATCAGGCCCTTCTTGCCCTTCATGAGTTCGCCCGTGGGCATGTTCCAGCCGCTCTCGCTCGCCATGGTCCGTCTCCCTTTTGGTGGCCTGTCGCTCGCAACGCGGTTGCTCGCTGCTTGAGGCCGGTCTGGTTGGCCTGAGGCCGTGGGCGGAGGGTTAGCAGCGCCCGCATTCGGGGGGAAGCGTCAGCCCGCTTCCGCCTCACGCCGCCGCGTCAGCCGCTGCAGCAGAGGGGCCGCGGTGACGCCGTGCACAAGGATCGAGACGAGGATGATGAAGCCGACGATGGCCCACAGCCGCTCGCTGTCGCCGAAATCGCCGTGGTTGAGACCGTAGGCCACATAATAGACCGAGCCGACGCCGCGGATGCCGAGGAAGGATAGCAGCAGCCGCTCGCGCATCGGCTGGCTTGATCCGGTCATGGCGATCATCCCCGCGACCGGCCGGACCACGAACACCACCGCCAGGCCGATCAGGGCGTCGACCCAGGTCAGGGACGCCAGCAGGCCGTTGGCCAGGGCGCCGCCGAACAGGACCAGCAACAGCATGATCAGCAGCCGTTCGATCTGGTCGGAGAAGTCGTGCATCTCTTGATGAATCTGGTGGTCGCGCTCGGCGGCGCGGATCGTAAGGGCGCACACGAAGACGGCGAGGAAGCCGTAGCCGTGGGCCAGCTCGGCGGCCGCATAGGCGACCAGGGTGGCGGCAAGGGCGACGAGGCCGTCGCCGAAACGCGTCCCGCCGCCGCGGAAGATCAGCCGGGCGAAGCCGAACCCGGTGAGCACGCCGACGCCCACGCCGGCGGCCAGTTTCCAGCCGACCTTGATCGTCAACCAGTCCGTCAGCCCTTCCGTGGCGGCGAGCCCCCCGGCGGCGGCCAGGATGGCCAGATGCACGAAGGGGAAGGCGAGGGCGTCGTTGAGCCCGGCTTCGGAAGTCAGGCCGAAACGCACCTCGTCCTCGTCGCCCGATGTCGGCGGACCGACCTGTACATCGGCGGCCAGCACGGGGTCCGTCGGGGCCATGGCGGCGCCCAGCAACAGGGCCATGGCGAGGCTGAAGCCCAGACCGGCCACGCCGAGCCAGGCCACGGCGGCGATGGTCAGGGGCATGGCCACGGCCAGCAGCCGCCAGGTCGAGGACCACCGCCGCCAGCCCAGCGGCCGGTCCAGCTTCAGCCCCGCCCCCATCAGGCTGATGATCACCACCAGTTCGGTCAGCCGCTCGGTCGCCGTGTCCCACGTCCTCGGGTCCGGATTGAACGACAGCAGGCCGGTGCTGAATATGACCACGCCCAGCGCCACGCACAGGATGGCGAGAGTCAGCGGCAGCGGCTTCAGCCCGACCGGCGCCCAGGCGACCAGAAGGATGACGGCGCCGAGGCCGAGCAGGAAGAGGATGTAGGGGTCGAGGGTCAGGAAAGGCTCCGGCAAGCAGGGGTCGGGGGCGGTCTTCGCCGGAAATGCGGGTCCGTGTCCAGACAAGCTCGCGTCAGCTTCGATCAGCTGGCGCGCGGATCATGCGGGCGCTAGCGTCATGCCATCGTCCGGAGCGTCCCCCATGTTTGAACTGCTTGTCGCCCTGTCAGGCCCCCTCATGCCGCCGCCGCGCCTGCCGGTCGCCGTCGTAGTGGTATCGCTGGACGACGCGACCCAGGGCCAGATCCGCTATGGGCGGTGGACCGTCGAGGCGGTCGGCGACGAGACCGGTTCGTTCGCCTTCACCCCTCCGCCGCTGGAGGAAGCGGCCTTTCGCGCCTGTCTGGACGACGAACTGGAGCGCGCGGCGACCTGCGCCCGCTTCTATATCGGCCACAACAACGCCCGCGAGGCCCGGCCGCCGGTCGTGGTGGTTCTTCTGGCGGACGCCGCAACCGACGACGAGTTCAAGACCGGGCAGCTTCAGGCTGCCTGCGTCGGTGTCGGCGAGGCCGCGACCAACCCCGGACGCCAGACGATCAAACTGTGGCCGGACGCCGCGCGGATGCATGGCGTCAACGACCTGACGGCTGACCGGAACGCCATGACAGGATGCATCGCTGCAGCCGGGGCGGAAAGCGGCTGGTAGGGCCTCAGACCTTCGACAGGATCAGCGTGCCGTTGGTGCCGCCGAAGCCGAAGCTGTTGGACATGACGTGCTTCAGTTCGCCGTCGTGGCGTTTGCGCAGGATCGGCATGCCCTCGAACTCGGGATCGAGGTTTTCGATGTGGGCGCTTTCGGCGGCGAAGCCGTGCTTCATCATCAGCAGGCAGTAGATGGCCTCCTGCGCCCCGGCGGCCCCCAACGAGTGACCCGTCAGCGACTTGGTCGAGGAGATCATCGGGATGGCGTCGCCGAAGACGTTGCGGACCGCCCCCATCTCCTTGGAGTCGCCCACCGGCGTCGAGGTGCCGTGCGGGTTGAGGTAGTCGATCTTCGGATTGCCGGCCATTTCGAGCGCGATCTTCATGCAGCGCTCGGCGCCCTCGCCCGAGGGGGCGACCATGTCGTAACCGTCGGAATTGGCGCCGTAGCCGGTGACCTCGGCGTAGATGGTCGCGCCGCGCGCCACGGCCCGCTCATACTCTTCCAGCACCACGATCCCGGCGCCGCCGGCGATGACGAAGCCGTCGCGGGCGGCGTCATAGGCTCTTGAGGCGACCGAGGGTGTTTCGTTGAAGTTGGACGACATCGCGCCCATGGCGTCGAACATGTTCGACATCGACCAGTCGATGTCCTCGACGCCGCCGGCGAAGACCACGTCCTGCTTGCCCCAGGCGATCTGTTCGGCGGCCGCGCCGATGCAGTGGGCGCTGGTCGCGCAGGCCGAGGAGATCGAATAGTTGATCCCCTTGAGCTGGAACCAGGTGGCCAGCACGGCCGAGGGACCCGAGGCCATGGCCTTGGGCACGGCGAACGGGCCGATGCGTTTGGGCGACGTCTTTTCAATCGTGGTGGCGGCGGCCTGGAGGATGATCTGGGTCGAGGGACCGCCCTCGCCGACAATCACGCCGATGCGGTCTGACTGGATTTCCTCGGCGCTCATGCCGGAATCCTTCAGCGCCTCCTCGAAGGCGATGTGACCCCAGGCCGTGCCATTGGCGAGGAAGCGGGCGGCGCGGCGATCGACGTGCGGGGCCCAGTCCTCGGCCGTTACGCCCAGCGCCGGCGGGGCCCAGACCTGCGAGCGGAAGCCATACTTTGTATGGTCCGGCGCCGCGACGACGCCCGAGCGGGCGTCGCGCAATGAGGCCGAGACCTCGTCCTGGCCAGTGCCGATGGATGAGACGATACCCAGTCCGGTGACGACGACACGCCGCATGGTGTGGTTTCCTTCTTGAACGCTATTCGCCGCGTTGATCGCGGTCTTCGCATGGAGTCAGCCGCCGACGGGCTCCGTCGCGCCGAACAGGCCGACCCGCATATCGGTGGCTGTATAGATAGGAACGCCGTCGGCTTCGAGAACCCCGTCGGCGATGCCCATGACCAGCCGGCGGTTGATGACCCGCTTCAGGTCGATCTTGTAGACCACCTTCTTGACGTCCGGGGTGACCTGGCCCGTGAACTTGACCTCGCCGACGCCCAGAGCCCGGCCCTTTCCGGGACCGCCGATCCAGCCGAGATAGAAGCCGACCAGCTGCCACATGGCGTCCAGGCCAAGGCAGCCGGGCATGACCGGGTCGCCGATGAAATGGCACTGGAAGAACCAGAGGTCGGGATGGATGTCGAGTTCGGCCTCGACATAGCCCTTGCCGTGCGCGCCGCCGTCATCGTTGATCGTCACGATACGGTCGAACATCAGCATCGGCGGAGCCGGCAGCTTGGCGTTGGCGGGACCGAACAGATCACCCCGTCCCGCCGCCAGAAGGGCCTCGTAGTCGTAGGACGACGGATTTTTCGACTGGCTCAAGGGGCTCTCGCATTGTGTTGGCCTGACGCGCCTTGCGCGGCTTGAGGCCGGTGTTGCCGTCGGGTTACACGACGTGAACCGGCGGCTCAACTTTTTAGCGGTCAATGGCTCCGCTCAAAGCGGTGAGGGTCTAACGCCCCCGTCCCGCCGGACGGGCGGCGCTGCACAGGGCCTGTTCCTGACCGCCGAAGACGTCGCGCTGGCGCACGAAGCCCCGCATCCGGCGCACTCGCACCTCGCACCAGCCGCCTTCGCAGTCTTCCATGGCCACGACCGAGCGGGGCGTCAGCCGGGCCCGCAGGGCGGCGGTCGTGGAAGGGCCGGAGCGGACCGGAATCTCGGCGTCCGAGGCGTTGAAGGCGCTGCGGCGGCTGGAGACGACGCTACGGTGAACCCAGGCGACACCGCCTTCGGGATCGCAGATCTTGCGCCATTCGGTGGTCTCGGCGACCACCTGCACAGGCAGGCCCGAGACCTGGTATTCCCACAGGATCCGGTAGTCGAGACCGGGACCGAACCGCGCCCGGACCTCGTCGGATTTCAGCGACAGCCAGCGCGGCACGGGCTGGCCGCTGGGCGTCGGCCGGCCGTCAGGCATGGCCTGACCCGCCCCGGCCACGACGGCGCCGGTCAGGACGGCGCCGAGGACGGCCAGTCGTTGGAAGCGTGAGCGAGCCTTGCCAGACACCGGATGCGCCAATAAGCCGAAGCGATCGAAACCGAAGGCCGCCAATGTCCGCGCCCAGACTTAAGGTCGTGTTAACCAGACGGCTGCCGGACGCGGTCGAGACGCGCATGCGCGAACTGTTCGACGCCGAGCTGAATCTGACCGACAAGCCCATGGACCGCGCCGCGCTGGAGGCGGCGGTTCAGCGGGCGGACGTGCTGGTCCCGACCATAACCGACATCATAGACGCCACCCTGATCGCCGCGGCGGGCGGGCAGCTGAGGATGATCGCCAATTTCGGCGCGGGCGTGGATCACATCGACATCGACGCGGCGGTGGGACGCGGCCTGATCGTGACCAATACGCCCGGCGTCCTGACCGAGGACACCGCCGACCTCGCCATGGGCCTGATCCTCGCGGTCAGCCGCCGCATCGTCGAAGGCGCCCAGGTGGTGGCCGAGGGCCGGTTCGAGGGCTGGACACCGACCTGGATGACCGGGCGCAAACTGTGGGGCAAGCGGCTGGGCATCGTCGGCATGGGCCGCATCGGACAGGCGTTGGCCCGGCGCGCGAAGGCGTTCGGGATGCAGGTCCACTATCACAACCGAAAACCCGTCCCGGCCATGATCGCCGAGGAGCTGGGAGCGACTTACTGGGACGATCTGGACCAGATGCTGGCGCGGATGGACCTGATCTCGCTGAACTGTCCGGCGACGAAGGAGACCCACCACCTGCTGTCGGCGGAACGGCTGGCCCGGCTGCAGCCCCACGCCATCCTGATCAACACCGCCCGCGGCGAGCTGATCGACGAGGCGGCGCTGGCGGACGCGGTGGCGCGCCGTGCGATCGCCGGGGTCGGTCTGGACGTCTATGAGCACGAGCCGGCCATTCACCCGGGGCTGCTGGGCCACGCCAATGTCGTGCTGCTGCCCCATCTGGGGTCGGCCACGCTGGAGGCGCGACAGGACATGGGCGATCGGGTGATCGCCAATATCCAGACCTTCCACAACGGCCACCGGCCGCCGGACCGGGTGATTCCGGCCATGCTCTGAAACCTTGCGCTTGACGCCTCGCAAAACCTTGGGCTGTTAGGCGCACAGTAGCGTTTCGGGGGGAACCATGAAAACCGGATTGAGCAAGGCGGCGCAAGCCGCCCTGTCGCGGCGCGGTCTGCTGGCCGGAACGGCGGCGCTGGCCGGGATGGCGGCCTTGCCGCCGGGCGTGGCGCGGGCCCAGGCCGGCGCCTATCCGCTGAGTGAATTCTTCAAGCCGACAAAGAGCAGCGGCGCGGCCCTGTCACCGTCCGGAACCCGGATCGCCGTGGCCGAGAACCTCGGCACCGACGAGACCCCGCGCAGCGCCATCGACTTCATCGACGCCGCCGACCCCGAGGGCCAGCGCCGCCGGGTTCCCCTTGGCGCAGTGGTGGTCAGCTTCGTCGACTGGGCGAGTGACGAGCGCCTTCTGGTGAGCGTGATCCTGAAGGGAACGGTATCGGGCCGGGCGATGGCCGGGTCCAACCGGAGGGAAGAGGACGTCGACTACTACATGCGGCGCACGGTCTCCGTGAACGCCACGACCGGCGAGGTGGTGCTGCTGTTCAGCGATCAGCGCAACCGTATGCGCAACACCTTCGACATGGGCCGCATCATCGACATGCTGCCCAACGATCCCGACCATGTCCTGATGGCCGCGTGGGAGACCGACGGGGTGATGGGCCTGCATCGGGTCAATGTGAACACAGGTTCGGCGACCCGGATTGAACGCGGCGGATCGGGCACCTATCACTGGCGGGCCGTCAACGGCGTGCCCGTCCTGCGTCACGACATGAACAGCCGCGGCACGGTCGAGACCATCATGGTCCGGGCGCCGGGCGAGACCGAGTGGAAGATGGCGCGCCGCACCCGGGTGCGGGAGGCCCCGGACTTTTTGTGGGTCGGCGCCGGCGAGACGCCCGGCAAGGTGCTGGTCATCGCCCGTCTCGACAATGAGGACGTCCAGAGCGTCCGCGAGATGGACCTGACGACGACCGCGCTCGGCCCTGCGCTGAACCCCCGTCCAGGCCGGGACGTCGCCTACGGCCTGCGGGACTCCGCGGGCAACTATCTGGGCGCGGCCTATTACGGCGAGCGGCTGGAATATGAGTTCATCGATCCCGCGCTGGCCGTCCACCACCGGGCCCTCAACCGCTTCTTCGACAATACGTGCAACGTGCACTTCACGGACGTCGACATGGCGCGGAACCGCTTCATCGCCCGTGTGGACGGGCCGGCGGAGCCGGGGGCCTGGTTCTTCTACGACAAGGCCGCGCGCGCGATCGTCAACCTCGGCCAGGCGCGCGACCTGGACCAGGAGCGGCTGGGCGCCAGCGAGGTGCTGCAGGTTCAGACCCGCGACGGGGCGACCATCGAAGCCTATCTGACGGCGCCGCCCGGAGGCCGTCCCGGCCCGTTGGTCGTCCTGCCCCACGGCGGACCCGAGGTGCGCGACACGCCGAGTTGGGACCGGCAGGTGCAGGTGCTGGCGGCGCAGGGCTGGTGGGTGCTGCGGCCGAATTTTCGCGGCTCGGGCGGCTATGGCCAGAGCTTCGCCCAACAGGGCTGGACCCGCTGGGGCGACCGTATGCAGGACGACGTCGAGGACGCCGTCGCTCAGGCCATCGCCGCGAAGGGGCTGGACGCGTCGAAGGTCGGGATCATGGGCACCAGCTACGGCGCCTATGCGGCCCTGATGGGGGCGGTGAAGCGGCCGGACCTGTACAAGGCGGCGATCGGCATCTGCGGCGTCTACGACCTGCCCGACGTGCTGGCGTCGGAAGACCGTCAGGACGACACCCCTGGCCAGCCGATCTACGAATTCTGGACCAAACGCATCGGCGACCGGTCGGTGATGGGGCCTGCGCTGGAGGCGGGTTCGCCTCGTCGTCGGGCCAGCGAGATCACCTGCCCTGTGTTGCTGGTGCACGGGGCCGACGACCCCGTCCTGCCATCGATCCAGTCCCGTCGGATGCGCGACGCCTTGCGCAGCGCCGGCAAGTCGGTCGAGCTGATCGAGGTCGAGGACGCGGGGCACGCGGACTGGGAGGACGCCAGGGAGCAGGCGCTGATGACCCGCTATGTCGCCCTGTTCCGTCAGGCCTTCGCTTGACGTCGGCGCCAGCCTTGGGCTGTTAGAACTCAGAGTATCGGGGGTTTATCATGGCAATCAGGAATTCCGCGGCGACGCGGTGGGCATTGTCGCGCCGGGGCCTGCTGGCGAGCGCCGGCGGTCTCGGGGTTGCGGCGGCGGCGGGACCCGTGGCGGCGCGTCAGATCACGCCCCACGCCCTGGCCGACTTCTACGCCAAGGACGGCGTCAAAGGCGTGGCCCTGTCTCCCTCGGGTGAACGGATCGCCATCATCCGCGAGGTCCATCAGGGCAGGGTCCGGCTCGCGGTTCTCGACGTGCTGGACGCCGCCGATCCTTCCGCCCCGCCCAAGCGCTCACCGCTGGGCGACGTCGACTGCGAGTCAATGGCATGGGCCAGCGACGAACGGCTGCTGGTCCGTATCGCACTCGGCGGCCGGACCAGCACGGAACGGACCTCCGCCCGGTCTCTGGGCTCGACCACCGCCGAGGCTGTGATTTCCCGGCGGATGGTGTCGATCAATCCCGACACCGGCGGCGCCGTGGTCCTGTTCGACAATGAAACGCAACGGATGCGGACCACCCACAACCTCGGCGCCATCGTCGACCTGCTGCACGACGATCCGGAGCATGTGCTGATGATGGCTCCAACCCAGGCGCGGCGCATAAACGCCCTGTACAAGGTCAATGTCATGACCGGCCGGGCCGAAGAGTTCGAGCGCGGCGATTTCGACACGGTCGGCTGGGAGACCCGGAACGGGGTGCCGGTGCTGCGCTATGACATCAACAGCGCCGGAAACACCCTGGAGATTATGGCCCGGGCGCCGGACGAGCGTCAGTGGCGCTTCGTGCGCCGGATGCGAATCGCCGACGTTCTCGACTTCGAATACGTCGCGGCGACCGACCGCGGCGACGTGCTTCTCGTTTCCGCCCGACAGGAGGGCGAAGACGTCCAGTCCATCCGCGAGTTCAACCTGCGGACGGGCGTCTATGGCCCGCCCGTCGCCTCGCGGCCCCGGTCCGACGTCTCGGGCGGCCTGACTGACGATCGCGGCGTCTACTTGGGCGCCGCCTACTGGAACGACCGCCTGGAATATGATTTCGCCGTTCCGGAACTGGCTCCGCACCACCGGGCCATGAACCGGTTCTTCGACAACAGTTGCAATGTGCGGCTGGTCGATATCGACCGGACCCACAACCGCTTCCTGTCCTATGTCAGCGGGCCCAATGAGCCCGGCGCCTGGTATCTGTATGACCGGGCCGCCCGCAGCTTCGTCAACCTGACCCCGCGCACCGCGCTGCAGACCGAGCGGCTTGGCCAGACCGAGGCGCTGGATGTGACCACGCGCGATGGCGCTTCCATCCGCGCCTATCTGACTGCGCCCCCCGGGGCGGCCCCCGGACCCTTGATCGTCCTGCCGCACGGCGGGCCCGAACTGCGCGACGTGATGAACTGGGACCGCACGGTCCAGGCCCTGGCGGCCGAGGGCTGGTGGGTTCTTCAGCCCAATTTCCGTGGCTCCGGCGGCTATGGCCTGGCCTTCGCCAGCGAGGGCTGGGGGCGTTGGGGCGACCGGATGCAGGAGGACGTCGAGGACGCCGTCGACCACGCGATCAAGACCCGCGGGCTGGACGCCGGCAAGGTCGGCATCATGGGGAGCAGCTACGGCGGCTATGCCGCGCTGATGGGCGCCGTGCGCCGTCCGGACCTTTACAAGGCCGCCATCGCGATCTGCGGAGACAGCGACCTGCCCGAACTGCTGGCCAATGAGAAGCGGGGTGACAATTCGGCGGAGAACATCGCCTACCGCTTCTGGTCCACCCGGATCGGCGACCCCGAGGCAGACGCCGCGGCCCTGGCTCTGGCCTCGCCCCGCCGCCGGGCCTCGGAAATCGCCTGCCCGATCATGCTGGTGCACGGTGTGGACGACCCCGTGGTTCCGGTCTTCCAGTCGCGCCGCATGAAGGAGGCGCTGGATCGCGCCGGCAAGTCCGTCGACTATGTCGAGATCCGCGGGGCCGGCCACGCCGACTGGGAAGACGGCGTCGAACTGGACCTGATGACCCAGTATATCGAGCTGTTCCGGCGGGTCTTCGCCTAGACCCGGGAGCAGACCGGACAGCCGGGATCGGCGGCGACCGTGACCGCCCGGGCGGTCCCGGCCAGGCCGTCGTAGATCAACAACCGGCCCGCCAGCGGCGCGCCCGCTCCGACGATGAGCTTGATCGCCTCGAGCGCAGCCATGGACCCGACCACGCCCGCCAGCGCCCCGATCACGCCGACGCGGGCGCAGGTTTCGGCCTCCGGGGGGGCGGCGGGCACGAGGCATCGGTAGCAGGGCCGGCCTGTGAAGACGCCGACCTGACCGCTCCATCGACCCAGGGCGCCCGAGACCAGCGGGATACGCGCCGCCATACAGGCGGCGTTGACGGCGAACCGGGTCGCGAAATCGTCGGTTCCGTCGATGACGACGTCACAGCCCGCGATCAGGCGCGCCGCGTTCTCCCCGATCAGCCGTTCGGCGACCGGTTCGATCCGCACATGGGGGTTGAGCGCTGTCAGGGATTCGGCCCCGGCCTCGACCTTGGGGCGGCCGACGTCAGCGGCGTTGAAGGCGATCTGGCGCTGAAGATTGGACAGGGCGACCGTGTCATCGTCGATCAGACGCAGCCCGCCGACCCCCGCCGCCGCCAGGTAGAGGGCCGCCGGCGCGCCGACGCCGCCGAGACCGATCAGGCCCACGCGCGCTGCCTTCAGCCGTTGCTGCCCGGGTCCGCCGACCTCGGCCAGCACCAGATGGCGGGCGTAGCGCTCGATTTCGTCGTCAGAGAAGGTCACCGTCTCCAGTTAGGACGTGCCGACCGCGAGGTCACGCGTTTCAGGCGGCCTCGCGCAGATCCAGAATCAGTTCCGCCTCATTGGCGGTCATGCGCGAGATGCAGGGCAGGCCGATTCGCTCGAGCATCGTGTTCGGGTCGGGGCACAAACCCATCGGCTCGTCGAGACGGCGCGTATGGATCGGCATGTCGGACAGGATGCGCAGGTTGGTGTGGCGCGCGTCGGTCAGCAGACGGCGCATCAGCCGGTCGACATCGGGGCGGCCGCCCTCGATCGCCTGCAAGATGTGTCCCTGGTGGAACATCACGCAGCTGGTCAGATGATCACGGCGATTGTTCCGTTGGGAGACGCCGATAATCTGGGCGACCGACAAGGTGGAGGTCCCTGTCGCGCCAACCGCTTCGCTGGCGAAAATCACGCGATGAAGCACGACGCTTCCCTCTCATGGCGAGTTGTGGGGTATAGTTTGCCAATGTAACGCGTTACATGGCCCGGATTGTGGCTGAGCGTCGCCATTGAATTTGCTCCGATTCGGCTTGCCGCGCCGCATTTCGGTCTCCATCTGCAACGGATGATCAACGCGAACCCCAACTTTCCGGACTGGCACGGCACAACCATCCTCGCGGTGCGCAAGAACGGTCGAACCGTCATCGCCGGCGACGGCCAGGTCTCGATGGGTCCGACCATCGTCAAGGGCGCCGCGCGCAAGGTGCGGGTGCTGGCGGGCGGCAGGGTGTTGGCGGGCTTCGCCGGGGCGACGGCAGACGCCTTCACCCTGATCGAACGGCTGGAAGCCAAGCTGGAACAGTATCCGGACCAGCTGGCGCGCGCCTGCGTCGACCTGGCCAAGGACTGGCGCACCGACCGCTATCTGAGGCGGCTGGAGGCCATGCTGCTGGTGGCGGACAAGAGCTCGATCTTCACCGTCACAGGCGTCGGCGATGTGCTGGAGCCCGAACATGGCGTGGCCGCTGTCGGCTCGGGCGGCAATTTCGCCCTGTCGGCGGCCCGAGCCCTGCTCGATCACACTGACATGGACGCCGAGACCATCGCCCGCCGGGCCATGGAGCTGGCGGCGGAGATCTGCGTCTACACCAACGGCAATCTGACGGTGGAGACGCTGGAGTAGCGGCTGAAGCCGGGGCCCGTTGTGCTCGTTGTGATGAACCCCAACCTATAGTCCCTCTCCCGCGCCGGAACCCGAATGACCGACCTCTCCCCCCGCGAAATCGTCTCCGAACTGGATCGCTTCATCGTCGGCCAGGACGACGCCAAACGCGCCGTGGCCGTGGCCCTGAGGAACCGCTGGCGCCGCAAGCGGGTGCCGGACGATCTGCGCGACGAGGTCACGCCCAAGAACATCCTGATGATCGGCCCCACCGGCGTCGGCAAGACCGAGATCGCCCGGCGGCTGGCCAAACTGGCGGGTTCGCCGTTCCTCAAGGTCGAGGCGACCAAATTCACGGAGGTCGGCTATGTCGGCCGCGACGTGGATTCGATCATGCGCGATCTGGTCGAGGCGGCGCTGGTCATGGTGCGCGAAAAGCGACGGAGCGGGGTCAAGGCCCGGGCGGAAGCGGCGGCCGAGGAGCGGATTCTCGACGCCCTGGTCGGTCCGGGCTCACAGCCGGCCACGCGGGACAGTTTTCGCAAGAAGCTGCGGGCCGGTGAGATGGACGACAAGGAGATCGAGGTCCAGCTGGCCGACACAGCTTCACCCATGCACGGGCTGGACATTCCCGGCGGCGGCAATGTGGGCATGATCAATCTGTCCGAAATGCTGGGCAAGCTGGGCGGCGGGCGGACGAAGACGGCCAAGCTGATGGTGCGCGACGCCCTGACGCCGCTGGTCAATGAGGAGAGCGACAAGCTGCTGGATCAGGAAAGCCTGACCACCGAGGCCCTGTTGCTGGCCGAAAACGAGGGCATCGTCTTCATCGACGAGATCGACAAGGTGGCTGGACGGTCCGACCGTTCCGGTGGCGACGTCAGCCGCGAGGGCGTGCAGCGCGACCTACTGCCGCTGATCGAGGGCACGACGGTCTCGACCAAATACGGCCCCGTGAAGTCGGACCATGTGCTGTTCATCGCCTCGGGCGCCTTCCATGTGGCCAAGCCCTCGGACCTGCTGCCCGAACTGCAGGGCCGGCTGCCGATCCGGGTCGAGCTTAAGGCCCTGACGCGCGACGACTTCGTGCGCATCCTGACCGAGCCCGAGGCGAACCTGATCCGCCAGAACCAGGCCCTGCTGGCGACCGAGAATGTGACCCTGACCTTCACCCCGGACGCGGTCGAGGCCCTGGCCGACGCCGCCGTGGCGGCAAACGGGGCCGTCGAGAACATCGGCGCGCGGCGGCTGGTCACGGTGCTGGAGCGGGTGCTCGAGGAGACCAGTTTCAAGGCCTCCGACCTGTCCGGCCAGACCGTCGCCTTCGACGGCGATCGGGTGCGGGATCTGGTCGCCGAACTGGCGCGCGACGCCGATCTGAGCCGCTTCATCCTCTAGACAGGCAACCCGGCAGGCGTTTCACTCGTACCTACGCACCCACCGCCGCCAGGGACGTCCCATGAGTTCGATGCGAATTCCCGCCGCCACGCTGATCCTTGCACTCGGCCTTTGCACAGCGGCGGCCCCGGCCGCGGCCCAGTCGAGCAACGTGGCGCTGGACCAGTTCGACGGCCGCTGGTTCGAGATCGCCCGCAATCACAACGATGTGCAAAAGGACTGCCGCCGGGCCCAGATAGACTTCAACCCGCAAAGGCAGGTCCACCGGTATTCCATCATCGTCACCTGCACGCGGCGCGCAGACGGGGTGGTCGAGACCCTGCGCGCCAACGCCCGGGTCACCGATCCGGGCACCAACGCCCGCTTCCGCTTCAGCCTGACCGGTCTGCTCAGCTTCGGTGGTCTGGCCGGGCAGAACTATTGGGTCTGGGACCATGCGCCGGACTACAGCTGGGCCATCATGGGCCTGCCGAACAGGTCCAGCTGGTGGGTCTGGCACCGCAGCCAGAGTCTTTCCGAAGCCGAGCGGACGCGTCTGGTCGCCCGCGCTCGCGCCCTGGGCTTCAACACGTCGAACGTGGTCCATACGGGCCGATAGGACAGGCTGGCTTATTCCAGACCTTCGCCGCGGCTTGAAATCGGAACATATGCCGAACATAAAGACAGCATGGCCGCCGCCCTGCTCCAGATCGACCTTGTCTTCAGCCGGCCGCGGACGACGCTGGCGGTGACGCGCGGCGCGGCGCGGCTGATGGTCGATCTGGGATACGCCCCGCTGCTGGAGGTCTGCCTGCCCAACGGCCGGCGGGCCGACGTCATGGCCCTGGGGCCGCGCGGGGACATCGTCATCTGCGAGGTCAAGTCGGGGGTCGAGGACTATCGGGTCGATCGCAAATGGGGCGAGTACGGACCGTTCTGCGACGCGTTCTATTTCGCCGTGGCGCCCGAGTTCCCGGGCGACATCCTGCCCGACGAGCCTGGACTGATCGTCGCCGACGGCTTCGGCGGGGCGGTGGTGCGCGATGCGCCAGCGTCGCCCCTGGCTCCGGCGCGGCGCAAGGCCCTGCTCGTGGCCTTCGCCCGGCTCGGGGCGATGCGGACGCTAGAGCAAAATCGGCCTTGATGGACGCAGGCCAGCAAGGCTCAGATTTTGCTCCAGCATGATGGCGGACCATTTTTTGGGTTCAGGTCGATTCGACCTGAAACAAAAATGGTCTGCGGGAACCGGCGGGCTAAGCCCCTATTCGACCACCGGGCCGCTTTCGCCGGTGGACATGATTGCGGCGGTCGAGGCGGCGCAGCCGATCAGCTCACGCTCGCCCAGCTTGACCATGGCCGTCAGCGGATAGGTCCGGTCGCTCATCCCGTCCGAGCATTCCGTCGCGATCAGGGTGACTCTCAGGGCGGTTCCGTCGGCGGTTTCCGCCTCCCAGGTCGCCGTCGTGCCCTGAACCAGGGGATCGGGCTGGGGGGCGCGCTGCTCGGGCGGTTCGGGGGCCGTATAGACCATCTCTGTCCCGGTCAGCTCAACGCTCCAGAACGGCTCGGTGCCGAGGGCGCGGACCGGTTTGTCCAGATCGACCCCGCCAAGCACGGGTGCAGGCTCAGGGGCCTCGGACGGCGGCGCGGGTTCGTCAGCCGGCGAACAGGCGCCGAGGGCGAGGACGGCGAGGGCGGCGAATACGGGGCGCATGGGGGACTCCGGGGTTGGCGTCAGAAAGCGCGGACGTGGGCCCGGGGTCAAGCCCGGCGCGCGCTACAGCCAGCCTTTGCGCTTGAACCAGGCCAGCGGCAGGACCGCCGAGACCAACATGGCCGCGATCGCCGCCGGATAGGCCCAGGGCTGCGGCAACTCCGGCATATGTTCGAAATTCATCCCGTAGATCGAGGCAATCAGGGTCGGCGGCAGGAAGGCCACCGCGGCCACCGAGAAGATCTTGATGATCGACGACTGTTCGATGTTGATCAGGCCGAGGGCTGCCGACAGCTGGAAATTGATCGCGACCGCCACCGACTGATTGTGAGCGATCAGACTGTCGGCGTCACGGCCGAGCGACCAGAGATGGGAACGCGCCTCATCCGTATCGACCCGCTCATCCATCCCGACAAAGGCGAATATCCGGAGCAGTCCCGCCAAACTCTGTTCGATGCGCGCCGAGGCCATCTGGGCCTGACCCAGCTTGGTGATCAGCTTGTCGAAACCGACCGCCCGGCCGCCAGAGAAGATGTGGCCGGCGATGCCTTCGACCCGGGCGCCGTTCCTGGACAGGACGTCCGAGTTCCGGTCGATCACCGCCTCCATGAGGTTGAGGAACATATCGGCGCCTGAGGTGCACAGCGCCGGTTCACGGCCCAGCTTGTCGACCATCATCGCAAACGGCCGAGGGTCGGTATAGCGAACGGTCACCAGCGGCCCATCGGTCAGAACAAAGGTGACGGGCTCAAGGCCCGGAAGGGCGTCGTCGCCATGGGTGATGAGATCGGCGGTAGCGTAGGTGGCGCCGTTTTCGCGGTAGACCCGGCTGGAGGCCTCCAACTCGGCCATCTCCTCGCGTGTCGGAACGGCCAGACCCAGCGCCCTTTCGACGGCGGCGTCTTCCTGGCGCGTGGGGTTGATCAGGTCGATCCACAGGGTGTCGGGCGGCATCGACCAGTCGGCCGGATCGACGGTCGACGGCTCGCAAGCCGTGCAGCCGGAGCGGTAAACGCGGATCATGCGATGACCCCGGACGGGGTCAGGCGATCAGGGCTGGCCGTTGGCCGCCGGCTCCGAGGCCATAAGCACGCCGTCGGTCGGCAGCGGCGGGGCTTTGTGGATAAAGCCGTAGGTCGGATAGACGGACGTGCCGAGGTCATGAATCGGATTGTACCAAACCTTGACCGCAGTCCAATCGCCGTCATGCGAGACGTCGACGACGGTGACGTTTTCCTCGACCCGGCCGCGGCTGCCGCCCCAGTTGGCGTGGGTCACGCGGATCACGCGGTCGGTCAGGATTTCAGAGACGACGGCGACGTGACCGCGGGTCATCCGGCCGCTGGGCTGGAAGGCGAGGACCGAGCCAGTTTCCGGGCGGGCGCCGGTGCGAAACTTGCCCTGGGCCTGACGCCACCAGGTGAGGGCGTCGCCGAAGATGTTGATGCCCGAAAACATGCGGGCGAAGGTCACGCACTGCCAGTACGGCTCATCGGCCTTCGCGACGGGGGCATAGCCCAGCGCAGAAAATCCGAGGGTCGCTGCAACCGCAGCGGCTGTGAGCCGTTTCATCATGCTGGCGTAGGTCCCGACCTGTTTCAGTGCGCTAGCCTTAGACGATAGTTTCCGAGGGTTGAAGAACCCTTTCGGGCGAGTCCGTGCGCGATTTCGCCGCGCCGGCCCGCGCCGCGCGCCGGTCGGCGAACCCCCTCAAAGCCTTGCGGGCCGGGCGTTCGACGAGGTGGTAGGTGAGCATGGC
Organism: Brevundimonas sp.; assembly: GCF_051860745.1. Lineage (GTDB taxonomy): Bacteria > Pseudomonadota > Alphaproteobacteria > Caulobacterales > Caulobacteraceae > Brevundimonas. Next base: position 64,668 of record NZ_JBHYDN010000002.1, read on the forward strand.
CGCCACCGGAATCACCGCCACGAGCGCCAGCCACACAATGATGTGAAACTGTTTGTCGTCGGCGCCGATGAGCCGCGCCGCGACATTGGTGGTCAGCAGCAGCACGGGGGCGCAGACCATGTAGATCGAATAGCTGATCTCGCCGAGATAGACGCCAGCCTTCGAACCCAGAACGCCCGCGCGGGCGTTGTCCAGCGAACCGAGGCCGAGGATCAGACCGCCCGCGGCCAGTACGGTGACGGCGTCCCACAGGCCCAGTGAGGCGCTGACCAGCACAGCGAGGCCGCTGACGAGGGCGACCGGGCCGGCGAAGGGCACGCCGCCGCGCCGGTGGACCAGATAGAGGGCGCACCCCAGGGCGAAACACGGCGCGATCCGCAGCGCGCCCCAGCGGAAGGTGGCCTCGGTCAGGGAATAGCCCGCCAGCGGCTCGAAGGCTGCGTAGAGGCCCAGCGCGAAGGCCGCGGCCAGCACCGTGGCCAGAACCGGCCGTTCACGAAGCCGCCAGGCGACGAAGGCGAAGGCGGGGAAGCTGAGATAGGCGGCCCATTCCGCCGAGATCGACCAGGACGGATGGTTGAAGGCCGAGCTGGTGGCCAGCCCCCAGGCGTGGGTCAGGGTCAGATGCGCCGGCAGGGCCCGCCAGTCGGTCAGGCTGCCATCGATGCTCAGCCCGGCGACCGTGGCGGCGACGCCGAGGCCGATCATGCCGAACAGGGTGACCAGATGCAGCGGATAGACCCGCGCGATCCGGGCCCAGAGGAAGCCGCCGTAGCTGAACCGCTTCTCGCCTGCCGCCTCGAGATAGACGTGGCTGAGGATGAAGCCCGACAGGACGAAGAAAGTCTCGACGCCCAGATACCCCTTGGTCACCGCGACCGGGATCCAGCTGACATCCAGGTGCGGCCAGGCGGTGTAGAGCACCACCCACAGGGCTGCGAGGAACCGCAGGGTGGTGAGGGCGCGCAGATCGGGGGGCGTCGGAACGGGCGTCATGGCCCGCAGACTAGCGGTGCGGGGTACAGGAACCGTTAAACGGGGCCTGGGACAGGCTTCAGGCCGCGCATTCCGAGGGCTTCGCCTCCCCCGGCGCATACATTTCGCAGGACCGGTCGATCTCGCCCTGGATCATCTCGCAGGGATTGGCGACATTGCAGGGCGGGCGGGTCGCAGGGCTGACGGCGATGCACCGATCGACCAGTCGCTGCGCCGCCTCGGCCCCGATATCATTCAGGCAGGAGACCGGCGCGCCGACGGGCGTCATGACCACAGCCGGATCGACCTCTTCCTGCGGCGGCGCATCGGCGGGCATTTCCGGGGCCGCGGCCTCGGCGGCGGGCGCATCCGCGGTCGTGTCAGTGGGGCGTTCGCAAGCGGTGACCATGACGGTCACGGCCAGCAGGGCGATTACGGTCCGGCGCATGGGCACTCCGATCGGTCGCGGGAAGCGGCAGCATAGGCACGGTTCGCCCCCCTACGGAAGCATCAACGCCCCAATCTAGCGGCCGAGCGCGGCCCGCTGCATGGCGAACAGGTCGGCGCAGCCGCCCTCGGCCAGCTGGAACAGCCGGTCGAACTCGATGCGGGAGAAGCCCCGCTTCTCGCCCGTGGCCTGGATCTCGACGATTGCGCCTTCGCCGGTCAGGACGAAGTTGGAATCGGCCTCCGCGTTGGAATCCTCCTCATAGTCGAGGTCCAGCACCGGCTGATCGTTGCAGACGCCGCACGACACCGCCGCGACCTGATCGAGGATGGGATCGGCCTTGAGCACGCCCTCGGCGCGCAGATAGTCAAACGCGCTGGCCATGGCGACCCAGGCGCCGGTGATGGCCGCCGTCCGGGTGCCGCCGTCGGCCTGGATAACGTCGCAGTCCAGCACCACCTGCCGCTCGCCCAGAACCTTCAGATCGACCACGGCGCGCAACGAGCGGCCGATCAGCCGCTGGATTTCCTGCGTCCGGCCCGTCTGTTTGCCGCTGGCGGCCTCGCGGCGGCCGCGGGTGTGGGTAGCGCGGGGCAGCATGCCGTATTCCGCCGTGACCCAGCCGGCGCCCTTGCCGCGCATCCAGCCGGGCACATTCTCCTCGACCGAGGCGGTCACCAGCACCTTGGTATGGCCGAACGTGACCAGGCAGGAACCTTCGGCATAGCGGTTCACGCCGGTCTCCAGCGTCACGGTGCGGAGCTGTTCGGGCGTACGGTCGGACGGACGGGGAGATGACATGAGCGATTTCCTTGGACGGGGCGGCGGCGCTGCTTATCCTGAAAGCGTGAGCCTGTATGCCCCCAACCCTTCGCCGTTCAGCAGCAGCCCTGCCGGTCTGGCCGCGCTGGACGAACGCGCCCGCGACATCTTCCGGCGGATTGTCGAGACCTATCTGGAGACTGGCGACCCCGTCGGGTCGCGGACCCTGTCGCAAACGGGCATCGCCCTGTCGCCGGCCTCGATCCGCAACACCATGCAGGATCTGACGATGGCGGGGCTGCTGGGATCGCCGCACACCTCGGCGGGGCGGATCCCGACCCATGCCGGCCTGCGGCTGTTCGTCGACGGCCTGCTGGAGATCGGTGACGTCGGGACCGAGGAGCGGCGCGAGATCGACGCCCGGCTGGCGGGACGCGGGCGCAGTTTCGACGAGGCGCTGAACGAGGCCTCCAGCCTGCTGTCCGGCCTCGCCGGGGGGGCCAGCATCGTCGCCAGCCCCGTGCGCGAAGCCGGGGTCAAACATGTCGAGTTCGTCGCCCTGGGCCATGATCAGGCCCTGGCGGTGCTGGTCGGCGACGACGGCTCGATCGAGAACCGGCTGATGCCGCTCAAGGCGGGCGTCACCCCCTCGACCCTGACCGAGGCCTCCAACTTCCTCAACGCCCGGCTCAAGGGCCGGCCCCTGCACGAGGCGCGCACCGAGATGCGCACCGAACTGGACGCCGCCCGCCGCGAGCTCGACGCCGCCGCCGCCCGGCTGGTCGAGGACGGCATGGCCGCCTGGTCGGGCGGGGCAGAGCGCGAACGGTCGCTGATCGTGCGCGGCCGGGCCAACCTGCTGCATGACCGCGAGACCGCCGAGGATCTGGAAAAAGTCCGCGTCCTGTTCGACGATCTGGAGCAGAAGGAACAGCTGATCGGCCTGCTGGACGGAGTGTCGACGGCGCAGGGGGTGCGCATTTTCATCGGCGCCGAAACACGGTTGTTTTCGCTTTCGGGTTCCGCCGTGATCGCGGCGCCCTATATGACGGGCCGACAACGGCTCCTGGGCGCCATCGGCGTGATCGGACCTGCGCGACTGAACTATGCCCGCATCATACCGTTGGTGGACTACACCGCCCGGGTGCTGGGGCGAATGCTGGACGGACAAGAGACTTGAGCGACACACACGACGACTTCCCCAAATCCGAAGAACTGGCCGCCGATATCGCAGAGGCCGAGGCGAACGCCGAAGCCGGACTGGATGACGGCCTCGGCCCCATCGACGCCCTGATCGCCGAGCGCGACCAGTGGAAGGACCGCGCCCTGCGCGCCGTGGCCGAAGCCGAAAACACGAAGAAGCGGGCCGAGACCCAGTCCAACGACGCCCGGGCCTACGCCATCCAGCGCTTCGCCCGCGACCTGCTGGGCGTGGCCGACAATCTGGAACGGGCGCTGCAGGCGGCTCCGAAGGACGCCGACGCCGGCGAGGCCGGTCTGGTCACCGGGCTGGAGCTGACCCAGAAATCGCTGCTCCAGGCCTTCGAGAGCAACAATCTCAAGCGCGTCGCCCCCGAGCCGGGCGAGGCCTTCGACCCGCATCTGCATCAGGCGATGATGGAGCAGGTTTCCGACAGCGTGCAGGGCGGACAGGTGATCCAGACCCTGCAGGCCGGCTACGCCCTGTTCGGCCGCACGGTGCGCCCGGCCATGGTGGTGGTCGCCGCCAAGGGCTCCGGCGCGGCGGCGGGCAATGCAGCCTATCTCGCGGCGGGCGCAACCGGCGGCAATTTCGACCAGAAGGCCTGATCCTCCCCCATCGGGGGAGGGGGACCATGCGAAGCATGGTGGAGGGGTGTCGGCTCCGCGCTCACTTTGGCGCCCCTCCACCGCCCTGCGGGCGGTCCCCCTCCCCTGAGGGGAGGAAACCGTTACTTCAGCCGCGCCTCGAAGAAGGCCAGCAACCGCCCCCACCCATCGGCCGCCTCGGCGGCGCGGTAGCTGTCGCGATAGTCGGCGTGGAAGGCGTGCGGGGCGTCCGGATAGAGATGGATGCCGCTGGCGGTCTGGCCGGCGCGTTGCAGGGCGGCGCGCATGGCCTCGACGCTGGGCAGGGGGATGCCGCGGTCCTGACCGCCGTACAGGCCCAGAACCGGGCATTTCAGGTCGTCGGCAAGATCAACGGGCCAGGGCTGACCCCCGGCGGCCTGTTCCGGCGTCGCTGTCGCCGACGGGGCCAGCCGGCCGTACCATGCGACCCCGGCGTCCAGCACGGCGAAGCGGGCGCAAGCCTGCCACACCACCTTGCCGCCCCAGCAGAAGCCGGTGATCCCGACCTTGTCGGAATTGGCCCAGGGCTGCTGGCTGACCCAATCGAGCGTCGCCGAGACATCGCCCATGACCTGCTCATAGTTGGCGGCGCCGACGATCTGCTGCACCCGCGACATATCCGACAGGCTGGCCGGATCCTCGACCCGGTTGAAGAAAGACGGGGCGACCGCCGCAAAGCCCGCCTTGGCCAGCCGCCGGCAGAGGTCGCGGATATATTCATGGACGCCGAAAATCTCGGACGCGACCACCACCACCGGCCACGGGCCGTCGCCGATGGGGCGCGCCGCAAAGATCGGCAGGGCGAAGCCGTCCGGAGCCGGGATGGTCGTCTGTTCGAGGGTCAGGCCGTCATCACCCGTGGTGATCGGGGCCGCCTGCCGGGCCACGGCGGCCGGGGCGTAGCCGGCGAAGGCCAGACCACCCAGGGCGCCGGTCGCCAGGGCGCGGCGGCTAAGGCGGAAATCGTCAGCCCCGGGTCCTTCGGGACGGATCAGGTTCGGCATCAAGCGTCTCCGGTCTCGGGAAGCCGGAAGACTGGCCGCGCGACCGCCTGCCGTCGAGTCACGTTTGCCGTGAAGCTGGGCCCGCCTTGCGGAGCGTCAGATTGATCCGTCCGCCATCCGGAACGAGGGTCGAGGAGCCCGCGATCACCCGGTCGATCCCGTGCCGCGCCAGCCGCGCCGGACCGGTCAGGGCGCAGACATCGCCTGACGCCAGCCGCACCGTCCGCGTCGGCCCGCCGCCGGCCGCGCCGATCCGGAACACCGCCGATTCCCCGAGCGAGACCGACAGCACGGGCGCGCTGTGGTCTTGCTCATCGAGGTCCTGATGCAATCCCATCTTCGCCCCGCCCCGGTACAGGTTGACCAGACAGGCGTCCGGCGGCTCGGGCCAGCCGGTCAGGTCGCTCCAGAGCGCCAGCAGCGCCTCCGGCATCGGCGGCCACGGTGCGCCGGTCACCGGATGGGTCGGCTGATAGCGGTAGCCGGACCGGTCCGAGACCCAGACCAGGGGCCCCATGCCGGTCATCTCGACCGAAAACGGCCGCCCGCCCGGCGTCACCGGGCGGTAGAAGGGCGCCTCTTCGGCGGCGGCCAGCACTTCAGCCAGCAAATCCGCCTGCCCGGACGCGGAAAGGGCTCCCGGCCAGAACCGGAAGCCCTCCATTCCCGTATCGATCTCACGCGCGGAACCCATACCCCAAGGTAAGGCGTCCCGCACGGCGCTCAAGCAGTGAGCCCGTCATCCCGGCGAAGGCCGGGACGCGCGGCGAGCGTTAGCGCCCCAAAATCAGCGCGTGTAATAGTAGTCGGCGATCTGGCAGACGTTGATGTTGAAGCGCGTCAGCGTCTGGCCGTTGGTGAACTCGGCCTTGAAGTCATAAAGGCAGGCGCCGGAGCCATCGTCGATGTTCATCATGATGCTGCTTCCGGCGGCCAGCGTCCCTCGGCCCAGCATATCCTCTTCCCAGCTGTCGACGCGGGAATCCGAGGCGTAGAAGCGCAGCATGGTCCAGCCGGTGTTGTTGTGGATGCGCACCCGGCGGTTCAGGCCGTCGCGCGACTGGACCGGCGCCGAAACGGCGGCCTTGTCTGCGGCGATCACCGGCTCGGCGGCGGCGACGGAAGCGGTTCCGAGGGCCGCGACGATCAGTGCGGCGCGTGCGATGGTTTTGAAGGTGTTCACGTCGGTCTCTCCCCAGCGGCCGGACCCTGGTGGCTCGGCGATGACAACGTTATGCCACTTTTCGGGCGTGGCCGCATCTGACGGACCCTGACAGTTGAATCGCCCGTCAGGTCCGTTTGGGGCTTGCGGGCGGGGGGGTGTTTCCCATATCGGCCTCAACCGTCGTAAATCCCCGCACTTCGTGGGGCTTTGTGGCCGGAACCGTACCAACCGACCAAAGACCCTGACACCGGGGGCGGTCACGCGCGGCGCTTCGCTTTAAAAGGCCGCCGCATCGCCCGCTGAAATGGAGTGAAAGACCACCAATGGCCAAGATCATCGGCATCGACCTGGGCACCACGAACTCGTGCGTGGCCGTCATGGACGGCAAGACCCCCAAGGTCATCGAGAACGCCGAGGGCAACCGCACCACGCCCTCCGTCATCGCCATCCAGGACGGCGGCGAGACCCTTGTGGGTCAGCCGGCGCGCCGCCAGGCCGTGACCAACCCGACCAACACCTTCTTCGCCATCAAGCGCCTGATTGGCCGCTCGTTCGACGACCCCGTGGTCGCCAAGGACAAGAAGATGGTCCCCTATGAGATCGTCAAGGGACCGACCGGCGACGCCTGGGTGCGCGCCAATGGCAAGGACTATTCGCCCCAGCAGATCTCGGCCTTCACCCTCGGCAAGATGAAGGAGGCTGCTGAGGCCTATCTCGGCGAGACCGTGACCCAGGCCGTCATCACCGTCCCGGCCTATTTCAATGACGCACAGCGGCAGGCCACCAAGGACGCCGGCAAGATCGCCGGCCTCGAGGTTCTGCGCATCATCAACGAACCGACGGCGGCCGCCCTGGCCTATGGGCTGGAGAAGAACGAAGGCCAGAAGATCGCCGTCTATGACCTCGGCGGCGGCACCTTCGACGTCTCGATCCTCGAGATCGGCGACGGCGTCTTCGAGGTGAAGTCGACCAATGGCGACACCTTCCTGGGCGGCGAGGACTTCGACCTGCGTCTGGTCGACTACCTGGCCGACGAATTCAAGAAGGAGCAGGGCGTCGACCTGCGCTCTGACAAACTGGCCCTGCAGCGTCTGAAGGAAGAGGCCGAAAAGGCCAAGAAGGAGCTCAGCTCCACGACCCAGTACGAGGTCAATCTGCCGTTCATCACCATGAACGCCTCGGGCCCGCTGCACCTCAACATCAAGCTGTCTCGCGCCAAGCTGGAAGCCCTCGTCGACGACCTGGTCCAGCGCACCATCGAACCCTGCGCCAAGGCGCTGAAGGACGCGGGCCTCAAGGCCTCCGACATCGACGAAGTGGTGCTGGTCGGCGGCATGACCCGCATGCCCATGGTGCAGGAGGCCGTGAAGAAATTCTTCGGCAAGGAGCCGCACAAGGGCGTCAACCCCGATGAAGTCGTGGCCCTCGGCGCCGCGGTCCAGGCGGGCGTGCTGCAGGGCGACGTCAAGGATGTGCTGCTGCTGGACGTGACCCCTCTGACCCTGGGCATCGAGACCCTGGGCGGCGTCTTCACCCCGCTGATCGAACGCAACACCACCATCCCGACCAAGAAGAGCCAGACGTTCTCGACCGCCGACGACAACCAGTCGGCCGTGACCATCCGGGTCTTCCAGGGCGAGCGTCCCATGGCCTCGGACAACAAGGTGCTGGGCCAGTTCGACCTGATGGGCATTCCGCCGGCGCCGCGCGGCATGCCGCAGATCGAAGTCGCCTTCGACATCGACGCCAACGGCATCGTCCACGTCACCGCCAAGGACAAGGCGACCAACAAGGAACAGTCGATCCGCATCCAGGCCAACGGCGGCCTCTCGGACGCCGACATCGACAAGATGGTCAAGGAAGCCGAGGCCAACGCCGCGGCCGACAAGGCCAAGAAGGAAATGGTCGAGGCGGTCAACGCCGCCGACAGCCTGATCCACTCGACTGAAAAAGCCATGGCCGAACACGGCGACAAGGTCGGGGCCGACGAGAAGGCCGCGATCGAAACCGCTCTGGAAGAGCTGAAAACGGCCAAGGACGGCACGGATCCGGAAGACATCCGGACGAAGACCAATACCCTGGTCCAGGCCTCGATGAAGCTGGGCGAGGCCATGTACGCCCAGGCCCAGGGTTCGGGTGAAGGCGACGACGCCACCGCCACTGCTGACGACGGCGTGGTCGACGCCGAGTTCGAGGAAGTCTCGGGCGACGACGACGACAAGAAGAGCGCCTAAGCACCGTCTCCTCCCTGTTCGCGTTTGCCGGATGGGGAGGGGGACCGCGAAGCGATGGGGGGGTGGAGGAGGAACGCAACGCGTTCCGACGACGGGCTCCGGACTTGATCCTGAAGGGGACCGCGCGACGGAACCAGCCCCTCCACCACGCTGCGTGCGGTTCCCCTCCCATTGCTTCGCAACAGGGAGGAGACAAACTTGCATCATTCAGCCGGGCGCCCATGTCAGCCCGGTCAGCCGTTTCCGGCCCGCCGTTCAGCAGGCGCGGCCATCGGCAGGTAAGAGGACGAACGCCGGATGGCGACGCGTGACTATTACGAGGTTCTGGGGGTCGAGCGGACCATCGACGCCGCCGGTCTGAAGGCGTCCTATCGCAAGCTGGCCATGCAGCACCACCCCGACAAGAATGGCGGGTGCGACGACTCCATGGCCCGCTTCAAGGAGATTTCCGAAGCCTATTCGGTCCTGTCGGACGACCAGAAGCGCGCAGCCTACGATCGGTTCGGTCATGCGGGCGTCAACGGCGGCGAGGGTGGGTTCGGCGGCCAGGGGCAGGGCTTCACCGACGTCAACGACATCTTCTCACAGGTCTTCGGCGACGCGTTCGGCGATGTGTTCGGCGGCCGCGCCGGCGGCGGGGCGCGCCAGCACGGCCCGCGTCGCGGCTCGGACCTGCGCTACGACCTCGAGATCACGCTGGAGCAGGCCTACAAGGGGTCCGACGTCGAGATCGCGGTGCCCACCACCGCCGCCTGCGAGGCCTGCGAGGGCTCCGGGGCCCGCAAGGGCGCCAAGGCGACCACCTGCGCCACCTGCCAGGGCGCGGGCCGCGTACGTTCCGCCAACGGCTTCTTCCAGGTCGAACGGACCTGCCCCCATTGCGGCGGACAGGGCGCCCGGCTGGCGGCCGCGGACGCCTGCACCGCCTGCGCCGGCCACGGTCAGGTGCGCAAGAACCGCAAACTGCAGCTCAAGGTCCCGGCCGGGGTCGACGACGGCTCGCGCATCCGCCTGTCGGGCGAGGGTGACGCCGGCACGCGCGGCGGGCCGCGCGGCGACCTCTATGTCTTCATCTCGGTCACGCCCCACGAGCTGTTCGAGCGCGACAACCTCGACCTGCTGGTCACTGTGCCCGTGCCCATGACCACGGCGGCCCTGGGCGGGGAGATCGACGCCCCCTGCCTGACCTCGGAAGCCTGCGACGGCCGCTGCCGGGCGCCGGTCAGCGTCCCCGCGGGGGCCCAGACCGGCAAGACAGTGCGCATCAAGGGCAAGGGCATGCCGCATCTGAACGGCAAGAACCGCGGCGACCTGGTGGTCGAACTGTTCGTCGAGACGCCAACCGAGCTGACCCCGCACCAGAAGGAGCTGCTTCAGGAGCTGGCCGCCTCGCTGGGCGAGAGCCAGACGCCGCGCAACTCCTCCTTCGCCGGCAAGGCCAAACGCTTCTGGGCCGACATTCTGAGGTCCGAGGCGCCGCAGTAGGCTCTCGGCGGTTGAGGATGACGACGCTGTCGAATACCGCCAGAATGGCCGCGAACTGACAGGGGTCTGAGTTGAGCGTTATCTTCCACGCCGGCATTTCCGGCGCGCGCGGCCGGATGGGCCGGGCCGTCTCGACCGTTCTGGACGCCCGCGAGGACGTCGTCGTCGCCGCCCGGTTCGACCGTGGCGAAACGCCCGACCTGTCGCTGTGCGACGTGATCATCGACTTCTCGACCCCCGACGCCTCGGTCGAACTGGCGCAGACGTGCGCCGAGCGCGGCGGCCCGGCCCTGGTCATCGGCTCCACCGGCCTGACGCCCGAGCAGGAAACCGACATCCACAAGGCGGCTGAAAAGATCGCCATCGTCCGCAGTGGAAACTTCTCGCTTGGCGTCAACATACTGATCGGACTGGTGGAACACGCAGCCCAGCGGCTCGACGCGGCCGATTGGGACATCGAGGTGCTGGAGACCCATCACCGCAGGAAGGCCGACGCCCCTTCCGGCACGGCCCTGATGCTGGGCGAAGCCGCCGCAAACGGCCGCGGCGAGGACCTGGCCGACGTCCGCAGCGCACCGTACGACGGCATCACCGGCGAGCGGGAAACGGGGAGAATCGGCTTCGCCTCGCTGCGCGCCGGCGGCGTCATCGGCGAGCACACCGTCCTGTTCGCCTCCGAGGACGAGACCCTGACGCTCAGCCATTCGGCCATCGACCGCTCGCTGTTCGCCAAGGGCGCAGTCGCCGCCGCCGCCTGGGTCCGCAGCCGCAAGCCCGGTCTCTACGACATGCAGGACGTGTTGGGTTTTCGGCAGGCGTAGAAGAACCCTCTCCCCTCGGGAGAGGGCTTGAGTGCACGGCGGCGCAAGCCGTCGTTCTTGCACGAAAGGGTGAGGGTCGCCTGCTGGAGGGCGGCTTCGCCGCTCCAACCACCCGACCCACGTCCGGCCCTGCGGGCCACCTTCTCCCAATGGGAGAAGGAACAGGCTTAGTGCGCGTGGCCGCGGCGACTGTGTCCACGACCGACGAACAGCGACTTGATGAAGAACATCACCGCAATCACCACGGCGAAGCCGAGGAACAGCGCCAGCACCGTCATCCAGAAGCCCAGCGTCAGCAGCGCCGGCATCACGAAGGCGCCGCCGTCGAGCATCGGGCGCAGCAGACCGACCAGGATGAAGACAAAGGCGGCCCCCAGCGACGTGGCCCACAACCGGCTCCAGGCAGGCATCATAAAGGTCGCGATCACCGCGATGATCAGGCCGGTGACCTGATTGATGGTGTCAAACCCGCCCTGGGCGAGGCCGAACATGCCACTCAGGAACGCACCGATCGAATCGAACAGGGACTCCATTACGCCAACCTCCAGGATGCGGCCCAAGCTTGGCCGGACACAGGGTTAACGCGGTTCCAGGAGAATGGCTCCGCTTATCGTCCCGTCGAGCCGAATCCGCCCGCCCCGCGCGCGGTTTCGTCCAGGCCCGCGACCTCGATCATGACCGCCTGTTCGCAGCGGGCGATGACAAGCTGGGCGATACGTTCGCCGCGGCGGATCACGAAGGGCTCCTGTCCGTGGTTGATGAGGATGACGCCGACCTCGCCGCGATAATCGCTGTCGATGGTGCCGGGCGAGTTCAGGCAGGTCAGGCCGTGCTTGAGCGCCAGCCCCGAGCGCGGCCGCACCTGGGCCTCGAAACCGGGCTCCAGCGCGATCTTGAGGCCGGTGGGCACCAGGGCGCGGGCGCCGGGCTCGAGCGTCGCCGGGGCCGTCTCCGGGACCGCCGCACGCAGGTCCATCCCGGCCGAGCCGCCGGTCTCATAGGCCGGCAAGGGCAGGCCCTCGGCATGGGGCAGACGTTCGACGCGGACGGTGGTCATGGCTTTCCCTTGGCGGTGCGGCAGGTGATGTATCGGATGTCCAGCCTATCGTCCTTGTCGCGAGCCGAATGTATCGGTTGTCTCGCACCGATTGTCGCTGTGGATAAGCTGGGGAAAACGCGCGGCTCAGGCCTTGAAGTGATCGGCGATTCTGGCGGCGAGCTTCCTCGCCACCTCGGCCTTGGACTGGCGCGGCCAGGCCTCGGCCGAACCGTCGCGGGTGAACAGGGTGACCGTATTGCCGTCAGCGCCGAAGACGTCGTCGGACACGTCATTGCCGACGATCCAGTCGCAGCCCTTGCGCGAAAGCTTGCTACGGGCGTTGGCCTCGAGGTCCGTGGTCTCGGCGGCGAAGCCGACCACCAGTCTCGGCCGCTTCTTTCCGGGCGCGGAGATGCCGGCGAGGATGTCCGGGTTCTCGATCAGCGACAGGGAGGGCGGGCCGCCCGGGGCCTTCTTGATCTTGCCCGAGGCCACGCCGTCGACGCGCCAGTCGGCGACCGCGGCGCTCATCACCGCGATATCGGCCGGCAGGGCCGCCGCGACCGCCGCCTGCATCTCGCGGGCGGTCTCGATCTGGACCCGCTCGACCCCGACCGGCGCGGCGAGGGCCACAGGGCCGGAGACCAGCGTCACCTGCGCCCCCAGCCGGGACAAGGCCTCGGCGATGGCGTAGCCCTGTTTGCCGCTGGAGCGGTTGGTCAGACCGCGCACCGGATCGATCGGTTCGAAGGTCGGCCCGGCGGTCACCACCGCCCTGCGTCCCGCCAGCGGCCGGCCGTCGGGACCGGCCAGCAGGCCGTCGATGGCGTCCAGGATCGCCGCCGGCTCGGCCATCCGGCCCGGCCCGAACTCGCCGCAGGCCATCTCGCCCTCGTCGGGCCCGACCACGGCGACGCCATGGAAGCCGTCGAAGCTCTTGAGCCGCTCGACATTGGCCTGCACCGCCGGGTGCAGCCACATCCGCACATTCATCGCCGGGGCCAGCAAAACCCGTTTGTCGGTGGCCAGAAGGGTGGTCGAGGCCAGGTCGTCGGCCAGTCCATTGGCCGCCCTGGCGATCAGCCCGGCTGTCGCGGGCGCCACGACCACCAGATCGGCCCAGCGCGACAGTTCGATATGGCCCATGGCCGTTTCGTCCTCAGGCATGAACAGCTCGCTGCGCACCGGATGGCCCGTCAGGGCGGCGAGGGACATGGGGGTGACGAAGGCGGCGCCGGCCCCTGTCAGGATCGTCCGGGCCTCGGCTCCGGCCTTCTTCAGCAGCCGCACCAGCTCCAGCGCCTTGTAGGCGGCGATGCCGCCGCCGACGATCAGCAGGATCTTGCGTCCGGACAGCGAGGCCGTGGTCATGCCGCTGATCTAGCGATGCGACCGGGCGGCGTCGAGGGGAACCGGGCCAAACAAGAACATTGCATGAACATATGACCTGTGGGGGATGTATCCCCTCTGGACATGTAAGCCCGGATGTGGGATATTGCGGGTATGGAAACGACCCGCACCCCTAAAGGCCCGACCCTCCGCCAGTTTCAGGCGCGCTTCCCCACGGAAGACAGCTGCCTTGAGCATCTCAAGCTGGTTCGCTACGGGGCCAAACACACCTGCGCCAAGTGCGAGCGGGAGGCCCGCTATTACCGCGTGAAGGCCCGCCGTTCGTATGAATGTGAGTATTGCGGCTATCAGGTCTACCCGACCGCTGGAACGCCCTTCCAGAAGACCCGCACGAGCCTTCGCGACTGGTTCTATGTGATGTTCCTGTTCACCTCGACGCGGAACGGCGTGGCGGCGAAGCGTGTCCAGCGCGAGATCGGCGTGACGTACAAGACCGCTTGGCGGATGTGCAAACTCATTCGCCAGTACATGGGCTATGTGGACGGCGACGACGCCATCGGCGGCTTTGACGGCCAGCCGGTCGAGGTTGACCACGGCTTCATCGGTGGCCGTGCGGACTCCGACAACAAGCTGGAAAACAAGAAGGTGGTCCTCGGCATGATCGAACGCGGCGGAAGCGTCATCGCACGTCACCTGCCGGTTCGTCGCCTTGACCTGATCGCCGGGACGCTGAACGCCAGCCTCAAGCCGGGAAGCCATGTCGTGTCAGACGCCGAAGTGTCGTTCTCGTCCGTCCTGCGGATGGGCCAGGGTCACCAGCACACCACGATCAAGCGCAGCGCCGGGGAGTTCAAGGTCAATGGTCAGACCACGGGCCATGTCGAAGGCTTCTGGAACCTCGTGAAGCGCGGCATCAACGGCACCTATATCTCGGTCAGCCAGAAGCACATGCAGACGTACCTGAACGAGTTTGAGTTCCGCTATAACCTGCGCCGGTCGCCGCACCTGATGTTCGACCTGCTGCTGCTGTCGTTTCCGCGCGAGGTCTGAATGACAAAGGGCGCGGCCCTAAGACCGCGCCCCGGAATTCGACAGCTCCAGCAGCTTGTCATCGCCTCTGAAGCCCGCCACCTCATCGAGTGAGATGGTCTCAAAGCCCGATGCCAAGGCAGAGCGGGGACCCCTAGAATCTGGTCCCTTAGAGGTGCTGTGTCAAGTTTTGCATGTTGAGGGCGCAGAGTACGGCGGCCCGGATTTCCTTAAGCTTGGCCGCGTCAACGTGCGGATAGAGGTATCTCCGCTTGCCGTCGCGGTCGCGGCCAAGGCCGATTCCAGAGAGCCGCTCGTAGCTTACGGTCGCGAACATATCGCACTTCGCCCACTTACTCGCCCCTTCCCATGGCTTGGGTAGCTCGGGGGCGAAATCGACACTGTAATGGTAGTCGAACACAGTATCTGGTGGCGTGGTGCTTAGCGGGACGACCGTGCACAACCCGTCGCGTTTCCGCAGACGAGGGGTAATCACAACACAGAGCCGTCGCTTCGTGATCTCCGGCTCTACGAAGCCGCTGTAGTCACAGATGAAGATTGCGCCGGGCTTGGGGTGGAACGTGATGGCCATGCCTCACAAGAAGCGCTGATTCGCGAATCTCCAAATCGCTAGCCCTCGTCGTCCTCGCGAAGATCTTCCTCGGTCGGCTCGTCCTTGGGCTTCACGTCCAGTGGGGGCTTCTTGACCATAGCGTCCAGCAGACGGTCGAAGCGTTGCCTATCGTCGGTTTCTGGCATCTAGATCGTCTCCATGGGGCGGATGATACTCTCGATATGTGCGGTTGTCGTGGCGCTGGGGCTAGGGGGCTCCGCTCAAAGCCCAGGTGAGGCCCCAAGACGCGAGGCCGGCCCCACACAGCGCGACACCCGCGCCACTGAGAATGTGCCAGTCCCGGTGAGCGCGAGCCGCATGACCGGCGATCTTGAAGCCCCCGACGCAGACGCCAAGACCGCCCGCGAACAGCGCGATCTGGAGGCCCAAGAGGCTATGGCGCTTTGGTCGGCCCGCATGTTCTGGGCGACCGCTGCCTCCGTCCTCCTTAGCGGTGTCGGCGTCGTGCTCATATTCCTGACCTTCCGTGAGAGCCGCCGGGGCGCGGAGGCCGCCGATCTGATGGCCGGAGAGGCCGCAAAGTCCACCTTGGCGGCCATCAAGGCAGCCGACATCGCTGAAGCGGCCCAGAAGTCCAACGAGAAGCAGATGCGGGCTTACGTTGTGGTCTGCCAAACCGACAACGTTGATCTGGTTGCTGGCCAGCGTCCGGCGGTTCAGTACACGATGATAAATCGCGGCGTTACCCCCGCTCTTGATGTTCGAGTGTTCGTATGCGGCATGGAGGCCGATGATGCTCACACGGCTGCCATCAAGTTTCGCCCAAAGTCCGGAAAAATTGACCTCGGAGCGGGGCAGGCCTCGGCCCAGACAGAGAGGTCTGATGTAGCGGTGACGCAGGCTCAAGTGGACGCCTTGATGCAAGGTCGGCGCGGCGTCGTCTTCGCGATTTATATTCGGTATCGTGACATCTTTGGGCGAACGCACCGCACCATCGCTCGGATGTTTTTGGACCCAGCTGTCCTGCAAAATGGCAACGGGCCCCTTGCCTACGGTCGCAAGGGCAACAGGGTCAGTTAGCGCCAGCGCGGCGATGACCGCGCCGATCACGGCCTAGAGGCCTTTTCACGATACATGTTCACATGGGATACATTCCACCTGTGGTTATCCTCTTGTCGGCGGGTTTCAACCAAGGGAGGGTTTCATGATCGCCAACAAGGGTTCGATATGGCTGGCTACGGCGTTGCTGGGCCTGGCCGGTTGCGGCAATGGCGGGTCCGCTGTCGAGACACGGGACCGGGCGACGGGTGGAGGGGGGGGCGACGCTGACCGCTGCGACCGGCGCGCCGGCGGAGGCGAACGAGGCCGCTCCGGAAAAGATCCGGCCGGCGCTGACCGCCAATCGGCGCGAAACCGTCGACGCCAAGATCGCCCGGCTGTTCGAGCGCAACGGCGCCGACTTCGGCGCGGAGACGGCGCAGGACTATCTGGGAAAGGTCCGGGCCTTCACGTCACGCCCACCCGCCGGGACGGAACGGGCCGAGCGCCCCAATGGCGATGTGCTGCTGTATCAGGCCTCGACCAACACCTTCGCGGTGGTGTCGCGGGACGGCGTGCCCAAGACCATGTTCAAGCCTCGTGACGGCGCAGCCTACTGGGTCGAGCAGAAGGACGCCGCGCCGAACTTCGGCCGGCGGCGCACGGGGTCCTCGGAGGAATAAGGGAACCGGAGATCGGGGACCGGACCGGACGGGACGGTCAGTCCTCGTCCTGTTCCTTGCGGTCGGCCATGTCGCGGATCAGCTCCAGGGCCAGCTTCTGCTGGCGGGTGGACAACTGGGGCGCCAGACGGCTGATTTCGATCGTGTAGCGCGTGGCCGGAAAGTCGTGCTCGAAGGCGCCGGCGCCCTCGGCCATGCCCGCGATCTGGGCCCCGGTCAGGCCCTCGAAGAAATAGCCGATGTCGACCTTGAAGAAACGCGCGATGTCCCAGAGTTTGGACGCCGATACACGGTTCGCGCCCTTCTCGTATTTCTGGATCTGCTGGAAGGTCAGGCCCAGTGCCCGGCCCAGGTCGCTCTGGTTATAGCCGAGCGCCAAGCGCTTCTCGCACACGCGCCGACCCACATGCCGGTCCACGGGATGAGGGCCGTCCTCGCCCTTGCCTCTCGCCATCGTTCATTCGTCCTTCGGTTGCCTACCGCCAAGCCTGAATGCGCCCGTGACAGGTCGCTGTCATCAAAAAATGCAAAAACAGCGTCGCCCCGCCCAGCAGGGGTTGCGTAACCGGCTCCAACCCTCTCGCATGGCGTGAATCAGGCCGATGACGGAACGGAATCAGGCGTCGGGACGGATGCGGCGCAACCGACTCCAGGGCGCCGCCACCGCCAGACCGGCGAACGTCGCCAGCCAGAACAACAGGTCGCCGATCCGCCCGTAAAGCGTTACGGCCGTCGGCCGCGGCAGGCTGGCGTCTATGACGCCGCTCTCGCCGGGCTCAAGCCTCTGGTCGCCGATCACCCGGCCCCAGGGATCAATCATGGCCGAAACCCCCGTCGGCGTGGACCGCACCACGGGCAGACCTATTTCGATCGCGCGGTAGGACGCCAGGTTCAAATGCTGGAGCGGGCCGGAACTGCGGCCGAACCAGGCATCGTTGGAGATGTTGACGATCCACTCCGGTCGACCGGTCCCGCCGGACGTGAAACCTGGATAAAGGCTCTCGTAGCAGATCAGGGGCTGGGCCCGCGGCGCACCGGGAATGTCGATCGGCGCGGGACGGGGGCCGGCGCTGAAGTCGGTCGGCATATGCGTCAGGCTGCGCACGCCCAAAGCCCCCAGCAGTCCGCCCGCCGGCAGATATTCGCCGAACGGCACCAGCCGGTATTTGTCATAGACGGCGCTGATGCTCAGCCCGTCGCCGCCCCGATCCGTCAGGACAAACAGGCTGTTGAAATAGCGCTCGCCCTCAGGCGACGAAGGATCGGCAAGGCCGCGGCCCAGCCCCATGATCAGGCTCTGGCCGGGCTGAACTGCGCGGGCGATCGCCACAGCCTCCGGCGACCCGGGCGCGAACACCTGATTGGCCGAGGCCGGCAGCGCCCCCTCCGGCCAGATGATCAGATCGGGCGTGACCGCGCCTGGCCGGGCGGTCAGATTGACGTAGCGATCGACGATGCCGCGATAGGCCTCGGGCGTCCATTTCGACTCCTGGTCGACATCGGCCTGAACGATGCGCACCACCGTGGCAGTCAGTTCCAGCCGGGCCTGCGACAGCCGCACCGCGCCGCCGATCAGCAGTCCCGCAATGGCCAGTGCGCCCAGCACCGCCGCCCCGATACGGGCCTTGCGCGGACCGGCCCCCAACAGAGGTCCGAATGTAGCGGCCGCCGCCACTGTGACGAAGCTGAGTCCATAGACACCCGCCACCGCCGCGAACTGGGACGCCGCCGAGCCGGCCTTCCAGCTGGCTCCGGCGGGATTCCACGGAAAGCCGGTCAGCACATGGCCGCGCAGCCATTCCAGCAGGCAGAACAGGGCGGCGAAAAACAGCGCCCGCTTGACCCCGCCGGGCAGGAACCGGCGGTACAGGGCCGTCGCCGTCCCCCAGAACAGGCCCAGCCCGATCGGCAGCAGGCTGGCCGCGAACGGCGCCATCCAGGCCTGGGCCGGATTGACCAGAAAGGCCTCGGCCACCCACCAGCAGCTGATCAGGAAATAGGCGAAGCCGGCCAGCCAGCCCATCCAGAAGCCGCCCCGCACCGAAGTCGATCGCTCGGCCAGGAACATCAGGAGGGCATAGCCCAGCAGGCCGGGCAGAAAGCCGAACGGCGGATGCGCCGCGGCCGCGCCGGCGCCGGCCGCCAGCGCCAGGCCGATGCGGCCGAAACGCAGGATCAGTCCCGAGCGCGGATCGTCTTGGTCAAGCGTCGCCGTGAGAAGGTTCATGGGGCCTGTATGGGTCCGCGACGCCCAGCGTGGCAAGAAGGGTCCGCTCCTCGGCCTCCATGGCCTCGGCCTCGGCCTCATCGACATGGTCGCGGCCCAGCAGATGGAGCACGCCGTGGACCGCCAAATGCGTCAAATGATCCGCCAGTGACTTGCCCTGGGCCGCGGCTTCGGCGGCGCAGACGCCATGGGCCACCACGAGATCGCCGAGATGCGGCGCGGCGCTCGCGGCCGCCGGAAACGACAGGACATTGGTCGACTGGTCCCGATCACGGAAGCGGGCGTTGAGTTCATGCACCGCCGCGTCGTCGGTCAGCAGGACGACCACATCACCCTCGATCGCTCCCAACGCCGCGGTCGCCGCGCGTTCAACCACGGCGATGGCGTCCGGGAGAGCGTCGGTCCAGGTCTCATCCTCGATCTCGACCTCGATCACTAATCCGGGTCCTCGAGATCGGCGGCGGGTCGACGGCTGGCCGTATCGGCGTCATAGGCGCGCACGATCCGCTCGACCATCGCGTGGCGCACCACGTCCTGGGCCTCGAACCGCTGGACCCCCACCCCCTTGATGTCCTCAAGGATGCGCAGGGCGTGTTTCAGGCCGGAGTCGCGCGGGTTCAGCAGATCGACCTGCGACGGGTCGCCCGTCACCACCATGCGCGCGCCTTCGCCCAGCCGGGTCAGGACCATCTTCATCTGCAGCCGCGAGGTGTTCTGGGCCTCGTCAACGATGATGTAGGCATGGGCCAGCGTCCGCCCGCGCATGAAGGCGATGGGCGCGGCCTCGATCTCGCCCTTGTCGCGCCGGCGGCGGACGTCGTCGGGGCCGAGGATGTCGTTCAACGCCTCCCAGATCGGGGCCAGATAGGGATCGACCTTTTCGTTGAGATCGCCGGGGAGGAAGCCCAGCTTTTCACCCGCCTCGACCGCCGGCCGTGTGATGACCAACCGGTCCACCTGCCCCCGCCGCAGCAGGGAGGCGCCATAGGCGGCCGCCAGAAACGTCTTGCCGGTGCCCGCCGGGCCGACGCCGAACGTCAGCTCGCAGCGGCTGAGCAGCGATAGATAATTGGCTTGGGCCGCCGTCTTGGGCGCGATGGCGCCGCGCCGCCCGACCGGCAGGGCGATGGCGTCGGGCGCCACGCTCCCCTGCCCTGCCCGCGGCTGGGTCGCAGCGGCGCCCAGGGCCGTGCGCACATCGGCCTCGGTGATCTCGGCGCCGGTCTCGGCGCGGTCAGCCAGTGTCTCGATGACCCGTTTGGCCTGGGCCCGGTCGCGCGCCGAGCCATTGATGGACACGCCGCCGCCGGGGGTCTCGACCAAAACCTTGAACCGGTCCTCGATCAGGGCCAGGTGCCGGCTGTTGGGACCGATAACGGCGCGAAGGGCGAGATCGCCCAGGGCCAGGAACTCACTCTCACGCGCCATGGATGCTCTCTTGCGCCCTGACGCTCGACGCGCGGCGTCTCGCTGCTTGAGGGCCGTCGGTTTCAGTCAGACGGCCCTTCAGGGAGTTCTGCTGGCCGTGTTCGATCACGACCGGAACGATCCGGCCGATCAGATGATCCGCGTCGTCGACATGGACCGACTGCAGCCAGGGTGAGCGGCCGATGGCCTGGCCCGGCTGACGGCCCCTCTTCTCGAACAGCACATCCATGGTCCGTCCAGCCATGGCGACGTTGAAGGCCGTCTGCTGCTCCCACAGCAGGTCCTGGAGCGCGTGCAGCCGCTCACGCGCGACGGCGGCCGGAACCTGAGCCGCCATGCCCGCCGCGGGAGTGCCGGGGCGCGACGAATACATGAAGGAGAAGGCCGAGGCGTAGCGGGCGCGCCGCACCAGATCCATCGTCTGCTCGAAATCGGCGTCCGTCTCGCCCGGGAAGCCGACGATGAAATCCCCTGACAGGGCGATGTCAGGCCGCGCCGACCGGATGCGGTCGATCAGGTCGAAATATTTCTGCCGCCCGTGCTTGCGGTTCATCGCCCGCAGGATCCGGTCCGAGCCGGACTGCACGGGCAGATGCAGCCACGGCATCAGGGCCTCGAGGTCGCCATGGGCGGCGATCAGGTCGTCCGACATGTCGTTGGGGTGGCTGGTGGTGTAGCGGATGCGGTCGATTCCGGGGATTTCAGCCAGCGCATACGCCAGCCGCGCCAGGGTCGACGGGGAGCCGTCCGGCCCCTCGCCGTCATAGGCGTTGACGTTCTGGCCCAGCAGGGTGACCTCGCGGACGCCTTTGGCGGCCAGCTCCCGCGCCTCGGCCAGCACCGCCGCTACGGGCCGCGACCACTCGGCGCCGCGCGTATAGGGCACGACGCAGAAGGTGCAGAATTTGTCGCAGCCCTCCTGCACGGTCAGGAAGGCCGTCGGACCGTTGACACCGCGCGCCCGGGGCAGGGCGTCGAACTTGTCGACCGGGGCGAAGTCGGCGCCGATCCGCTCGCCCCGCGCCCTCGCTGTGCGGGTCAGCAACTCCGGCAGCTGGTGATAAGCCTGCGGCCCGACCACCAGATCGACCGCCGGCTGGCGGCGCATGATCTCCTCGCCCTCGGCCTGGGCGACGCAACCGGCCACAGCGATGGTCATGACCCCCTGCCCCGTCGCGGCGCGCTCGTCCTTCATCATCCGCAGCTTGCCCAGCTCGGAATAGACCTTCTCGGCCGCCTTCTCGCGGATGTGGCAGGTGTTGAGGATGACGAAGTCCGCGCCCTCGGCCGTGTCGGTCGTGGCATAGCCCAGCGGGCGCAGGACATCGGCCATGCGCTCGGAGTCATAGACATTCATCTGGCAGCCGTAGGTCTTGATGAACAGGCGCTTGGGCGCGGCCTGTCCGTCCTGCGGCGGGGCGAGGGTTTCGGTCATGGACGGCGTGTTTAGCCTGCCGGGGTCGGACAGGCTACCGGAACCCGAACCCCCAGGCCGCCCCCGGGGGAGAAGGTGGAATCTTCTGACAGCGGCCCAACTCAAATGTCGAGTTTGTCCGGATCAACCCGATGGGCGTGGCGGGTGAAGATCAGGCCTTCGCGCTTGGACGGCTCGGCCCCGGCGATCGGCTTGCCGTAAAGCTCCAGCTTGTGGCCGATCAGTTCGAAGCCCAGCCGCTCGGCGATCTCGGTCTTGAGCCGTTCGATCTCGGCGTCGAAGAATTCGATCACCTCGCCGGTGCGGGTGTCGATCAGGTGGTCGTGATGGTCGTCGCCGGCCTCTTCATAGCGGCTGCGTCCGTCGCCAAAGTCGTGCTTCTCGACCACGCCCGCCTCTTCGAACAGGCGGACGGTGCGGTAGACGGTGGCGATCGAGATATGCGGATCGATGGCCGAGGCGCGGCGGTACAGTTCCTCGACATCCGGATGGTCGTCGGCGCTGGACAGCACCCGGGCGATCACCCGCCGCTGCTCGGTCATGCGCATGCCACGCTCGGCGCAGAGTTTTTCGATCCGGTCCATGGCGGGCAGGATAGGCGGGCCGCCCGCGCTAGGGAAGCGTCACCGGCAATTTGACAGCCAGGATCAGGGCGTCCTGTCGGCCGCCGTCGGGGCGGGCGTAGTAGCCGGGCCGCCGGCCCGCCCCGGCGAAGCCCGCGCGGGCGTAGAGGGCGAGGGCGGCGGTGTTGTCGTCTGCGACTTCGAGGAACAGGCGTGTGGCGCCGCGGGACGCTGCGGCTGTCGCGCCCTCGCGGACCAGGCGGGCGCCGAGGCCCTGCCGCCGCGCCTCGGGGCGGACGGCGAGGGTCAGGATTTCCGCCTCATCGGCGACCGCGCGGATCAGGATGAAACCGTCCGGCTCCTCGATGGCGAAGACGCCCGTCTGATCCAGCAGGGCCTCAAGGGCCGCGGCGCCCCAGGGCGTGGAAAAGGCGGCCGTATGGACTTCGGCGAGGCGCGCGGCAGTGGCGGCGATCGTCATGGGGTCCGGGCCGGGCCGCGGGCCTGTCCCGGCAGGCGGGTGGGCGGCGTCGCATCGGGCGCGCGCAGATAGAGAGGGCGGGCCGGAGCGGAAGCCGGATCGGCTGTCGCCGCCAGCCGGGCAAGAGCCTCAGGCGCCGGTCCGTCCAACGGCAGGATAGTCCTTCCCGCCGCGATATCGGCAAACAGCGCTGCGCCGGAACCGACAAGGACGGCGTTGGTCCCCATGGTCGCGATCCGGGTCGCCGCGGCATCGAGGGTGAGGGCTTCGGCCGCTGCGTCCGCCTCTCCGCCGCGCCAGAAACGGGCGTAGACCTGACCGCGCCGCGCGTCGATCAGGGCCGCCACGGTCCGGGTCTCGGCCGCCGAGGCCGCGAGCGCGTCCAGAGCCGAGACCCCGACCACCGGCCGGTCCAGCGCCGCCGCCAGTCCCTGGGCGAAGGCCAGTCCGACGCGCAGGCCGGTGAACGAGCCCGGGCCGACGGTCACGCCGATGCGGTCGAGGTCGGTGAACGCCACGCCTGCCTCTGCCGCCGCATCGCGTGCGAAGCCGGCGATGCGTTCGGAATGCCCCTTGACCATCGGCTCGGACCGCAGGCCCAGCTGACGCACGCCCGCGCCATCAACCTCGAACACTCCGGCGGTGCACAGGCCCAGCGTCGTGTCGACGACCATCAGCTTCATGCCGGAGCCCCCGCGCCGGACGCCGTCAGTCGCCCCCCGCCAGCGCCCGGACGATGCGCGCCACGGCCCGCCGGACATCGCGATCCTCGATCAGAGGAAAGCCGGTCGCCACCGATCGGCCGTCGACGGTCGAGGTGAGAAAACGCAGGGTCTCCCAGCCTTCGTCGCCCGTTCCGCGCGACGTCTCGACCGGCGGGAAGAAGGTCTCCACCGACGTTCCCAGTATGGTGGCCGCGCGATGCAGGCGCGAGGCGGAGATGCGGTTCTGGCCGGTTTCGTATTTCTGCACCTGCTGGAAGCTGATCCCCAGCTGCTGGGCGAGGGCGCTCTGGGACAGGCCGAGCGCTGAGCGCCGCAGGCCGATGCGCGCGCCGACATAGGCGTCGACTTCGTCCCGTGCGCCGATCCTGGCCATGGCTGTCCTCCTCCTCCCTTTCGAGAGCAGACTGTTTCATGGAAACGAAAACGTTGCAATGAGTTCGTTTCATTCAGAGTTCCACCCGGGCTATGACGGCGGAGACGGCGCGGGTTTCTGACCGGGCGATCCGCTCGTGCGCCGCCAGACCGCCCGGACCGCCGCGCAGGGTCAGAGCATCGGCGTCGGCGCTCTCATAGATCCGGACCCGAACTTCGCCGTCGGCCATCTCGATCACACAGCCCTGATCCCGGCGGGGCCAGCGGCCGGGCTCATACTCCACCACCACACCCGAAGCGGCCCAGGGGGCGAGGTCGTCATTGGACAGTTGCAACCGGCGTGGCGCGGCGGGGGCATGGACGAAGGGCCGGCCTTCACTGGCCAT
Source organism: Brevundimonas sp. (assembly GCF_051860745.1). GTDB lineage: Bacteria > Pseudomonadota > Alphaproteobacteria > Caulobacterales > Caulobacteraceae > Brevundimonas. Next base: position 88,722 of record NZ_JBHYDN010000002.1, read on the forward strand.
GCCGGGCGCGGCCGCGTCCTGCCGCTGCAGCAAATCGTCCGGAGTCGCGCCGAGGGCGGCGGTCAACCGGCGCTGGACGTCGGGGCGAAACAGGCCGGATCGTTTTCCAGCCTCATAGAGGCCCCAGCCCTGGCTGGTCATGCCTGCCCCGCGCCCGGCCTCGGCCTGGCTCAGGGCGCGGTCGCGGCGCAAGGCCGCGAGGGCCTCGCCAAGACGCCGAGCGTCGCTGTCGCTCTCGAAACGGGGCATGGGCCGATGATGGCGCCGTCCGCCTGCAGAAGCGAGGACGGATTCGTTTCAGTGCGCTCAAGCAGCGAGCCGCCGCGCGAGCGGGAGCGCCCTGAAGGTTCAGAGCACCTGTTCGACGCGCGTCACTTCCGGGATGTAGTGTTTCATCATCTGCTCGACCCCCGCCTTCAGGGTTGCGGACGAGGAAGGGCAGCCGGCGCAGGCGCCGCGTAGGCGCAGGGTCAGGACGCCCGTCTCCTCGTCGAAGGCGTCGAACAGGATGTCGCCCCCGTCCTGCGCCACCGCCGGCCGGACACGGCTGTCCAGCAGTTGCTTGATCTCGATCACGATCTCGGAGTCCTCGCCGGCCTCCGCGCTGTCGGTCGCCCCGTCGCGCATCAACGGCGCGCCGGAAACGAAATGGTCCATGATGCCGGCCAGGATCGGCGCCTTCATCTGGCTCCAGTCCAGCCCGTCCACTCGCCGCGTCACCGACACATAGTCGGACCCGAAGAAGACGCCGGCCACGTTCTCCAACCCGAACAGGGCCTCGGCCAGGGGCGAGGCGGCCGCCTCGTCGGCGTTGAGAAATTCCCGCGGCGCGGCCGAGACGTCGCGGCCCGGCAGGAATTTCAGGACATTGGGATTGGGGGTCGGTTCGGTCTGGATGAACATGGCGCGTAAGTGCGCTCCCGAAGCAGCGGGTTCAAGAGCGACGCTGCAAAGCGCTCAAGCAGCGAGTGACCGCATCGCAAGCGTTAGCGCCCCAACATCAAGCCAGGTCCTCGATGTCCTTCTCGGTCAACTCGCCCGGGACGATGGTGACTGGCAGTTTACGCCCGGTGAAGGCCGCGCCCTGTTTGACCACCGCCGAGACCAGCGGGCCGGGGCCGCGCCCGCCGCTGCTCGCCGCCAGGACGAGGATCTTGATCTCGGCGTCCTCGCCGACGACCTTGCGGATCGCGTCCTGGGGCTCGCCGCGCTCAATCAGCAGGACGGGTGTCGCGCCGGACCGTTCCGCCGCCTCGCCCGCCCATTTGTTCAGCGAAGCCTCGGCCTCGACCCGGGTCTGGCGCTCGATCTCCTCACGCACCCCGGCCCAGTGGGCGTCGGAGGCCGCAGCGGGGATGACGCGCAGCAGGGCGACGCGACCGCCGGTCGACCGGGCCCGCCGGGAGGCATAGCGCAGCGCCGTCTCGAACTCCGGACTGTCGTCGACGACCACCAGAAATTTGCGCGGCATGGCATCCCTCCGGGCGCCGATCATCTCAGCCCGCTGACGAAGCTATCTCACGGATGACGCTGTTGGCGATGGTCAGCTTGGCGAAGGTCCAGCCCGAACCCGAGGCCTCGATCTCGTCGACCGAGCTCCGAACCCCCTCGACCAGCCCCTGTTGCGGTCCGATCCAGGCGTCCACGGCGGCCTCGGCCGCGGCCTCGCTGGCGCCGACCGAGACAGTCGACGCCTTGGCGACTGCGCGGGTCAGGGTCGCCTGTTCGGCCATCAGGTCCTCGATCAGGCGGCGCACCGCCAGACGGTCGAAATGGTCGGCCGAGGGCACATTGCCCGCGCCGGCGCGCAGCCGGTCGAAATCAAAGGCCGCGCCGACCTGGTGGTACAGCATGGCCATGGCTGGTTCGGGCCAGCCCGCCTGTCGCGACAAGTCGCCGATGTCGGCCGTGGCGACCAGCGGGCGCAGCATGGCGAAGTCGCGCGCCATGGCCTCGGGCACGCCCAGGCCGATGAAACTCTGGACCCGACCTTCCAGCCGGTCCTGTTCGAAGCGGGACAGCACGGTCCCGCCCGCCGCGCGCAGGGCGTCCGCCGCCGGACGATAGGCGGCGACGAGGGAGTCTACGGTACAGCCCGGCCGCATCGCCCGCCGCGAGAGCCAGAAGGTCTGGCGCCGCAGGACGGTGGCGATCTCCTGATACAGGACCGTCTGGGCCTCAGCCGAAATCTTCAGATCAAGGGCCGAGACCTGGTCCCAGGCCTGGTCAAGACGGAACACCTGCCGCGCCACCTCAAAGGCGACGACCATGGCCCCCGTGTCGCACCGCACCGAGAGGCGCAGCCGTTCGGGGAAGGTCGGGCCGCACATATTGACGATTTCGTTCGACAATATGGTCGAGATGATCTCGCGGCGCAGGCGGTGGCGCTGCATGTCGGCTTCGTATTTCGCCAGCGGGGCCGGGAAATAGCGGACGAGGGTCTGTTTGAAGAAGGGGTCGTCCGGCGCGGTCGAGCCGACGATGTCGTCAAACAGCTCCAGCTTGGAATAGGCGGTCAGGACGGCCAGTTCGGGCCGGGTCAGGGCCTGTCCCGCCAGCTTGCGTTCAGCCAGTTTCACATCGTCGGGCAGACCCTCAACCTTGCGGTCCAGCTTACCCTTGGCGCCCAGCCACTGCATGAACCGCTGCTGGGTATCGAGCGTCTCGGCGCCGTCGGCTTCCTGCAGGGACACGGCCAGGGTCTGGTCGTAGTTGTGCGCCAGCACCTTGAGACCGACCTCATCGGTCATCGAGGCCAGAAGGGCGTTGCGGTCGCCGGCCTTCAGCGCGCCCGACGCGATCGCCGCCCCCGTCAGGATCTTGATGTTGACCTCGTGGTCAGAGCTGTCGACGCCAGCCGAGTTGTCGATGGCGTCGGTGTTGATGCGGCCCCCATTCATGGCGAAGGCGATGCGTCCGGCCTGGGTCAGACCCAGATTGGCGCCTTCCCCGATGACCTTGGCGCGCACCTCGGCGCCGTCGACGCGGATGGCGTCATTGGCCTTGTCGCCGACCTGGGCGTCGGTCTCGTTCGGCGCCTTCACATAGGTGCCGATGCCGCCGAAATAGAGCAGTTCGGCCGGGGCCAGCAGGATGGCCTTCATCAACGTCGCCGGATCGACCACGTCTTCCTGGATGTCGAGCACAGCCTTGATCTCGGGGCTCAGCTCGATCGACTTGGCGGAACGCGGGAAGACGCCGCCGCCCTTTGAAATCTTCGACCTGTCGTAGTCCTGCCAGGACGAGCGCGGCAGTTTGAACATCCGGTCGCGCTCGACCCAGCTGGAAGCCGGATCGGGGTTCGGGTCGATGAAGATGTCGCGGTGGTCGAAGGCGGCGACCAGCCGGATGGCCTTCGACAGCAGCATGCCGTTGCCGAACACATCGCCGGACATGTCGCCGACCCCGACCACGGTGAAGGGCTCGGTCTGGATGTCCTTGCCCATCTCGCGGAAGTGGCGCTTGACCGCCTCCCACGCGCCGCGGGCGGTGATGCCCATGACCTTGTGGTCGTATCCGACCGACCCGCCCGAGGCGAAGGCGTCGTCCAGCCAGAAGCCGTAGTCGGCCGAGATGCCGTTGGCGATGTCCGAGAAGGTCGCCGTGCCCTTGTCGGCGGCCACGACCAGATAGGGATCGTCGCCCTCGAAACGGACCATGGCGGCCGGCGGAACCACGGCGCCGTCCTTCGCGATATTGTCGGTGATGTCCAGAAGGCCTGACAGGAAGGTCTTGTAGGCGTGTATGGCCTCGGCCTGCTGGGCGTCGCGGTCGCCGCCGGCGCGGACAATGGCCGCCAGGTGTTTGGGGAAGAAGCCGCCCTTGGAGCCGACCGGCACGATGACGGCGTTCTTGACCTGCTGCGCCTTCACCAGACCGAGAACCTCGGTGCGGAAGTCGTCGCGACGGTCGGACCAGCGCAGGCCGCCACGCGCCACCGGGCCGAAACGCAGGTGGACGCCCTCGATGTGCGGGGCCCAGACGAAGATCTCTCGGTAGGGCTTGGGCAGGGGCAGGTCGGCGAGTTCGCGCGAGGCGATCTTGATCGAGATGTGCGCCTTGTGCGCCCCGTCGGCGCCGGTCTGATAGTAGTTGGTGCGCTTGATCGCCTGCACCAGCAGGACCATCCGCCGCAGCGCGCGGTCGTGGTCGAGGCTCTTCACGTCCTGCAGCAGATCCTTGATCTTCGCGACCAACTCGCCGACCGCCGCCTCGCGGCTGGCCGCGTCGCCGCCCGCAGCCGGGTCGAATTTCGCCGCGAACAGTGCGAACAGGCCCCGCGCCACGGCCGGATAGTCTCGCAGCGCCTCTTCCTGCACCGCCTGGCTGGGATCCAGCCCTGTCTGCTGACGATAGCGGGCGAGGGTCCGCACCAGCGCCGCCTCGCGCCAGTTGATGCCCAGTTCCAGCACCAGCCGGTTGAAGCCGTCGCTTTCGGTCCGACCGGTCCAGACCGCCGAGAAGGCCTCCTCGAACGGGCCCTTCACATCGGCGAACTGAAGGTCGCCGCCGCGCGGATCCTCCATGAGGAATTCATGGACATGGATTTCGGCCTCGCCCGTCGGACGCAGGGCATGGCCCCATTCCTCAAGCGTCTTCAACCCCATGTCGGCCAGGATCGGCAGCACGTCCGAAAGCGGCACGGCCGCCCCCCGGCGATAGAGTTTGAAGCGGAAATTCAACAGACCTTCGCCGTCGGCGCGGAAGGCGCGGACCGCCACCGGCTCGCCGCCATCGTTCAGTCCGCTGTCGTTCAGCGAGTCGACGGCCTGCAGGTCGCGCACAGCCTCGGCGGCGTCATAACGGTCGCGATAACCGGCGCCGAACGCCTCGGCCCATTTGGCGCTGAGCGGTCCGACAACGACGTCGTCGACGTCGGCGTCGCGCAAGGCGCTCTCGAAGCGGTCGATCCAGCCGCGCCCGGCCTCAGTGATCTCGGCGTCGAGTGCAGCCTGGTCCGGGCACGGATGATCGCCTGGCGTAACGCCGATGATATAGTGGATACGGACCAGTGGCTGGTCCGACAGCTGCGGATACCAGGCCGAAAGACGCCCACCCCAGGCCTTGGCCAGGATTTTACCGATCCGTTCACGGACCGAGGCGTCGAACCGTTCGCGCGGGATGAAGGCCAGGACCGAGACGAAACGGTCAAACGGGTCCTGGCGGGTGAAGGTCTTGATCCGCGGGCGGTCGTGCAAATGCAGGATGCCGAGGGCGATCCCCAGCAGCTCGCTCTCCCCGATCTGGAAGAGTTCGTCGCGGGGATAGTTTTCGAGGATGTTCTTGAGGCGCTTTTCGCTGTGGCTGCCCGCCGTCTTGCCCGCCCGGATCAGGGCGTTGGCGACCTTGCGGCGGACCAGGGGCACCTGGGTCGCGGTCTTGTCATAGGCCTCGGCGGTGAACAGGCCGACGAACCTGGTCTCGCCAGAGGGGCGGCCGTCGGGCCCGAACCGCTTGACCCCGATATAGTCCATATAGACCCGGCGATGGACGCGGGAGCGGACATTGGCCTTGGCCACGGTCACCGGCTCCGACAGGTCCAGCTGCCGCTTCATCGACCTGGTCAGCACCGCCGGTTCGTTGGCGCGGCGCAGGACGGTGCGTTCCGGATCGGCCAACACGCCCAGACCGACGCCCGACTGGGACAGGGGAGCCTCGGCCTCATAGCCGCCGTCCTTGCTGCGCGGATAGTCGTAATCGCGGGCGCCGAGGAAGACGAAATGATCAGCCTGCAGCCATTGCAGGAAGGCCAGGTTCTCGGCGAGCACATCGGGCGCGACCCCGTGTGGATGCGCCTCCAGATGGGTGATCGACCGGTGCATCAACGCGGCCATGCCGGCGTGGCCGTCCACCGCGCTGGACACGTCGTTCAGGGTCTGGACCAGGCCTTCGCCCAGGGCGTCCCGCCGCTCCTGCGGCAGGGGATCCAGGATCACGATGATGGAGGACTCGCGCCCGCCCTCTTCTTCGGTCACCGGGTGGTACATCGACCGCACCGTGACGCCGGCGTCGGCCAGCTCGCCCATCACGCTGTCGACCAGAAAGGGCCGGTCGTCCTGAATGACGATCAGAACGTCATAGCCCAGCGGCGCCCCGTCAGCGGCGTGAAGTGGCGACAGGGTGATCCGCGCCGGCTCGCCGTGCGCCCGGCCCTCAGCCGCCCGCCACGCCAGGGCGAGAAGGCTGGCCATGTCGCGCCCGGCGAGCTCCGGCGTCTCGTCGGCGGCGTAGTCCTCCCAGGCCTGGCGCAGGAAATCCCGGGCCGGGCCGCCCAGCGCGCCCGGCGAGAGCTGGTCGAAGCTGGCTTCCAGCGCCTCCAGGGTGATTGCCTGAGGGTGCGCGGGGGCCGTTTCGCCGGACATGGGCAGGTCTCTTGTGGACGCGACCGCTCAAACGGTCGCCGGAGATGACGCCAGACTAGGCCGCTTTGCCGCCTGGGCAAGCATCCGCGTCGGACGGCGCCTGACTAGGCTAGCAGGCCCGGCTCGGGAACCCCCAAACGACAACGCCGGCCCCGTTTCCGGGGCCGGCGTCGCACCGGTCGTCGATCAACCGGAAAGCGGGGTCAGAAGCGGACGTTCATGCCCAGTTTGATGGCGTGCAACTCCATGCCGTCATTTCCGCGCGCGATATCCGTGCCGGCCGTATTCGGCGGCAGGATGAAGGGGTTGGTCGGCCCCGCCGTGCCCGGGCCGGCGCGAACGACATAGTCGCCGGGCTGCAGGTTGGTGAACAGATACTCACCCGTCAGGGTGAAGTTCGGGGCGAGGCGCCACTCGATGCCCGTGCCCAGCTGATAGCCGTCGGCCTCGTCGTCATTGACGGTTTCGGTGAAGCTGTTGGCGGTGTTGGTGGTGCGGAAGCTGTTCTCGATCTTGGCCATGGCGCCGCCGCCGGTGATGTAGATCAGGGCCGGACCGGTCGCGAAGCCGGCGCGCAGGCGCAGGGCCGCCATCGTCTCCAGCTCGCGCGTGAAGACATAGGCCGCCGGAGTGGTGCTGAACGAGGTGACGGAGTCTTCCACGTCCGCACCGCTCAGTTCGCCGACCGCGCCGACCACAAACGCGCCGAATTGCATGTCGTAGCCGAGGCGCACGGAGGCCTCGACGCCGGTCGGATCGACATCACAGCCGTTTGCGGCTGCCTGGCCGCTGGCGCTGCCTGAGCAGGAGCCGGGGCGGAAAGCGTTGTCCGTCGTGCCGCTCAGGATGACGGTGTCATCGAACTGACCGTCGAAATCACGGTCGAACATCAGGCCTTCGCCGGCGTCTTCGTTGTTTTCCAGCACACCGCCGTAAACGCCGATGTACGGGCCGCTCCAGTCGGGAACAGATTGGGCGAGCGCGGGGGACGCCACGCCGGCCAAAAGCAGGGTCAGGGTCGCGGCGGAAATCGTCTTTATCATCAGGGAGGTATCCTTCGAGCTGGGCGCGGAACACCCGCGGTTCGCCCTTCCGCCGCCGCTAACGCAGGCTGCGCGCTCCCTGTTCCCGCGAGGGGGCCAGTCGGTCCCGGCGGGGCCGGCCTGTGGCGCCGAAAGCGCGTCTTCAGGCCCGGAAACGACAAGGCCGCCGAACTTGCGTTCGGCGGCCTGCTTCGGACCGGCGCCCAGGAGGGGGGAGGGTTGGCGCCGATCTATTCCGCCGCGGCTTGGGGGGGGGGGGGGGGGGCCGCGGCGACAGGTGTGAAATAGGCGCCGGTTGTGGCCAATCAAGGGCGCCGGACGAGCCTCAGCCGGCCTTTGACTGCGGCGGGTTGACGCGGCCCCGCTTCGGACGCAGCGGCGCGGCTTCGTCCTCGTCGGCATAGGGCTCGCCGTCGCCGGACAACAGGATCGCCATCCAGCGCGAGCCCTTGAACTCGGCCAGAACGGCCATGGCCATGACCGCCAGCGGCGTCGACAGGAACATGCCGACCACGCCCCAAAGTTGGCCCCAGAGCGCCAGGGACAACAGCACCACCACCGGGTCGATGTTCTGGTTGTCGCCCTGCATGCGCGGCTGAATGAAATTGCCGCTGATGAAGAGGATGGCCTGGAGCCCGATCAGCAGGATCAAGGCGGGCCAGTAGCTTTCGAACTGCACCAGGGCGAACAGCGGCGGGGCCAGACCCGCGACGGCGCCGCCCAGAACCGGGATGAAGCCCACGACGAAGATGACGAAGGTCCAGAACTCGGCATTCTGAAGCCCGACCGCCCGCATCAAGACCCAGGCGACGGCGCAGATCAGCACGCCGGTCACGGCCTGGACCCAAAGATAGCCCTCGACGCCGCCGCGCACCCTCTGGAACACGCCCATGGCCTCGTTCCGGGATCCACGGTCCGGGAACATCCCGACCAGCTTGCGGCGGAAACCGCTCTGGGAGGCCAGCAGGAAGCCAAGGTAGATCATGACGAAGATGGCGCCGGTGACCACGCCCTGGGCCTGGAGCGCCACGGTGGTGAAATACTGCGATACGTCGACCCGGGCGATCAGCTCGCTGGCGGTCGGCGCGGCGGGCATGTCGAACAGCCGGTAGGCGTCTGCCAGGATCTGGTCGAGGCGGGGCCCCAGCAGAACAGCATCGTCCGAGGCCTGGTTGAAGAAGCCGCGCGCGCCATTCACGATGACGGCGATCGCCCCGAGGAATCCCAGGATCACCACGATCAGGGCGGCGACCCCCGCCCAGCGCCCGGGCACGGGCGTCCGGGCCTCAATGGAGCGCTTCACCCCGTCGATCATGATCATCAGGAAGATGGCCATGGCCAGCGGCGTCAGGATGTTCCGCAGCCAGTAGACGGCGGCCCCGGCGGCGACGATGGCGATCAGCACCAGGGCGTTGCGCGAGACGGCGGACGTCGGAACGGTGAGGGGCGGTTTCATCGGCATATGGTCAGGGTCCGGGCGGTCGGCGTCAATCCAGCCTTGAACCATAGACGCCGCCAGTAGAGCATGAGCGCCTCCCCCCCGCCCGGAGTTCCCATGCCCGACGCCGCCCCCGGACTGTTCCTCGGCCAATCCTCCGACAACGGGGCTGACAAGCCGGAACAGCTGCTGTTCCACCGCGCCAACCGGCACGGGGTGGTCGCCGGCGCCACCGGCACCGGCAAGACGGTCACCCTTCAGATCATGGCCCAGGGCTTTTCCGACGCGGGCGTTCCGGTCTTCTGCGCCGATGTGAAGGGCGATCTGTCGGGCATTTGTGTGCCCGGGTCGCCGAACGAGAAGCTGCTGGCCCGCGCCGCCGGCATGGGCCTGACCCTGACCCCCCGCGCCGCCCCGGTGGTGTTCTGGGACCTGTACGGGCTGAAGGGCCACCCGATCCGCACCACCGTCAGCGAGATCGGCCCCCTGCTGCTGGCCCGGATGCTGAACCTCAACGATGTGCAGGAGGGCGTGCTGTCGGTCATCTTCCATGTCGCCGACAAGGAAGGCCTGCTGCTGCTCGACCTCGACGATCTGCGGGCGATGCTGGTCCATGTCGGCGAGAACGCCGAGCGGATCGGCCGCGAGGTCGGCAATGTCGCCCCCGCCTCGATCGCCTCGATCCAGCGCTCCATCCTTCAGCTGGAACAGCAGGGCGGCAAGGCCTTCTTCGGCGAACCGGCCCTGCGGCTGGAGGACATGATGCGCACCGGTCTCGACGGCCGGGGGCAGGTCAATGTGCTGGACGCCACGAAACTGATGGCCAGCCCGCGGCTCTACGCCGCCTTCCTGCTGTGGCTGCTGTCGGAACTGTTCGAACAGCTGCCCGAGGTCGGCGACCCCGAAAAGCCGCGCCTCGTATTCTTCTTCGACGAGGCCCATCTGCTGTTCAACGACACGCCTGATGCGCTCAGGGAGAAGGTCGAACAGGTCGTGCGGCTGATCCGGTCAAAGGGCGTCGGCGTCTATTTCGTCACCCAGAACCCGGCCGACATCCCCGACAGCGTCCTGGCCCAGCTGGGCAACCGCATCCAGCATGCGCTGCGCGCCTACACCCCGGCCGAACAGCGCGGGCTGAAGGCGGCCTCGGACAGCTTTCGCGCCAATCCCGCATTCGACACGGCTGAAGCCATCCAGGGTCTGGGCGTCGGCGAGGCCCTGGTCTCGACCCTCGACGAGAAGGGTGCGCCCCACATCGTCGCCCGCACCTTGATCCGCCCGCCCGACAGCCGCCTCGGCCCCGCCACCGACGCCGAACGCGCCGCCGTCATGGTCGCCAGCCCGGTGCGCGGTCTCTATGAGGCCGTCATCGACCGGCAATCCGCGGAGGAAGTGTTGGCCGCCCGCCGGGGCGAGGCCGATCAGGACGCCGCTGACGCAAAACTGGCCGAGGCCCGGGCCAAGGCGGACGCCGTGGCCGCGAAGGAGGCCGACAGCGCCGCCGCCGCCCGCGAGAGGGTGGAAGCCCGCGAACAGGCCCGTTACCAGCGCGAAGCCGCCCGCCCCCGCTCGCCGGCCCGCCGCTCGACCCGCGAAACGCCGATCGAGGCCGCCACCAAGTCGGTGCTGCGCACGGCGGGGAGCACCATCACGCGGGAGTTGCTGCGCGGTCTGCTGGGCGGTTTGCGGCGACGTTGAGTGGTCAGCCTGCCAGAACCGCGCGGCACCCGGAAGCGAAGGCGGTCTGATCAACAGGGCTGAGGCTCTCCAGCGGGCCGAGCATTTGAGCGCCGTACGAGAGAGATAGCGGACCGCCGGCCTCGATAGCCTCGAGCAGCGCAGGCGAGATGGAGCCCGAGCCCAGCACCCCCGTGACGGAAGCGCCGGGGTCCGCCACCAGGGCATGGGCCTCATTTCCCGCCCCGACGGTCAGTCGTTCTTCACTGCCGATGGCATTCAGGCTGAACCCCTGCGCCTGAAAAACCCGGCCGGAATGCAGGCAGGCGAAGTGGGCCACCGATGCGCCGTTCCGTGCAAGCTCAAGGCTGATCCCGTCAGCGTTGCTGGACAGTCTCCAACCGGAGGGCGGAGCCGGTACCGGGGCGGGAGTCGCGTTCGGTGTTTCTCCCGCCGGTCGGGGCGGTCCATCCGTTCGCGGCGGCGCCTCGCAAGCGCAAAGCGCGAGCATCAACAGAATAGCGCCGTAAGGTTTCATGGACATCCGTCAGGTCTCCGGCCGATCCGACTCCATCCAACATTCCACGGCTGGAAGGGTCGCGTATGAAATCCGGCCTCAGTCCCGCGGAACCAGCCGCCACATCCTGAGTGGATGGCGCACCGCGCCCGCCTCCTCGCCCGCCTCAGCGCCCCGGCCCATGTAGAAGTCGGCGCGGACCGGGCCGCGGATGGCGGAGCCGGTGTCGAGGGCGACGACCAGCCCCTGATAGCTGGCCCGGGCGCCGCGCAGATTGCCGCCGTCGGCCGAAATCCACACCAGATCGCCGTAGCGCCAGTGAGCCGGATCGACGGCGATGGAGCGGCGGGCTGTCAGCGGAATCCCCGCCGCCCCGTTCGGGTGGCCGCCGTCGTCGGGGTCCATGGCGAAGAAGATGTAGCGGGGATTCAGCGCCATCACCGCCCGCGCCTCGGGCCCGCGATGGGCCGCCAGCCAGGCGCGGATCGCCTCGCCCGAGGTTCCATTGGCCGGCAGCATGCCCTGTTCCGCCATCGGCCGGGCGATGCCGGTGAAGGGTCGGCCGTTGTCGGCGGCGTAGGCGGCGCGGACCCGGGAGCCATCCTCAAAGGTTAGATATCCCGAGCCCTGGATCTGCATAAAGAACAGATCCTCGGCCCGCATCCAGGCCAGGGCGTCCGTGGCTGGCGCGGCCTCGATATCGGCGCGCACGGCCATGACCTCGCCGCGAGACCAGGAAGTCGGTCGGGGCCGGACGGGCATGTCGAACTCGGCGTCAGGGGCTTGGCGAGCGGAATATTCCGGCGCGAAATAGGCGGTCAGCAGCCCCGGTCCGCCGTCCGCCGTCTGCGCCGCCACGACGATGAAGCCGCTCTCGAGGAAGGCGCGGGCCGCCGAGGGCGTCACCGGCTTTGAGGTCTGTCTGATGTGCATGGCCCGGTCGCAGTGGGTCCGGGACGCGGCGTCGCGCGCGACACGACAACCGTCGGCCCAGGCGTCGAAGGCGGCCAGATGGTCTTCGTCATTCCAGCCGGGCAGGGTCGCGGGACTCTGCCCCTCAGTCGCCGGCGCGCGGCTCGGCGACGGCGCTTGAGCAGGCGCCTCCGTCCCGGTCTCCGGCGGAGCCGGCAGGGCGGTGGGCGTCGTGGCGCAGGCGGCGAGCGTCAGGAAGAGGCCAACAAGGGCCGCCGTGGCCGAGAGTCCCCGACGGCGCGCGCCGCCGCTGATCATGCCGCGGCGGGTTCGGTGCGGGCCAGAACCCAGTTGGGGTCGCTGGCGCCGAGGGTGCGTTCGAAGGTCCACAGCTCGGCCACGCGGCGTTCCTCAATCTGGGGCTCGGCGGCGGCGTCGGGGGAGGTCACCGTATTGCGCAGTTCAGCCAGGAAACGGACCTTGGCCGTGGCGCGGTTCTCCTCAGCCGAGGCCTGCTCCAGATCGGCGCGGGCGGGGTGGAGGAATTCGGCGACCTCGGTCTCGCCGCGGGTCTCGCGGGCGGTGATGCCGGCCTCGAACGAGGCCATGACGGTCGGGGTCAGGAGAGGTTTGAGCGTCTCACGGTCGCCGGCGGCATAGGCGCGGACGATGGTCTCATGCGCCTGACGCGCACCCTCGAGGAAGCGCAGCGGATCGAAAGCCGGATCGCGCGCCTTCAGGCCGGCGATCGAGGCCAGGGTGACGGCGTCCAGCACATGGGGCCGGCCGGCGGGCTGCTCCGGCGCCGAGGCGACCGGCGCCGCGGCGGGTTTCGAACGGGCGTCCTCTTCCGGCTGGCGGCCGACCTTCTTGCCCAGCACATTATAGAGCTGGAACAGGACCACGGCCGCGATGACGGCGAAGATGACGATCTGGATCTGAACCGGCGGCACTGGCGAACCTTGACTGGCGGCCGGCGGGGGGACCGGGCGCAACGACAGACGATTAGGGGCTGATATAGGGACGCGCAACCAGAACCGCCTCAGGCTCCTGGTGTGACCAATCGCCCTTCGGGCTACTTGAGGCCGAACGTCTCCGGGCGAGCATCGTTGCCGCACCCGGCCCCTCGTGCTAGTCGCCGCGCCTTCCCGGCGCCTTATTCCGGCGCTGACCACTCTTTCAGACAGACCCGACCGATGACCGACGCCGCGCCTCCTTCCGACGCCAACACCGCCCCGCCCGCCGACGCCGCGCCGCAAGGACCCCAGGGGCCCGGCTTCCGCATCGTGGCCCAGTACGTCAAGGATCTGTCCTTCGAGAACCCGAAAGCGCCCGACAGCCTGCGCGTCGACGGCAAGCCGGCCATCGACATGGGCGTTGAGATGAACGCCCAGGGCCGTCCCGACGGCCTGTTCGAGGTCGATCTGCGCCTGACCATCAAGGCTACCACCGACGCCATGACCGTGTTCAACGTCGAGCTTCTGTACGGCGGCCTGTTCGCCCTGCACGGCGTACCCGAACAGGACATCGAGCCGCTGCTGCTGATCGAATGCCCGCGATACCTGTTCCCGTTCGCCCGCGAGATCATCGCCCGCGCGACGTCGGATGGCGGCTTCTATCCCCCCTTCATGCTGGACCCGATCGACTTCGCCGGCATCTATGTCGCCCGTCAGCAGTCGATTGCGCGGGGACCTGCCGAAGCCGGTCAGGCGTAAGAGCCCTAAACACCCTTCCGCCGCGTGGTGGGCGATAGAACAAGATCAGGCGTCCGTCAGGTGGCGGACGCCTTTTCCATGTCGAGCCCATAGGCTGCCCATAGCGACCGGTCTTTGAGGTTGGCCTGCAGGAAGGCGAGATGCGTCGCCTGTTCGGCCTCACTGGTCCGGATCGGCAGGGGCCGGGGACGCGGCCCATAGCCTTGGGCGGCCACAGCCGCCGCGGCGGCGATCACCGAGCGCGAAGCGGACAGGTCCAGCCGGCGTTCCTTGCCGCCCTTGAGCTCCAGATAGACCTCGGCCAGCAGGCGTGCGTCGATCAGGGCGCCGTGCAGGGTCCGTTCGACCAGCGAGACCTTGAACCGCTTGCACAGGGCGTCGAGCGAATTGGCCATGCCGGGAAACCGCGTCTGGGCCAGTTTCAGCGTGTCGATCCAGCGGTCCTCCGGGAACAGGACCCGGCCGCAGCGGCCGAACTCGTGATCGATGAAATTGCGGTCGAACTGGGCGTTGTGGGCGATGATCGGAGCGTCGCCGATGAAATCGCACAGGTCGATGACGATCTCGGCGAATTTCGGGGCGTCCTTCACCTTGTCGTCGGTGATGCCGTGCACCCGGATGGCGTCGGCGGGGATCAACCGCTCCGGATGGATCAGCCGGTGGAAGGTGCGGCCCGTAGGCAGCAGGTCCTCGATCTCGATACAACCGACCTCGATCATGCGGTCGCCCGTGCGGGGGTCGAAGCCGGTGGTTTCGGTGTCGAGAACGATTTCGCGGGACATGTCCCTTACTGCGATGGTTCGCCGGCTTGCGGAAGACCAGGCCGGGGCGGCTTCCACCCCTCGGCCAGAACCATCCCCACGATTTCCTCGACCCGCGCCCGGGCCGCCTCAAGTCCGGCGCCTGTGTCGATGACGAAGTCGGCGCGACGGCGCTTCTCGGCGTCGGGCAGCTGGCGCGCCAGAATGGCCTCGAACCGTTCGCGGGTCATGCCGGGCCGGGCCAGCACCCGCTCCGCCTGGACCGCGGTGGGGGCCGTCACCACCACCACGGCGTCCACGTCCGCGTCGCCGCCGGTCTCGAACAGCAGGGGAATGTCGAGCACCGCCAGCTTCACGCCTCGGGCCCCGGCGGCCGTCAGATCCTCCAGCCGTACGTTCAGCACCAGCGGATGGACGATCGCTTCCAGCCGCCCGAAGGCCTCGCCGTCCCGCCCCAAGGCTTCCGCCAGCCGGGTCCGGTCGACCGCGCCATCCACGACCACGCCCGGAAAGGCCTCGCCGACGGGAACGACCGCCCCCCCGCCCTTGGCATAGAGGCGGTGCACGGCGTCGTCGGCGTTCCAGACCAGGGCGCCGGCGTCGGCGAACATGGCCGTCGTCGTCGACTTGCCCATGCCGATGGAGCCCGTCAGGCCGAGCACGATCATGGCGTCTCTCCCAGCGCCTTAAGGGCCGCCGCGCGGACGTCGACCGGGGGCGGCTCGACCCCGAAGATCGCGCGGAACGAGGGGCGCGCCTGGCCGATCAACATGGCCAGACCATCCACGGTGGTCAGCCTCCGGCTCCGGCCCTGCTGCAGAAAGGGCGTAAGCAACGGCCGGTAGGTCATGTCCATCAGAACCGCGTCGTCCCGTAACCGGGACACGTCGAGATCGGGCGGCACGCTCAGGGCGTTGACCACCAGTGCGGCCTCTTTCAGCACCGTCGCCTCGACCACTGTCGCGCCGAGCTCTTCCGCCAGCGCCTCCGCCCGGGCGCGGGTCCGGTTCAGCACCCCGACGTCGGCCCCGGCGGCCTTGAGCCCCGCGACCGCCGCCCGCGCCGCACCGCCCGCGCCCAGAATGACGACTGTCTGGCGGCGCACATCCAGCTGTGGCGCCTGTTCGGACAGCGCCGCCATCAGACCCGCCCCGTCGGTGCTGTCGGCCCGCACCCGGCCGTCCCTGAACAGCAGCAGATTGGCCGAGCCGCAGGTCCGCGCCGTCGCGCTCGCCTCGTCGGCCAGCGCCAGGGCCTGTTCCTTGAACGGAGCGGTGACGTTCAGCCCCAGCAGCCGACCGGCGCGCCCATCCGCGACCATGGCGGCGAAACCCGCAGCATCCTCCGGTCCGAAGGCGTGATAGGCGGCGTCCAGCCCCGCCGCCGCGATCCAGGTGGTGTGGATCAACGGGCTGAGCGAATGGGCGATCGGTTGGCCCGCTACGCCCGCCAGCATCGTCATGACCTCAGCACCCCGGCCCGCCGCAGCTCCGCCAGTACAGGCCAAAGCGGCAGGCCGAGGACGGTGAAATAGTCGCCCTCCACCGCCTCGAACAGCTGGGACCCCATGCCTTCCAGTCGGTACGAGCCGACGCAGGCCAGCAACGCCTCGCCCTCCGTCGCAAGATAGGTGTCGAGGAAGGTCTCCGAAAAGGCCCTCACCCGCATCGTCGCCGTATCCACGCCGGACCAGACAATCTGGCCGTTGCGGGCGAGGGCCGCGCCGGAATGCAGCTGGTGCGCCTTGCCGCGCATGGCCATCAGCCCTGCCCGCGCCGCATCGAGAGAACCGGCCTTCGACACCAGGCCGCCCTCGAAGGACAGGGTCTGATCCGCCCCGAGCACCCAGGCGTCGGCGTCATGCCGCGACACCGCCAGCGCCTTGACCCGCGCCAGCTCGACCGCCAGCCCCGCGGCGTCGGTCGGATCGTGCGTGGCCTTGACCGCATCCTCGTCCACATCGGCGGCCTGGACCGAGAAGGCCACGCCGGCTTCCGTCAGCATCGACCGCCGCGCCGCGCTCTTAGACGCCAGGATCAGACGTTCGCCGCGCTGAAGCAGCCCGAAGGGCGTTAGCGCATCAGAAGGCGCGGTCACCAGGCCGCCCCCAGCCGTCGCGTACGGCGCTCGTTCAACAGGTTGATGATGGCCGCCGCCGTCTCCTCGACCGAACGGCGCGTCACGTCGATGACCGGCCAGCCGCGTCGTTCAAACGCCCGTCGGGCCTTGACCGTCTCTTCGCGCACGGCGTCATGGTCGACATAGGCGCTGGCCCGGTTGGCGTTCAACCCGTCCAGCCGGTTCTTCCGGATCTGCACCAGCCGGTCGGCCGACACGGTCAGGCCGACCACCAGCGGATTCTTCAGCCCGACGAGGCGCTCGCCGTCCTCCTGACCGGGCACCAGGGGCACATTGGCGGCGCGGACGCCTCGGTGGGCGAGATAGATGCAGGTCGGGGTCTTTGAGGTGCGGCTGACCCCGCACAGGACGACGTCGGCGCTTTCCAGCTGAACCGCCGTGCCCTGGCCGTCGTCATGGGCCATGGCGTAGTCGAGGGCGGCGATGCGGTCGAAATAGTCCGTGTCCAGCGCGTGCTGGGCCCCCACCCGGGTCGACAGGGCCGCTCCGAGATAGCGCGACAGGGCTCCAACCAGTGGGTCCAGCGCCGCGATCTGGGGCATATCCAGCTTGCGGCAACCCTTCTCCAGCAGTTCGCGCAGCTCCCGGTCGACCAGGGTGTGCAGCACCACGCCGGGCGAGGCCGCGACCTCCTCCAGCACCCGCTCCAACTGTTTGCCGGAGCGGACCAGGGCGTAGATGTGCTCGATCGGGATGACGCCGTCGAACCGGGCCACCACGGCCTTGGCCATGGCGTTCAACGTTTCGCCGGTGGAGTCGGACACCAGATGGACGTGGAAATAGGTCGCCAGGCGCGTGGGGCCCGAGGCGCGGCCTGACGAACCCGGCGTCATCGGCGGCTGTCCATGATTGCGAGACTCCTGTGGACGGGGCGGGGGGTGACCGGGGCCGAAGCGTGCGTCTTTTCCTATAGCGGCGCCGGAGGCGGGCCGCGAGCGGGGACAGAGGTGGATGGGGCGCCGGCTCCGGCGTCTTTCATCCCAAGGCTGCCCGCCGCCGCCGATCAGCCTGTGGAGATCCTTAACGAGGCGTTAACGGCGCCCAGCCCTGGAACCTTGTCGCCGGTCGTCCGGCTCCACTGTTAAGGCCTCGTCAGGATTTATCCCCGCTTTCACCAGCCCCGTGGAGGGCTGCTCCGCCGACTGTGACCGTTTGCGGAAAACTCGTCCGTAATCCGCCCAAACCACCCGATTGTCCCCGTCGTCCCCGGCCCTGCTTCCTGCTTCCAAACCTCAAGACTCTTTCTTGAGAAGGATTGGAAGGGTGCGACACGGGACGGGGTTGAGCAGGACCCGGCCCCCCGGTAGGACCGGGGTCAGATGACCGTTTCCCCCGATACCCCCCTGCTGCTCAAGGTTCTCGCCGGCGAAGCGACGACGCGAGCGCCCGTATGGTTCATGCGTCAGGCCGGGCGCTACCTGCCGGAGTACCGGGCGCTTCGGGCGACGACGCCCGATTTCATCTCCTTTTGCCTTGATCCCGGGAAGGCCGCCGAGGCGACCCTGCAGCCGATGCGGCGTTTCGGCTTCGACGCCGCCATCGTCTTCGCTGACATCCTGCTGATCCCGCAAGCCCTGGGCCAGGAGGTCTGGTTCGAGGCCGGCGAAGGGCCGCGGCTGGGTGCCCTGCCGCCGGTTGAGGCCATGCGTGATCTGACCGCTGGCGCCGGAGAAGCGCTGAAACAGGTCGGCCAGACCCTGTCGCTGGTGCGGTCGCAGCTGGAGCCTGAGCGGGCGTTGATCGGGTTCGCCGGAGCGCCCTGGACCGTGGCCACCTATATGCTGGACGGGGCGACCCGGACCATTGGCAAGGGCGAGCGGGCCCAGGCGCGGACCTATGCCTATGCCGAGCCGGAGAAGGTCGCGGCCCTGCTGGATGTGCTCGTCGAGGCGACGGCCCATTATCTGAAGATGCAGGCGGACGCCGGCGCCCAGGTGCTCAAGATCTTCGAGAGCTGGGCCGAAGGTCTGCCGGAAGATCTGTTCGAAAGCCTCGTTCTTCGGCCTCATCAGCAGCTGGTTCGACGGGTCCGCGAACTGGGCGTGACCGTCCCCCTGATCGGCTTCCCGCGCGGATCGGCGGCTCTGGCGGAACGCTATGCCGCCGAGGTCGATGTTCAGGCCGTGGCGCTCGATACAGCCTGTCCGCTCGAGGTCGGCAAGCGCGTGCAGGCGATCAAGCCGATCCAGGGCGCGCTCGATCCCCTGCTGCTGCGCGCCGGCGGGCCCATGCTGGACCGGCGCGTTGATCAGTTGCTTGAAGCCTGGGGGCAGGGACCCTGGATCTTCAACCTCGGCCACGGCATCCTTCCGGACGTGCCCATCGCCCATGTCGAACAGGTGCTGAAACGGATCGGCGCCCAATGAACGGCCGCCGCATCGCGGTGGTGCTGTTCAACCTCGGCGGTCCTGATGATCAGGCGTCAGTCCGGCCGTTCCTGTTCAATCTGTTCAGCGATCCGGCCATCATTGGTCTGCCGAACCCCTTCCGCGCCGTCCTGGCGCGCCTGATCTCCAGCCGCCGCGAGGCGAGCGCCCAGGCCAACTACGCCCTGATGGGCGGCGGTTCACCCCTCCTGCCGGAGACCCGCCGTCAGGCCGCGGCCCTCGCAGAAGCCCTGGCGAGCCTGCTGCCGGGCGACGAGGTCCGCACCTTCGTCGCCATGCGCTACTGGTCGCCCCTGACCGAACAGACCGCCGCCGAGGTCGCGGCCTTTGCTCCCGACGAAATCGTTCTGCTGCCGCTGTATCCGCAGTTCTCGACCACTACGACGGAGTCCTCGCTGAAGGCCTGGCGCGAAGCCTACACCGGGCCGGGCGGCAGCCGGACGGTCTGCTGCTATCCCGAGGCGCCGGGCTGGGTCGAGGCCCAGGCCGACGGAGTCAGGGTGAAACTGGTAGAGGCCGGCGACCATCCGGTCCGCGTCCTGTTCTCGGCCCACGGCATTCCCGAAAGTCTGATCGCGAAGAAGGGCGATCCCTATCAGGAGCAGATCGAGTCGACCTGCGCCGCCATCGCCGCCCGGGCAGGCCTGACGGACTGGTCAATCTGCTACCAGAGCCGGGTCGGGCCGATGAAATGGCTTGGACCGTCGACGCCCGAGGCTATCGCCGAGGCCGGGCGCGACGGCGTTGGCGTGGTCATCGCGCCCGTCGCCTTCGTCTCCGAACATATCGAGACCCTGGTCGAGCTGGACATCGAATACGCGGAACTGGCCCACAGCCTCGGCGTGACGCCATACCTTCGCAGCCCTGCGGTCGGCGTGGCCGCGCCGTTCATCGAGACTCTGGCCGATGCCGCGGTCGAGGCCCTGTCGCGGTCCGGCGCGGCGCCTTACGGTCCCGGTTGCCGGGCAGACTGGAAGGCCTGTCCACGGACGTGCGAGCGGAGGGCGGCATGACGTTCGAGATTGTGCGCGGTCTGCATATCCTGGCGGTCATCGCCTGGATGGCCGGCATGCTCTTCCTGCCGCGTCTCTATGCCTATGACGCGGAACAGGCGGACAAGGCCGAGCCGCTGCGGTCGGAGATGCGGGGCCTGCTGCGGACCTGGCAGCACCGCCTGCTGAAGATCATCATCAATCCCTCGATGACCGCCGCATGGATCTTCGGCGTCTGGATGATCGGCATCCATATGTTCGAATACGGCGAGGGCTGGGGCTTCCTCGCCCAGCCGTGGATGGTCGCCAAACTGGCCGGGGTGATCGGACTGTCGGCCTGGCACGGTTTCCTGGCCGGCGAACTGAAGCGCATCAAGGCGGGGACCTCGGTCCGCACGGGCCGCTTCTGGCGCATGACCAATGAGATCCCGTTCGTCATCGCCATCGTGATGGTGCTGTCCGTCACCACTCAATGGACCTTCGGCTGAGCCGCTCAGCTTGACGTAGCCGGCCCCGCGTGGTTTCGCTCAAGGCGACCGCCCTGCAGGAGTCTGGGGCGGCTCCTCTCTTCGCGACGCCCGCCGATCTCGCCGGGACGACCCGTCGCCCTTCCATCCGGCCGCAAGGCCAGACATCGCCAGATTTTCCCGCCCGCGCGACGCCCAGTCTCGCGGCGATGCTTTTGATTGCACGCCATGACCGACGCCACCGACACTCCCGAAACCGAACTGACCGGCGAGGCCGAAGCGCCCGAGGTCGGTAATGAGCTGGCCGCCGCCGACCTGCCTATGGTCGACCAGGAACAGGGCGACGAGGATGACGACGGCGAACCGATCGTCCCCAACGGCCGCATCACCCTGCAGGAGTTGAACGAGAAGACGCCGGAAGATCTGGTCGCCTTCGCCGAGAGCCTCGAGATCGAGAACGCCGGCAACCTGCGCAAACAGGACCTGCTGTTCGCCATCCTCAAGACCCTGGCCGACGAGGAAGTCGAGATCATCGCCGACGGCGTGCTCGAGATCTTGCCCGACGGCTTCGGATTCCTGCGCAGCCCGGACGTCAATTATCTTCCGGGTCCGGACGATGTCTATGTCTCGCCGTCGCAGATTCGCCGCTTCGGCCTGCGCTCGGGCGACACCATCCACGGCGCCGTCCGCGGTCCGCGCGAGGGCGAGCGCTATTTCGCCCTGCTCAAGGTCGACACGATCAATTTCGAGGATCCCGAGACGGTCAAGACCAAGGTCCTGTTCGACAACCTGACCCCGCTCTATCCCGAAGAGCGGCTGCACATGGAAATCCAGGACCCGACGCTGAAGGACCGGTCGGGCCGGGTCATCGACATCGTCGCCCCGCTCGGCAAGGGCCAGCGCTGCCTGATCGTCGCCCCGCCGCGGGTCGGCAAGACGGTGATGCTGCAGAACATCGCCAAGTCGATCGAGAAGAACCACCCCGAGGTCTTCCTCATCGTCCTGCTGATCGACGAACGGCCGGAAGAAGTGACGGACATGCAGCGCACGGTGAAGGGCGAGGTCATCGCCTCGACCTTCGACGAGCCGGCCACCCGCCACGTCGCCGTCGCCGAAATGGTGATCGAAAAAGCCAAACGCCTGGTCGAGCACAAGAAGGACGTCGTCATCCTGCTCGACTCCATCACCCGCCTGGGCCGCGCCTACAACGCCACCGTCCCCTCGTCGGGCAAGGTCCTGACCGGCGGCGTCGACGCCAACGCCCTGCAGCGGCCGAAACGCTTCTTTGGCGCGGCGCGGAATGTGGAGCAGGGCGGATCGCTGACCATCATCGCCACCGCCCTGATCGATACGGGCTCGCGGATGGACGAGGTGATCTTCGAAGAGTTCAAGGGCACGGGTAACTCGGAAATCGTGCTGGACCGCAAGGTTGCCGACAAACGCATCTTCCCGGCCATCGACGTGCTCAAGTCGGGCACCCGCAAGGAAGAGCTCACCACGCCCAAGGATCAACTGGCCAAGACCTATGTCCTGCGCCGGATTCTCAACCCGATGGGTCCGCAGGACGCGATCGAGTTCCTGATCGACAAGCTGCGCCAGTCGAAGAACAATGCGGACTTCTTCCAGTCGATGAACACCTGACTTTCCGCGTACGGAAGGTCGTGTTTCACGTGAAACATGGAGCGGCGGCGTGAAGGTCAATGTCGAGGTCGAATGCACCCCGGAGGAGGCGCGCGCCTTCCTCGGCCTGCCCGATGTGGCGCCGCTCAACGACCACCTCGTCGCCGAGATGAAGCGGCGCATGGACGAGAACATGTCTGCCATGCAGCCCGACGAACTGATGAAGACCTGGACGAGTTTCGGCATGCAGGCCCAGGACCAGTTCCGCAAACTGATGGAAGCGGCCGTCAAACCGTGAAGAACGCCGTCTCCTCCCCCCTCGGGGGAGGGGGACCATCCGAAGGATGGTGGAGGGGGACAGCCTTCACGCCGGCGGACCCCCTCCGTCCCGCCGCTGGCGTGGCGCAACACCTCCTCCACGAGGGGGGAGGAGACCGTCCATGACCGACACCATCTTCGCCCTGGCCACCCCGCCGGGCAGGGGGGCCATCGCCATCCTCCGCCTGTCCGGAACCGGGACGGACGCCACCCTGACCGCGCTCGGCGCCGGCGGCCTGAAGCCGCGCGTCGCCGCCCTTCGCGATCTGGTCCACGAAGGGCGTCCCGTCGACCAGGCCCTGGTGCTTCGGTTCCCGGCCCCGAACTCCTACACCGGCGAGGATTGCGCCGAACTGCATCTGCACGGCGGCCGCGCGGTGGTCGAGGCGGCGGGCGAGGCGCTGGCGGCGCTTGGCCTGCGCCCCGCCGACCCCGGCGAGTTCACTCGCCGGGCCTTCGAGAACGGGCGGATGGATCTGGCCCAGGCCGAGGCTGTGGCCGATCTGATTGACGCCGAGACCGCGGCCCAGGCCAGCCAGGCCCTCGGCCAACTCGACGGGGCGTTGAGCCAGACCTACGCTGGATTCCGCCGCGACCTGCTGACCGCCCTGGCCCTGGTTGAGGCCGAGATCGATTTTCCGGACGAGGAGGTTCCAGACAATCTCGCCCGCACCGCCGGACCGGTGCTGGACCGGTTGATAGCCGACTTCAAGGCCGCCCTGGCCGACGCTCGCCGGGGCGAGCGGGTGCGCGAGGGCTACCGCATCGTCCTGATCGGTGAGACCAACGCCGGCAAGTCGTCGCTGTTCAACGCCCTGGTCGCGCGGGAGGCGGCGATCGTCACCCCGATCGCCGGGACGACCCGCGATGTGCTCGACGCAGACCTGATCATCGGCGGCTACGCCGTGACCCTGTCCGACACCGCCGGCCTGCGCGAAAGCGCCGACCCGGTCGAGGCCGAGGGCGTGCGCCGGGCCCGGGCCCGGGCCGAGGCGGCCGACCTGCGTCTGTGGATCCGCGGCCCGGACGATGCCGAGGGCGACGCCGCCGGGTTTGCGCGGCCCGGCGATCTTCTGGTCCTGACCAAGGCCGATCTCGGCGCGGCCCGGACCGTCGAAGGGTTCGAGGCCTTGTCCGTGAGCACCACGACCGGGCGGGGGTTGTCCGAACTCCATGACTGGATCGCCGCCCGACTGGCCCGCGCCCTGTCCGGCGCCGACTTCCCGGCTGTCACGCGGGAGAGACATCGCCGTCGCCTTGCCGAGGCGCTGTGCGCCGCCGAGGCAGGGCGCGCCGCGCTCGATGTCGCGCCCGAGATGGCTGGCGCCGACCTGCGCCGGGCGGCTGACGCCCTGGGCCGGGTCACTGGCGCCATCGGCGTTGAGGATATCCTTGGCGAGGTCTTCTCGACCTTCTGCATCGGCAAATGAGCCGTTTCACGTGAAACACAACGGCCGTCGAGGTGGCGGACGGGGCGGTTTTGCCCTATGTGCCCGCCATGAAGGGTTTTGACGTCATCGTCATTGGCGGGGGGCACGCCGGCTGCGAAGCCGCGGCGGCTTCGGCGCGCGCGGGCGCCCGCACCGTGCTGCTGACCCAGAAGCTCGAGACCATTGGCGAAATGTCCTGCAACCCCGCCATTGGCGGGCTGGGCAAGGGGCATCTGGTGCGCGAGATCGACGCCATGGACGGGCTGATGGCCCGGCTGGGCGACCAGGCCGGCATCCAGTTTCGCCTGCTCAACCGCTCCAAGGGCGCCGCCGTGCGCGGACCCCGCAGCCAGATCGACCGCCGCCTGTACCGCGACGCTATGCAGGCTGAACTGGCGCAGACGCCCAATCTGTCGCTGGTGGCGGGGACGGCCGAGAGTCTGATCCTCGACGGCGGCCGCGTTGTCGGTGTGGTCACGGGCGAGGGCGTTGAACTGCGGGCCGGAGCGGTGGTCCTGACCACAGGCACCTTCCTGAACGGCGTCATTCACAAGGGCGACCAGCGCATTCCCGCCGGCCGCCACGGCGAGGCGCCGTCCACCGGCCTGGCCGCCGACCTCTACGGCGCGGGTTTGCAGATGGGTCGGTTGAAGACCGGCACGCCCGCTCGGCTGGACGGCCGGACGATCGGCTGGGACCGGCTGGAAATGCAGGCGGCCGACGCCGAGCCTGTGCCTTTCAGCTTTTTGACCGACCGGATCGACGTCCCGCAGATCGCCTGCGGCGTCACCCACACGACCGAAGAGACCCACCGGATCATCGCCGACAACCTCGGCGACAGCGCCGTCTATGGCGGTCACCTTTCAGGTAGGGGGCCGCGCTACTGCCCCTCGATCGAGGACAAGGTGGTCCGTTTCGCGGACAAGACCTCACATCAGATCTTCCTGGAGCCGGAAGGGCTCGACGATCCGACCGTCTATCCGAACGGCATTTCGACCTCGGTGTCCGACGCCACCCAGTCGGCCTTTCTGCGGACCATTCCGGGGCTGGAAGCGGTCGAGGTGTTCCGCTTCGGCTACGCCATTGAGTACGACTACGTCGACCCACGCGAGCTGACCCCGGCGCTGGAGGTCAAGAAGCGGCCCGGACTGTATCTGGCCGGCCAGATCAACGGCACGACGGGCTATGAGGAGGCGGGCGCGCAAGGGTTGCTGGCCGGACTGAACGCCGCCCGCGCCGCCGCCAGGTCCGATCCGATCATCCTCGGGCGCGACCGGGCCTATATCGGCGTCATGGTCGACGACCTGGTCACACGTGGCGTGACCGAGCCCTACCGGATGTTCACCAGCCGGGCCGAATACAGGTTGACGCTCCGCGCCGACAATGCCGATCAACGATTGACTCCTCTGGCGACCGAGGCGGGAATCGTCTCATCCCGCAGAGCCCGTGCCTTTGAGGCCAAGGCGGCGGAACTGGCGCAGGCCACCGCCCTCGTTCGCGACGCCCGGTTCACGCCCAGGGAGGCCGCGGCCTTCGGAATCGTCGTCAACGCCGACGGTCAGCGCCGTTCGATTCGCGACCTGCTGGCCTTGCCCGGCGTCGACCTGCGCCAATTCACGGAGGCGTATCCGGCCATCGCCGACTGGTCCGCCCAGGTCCGCGAACAGATCGAGATCGACGCGGGCTACGCCGGCTATCTGGATCGGCAGGCCTCGGACGCGGCGGCCCTGCGGCATGAGGAGGCGCTGGCTCTGCCGGTCGACCTCGACTACGCCGCCATCGGCAGCCTATCCAACGAGGTGCGCGAGAAACTGACCCTGATCCAGCCCCGGACCCTCGGCCAGGCCGGCCGTATCGAGGGCATGACACCGGGCGCCCTGACAGCCCTGCTGTCGCATGTGAAGAAGGCGAAGGTCGCGGCGTGAGCACTCTCGATGCCGCCGAATTCCAGACCCTGAGCGCCGCCACCCCGGCGCAGATGGACGATCTCGGGACGCTGATCGAGCGTCTGACCGCGGCCAATACCGTGATGAATCTCGTGGGGCCGGACAGCCTTCCGGACGTCTGGAACCGCCACATCCTCGATTCCGCCCAGCTGCTCGACCTGGCGCCCGACGCGGCGACCTGGGCCGACCTCGGGGCGGGGGCCGGCTTCCCCGGTCTGGTGCTCGCCATCCTGCTGAAGGACCGGGCTGACAGTCATGTCTGGCTGATCGACAGTCTCGGCAAACGCTGCCGCTTCCTGCAGGAGGTCGTCGAGGCCCTGTCGCTGCGGGCGACGGTGGTCAACGGCCGGGCCGAGGAGCAGCGGATCAAGGTCGATGTCGTCACCGCCCGCGCCCTGGCCCCGATGGAGCGGCTGCTCGGCTATGCACAGCCTTATCTACAGCGGGGCGCACAGGGGCTGTTTCTCAAGGGGGAAAAGGCCGAGGCTGAGTTGATCGAAGCCCGCAAGGTCTGGCAGTTCGACAGCGACCTCTCCGTCTCGCGCAGCGATCCGCGCGGCCGTATCGTTTCCGTCCGGAGCCTCCGACGTGTTCAAAGCCGGTAAGACTCGCGTCCTCGCGGTTTCCAATCAGAAGGGCGGCGTGGGCAAGACCACCACGGCGATCAACCTCGGCACGGCCTTGGCCGCGATCGGCGAACGCGTGCTGATCGTCGACATGGACCCGCAGGGCAATGCCTCCACCGGCCTGGGCGTTCCACGTGAAACACGCCGGGTCACCATCTATGACGTCATTGTGGACGGGCGTTCTGTCGATGAGTCCGCCGTGCCGACGACGGTGCCGGGGCTCGATATCGTGCCTGCGGACGCCGACATGTCGGGCGTCGAGATCGAGCTCAGCCAGGCTGATCGCCGCTCCTTCCGCCTGCGCGATGCCCTGCAGGGGCAGGGGGCCGAGGGCCAGACCCGGTATGACTATGTCCTGATCGACTGCCCGCCGTCGCTCAACCTGTTGACTCTCAACGCCATGGCCGCCGCCGACGCCGTTCTGGTGCCGTTGCAGTGTGAGTTCTTCGCCCTTGAGGGCCTGACCCAGCTGATGAAGACCATCGAGATGGTGCGGCAGAGCCTGAACCCGACGCTGGAGATCCAGGGCCTGGTCCTGACCATGTACGATCGGCGCAGCACCCTGTCCGGACAGGTCGCGGCCGACGTGCGCAGCCATTTCGGCGACAAGGTCTATGAGGCCGTGATCCCGCGGAACGTCCGCGTGGCAGAGGCCCCGTCGTTCGGCAAGCCGGCCCTTATCTACGACCTGAAATGCGCGGGCAGCCAGGCCTATCTGCGTCTCGCCCGCGAGGTGGTGGCGCGAGAAAAAACTCGCCGGCTCCAGGCCGCATGAGCATGATTAGAAGAACGGAATCAATCAGTTGAGCGAACGTCAGCGCGGCCTCGGCCGGGGCCTCTCCGCCCTTCTCGGAGAACAGGTGGCCGAGAGCGCGCCCGTCGACGGCGCCCCGGCGCCCGTCGGCGTCCGAATGGCCCCCATCGAGAGCCTCAAGGCCAATCCCGACCAGCCGCGCAAGATCTTCGACCGGGCCGATCTTGAGGAACTGGCCGCCTCGATCCGCGACAAGGGCGTGCTGCAGCCCATCCTGGTCCGGTCTCATCCGAAGGAGGACGGGGTCTGGCAGATCATAGCCGGCGAGCGGCGTTGGCGCGCGGCCCAGCTGGCGCGCCTGACCGAGGCCCCGATCATCGTCAAGGAGATGGACGATGTCGCCGTGTTCGAGGTCGCCATCATCGAGAACGTCCAGCGCACCGACCTGAATCCGCTGGAGGAAGCCGACGCCTATCGCATGCTGATGGAACGGTTCGGACGCACTCAGGACGCGGTCGCCGGCGTGGTGGGCAAGAGCCGCAGCCATGTGGCCAACACCCTGCGCCTGCTGCAGCTGCCCGAAGAGGTCCTGCACCACGTCCGCACCGGCAAGCTGAGCGCCGGTCACGCCCGCGCCCTGATCACAGCGCCGAATCCCGTCGCCCTGGCCGATAAGATCGTGGCCGAGGGGCTGAACGTCCGTCAGGCCGAGGCTCTGGCTCGCCGCGCCGCCGACCGACCGCAGAGCCGCAAGCCCGGCGCGCCTCCCGCCGGCGGCGAAGGCTCGGCCGATGTCGCGGCGCTGGAGCAGGATCTGGCCGATGCGCTCGGCCTGAAGGTCCAACTGGCCGATCGGGGCGGCAAGGGGGAGCTGACCATCCACTACGGCACGCTGGAGCAGCTCGACGATCTGTGCCGCCGATTGATGCGCGGCTGAAGCCGGACCGTGCTAGAGCGAAATCGGTCTTGGTGGACGCAGTCCGCCAAGGCTCAGATTTCGCTCCAGCGTAATTCTGGACCATTTTTTGGATTCAGGTCGATTCGACCTGAAGCAAAAATGGTCTAGGCTGACGGCATGACCGACAAGCCTTCCAACCCGACCGCCGAAGCCATGAAACGCGCCCTCGCCGCCAAGAAGGCGAGCGGCGGTCCTTCACATGGCGGGGTTCAAGGCTCCGCGCGGGCCGAGGAAAGGGCGCAGCAGGCGCGCAGCGCCGCCCTCGCCAAGCCCGCCTTCCGCAAAGCCTCCAAGCGCGGCTAGGGCCCCCGCGAATGAGGGTTGGCTCGCGCCGTATCGCCTGTCTCTCAACTCTCTCCCGGGCGTAGCTGAAATCCTCGTGAAACTGTCGCTGAATTCCTCGCCGGTTCCGGCGGCCTAGAGGCCGAGTCGCCTGGCCCGCGCCGAGATTTCCAGCAGCAGGCGTTCGGCGATCAGCTGGTCCGGCGAGCCGGTCGTCTTGGTCGCCACATCGGCCGTGTTGACGCTGTCCAGCACACGGTCGAGATCTTCCAGCCGCCAGGTGCGCGCCTGACGCAGCATTTCGGCCTCCTGTTTCCAGAACACGCCGGCCGCCTTGGCCGCCTCCTTGGCCCCGGCGCCATTGGCCTGAAGCACATTGATCCGCCGCAGCTTGCCGAGATGGATGGACGCTTGTCTCACCGCCATGACAGGCGATTCTCCCTCGGCGAGGGCGCGGCGCAGGCCCGACTGGGCCGGGGCGGGGCGTCCGCCGAAGGCCTGGAGCGCCGCGTCCTGCAGGGAGGCGTCGGCCTCGACCCCCAGATGCCGCTCCAGCTCCTCCACATCGATGGTCTTGCCCGAACCCGGACCGATGTAGAGCGCCAACCGCTCGATCTCCTGCCGCATCAGCCCGCGTTCGCGGGGCAGGCGGCTGACAAACCGGTCGAGGGCGTCGCCGGTCAGCCCGACCTTGTCGGTCGCCAGGGCCTCGCGCGTCATCCGCGCGATGTCGCCGGTCTCGTCCTCGTAACAGGCGATGCCGACAGCACCCTGCGAGGCCTCAGCCGCCTTGCGCAGCGCGGAGTCGCGGCCCAACGCCCCCGCCTCGATGACCAGCATGGCGTCGGGATTGTAGCCGCCGTCGGCATGGACCTTGAGCGCGGCGGCGAGCGCCTTGTCGATGGAGGCTTTCTCCGATCCCAGCCGGACCCGCACGAGACGCCGCCCGCCGATCATTGACAGGGCGGTGAGGGCCTCTTCAAGCCGACCATCGTCGCCGTCAATGTCGCTGTCGGTCAGCAGGGTGACGTTGAACGGGTCGTTGAGATCCGGCGTGATCGCCTTGCACAGGATTTCGGCGCGCTCGCCGACACCCGACCGGTCCTTGCCGTGGATGACGGCGGCGCGAACGCCCCGGTCCGGCGACTTGAGGAAACGATCGACCTCGGGGCGTTTCGCCAGAATCATCGGGCGTGAATCATGGCTGGTCCAACAGGGCCCGCATCAGGCCGAGCCGGATCAGACGGGCCAGTTCGGCGGCGGCGCGCTCCTCGCCGTCCTGCTGGGCGGCGATGGCGGCGAAGGGCTGGTCGGCGGCGGCATAGGTGGTGGTGACGGTCTCGACGCCCGAGACGGCCGGGCCGCCGCCTGTTGGAGTCAGGGTCCAGGCGCCGCGAACAGTCAGCTCATAGCGCGTAGCGGTGTCGTCGATGCGGCGGCCCAGCGGGCGGCGCGACTGTTCCAGCACGGTCTCCAGCCTCCAGAGCGGGGTCTGGGCGCCGTCGCGGCCAAGCGCGTCTTCAAGCTGTTCGCGCACGCGGTAGCCGAGGCGATCATCCTGGGTGGTCACGGCGATACGTGACAGGGATGAGCCGACGGCGGTCTCGCCATACAGGGGCGTGAAGCCGCAGCCGGCCAGTCCCAGCACCGCAAAAGCGGCCAGCGAAAGGGCCCGCATCAGCCGACCACCAGATTGACGATGCGATCCTTGACCACCACGATCTTCCTCACCGTCTGACCCTCCAGCCGCGCCTGGACCTCGGCGTCTGCCATGACAATGGCCTCGACCTCGGCCGGCTCCAGACCCCGGGCGACGCGGATTTCGCCGCGGCGTTTGCCGTTGATCTGGATGGGCAGGGTCACCTCGTCGTCGGCCGCCAACGCCGGGTCGAATTCCGGCCAGGGCGCGTCCAGCACCATCCCCTCTTCGCCGAGCCGCGTCCAGCACTCCTCCGCCAGGTGGGGGGTGAAGGGGGCGATCAATCGGGTCAGGGCGGACAGGGCCTGACGCCGCGCCGCGCCGCCCGCCGTCCCGTGATCGCGCACGACGGCGACGAAGGCGTAGAGTTTGGCGATGGCCGAGTTGAAGCGGAAGCCGCTGACGCCCTCGGAGACTGCCTTGATGGCCTTGTGGGTCTCGCGGATCAGCGTGGCGTCGGACTCATGGGCGGGCGCCTCGGCATCGAAGCCGTCGACCTCGGCCCAGACACGCTGGACGAAGCGGCCCGCGCCCTCGACGCCGCCGGGCGTCCATTGCACATCGCGCTCGGGCGGGCTGTCGGACAGGACGAACAGTCGGCCGGCGTCCACGCCATAGGTGTCGACGATTTCCTGCGGGGCGACGACGTTCTTCTTCGATTTCGACATCTTCTCAATGTCGCCGATGGTCAGGGCCTCGCCGGTGGACAGCTGCCGCGCCGAGCGTTTGCCGGCCTCGTTGGCCAGTTCGACGTCGGTGGGTTCGACCCAGACGCCATCGGCGCGACGGTAGGTTTCGTGGATCACCATCCCTTGGGTAAACAGGCCCGCAAACGGCTCGCGCACCGACATCAGGCCTGCGTCCGACAGGGCGCGGCTGATAAAGCGGGCATAGAGCAGGTGCAGGACCGCGTGCTCGACCCCGCCGATATACTGGTCGACCGGCAGCCATTTGTCGGCGGCGGTGCGGGAGATCGGTTCCGCCGCAGTCGGATCGGCGAAGCGGGCGAAATACCAGCTGGAGTCGACGAAGGTATCGAGCGTGTCGGTCTCGCGGACGGCCTCGCCGCCACAGGTCGGGCAGGCGACGTGCTTCCAGGTCGGGTGGCGGTCGAGTGGATTGCCGGGTGTGTCGAAGGTGACGTCCCTGGGCAGTTCGACCGGCAGCTGATCCGCTGGAACGCCGACAGGGCCGCATGTCGCGCAGTGGATCACGGGGATGGGACATCCCCAGTAACGCTGGCGGCTGACGCCCCAGTCCCGCAGACGGTAGATGGTTGCACCTTGGCCCGCGCCTGCCTCCTCGATCCGGCGGATGGCTTCGGCCTTGGCGGGCTCGATCTCGAGCCCGTTCAGGAAGTCGGAGTTGAACAGCCGCCCGGGGCCGACGTAAGCTTCTGTTTCAACATCGAAATCATTACCCGCGCCGTCCGGTCTCACCACCGGGACGACCGGCAGGCGATATTTACGGGCGAAGTCGAGATCGCGCTGGTCGTGGGCCGGGCAGCCGAAGATGGCCCCGGTGCCGTATTCTGACAGGATGAAGTTCGCGATCCAGACACTGACCTCGCGGCCATCGAATGGGTGGATGACCTTTAGCCCGGTGTTGAAACCGATCTTCTCGGCCTGTTCGATTTCGGCCTGGGTCGATCCGCCCTTGCGGCATTCGGCGATGAAGGCGGCGGCGGCCGGATTGGTTTCGGCGATCTCGCGCGCGACCGGGTGATCGGGGGCGACGCCCATGAAGCTGGCGCCGAACAGGGTGTCGGGCCGGGTGGTGTAGATCTCCAGGCCGTGGGGAGCGGCGGCGGGAGCCTCGCCGGCCCATTTCCACGTCATCTGCAGGCCCTTCGACCGGCCGATCCAGTTCTCCTGCATCAGCCGGACCTTGTCGGGCCAGCGGCCCTCAAGCTCCTTGAGGCCCTCGATCAGGTCGTCAGCATAGTCGGTGATACGCAGGAACCACTGGTTCAGCTTGCGCTTCTCGACCACGGCGCCCGAGCGCCAGCCGCGGCCATCCACCACCTGCTCATTGGCCAGAACGGTATTGTCGACCGGATCCCAGTTGACCACCGAGTCCTTGCGATAGACCAGGCCGCGCTTGAGCAACTCGAGGAACCAGGCCTGCTGCTTGCCGTAATAGGCCGGGTCGCAGGTGGCGAACTCGCGCGACCAGTCCAGCGACAGGCCCAGCAGCTTCAGCTGGTCGCGCATCGTGGCGATGTTGGACCAGGTCCAGTCGCCGGGGTGAACGCCGCGCTCGATGGCCGCGTTCTCGGCCGGAAGTCCGAAGGCGTCCCAGCCCATCGGGTGCAGGACGTCGAACCCCTGCGCCCGCTTCGACCGCGCCACCACATCGCCCATGACGTAGTTGCGGGCGTGACCCATGTGGATGGCCCCTGACGGATAGGGGAACATCTCCAGCACATAGTATTTCGGCCGTCCCGTGCCTTCGGTCGGCATGCGGAAGGCGTCAGCGGCCGCCCAGCGGGCCTGCTGGCGGGGTTCGGCGGTCTTGGGTTCGTAGCGAACCGGGGTCTTGGCCACGGGAGTCTTTCAGGCTGCTCCTTCAGGAACAGGCCCGACGGAGGCTAGGCGATGGGGAGGGTGATCAGCCGGCGTTCGAAAGATTGAGCTGGCGCGCCTTGGTCAGGATGGCGTTTTCCAGATCGGTTTCGGTCTGGGCCGCGACCCGGGCGCCGGTCCAGCAACCGGCGGTGTCGACTTCCGCGTCGGCGTCCGCCGGGTTGGGCGTGCAACCGGGGCGCAGGACCTGTTTGGTGATGCTGACGTTCAGGGCGTCGGCGCGCAGGCGGCGGTCGAGGATGAACACGGTCGCCTTGAAGCGCTCGTTCGGCGTCTGGGGATCGATGTACCAGCCGTAGTTGATGACGCCGCCCCACGGATCGGCGTTGGCCAGCGGCATGAAGCTCAGCGTGTCGAGGGTGGCGCGCCACAGATAGGCGTTGACGCCGATACCCGTCTGCGCGTCCGCCGCAGCCTGGGCGCTGCCCCTGCCGCTGAACACCTCGCCCACAGTCGGACCAAACGGGCGGTTGGCGGAACAGCTGCCCAGCAGAACGCACGAGGTGATCAGGGCGACCGTCGCGCCGCGAACCA
Source organism: Brevundimonas sp. (assembly GCF_051860745.1). Classification (GTDB taxonomy): domain Bacteria; phylum Pseudomonadota; class Alphaproteobacteria; order Caulobacterales; family Caulobacteraceae; genus Brevundimonas. The sequence continues at coordinate 121,884 of NZ_JBHYDN010000002.1, forward strand.
GCACCATCGAGACTTCTCCATAAGATCATGACGTGCAGCGGACCGGTTCCAACGCACGCGCTGGCTCTAACCGAACACGGTCCGAACCGAAGCGTCGCTCTATAACACGGCGAAAAGGGGCTATGACAAGGCGAAGACGCATTCGAACGAGCGGCCGATGGCCATGAGGGGGCGGGACGGGAGCGCGGCGGGCGATTCACGTGACGCTCGCGCCACAGGAGTCTTCCAGAGTCGCAGGGAACCGGGTTGCAGTAGCGCCGTTTCGTTGACCGGGCTGGCCAGCGGTGTCTAACTGCTGGTGATCGCGATGTATCCGTCGTGAGTGAAGGGCAGGACATGCGCCGAATGACGCGCAAGACGGGCGCTCTGATCGCCGGACTGGCCGGGGGGCTAACGCTCCTGGCTATGGCCGACGTCGCCTCGGCGCAGGCCGCCGGCGCACCTGCGCGCGCTCGCGCGCCCACTGTTTCCCTGACCGAAGCCCAGGCCGCTCGCGCCGCCGCGGCACAGCCTGGCTCGTCCCGCCTGCGTTTCACCGAGCGCGGCCGCTGGGGTCTGGACCTGAACCTCAGCCAGCCCGTCGGCCGTGAAAGCAACCTCGGCGACGTTGAGGCCGGGGCCTATTACCGCGTCAACCCGCGTCTGCGCGTCGGCGCCGCCGCCGGTCTGGCCGAGCCCGAGAGCGATCCGGCCCGCGCGCCCCAGACCGACCGTCGCGCCGCACCACGCTTCCGGCTGGAATCGATCTTCCGCTTCTAGTCCGGCCCGAACGCCGTCTGGATCGCCGACACTCCCGCAATTCCGCACGCGCCCGAGCCGATGAGGCCGTGCACATTGCCGCCGTCGATCCCGCCGAGGGCGTAGACCGGGCAAGGCGCGGCCTCGACCCATGATGTAAAGGTCGTCAGCCCAAGCGCCGGGCGGTCCGCAGAGGCCCCGCCCGCCGGAAACACCGGCGACACGATCAGGGCGCCCGGCCCCGGTGTGCTCAAACCAGCCAGGGAATGCGCCGCGCCGGTGATGATCCAGTCTGGCTGCAGCGCGGCCAGCCCCGCCGCCTGATCCAGCGCCCGTTCGGGCAGATGGACCCCGTCCGCGCCGACCGACTCAGCCAGCTCGGCGTCCAGTCCAATCAGCAGCAGGCCGTCGCGACTCCGCGTGGCCTCCCTCAGACGCAGCGCCGTCTCACGCGCATCGGGCCGGCCGAAATGCCGGAACACGACGCCCGAGCCAGCCGGCAGTCGCGCCGCCGTCTCCCACGGCCGCGGCGTCCGGTCCGGGTCGGTGAAAAACAGCAGCGGCGGCAGGCTCGGTCGCGCCCGGTCGCGCGCCCGGCTGACTTTGGCGGCGTCCCGTGCGAGGACGCTGGCGGCTTCCCACAGGATTTCGGCGTCCGCCCGGTTCATGACCCCCTCATCTCCCGAACCCGTTCCTTCGTCCAGCGCCATGGCCGCGCGGCTGGAAACCATTCAGCGGCGCATCGCCGCCGCCTGCCGCGCCTCCGGCCGGGCCTCTGCCGGCGTGACCCTGACGGCCGTGTCCAAGACCCAGCCGCCCGAGGCCATCGAGGCGGCCCTCGCCGCGGGCCAGCGCGTCTTCGGCGAAAACCGGGTGCAGGAGGCGCAGGGTCGCTGGAACAGCCGCCGCGACGGGATCGTGGGTCTCGAGCTAAGGCTGATCGGGCCGCTGCAGTCGAACAAGGCCGCCGACGCCGTCGCCCTGTTCGATGTCATCGAGACCCTCGACCGGCCGAAACTCGCCGATGCCCTGGTCGCGGCGGGGGTTCGGGTCGGCAAGCCCGTTCGCGTCCTGATCCAGGTCAACACTGGCGCCGAACCCCAGAAGGCGGGCGTCCTGCCCGGTGACGCCGGCGAACTGGTCGATTACGCCCGGGCCGCGGGCCTGATCGTCGAGGGGCTGATGTGCATCCCACCTGCCGAGGAGGCGCCGGGACCGCATTTCGCCCTGCTGCGCAAGATCGCGCGCCGACACGGGCTGGAGACCCTGTCGATGGGGATGAGCGGCGACTTTGAGACCGCGATCCGCTTCGGTGCGACCCATGTGCGGGTCGGATCGTCGCTGTTCGGGGAACGAAAGGGCCCCGAAACACCCTCTATGGACTGAAAACCGCTCCGCTTTCAGTCCGACCCTTGGCGGATCGGGCGACGCTCGCCATTCTGGTACCCATGCCCACGCCCAAGACCATCCTGATCATCGACGACGACGACGACCTGCGGGAGGCTCTGGCCGAGCAGTTGGCGTTGCACGAGGCCTTCCGGCCGGTCCAGGCCGCCACGGCGGCCGAGGGCGTGCGCATGGGCCGCGAGGTCCGCGCCGACCTGATCCTGCTGGATGTCGACCTGCCCGACATGGACGGCCGCGAAGCCTGTCGTCTGCTGCGCAAGGACGGAGTCTCGACCCCGATCATCATGTTGACCGGCCAGGCTTCGGATTCCGACACCGTCCTGGGGCTGGAGTCGGGAGCCAATGACTATGTCACCAAGCCCTTCCGCTTCGCCGTGTTGCTGGCCCGCATCCGCGCCCATCTGCGCAGCCACGAACAGTCCGAGGACGCCGTCTTCCGCATCGGCCCCTATGAGTTCCGTCCGGCCGCCAAGGTTCTGATCGACGACAAGGCCCGCAAGGTGCGGCTGACCGAGAAGGAAACCAACATCCTCAAATACCTCTACCGCGCCGGGGCCAAGGCCGTGTCGCGCGAGGAGCTGCTGACCGAGGTCTGGGGCTATAACGCCGGGGTCACCACCCACACGCTGGAAACCCACATCTATCGCCTGCGCCAGAAGATCGAGCCTGAGCCCGGCCAGGCGCGGCTGCTGCTCACCGATGCGGGCGGATACCGGCTTCAGCCCTAACCGGGCCGCCACTCGCTGAGCACCGCCCCGGTCGCTCCGTCCTCGAAAGCGATGCGATCCACGGCCGCGCCGACGGCGCAGGCCGGGGGCCGTTCCGGCGAGATGACCCGGCAGCGAATCACCCGCTCGTCAGCCCATCCGACAAACCGGCCTTCCAGAACCAGCCGGTAGCCCTGTGCGGGCCTCGCGACCGGCTCCTCCCCCTCGGCGCGAACCACATGGGTGAAGGTCTGATCGCCGGATCGCCCGACCCGCGAGGCGCCCGTCGGGCGACCCATGACAAGGGCGGCGACCCGCGCCGGGAGCGGAACGGCCGGGGCTTCAGCCTCCCGGACACTCCAGGCCGGGCAGGCCTCCGAACGCATCCACGGCTGATTGATCCAGACGCCGGACAAGGTTTCGAACCCCTCGGGCGCCGGGCCCGACACGTCGCCGTCCGTCCAGTCCACGGGGGACAGCGTCAGGCGGATCGTCCGCCCGTCGGCCGAGGCGGCCCAACGGGGTGTTCCGTCACGGGTTGCGGGTTCGCCTGAAGGGGCCGTTTGCGGGCCGAAACAGCCGAACGCCACCCGCAGGGAGAAGGTGCGGCCGACCAGGGGCTCGGGTCCGGCGCGCGCGACGCCTGCCGCAGTGTCGGAGGCGGCGGCGTCGACGGCGGCGAGGATGGCGGCCCTGTCCAGTGTCGGCGACGGCGCGGCCGACGGGGCCGCCGGTTCCGGCGGCGGCGGCGCGGCCGGTTCGACAGGCCGGTCGCAGCCCACGACCACGCTTCCCGCCAAAACCAGCGCCGCCGCGGTCCGCCAATGGACCTTCATCTCGAAAACCATGGAACAAGCCTAGCACATCGTCCGCTTGGACAGGGGGCGCCCCGGTGTGGGACCCTTCTCAGGAAGCTGCCGGGGGCCAGCGCCGTTCCATGACCTTCGATCAAATCGCGGCTCTGGTGGTCCTGACGGCGGTGGTCGGCGTGCTGATCCACGGCCATGTGCGGGCCGACGTCGTCGCCCTGACCGGGGCGGCGGCCCTGCTGCTGCTGGGCGTGGTGCGCCCCGTGGAGGTACAGGGAGCCTTCGCCAGCCCCGCCGTCATCGCCCTGGCCGGTCTGTTCGTCATCGCCTACGCCATCGAACTGTCCGGCCTGCTGGGGCTGATGATCCGCCAGGCGACGAAGCTGGCGGCGCGGGTCGGCGCGATCGGGGTCTGGGCCGTGATCGGGATGTGCGGCGTCCTGGGCGGGTTTCTCAACAATACGCCGGTGGTGGTGCTTGCGGCCCCGGTGATCCGCGATGTCGCCCAGTCGCTGAAGCTGTCGCCCAAACGCTTTCTGATGCCGCTCAGCCACGTCTCGGTGCTGGGCGGGCTGATGACCTTGATCGGCACCTCGACCAATCTGCTCGTCAACGACATGGCCCGCAACGCCGGCCAGCCTGTGTTCACCCTGTTCGAAATCACCCCGGTGGGGCTGAGCATCGCCGCCGTCGGCGGCCTCTGGCTGTATTTCATCGGCGCGCGGCAGCTGGGGCGCAGCGTGGCGGCCGACGAGGCGGAACAGGCGCGGTTGGCCGAGATGGAAGAGGCCCGGCGCGAGGCGGCGTCCGAGGCGGCAGCGCGCAGGCGTCGCATTCTTCCCTTCAACCTGCCGCGTCTGGGCGAGGCCCGCACTAACGCTGACGGTTCCGGCGACGCTCATCTGGGCGACGTGGCCCTGTTCGGGGCGGCCGACCGCCCGTTCCACCTGCGTCGCGCCTCGATCGCCCTCGGGGTGTTCGTGGCGGTGGTCGCCGCGGCCGGACTCGGCCTCGTCCCCATCGCTGCTTCGGCCTTTGCCGGGGCCGTGGCCCTGATCCTTCTGCGGGTGCTCACCGCGGAGGAGGCCTATGCGGGGCTGCGGCCCGAGATACTGCTGTTGATCGCCGGGATGGTGGTCATCGGGATCGCCATTGAGGTCACCGGACTGGCCGCGACGGGAGCGGACATGCTGATCGAGGTGATCCGGCCGTTCGGGCCGCTGGTCGCCCTGATCATCCTGTACGGGGTCACCCTGTTCGCGACGGAACTGCTGTCAAACGCCACGGTGGCGGTGCTGATCACCCCGATCGCGGTGGCCCTGGCCGAGAGCCTCGGGGTCGATCCACGGCCCTTCCTTGTCTGCGTGATGATGGCCGCTTCCGCCGCCTTCGCCACGCCATTCGGCTATCAGACCAATGTGCTGGTCTTCCAGATGGGCAGCTACAGCTACATGGATTTCGTGCGCGTCGGCGTGCCGTTGAACCTGATCACCTGGGTCGCAGCCATGATCGCCATCCCGATCTTCTTCCCGTTCTGAGGTTCAGACCGCCAGATCCATCGTCACCGGCGCGTGGTCGCTGGGCTGGGTCCATTCGCGGACCGTGTCGTGGATACGGGCGCTGCCGGGTATGACCGCCGCCGTCAGGCCCGGCGAGGTCCACAGGTGGTCGAGTCGCAGGCCCCGGTTCGATTTGCGGAAGTCGGCGGCGCGATAGCTCCACCAGCTGGCCAGCTTCTGCGGCTCGGGGATCTGGTCGCGGACCGCATCTGCGAAGTCGCCGGCCGCCTGCAACCGGCGCAGGGTCTCGACCTCCAGCGGCGTATGGCTGACGATCTTCGACATATAGCGGTGGTTCCAGACGTCGTTCTCGCCCGGCGCGATGTTGAAATCGCCGGCCAGAACCAGCGGCCGCTGCCGGTCTCGCCCGCCCATTTCGGCCGTCAGGCGGTCATAGAAGTCCATCTTGTGATCGAATTTCGGGTTCAGCGCCCGGTCAGGCACATCGCCGCCCGCGGGAATGTAGAAATTCTGCACCTCGACGCCGTCGACCATGACCCCGACGCAGCGGGCGTGCCCTTCGCGGCAGACGTCGAGGACCGGCGCCGCCGTGATCGGCTTGCGGCTGGCGATCGCCACCCCGTGCCAGCCCTTCTGACCGCCAATCTTCAGGTGGGGCAGGCCCATGGCCTCAAAGGCCGCGCGGGGGAACTGGTCCTCCAGGCATTTGATCTCCTGCAGACACAGGATGTCAGTTCCGCTCTCTGAGACGAAGCGCGCGACCTGGTCGATGCGCAGTCGGACGGAGTTGATGTTCCAGGTGGCGATGCGAAGCATCGCTGAATCCTAGTGGGCGCGCGGTCAAAAGGCTCCGCCTTTTCGACCCGACGCGCGCCGGCGAAGCATCTTTTTCAGGGGGCGCGGTCAGAAGGCTCCGCCTTCTCGACCCGACGCGCCCCAGGCGCAAGCGCAGGCTTCGCGCTCAAGCAGCGAGCCGCCGCGCGGCGAGCGTTAGCGCCCCAGGGCGACTTCGTCGCCCGACAAAAGAGCGCCCGGTCGGGGGGACCGGGCGCTGGAAGGTTCGTCTCTATCGCCGCCGGGAAGGGGATGAAATCCGCAGCGGGTCAGATCAGCTCCGCCGACCTGTGATGAAAGTGCCACGGTCGGTGAAAAATGTCAAATCATCGCTCGCCCCTCAGGCGAAATCAGTTCCGCCCCGGACGCCGGGTCGGATCGCGCAGCTGGAACAGGCTGGCGGCGAGGTTCGGGGCCGGCGTAAGCGAGGTCAGCTGGGTCCGGGTGCTCCCGCCCTGGGCGTCGCGGATGGTCCATTCATGCAGACGAATGGGGTTTCCGGCGAAGGACAGGATGACCGAGCCCTCATCGGGCCGGCGCGCATCGCGGGCGGTGATGGCGAAAGCGCCGGACGCCATGCGGGTGACCCGGTCGATGCGCACACCCTGATCGAAGCGGACGTTTCGAGCCAGGAAGGTCGACAGCGGCGTGGCGCTCAGCGGCACCTGACGGAAGACGTTCAGGCGCGGGTCGTAGCGTTTGACGTTGGAGCCGTCCGACACCACCAGCAGCCCCGACGGATTGGTGTATTCGAACCGCATCCTGCCCGGGCGCTGCAGGTAGAAGCGGCCTTCGCGGCGGTTGGCGCCCGTGGTCTCGACGAAATTGCCCTGGGCGGAGGTCAGGCCCTGCAGATAGGTCTGGGCCTGGGCGAGGACAGCACGGTCCTCGGCCGACAGCGCGCTCTGGGCGGCGGCGGGCATGGCGGCGCCAAGGCCCGCAATTCCGGCGATGGCGGCGGTTCCAAGGGCAAAGGCGCGGCGTGAGACGGTCATAGGGGTCTTCTCCCGTTCGGGATGGTTGTTGATCATGCCGTCATGCGGTCCCCGAATGGCGCGGGCATGACGCGAGCCTGACCATATTCCGGCGCTGCGATGAAGGCCTGTTCAGGCTCGGAGGTTCCGAAAGGACCTGTTTGACGGACAGATCAGGACGACGATCATGAACCGGCGGGGGCGATGATCTCTATATCGACTGACTCGTCGGTGTAGCTGATCTCCCGCATCGAGAGGTTCGTCACCATCCAGATCGCCGCGGCGAGCGTGACGATTCCGAGCGCCAGCAAGAGGATGCGGGTTCGTTTGGTCATTCGGCGGGCTCCGTGCGCCCCTCGCTCCTACATCGGCGGAGGGCCCGCGAGGATATCACGCTTGCCGGCGTGGTTGGCCGGGCTGACGACGCCTTCCTGCTCCATCTTCTCAATCAGCGAGGCAGCCCGGTTGTAGCCGATCTGCAGGCGGCGCTGGATGTAGCTGGTCGAGGCCTTGCGGTCGCGGGTGACCACGGCCACGGCGCGGTCATAGAGGTCGTCGCCCGAGCCGCCGCCGCCCTCGTCGTCGAAGGCCGCGTCGCCGTCACCGTCCGGATCGTCGGTGATCAGGTCCAGGTAGTCAGGCTCGCCCTGGCTGCGCAGGTGTTTGCAGACCTCGTCGACCTCCTGATCTGTCACGAACGGCCCGTGCAGGCGGGTGATGCGGCCGCCGCCGGCCATGTAGAGCATGTCGCCCTGACCCAGCAGCTGCTCGCCGCCCTGTTCGCCCAGGATGGTGCGGCTGTCGATCTTGGAGGTGACCTGGAAAGATATCCGGGTCGGGAAATTGGCCTTGATGGTGCCGGTGATAACGTCGACCGACGGCCGCTGGGTGGCCATGATCAGATGGATGCCGGCGGCGCGGGCCATCTGGGCCAGACGCTGCACCGCGCCTTCGACGTCCTTGCCGGCGACCAACATCAGGTCAGCCATCTCGTCCATGACGACGACGAGGAAGGGCAGGGGTTCGGGGCGTATTTTCTCGGACTCGTAGACGGGACGGCCCTGTTCGTCGAAGCCGGTCTGGACGGTCCGTTCGAAATGCTCGCCCTTGGCCACGGCTTCGCGGGCCCGCTCATTGTAGGAGGCGATATTGCGCACGCCGAGCTTGGACATCCGCCGATAGCGGTCCTCCATCTCGCGCACGGTCCATTTCAGGGCGACGACCGCCTTCTTGGGATCGGTGACGACCGGGGCCAGCAGGTGCGGGATACCGTCATAGACGCTGAGCTCCAGCATCTTGGGGTCGATCATGATGAAGCGGCACTCGGCCGGGCTGTGCCGGTAGAGGATCGACAGGATCATGGCGTTGACGCCGACCGACTTGCCCGAGCCGGTCGTGCCGGCGATCAGCAAGTGGGGCATGCGCGCCAGATCCGCGACATAGGGCTCGCCGCCGATGGTCTCGCCCAGCGCCAGCGGCAGCAGATGCGCCGGCTTGTCGTATTCGGTCGAGGCCAGCAGGTCGCGCAGATAGACGGTCTCGCGCTTCGCATTGGGCAGTTCGATGCCGATGGCGTTGCGGCCTGGCACGACCGAGATGCGGCAGGCGCGGGCCGACATGGAGCGGGCGATGTCGTCCGACAGGGCCACGACGCGGCCGTGTTTGACGCCCGGAGCGGGCACCAGTTCGTACAGGGTGACGACGGGGCCGGGCCGGATCTGGTCGATCACCCCGCGCACGCCGAATTCCTGCAGCACGCCTTCCAGCATCTTGGCGTTCTGCTTCAGGGCGTCCTCATCAACCGAGGCGACGCGCTTGGCCGGCTTGGTCAGCATTGACAGCGGCGGCAGGTCGAATCCGGTCGAAGGACGGGCGAAGTCGAACGCGGCCTGGCTGTCGTCGGCCTCGCGGCGCGGCTTCGGCGCCTTGGCGGCGGCGACTTTCGGCTCCGGCGCGCCCCGGACCGGGGCGGGCGCCTCCCATGGGGGCGAGGAATCCAGGACGTCCGGGCCGTCGTCGAGCTCGAGCACCGGCCGCGCGCGGGGCGGAGCCTTGGCCGCGACGCGACGGGACTTTGTCGGGGACGGCTCGGGCTGGCGGATGCCACGGGCCCAGGCGACGCCTTCGCCGAGGTCAGCAAATCTAAGGCCGACGGCGTAGCCGATGCCCCACAGGGCCAGCGGCAGGAACAGCAGCCCGGCGATGACGGGCGCGCCGGGCAGGCGCAGGCCGTCGCAGATCATGCGGATCAGGCCGACGATGGCGTCGCCCCACAGTCCACCCAGACCTGCGGCCAAAGGCCAGGCGGCTGGCGCGGCGAGGGCCGACAGCGCCGCCGACAGGGCCAGAACCCCGCCGGTCGCCGACAGGGCCTTGAGCGGCGTGGGCTTCAGTCTTTGCTGGATGGAGTCGCCGATGGCGGCCGCCAGGCCGAAGGCGATCAGCAGGACTGCGGCCGGCCAGGCCCCCAGTCCCAGGGACTGCATGAACAGGTCGGCGAACAGGGCGCCGTTCAGGCCCAGCCAGTTGGTCGGGGCGGCGCCCGAGGCGGCATTGAGGCTGGGATCAGCCGGATTCCACGAGATCAGCGCCACCAGCAGCAGGGCCGCGAGCAGGGCCTGGAGCACGCCCCGGAATTTCACCGTGATCGGCGCGCTCCACAGGATGCGGGCGCTGACCCAGGCGCGCTGGCCGATGGCGAGGGCGGCGGACATGCGGGCGGGAACTCCAGACGGGCGAGACAGTCCGCTGTTGTCGCCCGCGCAGGGTTAAGAGGCTGTTTACCAGCGGGCCGCGCCGCGACCTTCCGGCGCTGGACGGGCGGACGGTGAAGCGCGACAACCGTCCCATGAGCCAGACCGACCATTATGACGTCATCATCGCCGGCGCCGGCCTCGCCGGGGCGACCTTCGCCCTGGCGGCGGCGCAGGGCGGGCTGAAGGTCGTTCTGGTCGATCCCCAGCCCTTCGACGCCCAACTGGCGCCGAGCTTCGACGGGCGCTCGACGGCCATCGCGTTCGCCACCTTCCGGATGCTGGATGCGTTGGGCGTCGGCATGGCTCTGCGGCCCCACGCCTGCCGTATGGACCGGATTCTGGTGACCGACGGACGACGGCCCGGCGCGGCTTCCCGCCCGGCCTCGTCAGCCTTCCTGCGTTTCGACGCCGACGAGATCGGCGACCGGACCGACGGCGAACCGCTGGGCTATATGGTCGAGAACCGGCGCATCCGCGTGGCCCTGGCCGATGCGATCGCGGCGGCCGGGATCGAGGTGCGGGCGCCGGCGGCTGTGGCCGGAGTCGAGGCCGGCCCGGCCATGTCGCGGGTCACGCTGGCCGACGGGTCCGTGATCGAGGCGGCGCTGACCGTCGGCGCCGAGGGCCGCACATCCCCGGTTCGCAAGGCGGCCGGTATCGATACCGTCGGCTGGGGCTATGGCCAGAGCGGGGTGGTGGCGACCGTGTCTCTCGGGCGGGACCACGGCAATGTCGCCCATGAATATTTCCTGCCCTCGGGCCCCTTCGCCATCCTGCCGCTGACCGAACGCCGGGCCAGCCTGGTCTGGACGGAGTCGACGCGGCGGGGCGAGGCCTTGCGGGCCGCCTCGGACGAGGCCTTCCAGTCGCATCTGATGCGGCGTTTCGGCGACTTCCTCGAAGACGTCACGGTGATGGGACCACGCTTCGTCTATCCGCTGTCGCTGCAATTGGCCGAACAACTGACCGCGCCACGTACCGCCCTGATCGGCGACGCCGCCCATGCCGTGCATCCGGTCGCGGGCCAGGGCCTGAATATGGGTCTGAAGGACGCCGCCGCCCTCGCCGAGGTGCTGGTCGAGGCCCTGCGGCTGGGCGAGGACCTCGGCTCGGAGACGGTGCTGGACCGTTACGCCCGCTGGCGCCGGTTCGACAATGCGGCGCTGGCTGCCGGCTTCGACGGTTTCGTACGGCTGTTCTCCAACGATATCGCGCCAGTGCGTCTGGCCCGCACCCTCGGCATCGCCGCCGTCAACCGCATCGCTCCCCTGCGCCGTGCCTTCATGCACGAGGCCGGCGGCGCGACCGGCGACCTGCCTCGGTTGTTGAGGGGAGAAGCGGTTTAGCCCAAATTCCCGCTCATCCGGGCGAAAGCCGGGATGAGCGGAAGAATTATCAGTCCAGCGCCCGCGCCTCTTCCGGCAGCATGATCGGCACGCCGTCGCGGATCGGGAAGGCCAGTTTGGCGCCCTTGGACACGAGCTCCTGCCGCTCCCGGTCATAGGTCAGCCTGCCGCGCGTGATCGGGCAGACCAGCACCTCCAGCAGGCGGGGATCGACGGACGGCGGAGTGTGGAAGACGTCGGACATTCAGGAAGGTTATAGGGGCTAGGGGTTAGGTTCTAGGGGCGTTTGCAACGCCGCGCGCTCTCTTCCCTAAAACCTAATCCCTAAAACCTAGCCCCTCGATTCACTGCATTGATGGCGCCTCGCCGTCCCCGTCTCCGGCGGCGTCAATCGTGAGCAGGGCGGTGAGGACAGTGGAGCGGTCGGTCAGGCTGGCGGCTTCCAGCAGGGCCTGTTTCTCGGGCGGGTCGAAGGGCAGGGCCATGGACAGGCTGTTGATCAGGGCCTCGGGCGGAGCCGTCTCGGCCGTGTCCCAGTCGATGTCCAGGCCGCGCGTCTCCAGATAGGCGCGCAGGGCGTCCAGCAGGCCGTCGCGGTCCAGCCCGACATCGTCGACCGGCGGCGCGCTCAGATCGGCCTCGAACGGCGCGAAGTCGGCGCGGATCTGGCGATAGGGAGTCTGGGTCGGGATTTCGCTGCCCAGCCGGAAGCGGGCGCAGCCGGTCAGGGTGATCAGATAGCGGCCGTCCGAGGTCTCGGCGAAACTGGTGATCCGTCCCGCGCAGCCGATCGGCGACAGGCCGGGCAGGCGCTGTGGCCCGCCCTGCGGCTGAATCATGCCAATGATCCTGTCCCCGGCCATGGCGTCATCGATCATGTTCAGATAGCGCGGCTCGAAGATGTTCAGCGGCAGCTGGCCGCGCGGCAGCAGGATGGCGCCGGGCAGGGGAAAGACCGGGATCACTTGCGGCAGGTCGGCGGCTTTCACATACCCCTGCGCCACGCCCGTCTCCTATGCGAACAGGATGGAGGACAGGCGGCGACGCCCGTCCCGCGCCACGTCCGACCCGGCCCCGGCGGCCTCGAACACCACCAGCAACTGTTTGCGCGCGGCCTGTTCATTCCATTCACGGTCGGCGGCGACGATGGTCAGCAGGCTGTCGACCGCTCCCTTGAGGTCACCGGACGCGGCCTGGGCCAGCGACAGGTCATAGCGGGCCTGATGGTCATCGGGATCGGCGGCGACCTTCGCCTTCAGCTCGTCGTCCGCGCCCGCCGGAGCGGCCGACAACAGAGCCAGCTGGGCCCGGACCGACTGGACCGTTGCTTCCTTTGAGTCCTGGGGGGCCATGGCGATGGTCTGGCGCGCCTGATCGACGTCGCCGTCGGCCAGATAGACCCGCGCCATGCCGGCGATGGCCCGCTCATGGGCCGGCTCCAGCGTCAGCACCTGGGCGAAGGCCTGGGCCGCGCCGCCGAGGTCGTTGAGCGACAGGGATTCCTCGCCCAGCGACATCAGCTGTTCGATATCGGCGTTGGCGCTCTCTCCGCCCGTCAGCTTGTCGATGAAGGACCTGAGCTGGCTTTCAGGCAGGGCGCCCTGGAAGCGGTCGACCGGCTGGCCATTGACGAAGGCGTAGACGGTCGGAATCGACTGAACCTGCAACTGCTGGGCGTAGGCGGGGTCCTTGTCGATGTCGATCTTGACCAGTTTCACCGCCCCGCCGGCGGCGCGCACGGCCTTTTCGATCATCGGCGTCAGGGTCCGGCACGGCCCGCACCAGGGCGCCCAGAAATCGACCAGCACCGGCTGGGCCTTGGAGGCCTCGATGACATCGATCATGAAGCCGGCGTCAGAGCCGTCCTTGATCAGGTCGTCGGGCAGGGTGGTCGGGTCGGCGAAGCTCATCAATCGATCCTGTGTCCGAAAGTCGTAACGCGGCAAGCCTCAGATGGTCGCGGGCGGGCCCGGTCTCAAGGGGCCATCAGGATGGGTCGGTTCCAGCGCCGGCGGGGCTCAGCTTCCAGCGAATCTTGGTCTCGGAATCGGTCCGTGCCGAGCCGCGCACCACGATCTGCAGCGAACGGCGGGTCAGCCCCTCGTCGATATGGACCGAGGGTTCGATGGCCACGTCCGGCCCGTCGGTCCGGAACCACCAGCCCCGCCCCGAATGGCCGCGCAGCAGGATGGAGCGGCGATCGCGCGCCAGCGAGGCCTGGACTCCCGGCTCCAGCTGGAACCGCACGGCATAGGGGGCGGCGATGGCGCGGACGACCTCCTTGTGGCCCGGCGCGGGATGCAGCCGCTCCTCGGCCCGCAGTTCGTCCAGGCGCTGATCCAGATAGAGGCGGCGCTGATGCAGCAGGCCATAGTCGTGGACCCAGCCGTCATGCTCGACCTCCAGCCAGACGGCGCCCTCGCCGTCGCGCTGCTGGACGTCGACGTGCAGCGGCGGGCCGATCAGGCGGTGCCCCATCAGTTCGGCCTTCCAGCCGCCCAGGGGCTCGCCGGTCGAGCCTTCGCCAAGGGTCAGGGTCGAGTGGCCGGGCGGCAGACGCAGGCCCTGACGGTCGCCGGCGCGAGGCGTCCAGCCGCAGCCGGTGACCAGCCGGTCCTTGCCGCAGACGATCTCCAGAGCCATCGGCTGGGCGCAGGCCGCGCCGGACCAGGCCCCGCGAGCGGGCCCGGACACATCCGCGGCGATGGTCAGCAGGGGGCTGCGGATGCGGGCGATGCCGGCCACGATCCGGCTGTGCAGATCGGCGGCGGGCGCCTCGTCATGGGCGCGGGCGGCGGCGATCCGGGCCGGGGTCGACGGTCCTCCGCCCTGCATGGTGACCAGCCGGCCGTCGGGCAGGGTCAGCAGGCGCAGCGCGACGGTCAGCCGCTGGATGGCGGAGCGAACCGCCTCCGGGCTCGCCTCGGACAGCTGTGACAGGGCGTCGTCGAGGGTCAGCAGGTCGAGCAGCAGCTCCAGCCCCGCCTCCGGGCTGCGCGAAGCATGGCCGCCGTCGGCGCCGACCGTGCGCTCAAGGGCGCCGGGCAGGCGGCGCAAGGCGGCGCGACGCAGAGAGACGCCGGGCGATCCGGCCAGCACGCAGCCGGCTACAGCCGCGGCGGTCAGCCGCTCGGCGCTACCGGCCAGACCGCCCGGCGGGCGCAGCAGCTGCCGTCCCTGACGGCCCAGAACATCGGCCAGCTTCAGCCGCTCGACCTCGGTCGAGACCTGTCCCATCCGCCGCGCGGCGCAGGCGAGGTTGAGGGTCCGCCGCGCCAGAACGTCCGACCCCCAGGCGAAGGGCGACCAACGCGCGAACGCCGCACCCCAGGCCAGGGTCAGCCGCACGGCCTCGCGCGCGCCGCGCTCACCTTGCAGCATCAGCGACGGCAGCCAGCCGAAGGCGTGAAGTTCGGTGGCGAAGGCCCGGCTCGGGCTCGGGCGGTTCCAGGGATCCTCGGGCGCTGCAGCCTCAAGGCTGGCGCCGGCGAGGATGAACCGGCCGTCCACAATGCCCTTGCCCGGGGCCGGGTCGGCGGGCCGGAAGTCGCGGGGCGTGGCGGCGAAGCCCTGAACAGGGCGGGCCTTCAGCGTCAGGCTGTAGCCGGGCAGGCCGTACAGTTCGATCCACAGCTGGCGGGTCAGCATCCGGCCGACCACGGCCGGCCACAGGCCAGGACCCGTCGCGGCGCCCGTGGTCCTGACCGGCGTACGCATCGCCGCGCCGCGCAGGCCCGGGATTTCGCCGGGCGGCGGCGTGTCAGCCTCGGTTCGGGAAAAGCGACCGAGCGGGTTCACGCGGATTTCAGCGCCCGGATATTGGCGGCATAGGCCGTCGATCCCCCCCGGAACACGGCTGTGCCGGCCACAAGAGCGTCGGCGCCGGCGGCGACACAGGCCCCGGCGTTGGCGGCGGTGACCCCGCCGTCAACCTGCAAATGCGCCTTCGACCCGGCGGCGTCGAGCAGGGCGCGGGTCCGCTCGATCTTGCGCAGGGTGGTCCCGATGAAGGATTGGCCGCCGAAGCCCGGATTGACCGACATCAGCAGCACCAGATCGACGAGTTCAATGACGTCCTCGAGCACGCTGAGGGAGGTGCCGGGGTTTAGCACCACGCCCGCTTTGGCGCCGAGCTGGCGGATACGGCCGAGGGTGCGGTGCAGGTGCGGGCCGCTTTCGGGATGGACGGTCAGGATGTCGGCCCCGGCCTCGCGATAGGCCTCCAGCCACGGATCGACCGGCGCGACCATCAGGTGGACGTCAAACGGCAGGCGCGTGTGGGGCCTCAGCGCCTTCACCACATCGGGGCCGAGGGTGATGTTCGGCACGAAATGGCCGTCCATGACGTCGACATGGATCCAGTCCGCGCCGGCCGCCTCAAGGGCGGCGACCTCCTCGCCCAGACGGGCGAAGTCGCTGGCGAGGATGGACGGACAGATCAGGGGCGCGGCCATGGACCGGGGATAAGGCGGGTCGCGGGCGGGAGCAAGGCGCGCGCCGGGTTTCACGACCGTGGCGTGCTACACGGTTCGGTCATCACCCTCTGGAGAACTGTCATGAGCGAACATCTGGCCACCGTCGAATGGAGCCGCGGCGATCAGGATTTCACCGGCAATCGCTACTCCCGCGCCCACGACTGGCGTTTCGACGGCGGGGCGGTGGTGCGCGGATCGTCGGCGCCGTCCGCTCTCGTGCCGACGCCGCTGTCGGATCCGACAGCCGTCGATCCGGAGGAGGCGCTGGTGGCGGCCCTGAGCAGCTGCCACATGCTGTTTTTCCTCGCCTTTGCGGCCAAGGGCGGCTTTACCGTCGATTCCTATCGCGATGAGGCGGTCGGGATTCTGGGCCGGGACGAGCGGGGCAAGACCTCGATCACGACAGTCACATTGAGGCCCGCCGTCGTGTTCTCCGGCGCCCAGACGCCCGACGGCGTAGCCATCGACGATCTGCATCACCGGGCTCACAGCGCCTGTTACATCGCGAACTCGATCCGGGCGGAAGTCACGATCGAACCGCGCTAGACCGCCGGAGCGACGGCGACGTCGTTCAGCAGGGCGACGAAACGTCGCTCGGCCTCGGCGGCCAGTTCGGGGTGGTAGCGCATCGGGGCGGCGGCCATGGGCTCGTCGAAGGCGTGGCTGCCGTCGGCGATCCAGGTCTCGACCTCGCCCCCGCAGCGCCGGACCATGTCATGCACCTGTTCGGCGTTTCGAACGGAGGTCAGATGGTCGGTGCGCGAAATGACGGCCAGCGTCTTCGGGCAATGCGTCCACGGCCGCATCCTGTTGACCGCGCCGACGCCGACATAGGGATAGGCCAGCCAGGCGCCGACCACCCCGTTCAGAGACACTGCGCCGGGATCCACGACGCCGAGCATGCTGCGTCGGCGCGGCGAGCTCATCGCTTCCATGATGCCCCAGCCGCCGTGGCTCCAGCCCGCGAGAACGATCTTCGAAGGGTCGATGTCGGTCCGCCGCGAGACGCCGTACAGGGCCGCAAGCACATCCCCCGCCCTCTGCGAACCGTGCAGCAGGATGCCCGTGCAGACCATGGCCATGGCGAACTGACGGCTCCAGCCGCGCGGCGCATAGGAGTCGACGATGAAGGCCCGCCATCCCGCCGCCTCCGCCGCCGCCGCGTATTTCGGCAGATGGTCGCGCAGGCCCCCACAGCCGTGGAACAGGATCACCGCCGGGCGCGGGCGGTCATCATCCGGGCCGACGATGGTGACGGCAGGTTCGAGCATCGACCAGCGCTGGGAGAGGGTTTGCATACTTCACCTTAGCTGTTGGCGACGGCAGAACCAGCTGATCACGCTCAAGCAGCGCGCGACCGCGCGAGCGGTAGCGTCCCCAACATCAGTGACGGAAAACCCGAACCCCGGTGAAGGCCATTGCCACTCCAGCCTCGTCCGCCGCGGCGATGACCTCGTCGTCGCGGATCGAGCCGCCGGGCTGGATCACCGCCGTGGCTCCGGCCGCGACCGCTTCCAGCAGGCCGTCGGCGAAGGGGAAGAAGGCTTCGGAGGCGCAGGCGGACCCCTGGGCCAGAGAGTGCGCCAGCCCCTTGGCCTCGCCGGCCTCGCGGGCGCGGATGGCGGCGATGCGGGCCGAGTCGCGACGATTCATCTGGCCGGCGCCGATGCCGGCGGTCTGGCCGTCCTTCGCATAGACGATGGCGTTCGACTTGACGTGTTTGGCCACAGTGAAGGCGAACAACATGTCCTCGATCTCCTGCGGCGTCGGCTGACGACGGGTGACGATCTTGAGGTCGGCGGGCGCGATGCGGCTACGGTCGCGCGACTGGACCAGGAAGCCGCCGGCCACCGAGCGGAACACCTCGCCCGCCGCCAGCGGGTCGGGCAGGCCGTCGGTCAGCAGCAGGCGCAGGTTCTTCTTGGCGGCGAAGATGGCCCTGGCCTCGTCGTCGGCGCCGGGAGCGATGACCACCTCTGTGAAGATGTCGGTGATCAGCCTCGCGTCGGCGGCGGTCAGAGTCCGGTTGACGGCGATGACCCCGCCGAAGGCCGAGACGGCGTCGCATTCCAGCGCCCGGGAGTAGGCGGCGGCCAGGTCGTTTCCGACCGCCACGCCGCAGGGGTTGGCGTGTTTGACGATGACGCAGGCGGGCCCTTCGAACTCGGCGACCAGCTCATAGGCGGCGTCGGCGTCGGCGATGTTGTTGTAGCCCAGTTCCTTGCCTTGCAGCTGGCGCGCATTGGCCACGCCCGGGCGGGCGGCGTCGGTGCGGTAGAAGGCGCCGGTCTGGTGCGGATTCTCGCCGTAACGCAGGGTCTGGGCCAGCGAGCCGGCAATGGATTTGCGCGCCGGGGCGGCGTCGCCGACCTGCCCGGCGAACCAGGCCGAGACGGCGGCGTCATAGGCGGCGGTCCGCGCGAAGGCGCGGGCTGCGAGACGTTTGCGCAGTTCGAGGCGCGTCGCGCCCTCGGCCTTTAGGGCATTAAGGATCAGGCCGACGGACTCACCGTCCACCGCCACCGCCACATAGCCGTGGTTTTTTGAGCCGGACCGGATCATGGCCGGGCCGCCGATGTCGATGTTCTCAACCGCGGCGTCGAAACCGGCCCCCGAGGCGACGGTGGATTCGAACGGATAGAGGTCGACCCAGACGATATCGATCGGTCCGATGCCGTGGGCCGTCATGGCTTCCGCGTGATCGGCCGCGTCGCGCACGCCCAGCAGGCCGCCGTGGACCACGGGGTGCAGGGTCTTGACCCGGCCGTCCATCATCTCGGGGAAGCCGGTCAGATCGGCGACGTCCTTCACCGGCAGGCCGAAGCCGGCGATGGCGGCGCGGGTGCCGCCGGTCGAGACCAGCTCAACCCCGAGGCCGTGCAGGGTGCGGGCGGCGTTCTCCAGCCCGGTCTTGTCGGACAGGGAGATCAGGGCGCGTTTCGGCGCCACGCGGTCCGGCGCGGGGGGAAAGTCGGGAGCGGCGGGCATGGCGGCGTCCGTATCTGGCGTGGGGGTCGGGGAGACGCGCGCCCTCTAGCATCCCAAGCGCCGCGATAGAACCGTCCCGCTCAGATCAGATCCTCGAACCAGATCCTGACAGCCCCGGAACGGCCAGCGACGTTCCGGGGCTTTGGCGCGCATTCCCTCTGATTCAAGCGGCCGGTACGGTCCCGCTCACTTCATCGGCGTCGTGGACCCGGCTCCCGGACCCGCCCCCAGATCAGCGCCGGTGACCGGGTTGCTGGCCGGGTCAGAAGCCAGCCGCTCCGCCATGGCGCTGATGGTTTTCTTCTGCGCCGCACTCAGCTTGACGCTGGCCGATCCGTCGCCGCCATCAACCGCCATCTGGTCTTCCTGCGTGTCGACGAAATCCCACTGCTCACCCTCGTTCCAGGGGCCGCGTGCGTCTCCCTCGCCCTGGGACAGATTGTAGTATTTGTCGGCGAAGGCAGGATCCGCGGGGATTTTGCCCGGCGGGAAATTGGGCTCGATCGAGTACAGGGCTTTTTCAAACGACTTCTGGTGGGCGACTTCCCGCGTCATCAGGAAGCCAAGCGCTTCCTTGATGCCCGGATCGTCGGTGACGTTGATCAGCCGCTCGTAGACGATCTTGGCCCGCGACTCCGCCGCGATGTTGGAGCGCAGGTCGCACGCCGGGTCGCCGATCGAATCGATATAAGCGGCGGTCCACGGTACGCCAGCGGAGTTCACGAGAGCCGGTCCGCCACCGTACAGGATCGAGGTCGTGTGGCTTTCGCCCTGGTTGTTGAGCGACATGTAGAGCTCGGCCTCGCTTTTTGACGCCTCCGCCAGTTCGCCCTTGGCGCCGCGGTTCAGCATCGCGACGATCGAGCCGATGACCTCCAGATGGCTCAACTCCTCGGTCGCGATGTCGATGAGCAGGTCCTTGCGGCCGGGATCCTCTTCCGCGAGCGCCTGGGTGAAGTAGCGCATCGCGGCGGCCAGTTCGCCCTGTGGGCCGCCGAACTGTTCCAGCAGAAGCGTCGCCAGCCCCGGGTTTGGTTCCGCCACGCGAACGGTATACATCAAACGCTTGTTGTGCATGAACATGTCAAAAATCCTGACCAATGAACCTATGGCGTCACAAGCTTTTTGCTGCCTGTTAGGTTCCTGTGATCAGTTTCCGACACACGATGTCGCCCTTGTATTCCAACCTCTACAGTAATGGCGTAACCGGAAGCGTCAGCGTGAACTGAGCGACGGTCAGGAGGAGGTTCACCCAAGCCTTCCCGCGGGGCGTCAGGCGGTCAGGCGACTGAAGTCCACCACAATCGGCTGCCGGCCGATCAGCGACAGGAACCGCCGAAACTGGTCCTGCCCCAGCGCCGTCGTCGCCGTATTGGTCAGCGGGTGGAAGTTGACGATATCCGCGTCCCACAGCGCCTTGTCGAGTACGAAGGTCACGCGCCGGCCCGTGTCGTTGATCAGGCCCAGCGCAGTCACCGACCCGGGCGTCAGGCCCATCGTCTCGTACAGCAGCCCTTCATTCCCGAACGACAGCCGGTCGGAGCCGATCGTCCTCGGCGCGCGCTTCAGATCGACCACCGTGTCCTGCCGCGCCGAGATCAGCCACAGCCGGCCCTTCTTGTCCTTGAGGAACAGGTTCTTGGTGTGGGCACCGGGCATGGCGGCCTTGAGCTCCAGCCCCTCCTCGACCCGGAAGACGGCGGGGTGGTCGTGGGTCGTCTGGTCCACGCCGTTCGCCGCCATCCAGTCCAGCAGGCGGTCGCGGTCGAAGGCTGGCCCAAGGTCGGAATCCGGGGTCGGCTTGTCTTGGGTCATGGGGCGCCGCTAGGGATGGAGACGTCCCTCGATACCGCCCGGAGGCCCGCCGTGGAACTGGAATGCTATCCGATGACGCCGACGCCGCCCGACCTCGTGCCGGGCCGACAGTCGCGCAACTGGATGGACGCCTTCGCCAGCCGCCACCCCTATCGTTGCCTGCCGCTGAACATGGCCAACACCACGGGCTGGGAGATCCTGTGCCCGCTGACCTTCACCGCCGAATGGAACGGCGGACCCAGTCAGGCGGATATCGTCATCACGCCTGAGCGGCCCAACGCCAACCTGACCCATGTGGTGACCTCGCATTTCTCACGCGGCGTCCTGACCATGCATCCGCAGTATCTGTTCCGCACCCCGCCCGGCTGGGGCCTGCTGGCGGGCGGTTCGCCCAACCACCTGAAGGACGGCATCCAGCCGCTGGTCGGCCTGATCGAGACCGATTGGCTGCCCTTCCCCTTCACCATGAACTGGCTCTTCACCCGCCCGGGCCGGGTCAAGTTCGAAAAAGGCGAGCCGTTCTGCTTCATCACCCCGATCGAGCATCGCAAGGTCGAGACGATGCAGCCGGTGATCCGGTCGCTGGAGTCCAATCCGGTTATGCACGGCCAGTTCGAGGCCTGGAACCGGGCCCGCACCGACTTCAACAAGCGGCTGGCCTCCGGCGACCCCGACGCGGCCAAGGAAGCGTGGCAGCGCTACTATTTCAAGGGCGAGGTGCCCGAGGACCTCGGCACAGCCCCCGACACCCACGTCAACAAGCGCCGGCTGAAGAGCCCGCGGATCGGGTAGGTTCTCGGGGCTAGGTTCTAGGTTTTAGGGACCAGCGGGTGCGGATCGAACCGGCCAATCCCTAGCCCCTAGCCCCTAGAACCCAGCCCCTACCTCACATCGGCCGCGTCACCCGCGGACCCAGGTTCTGGATCACCTCGCGGGCGTCGAAGGCGTTGGGATCGCCGGCCGGCTTGGGCCCCCGTCCCATGACGATCTCGGCCGAGGCCTCGAATCGGTCGATCTCACGCACGTCGAAATCGCGGCTGCCCCAGAAGGGATCGCCCCACGGGCTCCAGTAGCCGCGGCGGTAGTAGCGCCACGACGGGCCCCAGAACGGGCTGTAGCGGTCACGATAGAAAGGATCTGGTATCCCCTGTAGCCGGACGTCGCGGTCGGTGGCCCGATTGACCGTGGAGAACCAGTCATAGCCGCTCTCGGCCGTCACCTCGGCGGCGCGCAGCAGAAGGGCCATCTCGACCTGTTCGCGCGAGGTGACGGAATTGCCCGAGAAACTGACGCGATAGCGGTCGGCGTCAACCCGCTGGTCGGCATAGCCGTAGCGGCTGTCGACCCCGGCGGGACCGTAGGGGGTGGCCGTGGCGCAGGCGGACAGGGCCAGAGCCGCCGTCGCCGCCAGCAGCGCGGGCTTGAGGAAACGAAGTCTCATAGAAACTCTCCTTGGCGCGACAGTGCGCGCTCTTTCGGCTGAACGGAGATGAACGGCGCCGGTTCCGGGGTGTGATCAAGTCGTTATAAACGTGAAACAATTAATGCGGCTGCGGCCAGAAGAAGCAGGCCGGTCAGAAGGGCGAAACCCTTGCGGAAGCGCGGCTCGCTCATGCGTCGGGCCAAGGCTGCGCCGCCCAGACCGTAGGCGGACATGGTCAGAACGTCCATGCCGATGGTGGCGAGGGCGAACAGGGCCAGCTGGGGCGCGGCCGGACGCGTCACGTCCATGAACGGTGGCAGGACGGCGGTAAAGAACAGCACCGCCTTGGGGTTGGCGATCTGGACCATGAAGCCGTCCACCAGGGCGCTGCGGCCCATGCGGATGGCAGGCGCTTCAGGATCGGCGGCGACGCGGAAAGCGCCGCGCAGCGCGTTGATGCCCAGCCAGGCCACATAGAGGGCGCCGCCGATCGAGATCAGGCGGAAAACCGCCGGAAAGGCGATTACGAGGGCGCCGAGGCCCAGCGCTGCGGCCCCGAACCAGACCAGGGTGGCGGCGTTCATCCCGACCACGCCGAGCATGGCCCCGGCCTTGCCGCGCTGGACCCCGTTGGCGACCGAAAAAACATTGGCCGGTCCCGGCGTGACGGCCATGACCATCATGACGCCGAGGAAGGTCAGATACAGGTGCGGATCAACGGGCAGGCCGGCCATGGCCGTCCTGTCGGGCGGACGGCGAAGTCGGTCAAGCCTGCAAGGGCGTTCAGTAGCCGGTGGAGGGCTGGGTGTTGCGCGGTTGCTCGGGTCGGGCCTGGGTTTGCTGGGTCAGGCCGGCGCGGACCTGATCGGGGATAGCCCGGATCCGGGCTACGCTGGCGACGCCCGTCGCCGTGGTCGAGGCTCGCGCCTCTTCGGTCGGGGCGGCGGCCGCACGCGCGGCGAAATAATGCTCCAACAATACCGCAAAGTTCTCGAAACCGGGCGCGTAGCGGGCGAGAATTTCGTCAACACGGCTGGCGGCGCGGCGGCGGTTGGAGCCGGACTGCTCAACGGCGGTCCGAACCTCCGCATTCATCGCTTCAAGCTGTGTGCGGAATGTCAGCGCCGCCGCTGTGACCTCCGCTTCGCCGGAAGCGGCGGCGGCCGTCGGCGGGGTGGACGGGTCCTGGGCGAGGGCGGGAAGGGGCGCGGCGAAAACGGCCGCCGCCAGCAGGATCAGACGCATGGGCACGGGAACCTCCTGTCCGGAACACCCGATCCTACGCCCCGGCAATCCGGACCGCAGCCAAAATATCCGCGACCGGGACCCCGGTCAGCCTTCGTCGGAGGCCTCGTGCTCATCGGCATCGGCATCAACGTCTTCGTCGTCCTCAGCCAGTGCCTCGTTGGCCTCTTGAACGGCGGCCTCGACCTCGCCCTGCGCGTCGTCCAGCGAGTCCATGGCCGAGCCGAGGGCGTAGTCGGCCACCAGGCCGTAGGTGGTCATGTGCTCGGGGTCGTTGGAGGCCCAGGCGCCGTTGGTGACCATGCCGCGCGCTCCGGCCAGGGCTCCCGAGGCCTCGACCTCGGCCAGGGCCTGGGCGACGACCGCCTCGAGGTCGATACCGGCCAGGGCCTCGGCGGCGATAGTCGCCGCGTGCTCGGTCACCACGGCGGTGAAGGCGGTCACGTCGGGCTGGTACTCGGCCCAGAGGGCGGCGATGCGCGTTTCGCGCTGCGCCTCGGTCAGGCTCGTGTCCTCGGCGATGACTTCGGCGCGTTCGCCGAAGGCCTCCATTCGGGACTCGAAGGCTTCGGCGGCAGCTTCGATCGCGTCTTCCGACGGGCCGCGCGTCTCGTCGGCGAGGGCGGCCGACATCGGCAGAAGGGCGAGGGCGGCGGCGAGCGAAAGGGCCTTGATCATGACGGGCTCCCTGGAAGGTCGCCGCCAAGGTCCGCCGAACACCGCTCGGCCTCAAGTGAAATCGCGGTAAGGCGGCGGGTATGGGCTCGCCGCCTGCCGGATCAATGAGTTACTGCGAATCGGCGGGCGCGGCGGCGGCGGCGGCGGCGGCGGCCTGGAGGAGCCCGGCCTTGATGGTCGCGGGCGCGCCCATGATCTGACCGCGCAGCATCGGACCCATCTGGGCCATTTGCGCCTGGCCTTCCGGCGGCATGACGGGCAGCTGGGAGGTGATGAAGGCGTCGAGTTCGACGGCGAAGGCGTCGGCCTGCGGCTGATAGCGGTCGGCGATGGCGTCCATGTCGGCGTTGGCCCTGGCCTGATCCGCGCCGGCGGCCGTCAGGGCGGTCTGCATCTCGCCCTGCATCGTCATCATGGCTTGCTGGAAAGTTTCCGCCCTGGCTTCAAACGCGGTTTCCGCCTCGGCGGCGGTAGCGGCCGGGTCGGCGGCCGGCGCGTCCTGGGAGAAGACGGGGGTCGCCAAGGCCAGAACGGCGGCGGCGGCGAGGGCGATACGAAGCGACATGTCGAGGTCCTTAATGAGGTCGGGGAGCCCATGCTCCAGCCGACAAGGTGGCGCCGATGTGGCGAGGGCGCGAGGGGTCTGGAATTCTAGCCGCGGTCGCGCGCGTCCCGCTTGCCCAGAACCCGCAGGCGCAGGGCGTTCAGCTTGATAAAGCCGGCGGCGTCCTTCTGGTCATAGGCGACGGCGCCGTCCTCGAAGGTGACCAGCTCCTGGTCGTACAGGCTCTCGGCGCTCTCGCGGCCGATGACGGTGGCGTTGCCCTTGTACAGCTTGACCCGCACCGTGCCCGAGACCTTCGCCTGGGAGTGGTCGATGGCGGCCTGCAGCATCTCGCGCTCGGGCGAGAACCAGAAGCCGTTGTAGAGCAGGTGGGCGTATTTGACCGCCAGCTCGTCCTTCAGGTGCATGGCGCCGCCGTCGAGGGTGATCGACTCGATGCCGCGGTGGGCCGCCAGCAATATGGTCCCGCCCGGGGTCTCATAGACGCCGCGCGACTTCATGCCGACGAAGCGGTTCTCGACCAGATCGAGACGGCCGATCCCGTTGTCGTGGCCATACTGGTTCAGGGCGGTCAGCAGGGTCGCGGGGCTCATGGCCTCGCCGTTGATCGAGACCGGGTCGCCCTTTTTGAAGCCGATGGTGATGACGGTCGCCACATCCGGCGCGTCCTCCGGCGACAGCGTGCGCTGATGCACGAATTCGGGGGCCTCGACCGAGGGGTCCTCCAGCACCTTGCCCTCGCTGGACGAGTGCAGAAGGTTGGCGTCGACGCTGAACGGGGCCTCGCCGCGCTTGTCCTTGGCGATCGGGATCTGGTGCTTCTCGGCGAAGTCCAGCAGGTGTTCGCGCGACTTGAAGTCCCATTCGCGCCACGGGGCGATGACCCGGATGTCGGGCTCGAGGGCGTAGTAGCCCAGCTCGAACCGGACCTGGTCGTTGCCCTTGCCGGTGGCGCCGTGACAGACGGCGTCGGCGCCGACCATGCGGGCGATCTCGATCTGGCGTTTGGCGATCAGGGGGCGGGCGATCGAGGTGCCGAGCAGATACTGGCCCTCGTACAGGGCGTTGGCGCGGAACATGGGGAAGACGTAGTCGCGGACGAATTCCTCGCGCAGGTCGTCGATGAAGATGTTCTCGGGCTTGATGCCCATCTTCAGCGCCTTCTCGCGCGCCGGCGCCAGTTCCTCGCCCTGGCCCAGGTCGGCGGTGAAGGTCACGACCTCCGCGCCGTATTCGGTCTGCAGCCATTTCAGGATGATCGAGGTGTCGAGACCGCCGGAATAGGCGAGGACGACCTTCTTGGGCGCGGACTGGGTCATGACGGGTCTTTCGGCGAACGCGGGGAGGCGCTGGAGCGTGTGCGCGCGCTTAAAGGACCAGACGCCCCGCGATGCAAGGGCGGGAATGCGGCAGGGTCAGCCCCACGGCCCCCGAGGCTGCGACGGCGTGGACGGCACGCTGGTGGAAACCGGCCCGCGTGTGGTCTCCGGGACGGCTGGACGGGCTCGGGCGACCCCCATGGTCAGCCCCAATTCCATCAGGGCCTTCACCCGGTTGCCGGTCGCAGGGTGGGTCGAGAACAGGTTGTCCGCCCCCCGCCCGGCCAACGGGTTGATGATGAACAGCTGGCCCGAGGCCGGATTGCGCTCGGCGGTCAGATTGACGATCCGGCGGGCGTGGCCGTCGATCTTCTGTAGCGCCGAGGCCAGAGACCGGGCGTCGTCGGCGATCTCGGCGCCGACGCGGTCGGCTTCATATTCGCGGCCGCGGCTGATGGCCATCTGAACGAGCCCGGCGGCCATCGGCGCGAGGATCATCAGGGCGAGCGTCCCGATGATCCCGCCCGGCCGTTCCTCGTCGTCGCTTCCGCCGCCGAAGAACAGGGCGAAATTGGCCAGGGCGGCGATGGCCCCGGCGACGGTGGCGGTCACCGTCATGGTCAGGGTGTCGCGGTTCTTCACATGGGCAAGTTCATGAGCCATCACCCCGCGGATTTCCTCGCGGGTCAGCATGTCCAGCAGGCCGGTGGTGGCGCAGACGGCGGCGTTGGCCGGATTGCGGCCCGTGGCGAAGGCGTTGGGCTGGTCGTTGGGGATGATGGCGATGACCGGCCGCGGCAGGCCCGCGTCGCGCGCCATCTGAATCACATCGGCGACATAGGTGCGGACCACCGCATTGGGATGCTGTTCGTCGACCGGCTGGGCCCGGTACATCTTCAACACGATCTTGTCGGCGTTCCAGTAGCTGAACAGGTTCATGCCGCCGGCGACCACCAGGGCGATCAGCATGCCCGTCGGTCCGCCGATCAGATAGCCGAGGCCGACGAACAGGGCGGTCAGGGCCGCCAGCAGGGTGAAGGTCTTGAGGTGGTTCATGGTCCGAAATGTTCAATCGAAGCTGGCGCCGGCGGGGCGGACCTCTCATGTGTGCGGATCGAAGCCCAGGCTCAAGACGAGGCCGCTGTGACCGATCATCCCACCCCCGAGGAAACACCCGCGCCGGCTTTCAACGCCGACGTGCCTCACGCCACCCCCGACCGCCCCCTGACCGAGGCCGCGCGCCGCGCCCTGCTGGAGGCCGCCGAACGTCGCGCGGCGGGGGGCGAGACCGAACTGCCGACCGAACACGGCGGTCCGCGCGGTCCTGAGCCGACTCGCTATGGCGACTGGGAGAAGAAGGGCCTGGCCGTCGACTTCTGACCGCAGCGAACAAAGACGGGCGAACGGCGTTAACCCTTTCATTCAGGAGAACCGCCCGATGATCCGCACCCTCGCCGCCGCGGCGACCCTCGCCACCCTCGCCCTCGCCGGCGCCGCCTCGGCCCAGACGTATGGCCAGCCAGTCTATCTCAACGCCTATGGGAGACCGGTCGGCGGCAGTCCGTTGTCCGAGGTCGAGATCCGGTCCTATGTCGGGACCGGGCGCTGGGCGGACGGATACTCCGACCGCCCGCACGTCTATGTGCCCGCGCCGGGATATGGCCAGGGCTACGGCCACAACCATGGCCAGGGTCGTTATGGCCACGGTTACGGCCGGGGACGCAGCAGCTACGGCTACCGCCGTTATGACCCGCCCTCGCGGGCCGGCTATCGCGACGAATGGGGCTACAATGACGACCGGCCGCCCTCGTCGCGGCGGTGGTCCGACGACGGACGTTCGCGGCGTTACGATCGTGATTGCGGGTGTTCGGACGTCTACCTCTACGACCGCTGAGGGGCGTTGTTGCGACCCGAAAGGTTAATTTGAGGGCCCGTCGGGGAAACTCGGGCGCCTGGTTTCGCCCGCTCGGTGCAATCCGAACCCTTTGCATTCCAGAGGCTTACAACGGCTCCATATGGGAGTCCGCGTCATGCGAATGGTTAACCTTGCGGCAGTCGCCGCCTTTGCGATGCTGGCAGCCAGCCCCGCCTTCGCCGGCGATCCACGCGGCGGCGGCCATCAGGGCGGTGGAGGCTGCGGCAGCAGCTGTGGCGGCGGCGGCCATCGGCCTCCCCCCTATACGCCGCCTCCCTCTCACGGCGGCGGTTTCAACAGCAATATCAATGTGAACGTCAATTCCAACGCCAGTGCGAACGCCTTTGCCGGCGCGTCGGCGGGCGGCTATTTCAACGCCCGCGCCTATGACGTCGGCGGCATCCGGGGCGGCGGCTACGGCGGCGGCACGGTCTACGTCGGCGGCGGTTACGGCGGGGGCGGCGGCGCCTGCTGTGGCGGCGGCGCGGTCTACAACGAAGAGGTCTATGAGGGCCGGACCTGCGCCAGCGCGCCGTTTGGCTATGTCGTCTATGGCTTCGGCCGCAACGGCCGTCAGGCGCCGGCCTGCGTGGCCAACACCGGCGTGTGTCGCGATGACGACGATCGCGGCGGCCGCTACGGCTACAGCGAACGTCACAGCTGCGGCGGCGGCCAACGGGAAGACTACGGCTACGAACAAGGCGCCTACAGCTCGTACGAAAGCCATGAGTCCTACGAGGAATACGAGGGTAGTTGCGGAGGGAGTTGCGGGGGTCGTCCCGACTACGGGATCGGCGACTACGAGCGGGGCTATATCGACGGGCGGAACAGTTGCGGCGGCTGCGGCCATGACGACCACGGAGACGACGACTACGCCCCCTATCCGCCGCCATATCAGCCGGAACCGCCGCGCTATGAGCCGCCGGCTCCGCCCGCGCGCCCGTACCGGCCCTCCCGGCCCCGCCCTTCGCAGCCGTCCCGCCAGTACTACAGCCAAGAGCCCGGCGAGCGCGGCTGATCGGCGAGGCTAGCGGGCGATCCCGTCGATCGATTCGACGATCGCCGAGGCCGCCAGCAGGGGGTTTTCCGCTCCGACCACCGGACGGGCCACGACCAGATGGGTGGCGCCGGCCTCCAGGGCCGCGCGCGGCGTCGCCACCCGCTGTTGGTCGCCCTTGTCCGCGCCCTCGGGCCGGACGCCCGGGGTGACGATCAGGAAGTCGGGTCGTCCGGCCTGTGTGGCGATCTCGCGCACCCGCGCGGCCTCCAGCGGGCTTGAAACCACCCCGTCGACGCCACAGTCCAGCGCCTGCCGCACCCGCCGCTCCACCAGATCACGGGCCGAGAAGCCGTATCCGATATCGGTCAGGTCGGCGTCCGACAGGCTGGTCAGGACAGTGACGGCCAACAGTTTGGTCCCGGTCCCAGCCGCGTCCCGCCCCCTCACCGCCCCACGCATCACCTGCGGCTCGGCATGGACGGTCAGCAGGTCGCAGCCGCCCTCGGCCACGGCGCGGGCCGCGCCTTCGACCTGGGCCCCGATGTCGTGCAGCTTCCAGTCCTGGAACACCGTCTTGCCGGCCGCGCACAGCTCGTGGGCGAAGGCCACGCCGCCGGGCCGGGCCAGCAGGGTCAGGCCGATCTTGTAGGCGCTGATGGTGGCGCCGAGGCGATCCACCATGGCCCGGGCCGCCTCGAGAGACGGCAGGTCGAGGCCGACGATCAGGCGCGGGTCGGTCAGCACGGGGGTCATGGCGTCGCTCCTTTGATGCGGTCAGGGGTGGACGCGCGGGCGCGTCTCAGCCTTGATGGCCGCCGGACGGTGAATTGCAGGGCGAGGTCAGCACATGGACGCGGTCGATCTGGGCGTCAACCTGTTCGTGGCGCTGTTCGCCCTGGTGGATCCGATCGGCAATATCCCGATCTTCGCCGCCGCCACGGCCGGCGCCTCGATGCGCCAACGGCTCTCGGTCTCGGCCCTGATCTGCATCTTCATCGTCGTCTTCCTGTGCTTCTTCTTCTTCACAGGCTTGGGGCTGCTGCAATTCTTCGGCATTTCGCTGGCGGCCTTCCGGATTGCGGGCGGCATCCTGCTGCTGCTCCTGGGCCTCGACATGACGCGCGAGGACTTCCTCAAGATGTTCGCTGACCCCGATGCGGTGAAGGACGCCCAGAACGATCACGGCTATGCCCGCCGCCGGTTCCAGCGGCTGGTCGTGCCTTTCGCCATGCCCCTGCTGATCGGCCCCGGCGCCATCTCGACCATCATCATCCAGGCGGGCGAGGCCGAGAAGGTCGGTCCCGCCGGTCAGGCGGCCGGGGTGGCGGCCATCGTTGCGGCAGGCTTCGCCACCTTCGTCTGCTTCACCCTCACCGGCCCGATCAGCCGCCTGCTCGGCGAGATCGGCATGGCCATCATCGTGCGGGTTCTCGGCCTGATCCTGTGCGCCCTGGCCATCCAGTTCATCCTAGCCGGCCTGTCCGAAGCCATTCCGGGCATGTTCAGCAGCATCGCCACCACGCCCTATCCGGACGCGGGACACTAGGCATGCGGAACATCATGGTCGTCGACGGCGCCCTTAACGCCACCTTCAGTGTGTTTCAGGCGACCAAGGCGGAGTTCGATAAAATTTCCCCCGTGCCCGGACAGGATATCGCCTTCATTGAGGAGGTGATCGCGGCCTTGGGTGACCTCGCCACGGGTGAAATCATGGCCCCTATCTGGGAACGGCCGATCTTGAGACGGGACGTTGAGGGGCTGCACGGTCTGTTGATCTACGAGAAGAGCGAGCGGATGCCCTTCTATCCCGCCAGTCGGCGCGAGGCGGACCATGAAGACGCTGCCTTGAATCCGGCGCAGCGGGCCTTGTTCGCCCTACATAGGGACGCCTAGATCCGCTTCAGCCGCTTCGCGTGCCCGCCGACCATCCCCAGCGCCACCCGGTCCGGCAAGTGTTTGGCCAGACCGGCCAATAGATGATTCATCACGCCCGGCGTGACCTTCGGCCGGTTGGCCTCGCAGGCTTCATAGCCGACCCGCGCCACATGGTCGGCGGTCTGCCACATCCAGGTCGGATAGGCCGATGACACCTGCTCGCGTGTCCCGTTCGCGTCATGGAATTCCGTCAATGTGTAGCCGGGGCACAGGGCGGTGACGTGAACGCCGCTCCGGCGCAGTTCCAGATGCAGGCCCTGCGACGCCTTGATCAGGAATGACTTGATCGGACCGTACAGGGTGTCGCCGCCGGTCGCGGGCATCTGACCGGCGAGGGAGGCGACATTGAGGATGCGGCCGAACCCGCGCTCGACCATGGCCGGGGCGAACAGCCGGGCCAGCTCCACCGGCGCGGCCAGCATGACCTGGATCATGGCCCGATGCGCCGTGGGATCGGTGTTGAGGAAGCCGTCGGTCCGGCTGAAGCCCGCATTGTTGATCAGGCCGTCGACCGTCAGACCGCGTTTCGCGATGGCGTCGAACAGGCGGCGCGGGGTGGCCGGGTCAGCGAGGTCCTCCGTCAGAACGGTGGACGCGGCGCCCATGCGGGCCAGCTCGGCCGCCAGAGACTGCAGGGGCGCCTCGCGCCGCGCGGTCAGGATCAGGTCCCAGCCCTTGGCGGCGTAGATCCGCGCCACGGCCGCGCCGATGCCGGCCGAGGCGCCGGTGATCAGCGCCACGGGCCGCGGCCGCGACGGCAGGCTCATCTCAGGCGGCGACCGGGCAGGAGGCGTGCGGCGCGAAGGCCGCCAGCGAAGCCGGTTCATGATCCAGCAGGTCGGCGATGGTGATCTTCGACAGGGCCTGGCCCGCGGCCTGATCTGCGGCGGTCAGGGCCTTGGCCACCTGACGCGGGATGTGTTCGCTAACCGGGCAGCCCTTGGCCCCGGCGGGCGGCGAGCCGAGGTGGGCGCAGCCGTTGACGGCGCGCAGCACGGATTCCAGCGAAATGTCCTGCGGCGCGTGCAAAAGCCAGGCTCCGCCCGAGGCGCCGGGACGGGTCGCGATCAGCCCGGCCTTGGCCAGCAGGGCGGTCACCCGCCGCACGACGACGGGGTTGGTCGGGATCGAGGCGGCCAGAATCGCGCTCGGCACGGCCTGGGCCGGCGAGTTCGCGCCCTTGTGGGCCAGATAGGCCAAGGCGTGGGCGGCGACGGGAAAGCGTTGGCTGTCGGACATGGTGCAGCCTCAAGATAGGCGCGCGGGCCGGCTTTCACAAACCGGGCCGCGTTTCGCGCTTGCAGCATGATTGAACGGCCTGCCGAAAGGGCTTAAAGGCTCGCCGCTCTTTGGATGGGAACCGCGGTGTGCGGGGTCCCGGAGGAACTTCATGGCCGGGGCCTCTCCCCAAGGTGAAGACGGCGCCAGCGCCGCCGCCGCAAACTCCCCAAACCCAGCCGACAAGTCCGTCGCCCCGGCCCATCCGCACCCTGCGGCGGCCGGCGAGGGCGGCCACGTCAAGGCCGGCAAATGGGGCCTGATCATCGGCGCCATCGGCGTCGTGTTCGGCGACATCGGCACCAGCCCGCTCTACGCCATGCGCGAGGCCCTGCATCACAGCCGGGGCGGCGGCGCCAACGAACTGGCCATCCTCGGCGTCGTGTCGTTGGTGTTCTGGGCCCTGATCCTCGTCGTGACCCTGAAGTATGTCGTTTTCCTGATGAAGGCTGACAACAAGGGCGAGGGCGGGACCCTGGCCCTGATGGCCCTGGCCCAGCACGCGGTCGGGCGACGGTCCGGCGTAATCTTCTTCCTCGGCGTTTGCGGGGCGGCCCTGTTCTACGGCGACGGCATCATCACCCCGGCGGTGTCGGTGGTCGGCGCCATTGAGGGCCTGAAGGACGCGCCCGGCCTGCGCGGTGTGTTCGATCCGTATGTCCTGCCGGTTTCGGCCGGCATATTGATCGCCCTGTTCATGGTCCAGTCCAAGGGCACGGCCCGGGTGGCGCGCTTCTTCGGACCCCTGACCCTGGTATGGTTCCTGGTCCTGGCCGGTCTGGGCGTGCTGCACATTTTCGACGACCCGTCGATCTTCCGGGCCTTGTCGCCCCACTATGGTGTGCTGTTCCTGATCGAGAACGGAGCGCTCGGCTTCATCATTCTCGGCAGCGTCTTCCTGGCGGTCACGGGGGCCGAGGCCCTCTATGCCGACATGGGCCATTTCGGAAAGGCGCCGATCCGGGCCGGCTGGCTGTTCATCGTCCTGCCCAGTCTGACGTTGAACTATCTGGGCCAGGGCGCCCTGGTGCTGTCTGACCCGTCAGCGGTCGCCAACCCCTTCTTCCGCATGATCCCCGAGGTGGTTTATTGGCCGGTGGTCCTGTTGGCGACTGCCGCAGCCTGCATCGCCAGCCAGGCGGTCATCACCGGCGCCTTCTCCCTGACGCAGCAGGCGGTTCAGCTGGGTCTGCTGCCGCGCATCGACATCCGGCCGACCAGCGAGACCCAGGCGGGTCAGATCTTCGTGCCTTCGGTCAACATGTTCCTGATGGTCGGCGTGCTCGTCCTGCTGGTGCTGTTCCCGACCTCGTCCCAGCTGACCTCGGCCTACGGAATCGCGGTTACGGGCGCCATGTTCGTCGATACGCTGCTGGCCTGGTTCATCCTGCGTCAGATGTGGAAATGGTCCCTGCCGTTGTCGCTGGCGGCGATCGTGCCCTTCGCGCTGCTGGACATCGTCTTCATCAGCTCCAACGCGCTGAAAATACCGGACGGCGCCTGGCTGCCTCTGGTCCTGGGCGCGGCCCTGGTCCTGCTGATGTGGACCTGGGTGCGCGGCACCCAGATTCTGACCGACAAGACCCGCAAGGACAGCCTGCCGCTGACGGACCTGATTGAGATGCTGCGCGCCCGTCCGCCGCACCGCGCGCTCGGCACGGCCATCTTCCTGACCTCGGACCCCGACGTCGCCCCGGTCGCCCTGATGCACAATCTCAAGCACAACAAGGTGTTGCACGAGAAGAACGTCATCCTGACCGTCCGCACCACCGACCGGCCGCGCGTGCCGGAGAGTCAGCGCGTGACGATCGAGCCGATCTCGGACGACTTCAAGAAGCTGACCATCTCCTACGGCTTCATGGAGCAGCCCAATATTCCCAAGGCGCTGGGCGTGTGCCGCAAACAGGGTCTGAAGTTCGACATCATGTCGACGAGCTTCTTCCTCGGCCGCCGCTCGGTGGTCGCTTCCGCCTCGCAGGGCATGCCGCTGTGGCAGGACCGGCTATTCATCTTCCTCACTCGCAACGCCGCCAATCCGACCGACTTCTTCCATATCCCGCCCGGCCGGGTGGTCGAGCTGGGCACGCAGGTGGTGGTATGAGCCGCGGACCGGAGCAGGGGCGCAGCTCCGCCGCCCGCGGCCGTCGCATGGCCGACAAGGCCCGGGCCGGGACCCGCGCCCCCCGTCCGCCGAAGGTCGATCCGCGCGATGAAAGCGCCGACATCGGCGTCGAGGCCCGTCTGGCCGCCGGCGTGCTGCTGAACGCCGCTCTGGAAGGCCGGGGCGGGCTCGATGCGGCCTTGTCGTTCCGCGAGGTCACGGACCTGCCCGGCCCCGATCGCGCCTTCGCCCGCGCCGTGGCCATGGCCGCCCTGCGCCGGCTGGGCGAGATCGACCAGATCCTCGACCGCAAGCTGCAGAAGAGCCCGCCGCTGGCGGTGCGGACCATCCTGCGCGTGGCCCTGGCCCAGACCCTGGTGCTCGAGACCCCGGCTTTCGCGGCCGTGTCGACGGCGGTGAAACTGGCTGAACGTGAGACGAAGACGCGGCCCTACAAGAATCTGGTCAACGCCGTCCTGCGCGGCATCGAGCGCGAGGGACCCGGTCTGACAACGGCCGAATCCAACTTGCCTGAATGGCTGGCCGCCCGCTGGCGCGGCGCCTATGGCGAGGCGACCCTGACCGGCCTGGCGCTGGCCGCCCGCGAGGAGCCCGCCACGGACCTCAGCCTCAAGCCCGATGTGGACGCCGCCGCCGTGGCCGAGGCGCTGGACGGCGAAGTGATGATCGGAAACACCGTCCGCACCGGCCGTCGCGGCGATCTGGCGAGCTGGCCGGGCTTTGACGATGGAATCTGGTGGGTCCAGGACGCCGCGGCCGCCGTGCCGGTGCGTCTACTGGCGCCGACGACCGGCGAGTCCATTGTTGATTTCTGCGCCGCGCCCGGCGGCAAGACGCTGCAGATCGCCGCTTCGGGCGCTTCGGTCGTGGCGCTCGACCGGTCAGCGCCGCGGCTAAAGCGGCTGGCCGAGAACCTGGCCCGCACCGGCCTGTCCGCCGAGGTCTTCGCCGTTCCCGCCGAGGACTGGGACGATCCGCGCACCTTCGACGCCGTCCTGCTGGACGCGCCCTGCACCGCCACCGGCACCTTTCGCCGTAATCCCGAAGTCCTGCGCGCCACCAAGCCCGCCGACGTCGCCAAACTGGCCGATGTCCAGCACCGCCTGCTCGACGCCGCCGCCGAACGGGTGAAGCCGGGCGGGCGACTGGTCTATTGCGTCTGTTCGCTGGAGCGTGAGGAGGGCGAGACCCAGGTCATCGCCTTCCTGCGCCGCAACCCGGCCTTTCGCACGGCGCCCGCCGACCCGGCCGCCGTCGGCGCGCCGACCGAGGCGCTGACGCCCGAGGGCTGGCTCCGCATCCTGCCGTCGATGTGGGCGGAAAAGGGCGGGCTGGACGGCTTCTTCATCGCCCGGCTGGACCGGGTGGGCTGATCCCGAAGGGGCCCCCGGACATAGAGACTCCCGCCCCTTCCGATCCGCCCCTCTCGTCCCCGAAATCCGCTACTCCCGCCCCTTCGCCACGGTCGGAAGAGGCGGCGCCGCCACCCTGCGTCCGTATCTGACGCAGGGCTGTGCATAATGACAGGATGCCTGCCGGGCCTGGTCTTTGACACTGCTTGAACCGCCGCCGCCGCCGTCCAGGCGCCGGCTTTCGCCGCCATCCCCGCAAAGGATGCGGACCGGTTTCGCTCCCCGCACATTTTTCAGGATCGACCCGCTACTCCCGGGACATCAGCCGGGGCCGTCGAGCACCGTATAGGTCACGGTCGTCCGCACCCTGAACCCGAGCGCCCCATAGAGGGCGATGGTCGCCGTATTGGCCGCATAGGCGTGCAGGAAGGCCTGTTCGCCGCGCTCGAGAATCCGCTGCGTCACCACCCGCATCAGGGCGGCGGCGTACCCCAGACCCCGAAAGTCGGGATGGGTGCAGACCCCGCTGACCTCGGTGAAGCCGTCGGGCTTCATCCGCTCCCCGGCCATCGCGATCAGGCGACCGTCCTGTTTCAACCCTATGAAGTCGCCCAGCCGGTGGGTTCTTTCGAAGAAGGGGCCGGGAACCGTCAGGGTGGCCAGCGCCAGCATCTCCGCGGCGTCGGCCTCGCCGAGCGGCTCGAAGGCGACGGTCTTGCCGCCGGCGTTCAGGGATGAGGCGACCATCTGCACGCAGGCCGCCTGCGCCCGGACGTTGAAGCCGGCAGGCAGGGGCATATCCCCGGCCTCGACCAGGCCCAGTCCGTTCGGCGAGATGTTGAGCGCGCCCAGCGCCGCCGTGCTCTCGGCCGAGGCGTCGGCCGCCGCCGCAAACAGGCCGTAGGCCGGATCGAACCGCAGCGCCCGCGCATCACCCAGCGCCAGCGGCGCCTGTCGGCTGGTCAGGGCGCTCCGGACGGGACGATCGAGGGGATGCGACACCGCGACCTGTACCTCAGGCCCGCCAGAAGCCCACGATCTTCTTCACCTCGTCCACCACCGGGTCGGCGATGGCGGCGGCGCGTTCGGCGCCGTCCTTGAGGACGCGGTCGATCTCGGCCGTGTCGGCCATCAGCCGGCGCATCTCGGCGCTGACCGGAGCCATGGAGGCGACGGCGAGGTCGGCGAGCTTCGGCTTGAAGGCGCCGAAGCCCTGCCCGGCGAACTCGGCCAGCACGGCCTCGCGGCTCATGTCGGCGAGGGCGGCGTAGATGGTGACGAGGTTCTTCGCCTCGGCGCGGCCCTCCAGCCCCTCCAGCGTCTCCGGCAGCGGATCCGGATCGGTGCGGGCCTTGCGGATCTTGGCCGTGATCGCATCGGCGTCGTCGGTCAGATTGATGCGCGACTGGTCCGAGGGATCGGACTTGCTCATCTTGGCCATGCCGTCGCGCAGGCTCATGACCCGCGGCGCCGGACCCTGGGTCAGCGGCTCGGGCAGGGGGAAGAACCCCGGCACGTTGAAGTCGGTGTTGAACTTCTGGGCGATGTCGCGGGTCAGTTCCAGATGCTGTTTCTGGTCCTCGCCGGTCGGCACCTCGGTGGCCTTGTAGAGCAGGATGTCGGCGGCCTGGAGCACCGGATAGGTGTAGAGGCCGACCGAGGCCCGCTCCTTGTGCTTGCCGGTCTTCTCCTTGAACTGGGTCATCCGGTCCAGCCAGCCGAGACGGGCGACGCAGTTGAGGATCCAGGCCAGTTCCGAATGCGCCCGCACCGCCGACTGGGGGAAGATCACCGAGCGCACCGGATCGAGGCCGGACGCCAGATAGGCGGCGGCGATCTCGCGCGTCTGGGCCGTCAGCAGGGCCGGGTCCTGCCAGACGGTGATGGCGTGCAGGTCGGCCACGAACAGGAAGCAGGGCGCGCCCGTCTCCTGCAGCTGGGTGAATCGCTTCAGGGCCCCCAGATAGTTGCCGAGGTGCAGGGCTCCGGAGGCCTGGATGCCCGACAGGATGCGGCGGGGGCCGGAATAGGCGGAGGCGGCGGGAGCGTCGTCGGTCATGTCGAGGCGCAATGCCCGACCGTCGCCAAAGGAGCAAGCCGTTACTTGCCGGTTCGCCGCAGCAGGCCCTTCACCTCGGCCGGCGTGATCGCCCGGGTCGCGAAGGCCAGAACGATATAGGCCAACCCGCCGGCGGCGGTGACGAGCAGCAGGGCGGCCTCCTTGGCGCCGACGCCGACGCCGATCGCTCCGAGGATATCCGCCATGGGAGCCTCGATCCGGGCCCGGCTGGCGGCGGCCAGGCCGACGATCAGCGCCAGACCGGCCGCGGACAGGCCGATGCGGATCAGGCGCGACAAGGCCTGCGGGCTGGGCCGGTAGAGGTCCCGCCGCCACAAGGTCGCGGCCAGCAGGATCACATTGGTCCAGGCGGCCGCCGAAACCGCCGCCGCTATGCCCGCTATGCCCCAGCCGAGGTTGAACAGGCCGATCGCCAGGGCCGCATTCACCGCCACGGAGACGAGGGCGAAGATCATCGGCGTGCGCGTGTCCCGCCGGGCGAAGAAGGCCGGGGCGAGGATCCGGATCAGGACAAAGGCGGGCACGCCCCAGCCGAACTGGAACAGGGCGCGCGCGGTGTTGACGGCGTCGATCTGCAGGAAGGCGCCGCGGGTGAACAGGGCGTCGATCAGGAAATAGGGCATGGCCATCAGGGCCGCCGCCGCCGGCAGGGTTAGGGCCATGGACAGGGTCAGGGCCTCGTCCATGGAGGCCTGCTGCTGGCCGTGATCCGCGGACGCCACCGCGCGCGACAGGCGTGGCAGAAGGGCGATTCCGATGGCGACGCCGACGAGGCCCAGCGGTAGTTGGTACAGACGGTCGGCCGTCGCCAGCCAGGTCCGGCCGCCGGCCACGAAGCTGGACAAGTTGCCCGAGATGAAGACGTTGATCTGGGTCGCCGAATTGCCGATGGCGGCGGGAATGGCGGTGATGATGATCGCCTTCACCGCCGGGGTCAGCCGCGGCAGGGCCAGACGGATGTCGGCTCCCGCGCGGCGCGCGGCCCACCAGCACAGGCCTGCCTGGGACACGCCCGCGACGAGCACCGCCCAAGAGGCGGCGTAGGCGGCGCCGATCTGGCCGCCCTGGGCCGGGATCACTGCAGCCAGCATGATGACATTGAGCAGGATCGGATAGGCGCCCGAGACGATGAACCGGCCGCGCGCGTTCAGCACGCCGCTGAGCAGGGCCGCCACCGCCATACAGGGCAGATAGGGCATGGTGATCTGGGTCAGGACGACCGCCAGCTTGAAGCGCGCCGGGTCGTCGAGGAAGCCGACGTTTATGACGGCCATCAGCCACGGCATGGCCAGCTGGGCGACGATAGTCAGCGCAAGGGTGGCGAAGGCCACCGCCGCCAGGGCGTCCGTGGCGACCTTGTCCGCCACCGCCTCGCCCTCGGTCTCCAGGGTCTTGGCATAGGCCGGCACGAAGGCCGCGGCGAAGGCTCCCTCGGCGAAGATGCGCCGGAACAGGTTGGGGAAGTTCAGCGCCGTATTGTAGGCGTCCGCCGCCGGCCCCACCGAGGCCCCGAGCGCCGCCGAGATGACGATGTCGCGGGCGAAGCCGACGAAGCGGCTGACCAGGGTCAGGCCGCTGAAGATCGCCGACGACCGCATCATGCCTTGGCCCTTGCGCGCGGTCGTGGCCGAGGCGGGCGGCTGGACCATCGGCTCGGTCGTCGCCGTGGCCGAGGGCACGGGCGGGGCGGCCTCGATCGGCTCGGCTTCGGGGTCGGACTTTTTGGCCATGTCAGCGCTTATCCTGCTTCCGGCGTGCGCGATACGGGGTCGGGCGCGGAGCCGCGCCGGCCGACTTCGGAGACGTCGCGCAGACTGGCGCGGACCGGAGCGGACAGCCGGGCTCCGGCCCGTTCGGTGCGGTCGAGAACCGCCTCGAGCTCGACCCTCAGCCGCTCCAGCTTCGGCCCCGGGTTCGGCTTCCGGCCCTTGGGATCAGTGACATAGAAGCTGTCCACCGCCCGCTCGCCGAAGCCGGCGATATGGGCCGAGCGGATCGACAGGCCGTTGTCGGCGAGGACGCGGGCGAGGTCGGCCAGCAGGCCCGGCCGGTCGGCGCCGGACACCTCGACCACGGCGGCGTCGGGGCTTTCGTCCAGATCGATGATGGTCGTAGGCCGTACGTCGAAGGCGGCCCGGCGCGGACTGGGCGCCGCCGTCGGCGCTGGCGCGATCCGGGCCCCGCCGCGGGCGGCGGCCTCCAGCGCGGCGACCAGCCGGGTCAGGCGGCGCGGTTCGGCCTGGCCGTAGGGGGCGCCGCCGCCGTCCTGAAGCTCGAACACGTCCAGCGCCGTTCCGTCCCCGGCGGTCGCGACCCGGGCCCCGACGACATCGGCTCCGGCGGCGGCCAGCGCGCCCGCCAGATCGACGAACAGGCCCGGCCGGTCGTGCGCGGCGACGGCGACGCGGGTGGCGGCGTACTCCTCCGCCTCGTCTTCCGGCACCGTCAGGGCCTCGACCGCCGCGCCTTTCAGCCGGGCGCGGCTGACCAGATCGGGATAGTCGTCCAGCGGATCGGCGTGGGTCACATCCTCGCCGCGGAACACACCCTCGGTGCGCTGGTACAGGTCCCGGATCAGCCCGCCCTTCCAGGCGTTCCAGACGCCCGGCCCGACCGCGCGGATGTCGGCCACGGTCAGGATCAGCAGGGTGCGCAGCCGCTCGGGGTCGCCGACCAGTTTGGTGAAGGCGCGGACGGTCGCCGGGTCCGAGACGTCACGTTTCTGGGCGTAGTCACTGAGGGCCAGGTGGTTGCGCACCAGCCAGACCACGAACTCGGTCCGCCGGGGATCGAGGCCCAGCCGGTCGCAGGCCCGCCGGGCGGCGATAGCCCCGTCCTCAAGCTGGCCCCGGTCGCCGCCCTTGCCCACG
Organism: Brevundimonas sp.; assembly: GCF_051860745.1. Taxonomy (GTDB): domain Bacteria; phylum Pseudomonadota; class Alphaproteobacteria; order Caulobacterales; family Caulobacteraceae; genus Brevundimonas. Next base: position 162,035 of record NZ_JBHYDN010000002.1, read on the forward strand.
TCGTGCAGCAGCATGGCCAGCATCAGGGCCTCGAAATCGTCGATGCGGTGGACGATCTCGGTCGAGGACGGATGGTCGGCCTTCAGCTTGCCGCGCCAGATGTCGTTGATGATGCCGATGGCCTGCAGCGTGTGCTCGTCGACCGTATAGGCGTGGTACATGTTGAACTGGGTCTGGCCGACGATCCGCCCCCACTCGGGCAGGAACCGGCCTAGCAGACCGGTCTCGTTCATCAGGGTCAGGACGCGGTAGGGCCGCTGACCGTGAGCGAGAATATCGAGGAAGGCGCGCGTGGCCTCGGGGTCACGGCGCAGCGAAGGGGTGACCAGCGACAGCGACCGGCTGACGGCCGAGAAGGCGTCCGGGTGCAGGTCCAGATCATGCTCGTCGGCGGTGCGGAACAACATCAGCAGTTTCTCGGGCGCCTCGGCGAACACCTCGGGGCCGGTGACCGAGAGGCGGCCGGCGTCCTTGACGAACCCTTCGACGCCCAGCTTGCGCTTCTGTCCGGGGATCAGCCGCGACAGGCTCATGGTTGGCTTCTGCTGGCGCGCCTCCAGCTTGGCTGACATGGCGCGGGTCAGGGCGCCGACGTCGCGGGCAACGAGGAAATAGCGACGCATGAACCGCTCGACCGCCGGCTCGTCGCCGCGCCCGCGCCAGCCCATACGCCGGGCGACCTCGGGCTGCAGGTCGAAGGTCAGCTTCTCCTCCGCCCGCCCTGCCGTGAGGTGCAGATGGGCCCGCACCCGCCACAGGAAGTCGAACGACTCCTCGAAGGTGCGGCGCTCGCGGGCCGTCAGCAGGTCGTCCATCACCCGGGCGCCCAGCGGGCTGTCCGGCGCCAGCGAGCGGGCGATCCAGAACAGGGTGTTGAGGTCGCGCAGGCCGCCCTTGCCGTCCTTGACGTTGGGTTCGACCCGGTAGCGGACGGCGCCCGACTTCTGGTGGCGGACGTCGCGTTCCTCCAGCTTGGCGGCGATGAAGGGACGGGGGTCGGCCTTGACCACCTGGGCGCGGAACCGGGCGATAAAGTCGGCGGCCAGCTTCTCGTCCCCGGCCAGCGGACGCGCCTCCAGCAGGGCGGTGCGCACCGTCATGTCCGACTTCGAGAGCGCCAGGCATTCGTCGACCGACCGCGCCGACTGTCCGACCTTCACCCCAAGGTCCCACAGGACGTAGAGCATGAATTCGATCACCTGTTCGGTGCGCGGGATCGGCTTCCATGGGCGAAGGAACAGAAGGTCCAGGTCCGAGTGGGGCGCCAGCACGCCCCGGCCATAGCCCCCGACCGCGATCAGGGTCAGCCGTTCGGCTTCGCTGGGATTGGCGGCGGGATAGAGAGTGTCGGTGGTGAACCGCCACAGGGCCGTCAGCAGGTCGTCGGCGGCTGTGGAATAGAGCCGGGCCACCTCGACGCCCTCGCCCCCGGCGTCGAGACGGCGGGCGATGCGGACCCGGGCGGCGTCGAACGACTCTCCCAGGATCGCCGCCACGGCCTTGCGGACGTCGGGCGCGGACGCGGCTTTGATCAGCCGGTCGTCCAGGGCGTCGGTCACCGGCGGCCGAGGCCCTTCAGCCGGTACAACGCTTCCAGCGCCTCGCGCGGTGACAGTTCGTCGGGCTCGATGGCCTGCAGGGCGTCCTCGACGGCCGACGAACGCGGGGGCGGCGCCGGCTCGGCCATGGCGAACAGGGGCAGATCGTCGAGACTGATGGCGGCGGCCTTCTCGCCTTCCAGCCGGTCCAGCACCTCGCGGGCGCGGCTGACGACGGCGGCGGGCACCCCGGCCAGCTTCGCGACCTGCACCCCATAGGAGCGGTCGGCCGCGCCCGGCGCGGCCTCATGCAGAAAGACGAGGTCGCCGTTCCACTCACGGGCCCGCATCGACAGATTGCAAACATGGGCCAGCCGCGTCTCCAGCCCGGCCAGCTCGTGATAGTGGGTGGCGAACAGGGTGCGCGTCCGATTGCGGTCGTGCAGGGCCTCGGCCACGGCCCAGGCGATGGCCAGGCCGTCATAGGTGGCGGTGCCGCGCCCGATCTCGTCCAGCACCACGAAGCTGCGGTCCGTGGCCTGGGTCAGGATGGCGGCGGTCTCGACCATCTCGGTCATGAAGGTCGAGCGGCCGCGGGCCAGATCGTCTCCGGCGCCGACGCGACTGAACAGCCGGTCCACCACGCCCAGCCGCATGGCCTTGGCCGGCACGAAGGCCCCGGCCTGGGCCAGCACCACCAGCAGAGCGTTCTGGCGCAGGAAGGTCGACTTGCCGGCCATGTTCGGCCCGGTGACGATCGACAGGCGGGCGCAGGCGACGCCGGACCCGTCCAACTTGCAGTCGTTGGGGGTGTAGGGATCGCCCTGTGCCTTCACCGCCGCCTCGACCACCGGGTGCCGCCCGGCGGTGACCTCGAAACAGCTTGTGTCGTCGATGGCGGGGCGGACGCCGGCGACTTCCTCGGCCCATTCCGCCAGCGCCGCGTGGGCGTCGAGCTCGGCGAGGGCCTCGGCGACGGCCTGCAGCGGTCGGGCCAGCGACTGGACCGTGGTCCGCCACCCCTCGAAGGTCTCGCCCTCGATAGCCAGGGCCCGGTAGCCGGCCTGGCTGATCTTCGCATCCAGCTCTGATAATTCGACGGTGGTGAACCGAACCTGATTGGCCAGGGTCTGGCGATGGATGAAGGGGCTTTCGCCCGTCGGCCGCAGCAGCGGCTCGGCGGCCCGGGCGCTGGTCTCAAGGAAATAGCCGAGCACGGCGTTGTGCCGGATCTTGAACGGCACCCCGGCCTCGGCCACGGCGCGGGCCTCGAGATCGGCGACCACGCGGCGGCTGTCGTCACGCAGGCGGCGGGCTTCCTCCAGTTCGGGGCGGTAGCCGGCTGAGACAAAGCCCCCGTCGCGGGCCAGATGCGGTGGCTCGGCGACCAGACCGTCGGCCAGATCGACCAGCACCCGCCCGAGCTCGGGCGACAGGGTCAGCCGGTCGAGGCAGGCGACGATCCGCGTCGGCGGGCCGATCAAGGGCTCGCGCTCGGGCGGGAACAGGCCGGCGATGCCTTCGGCGATCGACAGCCCGGTGCGGATCGCGGCGAGGTCGCGCGGTCCGCCGCGGCCCAGAACCAGCCGCGACACGGCGCGGGCCACGTCGGAGGATGCACGCAGCCCGTCACGCAGGTCGCGGCGCAGGTCGCGGCGCTCCAGCAACCATTCGACCGCATCGAGTCCATGGTTGATGGCGGCGGGATCGCGCAGCGGACGGGCGATCCGCTCGGCCAGCGCCCGCGCTCCGCCGGAGGTGACGGTGCGGTCGATACAGGCCAGCAGCGACCCCTCGCGTTCGCCGCGTTGGGTGCGGTCGATTTCGAGGCTGAGCCGCGTCGCCGGGTCGATGGCGAGGAAGCCGCTGTCGCCCGAACGACGCGGCGGGGACAAGGCGGGGATCTTTCCGGCCTGGGTCGTCTCAAGGTAGGCGGCGATCAGGCCGAGGGCCGAGACCTCGGCCTCCTCGAAGGCGCCGAAGCCGTCCAGCGAGGCCACGCCGTACAGCCGCTCGACCCGCACCCGCGCCCCGACCGGTTCAGCCAAGGCCTGCGGCAGGGCCTGAACCACGCCGCCGGACCCGTCGAGCGCCGCCTTCGTCGCCTCGTCCGAGAACAGGCGGTCAGGCACCAGCACTTCGGAAGGGCGGAACGAGGCCAGGGTCGCGCCGAGGTCTTCCAGCGAACAGGCGACGGCGTCGACCGATCCGGCCGACAGCTCGACCACGGCGACGGCCGCACGGCCCTTGCGTACCGATACGGCGGCCAGCCGGTTGGCCCCGCGCGCGTCCAGCAGACTGTCCTCGGTCAGGGTGCCCGGGGTGACGACGCGGACGATGTCGCGGTGGACCACCGCCTTGGAGCCGCGTTTACGGGCCTCGGACGGGGCCTCCAGCTGTTCACAGATCGCGGCTTTGAACCCCTGCCGGATCAGCCGCGCCAGATAGCCGTCGAGCGCATGCACCGGCACCCCGGCCATGGGAATGTCCTGGCCCTGATGCTTGCCCCGCTTGGTCAGGGTGATGCCGAGGGCCGCCGAGGCGATCTCGGCGTCCTTGAAGAACAGCTCGTAGAAATCGCCCATGCGGAAAAAGACGATGGCGTCCGGCTGGGCCGCCTTGGCCGCAAGGAACTGCGCCATGACCGGCGTCGTCCCCTCGCTGGACGGGACGGCGTCGGCTGTTGGAGGGTGGACGAGGGGGGCGTTCATGGGGACGCGACAGGGTGAAGGATTGCGGTCGCCGCCTCAAGCGGAATGCCGCGGCCTTGCACAGGCTCAGTTGGCCTGCGACAAGCCCCTCAGGCGGTTAAGGGAACGCGGTCAGACACCGCGGCTGTGCCCGCAACTGTAGGCGGCGAGACCGTCGCTCGATCCGGAGAGTGATCTCCGGCGTCACTGGGAAACCCTTTGGGCCAACCGGGAAGGCGAGAGCGGTGGTTGGCGACCCGCAAGCCAGGAAACCTGGCCGCCGACGTCGCTCGTCCGCTGTCCGGGACCAGACAGAGGCGTGGGGCCAACCCTTCCGCTTGCGCGGAAGCTGTTCCGTCGAAGCGACCCGACCCAAGCGCCGTGCCCCTTTTCGGGGCCGGGTCGGTCGCTTTCACCTGCCGCCGCGCAGCGCCAGCGCGGGGCCGACGGAGACCCGCGCATGACGCGATCCATCCTCTACGCCACGGCCGCCGCCGTGCTGTTTCCCCTGTCCGCCTGGGCGCAGACCGCCGCCGAACCCGGCGACGACCTGCCTGAGGTCGTCGTCACCGCCACCCGGTTGCCGGCTATCGTCGCCGAAACGCCGGGCGCGCGGGTCATCGACCGGGCGACCATCGACCAGCGCGGGGCGGTCTTCGTCGCGGACGTCCTGAGCGACGTGCCCGGCCTGTCGGTGGTGCGCTCGGGCGCCTTCGGCGGTGTCGCCCAGGTGCGGATGCGCGGCGCCTCGCCGGGCAAGACCCTGGTGCTGGTCGACGGCGTGCCGGTCAACGATCCCGCCGAGGTCAACGGCGCCTTCGACTTCTCCGGCTTCGAACTGTCGGACATCGAGCGGATCGAGGTGCTGTCGGGTCCGCAGTCGTCGCTGTGGGGCTCGGACGCCATCGGGGGCGTTATCGCCTTCACCACCCGCGATCTGGAGGGCTTCAGCGCCGAGGCGGAAGCCGGGTCGTTCGGCACGGTCCGGGGCCGACTGGCGGCGGGCGTCTCGACCGAACAGTACGGCTTTGGGGCCTGGGTCTCGCATTTCGACACCGACGGCATTTCGGCCGCCGACGAGGCCGACGGCAATCCGGAGGTTGACGGCTTCACCGCGACGACGGTCGGGGCCCGGGGCCGCTATGCCCTCTCCCCCGAAGCGGCGCTGGACGGGTCGCTGCGCTGGAGCGACAGCGCCGCTGATCTGGACGGTTTTCCGGCGCCGACTTTCGCTCTCGCCGATACGCTCGATACACAATCCAGCGAGCAGTGGAGCGGGTTCGGCCGCCTGCGCCTGACTGCGTTCGGTCTTGAGCATCAGCTCAGCCTCTCGGCCTCCGATATGGCGCGCGAGACTGTCTCGGCCTTCCCTTCGGCCTTCGAGGCGGACCGGCAGGTGGTCCGCTGGCAGGCGGACGGCGCGGCGGCGGGCGTGGACTTTGTCATCGGCGCCGAACGCGAGGAGACCGAGGGCAGTCTGTCGACAGGCCTGACCGAACAGCTGGGAACGACGTCGGCCTTCGTCACGGCGCGGATCGAACCGACCGATCGTCTCAGCCTGACCGGCGCGCTGCGGTTCGATGACACGGACGATTTCGGCTCGAAGACCACCGGCCGGCTCTCCGGCGCCTTCGACGCCGGCGGCGGGATCACCCTGTCGGCGGCGTACGGGACGGGGTTCAAGGCCCCCTCGATCAGCCAGGCGGTGTGCGATTTCTGCTTCTCGTCCCAACCATTCCCCGTGCTGCGTCCCGAGACGGCGGAGGGCTATGAGGCCGCGGTCGGCTGGGCCTCGGCGGACGGGCGGATCGAGGGTCGGGCCACGGTCTACCGCCTGGGCGTGGAGGACCAGATCACCTACATCTTCGATCCGATGACCTTCGACAGCTACTACGTCAATGTCGCCGAGACGGCGACCGACGGGGTCGAGCTGGAGGGCCGGGCGCTGCTGGGGGGCGGTTTCGATCTCAGTCTCGCATACGCCTGGACCGACGCGCGGGACGAGACGACCGGGGCGCGGCTGCTGCGGGTTCCGGAACAGGCGGGGTCGGCGACCCTGGGCTGGACCGGCGAGCGGCTGTCGGGGGCCCTGACCGTTCGGGCCGAAGGCGATCAGGACGACGCAGGCGGGGTCCGCGAGGGGTTCGTCACGGCCAATCTGAACGCCTCCTGGGCCCTGACCGAAGCCGTGACCCTGACGGCGCGGATCGGGAACCTGACGGATGAGCGCTATCAGCAGGTGTTCGGCTACGGCGAGCCGGGTCGGTCCGGTTCTGTCGGGATCAGGCTGCGCTACTGATCCTGCGGGGGCCGGCGGCGATTGTCGCCGGCTCCAGCTGCATGGACGCCCAGTCGAGGTCGGGCGTCGCCGCGTGGGCCGCGGCGACGACGGCGCGGAGTTCGGCGGCGGAGGCGATGCTGGCGACCACGGCGGACACCTCGGGCAGGCCTATGGCGTAGGCCAGGGTGGCCTGCATCGGATCGACCCGGGCCTCGGCCAGGCGGCGACGGATGCGCGACAGGGTCGGGCCATAGCGATGCATCTCGAGCGGGAGGGCCTCGCCGCTCATGAACAACAGGCCGTCCGCGAACACTGACGAGGCATGGACGGCGACGTCGAGGGCGGCGAGTTCGGACAGGACACCCGAATGCTGGGCCCGCTGGTCCAGCAGATTGCAGCGCAACTGGACCACATCCGGCTGGAAGCGGCGGGCCAGCAGGGCCGGGCCGTCCTCGACCGCGGCGCGGAAGCCGATGCGGCGGTACAGGCCCCGGTCCTTCAGGGCCAGCAGCCGGTCCCACAGGGCGCGGCCCTCGGCGCCGGCCAGGTCCGCGGCGGCGGAGACGAGCAACAGGTCGCCGCGCGGCAGGCCGAGACGTTCCAGTGAGCGGCGGGCGCGGGCCTCGACCCGGTCGACGCCGTCATTGACGGATACGGTGCGGACCGAGACCTGGAAGGGGGAGGGGAAGGGCCAGGCCTGACCCAGCCAGCGTTCGCCGTCGCCGTCGGGTTTGGTCGCGACCCGGGCCACGCCGGAATCGGCGGCGGTCTGGAGCAGCAGACGCAGGGATTCCTCGCGCGCGCCGGCAGGCGCGGGAATGGCGCGGTCGGGCTGGTGCACGACGGCCAGAGCCAGTTTGTCGATCGGGGACGGGGCACGGCTTGGGATCACCGCAGGACTGTGACGGCGAAAGTTTAAGGCCCTCCTTCCGAGACCTTGCGCGAAGCTTAACCGGCGAACCGCGGTTTCAGTCCACAGCCTCAGTCGGGGGCCTGCCGAAGCGCCTCCAGAACGCCCTTGCCGTAGCGGTCCAGCTTGGTCTGCCCAACGCCGGAGATGTGGCCGAGGCGCTCAAGGTCGCCGGGTTCGGCGAGGGCGATCTCGAGCAGGGTCTTGTCCTGGAAGATCACATAGGGCGGGACGTGCTGTTCGGCGGCGCGGTCGCGGCGCCAGGCGCGCAGGGTCTCGAACCGGGCCCGGACGTCGGCGTCCATCGACTCCAGCGCGGCGTTGCGGCCGGTCCGGGTGCGCTCGCGCGCCGGGGCGGCGCGGGCGGCCGCGGCCCGGACCTCGATAACCCGTTCGCCACGATAGACGGCGCGAACGGTCTCGGGATCGCCCAGCCGGACCAGAGGTTTGCCCTCGTTGGGATCCTCGACCAGCAACCCCTCGAACATCAGGTGGTCGACGATGTCGCGCCAGGTGTGCTGACCCGTGTCGGCCCCGATGGCCCAGGTCGACAGGGCCGTCTCCCACGGCTGGACGTCCTTCGTCTTGCCGAGCAGATGGTCGATGACGCGGGTCTTGCCGAACCGTTCTCCGAGACGCTGGACCGCGGCCAGGGCCTTCTGGGCCGGGACGGTGGCGTCGAAGACGGCGGGCGGATCGAGGCACAGGTCGCAGACGCCGCAGCGTTCGGCGCCCTCCTCACCGAAATAGCGGCGCACGGACTGGGCGCGGCAGACGGCCCCGTCCAGCATGGCGAACAGCTGGCGCGCCTTGCGGACCTGCACCGCCTTCACCTCTTCGGCCATCGAGCGGCCGTCCAGCCGCTTGAGCGTCCAGGCGATGTCGGACGGGCCGTACAGCGTGATGCCGTCGGCGGGTTCGCCGTCGCGCCCCGCGCGGCCGATCTCCTGCCAATAGGCCTCGAGCGAGCCGGGCGGGTCGGCGTGGATGACGAAGCGGACGTCGGCCTTGTCGACCCCCATGCCGAAGGCGATGGTCGCGACCATGACCGCCCCGTCCTCGGCCAGGAACCGCTCCAGCCGACGGTCGCGGTCGCGAGCCTCCATGCCGGCGTGATAGGCGATGGCGTTGGTTCCGGCGGTCCGGAGCGCCTCGGCCACCCGCTCGCAGCCGTCGCGGCTGCCGCAATAGACGACGCCCGACTTGCCGCGCCGCTGGCGCACCAGGTCGATCACGGCGGCGTCGGTCCGGGCGCGTGAGGCGCTTTCCTTGCGGATGGCCGAGAGCTGCAGATTGGGCCGGGCGAAGCTGTCGACGACGACCTTCGCGTCCTCCAGTCGCAGCGAGCGGACGATGTCGTCGCGGGTGCGGGTGTCGGCGGTGGCCGTGACGGCGATGCGCGGCACGCCGGGAAACAGCTCGGCCAGACGGCCCAGGGTCCTGTAATCCGGGCGGAAATCATGTCCCCATTGCGAGACACAGTGGGCCTCGTCGATGGCGATCAGACTCAGCGGCAGGTCATGCAGCCGGTCGATCAGATGCGGCTGCGCCAGTCCCTCGGGCGAAACATAGAGCAGGTCCAGCTCGCCGGCCCGGGTCTGACGCCAGATGGCCGAACGGTCGTCCATGGAGACGCCGGAATCGAGCCGCGCGGCCGCGACGCCCTGCTGTTTCAGCGCCTCGACCTGATCGGTCATCAGGGCGATCAGGGGAGAGACGACGAGGCCGAGGCCGGGCCGCAGCATGGCGGGGATCTGGTAGCAGACGCTCTTGCCGCCGCCGGTCGGCAGGACGGCGACGACGTCGCGGCCGGCGAGGATTTCGGTCACGACCTCGGCCTGGCGACCGCGGAAATCGGCATGGCCCCAGACCCGTTCCAGCGTGGCCCGTGCGTCGGCCAGGGACGGCGTGGGCGGGGAAAGGACCGAGTCGGCGAGCATTCCGGCCTTGTGCCTCATTTGTTCCAAGCTGAGAAGGCGCGAGTCCTCGCTCTCCGGCATTGCTGCCGGAAAGGTCGGGAAGGCGTGCGGAGCGCCGGGCCCGCGCCCGGAGTTCTTTGTGGTTTACCGTTTCGACGCAGACAGACGCTCCGCGCGGAGATTGATCGGAAGCTTGCGTCCGGTGGCGGTTTTATCGCCTTACCGCAGCGCCTCCGGCGGGCGGGCCGTGCTTGCGACACGGTCCCCGGACCGGGCGAGTATCCCCCTCGCCCCTGACATCCGTTTGGTTATCAGACCCCGGGCGTTGGCTGCCTTGCTCTGGCAGCCGGGAACCGGGCCCCCGCTTCTCCACATCCCGCCGCCAAAGGACGCAAGGCCTCTGCGCCTCCCCTGCGACGGAACGGGGGGAGTCTAGGAGGGGGCGTTCCTATGGCGGGATAAGGACGCTGTGATTTTCCAAAGGCGTGTGAATTCCGATGGTTAGCGGCGCGGGATATGCTGACAATCGGCGGATTGTCAGCACGGCGCCATGACGGTCCCGTCTCCAGAGCGAGAAGGGCGCCCGCCCCTCTGGCCGGACCGGTCGCCCAGGAGTCCGTTCTCCGGCGAGGAGCGATCGACCGATTTCGATCCTTGGCGGACGCCGCAAGGACCTCGCTGGCGCGGGTTGGGGAATTCCGCCGGCTTGATCATTCCGTGGCCGGGTTCGTCCCGGTGACCTCGCAGCCGTACCGGTCACAATATCGGCGGCGCAGTTCCCCGATCACGACCTCTTCCTCAGGAGTGAGGTCGGGGCAGGCCGCCGCCAACTCTTCCGGTGAACGTGCCGGGACAGTCCCGCCGGCGAGCACATGGCGAAGGTCACCCTCGCTGTACAGACGCGCCATCTGGAGCGCGCCGATCTGCAGGTCCGCGTCCCGGTCCAGCGGCAGAAGTTCGTCAAGCCATGGGCCGACCACGGCGCGACGGTCAAAATCCAGCCCGTCCATCATCGTCTCGCGACGATCCGGCGGGGACCAATCAGGCAACGACTGCAATATTTCGCGAGCGAGCGACAGTTGGGTGTCGGTCGGTTCAGGCCCGTCCCAGCGCCCCCGCTCGGGCATCCGGAAACGAATGGTGGTCTGGACAGTGGTCGAAACCGGCTGGCCGTCGACCCTGCCGACGCCCACCTCGGCGCTTGCAACCATGACTCGCGCCACTGAACCGAAGCCGAGCCCACGCGGAGTCTCTTGAACGACCTCGCAGACGTAGGGATGACCGTCCGCCTCGACCCAACACTTGATCGTCGCATGACCGGAAGCCTGTATGAGAAGCGCAAAGCCTGGGTACAGTATGGAACCCAGTCCCGGATCAGGCGACGCCTTCCAATAGGGGGGCGTCCACTCCTGTGCGGCCACAGGCTCCGCGGCAGCCAGGACCATCGTCAGGCCTGCCAGCGCCCATAATTTGCCCGTCATATCTGTCCCCCTTGAAATGCCCCTGACAATCGGACCGGAGGGCCGTGGAATGCAAGGGCAGGACGTCCGGAGGCCTGCCTGGGACGGCGGCGCTCAGCGCTCCTCGCTTCGGGACCCTGAGGCCGCGCCCCCATTGGCCACGGGTCTGTCGGCGTGCGCTTCGCGCCGACGCTCAATCCGGCTATAGGCGCCGCCATGACATCTTTTCTCTACGGGCGCCCGCCGGCCGTCTTCGATCCGCCCGGCGAGGCGATCCAGGTTTCGCCGCTGATCCCCGGCTCGACGCCGCTCGAGGATGTGGCCGAAGGCTCGGCCGACACCGTCATGATCCATGCCCCGCCCGGCGTGCTGGAGCGGCGCCATACGCTGGCCCTGGCCCTGAAGGCGCTGAAGGTGGGCGGCCGGCTGGACGTCATGGCGGCCAAGGACAAGGGCGGATCGCGGCTGAGGAAGGAGCTGGAAGGCTTCGGCGTCGAGGTCGGGGAGAGCGCCAAGGCGCACCACCGCCGCTGCGTGGTCATTCGGCCGGAGACGGTGACGGGGATCGACGAGGCCATCGCCGCGGGGGGGCCGCGTCTGGTCGAGGGGCTGGACGCCTGGTCGCAGCCGGGCGTCTTCGCCTGGGACAGGATCGATGCGGGCTCGCTGCTGCTGGCGCAGGCCGTGCCGTCGTTGAAGGGGGCGGGGGCCGATCTCGGATGCGGCTACGGCGCTCTGGCGACCGTGGTCCTGGGGTCGCCGGCGGTGACATCGCTGCGGCTGATCGATCTGGACCGGCGGGCTGTCGCGGCGGCGCGGAAGAATGTGACCGACCCGCGCGCGACCTTCGAATGGGCGGATGCGCGGACGCTGGACGATGTCGGTGAGCTGAATTTCGTCGTCAGCAATCCGCCGTTCCATGACGGCGGCGCTGAGGACAAGCGGCTGGGTCAGGCCTTCATCCGCAAGGCCGCGGGACTGCTGAAGAAGGGCGGCGTGCTCTGGATCGTGGCCAACCGGCACCTGCCTTACGAGGCGGAGCTGAAGGACGCCTTCAAACGTGTCGACATGATCGCCGACGCGGGCGGGTACAAGGTGTTCGAGGCGGTGAAGTGAAGACCCCGACGTCCCGCGTCGACAAGCTGCTCGGCTCGATGGGCTATGGCTCGCGGACCGAGATGGCGCGGCTGGGCAGGGCGGGCGGGATTGTGCTGGACGGCGCAGACCTGACCGATGTGTCGAAGCGGATCGCGGTGACCCCGGACCTGCCGGCGCGGATGGAGATCGATGGCGAGCCGCTGGATCCGACGCCGGGTCTGGTGATGATGCTGCACAAGCCGTTGGGCATGACCTGTTCGCGCAAGGAGGACGGGGCGCTGGTCTATGATGTCCTTCCGCCTCGCTGGCGGCGGCGCGATCCGGCGATCTCGACCATCGGCCGGCTGGACAAGCAGACGACGGGCCTGCTGCTGCTGACCGACGACGGCGACCTGCTGCACCGGGTGATTTCGCCCAAGCGTCATGTGGCCAAGGTCTATCGCGCGACCCTCGCGCGGCCGCTGGTCGGGACCGAGGGGGACGTCTTCGCCGCCGGCGGACTGGTGCTGGAGGGCGAGGACAAGCCGCTCTCGCCCGCCGTGCTCGAGGTGCTGTCGCCGACCCCCGAGGGACGGGCGGTGGCGCGGCTGACGGTGACCGAGGGGCGCTATCACATGGTGCGGCGGATGTTCGCGGCGGTGGGCAATCACGTCGAGGGCCTGCACCGGGAGCGGGTCGGCGGCCTGTCCCTGCCCGACGATCTGGCGCCCGGGGAATGGCGGTTGCTGGATCAGGGCGGGATCGACGCCATATTCGCCGCATGAGCGCCCACGCCAAGATCTGCGGCCTGACCACGCCCAACACGCTGGACGCGGCGCTGGCCGGTGGGGCGGCGTTCGTCGGGGCGGTGGTGTTCCCGAAAAGCCCGCGCCACATCGAACCCCTGCACGCGGCGACCCTGTTCGAGCGGGCGCGTGGGAAGACGAAGATCGTGGCGGTCACCGTCGACGCCGACGACGCCCTGCTGACCGAAATCGCCCTGATCCTGAAGCCGGACCTGATCCAGCTGCACGGCCATGAGACCCGGGAGCGGGCGGAGCAGGTCCGAACCCTGACTGGCGCCGGGATCATCAAGGTGCTGCCGATCGGGGCCCACGAGGATTTCGCGGAGGCGGAGGCCTGGGAGCCGTTCGCCGACCACCTGATGTTCGACGCCAAACCGGCCGAGGGCTCGCCCCTGCCTGGCGGCGTTGGCGCGCGGTTCGACTGGACGCTGCTGGCCGACCGGGCCTTCCGGCGCCCTTGGTTCGTGGCCGGGGGACTGACCCCGGACAATGTCTTGCAGGCGATCCACATATCGGGCGCCCCCCTTGTGGATGTCTCCTCTGGCGTGGAAACCGCGCCCGGTGTTAAGGACGCCGCGCTGATCACGGCGTTCCTCGACGCCGTCCGTTCGGCCTGAATTCCGCCGCTCCCCCGCGCGAGACCTGACCCGTGAACGCCATCATCCCCAACAGCTACGCCATGCCCGACGCCGAGGGCCGTTTCGGCCCCTATGGCGGGCGGTTCGTGGCCGAGACGCTGATGCCGCTGGTTCATGAGCTGAACGCAGCCTACGAGGCGGCCAAGGCCGACCCGACATTCCAAGCCGAGCTGGACGGCTTTCTGACCGACTATGTCGGCCGGCCCAGCCCGCTGTATCTGGCCGAACGGCTGACCGCCCACTACGGAGCCGCCGACATCTGGTTCAAGCGCGACGAGCTGAACCACACGGGCGCGCACAAGATCAACAACTGTATGGGCCAGATCCTGCTGGCCATGCGGATGGGCAAGACACGGATCATCGCCGAGACCGGCGCCGGCCAGCACGGCGTGGCGACAGCCACCGTCTGCGCCCGGTTCGGGCTGCAATGCGTGGTCTATATGGGCGCGACAGACGTCGAGCGGCAGTCGCCCAACGTCTTCCGCATGAAACTGCTGGGCGCCGAGGTCGTGCCGGTGACCGCCGGCCGGGCGACCCTCAAGGACGCCATGAACGAGGCGATGCGTGACTGGGTCACCAACGTCGAGGACACCTATTATCTGATCGGCACAGCCGCCGGGCCGCATCCCTATCCGGCCATGGTGCGCGACTTCCAGAGCGTGATCGGCAAGGAGACGCGGGCGGCGATGCTGGCGCGGCGCGGCAAACTGCCCGACGCCTGCGTGGCGGCGATCGGCGGGGGATCCAACGCCATCGGCCTGTTCCATCCCTTCATCGAGGACGCCGGCGTGCGGCTGATCGGGGTCGAGGCGGCCGGGCGCGGTCTGGACGGCCCGGACCACGCGGCGAGCCTGCAGGGCGGCCGCCCCGGCGTCCTGCACGGCAACCGCACCTATCTGCTTCAGGACGACGACGGCCAGATTCTCGAGGGCCATTCGATTTCCGCCGGACTCGACTATCCCGGCATCGGCCCTGAACACGCCTGGCTCAAGGACATCGGCCGCGCCGAATATCGGGCAGCCACCGACGCCGAGGCGCTGGAAGCCTTCCAGCTATGCTCGCGCCTTGAAGGCATCATTCCGGCGCTCGAGCCCAGCCACGCCCTCGCCCGTGTCGGCGAAATCGCGAAGGAAGTGGGCAAGGGGGGCGATGTCGTGCTCAATATGTGCGGACGGGGCGACAAGGACATCTTCGCCGTGGCGAAGCATCTGGGCGTGGAGTTGTAGACTATGAAGATCGTGATGATGGCCGCCGCGGCGGCCCTTATGGCCGCGCCGGCGATCGCGCAAACCCCGGCGCCCCTGCAGGTCGAGATCCCGGATCTGCCGACGGCGGTCAGCGACCCGACCTGCGGCGGGAGAATCGGGCTGGCGCAGCAGGCCACGTGCGTGATGACCACCCAGGGGGCCATCGGCGGCCTGGTGGACGCCTACAGCGAGGCCTTCTCCCGTCAGCAGTGGCTTCCCGCCGGCGGCGAGGACAACCGTGTCGTCTATGTGAGACGACGGGAGGGCGGCGGCTGCGACGGATTCCAGATGATGGCCTTCTCTGACCCCGCGCGCGTTCCGGGCCCGGCCGAGCCGGCCTATCTGGCCTTTGCGGCCATCCCGGGCGACGTCTGCTCGGACCAGCCGGCGGCTGCGGCGGCGCCCGCTCCGGTGCAATGACCACGGCGCGTATCGACGCCCGCTTCGCCGCGCTGAAGGCCGAGGGCCGGGCCGGATTCGTGGCCTATGTCATGGCCGGGGACCCGACGCGGGAGGAGGCGCTGCAGATCCTGCGCGGCCTGCCCGCCGCCGGGGCCGATCTGATCGAGCTGGGCTTTCCTTTCTCCGACCCGATGGCTGAAGGACCTCCGATCCAGCGCGCCGCCCTGCGCGGTCTGAAGGCCGGACTGACGCTGAAAGGGACGCTGGCGCTGGCCGCAGACTTCCGCGCCGGCGACGCTGACACGCCAGTGATCCTGATGGGCTATCTCAATCCGATCGAGAGTTACGGATATGACGCCTTCGCGCGTGATGCGGCGGCCAGCGGCGTTGACGGGCTGATCGTCGTCGACTGCCCGCCGGAAGAGGCCGGGCCGCTGTCCGACGCGCTGGACGCGGCGGAGGTGTCGCTGATCCGGCTGGCCACGCCGACCTCGGACGACGCGCGGCTGAAGATCATCGCCGGGCGCACCTCGGGCTTCGTCTACTATGTCTCGGTCGCGGGGGTGACGGGGGTCAAGGAGGCGCAGACCCTGTCGGTGGCCCCCGCCGTCGAGCGGGTGCGCAAGGCCTCGGGCCTGCCGGTCGCCGTCGGCTTCGGCGTCAAGACGCCGGAACGCGCCGCCGAGATCGCGCGCGTCGCCGATGCGGTGGTGGCCGGCTCGGTGCTGGTCGACGAAGTGGCGGCGGCGCTTGAGGCGAACGAACCTGCCGCGCCGCGCGTTCTGGCCAGGGTCAGGGCCCTCGCGAATGCGGTCCGGGGTGCGCGGGTCGCGGAAACGGTCTAAAGCGCGCCCATGGCTGACAAGACTCCTCCCAAACCCCAGGAAAAGCGTGGCGGCTGGCTGAGCCGTTTCGCGCCCGGCGTACGCAAGATCGTCAGCCGGCGCGACACGCCCGACAATCTGTGGGTCAAGGACCCGGATTCCGGCGAAATGCTGTACCGCCCGGATCTGGAGGCCAGCCTGTGGGTCACCCCCGCGGGCCGGCATATGCGGATCGACGCCCCGACCCGGCTGCGCGCCACCTTCGACGACGAGACGTATGAGTCGATCGACACGCCGGACGTGCCCGAGGACCCGCTGAAATTCTCGGACGGCAAGCCCTACAAGGACCGGCTGATAGCGGCGCGCAAGGCCGCGGGCCGCAAGGACACCATGGCCATCGGCTTCGGCGCGCTGGGCGGGACCGAGGCGGTCGTGATCGTCCAGGACTTCACCTTCATGGGCGGCTCGCTGGGCATGGCGGCGGGCGAGGCCTTCATCGCGGCGGCCCGTGCGGCGATCGAACGCGGCGTGCCCCTGGTCTGTTTCACGGCCGCCGGCGGGGCGAGGATGCAGGAAGGCGCGCTCAGCCTGATGCAGATGGCCCGCACCACCCTGGCCATCCAGGAGCTGAAGGCGGTGCAGCTGCCCTTCGTCGTGGTGCTGACCGACCCGACCACCGGCGGGGTCACCGCCAGCTACGCCATGCTCGGCGACGTGCATCTGGCCGAGCCCGGAGCCCTGATCGGCTTCGCGGGCCCGCGGGTGATTGAGGCGACCATTCGCGAGAAACTTCCCCCCGGCTTCCAGCGCGCCGAATATCTGCAGGAAAAGGGCATGGTCGATCGTGTCGTCGCCCGCGCCGACCTGCCGGTCGTGCTGGGCCAGATCCTGTCGATGCTGATGGGCGGGAAGCGCCGGGCGGCCTGATATTCAACCGCTCATCCCGGCGAATGCCGGGACCCAGATTGAAGAACTTGCTGTCGCCTGCTTGAACGCCGGTGGTCATCGCCACGGGCCGTGTCATTGCATCTGGGTCCCGGCATTCGCCGGGATGAGCGGAGTTTAGTTTGGATCCCATCTCCGAGAGGCTCAGACAGCGGCATCCGCAGCGCATCGACCTGTCGCTGGAGCGGATGCGCGTCCTTTGCGCCGGGCTGGGCGATCCGCAGGACCGGCTGCCGCCGGTGGTCCATGTCGCCGGCACCAACGGCAAGGGCTCGACCGTCGCCTTCATCCGGGCCATCGCCGAGGCGGCGGGCCTGAGGGTCCATACCTACACCTCGCCCCATCTGGTGCGGTTCAACGAGCGCATCCGCCTGGCCGGCAGGCTGATCGACGACGAGGCGCTGAACGCCATCCTCGACCGCATCGAGGGCGTCATTGACCTTGGGGGCAGCGAGGCGACGGTGTTCGAGAGCGCCACCGCCGCCGCCTTCGTCGCCATGAGCGAGACCCCCGCGGACCTGGCCATCGTCGAGGTGGGGCTCGGCGGGGTCCTGGACGCCACAAACGTCATCGAACGGCCGCTGCTCAGCGTCATCGCCCCGGTCGATCTCGACCATGCCGAATTCCTCGGCGACAGCCTGCACGGCGTGGCGGTGGAGAAGGCGGGCATCCTGAAAGCCGGCGCGCGCGGGCTGATCGCCCGCCAGTCCGAGACGGCCATGGCGGCCATCGAGGCCGCGGCCCGGGCGGTGCGCGCGCCCCTGACGGTGATGGGGGTGGATTTCGACGCCTGGGCCGATCGCGGCGGCCTGTCCTTTCAGGATCAGGAACGGTTCCTCGATCTGCCGGCCCCGGCTCTCGCCGGACCGCACCAGATCGACAACGCCGGCCTGGCTATCGCTGTCGCCCTCGAACTGGACCTGCCGGAATCCGCCATCGCCGAGGGCCTGCGTTCAGTGCGCTGGCCGGCGCGGATGCAGCGGCTCACAGGCGGACCCTTCGGCGAGGCCGCCCAGGCGGCGGACGCCGAACTGTGGCTGGACGGCGGGCACAATCCGCATGCGGGGGCGGCGCTGGCCCTGGCCTTGGCCGAGCGGCAGGCGAAGGCCTCCCGGCCGCTGGCCTTGATCGTCGGCATGCTGGCCAACAAGGACGCTGGCGGATTCTTTGCGGCGCTCAGCCAGTCAGGCGCGGCGGTCTTCACCGTCCCGTTCGACGGGGCAGCGGCCGAGCCGGAGGCATTGGCGGCGGTGGCGCGCGGTCACGGCCTCGGCGCCACGCCGTGCGCCTCGGTTCAGGAGGCCCTGACGCGCGCCCTGCGGCTGGGGGCCGGCCGGGTGACGATCTGCGGGTCGTTGTATCTGGCGGGCGAAGTTCTGGCCGCCGCGCGCGAGACCTGGCCGGACTGAGGCGGCCTGCCTCCGGACCTAGCCGCCGTTCGGGCCGCCCGGTGTTGCGGTCGCGCCCTCATCCGGGAAGCGAATCCGCTGCATCGCGCGCATGAACTCCCGGGTCTGCTGATCCTGAACTCCGGCCCGCGGAACGTCGCGGCAGACGCGCTGCTGCATATTCGACCCCGTGGCGCGTTCCAGCCGGCAGACGCGACGGGTGTCGCCCTCAGGTCCAGGAGGTGCGCTGGAAGGCCTGACTTCGGCGGGGGCGGGCGTTCCGGCGATAACGGCGACCTGCCCTCCGTCAAGAAGCAGGGTGGCGGCGAACAGGACGGCGGTCAGCATGATGACGCTCCAGCATCCATAGCGATGGACGGGAGCAGAACACCGATCACCGGACGGGGCAAGTTACGATTGCGACGCCCGCAACGCCTCAGGCGGCGGCCTGGCCGATGCCGGCCTCGGCCAGCCATTCGACGATCTTCCCTTTGGGCATGGCGCCGACCTTCATCGAAGCCATCTGACCGTCCTTGAACAGCATCAGGGTCGGGATGCCCTTCACGCCGAGCTTCGACGGGATCATCGGGCTGTCGTCGATATTGACCTTGGCGATAACCACCTGGCCGGCCAGTTCATCGGCGATCTGTTCGAGCGCGGGCCCGATCTGTTTGCAGGGGCCGCACCACTCGGCCCAGAAATCGACCAGAACGGGGACGGACGCCTTCAGAACATCGGCTTCGAAACTGTCGTCGGTGACCTTGACGGTGGCCATGGGGGTACTCTCCAGATCGGCCGGTCATCATGAGGTGATTCCGGCGCTTCGACAGCCGATGTGGGGCGCCGGCCCGCCCAAATCAACGCATGGCGTGCTCAGCCTGACAGAGCTGCGTCCATCATAGCTTGCGGAACCGCCATCAGCCGGGGACCGTCGGTCCAGACCAGGGCCGCCTCGACGGCGCGGTCGGGATAGAGGTCGCTGAGGATCGCAGCATAGACGGCCAGCTGCAGCACATAGGCCGGGTCTGCGTCCTCGATCCGGGCGGGGGCCGGGCGGTTGGTCTTGTAGTCGACCACCAGCACCCGGTCGGACGTGACCACCAGCCGGTCCATCCGCCCCGATACGGGGGTCGTCCCGACCGATCCGGTCAGGGCCACCTCGGGCCGTGAACCGACCCCGAACACCGGCGCGAAACGCGCGTCGTCCAGCACCGCGAAGGCCGCGGTGATCATCTCGACCCGCTGATCCTCGTCAAGGTCTCGCTCGCGAGACAACATCCGCACGGCAGCGTCGGGGCGTTCAGCCACGGCAATGTCGGGCAGCCGTTCCAGCAACCGGTGGATCAGATCTCCCCGCCGGAACCGTCCCAGCGGCGCGCCCGGCCCCGCCGTGGACGCCAGCGGCGAGGGGGCGGGAATGCGCAAGGTCTCGTCCATGCGCGAGGGCGCGGCGAACCGGTTCGCATCCTCGCGAGCCGGTTCCGCGGTCAGCCAGCCGGGCAGGGGCCCCGCGGCGACCGCGTCCGTCGCCCGCCTTGCCATGCGGACCGGATCGGCGCCGAAACGTCGGGCGGGTCCGGAGGCGGTCTCGACCTGTCGCACCCCGTCAATCGTGTCGAATGCCCTGGCCACGGGGCCCCACCAGGCGTCAAGTTTGTCGACGATGCTCTCGATCTTGCGGTTCGAGGCGATGCGGCCGCCAATGATCAGCCGGTCGCGCGCGCGGGTCAGGCCGACATAGAGCAGCCGCAACGACTCCTCCTTGTTGCGCAGCTTGCGCAGTTCGCGGGCCTCAGCGGAGACGTCGCAGTCCCGGTCGCCCGATCCGCACCACAGGAAGCCGCCGTCGGCGGTCTCCAGCAGCGGGTCGCCCTTGGGCTCGGAGAAGATGGTGTCGGGCAGGATGACGATCGGCGCCTCCAGGCCCTTGGACGAGTGGGCGGTCATGACCCGCACCTCGCCGCGCGGCTCGTCCATCTCGCGCTTGACCGTCTGGTTGATGGCGGCGAGGTCGGCGCAGAACCGCTCGAGATCTGTGACTCCCCGGCCCTCCGCCGCCCGTGCCTGATCGAGGAAGGCGTCGAGCGCGTCGGCCGCCTCGCCGCCCAGTCGGGTCATGAAGCGCTGGCGCACCGTCAGACCGCGCGCGTCGCGACGGTTCAGCAGCCGGGCATAGAGGTCGAACGGCGTGCGGACCTTCGCGTCGGCGCGGAACCAGCGGATCAGGATGCGCGCCGCCGTCCATTCCGGCCGTTCGTCGGCGCGCGCCCGCAGCGTCCGCCACAAGGCGCCGGCGCGGCCCTGGGCCAGATCAAACAGCCCCTGCTCGTCGATGTCGCACAGGGGGCTGCGAAGCAGGCCGGCCAGGGTCAGGTCGTCCTCGGGGAAGAGCGCGGCCCGACCGAGGGCCAGAAGGTCCTCGAACACCGGATGCTCGGCCAGCTTTAACCGGTCGGCGCCGGCGACCGGGATGCCCGACCGCTTCAGCGCGCGCAGGATTTCCTCGAACATCGGGCCGCGCTTCTTGACCAGGATCAGGACATCGCCCCAGTCGGCGGCCCGCCATGCCTCACGGTCGTCAGAGCGTTTGGCGTGGACGCCCTCGCCGGTTTCGACGATGGCGCGGATCTCCACGACGATCCGCTCGGCCACCCGACGCCGTGCGCCGTGCCCCGAGCCCGCGTCCAGCGGGTCATCCCAGGCGCGGCGGTCCTCGGCGGGGGCGTCCTTCTCCTCCGGCCACAGGTCCACGGTCCCCGGGCGGTCGGCGCGTCCGGCCGTGTGGCGCACCACGACATCGACCCTGTCCCCGATCTCGCCCCGGCCGGGACTGAGCGCGCGCGCATGGTCGGGCGTGCCGAACACCCGATCCACAAACTCAAGCACCTCAGCCGTCGAGCGCCAGGATTGCAGCAGTTCGACCGTCTCGAACGGACGCCCGATGGCCTCGACCCTTTGCCGATACCACTGGCTTTCCTCGAGAAGTCGTTCCGGGGCCGCGCCCTGAAAGGAGAAGATCGACTGCTTCTCATCGCCAACCACGAAGATTGTCCGTTCTCGGCCGTCTTCTCTTGCGCCAGCTCCGGCGAAAAACTCCTCCGCAATCGCGCGGGCGATAGCCCACTGATCCGGCGAGGTGTCCTGGGCCTCGTCGATCAGGAGGTGGTCGACGAGGCCGTCCAGCTTGTAGAGCACCCAGGCCGCGCCGGGTCCCTCGCCGGGGGTCAGCAGCTTGCGCGCGCGGACGATCAGATCGGCGAAGTCCAGCGCGCCGGTCGCGGTCTTGGCCGCCGCATAGGCCTGGGCATAGGTCCCGGCCAGCGTCAGGGCGTGGGTGGTCTCCGCGGCCACATGGGCGGCGCGCAATCGCTCGCCAGTCTCGACCACACGCGCCTGTTGCTCTCCCAACCAGTCGCACAGGCCGGGCTCTGCCTTGGCGGCGGCGCTCTTTGCGCACCAGGTCGCCGGCGCCCCCTTTTGTGTGAGGAGAATGGCCTGGAGGTCGCCAAAACGAACCGTCCCGGACCGGACACTCTCGACGAAGGTGCGGATTTCGCGCGCCCGGTCCTTGTCGCCGGCCGCTTTTGCCCGATCCAGCGCCTCCGCCGCCCACAGCCATCGACCGGCATCGATCGCGGCGGGGTCTGCCGCCTCGGCCTCGATGACCTCTGCGTCGGCCTGGGTCGCGTCATCGAACCCTACGGAGCGGGCGACGAAATCGGCCAGATCGCCCTCGCTTTCGGCATGTTCGACATAGGCGCCCAAGGCGGCTCGCTTCGTCTCGAACACGCCGAACATGGCTTCGAACGCTTCGTGGTGCAGGGTCTCGCTCATGGCCGCATAGGCGTCGGTCAGGGCGGGATAGGCGCCGCTGAGCGAGGCGCGGGCCAGGGCTTCGCGGGCGATCGCCGATACGGCCGCAGCCTCGGCGTCATCGATGACCCGGAAACCCGGCGACACGCCGGCCTCGATCGGGAACCGGCGCAGCAGCTGTTCGCAGAAGGCGTGGATGGTCTGGATCTTCAGCCCGCCGGGCGTCTCGAGCGCGCGTGCGAACAGGGCGCGGGCGCGCGAAAGTCCGGCCCGGTCATAGGTCTCCGGGTCGCGCGCCTCGAGCTTGCCGAGGTCCTTGCGCAGGTCATCGTCGGTGGCCACGGCCCAGGCGCCGAGGCGCTGGTAAAGGCGGCGCTGCATTTCGGCGGCGGCGGCCTTGGTGAAGGTCAGGCACAGGATGGCGTCGGGCTTCGAACCATCCAGCAGCAGGCGCGCGACCCGGTCGACGAGGGTCGTGGTCTTGCCCGAACCGGCGTTTGCCATGACGAAGGCGTTGATGGCGGGATCGGCGGCGCGGGCCTGAGGGGAGATGAGGGGGGCGGTCGTCATTCGCCGCCCTCCGCTTCATCCGCCACCGACCATTCGCGCACCCGGGCGAGGTGGTCGTAGTCCGAAAAGGCGCGTTGGGCGAACTGGGGCGCGGCGCGCGAGACATAGGCCTGGCCGGGCTTCTCATAGGTCCCGATCAGCCGGTTCAGTCCTTCCAGAGCCTCGTCGACGGTGACCTCGATCGGCTGGGGGTCCTTCTTCTGGGCGTCGCCGCTGCGGTCGAATTCGGTCGCCGGCGGGCGGCGTCCCGTGACTGTGACATAGAGCAGACATCCCGGTTCGGGGGAGCCCAGCCCGGGAAAGCCGCCCGCGCGGGCTATGGCGGCGGTCAGGGACAGCTGGGGCGAAAAGCCGGTCCTGACCTGCTTCCAGCTGGGCGCGCCGCCAGTCTTGAAATCCATCACTGTCAGCTTGCCGTCATGCAGCTCCAGCCGGTCGGCGCGGGCGCTGAGGCGGAACGGCTCGCGCGGAGCGTCGATCTCCATCACGCCGCGCTGTTCGATCAGGATCGCCGCGCCGTCGGCTCGCCTCTGGGTCTCGAAGCCGACCGCCCAGTCGGCGACATTGCGGGCCAGAACGACCTCGCGCGCCAGGGCGGCGTCGGGCATGCCGCCGTCGCGCAGTTGACCCAGATACAGGTCGACGAAGGTCCGGGCGGCTTCGGAAAGGTCGAGCGACGGCCAGGCCACCGCGAACTGCTCCAGCGCCGCATGGATGGCGGTTCCGCGGAGCCGGGCGTCGACGCGTTCGTCGGGGCGGGCGAGGGCTTCCAGCCCCAGAATGAAGCGGGCGTAGGTGGCGTAGGGGTCCCGCACCCATTCCTCGATCCGCGTCACCGACAGACGGCGCGGACGCAGGGCGACGGGCGGGATCGGCGCCGGGCGCGGTGCGGGCATGAGCGTTGTCGGCGGTGCGTTGTCGGGAGCGTCGAGCGCACGGGCCATGGCCAGGATATCGGGCCGGCCGGGCAGCGCGTGGCCGGCCCCGCCGACAAGGGTCTCCAGCCGCCACAGCCAGCGCGACTTGACCGACGGCTGCCCGCCGCGCCGCTCGGTATGCAGCAGAATGACCTCGGGCGCGCAGGCGGACTGGGCGAAGTCATGGGCGGACAGGCCGATGCGGCGCTCGGGCGGAGGCAGGCCCAGGGCCTTGCGCATCGGCCGCGACAGGAAGGGGTCGATCGGGGCTCCGCGCGGCCAGACGCCTTCCTCCATTCCGGCCAGGATCATGCGGTCCGCCCGCGCCAGCCGGGCTTCGATGGCGCCGAGGATAAACAGGCGCGGATGGGCCGCTCCGCCAGTGCGCACGACCTCGGCGGTCACCAGGCTCGAGATCAGGCGGGCGAAATCGGCGCCCGACAGGGGCTCCAGTCCCGTCCCGTCCGTGATCAGACCGGACAGCAGCCGCGCCGCCGCCTCGCCGTCGGCTCCGCGCCAGGCGGCGTCCGTCGCTCCGACCTCATCACGGGTCATTCGCTCCAGGGCATGAACCAGGGCCGTGGCTGCGACGTCGACAGGCGCGGCGCCTCCGGCGAACAGCGCCAGCCACGGATCCAGCGCCGCGCGCAACGGCGGCAGAAGGCTCTCACCCTCGTCGATCCGGGCCAGCCAGTTTTCGGACCGGGGGCGCTCGAATCGGGGTGCACGGGCACGCGCCAGCTGCCGCTCGACGGCGCCCCAGGCGCCGGGACGAGGCCCACGCAGACCGTGAAGCTCCAGCGCCCGCGCCCGGTCCGCCAGCGTCCGCTCGTCCAGACCGAGCCGCACCAGCGGATGTTTGAGCAACGCCAAAAGGGTCGCGCCGCTGAAGGGCTCGCCGACCAGGTCAGCCATCAATGACAACAACACTCCGACCGGCGTGATCGACAGGGGCGCTCCGGCCGA
This sequence comes from Brevundimonas sp., assembly GCF_051860745.1. GTDB lineage: Bacteria > Pseudomonadota > Alphaproteobacteria > Caulobacterales > Caulobacteraceae > Brevundimonas. The sequence continues at coordinate 186,426 of NZ_JBHYDN010000002.1, forward strand.
GGAATCGGCCTCCAACCCCCACCGGGACAGGCGAGCCTGGACCCGGCGTGCGAACAGGGGATCGGGAGTGACGAGGGCGGTGGTCTTTCCCGGTGTTTCCAGCGCCTCGCGCATCAGGACGGCGGCGACGGCGGCCGCTTCTTCCTCGGCGCGGGCGGACACCATGGTCAGACCGGCCATTCCCTCGACGACCGGATCGCCGGGCTCGCGCGCCATGGCGTCGATGGTGTCGCGCCAGTCGGCCGTCGCCTTGGGCGGGGTGAGCGCCTCGGCGATCAGGCGCCGGCGGGCTGAGGGGGTCGGGGCGGTCCGCCTCCACACGCCGACGCGGTCGCGGGCGACGCCATGACGATCCAGAAGCCTTTTCAGCGCTCCTTGCGGATGCTGTTCGTCCACGGCGTCCCAGGCGTCGACCGACAGGTCCAGATCCAGTCCGGGCAGGACGACGCATCCCTGCGGCGCGCGCGCCGCCGCGCCGATGACGGCGGCGGCGGCAGGCGCTGTGCCGGTTGATCCGGCCACGATCAGGGGCTGGGTGGGCGGCCGGGCGTCCCAGGCCTCCGCCAGACGACGCAACAAGGCCGTGCGCCGCGCGGCGGGGTCCATCAGGCCGAGTTCGGCAAGACGCGCCGGCCATTGCTCGACCGCGATGGCGAGGAAGGCGGCGGAGTCGATCCAGTGCTGGGCCAGGTCCGCGCCGCCGAGGTCGGCGACAAGTCCCATATCCGGGACTTCTTCGATCTGGCAGGAGTCGAGGAAGCCTCCGAGGGCGTCGGCCATCTCCAGCGCATACAGGGGCGAGGCCGCCGCCCGGGGATCATGGGCCGCGACCATCCGCGCCATCTCGAACCGGCGGGCCAGGGGACTGATGGCGGGAAGCAGGTCCAGGCCGATGTCGCCCGGCGCGAACGGCGGCTCGTCCTCCTCCAGATCGCCCAGCGGCCGGACCTGGGGCAGCAGAATGGGCCGACCGCCCGCCTGTTTCGTCAGGGCGGCGGTGAAGGCCCGCGCCGCGCGGCGATTGGGCAGCAGGATGACGGCGTCGGACAGGGTCTCGGGTGGATGCTCGCCCAACCAGTCCAGCACCCCGGCGGCGAGGTCGTCAAGAAAGGGTCGCTGCGCCTCGATCGCATACCAGCGCGGACCTGGCGCGGCGAAGGGATCGAAGCGCGCGGTCATCCGCCGGCCAGTTTCGCCTCGGCCGCGTCGCGGGCTTCGGGGTCGCCGACGTGCATCCAGTCGCCGTCCAGCACGCAGCCGTACAGGCGGCCCGCCGCCGCCGACCGACGCCAGAATCCGCTCAGGGAAAAGGGGCCCTCGGGACCGTCGGCGACATAGTCGGGCCGGCAGATGTGGACGCCCATATAGGCGAAGGGCGCCTCAGCCGCCTCGCCCCGGAAGGTCAGCCGGCCGTCGTCGGCGAGGAAGAAATCGCCACCGCCTTCGAAGCCGATGGAGCCCTCGCGTCTCGCGAGAAGAAGGGCGGCATCCATGATTGACGGATTCCACAGGCGCGCGAGTTGATTCAGGGCGCTGTCGCCGGGTGCGCCGTTGTCGGTCCAGACGCTGTCGATATTGGCCACGAAGACCGGATCGGCGCCCAGCAGCGGCGCCGCCTTCTTCAGGCCGCCGCCCGTTTCCAGCAGTTCAGCGCGCTCGTCGGAGATGAGGATTTCGGGCCCGCCCGCCCACGCCGCGAGGTGGGATTCGAGCCGGTCGGAGAACCAGTGGACATTGACGACGGCGCGCTCGACGCCCGACTCGCCCAATCGGCGAAGGACATGGTCGATCAGAGGCTGTCCGGCGACCTCGACAAGGGCCTTGGGCCGGTCGTCGGTCAGGGGTCGCATCCGCGTGCCGAGCCCGGCGGCGAGGACCATGGCGGTCTTTGGGGCGGTCATGGGAGCGCCGCTCATCCGCGCAGTCCGGCGAGGACGTGGCGATCGAACCAGGCGGCGACCGTCTCAAGCCCCGGCTTCTTCAGATTGGCGTTCAGATGCGCCCACATGCGCGGCATGAAGGCCCGATAGCGCGGCTTGCCGTCGCGGGCGATCAGCCGGGCGAAGACGCCGAGGATGCGCGCTTCGTTCAATGCCGCCAGACCGGCGTAGTCTTGCAGAAAGGTCTCGCGGTCGGTGGTCGGACGCAGGGCGAAATAGTGATCCAGCGCCCGCGTCTCCAGCGCCGCGGGTACGTCGCGGCGAGCGTCCTGCAACAGGGAATGGAGATCCCACGACGGGTGGGCCCGCACGGCGTCCTGAAAGTCGATCAGTCCGACCAGACCGGCGCCCCTCCTGCTGGACACCCGGATCAGGTTTTCGGCGTGGTAGTCCCGGTGCGCCATGACCGTGGCCCCGGCCGCGCCCCGGGCTGTGACGGGAGCCCAGGCGGCGCGCCACGCGTCGATGGCTGCGGCGTCGAAGACAAGGGCCGGGTTCAGTTTCGGGATCCATTCCACGAACAGGTCGGCGCCGCCCTGAAGCGCGGTTTCGTCATAGGCCAGCAGCGGCCAGTTGCCCGCGGGGCCGGTCAGTACGTCGGGCGTGGGGGCGTCGTGCAAGGTCGCCAACGCCTCGACAGCGGCGAGATAGAGCGGCTCTTCCGGTGCGCCGGCCTCGATCACGCGGGCGAACAGATCGTCGCCGAAATCCTCCAGCACCGCCAGACCGGAGGCGGCGTCGACGGCGACGATTTCGGGGGCGGACAGGCCGAGAGTTCTCAGATGTTCGGCTACGGCCGCGAAGGCCTCGATGCGGCCGGCCGACAGCCGGGCGACGGCGTTCCAGCCGGACGCGTGGCGCTGGGCGGGACTCCAGTTCGGGTCACAGGGCTGGGACTCTGCCGCCGGCGGCTGGTCCATCAGCATCAGGGTCGAGCCGGACGGCGTGGTCAGCCGTTCATAACGGCGTGTCGAGGCGTCGCCGGGCAGCGGCTCGCGGACGGCGTCGGCGAGGCCGGCCGTCCTGAGGAAGTCGAGGCGTTGCAGCTCACGGTCGGACATGCAGATCCTTCAGCTTGGCTTCCCACGCCCCTACGCCAGAAACGGTCGCAAGCCGCCCGTCGCCCTGTTCGGCCAGGGTCACCGTCAGGCGGTCCGGCCCCAGCCAGCTCGCCGGATCGTCGCCCAGCCGCTCGGGCCATTCAATCACGGCGCAGCCTTCGTCCAGCGCCTCGTCCAGCCCGATCTCCGCCGCCTCTTCGGGGCGGGTCAGGCGGTAGAGGTCGAAATGGGCCACCGGCGGCGCGCTCTCATAGAATTGCACCAGGGTGAAGGTCGGCGAAGGCACGTCCTCGTCGGGCCGCGTCATCGCCCGGATCAGGCCGCGCGCCAGGGTCGACTTACCCATGCCCAGCGGGCCGTACAGTAGCACCGTCTCGCCCGGCGCCAGCCGCGGCGCGATCGCCGCGCCCAGACGGGTCGTGGCCCCGGCGTCCGGCAGCGTCCATTCCCGTCCGCCGCTCATGCGAAGTCGGCGTCCGGCTGGCTGGGCAGGACCCGCTCGGTGAAGGCCTTCAGCCCGTAGGTCGCCTTGACCGAGTCGATATCGAGCCGGGAGGGCGGGATCGGTCTGCCGACCTTGAGCTGGAACGCCGTCTTCTTCTTGTTCAGCAGTTCGTGAAACAGGGTGATGTCGCGCAGCTCCTGAGATACCCGGTCGAACAGGTGGAACAGGGTGGAGTTGGGCCCCGCGACATGGATCGGCACGACCGGGGCGCCGTATTTGCGCGCCAGCGACGCCGCCGTTGCGGCCCATTCCGGATCGGTGACGGAACCGTCCGGCGCGACCCGGGACAGCCGCCCGGCCGGGAACATGACCACGCACCGCTCGGCCACGAAGGCCTCCTTCGCGGCCAGCAAGGTGGCCCGGGTCTTCTCGCGGGTGCGTTTGGCCACCACCCATTCGACCGGGATGACGGCTTCGCCCAGCCGGGGCGAAACCCTCAGGGCGTCGGCGTTGGCGAAGAAGACGGCGTCGGCCCGGCGCGCGCGGATGGCGTCAAATACGGCGATCCCGTCGGCGATGCCGGTCGGGTGGTTGGCCACGATGATGCAGCGCCCGCTGGCCGGGATCCGCTCGGGATTCATCACCGCGACCCGCAGGTCCATGAGGTCGCTCATATAGTCGAGCGCCTCGGCGCCAGTCAGCGGACGGACCGCGTCAGCCATCCGCACCGCGGCGCGATAGTTGAGCAGTTTGTAAAGGACCGGCCGGATGACCGGCCAGAACAGCGACCGGGTCAGACGCGGCGCGCGCTCGGCGATCAGCACGTCGCAGATGTGCGGTTCCGGGCGTGTCGGCGAGAGGGCGACGATCTCTGTCATTCGACCCGGTTGTCGCCGCTTGCGGCGCGCACGGCAAGCGGCTTGGCGGACGCGGCCGCCGTGTTAAGTCTGACCTCTCAAACAGGGGGCGGGCGGATGACGATGCGGACAGGGCTTCTGGTCGGCGCAGCTGCGCTGGCGTTGGGAATCAGCGGCGGGGCCTCGGCCCAGACCCCGCCGGCCGAGGCTGGACCGGTGGTCGCGCCGACCGCGGCCGGGGGACTCAGTCCCGACCAGCTGGCCATGATGGAGCGGGTCGCCGACCCCCGCCTGTCACCCGATGGCCGCCGGGTTCTCTATACCGTCCGCGCCACCGACTGGGCCGGCAACCGGGGCGTCAGCTCCGGCTGGGTGATCGAGCCGGACGGCCCGCCGCGGCGGCTGGCGGCGTCCGACGGTGGCGTCGCCAGCGCGCGCTGGGCTCCGGACGGCCAGTCGATATATTTCCTCTCCTCACGCGGCGGCTCCAGTCAGGTCTGGCGCATGGACCGCGAGGGCCAGGCGGCGGTGCAGGTCACGACCCTGCCGGTCGACGTCACCGCCTTCCGCCTCACGCCCGACGGGCGGTCGCTGGTCGTGGCCCTGGCCGTGTTCGTCGACTGTCCCGACCTTGCCTGCACCCGCGACCGGCTCAAGGCCCAGGCCGCCTCTGTTTCGACCGTTCGGACCTATGATCGCCTGCCGCTGCGTCCGTGGGACAGCTGGCACGACGGCCGCCGCAACCATCTGTTCGCCCTGCCCCTCAACGGCTCTGGACTGGCCGCCGGCGAGCCGCGCGATCTGATGCTCGGGGTCGACGGCGACACCCCCTCCCGACCGCAGGGCGACGACAGCGAGTTCGTCATCTCGCCAGACGGCCGCCGCATCGTGTTCGCGACCCAGATGCAGGGCCGGACCGAGGCCTTCACCAACAACCTCGACCTCTACAGCGCCTCAATCGAGGGTGGGCCGGCGGTCAATCTGACGGAGGCCAATCCGGCGCCGGACACCAATGCGGTCTTCTCGCCGAACGGGCGCCAATTGGCCTGGTTGGCGGGGCGGCGCGAGAACGTGTTCGGCGACCAGGCCGTGATCATGATCGGCAATGCCGACGGCTCGGACCCCCACCCCCTGACCGCCGGCTGGGACCGTGGCCCCGGCGCCCTGCGCTGGCGATCGGACGGACGGGCGCTCTACGCCGTCGCCGCCGAGAACGGCCAGCAGAAGCTGTTCGAGATCGACATCCGCACCCGCGTCGTCCGCGCCGTCACCGACGAGGGCACGGTCGCCGCCTTCGACGAGGCCGGGGGCCGTTTGGTCTTGTCGCGGGAAGGTTTCGGCGGCCCGGCCCAGATCGTCGACGCCTCGGGGGAGGCGCCGCGCGCCCTGACCGATCACAACGCCGCCGTCCTGTCCGGAACCGATCTGCCCGAGGGCGAAGCCTTCACCTTCGCCGGCTGGAACGGCGGAGCGGTGCAGGGCTGGGTGTTCAAACCGGCCGGCTATGTCGAGGGTCGCCGCTATCCGGCGGTCTATCTGATCCACGGCGGGCCGAAATCGCCCTGGACCGACGGCTGGAGCTATCGCTGGAACCCGCAGATCTACACCGGCGCCGGATATGCGGTGGTGATGGTCAATTTCCACGGCTCGCCCGGCTATGGGCAAGCCTTCACCGACTCCATCAACGACCACTGGGGCGACCGGCCGCTGGAGGATCTGCGCATGGGCTGGGAGGCGGCTCTCGCCTCCAACGCCTTCATCGACGGCGACCGCGCCTGCGCCCTGGGGGCTTCCTACGGCGGCTATATGGTCAATCTGATCGCCGGCAAATGGAACCAGCCGTGGCGCTGTCTGGTCAACCACGCCGGTGTGTTCGACGTCGGCCAGCTGATGAACGCCATGGACATCGCCACCTTCATCGCCGAGTTCGGCGGTCCCTCGTGGGAGCGGGCCGACCTCTATCGCGAGTTCAGCCCCAACACCTGGGTCGGCGACTGGACCAGACCCATGCTGGTCCTGCACGGCTCGCGCGACTTCCGTGTCCCGGTCGAACAGGGACTTGGGACCTTTTCGGCCCTGCAACGCCGCGGCATCGAAAGCCGTTTCGTCCATGTGCCGGACGAGAACCACTGGGTGCTCAAGCCGCGCAACTGGGTCGACTGGCAGCAGGAGATTCTGGACTGGACCGCCGGCCATACCGCCCCGGCGCCCGCGCCCTGAACGCCTTCCGCCTGTGGTCTGGCGGTGCTACGCCAGCGCCCTGATCCGCGTCTTCGTCGATAGGAACCTGCTCATGCGTCATCGTTCCCTGCTCACCGGCGCCTGCGCCGCCCTGGCCCTGCTCGCCGCCGTCCCCGCCCTGGCCGAGACGCCGCCGGTGGTGGCTGCCGACGCCACGGCCGCCGCGGCCCAGGATCTCAACACCTTCACCTGGCGGGACATGATCGCCCTCAACCGGCTCGGCGATCCGCAGGTATCCCCGGACGGGGGCCGGGTCGTCTATTCGGTGACCGCCACCGACGTCGACGCCAACCGCCGCTCGGGCGCCCTGTTCATGATGGACCTGAACGCTCCGGGCGAGCCGCAGCGACTGGCCATCAACGAGGGCGGCGCCAACACGGCTCGTTGGGGCTCGGATGGCAGTCTGTATTTCCTCTCGGGTCGCTCGGGCTCCAGCCAGGTCTGGCGCGCCGCCGCCGACGGGACCGGCCCCGTTCAGGTCACCAACCTGCCGCTGGACGTGAACGCCTATCGGCTGGGCCCCGACGCCTCGAAGGTCGTGGTGTCGCTGGCGGTCTTCCCGGACTGCGCCGACCTGGCCTGCACCGTCGACCGGACCAAGGCCGTGGCCGACGATCCGTCGACCGGCCAGGTCTATGACCGGATGTTCGTGCGCCACTGGGACACCTGGAGAGACGGGACCCAGAATCATCTGTTCGTGGTCAACGCCGACGGCTCGGGCGAGCCGGTGATGGTCACGCGCGGCTTCGACGGCGACACCCCTTCCAAACCCTTCGGCGACGAGAGCGAGTTCACCTTCGCCCCCGACGGTCAGTCCATCGTCTTCTCGGCGCGGGTGGCCGGCCAGTCGGAGCCGTGGAGCACCAATTTCGATATCTGGCGCACCAACGGCCTCAGCGGCGACGGGACCTTCGAGAACCTGACCCACGACAACGACGCCTGGGACACCGGCCCGGTCTTCTCACCGGACGGTCGTACCATGGCATACCGCGCCATGGCCCGGCCCGGGTTCGAGGCTGACAAATACGCCATCTTCCTGCGTGACATGACCACCGGCCAGACCCGCCAGATCGCGGCGAACTGGGACCGGTCGGCCGACACCCTGCAGTGGTCGCGCGACGGGCGGACGCTCTACACCACCGCCGGCGACGTCGGTCAGACCCGGCTGTTCGCCGTCGACGTGACCAGCGGCTCCGTGTTTCCGATCACCGGCGAGGGCCACGTCTCGGCATTCCAGCAAACGCCCTCCGGCTTCGTCTTCGCCCAGGACACCCTGACCCGGCCCAGCGAGCTGTTCGTGAAGACCTTCCGGGGCCGCGAAATGCCGCGCCGGATCACCGATGTGAACCCGTCGCTCGACGCCGAGACCTTCGGCGAGCCGGAGCAGTTCAGCTTCCCCGGCTGGAACGGCGAGACGGTGCACGGCTATGTCATCAAGCCGGCCGGCTATGTCGAGGGCGAGACTTACCCGGTCGCCTTCCTGATCCACGGCGGACCGCAGGGTTCGTTCGGCAACAGCTGGTCCTACCGCTGGAACGCCTCGACCTACGCCGGGGCCGGCTATGCGGTGGTGATGATCGATTTCCATGGCTCCACCGGTTACGGCCAGGCCTTCACCGACTCGATCAGCGAGCACTGGGGCGACCGCCCGCTGGAGGATTTGCAGAAGGGCTGGGCCTTCGCCCAGGAACGCTATCCCTTCCTCGACGGCGACAACGCCTGCGCGCTGGGCGCCTCCTACGGCGGCTATATGGTCAACTGGATCGCCGGCAACTGGGCGGGCGAGTTCAAATGCCTGGTCAACCACGACGGCGTCTTCGACACCTTCGGCATGGGCTATTCCACCGAGGAGCTGTGGTTCACCGAGTGGGAGAACGGTGGCACGCCCTATGACAATCCGCGCGCCTACCAGGAATTCAACCCGGCCAACCATGTGCGGAACTGGCGCGACCCGATGCTCGTGATCCAGGGCGAGCTCGACTACCGCATCCCCACCGCCCAGGGCCTGTCGACCTTCACCGCCCTGCAACGGCGCGGCATCGAAAGCCGGCTCGTGGTCTTCCCCAATGAGAACCACTGGGTGCTCAGACCCGCCAACAGCCGCCAGTGGCACACCGAGGTGTTCGGCTGGCTGGACAAATATCTGAACCCGGCCGAGTAGCGCCGGCCCAAACGACGATCGACAGGGGGTGCGTCCGGCGACGGGCGCGCCCTTCTCGTTGCGCGTGATGGCGCCAACCGCCGCGTTCACGCGTTGTCAGGGGTTCGACGGAGTTCCGGTTTGCTCAACCTCTTGAAAGACAATCCGAACTGGCTGGTCGTGCGCGACCGGGCCCTGGTCCCCGCCGGCGCCTGGGCGCGCGAGCGGCGGGACTGGGTCGTCGCCCATGACCCGGTCTATGGCGGGTTGCGCCGGCCGGGCCGCCCTGAGGCGATCGCCGCCGGCGGGACCTTCCTGATTCTCGCCCTGTTCGTGCTCTTCCTCGCCCTGTTCCAGTGGAACTGGCTGCGCGGCCCGATCGGGAACTGGGCCTCAGCCGAATATGACCGCGAGATCGAGCTCAACGGCGACCTGGACATCAACCTGTTCAGCTGGGCTCCCTCGGCGCAGGTGCGGGGCCTGCGCATCGGCGGTCCGGACTGGGCGCTCGAGCAGGACACGCTGAAGGTCGCCGACCTTCAGGCCTCCGTTCGGCTGGGCGCCCTGATATCCGGCCGGATCGAGATGCCGAGCCTGATCATAACGAAGCCTGAAGTCGTGCTGATCGCCACCGAGGACGGCCGTCTGAGCTGGATACTCGATCCCGCCAGGGCCGACGACCAGGGCATGAAGATCCCGCTGATCAACCATCTGGTCATCCGCGACGGCACGCTGAGTCTGGATGAGCAGAAGCGCGACATGACCCTGATGGCGACCATTTCGGCGCGGGAAGGCACGGACGGACTGGCCGGGTTCCACCTCGACGGTCAGGGCACGATGAATGGAACGCCCCTGCGGCTCGAAGTCCGCGGCGGTCCTTTCATCAACATCCGGCGTGACCGTCCCTATGCCTTCAAGGCCGAGCTGTCGGGCGTCGGCTCGACCCTGATCGCCGACGGCTCGATCACCCGACCCTTCGACCTCGGCCAGTTCACGGCCACGCTCAGCCTGCGGGGCCGCGATCTGGCTGATCTGTACCTTCTGACCGGCATCACCACCCCCAACACGCCGCCCTATCGGCTCAGCGGGACGCTGAAGCGGGACGATGAGTTGTTCACCTTCAACGACTTCTCGGGGCGGGTCGGTACCTCGGACCTGTCGGGCGATCTGAAGATCGACAAGGTCGGCGACCGGCGCCGGGTCGATGCGGACCTGCGTTCCCGCCTGCTTGACATCGACGACCTCGCGACCGTCCTCGGCGGCACGCCGACCGTCACGGCGAGCGGCGACACGGTGGTGAGTTCGGGCGCCGGGGCGAAACTGCTGCCGACCGCCGCGCTGAATGTCGAACGGCTGCGGGTCATGGACGGCACGCTGCGCTACCGGGCCGCGCGGGTGAAGCGCAACGAGCTCGACATCCGCCAGGTCGACCTCGGCGCCGATCTGAAGGACGGCATCCTCAAGCTCGATCCCGTGTCCTTCGACTTCAATCGCGGCTCGCTGAACGGAACCGCGCGGATCAACGCCAACAGGGACATCCCCTATACGACCGCCGACTTCCGCCTGAGGGGTTATCCGCTCGAATCCATCGTGCCCGCCCGGGACGGGGCCCCGACGGTCACCGGCGCCGCTCTTGGCCGGGCGAAACTCGAGGGTCCGGGGGCTTCGGTGCATGATTTCGCCGCCAACTCCAACGGGACCATCAGCCTGGTGGTGCCGCAGGGCCGGATGCGCTCGGCCTTCGCCGAACTGCTCGGCATCAATGTCACCGCCGGTCTGGGCCGGCTGTTGTCGGGCGACGAGGGCTCATCGGAAATCCGCTGCGCGGTCGCCGACTTTACGGTGCGCCGCGGCATTGCGACAGCGCGGACCTTCGTCATCGACACCACTCCGGTGATCGCCAAGGGGACCGGGACCATCAACCTCGGCGCCGAGACGATGAATCTGCGCATCGATGGCGAGACCAAACAGCCGCGCCTGATCCGGCTCTGGTCACCGATCACCGTCGTCGGGCCCCTGACCGCCCCGAAAGTCGGCATCGAGGGCGGCGCGATAGCGGGACAGATCGGCATTGGCGCGGCGCTGGGCGCACTGATCAATCCGCTGGTCGCCCTGCTGCCCTTCGTCGATCCGGGTCTGGCCAAGGACGCCAACTGCGGGGCCCTGATCTCGTCTGCGCGATAGGTTGAGCCGAACGCGGGTTCCGTGCGTATCTTGGGGCCTGTCGCCGTACTCGCCCTCAAGGACCGCATGACCCGAAGAGGCCTCTTCGCCCCCGCGCTCGGACTGCTCGCCGCCGCCTGTTCGCCGCTGGCGTTGCTCAATACGTTCGGGCCGCGCGACGGCGGCGTGCGCCGCGCCGCCCGCGACATCGCCTATGGCGACGATCCGCGCCAGACGTTCGACGTCTTCGTCCCCACCATGGTCCGGGAGCGGCCCTGGCCGCTGCTGGTCCTGTTCTACGGCGGCGGCTGGGACAGCGGCGACAAGACCCACTACGCCTGGGCGGCGCAGGCGCTGGCGGCGCGCGGCTTCGTCGTCGCCCTGCCGGACTACCGGCTGGTCCCCCAGGTGCATTTCCCGGCCTTCATCGAGGACGCGGCCCTTGCGACGGCCAGGGTCGGCGAGATCGCTGGCCAGTACGGCGGCGATCCGGCGCGGTTGGGCGTGATCGGTCAGTCAGCGGGGGCCCACCTGGCCCTCATGATCACCCTCGACCGGCGCTATATGGCGGCCGCCGGCGCCCCCGGCCTGATCAAGGCGGCCGTCGGTCTGGCCGGCCCCTATGACTTCCTGCCGTTCGATGTTCCCGCCTCGGTCAACGCCTTCGGACGTGTCACCGACCCGACCCTGACCCAGCCTGTCACCTTCGCCCGCGCCGACGCGCCTCCGCTTTGGCTCGGCCACGGGACGGCCGACGTCATCGTCCACGCCGAGGACACCACCATCCTGTGCGACCGCATGCGCGCGGTCGGCGGCCGCTGCGAGAGCAAACTCTATCCCGGCCTCAACCACGCCGACCTGATCTCGACCTTCTCGCCGCTGTTCCGCAAGAAGGCTCCGGTCCTCGACGACGCCACGGCCTTCCTCCTGCGCGAGCTAAGCTGACGCGCTCAAGCCCGCGAGCGACCGTGTCGCGAACATAGCGCCCCAAAGAATGCGAAGCGTTGCCGTCTCGCCAAGGTCATGTTCATCCGCTAGAGGAGGCCATGACAGAAACGATGACAGCACAGGCGGCATTGGACCGCCTCGAAGCCCTCTACAGCCAATCCGTCTCCAACCTGCGCGCCGCGGTGGGGGCCTTTCTCCGGACCGGCGAACGCGCGGATCCGGAAGCGCGGGCCAAGGGCCTGTTCTCCTATCCGGAGCTACGGGTCAGCTGGTTCGGCGAACGGCCACAGAACCTCGCCACCCGCGCCTACGCCCGCCTCTCGCGGCCCGGCGTCTATTCGACGACCATCACCCGCCCTGACCTGTTTCGCCCCTATCTGACGGAACAGCTGAGCCTGCTGGAAGCTGACTACGGCGCCACCTTCGATGTCGGTCCGTCGGAGCAGGAAATTCCTTTCCCCTATGTGATGGACGGCTCGGACGTCGCCCTCGACCGCAGCCAGACGGCCGCCGTCGCCCGCTATTTCCCGACCACGGATCTGGCTCACATCGGCGACGAAATCTCCGACGGCATGTTCGACCTGACGAAGGATTTCCCGCTCGCCCAGTTCGATGGCCTGCGAACAGACTTCTCGCTGGCCCGGCTGCGTCACTACACCGGCACCCCGGTCGAGGATGTGCAGTCCTATATTTTGTTCACCAATTACAATCGCTACGTCGACGAGTTCGTGCGGTGGGCCTGCGCCCAGTTGCAGGACCCGAACAGCGCCTATGAGAAACTTGTCTGCGCCGGCGGCATCGAGATTACGCGCGACACGCCCAATCCCGAGACGGCGGTCATGGATGCGGCGTGGAAGAAGCACCAGATGCCGGCCTATCACCTGACGGCGCCGGGCTGGGCGGGCATCACCCTGGTCAACATCGGAGTCGGGCCGTCCAACGCCAAGACCATCTGCGACCACCTGGCGGTAACCCGGCCCCACGCCTGGATGATGATCGGCCACTGCGGCGGCCTGAGGCCGTCGCAGAGCATCGGCGACTATGTGCTGGCCCACGCCTATCTGCGCGATGACCATGTGCTGGACGCGGTGCTGCCGCCGGACATTCCGATCCCCTCGATCGCCGAGGTCCAGCGCGCCCTCTATGACGCCGCCAAGATCGTCTCAGGCGCGCCGGGCGAGGAGGTCAAGCGGCGCCTGCGCACCGGCACGGTGGTGACCACCGACGATCGTAATTGGGAGCTGCGCTATTCCAAATCGGCCCTGCGCTTCAACCAGAGCCGGGCCGTGGCCATCGACATGGAATCCGCCACCATCGCGGCCCAGGGCTACCGTTTCCGCGTCCCCTACGGCACCCTGCTGTGCGTTTCGGACAAGCCCCTGCACGGCGAGATCAAACTGCCGGGACAGGCCAACCGCTTCTATGAGGGCTCCATCTCGGAGCATTTGCAGATCGGCATCCACGCCATCGACCTGCTGCGCGCCGAGGGCTCGCGCCTGCATTCCCGCAAGCTGCGGGCGTTCGACGAGCCGCCGTTCAGGTAACGAGTTGCGTTCTCCCTCCCCTTCATGGGGAGGGATGTCGGCGCGAAGCGACGACAGGGTGGGGAATTGTAGCGGCAAGCCCGGACGGTGGATGCGTCACACCTCCCCACCCGGGCTCGGCTGCGCCTCGCCGTCCCTCCCCACTTCGGGGGAGGGAGAACTACTTCTTCAGCCGCTTCGCATTGGCGACGGCGGTGCGGTGGATGGGGCGCATCGCCTCAGCCTGGCCCTTCAGCATGGCGCTGTTCAGCGTCAGCATCTGCGCCGCCGCCCGGCTCCACCAGCCGACGGCGTAGCTGTACTGCGCCTGTATCGCCGCCGCCGGGGTCGCGGCGGTGGCGATCGAGGCAGCGGCCTTCGAGGCATGCCCTGCTTCGGTCATGACGCCCGAGCCCAGACGGCCGCCGATGTCGCCGAATGTCTTCGCCACGGCCGAGGCGGAGGCCGACAGGGCCTCCACCTTCTCCGAGCTCATCAGCGAGAGTTCCGTCAGGTCGGCCTTGCGCGGATCAACCATGCCCGCGGCCATGATCTCCAGCCGGGCGTTGATGACGTCGCCCGCGGCCTGCAGCATCTCGCCGCCGGACAGGGCGGTGCTGGCCGCGCGCGCGCCGTCGCGGGTCAGGCGGCGGCCAGCCTTGATGGCTTTGTCGAACTGGGTCATGGCCCATGCCTTGGGCCGGTTTCAGACCTCGGGCAAGACCTCGTTCGAGAAGTCGGCGACATCCTTCAGCAGGGCCGGAACCGCCGCGTCGATGATGGTCCGGCCCTTCTCGGGGCTGGCCTGGGCCGGGTCCGAGCCGATCCGGCCGTCCGGGAAGCGCGCGCGATAGTCCAGGGCGTCGCGGATCGGGCCGTTCGGGGCGATCTGCGGGCTGTAGGCGGCCGTCTTGATGTGGTCCGGATAAGCCGCCTGGGTCACCGCGATCTCGGACGGCGTCGCGTGCATGCCGTGGCCGGTCGGGAAGATGCGGTTGCACAGGCTGTTGACCCCCGGCAGGTCCCACCAGTTCTTCAGCTTCAGCACAAAGGGCGGCTGCTCCTCGACGAAGCTCCATTCGGCATGGATTTCGGCGAAAGTCGCCTCGATGGTGGCCGTGTTGCCACCGTGGCCGTTGAGGAAATAGATCCGGTCAAAGCCGTGCCGGCTCAGCGACGACACCCAGTCGGTGATGGCGGCCATGAAGGTCGAGGGGCGCAGCGAGATGGTCCCGGCGAAGGCCAGGTGATGCTGGGCCATGCCGATGTTGAAAGTCGGGGCGACGATCAGGCTCCCGTCCTGCTTCTCGGCGGCGTGGGCGATGATTTCGGGGCACATCCAGTCGGTGCCCAGCAGGCCGGTCGGCCCATGCTGCTCGTTCGAGCCGATTGGCACGACCACGGTCTTGGTGGTCTTCAGCCGGGCGTCGATCTCGGGCCAGGACGACAGATGGATCAGCATGGTGGGGACTCCGGTACGATTTGCGCGCGGTCTAGGCCGATTGGCGGCCGAGGCCAACCGTCACGGGACCGCTATCAGGGGACGAAGGCGCGCAGGAAGCGGCGGGCGGCCTCGGCGGCGCGGCGGTCGAGGTCGAACGGCGGCTGGGCCACGCCGAGCACGCCGCGCAGATGCCCGTAGCCCAGCACCATGCCTGAAAACATCTCGGCCGCGGCGTCGGAGTCAGGAACGGCCAACAATCCGAGCTTGTCCTGTTCGGCCAGCCAGGCCGAGAGCCGGCGCAACCCTTCCGCCGGACCCGCCTCATAGATGGCGTCCGCCAGTTCCGGCAGCTCGGGCGACATCAGGGCCACACCGCGCAGGGACGCTCCCGCATCGGCGCGGCACAGCTTGTCCAGCAGGCCGGCGGCGAGCGCGGTCAGCACCGTTTCCGGATCGCCCCCGGCGCGCAATGGCGCGCTGATGGCGTCGGAGCGGCGGGCAGCGAGGGCGCGGCCGATCTCCAACTTGTTGGGAAAGCGGTTGTAGAGGGTCTGGCGCGCCACCCCGGCCCGCCGCGCGATCTGCTCCATGGATGTCGTGGCGCCCTTCTCCGCGAACAGCGCTGACGCCGCCTCCAGAATGGCCTCGGTCTTGGTCTCGTCGACCTGGCCGGCCGCGCGCGACATCAGTGCGCCTCCACCGGCGGAGCGCCCGCCGGCGCCTTGACCGGTCGCGACAGCAGGGTGACGACGGCGGCGAAGGCGCAGGCGATGGCCAGCATGGCGAAGGCGTCGCCGAAGGCCAGGGTGGTCGCCTGCCGATAGAGCATCCCGTAAACCGCCTTCATCGCCGCCCCGGCCGGATCGACCGAGCCCGCAAACCGCTCCTGCATTCCGGCTACCATGGCGTGCATCCCGGCGCTGGTCACCGGGATGTTCTGGGTCAGCTCGCTCATATGCAGGGCGGTGTTCTGCGTCAGAGAGGTGTTGAGGATCGCCAGGCCGAAGGCGCCGCCGACGTTGCGGCTCAGATTAACCAGGCCGGAGGCGTTCTTGACCATTTCCGGCGGCAGGGTCGACATGGTCACCTGCTGGGCAGCGATCATGGCCAGCATGACGCCGCAGCCGCGCACCGCCTGCACCCCGGCGAACTCCCAGAAACCCCAGTCTTCGGTCACCAGACGCGCGTCCCACATGCCCCAGGCGCACATCATGAAGCCTCCGAACATCAGCAGCCGCAGGTCGACCGTGCGCACCAGCCGCCCGGCGAAGGGGGCGGTCAGGAACATGGCCAGGCCGGAGACGACCATGGTCGTCCCGACCTCAGAGGCCGAATAGGCGCGCACCCGGCCGAGAAACACCGGGAGCAGGAAGGTCCCGCCGAACAGGGCCGCGCCGACGGTGAAGGTCATCACCACGCCGACGAGGAAATTGCGGTTGGTGAAGGCGCGCAGCTCGACGATCGGATTGCGGTAGCTCAGCGAGCGCCAGATGAAGGCCGGACCGGTGATCGCGGCGACCACGGCCAGCAGCAGGATCATGTCGTCGGTGAACCAGTCGTTCTTTGCCCCCTCCTCGAGCACGAATTGCAGACTCATCAGGAAGGTCGCCATCAGCCCCAGCCCGGCCCAGTCGAAGCCCTTGGCCAGCGACGGATCGCTCTTGTCGAAATTGCCGTAGCGGCCGACCAGGAACAGTACCAGCATACCGGGAATGACATTGGTGAAGAACAGCCAGCGCCAGCTGAGCCATTCGGTCAGATGCCCGCCCAGCGTCGGGCCGACGGTCGGCGCCAGGGTGACGATCAATCCCATGACGATGCTGGCCGTGACCCGTTTTTCGGGCGGGAAGGCCGTGAAGGCCACGGCGAATACGGTGGGGATCATGGCCCCGCCGACAAAGCCCTGCAGCGCCCGGAAGAAGATCATCGCCTCGATCGAGGACGACATGCCGGTGGCGATGCTCATGACCAGGAAGCCGGCGCAGGAGACGAGAAAGACCTTCTGCGTCCCCCACAGCCGCGACAGATAGCCGGACAGCGGGATCATCACGACCTCGGGAATCAGATAGGCGGTCTGGATCCAGCTGATCTCGTCGGCCGAGGCGCCGACCCCGGCCTGGATCTGCGGCAGGGACGAAGCCACGATCTGGATGTCGAGAATGGCCATGAACTGGCCGATCACCATCCCGGCGAAGCCGAGCAGCAGGAAGGTCCAGTTGATCTCGGGTGCTGGAGCGGGCGCGGCCAGAACCGACGGCGCGGCGGCGGTCACCGGACCGCGACGCCCGGGGCGGCGACGGCGGCGACCATCACCGGATCGGTGGCGGCCTCGGCGAAATTCAGACCGCCGCGGCTTTTCAGATCGACCTTGACCTCGACCGACAGGCCCGGCCGAAGGGCCGCCGCCCCCGCCCGATCGACGCGGATACGCACCGGGATGCGCTGGGTGATGCGGGTGAAATTGCCCGTGGCGTTCTCAACCGGGATGAGGGCGAACTCCGAGCCCGTAGCGGGGGCGAAGCTGTCGATGTGGCCGGTCAGCCGCTCACCGGGGAAGGCGTCGGCGCTGATCTCGACGGTCTGGCCGAGGCGCAGGCGGTCGAGCTGGGTCTCCTTGAAGTTCGCGACCACATAGGCGTCGCCCAGCGGCACGATCGACAGGATCTGCCCGCCCGGCCGCACAAATTGTCCAACCCGCACGCCCCGTGCGCCGACCACCCCGCCGACCGGCGCGCGGATGACGGTGCGGTCCAGCGCGATGCGGGCCTGTTCGACCTGTGCGCGGGCGACGTCGACGGCGGCCAGACTCTGGGTGCGGGTCGAGCCCAGCACCCCCGCGGCACGCTGTTCGGCGACCAAGGCGGCCTCGGCCTCGGCGACCGAGGCCCGAGCGGTTCGGGCGCCGGCCCGCTCGCTCTGGATTCGCTGTTGCGACACCCAGCCCTGTTCCGCCAGCTTGCCGTAGCGGTCGACCTGCTGCGCGGCCAGATCGGCCTGGGCGCGGGCTTGGGCGAGGCCGGCGGCGCGCGAGGCGATGACGGCCTGTTCCTGGGTGGCGCGGGCGTCGACGTTTCCGACGGCGGCGATCACGGCGGCCAGATTGGCTTCGGCCTCGGCCAGGTCGGCGCGGGCGTCGGCGTCGTCCAGTCGGATAAGGATCTGGCCCGGCGCCACCCGCTGATTGTCGGCCACCAGCACCTCGACGACATAGCCGTCGATCTGGGGGCTGACGCCGGTGGTGTCGGCGGCGACGAAGGCGTTGTCGGTCGCCTCCCACCGCTGCTTGCCCTGCCACCAGACCACGCCGCCGATGACCAGCGCCAGGGCCGCGACCGCGGCGACGATCAGGGGCAGACGTTTCTTGTGGGCGGGCGACAGGGTCATGGGGGACTCGAAAGGGCGTCGGGAGGACGACGCATAAATGGACAAGACTGTCCAAAAATCAACCAATCTTAAGCTGACGCCTCTCACATCCTGTTTCGGAACCTGCTTGACCGCGGCCGCAGGGCGGTCTCGACTACGGTCAAGCTGACCGGAGAACCCCATGAAGCGCCTCACCGCCCGTTTCGCCCAGCCCGCCAGTCTTATTATCCTGAGCTGCACCATCCTGTTCGGCCTGCCGCTCGCCGTCGGGTTGGTCGGCATGGTGATCGGCGCCGCTGCCCTGTTCATTCCAGCGTCGTGGGAGGCCTGACGCCCTCCCGGTTCCGGGCCGCGTCTGCTACCCGATCGGGATGAAGCCGCCCAAGGCCCGCCCGAAAACCGCGTCGAAACGTCCCGCCGTCATGACCGGGGCCATGGTCCCCGTGTTCGGCTGGCCGCCGGACGAGGACCGGGTCGAGGCCGTCTTCGATCGCCTGTCGCGCGTCATGCCCGACCCGAAGACCGAGCTGAACTTCTCCAGCCCCTACACCCTGGTGGTCGCCGTCGCCCTCTCGGCCCAGGCCACCGACGTCTCGGTCAACAAGGCCACCGACAAGCTGTTCGCCGTCGCCGATACGCCCGCGAAGATGCTGGAACTGGGAGAAAAAGGGCTGATACCCTGGATCGCCTCCATCGGCCTGTATCGCGGCAAGGCTCGCAACGTCATCGCCCTCAGCCGCATTGTGCTGGAGCAGCACGGCGGCGAGGTGCCGTTGAACCGCGCCGACCTCCAGGCCCTGCCCGGCGTCGGCCGCAAGACCGCCAGCGTGGTGCTCAACGAACTGGGGATCGAGGCCGCCATCGCGGTCGACACCCACGTCTTCCGCGTCTCCCACCGCCTCGGCCTCGCCAACGCCGCCACCCCCGACAAGGTCGAGGCCCAGCTGTTCCGGGTCGTGCCGGAGCAATGGCTACCCAAGGCCCACCACTGGCTGATCCTGCATGGCCGCTACACCTGCACGGCCCGCAAGCCGAAATGCAGCGCTTGCGTGATCAGCGACCTGTGTCCGTCACGGGCGGGGCTGATGGCCTTGGGGGAGGCCAACTAGCGTCTTTCTCCCATCGGGAGAAGGAGGGGCCCGCTCGGCGCGAGCCGAGTAGGAGGGTGAAGGGTTACGGCGCCTGACGCCCCTGGCACCTGACGCCCTCACCCTTTCGCGCAAGAACGACCGCTGCGCGTTCGTGCGCTCAAGCCCTCTCCCCTCGGGAGAGGGATCAGAGTCTGGTCCGCACCGCCGCCGCGAACCGTCTCCCGCCTTCCGGCGCCGAGCCGAGATAGAAGTCCGGCTCGATCAGTTCGGCCTCCATCAGCAGCCAGCGACCGCTCTCGTCGCGGGCCATGTCGATGCGGGCGTACAGCAGGTCCTCGCCGATCGCCGCCAGCGTCTGTTCCGCCAGCGCCAGCGCGCCCGCGGGCGGCTCCGGCAGGGCGACATGGCCGCCGCCGTACTGGATCTGGACCCGGAACTCGCCCGGTACCGGCCGCTTCTCGACAACGTGGCTGAGCTTGCCGCCGAAGAACAGCAGGGAGGTCTCGCCCTCGCTCTCGATGGTCGGCAGATAGGGCTGGATCATCGCCGGGCCCTCGGGCGCGCCGACCATGGGTTCGCCGCGTGAGAGCCGCAGTGTCCTGTACGCCCCGCCCGAGACCCGCGGCTTGACCACGATCCGGTCGGTTCCAAACCGGTCGAAGGCGGCGTCCGCATCGGCCTGGGTCGGGCCGTCGATCCAGACGGTGTCCGGGATGGCCACGCCCTGTTCGGCCAGCCGCCCGAGGTAGCTCTTGTCCGAATTCCAGCCCAGCACCGAGGGCGGGTTCAGCATTGGCGCCCCCGCCGCCTCCCAGGTCGCGCAGGCCTGCATCCAGCGAGCATGAGCCCGGTGATAGCCCCAAGCGATCAGCGGCAGGACCAGCGGGAAGCCGATCAGACCCTCACCGCTGTCGATGTGGTCCGTCCAGGGCGTTGGAACCGCGGTCATTCCGCCGGTCGCCAGAGCTTCGCCCAGACGTTTCAGCACCCCCGGCCACTCGCCGGCGTAGGAGGGATCCGACGGGTCGGGGGTCAGGACGGCGATCTCGGTCATGGCCGGCTCTTGGTCAGAGATTCGGCGGATCGGCAACTTCGCTCTCCTTGTCGGCCCATAAGGACAGTCTCGCGACTGGCCAATCCGCTCCGCGCCCGCTATGGCCCCCGCCCATGACCCAAGCCCCCACCTACGACGTCTGTGCCGTCGGCAACGCCATCGTCGACGTCCTCGCCCCCTGCGACCCCGACTTCCTTACGGCCCAGGGCCTGACCGCCGGCTCGATGCAGCTGGTCGATGCGCAACAGAGCGCCGCCCTCTACGCCGCCATGGCCGCGGGGGTTGAGGCCTCGGGCGGGTCGGCGGGCAACACCGCCGCCGGGATCGGCAGCTTCGGCGGCCGCGCGGCCTATATCGGCAAGGTCGCCGACGACCAGTTGGGCGGCGTCTTCACCCACGATATCCGCGCCGCCGGCGTCGCTTTTGACACCGCCCCGCTCAAGGACGGGGCCGATCAGGGCCTCGCCACCGGCGTCTGCATGATCAATGTCACCCCCGACGGCCAGCGCACCATGTGCACCTTCCTCGGCGCCGCCAACCAGCTGGCGGTCGCCGACATCGACGCCGACCTGATCGGCGCCTCGGCCATCGTCTATCTGGAAGGCTATCTGTTCGATCCGGCCCCGGCCCGCGCCGCCTTCGAGGCCGCCGCCGCCGCCGCCCACGCCGCCGGACGCAAGGTCGCCATCACCCTGTCGGACACCTTCGTGGTCGCCCGCTGGCGCGCCGAGCTGCTGGCTTTCATCGAGTCGTCCGCTGACATCGTCCTGGCCAATGAGGGCGAACTGGCCGCCCTGTTCGAGACGGACGATTTCGACGCCGCCGCCGCGCAGCTGGCCGCCGCGGTTGACGTGGCCGCCATCACGCGCGGCGAGGCCGGTTCGGTGGTCGTGCGCGGCGACGAACGCGTCGAGATCGCCGTAGTCCCGGTCCACAAGGTGGTCGACACCACCGGCGCCGGCGACCAGTACGCGGCGGGTTTCCTGCTTGGCCTCGCCCGCGGCCTGTCGCTGGAAGACGCCGGCAAGCTCGGTTCTCTCGCCGCCGCCGAGGTCATCGCCCACTGGGGGCCGCGACCGATGACGTCGCTGGAGGTCCTGGCGCGCGAGGCAGGCCTGACCCTGGCCTGATCAAACCTGGCTTCCGGCCGCGAAGGAGAGGCGCAGGCCCTGCGACGCCTTCAGGATGGCGGCGTGCCGGGCGGTCTTGGGCACGCCCCTGAGGCTCAGGGCCAGACGTTCGGCCTCCGCCTTGGGCACGCCGTCCCACGCCCGCATACAGGAAAAGCTCGGCACCTTTCGCCCGATCACATCGATGTCGCCGACGAACCGGTTCGTCGGCTGGGCGACGACGAAGGTCTGCCATTCCCCGGCGGAAGTCTGGATGGCGATGAGATGGGCCATGATTCAGCGCTTCCGGATCGTCACATACAGGGCCCCGTCGCCGCCGTGATGGCGGGCGGCGGGCGCGAACCCCGACACCACCCCGCGCAGGGCCGGGCTCTGCAGCCATTCGTGGACCGAGGCGCGGATCACGCCGGTTCCACCACGCCGCCCCTGCCCCGTAATCACCAGCACCGAGCGATAGCCGCGCGCCTGCGCTCCCATCAGAAATGCCGTGAGCGCGTCCTGGGCCTGGAAGCGGCCGAAGCCGTGCAGGTCGAATTTGGCTTCGATCGGATCGCGTTCGCGCGACAGCCGGCGCTGGCGGCGCGGCTCCAGTTCTTCGGGATGGCCGCGCGGACGCTCGGGCGCCGGGGCGGGCGGGCTCCAGCCGGGCGCGACGCCGCGCGGCTTCGTCAGGCCCTTTGGATGCGGCGCGGCGGGCGGCTGATGCACGGCGGCGCCCGGAATGACCAGAGCAGGCTTCTTCGGCTTGCGGGGCGTGACCGAGCCGGCGACGCGGGCCCAGATGCGGCGGTCGTCTGGGCTCAGGTCGTCGCGGCGGCTCATGTGGTGCCGGGAGCGTTCCCGTCCGGATCCTCATCCGAGCCGATGTCCTGCGGCCCCGGCGCCTGGACCAGAAGATCGCCCGGCTGGCAGTTCAGTTCGCGGCACAGGGCGTCCAAAGTCGTGAAGCGGATGGCCCGCGCCTTGCCCGTCTTGAGGATCGACAGATTGGCCAGCGTTACGCCGACACGGTCGGCCAGCTCGGTCAGCGACATGCGCCGTTCGAGGAGGATGCGGTCGAGTTGCACGCGGATGGCCATGGGACCTTCTCTTAACCGGCGCGCGTCGGGTCGAGAAGGGCGGAGCCTTCTGACCGCGCGCCCACCTAAATTGTTAATTCGGATTCGCGGCGCAGGCGGGCGCCTTCGCGGAACACTTCGGCCAGGACGAAGACGACCAGCACCGAAAAGGCGGGAGTGACCAGGTCGAACAGGCTGGGCGGCTCCAGCGCGCCGCGCACCAGCCGCGACACCAGGGTCTGGCCGATCCAGGCGCCCCCGGTCACCGTGGCCAGGGTCAGGCCGATCTGCTTCAGCCGGCTGACGTTGGCGGGCTGGAAGGGGTCGCCGATGCGCAGGGAGTGGACGATGCGGCGCAGGTGGCGGAGGATCAGGGCGAAACCGGCGAAATAGCCGGCGAAGGCGCCGACCCCGAAAAGGAAATAGGCGCGCGGCACGGGCACGCTGGTGCCGCCGTCTTCCGAGGTCGCGATCAGATCAAGCGGACCCATCGGTACGAAGGCGATGAACAGGAAGGCGAGGACGGCGGCGCATGTCAGCAGCGCCAGAATCCAGAAGGCGGCCCCGAGGGCGACGCCCAGCAGGCTGGACATGGATCCGGGACCGAGGGCCGGAAGGGCCGGGGTCCGGACGAAAGGCACGCGGATCCCGATCGAAAGCGATTTCGGGACACGCATGGGTCGACCTCTCTGTTAGCGGGCCGGTCGGCGGGGCAAGGATGCCGCGCGCGGTCCGGCGAACCCGCACGCGGTCTTATTCATCGCGATTGTCATGCCGATCGTCAAAGCTCCTGTGAGACTTTGTGTTTGGCCTACCGCCTTTCGGGCTTCTTGAGGCCGGGTAGTTGGCCTAACGCCCTTCCGGCTACTTGAGGCCGGGTAGTTGGCCTAACGCCCTTCCGGCTACTTGAGGCCGGGTAGTTGGCCTAACGCCCTTCGGGCTACTTGAGGCCGGGTATCCGGCCTGCCAGCCTTTCGGGCTGGTTGAGGCCATACTGTCTGGCTGGTCGCCGTTCTGGCCGATGTGGCCAGAACGGAATCAAAAGGCCTGGATCAGGGTGGTGATCAGGGCGGTCGGCAGGGCGGCGAGCAGGAAGGCGTTGAGGATGCCGTGGCCGACCTTCTCGATGAGGTAGGAAGCGTTCATGGTGTTCATGGTCTTTCTCCGTTGGTCCTGAGTGAGGGATGTTTTCACCCCTCTTATGTTGTTCCGCTGCATCGATCTTGCCGGTATCGGCCAGTTCGGGGAACGTCGCGGCGTCCGTCCTTGAAGACATAGATAGGCCGTGCCCCACGGAAAGGCACGTTACATATCGTTTAACGATATTAAACTTTGGCAAGGAATTGTTGCGGAGCGCGTGATCGACATGAATCTGAAGTTAATCAAGGGGATGCGCCTCGTCGTGGCGACCCACAATCCCGGAAAGGCCGTCGAGATCGACGCCCTTCTGGGCGGACATTACGACGTGGTCACCGCCGCCAGCCTCAATCTGCCCGAACCGGACGAGACCGAGAGCACCTTCACGGGCAACGCCCTGTTGAAGGCCCGCCATGCGGCCGACCGTTCGGGCGAGGTCGCCCTGGCCGACGACTCCGGTTTGTCGGTCGCGGCGCTGGACGGGGCGCCCGGCATCTTCTCAGCGCGCTGGGCGGGGCCGGACAAGGATTTCGCCTTCGCCATGCGTCGCGTCGAGGAACGGCTGGAGGAAACCGGCTCATCGGATCGCCGCGCCTGGTTCACCTCGGCTCTCGCCGTGGCCTGGCCCGACGGCCCCGCCGTGGTGGTCGAAGGCCGGGTCGACGGTTTGCTGACCTTCCCCCCGCGCGGTGACCGCGGCTTCGGCTACGATCCGATCTTCATTCCCGACGGCCAGAGCCAGACCTTCGGCGAACTGGACCCGGCCCTGAAGGACAGCATCAGCCACCGGGCAAGGGCGTTCGGGAAGTTGAAGGCGTGTTTGATTGACTGATCCGGTTCCAGATCCGGGAACAGACGTGGCGCTATACGTCCACTGGCCATACTGCGCCCGCATCTGCCCCTATTGCGACTTCAACGTCGTGCGCGACCGGGGGCGGGTCGGGGAGCAGGCGGCCCTGGTGGAAGCCATCCTCGCCGACATGGAGGCGCAAGCCGCCCTGATTGGCCCGCGCCGGTTGGCCTCCATTTTCTTCGGGGGCGGCACGCCCTCGCTGATGGCGCCCGAGGCCGTCGCCGCCGTCATCGCCCGCGCCCGGACCCTGTTCCCGCCGCGCGGCCCGATCGAGATCACGCTCGAGGCCAATCCCACCGACGCCGAGGCCGCCCGCTTCGCCGCCCTGTCCGACGCCGGGGTCAATCGCCTGTCCATGGGGGTGCAGGCGCTGGACGACGCAGCCCTGGCCTTCCTCGGCCGCAATCATACGGCGGATGAGGCCCGCCGCGCCGTCGCCGTCGCCGCCCGCGCCTTCCCCCGCCTGTCGATCGACCTGATCTACGCGCGCCCGGACCAGACCGCGGATGGCTGGCGCGCCGAACTGACCGAGGCGCTCGACCTCGGTTTCGAACACGTCTCGCCCTATCAACTGACCATAGAGCCAACAACCGCCTTCGGTCGGGCCGTCGCCCGCGGCGCCTGGACCCCGCCCGACGAGGACCGCGCCGCCACCCTCTATGAGACCACGCAAGTCGTGCTCGAGGCCGCCGGCTTCGATGCCTATGAGGTCTCCAACCACGCGCGGGGCGTGGCGGCCCGATCGGCGCACAATCTGCATGTTTGGCGCGGCGGGGATTATCTGGGCGTCGGCCCGGGCGCGCACGGGCGGCTGACGCTGGACGGCGCGCGAACCGCCACCGTCGCCTGCCGGGGCATTGCCGACTATGTCGCGGGCGTCGCGGGCGGCGCGCCCTGGAGCGAGCGGGAGATGCAGTCCATTCTGGACGCAGCGGAAGAGAAGGTCTTGCTGGGCCTGCGGACCGTGGAAGGCGTGGCGCTGGCCGATCTGGCGGCGCTGGGCCGGACGGCGGAGTCGGAGCCGCTGGCGGGGTTGACCGGGGACGGGCTTCTGGCCGTGGCGGGGGGCCGGGTCAGGGCGACCGGGGCCGGGCGACCCGTTCTGGACGGGGTGCTGAAGGCCCTGCTGGTTTGAGCCGGCGGCAAGGACGATCAGATAATCTCGTAGTGGATCGGCTTGAAGGCATGGTTGTTGGACTGCAGGGCGGAGCAGGCGGTCATGCCGATGATCAGATCCATACAGGCCTCAAAGATGGTGTAGTCGCCCGCCTTGCTCAGCGGCGGCTCGACCGTCAGGACGCCCGTGGCCCCGTCGACCGGCACGTTCATGAAGACGTTGAAGGCCGTGGGAATCTGGTCCGGCCCGATTCCGTACGACTTCAGCGCCTCCGCCAGATTGCCGAAACAGCCGCGATGCGGATCCGCATCGCCATAGATGATGCGGAAGGTGTCGGCCGAACAGGGCGTAAGCAGGAAGTCGTGGCGCCCGACCCTGTCCTCCTCGATCCGCATCATCACGTTGGAGCGGTTGGAATAGAGGGCGTCACCGGTCGTCAGATAGATCCGGCTGGCGTAGTCGAGCGTGCGGCCCGAGGAAATCACCTCCGCCGTATCATGACGATTGAACGCCAGAAGATCGCTGACCTGTTCGCCGCGGGGGTCGATGACCTTGAGCCGCTGTCCGGCCTTCAGCTCGAAGGCGACACCGGAGCGCGGCGGAATTTCATTGGGCATTGCGGGACTTCCCGGACTGGGCGGCAAAGGGGCAAGACCACGACTCCTCGACCGCCCGTCCGCTGTACTGGCGGGCCTCGGAGCTTTCACCGTGGCGGGCGAGCATGGGATTGACGGCGCCGGCGAGGTTCACGTCCCGCTCGAGGATGCTGGCGCGCAACTTCTCATAGGCGCCGGATGCGCGGAGCATTTCAAACTGGCGGTGAAGGTTGAACACCACGGCGGGGGTCTCGAACCGTCGCGCCGGTCGGCTGGCCCCGGGGTGCATGCCGACCGCGAAAAAGGCCTCCCCGCCGAAGCTGAGCGAGAAATGCGGGCTGTCGGGGTCAGGATCGACCGTGGCGTCATAGGGCACGCCGTTCCAGGGTCCTTGTCGGCGAGGGACTGGATCCGCTCCCACATCGCGCGCTCGA
This sequence comes from Brevundimonas sp., assembly GCF_051860745.1. Lineage (GTDB taxonomy): Bacteria > Pseudomonadota > Alphaproteobacteria > Caulobacterales > Caulobacteraceae > Brevundimonas. Next base: position 213,021 of record NZ_JBHYDN010000002.1, read on the forward strand.
AGGAGACCTCGTCCAGATCGCGGGGACCTTCGAAGATGACGACGAAGCTCTGGAACAGGGTTGGGTCAACCTTGAAGCGGCGGGCGGCCTCGAACAGTCCCGGGTGGATGCGCAGATCGTCCCACGTCGAGGTGATGTCACGGGCGATGACGATGTCCATCTGGCTTCGGGCGAGGGCCGATTTGGCCCCCACGCAGGGGAAGGCCTTGTCCCGGACGAACGTCTCGAAGGCGCGCGCGAGGGGATGGTCGTTGGGAGTGACGGCAGCGCTCACGCCGGGCCCCGGTTGGTCAGCAGATGGACCGAGAAGAGGTTCTCCCGGTCGGTCCAGGCGTTCAGCGTTCCCCAGCCGGCGCGGGCGGCGAGGGCGGCGAAGCTCTCGAGCGTGTATTTGTGCGAGTATTCGAGGACGATCGGCTCATCAGCCGGCAGGTCGAAGCTTTGACCCGCCACGGTGACCGAAAGATCCCGCAGCGGATAGATCGCCGCCTCGATGCGCTGGGCCTCGGTGTTGTAGATCGCCTCGTGGCGGAAATCGCTCCTGTCGAGCCCGGCGCCGAACTCGCTATTCATCCGCTCAAGGATGTTCAGGTTGAAGTCCCAGATCGCGCCTCCGGGCTCGTTGTAGGCGCGGCGAAGGATCGCCTCATCCTTCTGCAGATCGACGCCCACAAGGAACAGGCTGTCCGCGCCGAGCAGGGCGTGCATCCGACGCATAAAGGTCTCGCTGTTCTCCGGCAGCAGATTGCAGAGGGTCGAGCCGGGGAAAAAGCCGAGCACGGGACTGTCGCCGACGACGTCGGACAGGTCGAAGTCCTTCGTGAAGTCGGCGGCGATGGGCGTGACCTCCAGATCCGGATAGTCGCCTCGAATGGCCTCGGCCGCCTCCAGCAACTGGGCCTCGGAGATCTCGACAGGCACATAGCGGGTCAGCCCGGGCATGGCGTCGAGTAGCCGTCGCACCTTGGTGCTGGCCCCGCTGCCCAGTTCGACCAGACTGCCGCCCCGACCGAGAGCGCGGGCGATCTCGGGCCCGTGCGCCTGCAGAATCTCCAGCTCGGCCCGGGCGGCATAATAGCCCGGGGACGCCACAATGCCTTCGAACAGGCCGGCGCCGACATCGTCATAGAGCCATTTGCTGGCGATCCGGCGCGGCCGCAGGGACAGGCTGTGCGCTACGGAATCCTCGAAAGCAAAGTCGGCGAGATTTGGCTCGGCATCGGTCACTGAGGCTGTGTCCTGGACGGTGTGAACCGTCGACTCGGCCTAGGAGCGGCGACGGGCCTGTCTAACGTCTTCTGACGAGCGCCGTTCCGAACGGCGTCCAGGGAGCTTCTGGTTTGAAGCCGGCGCCCTATGCTGCCGCCATGGACACCATCGCCTTTCGCCGCGCCCGGGTCGCGGACCTGCCGGCCATCATCGCCCTGCTCGCCGACGACCCCCTGGGTCGGGAGCGCGAGGATGTCAGCCTGCCGCCGGTTCCGGCCTATGGGGCGGCGTTCGCGGCGATCGATTCGGACCTCAACCAGCTCCTTGCGGTGGTCACCGAGGGCGACCGGGTGATCGGGACGCTGCAGATCACCTTCATCCCCGGCCTCTCCCGGCAAGGGGGGTTGCGCGGCCAGATCGAGGGGGTTCGGATCGCCGCTGACCGGCGCGGTTCCGGGCTGGGCCATCGGGTCTTCGACTGGGCCATTGAGGCGTGCCGGTCGCGGGGTTGCTCCCTGGTGCAGCTGACGACGGATCGGGGCCGGTCGGACGCGCACCGGTTCTACGAACAGCTCGGCTTCACCGCGAGCCACTTCGGCTACAAGAAGACGCTCTGAGCCGGCGCCCGCCCTTGAGCCCAACTCCCGAGGCTGGCACGGTCCCGGCGATGTCCGATATTTCGCCCTTTCCGCCGACCGCACCGCCGCCGCGTCGCGTGGCGTCGGGCCTCTATCTGGTGGCGACGCCGATCGGGAACCTGCGCGACATGACCCTTCGGGCGCTCGATGTGCTCGCCGCCGCCGACCTGGTGCTGGCCGAGGACACGCGGGTCACCGCCAAACTCCTGTCGGCCTATGGGCTGAAGGCGAAGCTCGAGCGGTGCGACGACCACGCCTCGCCCCGCGCCGCCGAAATGGCCATCGAACGCGTGCGTGAGGGGGCGGTGGTGGCGCTGGTGTCGGACGCCGGGACGCCGCTGGTCAGCGACCCCGGCTTCGTGGTGGCGCGGGCGGTGATCGCTGCGGGCCTGCCGGTCCATCCGATCCCCGGCCCCTCCAGCCTGCTAGCGGCCCTGTGCATCGCCGGCCTGCCCGCCGACCGGGTGCTGTTCGCCGGCTTTCTGCCCACCAAATCCGGCGCCCGGCGCACGGCGCTGGAAGAGGTCCGCACCGCCCGCCAGACCCTGGTCTTCTTTGAAAGCGGTCCGCGTCTGGCCGACAGCCTGGCCGACATGGCCGCCGTGCTCGGCCCTCGTCCCGCCGCCGTCGCCCGCGAGCTGACCAAGATGTACGAGGAGTGCGTACGCGGCTCCCTCGCGGACCTGGCCGTCGACCCCCGCTGTCAGGGTCCGAAGGGCGAGATCGTCATCGTCGTCGCCCCGGGCGAAATGGAAGTCGCCTCCGAGGCCGACGCCGACGCGGCGCTCGCCGAGGCCATGACCCGCCTGCCCCCCGGCGAGGCGGCCGCCGAGGTGTCGAAAGCCCTGAACCTGCCGCGCAAACCGCTCTACAAGCGGGCGCTGGAGATGCAGGGCCGGTGAGCCCGGAACGGCCCGCGACCCGGTTAAGGGCGCCGAAGGTCGTGCGGGCCAAGCGCGGCTGGCGCGTCGCCCTCGGCGCGGTCTCCCACCGGCTCGGCCACCGCTCCGAATGGCTGGCCGCCGCGCTGCTGATGGCCAAGGGTTATCAGGTGCTCGGCTTCCGCCTGAAGACCCGCGGCGGCGAGATCGACATCCTGGCCCGGCGCGGCAAGGTGCTGGCCGTGGTCGAGGTCAAGCGCCGCGCCACGCTGGAGGGCGCGCTCACCGCCCTCGGCTCCGACCAGTACGATCGCCTGCTGGCGGCCGGCCGGTCGGTGTTGCGTCAAAGACCCAGCTTGGCCGGCCATGTGCTGCGAATCGATATGGTGGCGCTGGCCCCGGGCCGGTTTCCGCGCCATCGTCGCGGGGTTGTCGCCTTCGGGAGGGGCGCCGCATGACCCGCGATGAAGCGATCGAGACGCTGACGGAAGCCGGACAGGCCGAGGAGGAAGCCTTCCCCCTGCTCGAGGCGGCCATCGCCTGCGCCATCCACGACAGTCCGTTTCGTGACCCGCAGCCGGTCCGCACCCTCGCCGCCCACGCCGCCGATCGGCTGGCGGAGCGGATTGGAAGCGAGGGCCCCGACGACGCCCTGACCGAGACCATGGCCTCGGACCTGCGGCTGAACGGCGACCTCCTCAACCATGACAGTCCGGGCAATACGGACGTCATCGACGTGGCCGAAAGCCGCCGTGGCCTGTCCGGGGCGCTGTCGGTCTTCTATCTCGACGCCGCGCGGCGGACGGGGATCAAGGCCCAGGGCGTCGACTTCCCCGGCCATTTCCTGCTGCGGGTCGAGACCCCCGGAGGCCCCGTCGCGCTGGACCCCTTCAGCCAGGGCCGGCTGGTTCTGCCGTCGGAACTGACCCGCCGCGCCCTGCGGGCCGGGCTGACGCCGCATGTCGCCGACCGGCTGGACGTGTTGATGGCCCCGGTCACCGATCGGCAGGCCCTGATCCGGCTGCAGAACGTCCTGTTCAGTCGGGCCATCCGGTCCCAGGACTATGAAGGGGCCGAGCGGTCGGCCCTGCGTCGCGCCCTGCTGGATCCCGAGGACCACCGCCCCTGGCTGGACGTCGCCGCCGCGCGGGAGAAACAGGGCTCGCTGGCCGGCGCGCTCGAGGCCCTGGCCCGCGCCCGCACAGTCGACGATCCGATGGAGGTCACGCGTCAGATGTCGGTCGATCGGGTCAGGCTGCAGCTGAACTAGGGTTGCGCCCACGCCGCCGGCTGCCCATTAGCCAAGCACGCCCCGCTTGGAAGGACATTCGATGCTCAGAGTCGCGATCCAAATGGACCCCATTGAGGCGGTCAACATCGAGTCCGACACCACCTGGCTGATGATGACCACGGCCCAGGACCGCGGCCACGCCCAGTGGGTCTATGACTTTCGCACCCTGGCGCTCGAGGATGGCCGTCTGTTCTGCCGCGCCCGCCCGGCGACCGTGCGCCAGAGCCTTGGGGACCATGTCAGCCTCGGCGACGAAGTGAAGCTGGACCTGTCCCAGGACGTCGACGTCATCCTGATGCGCCAGGACCCGCCGTTCGACATGGCCTATGTCACCTCGACCTATCTGCTGGAGACGGTGCACCCGAAGACGCTGGTGGTGAACGACCCGGCCCAAGTCCGGTCGGCGCCCGAGAAGCTGCTGGTGACGAAATTCCCCGGCCTGACGCCGCCGACCCTGATCAGCTCCGACCCGGTCGCCCTGGTCGATTTCCATGAGCGGCACGGCGATGTGGTGCTCAAACCCCTGCACGGCGCGGCCGGGTCTGGCGTGGTCAAGCTGAAGGCCGGCGATCCCAATCTCGAGGCCCTGATCGAGATACATATGACCGGCAGCCGCGATCCGCTGGTGATCCAGAAATTCATTCCGGCGGTATCGAAGGGCGACAAGCGCATCATCCTGATCGACGGGGAGCCGGTCGGCGCCATCAACCGCATCCCCGCCTCGGGTCAGGTGCGTTCAAACCTGCGCGTCGGCGGCACGGCGGCCCCGGTCGAACTGACCGCCCGCGACCACGAGATCTGCGCCGCCATCGGCCCGGAACTGAAGCGCCGCGGCCTGATCTTCGTCGGTATCGATGTGATCGGCGACTACCTCACCGAGATCAACGTCACCTCGCCCACCGGCGCCCAGCAGCTCAAACGCTTTACCGGCATCGATGCGGCGGCGCTGATGTGGGATGCGGTGGAGAAGAAGGTTCCGGGGATTAGGGATTAGGTTCCAGGGGCGGAGGCGCTTGAGTCGGAAAGACCTTCTCCCTTCTCCCTAATCCCTAATCCCTAGAACCTCCTTGCCAACCGTCGCGGTTCATGGTTCGTTCTCTCCCGGATAGCGGGAGAGAGTCATGCTCGCCAGCGTGGTGACGGTGGCCTTCGAGGGGGTGGACGCCCGGCGGGTCGACGTGCAGGTCCACCAGCTGTCGTGCGGCGACAATCCGTCCTTCAACATTGTCGGCCTGGCCGACAAGGCTGTGGCCGAAAGCCGGGAACGGGTCCGCGGCGCCTTCGCCGGCATCGCCCTGTCCCTTCCGGTGAAGCGGATCATCGTCAACATGGCCCCGGCGGACCTGCCCAAGGAGGGCAGTCATTTCGACCTTCCCATCGCCCTGGCTCTGCTGGCCTCCATGGGCGTCATACCGCCGGACGTGCTGTCGGGCTGGGCCGCGGTCGGCGAGCTGGGGCTGGACGGCCGGATCGCGCCGGTGGGCGGAACCCTGCCGGCGGCGGTGGCGGTCGACGCCATGGGTCTGGGGTTGATCTGCCCCGAGGCCAACGGGCCCGAGGCGGCATGGGCGGGCGATGTGGCCGTGCTGGCCCCGCGCTCCCTGATCGGCCTCGTCAACCACTTCAAGGGAACCCAGGTGCTTCGGCGGCCCGAGCCGGGGGCGATGCGGTCCGGCGATCGGGTCCCGGACCTGCGCGAGGTAAAGGGTCAGGAGAGCGCCAAACGGGCGCTGGAGATCGCGGCCGCGGGCGGCCACAACCTGTTGTTCGTCGGCCCGCCCGGCTCGGGCAAGTCGATGATGGCGGCGCGGCTGCCGGGCCTGCTGCCGCCGCTGACGCCGAAGGAATTGCTGGAGACCTCCATGGTCTGGTCGGTGGCGGGGCTGATCGAGCGCGGCGCCCTGACCCGCGACCGGCCGTTCCGCAGCCCGCATCATTCAGCCTCCATGGCGGCCCTGACCGGCGGCGGCCTGCGCGCCAAGCCCGGCGAGGCCTCCCTCGCGCACAACGGCGTGCTCTTTCTGGATGAACTCCCCGAGTACAGCGGTATTAGGTAGCAAACACACCAGATACGGTGATGTTTCCCGCTAGTTAGCGATATAGACTTGACTGGCGCAGCTGCCTGACTTCGCGGCGAAGAGCGTCAATGTCTGCATTCACGTCCCTAAACCGCGCGTGGGCCATTTCGGCGTGTTCGTATGCCGCGTCTGCTCGCTGCTGGGCTTGATCGGCGGCGTTGGCAGCCTCCTCGGCTCCCGAAGAGCAGCTTCCGATCAGAAGTAACGCGGCCCCAAACCAAGCCAAGAGCACCTGACGCATGACAACCCCTCCCATGGAACGACCCAACACCATCGCCGGGTTACAGGCGAAGCGGAAGCAGCTTGTGAAGCTGCGCAAGGACCTGGAACGCGACGCCCGCAAGGTGACGTGCGATCTCGACCACATCGACGCCTGCATCCGGCTTTTCGACCCGGCGGCTGACACCGCCGCCGCTATCCAGCGATATGCCACGAAGCACCGGGCGCGTAAGGGTCAGATGCGGCGGTTCGTACTGGACCAGTTCAAGGGCGCGACCGAGCCGCTTACGTCGTTCTGCATCGGGGATGCATGGATGGCCGACCGAGGCCTCAAGACCGACCACGGAACCGGCGTGATGATACGGAAGCGGGTAGGGGCCTGTCTCAACACCCTGCAACGGCAGGGGGTGATTGTCGGCGAGGGGGCGGTGAACCGGCGCTGGACCCTCGGCGAACATCCCCGGAACAAATAGTGTCCGCGAGGGATTCATTTCCTGTAAGGTTTCCTATATAAGCCCCCGAACGCGGCGTTTTCAGTCGCGAGGGGCTGTTAGGTCAGGAGGAAAGTGATGAGCGGTCCATACCGCGCGTCCACCGTGGCCAACGAATTCTTTCGGCTGGCACAGGAAAGCGGACGCCCGCTAACACCAATGCAGTACGTCAAGCTGACGTACATTGCACACGGCTGGTCTTTGGCTCTCAGAGGCTCTCCGCTGATCAGCGAGCCGGTCGAGGCGTGGAAGTTCGGCCCGGTAATCCCGCACCTATACCAGAGACTTAAGCACTACGGCGCTGGCCCTGTCACTGCGCCGATTGGCGATGCCTTGTGGGCTCCGGCAGAGGCGCTGGACGAAGATACGCGCGGGCTTCTTCGCGGCGTGTTCGAAAAATATGGCTCCCTGAATGGAATCCAACTCTCGCACCTGACTCACAAGCCGGGGACGCCGTGGTCTGCTGTTTACGACCCTGAGGGTTGGGGTGAACAAATCCCCGACTCCCTCATCCGGGAGCACTACACCAACCTGAGCGACAGGGCGGCCTAAGTGGCGGGCAGCGGGGATGGGGGGAAGCCGTACACGGTTCCGGGACCGCCGCCTGAATGGCTGGAGTCTCAGGACTGGCTGACTGACCCTTTCGCTCGGATCGAAGAGCGGACTTTCCCCCGCGCCGACACCCTTCCAGGGCAGATCGAACAAAACAAGCTTCTGATCCAGAAGGCGTTCGGCTTCTGTATGCCCGTCTCCATCATATTGGCCTTTGCCATCTTCTGGCTCGCCGTCTGTGTCTACGCTTGGCATATGCTCGCATGGGGCTGGACGTGGCTCAGCCCCCACGAAATGGACGACCTTAAGAGCGTCCTATTCAGCGGTGCGGTGGGTGCCGTGGTCGCAGAGGGCGCGCGCCGATACCTGAAGCCCGACGACAAGGCCTAAGCCGCTCGCTGCCAGTAACCCTTCCACTGGCGCGACACCGGAGCGGCCATCGCAGCGCCGACGACTTGGGCAAACTGGCCACCGTTGGAGACGCGGCGGTTGTCTTCGCGCCAGGCCATCTCTGACGCATAGGCGGCCAGATACTTGCCCGCGATGTGGTGGTGCGTGCCGACCTCAGCCCGGCGCAGGCGGGAGAAGAAGGACTCGACCTGATTGGTGCAGGCGCCGTCCTGCGAATAGGCCTCGCTGTGGTTGATGCGCTTCGTCGCGAATCGGGCGTGAAGGGCATCCCAGTGCGAGGCTTCGTCGGCGTGGACGGTCGCGCTGGCTGCTACCATTGGCGCGACCAGGGAGACGCCCTGAGCCTCGGTCCGCGTGATACCCGTAACTGTGCGGCCTTCGCGTTCCCGCATGGCGATGACGACCTGACGCTTACCGGACTGGTTCTCAGACAGCCGGCGATCGACGCGGTCGGCTTTCTTGTTCTCAGGCTTCACATAGCCGCCGAAATAGGCGCCATCGACCTCAACCACGCCGTCCAGTTTTTCGGCCGACCGCGACAGGGCGATAGCCTCGCGCAGCTTGTGGGCCATCACGAAGGCCGTCTTGTACTGGACGTCCAGATCGCGGCTCAGTTGGAGGGCGCTGTAGCCCTTCGCACCGTTCACGAAGATGGCGATGGCGGCGAGAATGTCGCGGATCGGCAGCTTGCGGCTGGCGAAGATGGTGCCCGAGGTGACGCTGAACTGGGCGAGACAACCCTTGCACTTGAAGATCTGGCGAGTGGCGATCTCGTAGGCTTCAACGCAGCCGCACTTGCTGCAAACCGGCTCGCCCTCGGTCGAGGCCCAACGGACGGCCTTGAACGTCTCGCGCGCGGCGGCTGAGAGGAGAAAGTGCTGAGACATCATCATATCCGGTGTGTTAGTCACTGGATATGATGACATAACGTCATCGTTGTCAACGATATTTACATCGCTTATGATGATTTTCGTCATCTAATGCGAGGAACATATGGAAACCGACTGGCAGGCCCGCACCAAGGGGCTCCTCAAAGGGGAGCTCAAGCGGCGCAATATTGGCTACCGGGAACTTGCAGAGCGCCTGACCGCGATGGGGATACCGGAGAGCGAACGGAACCTGGCGAACAAGATCAGCCGGGGCGGCTTCACCGCCACCTTTCTCATTCAATGTCTGGTCGCCTGCGGAGCTCAATCGCTCCGGCTGGACGACCTAACTAATTGAAATCGACTCACAAAACCGAAGGCGCAGCCAAAATTGACTGCGCCTTCAATCCGTTATAAGCTGCCGTCGTGCAGTAGGCCGGGCTCGAACCGACACGGGGATTGCTTTTGCGGGCGGCCCCACCGGATTCCAAACCCGGCGCGTCTACCTTTTTCGCCACTACTGCCACAGGTGGGAGGACCGGTTTCCCGGCCCTCCCGGTTACGCACGATTGCCCCCCTACGGGGTCTGCACACTGCGCCGGGTCTGATTCACCCAACGCAGTCTGGAAGTTGGGTTATGGCGGTCTCACTGCGCCTCACCTCCTTTCAAAGGACCGAGAAGTTCGGCGAGGTCGGCTGGTAAGGCCGGGCTCGCCGTTTCCTTTTGGGGCTCACCCATCAGGAACCAATTGTACTTACCTTCGCGCCGGTACAGATCATCCTCGAAGTGCCGAAGCTGGTTGCCTATCGACTTGCGCGCGATCTCCGGGTGTAGAGCCACGACCCGCTCTTCGATCTCCGTAATCGACAGGCCCGGTTGCTGGCGCAGGACTTCTGCCACCGCTGCCCTTACGAGGCCGCGTGGCGCCCGCGTCGCTTTCCGCCGCGCATCCGGCGTCACTGGGACTTTGTCCGGCCAGAGGCCAGATGTCCCCGTGTCCAAGTCGAGCGAAGCCCTAGGGGTGACGGTCGTGGCCATCTGGACCGCGCCAGCCTTGATAGAAACTGGGGCGTTCGCGGCCTGTAGAATGTGATCCCGCATGGCGAGGCCGCCCTCACGGAAGCCAGCCTCATAGGCGTCACGGATCAACGCTTCCAGGCCGTCAGAAAGAGAGCGGGTGCGTCCGTACAGGGCGGTGAGGGCGTCGGTCATAAGTGATTCCGGGGAGGGCACCCGATAACCATTACCACAATCACTTCCCCGAACAACCCCCGGAAAGCCCTTACGCCGAACAAGGTGGAACAAAAGGGGATGTTCTGCCTCTGTTCCCCTTAACGAATCACATAGTGCTGTTTGGTGTGTTTGCTACCTAATACCGGAGTACAGCGCGCAGGCCCTGGATTCCCTGCGCGCGCCGCTTGAAACCGGCGAGATCGTGGTGGCCCGGGCCAACGCCCATGTCCGCTATCCGGCCCGGTTCCAGCTGATCGCCGCCATGAATCCATGCCGTTGCGGGATCGGGGGCGGCGGCAAGGGGGCTTGCGGCAAGGCCCCGCGCTGCCAGCGCGACTACCAGAACCGCATCTCGGGTCCGATGTTCGACCGCATCGACCTGACCGTGGAGACGCCGCCGGTCACCCCCGCCGACATGGCCCTGCCGCCGCCCGCCGAGGGCACCGCCGAGGCCTCAGCCCGGGTGCTGGCCGCCCGTGCGATGCAGGAGGATCGGCTGCGCGCCGCCGGCATAGACCCGGACACGGCCCGCGACCAGGCCGTCAACGCCCGCGCCTCGGGTGAGACCCTGGACCGGTTCGCGACGCCCGATGACGCCGGGCGGGCCTTGTTGATGCGAGCCGGGCAGGCCGGCGGCCTGACCGCGCGGGGGTGGACGCGGACGCTGCGGCTGGCCCGCACCATCGCCGATCTGGACGGCTGCGACGGTGTCCTGCGCCGCCACATCGCCGAAGCGCTGGTCTATCGTCGCTCGACCGTCGGGGCCCAGGGCGATTTCGACAGGCAGGCCGACGTGAGACCCGGGACGCGCGCCTTCTGAGTCCAGCCCGCCTTAACCGGGCTGATTGAACCGGTCTTAAGGGATTGCCCGGCAGGATGCCGATCGAGGAGATAGGCATGGCGCGGCGGGCGAAGTCAGGTGCGGAGACGGTGGTTCCGGAACAGCAGTTCCTGCGCCTGATGAGCCACGAGATGCGCACGCCGCTCAACGGCGTCATCGGCATGCTGGGCCTGTTGTCACGCACCCGGCTGGATGGAGCGCAGCGCGCCTATGCCGAAGCGGCCCGGTCGTCGGCCGAGCACCTGCTGGGTCTGGTCAACGACCTGCTCGACTATGCCCGGCTGGAAGCCGGAAAGCTGGAATTCGACCATGCTCCGGTCGACCTGGAGGCGCTGGTGCGCGGGGTCGCCGAACTGCTTAGCCCGCGGGCGCACGAGAAGGGGCTGGAGATCGCATGGTCCGTCGCGCCCCAGGCCGTCGACGTCATGGGCGACGAGGGCCGGCTGCGGCAGGTGCTGTTCAACCTGGCGGGCAATGCCGTCAAATTCACCGAGACCGGCGGCGTCCGCATCGCCGTCGAGCAGACCGGGGGCTCGATCAAATCGCCCCGGCTCGCCTTCATCATCGATGACACAGGCCCCGGCGTTCCGGCCGAGGCGCGCGCGCGGATCTTCGAGGAATTCGGCCATGTCGACGCCTCGGACGCCAGCCGCTTCGGCGGCGCGGGTCTGGGGCTGGCGGTGGTCTCCAGACTGGCCGCCGCCATGCAGGGCTCCGTGTCGGTGGCTGACCGGCCCGACGGTCCCGGCGCGCGCTTCCGGTTTGAAGCCACCTTCGAAGCGGCGACCGACGCAGCCGAGCGTGGCGCCCCCCTGGCCGGTCACGCCGTCGCCGTGGTCAGCCCCGATCCTTTCGTCCGGACGGCGGCAGTCGCCCAGATCGAGGCCTCGGGCGGGACGGTGCGCGCTGACGCCGGGATCGTGCTGATTGACCACGCGGCGCGTGAGCCGGGGCTCGGCCTGGTCCGGCGGCCCGCGGGGGGCCGCGCTATCGTTCTGCTGAAACCTGCCGAGCGCGACCTGATCGCCCGCTATCGCGGGGCCGGCTTCCACGGCTATCTGATCAAGCCCCTGCGCCGCGGCTCCCTGGCCGAGCGGGTTCTGGCGGCGTCGGGCTTGGGCCCCGCCCACCAGCCCGGCCTTCCGCCTCCGCCGCTGCCCGAGGACGACCGGGTCGCGCCGACGCGCTTCTCGGGCACGCGGGTGCTGCTGGTCGAGGACAATCCTGTCGGCGCCCTTCTGGCCGCGACCCTGCTGCGTCGCGAAGGCTGCGCCGTCGAGACCGCCGCCAGCGGCCATGAGGCGGTCGACGCCATGAAGCGCGCCCGCTACGATCTGGTCTTCATGGATATGCGGATGCCGGGCATGGACGGCCCCAGCGCGGCGCGCGCCATCCGCGCTCGCGGCGACCGCACGCCGATCGTCGCCCTGACCGCCAACGCCTTCGCCGAGGACCGCAAGGCCTGTCTCGAAGCCGGCATGAACGATCATCTGGTCAAGCCGTTGGAACTGGAATCCCTGCGCGCCTCACTCGCCCGCTGGACGAACCGCACGGACCGCGCCAAGGTCGCCGCCGGATAGGGACGCGGGGGCGTCGCTCGAGGGCCGCGCCAATGACTGACAGCTCCACAGACGCCGCGCCGCGCAAGGCGAGCACGAAGGACGTCTTCAAGGCGTTGGGTCGGGGCCGCGTCCTGATCACCTTGTTGCTGGGCTTCGGCTCCGGCCTGCCGTTCCTGCTCACCGGCGCGACCCTCAGCCTCTGGCTTGCGGAGGGCGATGTTGCGCTGTCCGCCATTGGCTTCATCTCCTGGGTCGGCCTGGCCTATTCCTTCAAGTTCCTCTGGGCGCCCGTTGTCGACCGGTTCGACGTTCCGATTCTCGGCCGGTTCGGGCGGCGGCGCGGCTGGATGCTGTTGTCCCAGATACTGGTCGGCGCCGCGCTGATCACGATGGCCATGGTCGGCCCGGAAGGCGGGCTGACCGCCTTGGGCTCGGCCGCACTTGTGACGGCCTTCGCCTCGGCGACACAGGACATCGTCGTCGACGCCTGGCGGATCGAGACTGCCGAGAATGAGGAGGACCTGAGCCTGCTCACGTCGGCCTACCAGCTGGGTTACCGGTTCGCGATGCTCGCCGGCAACGCGCTGATCCTCTTCTTCGCGACCTGGTTCGGCTGGAACGGAGCCTACGGCATCTGGGGCGCGGCCATGTCGATCGCGATCATCGCCACCCTGTTCGCGAAGGAGCCGCTGGATCGTTCGGCCATCGCGAAAGCCACCGGCGGAGCGGCGCCATGGACACTCCGCGGCATGTTCGACGCGGTCGTGGGTCCGTTCATCAACTTCCTGACCACCCACAAGACCGCCGCCCTGCTGATGCTGGCGGCGATCAGCCTTTACCGGCTACCGGACTTCGTCATGGGACCTATGGTCGGACCGTTCTACCTCGAACTCGGTCTGACCAAGGAGGCCATCGGCGCCATGCGGCTGAGTGCTGGTCTGGCAGGTTCGATCACCGGAATCGCCGCCGGTGGCCTTTTCGCCCTCCGGTTCGGCTTCGGCCGAACCCTTTTGCTCGGCGCGCTGATCGGTCCGATGTCGAACCTGGGCTACACCCTGATGGCGCTGGCCGGTCTCTCGACCCCGATGTTCGCCGGCGTCCTGTTCGTTGAGAACTTCAGCGAGGGCTTGGCCGGGGCCGCGCTCGTCGCCTACATGTCCAGCCTTACCGGCATCGGCTACACCGCCACCCAGTACGCCCTGCTCAGCTCCTTCTACGCCCTGCTCGGCAAATTCCTGAAGGGCTTCTCGGGCGTCGCCGTCGAAGGCTTGCAGCAGGGACACGAGTTGATGGTCGCCTACGCCCTGTTCTTCGCGGGGACGGCGGCGGTCGGGATTCCCGCCGTCATCCTGTGCTGGCTGCTGGATCGCCGGAACCGCAAGCTGAAGGCGGAGCTGGGGGCGACCTGACCGCCTAGCTCTCCACCGCCGCTCCTTCGTCATAGGCGGCAAACGTGGCGGCGGTGATGATCTCGGAGACCGAGGCGCCGAGGCTGACGATCTGGACGGACTTCTCCAGCCCGACCAGCAGCGGTCCGATCACCGTCGCCCCGCCCAGCGACTGGACCAGACGGGTCGAGATCGCGGCCGAATGGATGGCCGGCATGACCAGCACATTGGCATGGCCCGACAGGCGCATGAACGGATAGGCGGCCCGTGCTTCGGGATCGAGCGCCAGTTCCGGCGGCATCTCGCCCTCATATTCGAAATCGACGCCGCGTTGGTCGAGGATGCGGATGGCCTCGCGCACCTTCTCGCCCCGGTCTCCGGGCGGATTGCCGAAAGTCGAATAGCTGAGGAAGGCGACGCGCGGGGTCTTGCCCAGCTTCTTGACCGTCTCGGCCGCCTGGATGGCGATCTCGGCCAGTTCCTCGGCGTTGGGAAGTTCGTGGATCGAGGTGTCGGCGACGAACAGGGTGCGCCCCTTGGCCAGCAGGATCGACAGGCCGATCATCCGGTTCTTGACGTCGAGGACGCGCCGGACTTCCTTCAGCACCATGTTGAAATTGCGCGTCACGCCCGTGACCATGCAGTCGGCCTGGCCGCGGGCGACCATGGCGGCGCCGAAATAGTTGCGGTCCTGGTTGATCATCCGCTGTACGTCGCGGCGCAGATAGCCGCGGCGCTGCAGCCGGGCGTAGAGCCAGTCGGTGTAGTCGACATTGTGCTCGCTGACACGGGCGTTGACGATCTCCATGCCCATGGCGTCGAAATCGAGTCCGGCCTCGGCGGCGTTCTGACGGATCAGATCCTCGCGGCCCAGCAGGATCGGCGTGCCCAGTTCCGCCTGTTTGAAGCCCCAGGCGGCGCGGATGACGGCGGTCTCCTCGCCCTCGGCGAACACCACCCGCTTGTTAGGGGCGGCGCGCACGGCGCCTGAGATGTTCTGCATCAGGGCGGCGGAGGGATCGAGCCGCGAGCGCAGTTCGGTCCGGTAGGCGTCCATGTCCTCGATCGGCTTGCGGGCGACGCCGGTGTCCATCGCCGCCTGGGCGACGAAGGGGGGGATGTACCAGATCAGGCGCGGGTCGAACGGCGACGGGATGATGTAGTCGGGACCGAAGCGCAGCTTGCGACCGCGATAGGCCATGGCGACCTCGTCCGGCACGTCCTCGCGGGCCAGGGCGGCCAGGGCCTGGGCGCAGGCCACCTTCATCTCGTGATTGACCTGCCGGGCGCGGACGTCCAGCGCGCCGCGGAAAATGTAGGGGAAGCCCAGGACGTTGTTGACCTGGTTGACATAGTCGGACCGGCCCGTGGCCATAATGGCGTCCGACCGCACCGAGGCCACGTCCTCGGGCGTGATCTCCGGGTCCGGATTGGCCATGGCGAAGATGATCGGATTGGGGGCCATGGAGGCCACCATTTCCTTGGTGATCGCACCCTTGGCCGACAGACCCAGGACGACATCGGCTCCGACCATGGCCTCGGCCAGGGTGCGGTGCGGGGTGTCGGTGGCGTGGGCGGCCTTCCACTGGTCGACGTTGTCGCGGCCCTTGTAGACGACGCCGTCGCGGTCGACGATGACGGTGTTCTCGGCGCGGACGCCGACGGCCTTCATCAGGCCGATCGACGACAGGCCCGCCGCGCCGGCGCCGGCCAGCACGACCTTGATGTTCTCCAGTCGCTTACCGGTGATGTGGCAGGCGTTGATCAGGCCGGCGGTCGAGATGATGGCGGTGCCGTGCTGGTCGTCGTGGAAGACGGGGATGTCCAGCAGGTCCTGCAGCTCGCTCTCGATGACGAAACACTCGGGGGATTTGATGTCCTCCAGATTGATGCCGCCCCAGGTGTCGCCGATGTTCTTGACGACGGTGATGAACTCGTCCGGGTCGGTGGTCTTGACCTCGACGTCGAAGCTGTCGACGTCGGCGAAGCGTTTGAACAGGACAGCCTTGCCCTCCATCACCGGCTTGGACGCCATGTGACCGAGGTTGCCGAGGCCGAGGATGGCCGTGCCGTTCGAGATGACGGCGACCAGATTGCCCTTGGACGTATAGTCGTAGGCCTTGTCCGCGTCGGCGGCGATGGCCAGTACCGGAATGGCGACGCCGGGCGAATAGGCCAGCGACAGGTCGCGCTGGGTCGCCATCGGCTTGGTCGGCGCCATGGAGATCTTGCCCGGGGTCGGGCTGCGATGAAACTCGAGCGCGTCTTCGTCGGAGAAGGTCTGTTTGTCGGTGAGATCGGCCATGCCCGTTCCTAAGCCGCAGGACGGGCCGGGACAACCGTTGACGCAGTGTCAGAGCGCCAGCGTCCCCGTCCGTTCGACCTCGATTGGCCCGGTCATGAAGACGTGGTCCGTCGCCTCGTCCCATTCGATCCGCAGTTCGCCGCCATCCACTTCGATGGTCGCCGCCCGTCCGGTCAGGCCCCTGCGGGCGGCGGCGACGAGGGCGGCGCAGGCTCCGGTGCCGCAGGCCCTAGTCAGGCCGGCGCCGCGCTCCCAGACCCGCAGGCGGATACGGTCGGGCGCGATGACATGGGCGAAGCCGACGTTGACGCCCTCCGGAAAGCGCGGGTGATGTTCGATCAGCGATCCCGTGCCGCGCACGAAGCCGTCGTTCGGCGCATGGTCCATGAAGAAGACGACGTGCGGATTGCCCATCGATACCGCGCCGGGCGTGTGCAGCACCGGGTCGTCGATGGGGCCGACCTGAAGCTCGATGCCGCGGGTGTCCATCGCCTCGTCGAGCGGGATCTCGGCCCAGTCCAGCCGGGGGGCGCCCATATCAACGGTGATCTGCCCGTCGGCCGCGCGCCGGGCCGTCGTCGGGCCGCCGAGCGTGTCGATCCGGACATGATCCTTGCCGGTCGATTGCAGCAGCATCCAGCCGACGCAGCGCAGGGCGTTGCCGCAGGTCTCGACCACGCCCCCGTCGGCGTTCCAGACCCGCATGAAGGCGTCGGCGCGGTCGGAGGGTTCGAGGGCGATCAGCTGATCGCAGCCCTCACCCGTCGTGCGGTCAGCGATGGCGCGCGCCTGATCCGCCGTCGGCGAGAACGGCGTCTCCAGCGCATTGACGACGACGAAGTCGTTGCCGGCGCCGTTCATCTTGACGAAGGCCACAGGCTTGGGGGAACGGGTCATGCAGGCCCCATATAGCGTTTGCCGGTTCCTTGCGCGAGCCAGCCGCGTTATCGCTGGGTGATGAGCCGCACGAAGTCCGCGCCCCCGCCCGAGCCTGTCGACCAGAAAAACGACGGCCTGCGCCTGCGCGCCAGATTGCGGGCGCTCTACCACGGCTCATCGCCGGTGGCGGTGCGTTTCCGGCTGGCGGTTCTGGCCATCGACCTGATCATCGTCGGCTTCTTCGTCGCCGCGCCCCTGCTGCGGGGTGAGGGGTTGATCTTCTACATCATCGACTATGTCATCGCCGCCGTGCTGTTCGCCGATCTCGCGGCGCGGGCTTCGGCTCATTCCAACATTCGCGACTGGTTGAAGAAGCCCATCGTCTGGATGGACCTGTTCATCCTGGCGACGCTGCTTTTCCCGTTCTTCTTCAATCTGGGCTTCCTGCGCGTGCTGCGCCTCTGGACCCTGATCCATTCGGACTTTTTCTGGCGCACCGTGGGCCGGCGCTATGATGACACCCGGGTGGAGGACAGCGCCAAGGCGCTCGTGTCCCTGATCACCTTCGTCTTTGTGGCCACGGGTTTCGTCTACACCAGCTTTATGGGCCGCCATGACGGCATCACCGGCTATGTCGACGCCTTGTATTTCACCGTCACCAGCCTGACCACGACCGGCTATGGCGACATCATCCTGCCGGGGACTGGGGGCGGATCGTCTCCATCCTGATCATGCTGGGCGGGGTGACCCTGTTCGTGCGGCTGGGGCAGACCCTGCTGAGGCCGCACAAGGTGCGCTTTCCCTGTGACCGTTGCGGCCTTCAGGTGCACGACCCGGACGCTGTGCATTGCAAGGCCTGCGGCAACATCCTGTGCATTCCGGACGACGGGGGGTGAAACGGTGGGCCACGCCTCCGCCTCTGCAAGATGACAAAGCCGTAACCTCGGGCCGCCCGTCTTGCCGCAACCCGACCCGCCGCTAAGGTGCCGCCCGACCAACCGTCGGGGACTCTTCAGGGACCCCTATCGCGCTTCGCGCTACTTGAAGGGCCTAACGCACATGATCCGCACCGCCGCGCTCGCCGCGCTTCTCGCTTCCACCGCCCTTTCGAGCGCCGCCATGGCCCAGACTGCTCCGTCCGCCCCAGCGACCGCGGAAGCCTCCGGCGGCTTCGCGACCTCGGACGCAACCGATCCCTGGATCTGGCTGGAAGAGGTCGAGGGCGAGCGCGCCATGGCTTGGGTCAATGCGCACAATGAGCACTCGCTGGGCGTGCTGCGCGGCGATCCGCGCTTCGAAGGCCTGCACCAGCAGGCGCTGGAGATCGTCCAGTCCCGGGACCGCATTCCCTCGCCGGGCTTCAACCACGACGGCACGATCGACAACTTCTGGCAGGACGCGGAGCATGTGCGCGGCATCTGGCGCACCACGACCCTGGACAGCTACCGCACCGAGGCGCCGGAATGGGAGACCATTCTGGACTTCGACGCCCTGGCCGCGGCCGAAGGCAAGAACTGGGTCTACAAGGGCGCGACCTGCCTGCCGCCGGACGAGACCCGCTGCCTCGTCTCCCTGTCGGATGGCGGCAAGGACGCCGTGACCATTCGCGAATTCGACCGGACGACCCGAACTTTCGTCGAAGGCGGTTTCGTTCTGGAGGAATCCAAGGGCGGGGCGACCTGGGTGGATGAGAACACCCTGCTGATCTCGCGCGACTTCGGCCCCGGCACCCTGACCAGCTCGGGCTATCCGATGATCGTCAAGGTGCTGATGCGCGGCCAGACCATCGATCAGGCGCGCACCGTCTTCACCGGCCAGCCGACCGACGTCTCGGTCTCGGGCTACACCCTGCGCGACGCCGACGGCGTGGTGCAGGCGACCCTGATCAACCGCGGCGTCAGCTTCTATGAGGGCGAGACCCACCGGCTGAATCCCGACGGCACGACGACGAAGCTGGAGCTGCCGGCCAAGTCCAACATCAATGCGCTCGTCCGTGGACAGATGGTCTTCACCACGGATCAGGACTGGACCGCCCCCTCGGGACAGGCGTTCCGCACCGGCGACGTCATCGCCTATGAACTCGCGGCCTGGCTGGCAGACCCGACCGTGCGGGCCCGGCTGGTTATCCGCCCCGGCCCGCGCGAGGCCATCGAGGGCATTTCCAACACCCGCAACAAGCTGGTCGTTGCCCTGTACGAGAACGTGCGCGGCTCGGTCTATGTCTATGAGCCCAACCCCTCGGGCGAATGGGCGCGCAGCCGTCTCGACCTGCCGCAGAATGTCTCGGTCGGCGTCGGCTCGGCCAGCGAGCAGGACGACCGCGTCTTCGTCAGCGTCACCGGCTATCTGAACCCGTCCAGCCTGTTCCTCGCCGACGCGGCGACTGGCGCCGCCGACCTGACCAAATCCCTGCCGGCCAAGTTCAACGCCGAGGGTATGACGGTCGATCAGTTCGAGGCCCGCAGCGCCGACGGGACGATGATCCCGTATTTCGTCGTCCATCGCGGCGACATGGCCATGGACGGGTCGAACGCCACCCTGCTGTACGGCTACGGCGGCTTCCAGTCGTCGCTGCTGCCCGGCTATTCGGCCACGGTCGGCAAGCTGTGGCTCGAGCGCGGCGGGGTCTATGTCATCGCCAACACGCGCGGCGGCGGCGAGTTCGGCCCCAACTGGCACCAGGCGGCCCTGCAGGCCAACCGTCAGCGGGCGCATGAGGACTATCAGGCCGTGGCGCTCGACCTGATCGCCCGCGGGGTCACCAGCCAGCCGAAGCTCGGCATCATGGGCGGTTCGCAGGGCGGGCTGTTCATGGGGGCGATGCTGACCCAGCGGCCGGACCTGATCAACGCCGCCGTCATCCAGGTGCCCCTGTTCGACATGCTGCGCTTCCACCGCCTGCTGGCCGGGGCCAGCTGGATGGCCGAATACGGCAATCCGGACATCCCGGAGGAACGCGCCTGGGTCCAGGCCTATTCGCCCTATCAGAACCTGCGCGCCAACCAGCCCTATCCCGAGGTCTTCATCCACACCTCGACCAAGGACGACCGCGTCCACCCCGGCCACGCCCGCAAGGCGGCGGCGCGGCTGGAGGAGCTGGGCTATCCGGTGCTGTTCTACGAGAACACCGACGGCGGCCACGCGGCGGGGGCCAACCTGCGCGAGACCGCCCGGCGGCTGGCGCTGGAGTACACCTATCTGACCCGGCGGCTGATGGATGCGCCGACGGCGGAGTAGGATTCACATTCCTCCCCCACCGGGGGAGGGGGACCGCGAAGCGGTGGAGGGGCCTTTCCACCGCGCTCGGTCCAACACCCCTCCACCATCCTTCGGATGGTCCCCCTCCCCCGTTGGGGGAGGAACTGACGAGCGGAGTTTGAAATGAACCGACTGATCCTGTCCGCCGCGATCCCGGCGCTGTTGCTCGCGGCCTGCGCGAGCGGCCCGGGCCAGATGCAGGTCCCGGCCCTGAACGCCGCCGATGTCCCGCGCGTCATGCAGACGCCCCCGCCGCACTTTCCCGCCGACCTGACCCCCGCAGGCGTCCGCGCCGCCGACGACCATCTGGTGCTGGAAGAGGTCAACGGGACCGAGGCCATCGCCTTCGTGGCCGAATCCAACCGCCGCGCCCTCGCCTCCCTGGAGGGCGACCGCCGCTACGAGACCTTCCGACAGCAGACCGAGGCCATCCTGACCGCCACCGACCGCATCCCCTCGCCCAGCTTCCTCGGCGACGGCATCGGAAACTTCTGGCAGGACGCGGCCAATCCCAAGGGTGTGTGGCGGCGCACGACGCTGGAATCCTACCGCTCGGCGAATACGCGATGGGAGACGATGCTCGACATCGACGCCCTGTCCCGCGCCGAGGGCAGGGACTGGGTCTGGAAGGGCGCGGACTGTCTCGCCCCCGATGAGACCCGCTGCCTGATCTCCCTGTCCGACGGCGGCAAGGACGCGGTGGTGGTGCGTGAGTTCGATACGTCGACCGGCCTGTGGGTCGAGGACGGGTTCATCCTGCCCGAGGGCAAGCACCGCCTCGAATGGCTGGAGCGCGACACCCTGCTGGTGGCGACCGATTTCGGTCCGGGGACGCTGACCGAGAGCGGCTACCCCTTCATCGTCAAATCGCTGACGCGCGGCCAGACGCTCGCCCAGGCGACCGAGGTCTATCGCGGCGACATCGGCGACGGGGGGTATGGGGTTAGCCCGAGCGTATTGCGAGATGACTCCGGCGCTATCGCGGCGGTGTTGATCCATCGCCCGCTGGACACCTTCCGGGGTGAAACCTGGCTGTTGGATGGCGGCCGCCCGATGAAGCTGGACCTGCCGGAACGGGTCAACGTGCACGGCGCCATGCGCGACGGGACGATCACCGACCTGATTTTCACGATCGACGAGTCGTGGAGGCGCCACCAAGCGGGCGAGCTTCTTCGGTATCAGGTCGGGGAGCTCCGTCTGGCGGATGGGCCCCGCGAGTTGGGCCAGGTCGTGATCTCGAACGCGTCGAAGACCATCTTTCGACCCACGGACCGGCAGTCGGTCGCCTCGGTCGCGGTATTCGACGACCGCGTCGCCCTCGCGATCAACGACAACGTGCGCGGCCGGCTGTCGATCTTCGCGGACCGGGGGGAATGGGGCTGGGCCGAGCGGCAGGTCGACGTCCCGGACAACAGCGCCGTCGCTCTGGGCGACCGCTCGCGGAGCCGGGGCGCGCTGTTCGTCTCGTCGCAGAACTTCCTGACGCCCACGGCCCTGGGCCTGCTGGACGTCGACTTCGAGGTCGATCGCCGGCAACCGGATGTGGCACCGTCGCCCAATGCGATCGTGCAGGTCCGCTCCGCCCCCGCAAAATTCGACGCCTCCACCCACGTCACCGAACAGTTCGAGGCCCGGTCCTCGGACGGGACCATGATCCCCTATTTCGTTACCCGTCCGCGCGACCTGGTCATGGACGGCTCGGCGCCGACCATCCTGTTCGGCTACGGCGGTTTCCAGGTCAGTTTCCCGCCCGCCTACAAGCCCGAGATGGGCAAGCTGTGGCTCGAGAACGGCGGCGTCTTCGTCCAGGCCAATATCCGCGGCGGCGGCGAGTTCGGGCCGCAGTGGCACCAGAGCGTGCTGAACGAGAACCGCCAGCTGGCCTTCGACGATTTCGCGGCCGTGGCCGCTGACCTGCACCGACGTGGCATCAGTTCGCCGCGCCGCACCGGCATCTATGGCCGTTCCAACGGCGGGGTGCTGACGTCGGTGACGATGACCCAGCATCCGGAGCTGATCCATGCGGCGGTGATCGAGAGCCCTCTGATCGACATGCTGCGCTATCATGAGCTCCCCGCCGGGGCCTCGTGGATCGGCGAGTACGGCGACCCGCGCATTCCGGAAGAGGCCGCCTGGATCGCGCGCTATTCCGCCTATCAGCAGCTTCGTCCGGGTGCGGATTATCCGCGCGCCTACATCACCACCAACACCCGCGACGACCGCGTCCATCCGGGCCATGCGCGCAAATTCGCCGCCCGCCTGACCGACATGGGCTATGACCACCTCTATTATGAAGAGACGTCAGGCGGTCATTCCAACGACGCCGACCCGGTCGCCAACGCCCGTCGCTGGGCCCGGCACTACGTCTACCTGGCCCAGCAGTTGATGGATTGAGCCTTGTGCCTCCCTCTCCCGCCGGGAGAGGGAGGGTTACGCCGGCTCGGCCACCTTGGCCTTCTTCGCTTTCACGACCTTGGCGGGCTTCTCGGCCTTGACCGGTTTGACCGGCTTCTCGGCCTTCACCTTGGCCGGCCTGGCCGCCTTCTTCGCCAGCTTCTTCGCCTCCCGGGCGGCCTTCTTGGCGGCCCGGGCCTCGGCCTTGGCCTTGTCGGGGGCTGCATCGGCCTCGCCGGCCAGTTCGGACAACAGGCCAAGGAAGCCGTCGCGCTTTCCCTTGGGGAGCAGGGCCAGAATGCGTTTGTCGGCGGCCTCGACCTTCGGACGGGCGACGTCCAGCGCGGCCTGACCGGGACCGGACAGGCTGACGGCCTTGGCGCGGGCGTCGATGGCCGACTTCTCCCGATCCAGCAGTCCCTTGGTCGTCATACGCGAAACCAGGTCTGCGAGAGTCGAGCGGTCGATGCCAGTGGCCCTGACGAGGTCGGTTTGTGTGAGGCCCGACTTCTGCGACACGGCCTCCAGAACCGCGAACTGGCGCTGGGTCAGGCCGTCGGGGCCGGTTTCCTCGGAATAGATGTCGAGCGCCAACTGCAGCACACGGTGCATCAGGTGGCTGGGCGAGCCGCCCAGTCCTCCGCTGCGCTTCGACTTGTTCCCGGACTTGACCATGAACCGTATCCCTTCGGCCTCGATGAGGCAGACCTAGCAGTCGCACTTAACGGTTTGACGACGGATGATCCGCCGGCGGTTCATGGCGCGGTGTCCGGCTCCGCGGGAGCCATCGGATCGACCGGCGTATCGGTGGAGGTCAGGTTGCGCATGATCAGCGGGATTTGCGACAGGCCGAAGGCTGAGGAAGCGATCCACAGCACGCCGCGGAAGCTGACCCAGACATCGGCCGGATCGACGTCGCCACGGCCGATCCGGGCAGCGGCCCAGCTGACCAGGGCCTCGCTGCGGACCAGTTCGTTGACGATCGCGACCGCCAGAAAATAGACGCCGTAGCGGAGCGTCAGCGTGCGCCACGCCCGGTCGTTGATCGGAATCACCGTGCCCAGCAGGGCCTTCAGCGGTTGTTTGTTGAGCAGGACGCCGCCGATCAGGGCGACCGCCAGCGACAAGTTGAGCGCCGTCACCTTGACCTTCACCCACAGGCCGTCGCCGGTCAGCAGGGTCAGCAGGCCGAAGACCAGGGCGAAGCCCCCGACCAGCAACGGCATCAGGGCCAGACGCTTCTCGACGATCAGGCCGACGGCGACGCCCACGGCGGACCCGGCGACGAGGAACCAGGTCGCCTGGACCAGGGCCTCGTCGCCGCTCATGCCGCGCAGGCGCATCACCAGAAAGGCGAGACCGAAGGCCAGCAGGCCGCCGAAATCCACGACCTGCCGCAGGCGGGAGTCCGTCTTCACTGTGGAGGGGGTCGCGGCGTCACTCATGCATCAGTCCTCAAGCCCCACCAGCGATCTTGAAAAGGCTCGGGCGTCGAAGGGTTGCAGATCGTCTATGCCTTCGCCGACGCCGATCAGCTTGATCGGGGCGTCCGAGGCCTGGGCGACGGGCACCAGAACCCCGCCGCGCGCCGTGCCGTCCAGCTTGGTCATGACCAGTCCGGAGACATAGGCCGTGCGGCCGAAAATCTGTTCCTGGGCCAGGGCGTTGCGCCCCACGGTGGCGTCCAGCACCAGCAGGGTCTCGTGCGGAGCCTCGGGGTTGATCTTTTTCAGGACCCGGACGATCTTCAACAGTTCATCCATCAGGGCCGTCTTGTTCTGCAGCCGTCCGGCGGTGTCGATCAGGACCACGTCGTAGCCTTCGGCCTTCGCCTTCGTATAGGCGTCGAAGGCCAGGCCGGCGGGATCGGCGCCGTCGCGGCGGCTTTCGAACGAGGCCCCGGCGCGCTCGGCCCAGATCTTCAGCTGTTCGCGAGCGGCGGCGCGGAAAGTGTCACAGGCGACGATCATCACCTTGGCGCCCTGTCCGGTCAGGTCGGCGGCGATCTTGCCCAGGGTCGTGGTCTTGCCTGAACCGTTGACCCCGACAAACAGGGTGACGAACGGTCGCGGCCCGTTCAGGGGCTCATAGGCTGCCTGACGCGGGATCAGTTCGGCGGCCACAGCCTCGGCCAGCGCCTCCTTCACCTCGCGCTCCGACACCTTGCCGAAGCGCAGTTCGCGGAAGCGTTCGACGATCCGGTCGGTCGCGGCGGGGCCGAGATCGCTCTCCAGCAGATGCTCTTCCAGTTGTTCCAGCGCGGACTCGGACAGCGGCTCCTTCACGAAGGTGGCCACGACCTGTTCGGTCATTTGTTTCGAGGAGCGGCTCAGCCCCTCGCTGAGCCGCGAGAACCAGCCCTTTTTCGGCGTGTCGTTCATCGGTTGGCTTTAGCGGGCTGTTGAGGATGCAACCACAAAATACTCCGCTCATCCCGGCGAAAGCCGGGACCCAGTTCTTTGGAGGCGCGGTTTGAGCCTATATGAGCATAACAGTGATCCAAACCGCCGGCGTCACGCTGGAAAGCACTGGGTCCCGGCTTTCGCCGGGATAAGCGGAAAGATTGATGGCTGATATCCACCCGTTCGATTCGCCCCGCACCCACGGCTTCGTCCGCGTGGCCGCCGCGACCCCGGTGGTCCACACCGCCGACCCCGCCGCCAATTCCGAGGAGCACATCGCCCTGATCCGGCAGGCGGGCGCGCGGGGCGTGGACCTGATCGTCTTTCCGGAACTCGGCCTCAGCGGCTACGCCATCGACGACTTGCTGATGCAGGAGGCGCTTCTGGCCGAGGTGGAGCGGCAGATCGCGGTCCTGGCCGACGCCGCCGACGCCGCGGGCGTCGTCGCCGTCATCGGGGCGCCGATCCGCAACGGCGACGCCCTCTACAACTGCGCCGTGGTGCTGGGCTCGGGGGCCGTGCTTGGCGTCGTGCCAAAGACCTACCTGCCCAACTACCGCGAATATTATGAGAAACGCTGGTTCGCCGCGGCCGCCAGCCGGTCGGAGGACACGGTGGTCCTCAATGGCGAGACGGTCGATTTCGCGCCCGGCTTGGTGTTCGAAGCGGTCGACCGGCCCGGCTTCGTCTTCGCCGCCGAGATCTGCGAGGACTTCTGGGCTCCGCAACCGCCCTCAACGCGGGCGGCCCTTGCCGGGGCCCGCATCCTGCTGAACCTGTCGGCCTCCAACATCGTCATCGGCAAGGCCGATGAGCGCGCCCTGCTGTGCGCCAGCCAGTCAGTGCGGACCCTGTCGGCCTATGTCTTCACCGCCTCGGGCTGGGGCGAGAGCACCACCGACCTGGCCTGGGACGGGCAGGCGACGATCCATGAGCTGGGCGCGAGACTGGCCGAGGGCGAGCGGTTCTCGATGGAGAGCCATCTGACCATCGCCGACATCGACGTCGAGCGCATCGGCCAGGACCGGCTGCGCAATGGCACCTTCGCCGACTGCGCCCGCATCGAGGGCGAGCCCGCGACGGTCGTGCCGTTCGAGACATCGGGAAGCGACGGGCCGGGCGACCTGATCCGCCCGCTGGACCGCTTCCCCTTCGTTCCGGACGACGCGGCGCGGCTCGACCAGGACTGCTACGAGGCCTTCAACATCCAGGTTCAGGGGCTGATGCGCCGGATGAGGGCGACCAACGGCGAGCGCATCGTCATCGGCGTCTCGGGCGGGCTGGATTCGACCCAGGCCCTTCTGGTCGCCTGCCGCGCCTTCGACCGGCTGGGCCTGCCGCGGACGGGAATCCTCGGCTACACCCTGCCCGGCTTCGCCACCTCGGAGGGCACGAAGTCGAACGCCTGGGCCCTGATGAAGGCGCTGGGCGTGACCGGGGCCGAGATCGACATCCGGCCGACCGCGACGACCATGCTGGAGGCCATCGGCCACCCGTTCGCCAAGGGCGAGCCGGTCCACGACATCACCTTCGAGAATGTGCAGGCGGGCCTGCGCACCGACTATCTGTTCCGGCTTGCCAACCAGAACGGCGCCTTCGTGCTCGGCACCGGCGACCTGTCCGAACTGGCGCTGGGCTGGGCCACCTATGGCGTCGGCGACCATATGAGCCACTACAACGTCAACGGCGGGGTGGCGAAGACGCTGATCCGGCACCTGATCCGTTGGGTGGCGACGAAGGAATACACGGGCGAGGCCGCCGCCGTGCTGCACGCCGTACTCGACACCGAAATCTCACCGGAACTGGTGCCTGCGGGCGCCGACGGCAAACTGCAGTCGACCGAGGCGACGGTGGGTCCCTATGCGCTGAACGATTTCTTCCTGTTCTACATCACCCGCTTCGGCCTGAAGCCCTCGAAGGTGGCCTATCTGGCGCACCAGGCGTGGAAGGATGCAGCGACGGGCCACTGGCCGACCGCCACGCCGGACGACGAGAAGGTCGAATACGATCTGGCGACGGTCAAACACTGGCTGCGGAAATTCCTGTTCCGCTTCTTCCAGACCAGCCAGTTCAAGCGGTCGGCCCTGCCGAACGGGCCGAAGGTGGTCACCGGCGGGTCGCTGTCGCCCCGCGGCGACTGGCGGGCGCCCTCGGACGCCACCGCGCGGGTCTGGCTGGATGAATTAGACGCCAACGTCCCGGACTGACGCCTCAGGGCAACTCGCTCAGGAACGGGAAGATCGCCGCCTTGGCCTCGGGCTCGTCCAGCATGGGTGCGTGACCGACGCCGGGAACCTCGACGAAATCCATCTTCGGCGCGCGTTTGCGCATCCTGGCCGCGATCTCGGGGCTCAGCAGGTCCGAGGTCCCGCCGCGCACCAGCAGGGTTGGCCGACCCTTGGCCAGTCGGGTGAAGAATGGCCATAGATTGGGGACCAGGGCCTTGGACCCCGCCGCCCGGATCGGGGCCATGATGTCGGGGTCATAGTCCGGCACCGGCGTGCCCTCGGTCCCGATGCGGAAGGTCCGGCGGGCGAAGGCGTCCCAGTCGGCGTCGGAATAGTTCGGCAGGGCGACCTCGTTGAGCTTGCGCACATGGGCCGCTGCATCGGCCCAATTGCTGATCTCCACAGGTTGTCCGGCATAGGCGGCGATACGGGCGAGGCCCACGGGCGATACCTGCGGCCCGACATCGTTGATGATGGCGGCGGCGATGACCTTCGACCTGATGGCGGCCAGCGCCATGGTGATCAGTCCGCCCATGGAGGTGCCGAGGAAGACCGCGCGCTCGATGCCGAGGTCGCGCATCAGGGCCAGGACGTCCTGGACATAGGTGACGGGCTGATAGGTCATCGGGTCCGGCGCCCGGTCGGACTGGCCGCGCCCGCGAATGTCCAGCGCCAGCACCCGCCGTCCGCTCTGGGCGATCAGCGGGGCGATGGCGTCGAAATCCGCCGAGTTGCGCGTCAGGCCATGGATGGCGATGACCGGCAGTTTCGCCGTCCCGGACGCCGCGGCATAGTCGCGGGCGAACAGGCTCAGCCCGTCGGAACTGGACCAGCGGCGCTCGGCGAAGATCTGGGTCATGGATGGCTCCGGAGGCTGACGTCTCAGCTTATTTCATGAGTGAAGGAATTCCCACCCGACGCGAACTGACAGTCGCAATCAGGCCTTCAGTGACCCAACAGTTCCCGGACGAATTCCAGCAGGTCCCCGCCCTCGAAGCGGAAGCCCGGCACTCCGGCGCGACGGGCGGCCTCCATGTCCGACGGCTGGTCGCCGATCATGAAACTCTTCGCCGGATCGATATTGTGATCGGCGATGGCCCGCAGGATCATGCCGGGGTTGGGCTTCCGGTCCGGATGGTCGGGATGGATATAGGCTTCGACCCGACCTTCACTGTGGAAGGGACAGGCGTATAGCGCGCCGATCACCGCCCCTTTGGCCGCCAGTTTGCGGACGATCAGGGTGTTGAACGCCTTCATCTGGTCTTCGCTGAACAGGCCGCGGGCGACGCCCGACTGGTTGGTGACGATGACGCAGAGGAAGCCGAGCTGGTTCAGCCGCCGCACGGCCTCGGGCGCGCCGGGCACGAAGCGGAGTTGCTCTTCCAGATGGGGATAGCCCGTATCCTCGATCAGTACGCCGTCGCGATCGAGGAAGACGGCGGGTACGCCAGAATTCATGATTTCCGGGCATACGGCGCCGTACACGGTCGTTGCAACCCGTCACGCGAAGTGACGGGTCCGGATTTGGCGTTAGGGCGACCGATTTGGTAGGAGGCCGCAACCACACGGCGCTGAACGCCCGCCGCCTCGCCGCGCGCCCGGAGATCGTCCCGACATGAGCATTGCCTTCATCGACCTGCAGGCCCAGCGCCTTCGCCTGAACGGCAAGATCGAGACCGCCGTACAGGCGGCCGTCGTCGGCGGCGCCTGGGTCATGGGTCCGCAGGTGCGCCAGTTCGAGGCCGACCTCGCCGCCTTCGGACACGCGAAACACGCGCTGGGCTGCGCCAACGGCACCGACGCCCTGGCCCTGCCGCTGATGGCGTGGAGCATCGGCCGGGGCGACGCGGTCTTCGTGCCCAGTTTCACCTTCGCCGCCACCGCCGAGATCGTGCCGTGGTTCGACGCCGAGCCGGTCTTCGTCGACGTCGACGCGACGACCTACAATATGGACCCCGGCCATCTGGAGGCCGCCATCGAGGCGACGATCAAGGAAGGCCGGCTGAAGCCGCGCGTGGTCATCGCCGTCGACCTGTTCGGCCAGCCCGCCGACTATCCGGCCATCAAGGCGATCTGCGACAAATACGGCCTGAAGCTGATCGCCGATTCGGCCCAGGGCTTCGGCTGCACCATCAACGGCGACCACCCGTTGAAATGGGCCGACATCACCACCACCAGCTTCTTCCCGGCCAAGCCACTGGGCTGCTACGGCGACGGCGGGGCGGTGCTGACCAATGACGAGGATCTGGCCCAGCTGATCGATTCCCTCCGCGTGCACGGCAAGGCGGTGGCGCGCGATCTCGAAGGCAAGACCTTCGATCACGACCCCAAATATCTGAACATGCGTATTGGCCTCAACAGCCGTCTGGACACCATCCAGGCCGCCGTCCTGATCGAGAAGCTGAAGGTGTTCGGCGAAGAGATCGAATGGCGCAACCGCATCGCCGCCCGTTACAATGAGGGCCTGCGCCCCCACGTCGCCGCTGTGCCGGATGTGCCCGCCGGCAACGTCTCCAACTGGGCCCAGTACACGATCGAGCATGAGGACCGGGACGGTCTGATCGCCCACTTGAAAGCGCAGGGCGTGCCCACGGCGGTCTACTATCCGATCCCGCTGCACCTGCAGCCGGCCTACGACCTGTATCCGCGAGGGCCGCAGGGCCTGCCGGTGACCGAGCGGCTGATGCGGCGGGTGGTCAGTCTTCCGATGTACGCCGATCTCAACGAGGCGACGCAGGATACGATTATCGCGGCGGTCGCCAGCTTCCGCCAGGATTGACGCCATGACCCAACATCTCCCCGAACTGAAGGTCGGCGTCGCCGGCGTGGGCGTCATGGGCCGCAACCACGCCCGCGTCCTGTCCACGATCCGCGACTTCGACCTCATCGCCGTCTTTGATCCCGACGCCGCGACGGCCGAGGGCGTCGCCGGCCTGTATGACGCCACGGCCTTCACCACCGCCGCCGACTTCGTCGCCGCCGGCCTCGACGCCGCGGTGGTCGCCACGCCGAACCGGCACCACGCCGAACTCGGCGTCGCCCTGCTCGAGGCCGGGATCCACGTCCTGGTCGAAAAGCCGATCGCCGCCACCGTCGCCGACGCCCGACGGATGATCGACGCCGCCAGTGCCAATGACCGCGTGCTGATGGTTGGTCAGGTCGAGCGCTTCAATCCGGCGGTGGAAGCGGTCAAGCGCGCCATCGACGGCGATGAGGTCATTTCGATCCAGATTACCCGCGTCGGCCCCTTCCCCCCGCGCATGGGCGAGGTCGGGGTGGTCATCGACCTGGCGGTGCACGACATCGATATTATCCGTCACCTGACGGATTCCGAGATCGTGGAGGTCCAGCCGCAGTTGGCCCGCACCCGCGCTGAGCGCGAGGACACGGCCCTGCTCCAGTTCCGGCTGGAGAACGGCACCATCGCCCACATCACCACCAACTGGGTCACGCCTTACAAGGTCCGCACCCTGCAGGTCGCCACGCGCAACAAATTCGTGGTCGCCGATCTGATCACCCGTCAGGTCACGGAGTATTTCGGCCAGCAGGCCGACGGCTCCTACCAGACCCGCGCCGTCAACAGCTGGCCGGCCGAGCCGCTGAAGAAGGAGCTGGAGGCGTTTGCGCATGCCATCCGTACGGGCGAGCCGCCGGCGGTGACAGGGGAGGATGGGCTGCGGAACCTCGAGGTGGCGCTCCGGTGCCTGGGGGAGGGCTAGCCGCCAACCACCTGCATCCCCAGCCATTCCGCGATCAAAGCCGGCTTCTCCGCCCCGTCGATCTCGACCGTGACCTGGTGTTTGAGCAGCCAGCGGCTGCCACCCTTGTCCTCGGCGGACAGCAGCTTGAACCGGCCCCGGACGTTCGAGCCCGCCGGCACCGGGGCGAGGAAGCGCAGTTTGTCGAAGCCGTAGTTGACCCCCATCACCACCCCTTCCAGCGGCGGGACGGCGTCATAGGTCATGGCCGAGAGCAGGCTGAGGGTCAGGAAACCGTGGGCGATGGTTCCGCCAAACGGGGTCCGCGCCGCCGCCACGGGGTCGATGTGGATGAACTGGCGGTCCTCAGTGATCTCGGCGAAGGCATCGATCCGGGCCTGGTCGACGGTGATCCAGCGGCTGACGCCGATTTCCTGGCCGATCAGGCTGGGCAGGTCGGCGACGGGCGTCGGCGTTCCCTTGCGTTCGGTACGGCTCATGGGCGTCAGGCTCCGGGCTGGAATCGATCTTCGATGATGGCGGAATACAGGGACGGATCGACATTGCCGCCCGACAGGATGACGGCGGTGGTCAGGCCCGCCGTCTCGACCTTGCCGGTCAGCACAGCCGCCAGCGACACGGCCCCACCGGGCTCGACCACAAGTTTCAGCACCTTGAAGGCATAGGCCACCGCCGCCGCCACTTCGGCGTCCGAGACGGTCACAACGCCGGCCAGCCGCTGGTTGATCGGGAAGGTCAGCTCGCCGGGCCGGTCGGTCATCAGGGCGTCGCAGATCGAGGGCCGCTCAACCGGCGCATGGGTCAGCCGTTCGCCCGCCGCCAGCGACAGCAGGGTGTCGTTATAGGCCTCGGGCTCGACCCCGATCACCCGCGTCTCGTGCGACAGGGCCTCCATGGTCAGATTGATCCCCGCGATCAGCCCGCCGCCCGAGGCCCCGCACAACAGCAGGTCCAGCGGCGCATCGGCCTGCTCCATGATCTCCAGCCCGATCGTGCCCTGACCCTCGATGACGAAGGGATCGTCGAACGGGCGCACCAGCACCGACCCTTTCGACGCCGCGATTTCCTCGCCGATGGCCTCGCGGCTCTCGGTATAGCGGTCGTACATCCGCACCTCGCCGCCGAAAGCTATGACGCCCTCGACCTTCACCTTGGGACTGTCGGCAGGCATGACGATGATCGCCTCGACACCGAGGATCTGCGCTGCCGCGGCAACGGCCTGGGCGTGGTTGCCGGACGAATAGGCCACGACCCCGCGCGCCTTCTCCGCGTCCGTCAGCCGGCTGATGCGGTTCCACGCCCCGCGGAATTTGAAGGCCCCGGCGCGCTGCAGGTTTTCGGCCTTCAGCAGGATACGGCCCCCGAGCCGCGCATTCAGCGCCGGGCTCTCGATCAGGGGGGTGCGGACGGCATGGCCGGCGATCTGGCGGGCGGCGTCGCGGACGCCCTGGAATGAAGCGGTGTGCATGCGCCCACTTAACCGCACGCGCGGGCTCTGCGTAAGATGCGTTTATGAAGAGCCTGATCCTCGCCATCGACCAGGGCACCACTTCGACCCGGGCCATCGCCTTCGAAGCTGCGCCCGAAGGCGGACTTCAACCCGTGGCCGTCAGCCAGATCGAGCTTGGGCAGCATTTCCCGCACCCGGGCTGGGTCGAGCATGACGCCACCGAGATCTGGACCGCCACCCTGCAGACCTGCCGCGAGGCAGTCCGCAAGGCCGGCGGCGTCGGCCGGTTCGCCGCCATCGGCATCACCAACCAGCGGGAGACCTCCGTCCTGTGGGACGCCGCGACCGGCGAGCCGCTGCATCGCGCCATCGTCTGGCAGGACCGGCGTACCGCCGCCGCCACCGGCAAGCTGGCCGCCGCCGGCCATGAGCCGATGGTGCAGGCGGCGACCGGTCTGATCCTGGACCCCTATTTCTCCGCCTCGAAATTCGCCTGGCTGCTCGACGCCGTCCCCGGCGCGCGGGCTCGGGCTGAGGCCGGCGAGGTCAGGCTGGGCACGATCGAATGCTGGCTGATCTGGAAACTGACCGGCGGCGCGAGCCACGTCACCGACGTCACCAACGCCAGCCGTACCTCGCTGATGGACCTGTCGACGCGCGCATGGCGGTCCGATCTCGCTGAACTGTTCAACGTTCCCATGGCGGCCCTGCCGGAAATCCGCGACTGCGCCGACCATCTCGGCGACTGCGACCCCTCCCTGTTCGGCGCGGCCCTGCCGATCCACGGCGCGGCCGGGGACCAACAGGCGGCGCTGGTCGGGCACGGGGCCCTCAAGGCCGGGGACGCCAAGATCACCTACGGCACCGGCGCCTTCCTCGTCGCCAATGTCGGGAGCGAACCCGTCGGCTCGACCAGCCGGCTGCTGGGCACGCTCGGCTATGCCGCCGGCGGGGAGGTGGCGTACGCGCTCGAAGGCTCCATCTTCTCCGCCGGCTCGGCCATCCAGTGGCTGCGCGACGGGCTCAAGGTCATCACCGAATCGCGCCAGTCCGAGGCGATGGCCCAGGGTCTGAAGGACAACGGCGGCGTCTATCTGGTGCCCGGCTTCACCGGCCTTGGGGCGCCGTGGTGGGAGCCGGAGGCGCGCGGGACGATCGTCGGCCTGACCCGTGACAGCGGGCCGGCCCAGATGGTGCGGGCGGCGCTGGAATCGCTGGCGTATCAGACACGCGACCTGCTTGACGCGCTGGCAGGGGACGGCGCGCCGCCGCTCAAGGTGCTCAGGGTCGACGGCGGGGTCACCGCCAACGCCTTCGCCATGCAGTTCGTCGCCGACATCTGCGACGTCGTGGTCGAACGCCCGGCGTTTCAGGAGATGACGGCGCTGGGCGCGGCCAAGCTGGCGGCCCTGGGCGTCGGCCTGATCAGCGATCTGGAGGATCATCCCGTCGAGGCGCCGGCGCGCTGGACCCCGCGCATGGCCGGGGAAGAACGCGCCCGGCTGCTGAAGGGCTGGCGCGGCGCGGTGCGCGCGGCCATCATCGCCGCCCACCCGGAAGATGCATGACCCAGCTCATCACCGACGACGCCCAGGCGACCTTCTCCGGCACGCGGGAAGTGGATCCTCGCTATGCGCTGGACGAGGCCGCGCTGGACCGCTGGCTGGCGGCGAACGTCGAAGGTTATGCGGGCCCCCTGACTGTGCGCCAGTTCAAGGGCGGCCAGTCGAACCCGACCTATGAGCTGGTCACCCCCGGCCACGCCTATGTCCTGCGCCGCAAGCCGCCCGGGACCCTGCTGCCGAGCGCCCATGCCGTCGACCGTGAGTTCACCGTCATTACGGCCCTGCACAGACAGGGCTATCCGGTCGCCCGGCCTTATGCCCTGTGTACGGACGACGGAGTCCTCGGCTCGATGTTCTACGTCATGGACAAGGTCGAGGGCCGGGTGCTGTGGGACCTGAAACTGCCGGGCATGGCGCCGGCCCAGCGTCGCGCCATCTATGAATCCCAGGTCGATACCCTGGCGGCCCTGCACGCCTTCGACCCCGCCGCCATAGGACTGTCCGACTACGGACGGCCGGGCAATTATTTCGAGCGGCAGGTTGGGCGCTGGACCAAACAGTATCGCGCCTCCGAGATTGATCGGATTCCAGCCATGGATCGTCTGATCGAATTCCTGCCCGCCACCCTTCCGCCAGACGGGCCGACGCGGATCGTCCACGGCGACTTCCGCCTCGACAATCTGATCCTCTCGCCGGACGGACCACAGGTTCGCGCGGTGCTGGACTGGGAGCTGTCGACCCTCGGCGATCCGATGGCGGACTTTTCCTATCTTCTGATCGCCTGGGTCATTCCGGCGACGGCGCGCAACGGTCTGGCCGGGGCCGATATCGAGGCGCTGGGCATTCCCTCGGTAGCCGAGACGGTCGAGCACTACGCCCGGCTGACAGGAGCCACGCCGGCCAATCTCGACTGGCTGTTCGCCTACAATCTGTTCCGTCTCGCGGCCATCTGCCAAGGCATCGCCGGGCGCGTCCGCGACGGAACGGCGGCCTCGAGCCACGCCCGCACCATGGCGGCCCAGGTGCCGATGCTGGCGGCCGGGGCTCTGAGCTTCGCAGAGAAGGCCGGCGCCTGATCCAGGGGACGGAAAAATACAGTGCGAAGCGTCCGCTCCGTCCGCTCCGTCCGCTCCGTCCACGGCGTCCACTGCGTCCGCTTCGATATCACCCGACATCCGGCGATCATGGCCCGCCGCTGCGTCAGTAATGGTCGCAACCGGACCGTTCAGGGCTGATTTTGTCCTAGCCGGGTTCGCCGACGAGGGTGAAGGCGGCCCAATAGGCAGGGTGGGCCCAGCGGCGTTCGGCGCGGACGGCGCGGATGCCGGCCTGCAGCGCCCGGGCGCGGACGCCCGGATCGCCGGCGCGCCGGCCATCGAGGTCGGCGAAGGCCGAGGTGATCAGGGTCGTCGTCGCGACGTCCGACACCTCCCAGTGCGACACCATCACCGACCGGGCCCCGGCGTAGAAGAAGGCCCTCGCCAGCCCGGAAAGGCCCTCGCCGCCGGGCCGCCCGTCGGACGCCGCAGTATTGCAGGCCGACAGCACCACGAACTCGGCGTCCAGCCGCAGCTGGGCCGCCTCGGAGGCGCTCAGATAGCCGTCGTCGGCATCTGTGGCCTGATCGGGCGGGGTCATGACCAGTCCGGGTTCGGCGGCGGCGGAGCCGGCCATCAGGCCATGGGTCGAGAAGACCACGAACCGCGCCCGCGACAGGGCGTCGGCGTCGAGGGCGCGCACCGCGTGTTCGGTCGCCTCCGGACCGATCCGGACAAGGGCGTCCGGATAGCGGGTCTTCAGCGTCTCCAGCTCCAGCTTCGAACCGGGCAGGGAGGGCAGGGCCCGCAGCTTGCGGACATCGGCCAGCCGTCCTTCGCCCATGACATCGTCCGCCGCAGGGGAACCACGCGTGGCGTTCACAGGTTCGCCCGTCAGCAGCGGCGCGCCGAAGGCGGCGAGGTGCAGGCGGGCGCCGGTGGTTTCAGCCCGCCGCGCCACAGCTCCACGCGGCTGCGGACAACCCGCGCTGCGCTGCCCCGGATCAGCGACCAGATGGCACCGCAATGCTTCCAGACTGGATACCGACGGCAGGGTGGCGAGGGCGTAGCGGTCGATCAGCCAGGACGTCGCGGCCAGGGCCTCGGGCGCGGCGTCGGAGCCTGTGGGGGCTCCGGTCGTCAACACCGACAGCGGCAGGGAGGTCAGGGCGCCGGTGACGACCGAAATGAGCGTCGTCTTGCCCTCGAAGGCCGCTTCGACGGGCTGGACGAGCTCCGTATACAGACGATGCGCCGTGGCGCGGTCGAACGGCCTCGCCTGCGGTCCGGCGAACAGGATCGGATCGACGTCCGGACCGCCGCGCACGGCGCCGGCGCTGGTCAGGGAGGCCCGCAGCCGGTTCACCGCGGCGGTCATCGCCGCATCGCCCAGATCCTCCGCCCGGGTCCATTCGACCCGCTCCCGCGATATGCCCCAGACATAAGTCGCCTCGGGATTGACCAGCACCAGCAGCAGACCCTCGTCCGGGCCGAGCAGGGCCTGGGTTTCGGCGACCGACAGGGCGCGCGGGCTGGTCAGTTCCGAATAGGCGGGGAAGCGGGCGTCAATGTCAGCGTCCACGGCCCGCAGCCTTTCGACCGTCGCCTCCCAGGCCGCGCGGGTCCGGGCTCGGTCGGCAAGGGCCGCGGCGTCTTCCGAGGCGTAGAGCCGCTCCAGCTCGCGCTCCAGCCGGTCGCGGCGCTCGATCAGGTCCTCGCGCTCCTCCGCCAGCCGGCCGAGGGCGTCGTCGCCCTGGGCGAAACGGGCAGAGACCCGCGCCAGGGCGTCGGCGGCGTCGGAAGCGATGGCCCACTGCGCCGCCTCATAGGCTTCGGCGCGCAGGGCGGCGGGCGATTCCTGACGTGCGGGAGCCGGGCCGGCGGCGAAGACGGCGACGATCGCGGCGACGGAAGCCAGCTGCCTTGCCGCCCGGGCTGCGATCATCCGTTCGGGCCTCAGTTGCTCAGCACCTGGACCTTGGTCCAGACGTCGCCGCGGTTGACGATATCAACCTGCATCTGGCCGCCGGCGCGCGGAGAGACCGTGCAGACCGGATAGTGGTCGCCGAAGCCGTCGCGACAGACCACGGCGCCGCGGGCGTCGCGCACGACCAGATCGATATTCGTGTCGCCGTCGCCGATGGCGGCGACCCGCAGGACCTCCCCGCCGCGCGCCTCGACGTCGAAGGCCCAGCGCTCGCGGGCCTGGAGAGATTTCACCGTCAGCACCGGTCCGGCGCCGAACATCGACGACCGGACGCCCCGGGTCAGCGGATCGCGTAGGCGGTCGATGGCGTCTACCACCCCGGGATTGTCGCCGGCCATGGCCGCGGCCTCGTCCAGCAGGCTTGCGGCGGTCAGGAAGGGAGTCTCGCCCTCGGTCTGCCGCACTGGCACTTCGGCCAGCAGGCGAGCCGCCATGATCAGGGCGCCCGCGTCGCTGCGATCACGGCCCCAGGCGGCCAGTTCAGCGGCGGTCAGGACCTGGGTCACGCCGCGCGCGGCCGGCGTCAGCACAATGTCTTCCTGCCCGGCGGTCGCCACGGCTCCGGCGCCGAAAAGGAGGCCGATCGCGAGGCTCGCGCCGATCCATGTCCGTCCGCCGATACGCATCACCGTTCCCGCTCGCTGTCCGGCCCACGGACTGCGGGCCGATCATGCACTGTCCGGGCCTTTGGGAGAACAGGGATACTGACGGAAGCTGACAGGGGTGGCCGACGGGTCAGCGCGGGGCCAGGACGGCGCCGTTCAGGATGCGCCGGTCGTCCTTCGCCTGGACCAGAATCGCCACGGCCTGACCTGGTTCGCGGGCGCGGGGCAGGGCGTAGAGGGCGGGTCGTCCGGTCCACTCGCCCAGAGTCCGCACCGAGCGCACGACGTTCATGTGCCGCACTGTGCGCCCGCGATTGTCGCCCCGGGCGATCACGACCTCCTGCGGGCCGGGCGTGAAGGTCACGGCCACCACCTCGGCGCCCCCGACCGGAACGCGGCCGGAGCCGACGCCGACGCGGTCGCCGCCGGCGCGGAACTCGATCTCGGGCGGAAACACACGGCGCGCGGCCTCTTCATCAATGGCGCTCTGCAGGGCCGGCGCCTGGGCGCCCACGACCTGACGGCGGCCGTCAATCACGACCTGGGGCGTCGCCACGTCGCGCAGTCTCAGGGGCTTGCGATAGGCGCGCTGACGCTGGGCGAATTCAGGCCGGGCGAAGGTGTCTTCCCAGCCCAGATAGTCCCAGTAGTCGACGGCGTAGGTCAGGGCGATGACGCCGGGCTCGGCCGCGACGGACTCGAAACGGGCGTTGGCCTCGGGACAGCCGGCGCAGCCCTGGGCGGTGAACAGCTCAATGACCACAGGCTCAGGCGGCGGGGTTTCGCGCGCGGCGCGGGCCGACGACGGCTGGGCCACAGACCCCGCCGCGACAAGGGCGGCCGCCAGGGCCGCCGCAGGGATGATCCAGCCCCTCGCTCGCATGGCGGAGAGGTTAATCACGGCAGGCGAAAACGCGCCGCTCATTTTCGCGTGAAGGCCGAACGCTGCGGGGGATGATCAGACGCGGATGTCCAACAGGGCCCCGGGGCGCGCCGGCCGCTCTTCCTGGATTGTCGGCGCGGACGGGGGCTCGGCAGAGCGTGAGGTCGGTTCAGCTCCGCCCGTCTGCACCGCATCCAGCGCCGCCTTGAAGAAATCCGAGCGTGCGACCCGCACAGGGGCCTGCCCGGCGGGCTGCGGTGGAAACAGGACGGACGGGAGATTGGGTCGAATCGCGCTCATGCCGACAGGGTTAATGAAAACCGTCGGAAAGGGGTTAACGCCCCGGTTCGCGCGATGTCGCTGTCGGCAGGGGCCGGACCGGAGCCTGGATGGCCGCGACCAGCCGTTCGACCTCGGCCGCGTCGATCAGGGGGCCGGACGACTTCGCCACCACCACGCCCATGGCGTTGACCGCAAACGTCTCGGGAGCGCCGGTGATGCCGAGATCGAGGCCCGCACGCCCCTCCCGATCGACCAGCACCATGGAATAGGGATCGCCCAGTTCGTCGAGGAAGGCGCGGGTGGCGACAGGGTCGTCCTTCCAGGCCACCCCGACCACAGCCACGCCGCGGGCCTTGAGCGCCATCAGA
Organism: Brevundimonas sp.; assembly: GCF_051860745.1. Taxonomy (GTDB): domain Bacteria; phylum Pseudomonadota; class Alphaproteobacteria; order Caulobacterales; family Caulobacteraceae; genus Brevundimonas. The sequence continues at coordinate 252,044 of NZ_JBHYDN010000002.1, forward strand.
TTGGGGTGCTCGGCCCGGCACGGCGCGCACCAGCTGGCGAAGACATTGACCAGCATCGGCTTGCCGACGCCCGCGGTCTTGAGGTCGAGATGACCGGGACCGGGCTGGTCGCCCGTCAGCATGGGCAGGACGGTCTCGGGGATGGGCTGGCCGACGATGGCGTCGGGCTTGATCGCCGGATCGCGCTTCAGCGACCAGCCGATGAACAGCGCCGACAGCGCCACAAGGACGATGAGCGGGACGACGGACAGCCACCGGCTCATTTTGGGGTTTCGTCTTCCAGCTGTTTGAGCTCCGCCGACCAGCGGCGGGCCGCGATCATGGCGCGGGCGGCGAGCGCGGCCAGGACGGCGGCGCTCAGCGCCCAGGCGGGCCAGACGAAGGCGGCGTAGCGGCCCATGTCGAGGTCGAACATGCTCATGCCTCCAGAGCCTTGCGGGCGCGGATCGACAGCACCCGGCGGCGCACGATCTCGGTGCGGATCGACGTCAGCCAGATGGCCAGGAACAGGGCGCCATAGGCGGCCATCATCATCAGCAGGGGCGTCAGATAGACCGCCGACATCGACGGGCCGTCCGCCCGCAGCAGCGACGCCGGCTGGTGCAGGGTGTTCCACCAGTCGACCGAGAATTTGACGATCGGCAGGTTGATCAGGCCGACGAGGCCCAGCACGGCCGCGGCGCGGGCGGCCTTGACCTCGTCGTCGATCGAGGCCCGCAGCGCCATATAGCCGAGATAGAACAGGAACAGGATCAGCACCGACATCAGCCGCGCGTCCCCCCAGGCCCACCAGGCCCCCCACATGGGCTTGCCCCACAGGCTGCCGGTGACCAGGGCCAGGGCGGTGAAGGCCGCGCCGGGCAGGGCGGCGGCGCGGGCGGCGGCGTCCGCCAGCGGATGGCGGAACACCAGGGCGAAGAAGCTGGACACGCCCAGCGCCCCATAGGCCATCAGCCCGAGACTGGCCGCCGGCACATGGACGAACATGATCCGCACCGTGTCGCCCTGCTGATAATCCTCGGGCGCGGTGAAGCTGAACCAGGTCGCTACCGCCAGCAGAACGGCGGCCAGACCCCACAGCACCGGGGTCAGCGGGCGGGTGAAGCGCAGAAAGCGGTCTGGGTTGGCGAGGCCGAACATCGTCGACTCCTTAGCGGGCCGGGGCGGCGCGCGCCATATGGGGACATCACGGGGTGGCCCCGCGACGCAGGCGCCGTGCTATGGCAACGACAAATCCGACCCGAAAGACCCCGCCATGACCGATGACGTGACCAAGGACTCCAACGGCAACATCCTCGCCGACGGCGACAGCGTGACCCTGATCAAGGACCTCAAGGTCAAGGGTTCGGGCGGAGTGACGCTGAAGCGCGGAACGCTGGTCAAGAACATCCGGCTGACCGGCGACTCCGATGAGATCGAGGCCAATGTCGACAAGGTGCGCGGCCTCGTGCTGCGCACGGAATTCGTCAAGAAGGCCTGATCGTCAGCCCTGCGCATTCCGGACCGCCGCGGCCCCTGCGAACGGCGTGACCACCGCCGCGAACAGCACCCAGGCGGCGAGGAAGGCAAGCGCCGGCGTCGGGTCGAGGCCGTTGACGGCCCGCTCCAGCGCGCCCGCACCGAACACCACCGGTGGAATGAACAGCGGCAGGACCACGACGGCGATCAGCAGGCCGCCGCGTTTGGATCCCAGCGCCAGCGCCGCACCGAGCGCGCCGGTCAGGGCGAACCCCAGCGATCCGACCAGGGCTGACAGCACGACCAGCGGCGCTTGCGACGGCGGGAGGCCGAGCGTGATCGCGGCGATCGGCGCGGTCAGGGCCAGCGGGACGCCGACCGCCAGCCACTGGGCCTTGGCCTTGGCGAGAACGACCAGTTCCAGCGGGATCGGACCCAGGGCGATCAGGTCCAGCGCCCCGTCCTCGAGATCGCGCTCGAACAGCCGCTCCAGCGACAGGATCGACGACAGGGCGAGGGCCAGCCATGCGATCCCGCCCGCAACCGGCCTGAGGCCCGCCGGATCGCCACCCGCCGCCAGCGGAATGAGGACCGTCAGGCACAGGAAGAAGCCGCAGGCCAGCAACGGTCCGCCGCCGCCGGACCAGGCCAGCGCCAGCTCGCGCCGGAACAGGATCAGCAGCCCTTTCATCGCCCGGCCCCGATGTCGAGCGCGCGCGCCGCGACGGGCAGCGGGTCGTGGACGGCGGCGAGGATGGCGCCGCCCTTGTCGAGGTGCGCCTGCATCAGCAGGCCGAGGGCGGCCCGCCAGCGCGCATCGAGCGGGGCGAAGGGTTCGTCCAGCAGCCACAGCGGACGGGGCGCGGCGACCAGCCGGGCGAAGGCGAGGCGGCGGCGCTGTCCGGCCGAGAGCTGGCGCACCTCGAGGTCCAGCAGGGGCTCCAGCGCCAGCACATCGGCGGCGGCGGCGATCCCGTCGTCATTCGCTCCGGCCCAGCGGGCCTGGAAGTCCAGCTCCTCGCGCGCCCGGCGACCGCCTTTCAATCCGTCCAGATGGCCGAGCCAGTGGATATGATTGGCCCGGGCCGCAGCCGGTTCGACATCGACGAAGACGACCGCCCCGGCGTCCGGACGGATGAAGCCGGCGAGGGCGCGCAGCAGCGAGGTCTTGCCCGCTCCGTTCGCCCCGGTCAGGGCCACGGCCTCGCCCGGGGCGATGTCGAACGACAGGTCGCGGAACAGCACCCGCTCGCCGCGTGAAACCGTCAGGGCTGAAACGGAAATCATCCGCGACCCCCCCAGTTGCGAACCCCTCTCAATGCCCATGCTCCCGACGTGGATACATGGACGGGACCCGGAACCATCGCTATATCCAGCCCCGCCGCAGCAGGCGTTCGCCGCGCGCGTCGGGGACCTGTGCGCCCCGCCGTCGACCGCGCGATCGTGCAACCGGATTGTCGGGCGGCGTGAACCAGAGGAAGCCTCTCCATGCCGTCAGTCGACAGCCTCAAGACCCGCCGGGACATCACCGTCGGGCGCAAGAAATACGCCTATTACAGCCTTCCGGCCGCTGAGGAAGCGGGCCTGACCGGCATTTCGCGCCTGCCGCGCTCGATGAAGGTGCTGCTCGAGAACCTGCTGCGCAATGAGGACGGCGTTTCCGTTAGCGAAGCCGACCTCAAGGCCGTGGCCGCCTGGATCGACAACAAGGGCTCGGTCGAGCACGAGATCGCCTTCCGTCCGGCCCGGGTGCTGATGCAGGACTTCACCGGCGTGCCCGCCGTCGTCGACCTGGCCGCCATGCGCGACGCCATGTCGGCCCTCGGCGCCGACCCGACGAAGATCAACCCGTTGAACCCGGTCGACCTGGTCATCGACCACTCGGTCATGGTCGACCATTTCGGCACGCCCGGCGCCTTCAACCAGAACGTCGAGCGCGAATATGAGCGCAACATCGAGCGCTACAAATTCCTGCGCTGGGGCTCGTCGGCCTTCAACAATTTCCGCGTCGTGCCTCCCGGCACCGGCATCTGCCACCAGGTCAATCTCGAGAGCCTGGCCCAGACCGTATGGACCGTGGCCGAGGGCAAGGCGACCGTGGCCTATCCCGACACCGTGGTCGGCACTGACAGCCACACCACCATGATCAACGGCCTCGCCGTGCTGGGCTGGGGCGTCGGCGGCATCGAGGCAGAGGCGGCCATGCTGGGCCAGCCGATCCCCATGCTGATCCCGGAAGTCGTCGGCTTCCGCCTCATCGGCGCCCTGCCGGAAGGCGCGACCGCCACGGATCTGGTGCTGACCGTCACCCAGATGTTGCGCAAGAGGGGCGTGGTCGGGAAATTCGTCGAGTTCTTCGGCCCCGGCGTCATCAGCCTGACCATCGAGGATCAGGCCACCATCGCCAACATGGCCCCGGAATACGGCGCCACCTGCGGTTTCTTCCCCGTTTCGGCGGCGACCATCGGCTATCTGACCGCCACCGGCCGCGACAAGGCCCGCGTCGCCCTCGTGGAAGCCTACGCCAAGGCGCAAGGCCTGTGGATCGACGAGACCTCGGAAGATCCGGTGTTCAGCGACGTGCTGGAGCTGGACATGGGCACGGTCGTGCCGTCGCTGGCCGGTCCCAAGCGCCCGCAGGACAAGGTCGAGCTGACCGTCGCCGCCCCGGCCTTCGAGACCGCCCTGACCGAGGTGTTCAGCCGCGCCACCGACGCTCCGCGCGTCAAGGTCGACGGTGAGAAATTCGATCTCGGCGACGGCGATGTGGTCATCGCCGCCATCACCTCCTGCACCAACACCTCCAACCCGTCGGTGCTGATCGCCGCCGGTCTGGTGGCGCGCAAGGCCCACAAGCTGGGGATGAAGGTCAAGCCGTGGGTCAAGACCTCGCTGGCCCCCGGCTCGCAGGTGGTCACCGACTATCTGACCGCCGCCGGCCTGCAGGCCGACCTCGACGCCCTGGGCTTCAACCTGGTCGGCTACGGCTGCACCACCTGCATCGGCAACTCGGGCCCGCTGTCGGACAGCATCTCCAAGGCCATCAACGAGAACGAACTGGTCGCCACCTCGGTGCTGTCGGGCAACCGCAATTTCGAGGGCCGGGTGAACCCCGACGTCCAGGCCAACTACCTGGCCTCGCCGCCGCTGGTCGTCGCCTACGCCCTGGCCGGCTCGATGCGGATCGACATCTCGAAGGATCCGATCGGCAAGGACAAGAAGGGCAAGGACGTCTTCCTGAAGGACGTCTGGCCGACCTCGAAAGAGATCGCCGACATCCAGAAGAAATGCGTCACCCCGGCCATGTTCGCCAAACGCTATGCCGACGTCTTCAAGGGCGACAAGCACTGGCAGGGCATCAAGGTCGAGGGCGGCCAGACCTACGCCTGGGACGAGAGCTCCACCTACGTCGCCAACCCGCCCTATTTCGAGGGCTTGTCGATGGAGCCGGCGCCAATCACCGACATCGTTGAGGCCCGGGTGCTGGCCATCTTCGGCGACTCGATCACCACCGACCACATCAGCCCGGCCGGCTCGATCAAGAAGACCTCGCCCGCCGGCGCCTGGCTGACCAACCGCGGCGTGGATGCGCTGGACTTCAACAGCTACGGCGCCCGTCGCGGCCACCACGAAGTCATGATGCGCGGCACCTTCGCCAACATCCGCATCCGCAACAAGATCACCCCGGACATCGAGGGCGGGGTGACCAAACATTTCCCGTCGCAGGACACGATGTCGATCTATGACGCGGCCATGCGCTACCAGTCGGAAGGCCGGCCGCTGGTCGTGTTCGCGGGCAAGGAATACGGCACCGGCTCGTCGCGCGACTGGGCCGCCAAGGGCACCCGCCTGCTGGGCGTCCGCGCGGTTCTGGCCGAGAGCTACGAGCGCATTCACCGCTCCAACCTGGTCGGGATGGGCGTGGTGCCGCTGCAGTTCAAGGCCGAGGGCTGGACCCGTCTGGGTCTGACCGGCGAGGAGATCGTCACCATCCGCGGCCTGTCGGACGTCAATGTCGGCAAGCTGCGTCCGCGTCAGGACCTGTGGGTCGAGCTGTTCCGTCCGTCGGACGGCAAGATGGCCCGCTTCCCGGTCCGCTGCCGCATCGATAACCAGACCGAGCTGGACTACTTCAAGGCCGGCGGGGTCATGCCGTATGTGCTGCGCAATCTGGCGCGCGGTGCGGCGGAGTAGGCTTCAGCCCGGACGAAACGTCGAGGGCCGGCGGAGCGATCCGCCGGCCCTTTTTCTTTGATGCGGGCTCCCGTGCCAACAGCGGGCCCTCCCGGAGGCAGCTGTGGGTGGAAACTGAACGTTTGGGCCGGGTGTCGGCTACGGCCTCTCGCTGTCGTTGCGTCTCGTGAAAACAAGTTTGCGTTGAACTGACAGCATGTTTCCTACCCGATCTGGAAGCGCCGTCGAACGCCCACGGCGAGCAGGAAGATCAGCACCCCGGAAGCCAATGACTGCAGCGTGGTCACGCCCCGCAAACCCCAGGCCACGCTCGCGCTGACATTCATCAAGGCGACAGGCCACCAGTCCCTGACCGCTGGATCGCTCGTGGTCGCGGCCAGAACGGCGAACGGCTTGAAAACGACACTGAGCGCGAAACTCTGCCCTTCCCAGAAACCCTGATCACCGGCCACCCCATAATGGGCCGCCCATGCCCAGTAACCCAAACCACTGGCGAAGGTGAGTACGCCCAGGGACAGGATCGGTCCCCACAGACCAGAGCCGTAGTTGGACGTTCGGCCGTAGAGCCAACCAAAAAACTTTTCGATCCCAGACACGCCAGAACGGTTGTGCCGGGCCCGTAGCTGAAACCTGTAGTAACGCTGCTCGCGCACTTCGTCGCGCGCCGCGCCCATGGCCACCTTCAGCGTTCGACAGCCACTTTCCAGTTCGACGAGGCGTCTTCTTTCGGCATTCTTACGGAACTGGTTCCGTTCTCTACAACCAAACTTCTCCTTGCGCGCCGCCCTGCCTTTCTTCTCCCTGACCAGCTCTGCCCACGCGGCGTCTTCGGCTCCCCCAAGCAGCTCGGGGAAGATCTTGTCGGCCGCCTTGTCAAGGCCGTCGGTCAGAAGCAGACCCTTCTCGAACTGCGCGCCGCCAAATGCAGCGGCTAGCAGCCCGCCTCTCCCTTCGCCGCCGGCCCCCGAAAAATCAGCCAGAGCCGCGAAGCGGGCGCCCAGGAAGGCCCCAGCGAATTGGCGTTGCGGATTGGCGATAGTGGCCGCGAAGCTGACGGGGCCAAGGAACACCGCGCTGTGGAAGTGTGCGTCGCCTGTGAAGGTCGCGCTTGCGAAGAATGCGCCGCCTGTGAAGGTCGCCCTTGCGAAGTATGCGCCGCCTGTGAAGGTCGCGCTTGCGAAGTTTGCGACGTCTGTGAAGGTCGCGCTGTAGAAGTATGCGTCGCCTGTGAAGGTCGCGCTGTAGAAGTATGCGCCGCCTGTGAAGGTCGCGCTGTAGAAGTATGCGCCGCCTATGAAGGTCGCGCCGTAGAAGCGTGCGTCGCCTGTGAAGGTCGCGCTTGCGAAGAATGCGACGCCTGTGAAGGTCGCGCTTGCGAAGAATGCGTCGCCTGTGAAGGTCGCGCTTTCGAAGTTTGCGACGTCTGTGAAGGTCGCGCTTTCGAAGTCTGCGCCGGGCCCGAATCTTGAGTGCTCGAACTCGGCCTGCCCAAACCAGGTGTGTCGGCAGGACAGATGTAGCGGACTCGCACTACCATCAGGGTGGTTCGGGGAGGGCCCAAGCACCGCGCCATCCAGCCGGGCTCGGCCGTCTGGCCCCGAAAACTTATACCCATCGAGATTGCGGAACCCGGACGTCTCGACTCCCGCCGCGACCCGGGTGGCGACCAGAGCGGCCAACCCAGCAAAGTCGGGGTGGTCCGGGTTCGCCTTCGAACTGGTAGCCGACCCCGTTCGGCCACGCGGCGGCAAATGGGCTAGGTGCCAGGTCCGGCCGTCGAAGTCGATCAGTTGGCCGGCGTCCCGCATCGCCGCATCATCACGGCTGACCCCGGTAGCCGGATCGCGCCGCCAGTAGTCCTGTAGAGTCTTCTCACCATGCAGGCCGCCGGTCGGGATGATGTGTCTCGACAGGCCGTCCCAGCTGAAGTCGGCACTGAACCATTCGGCCCACCGGCGCGCCTCGCGGTCAGCGGCGCTGTCAGTTTCCTTGACCATTCGCCCCCCCCACGGGGCCGGCCTGCGTCGCCGCGCCGTTCGCCGGGCGCAGACAGAGCGGACAGCCCGGACCGTCGCAAGAGCATAACTCTCCCGGTGGACTCGGTACATCATTTCGCCGCCCGCGCGAATTTCCGTCAGGCGGAAGATGGACACGAACCGCGGTCCTGAGGGGCGTAGTCGCCAAGGTCAAGACCGCCTCTACCCCCGTGTATCGATCTGGTAGCCGTGGCCGGGTAGGGTCCGACTAGGGTCGAAAGCGGCGCCAGGCTTGGGACCTGAAAGCGGATGTTCAACGACCTCGAACCTTGTCATCCCGGACGCCGCGAAGGGGCGATCCGGGATGACAAGGTTCACCTCATCGATCAGCCGTAAGGCGCGAGCCTAGCGCCTGAACACCTCGACCCCGATCTCGCCGTCGGGGGTCAGCCAGGCCCGCTTCATGCCCTGGCTGTTGAAGGGGGCGGCGATGTTACCATTCCGATCGAGGGCGATCAGCCCGCCGTCGCCGCCCATGTCGCCGATCTCGTCGATGACGGCGCGGCCGGCCTCGGCGAGAGTCTGGCCCGCTGCGACTCGCCAGCTGACCTGCACGCAGGCGGCGACGCGGATGAAATATTCGCCCTGACCAGTGCCCGAGACGGCCACGCGGCCATCGGCCCAGCTGCCTGCGCCGGGGATGGGGGTGTCGCCGACCCGGCCCGGCATCTTGCCGAACACGCCGGCGGTCGAAGTCGCGGCGGCCAGCCGTCCGGCGCGGTCCAGCACGCAACAGCCGACCGTGCCGTGGGCCAGGGCGCCGGGCGGATGGTTGTCCTCACCCTGCCCGGCCCGGGTGAACCAGGCCTCTTCGTCGCCGATGCGTTCCAGCCCCTGGTCGAGGGCGAACAGGGCCGCGCCCTCGCCGGCCAGCATGACGTGCGGGGTGCGGTCCATCACCGCCCGGGCCGCCACGACGGGGTTGCGGAAGCCCTGCAGGGCGGCGACGGCCCCGGCCTTGCGCGTTGCGCCGTCCATCAGGCTGGCGTCCAGCTCATAGGCCCCCGCCAGATTCGGGGAGGCCCCGCGGCCGGCGACATAGAGGCCGGAATCCTCCAGCAGCACCGTCGTCTCGACGGCGACGTCCAGGGCGCTCGCCCCGGCGTCCAGCCGCGCCTTCATGGCCGCGACGACCTCGCCCATATGCGCGATCTCGAGGGTGTAGTCGCGCTCGCGCCGGGCGCCGGCGCCGCCGTGGAGGATGAGGGCGGGTCTGCCGGTCATCAGGGCCTCTTTTATCTCGGGTCGAGGGTCGCTAGCGTCACGTGACGACGGCGGCGCTTTCGCCCGTCATGCGCGCCAAGGGATGATCCGTGCAAGCTTCAGGGCCCTTCGTGGTTTCGAATTCCGCCCGCATCGAGATTGATCCGGGCCTGAAGCCATCGTCCATGATCGCCGCCTTCAAACAATTCGGCCGCATCCACATCCCCGGCTTCCTCAAGCCTGAATCGGCCGGGATGCTGCACCGGGCCCTCGCGACGGAAAAACTGTGGCTGTGCTCGACCATGGGCGGGGGCCAGACCATCGACGTTCCCGTCGAACAGCTGGAGGCCTTCCCGCCCGATCAGGCGATGCGCTTCGTGCAACTGGCCCATGCCGAGGCGCGCGACGGCTTCCACTATATGTTCGACAACATCCGGATCAGCGACCTGGCCGAGCAGCGGCAGCCGCTGGCCGCCGAACTGGCGGCCGCCTACGCGTTCCTGAACAGTCCGGCGTTTCTCGATTTCGTACGCGCCCTGACCGGCGACCCGCGTCCCAATTTCGTCGACGCCCAGGCGACCCGCTACGAACGCGGACACTATCTGACACAGCATGACGACTCGGCCGAGGGCAAGGGACGGCTGTACGCCTATGTCCTGAACCTGACGCCGCATTGGCGGAGCGACTGGGGCGGTCTGCTGAACTTCATCGACGCCGACGGTCACGTAGCCGAGGCCTACAGCCCGGCCTGGAACGCCCTGAACCTGTTCCGCGTGCCCCAGGCCCACGCTGTGTCCTGCGTCGCCCCCTTCGCCGGGGCGCCACGGCTGTCGATCACCGGCTGGGTGCGCCAGATCGACCTCAGCCTCCTCCCCGGCCGGAGCCCCGCCTCCGGCAAGACCCAAGGAACACCCCCCTGATGCGCGCTGTCCTGTCCAAGGCCCCCGGCGGTCCCGAAACCCTCGTCGTCGAGGAGGTGCTGGACCCCCGGCCGATGAAGGGCGAGGTGGTGATCGAGGTGCGGGCCGTAGGCGTCAACTTCCCCGACACCCTGATCATCGAGGACAAGTACCAGTTCAAGCCGACGCGCCCCTTCTCGCCCGGCGGCGAGGTGGCGGGCGTGGTCGAGGCCGTTGGCGAGGGGGTGACCAACGTCCGTAAGGGCGACCGGGTCATCGCCGTGCCCGGCTGGGGCGGGATGGTCGAACGGCTGGCGGTCCCGGCCGCCTCGGTGATGAAGATCCCCGACGCCATGGATTTCGAGACGGCCGCTGCGCTCGTGATGACCTACGGCACGTCATATTACGCGCTGAAGGATCGGGCGCAGTTGAAGGCCGGCGAGAGTCTGCTGGTGCTGGGGGCCGCGGGTGGCGTCGGCGTGGCGGCGGTCGAGCTGGGCAAGGTCATGGGCGCCCATGTCATCGCCGCGGCCTCGACCAACGACAAGGTCCAGTTCGCCCTCGACGCCGGCGCCGACAACGGCCTGATCTATCCCTCCGGCAGGATGGACAAGGCGGCGCAGAAGGAGCTGTCGGGCGAGCTGAAACTGGCCTCGGGCCGCGACGGACCGGACGTGGTCTATGACGCCGTCGGCGGCGACTATTGCGAGCCGGCCTTGCGGGCCATGGACTGGAACGGCCGCTATCTGGTGGTCGGCTTTCCGGGCGGGATTCCGGCCCTGCCGCTGAACCTGACCCTGCTCAAGTCGGTGTCGGTGATCGGGGTGTTCTGGGGCGCGGCCGTCATGCGCGACCCTGCCGCCCACGCGGCCAACATGGCCGACCTGCTCAAGATGTGGAGCGAGGGCAGGATCCGCCCGCGCGTCAGCCGCACCTATCCGCTGGAACGCGCCCATGAGGCCATCAAGGCCCTCGGCGACCGTTCGGTGATGGGCAAGGTCGTGGTCACGGTCGAATCGTGACCCTGCGCCTGTCGCCCTCGCTGGACGCGGCGGCGCTGCACCAGGCGTTTGGGGCGCGGCGGCGGCTGCACATCCCCGGCGTCCTCGATCCCGACAGCGCCGGGGCGGTCGTCGCGGCCATGGAGGCCTTCGACGGCTGGAAGGTCAGCGTTTCCGCCGGGGGTGAGTTCTTCGAGCTGCCCCTCAGCGGCCGCGTCGCCGACGAGCCCGGCAAACAGGGCTGGATCGACCAGGCCCGCGTCGACGGGGCCGAGCCGCGCATGCAGTACATCTTCGACACCCGCCGGCTGGACATGGAGCCGGAGGAGGCGCCGCGTGACGCCGTCAGCGAGGTGCCTGGTTTCCTCAACGGGCCGGATTTCATCGCCTTCGTCCGGACTGTGACCGGCGATGCCCGCATCGACTTCGCCGACGCCCAGGCCACCCGTTACCGGCCCGGCCATGTCCTGACCGGCCATGACGACACGGCGGCCGGCAAGAACCGGCTCTACGCCTATGTGCTCAACCTGACGCGCGACTGGCGCCCCGACTGGGGCGGGGTGCTGGCCTTCGAGGCGGCGGACGGGCATATCGAGGAAGGCTTTGCACCCGCCTTCAACGCCCTCAACATATTCGCCGTGCCGATGCGCCATGCGGTGACCCAGGTGGCCAGCTTCGCGCCCCGGGACCGGTTGTCGATCACCGGCTGGCTGCGCTCGCACCAGGCGATCGGCCCGCAAGACTGATCAAACGTCGCGCAACCGTTCCAGCGCAGCGTCGGCCTGATCCTTGTGCCGGCGCTTGATATTGGCGCCCAGGGTGGCGATCAGGGCCGCGATCACCGCCGCGTCGTCGGTGAAGCCGATGCCGGCGAAAATGTCGGGAATGGCGTCGAACGGCAGGACGAAATAGGCGAGCGCACCCAGCATGATCCCCTTGGCCGCCGTCGGCGTCTCCGGGTCGCGGGCCGCATACCAGACACTGATCACCTGCCGGGCGAAGGGAATGCGGGCCGCCGTGCGCCGGATCTTGGGCCAGAACCCCTTCTGCACCCGCACCTCATTGACCTGCTGTATGGAGGGGACGAGGGCGCGGGACGGGTCCAGCGCGTCTTCAGGCGTGATCGGTTTGGCATTCGTGGTCATGGCGGCTAAATCTCCGCGACTGATCTCTGGTTCAAAATCAACATAGGGGCTCCGGCCATGAAACTCGACGGGTCGATTGCGGCGGTGGTGACGGGCGGAGCCTCCGGCTTGGGCGAAGGCACGGCGCGAGCCATCGCCGCCACGGGCGCCAGGGTCGCCCTGTTCGACATGAACGCCGAACGCGGAGAGGTCATCGCCGAACAGCTGGGCGGCGTTTTCTGCCACGTGGACGTGACGGACGACGCCTCGGTCGCCGCCGGTTTCGAGAAGGCCCGCGCCGCCCATGGCCAGGAGCGCCTCACGGTCAACTGCGCCGGCATCGCCACCGGCCAGAAGACGGTCAGCCGCAAGAAGGACACGGGCGAGATCCGCGCCCATGACATGGCCCAGTTCGAACGCACCGTGCGGGTCAATCTGTTCGGCAGCTTCCGCGTCCTGAGCCAGTCGGCGGCCGGCATGGCGGCGCTGGAGCCCCTGGCCGACGGCGAACGCGGCCTGATCGTCAACACAGCCTCCGTGGCGGCCCAGGACGGCCAGATCGGCCAGGCGGCCTATGCCGCGTCCAAGGGCGGCGTCTACGCCATGACCCTGCCGGTCGCCCGCGACCTCGCCCAGGAAGGCATCCGCTGCAACACCATCCTGCCCGGTATCATGTGGACGCCGATGATGGCCGGGATGGACCAGAAGATTCAGGACGCCCTCGCCGCCGCCATTCCCTTCCCCAGCCGCCTGGGCACGCCTGCGGACTATGCCTCGCTGGTTCTGGAGCTGGCCCGCAACGTCTACATCAACGGCGAATGCATCCGTCTGGACGGCGCCATCAGGTTGGCGCCCCGCTGACGCGGGTAGGGCGCTAACGCTCGCGACGCGGTCGCTCGCTGCTTGAGCGCAAGGAAAAGTGCGGTGGGGGCTTGCGAGGGATCGGGCCTTCCCGCTATACGCCCGCCTCCGACTGAAGTGCGGGCGTAGCTCAGTGGTAGAGCACAACCTTGCCAAGGTTGGGGTCGAGAGTTCGAATCTCTTCGCCCGCTCCAGTCGTGCAGGACGACCCAACTCGTTGGACTCCGTCCTGGAAAAGTGGACTCCCAGCCCGCGATCGCGGGCTGGGACCAGTTTGACAAGGGACTTCCAGCCACCGCCCCGCATGGGCTCTGCGCCAAGAGCACTCATTGGGGTCACCACCCACGCGGCGACGACAACACCTTCGACATCAAGCGCCATCTGATCAGCAGACCCGCTCTTCGCCGCTTCCGCACCGATGCGAGTCTGTCTGGGCCACTGTGGTTGCCTGATTTCGGCCGGGCAGGCCCTTCTCGACTTGGCGCGGTTAACCTGACGACACCCGCCCAGCCGCGATTTCGGGCGCTGTAGATTCAGAGCAAAGCCCGGACGCGCTTCAGGTCTTCGACGAAGCGGCGGCGTTCCGCGCGTCGGGTCGCCTCGTCCGGCAGCCGGAGCAGGTAGGACGGATGCACGGTCGCCAGGACCTGGGAGCCGTCGGGTTGTGGAAGCGGCTCACCGCGCTCCGTCATCACGGCAATCTTCCGGTTCAGCACGCCCAGCGCTGCGGTCGCGCCGAGGGTCACGATAACCTTCGGCTTGACCAGCCGCCGCTCCGCATCCAGCCACCAGCGGCAGGCGCTGATCTCGCTGACGAGCGGCGTCTTGTGGATGCGCCGTTTTCCCCGCGGCTCATGTTTGAAATGCTTCACTGCATTGGTCACAAAGGCGTCGTCCCGGTCGATGCCCGCCTCTGCCAGCGCCTCGTCCAGCACCTGACCCGCCGGACCGACGAAGGGTCGGCCAGCCAGATCCTCCTGATCACCCGGCTGCTCGCCGACGATCATCAGTCGCGCCTGCTTCGCCCCGGCGCCGCAAACACCTTGGGTCGCGTCGCGCCATAGCGGGCATCGGCGGCAGGTTTGAACCGCCTGTCCGAGCTCGTCCAGCGTAGAGGGGATGAAGCCTTCATCGAAGGCATGGTCGCGGTTCATGCGCGACAACGTCTTTGCCAGCCGGAGATTGGGTTCGGTGGCCGGCGCCCCGACCATGGTCTCGGTCCGGGCCGACGCCTGCGCTGTCAGCTCCCGGATCAGGGCCGCCTCTGGGAGGTTCTTCCAGTACCGTTTGGGCATTTCGCCCTGCATCGCCTTCAGCTTGAGCCGGGCCGGGTTGAACGTCGACGCGTAGTAGGTCTTCCAGAAATCCTCGACCTCGTCTTCCGATGGCGCCATGTCGCGGGTCGCGGGCGGCCCGAAGGCCAGCGCATCACCGTCCCAGACCGCCGAACCGTCCGGCGTCAGGATGGCCCAGCGCATGGTCGGGAAACGACGCGCGAAGAACGGCGCCGTCCGCTCGAGCACCCGATGTGCGGGTTCGAACCAGGCCGCCCAGCGTTCGCCATCGGCCGCCTCGATCCGCCGGAAGCGCACGAAGGCCTTCATCTTGTGGCTGGCGCGGCTAACATTCTTGGCCCGCTCGATCGCGTCGGCCACGTCGACGTCGGTGACGACCCGGATCAAGTCAGGTTCGGCCTTCATCCGCCACAGCAATCGGTACAGCAGATCAAACCTGTCCGCCGACCGATGCAGGATCACAGACTGCGCGAGATCGACGAAGGCGCGGGACGTATGAAAGGACGCGTCCGGCCTGGGCGCGGGAAGGCCGTCGTCGAACAGGCCCGCTACGCTTCGCCCGACCCGGAAGACGGCCTCTTCCGGGGGGACGCCGGCCTGCCGCAGAGCCCGGGCCGCCGCCCGCCAGCCGTCGAAATCCGTTTCGCCGGTCAGGGTCGCGAGGCGCATTCAGAACAGGCTCAGCTGGACCGGCCGCACGGCCGGCGTCAACCGCACGCGCAGGTCGGCGGCGTCGGTCAGCCCCCCCGGTGTCCAGTCCAGGGCGGTGATGAACGGCCGCACCTTGTGGATGCCCCGGCAAAGACGACCGATGTCCTCCAGTCGCAAGGTTCGCCAGCGCCGAACCTGCAGGATGCGGTCGACCGACTTGACCCCCAGCCCCGGCACCCGCAGCAGCATTTCCCGCGCGGCCGTGTTCACATCGACCGGAAACTGCGCCCGGCTGTTGAGCGCCCAGGCCAGTTTGGGATCGATGGCGAGGTCCAGCATGCCGTCGTTGGCGGCGTCGCCGATCTCGGCCGGTGAAAAGCCATAGAACCGCATCAGCCAGTCCGCCTGGTACAGCCGGTGCTCCCGCATCAGCGGCGGTTTCGACAGCGGCAGGGCGCTGGACGAATCGGGTATCGGACTGAAGGCCGAATAGTAGACCCTGCGCAGGCCATATCCGGCGTAGAGCGAGGCGCTCCGGTCGACGATCTCTGTATCGGACGCGCCGTCCGCGCCTATGATCAACTGGGTGCTCTGGCCGGCCGGCGCAAACCTCGGCGGTTTCACCCGGTCCTTCTTCGCTGGACGCGCCGCCTCCACCTTGAGGCGCACCCGAGCCATCGCATACTTGATGACGCCCACATCCTTCTGCGGCGCCAGCCGTTTCAGCGCTTCGTCGCGCGGCAGTTCGATGTTGGCCGACAATCGATCGGCGTAGAGGCCTGCCTCCTCGATCAGTAGCGGATCGGCTTCCGGGATCAACTTCAGGTGAATGTAGCCTCGGAAGTCGTGGTCGATTCGAAGCGTCTTCGCGACGAGAACCAACTGTTCCATGGTGTAGTCGCCTGAGCGGATAATGCCCGAGGAAAGGAACAGGCCTTCGATATAGTTGCGCTTGTAGAAATTCAGTGTCAGTTCGACGACCTCATCGACACTGAAGCGAGCTCGCCTCACATTCGAGGACGCCCGGTTGATGCAATAGACGCAATCGTAAATGCAGAAATTGGTCAGCAATATCTTCAGCAAGGACACGCACCGGCCATCCGGCGTGTAGGCGTGGCAGATGCCCAAGCCCTCGGTCGAGCCGACGCCCTTGCCACCGATCGAGTCCCGCTTTGATGTCCCGGAAGATGCGCAGGAGGCGTCGTATTTGGCGGCATCCGCGAGGACGGCGAGCTTGCTGCGCAGATCGAGGACGGTCATCAGTTCATGTTATGTTCCAACGCGTCGCCCGTGTCGAGCGGGGCCGGCAGAAATAGCGGTTTCGCCCCCTACGGCGCCGATCTGGAGGTGTTCCTGGAAAAGCGCATCTTCTCCAACACCGTCATCCGCCTGACTGGCTCCAACCTGCTCGACAGTTCGAGGGATGAGGTGTTCGACAAGTTTGACGACCAGGCGGCCAGAACGCCCGGACTATGACGAGTACGAGCTGGAAACCGAGTCCGCGTGGCCGGTCTATCAACGGGTCATGCGCGTCGCCTTCTGATCCGACGGACCGCAATCCACGGCCGGCCCCGTTGTCATGGGTCCTGTCCCGATCCGGCACCGTGGCGCTGGACGGCGCGCCCCGGCCCGGCTAGGTCGCCTTCGGGGCGAAAGCGGACCGGTTCGGTTCGCCGTTTGCAAGGTGTCTCCCGGACGGGCGCGCGTGGCGCCAGAACGGGACAGTCGGGTCGCATGTTTCTCGAAGGCCAGGTCAACTGGATGTGGGTGCTGGGGGCGGTCGCCGCCGTGGGCTGGATCGTGGGCCTCGTCGCCCTGTGGTTCGCCTTTCGCAACAGCACGCGACACGTCAGCGCCTCGGATCAGCTCGATCTGGTCCAGCGCGTCGCCGACGATTCCCAAAAACGCCTCTTTGAAACCCTGAACGCCATTCCCGTGGCTCTGGTCGAGACCGACCGGCAGGGCAAATTCGTGTTCGCCAACCGCGCCGCCCACCAGCTGCTGGGCCGCAAGGACGCCGAGCTGATCGGCCTGCGCTTCCATTCCGCCACCTGGGGCATCACCTTCCCGGACGGCCGGCCCGTGCCGCCGGACCTGCTGCCGAGCGCTCGCGCCCTGCGCGGCCAGACGGTCCGGGGCTTCCAGCATCTGCTGGCCAACCCCGCCTCGCGCCGCAAGATGCTGGTCTCGGTCACGGCCATGCCGATCGAGAACGAGCTGGGCCAGATCACCGGCTCGACCGCCGCCATCGTCGAGACCGAAGGCCTGCAGACCCCCGAAGTCATCATGCCGGAACCCGTCCCGGCCCCCTCCGACGACCTGACGCGCCGTGTCTTCGACGCCGCCTCCAGCGCCCTGATCGTGGTCGGAGCCGACGGCCAGGTGCGAGAGGCCAACCGCACCGCCCTGCTGGTGCTGGGCCGCCCCGAGGCGGACGGCGACTTCGCCGACCTGTTCCTGGCCGAGGACGAGCGCGTCGAGGGCCGTCAGGCTCTACGCGCCGCCCTGTCCGCCCCCGCCGGCGATGCCGAAGCCTTCGTCTCGCGCCGCGGCGGCGAGGACGACATCCGCTGGTCCATGCTGCCGCTGTCCGATGCCGATGGTCGCGTCGACGCGTTGCTGCTGGCCGGAGAGCGCGCTGAGCCGGCCCCGCACTCCGAACCGGACGTCGTGGAGGCCGATGTGCCCGAGGTTGTCCCGGACGAATCGCTCGCCCTGCGCGAGGCTGCTGATGAAGCCCGACGCCAGGCCGAGGAAGCCCTCGCCGCCGCCGCCGCCGCCCGTGAGGAGGCGCAGTCCGCCTGGGCCGCCGCGCGCAAGGCCGGCGAGGACGCCGAGGCCGAGCTGGCCGGAGGTCGTCGTATGGAGAACGTCGGCCGTCTGACCGGTGGGCTGGCTCATGATTTCAACGCCCTGCTGGGGGTTATGACCGGCGCTCTCGACATGATGCTGCGCCAGGCCGACGACCCCGCCCGGGTGCGCCGCATCGGCCAGGCCGCCCTGGCCGCCGGCCAGAGGGGCGAACTTTTGACCCGCCGCCTGACCGCCTTCTCGCAGGGTGATGACGAGCCGGTGCTGCGCGTCCTCGACGCCGGCGTGCTGCTACGCGGCATGGAAACCCGGCTGCGAGCCCTGGGCGGACCGGGCGTCGACCTGATGATCGAGGGACCGTCCGGGGACGCCCCCGTGCGGCTCGACCCGGTCGCCTTCGAGGGCGCGGTCCGCGGCCTCACCCAGAACGCCATCGACGCCGTCGCCGGCCGGGGATCGGTCGCGGTGCGGCTGGAGACCCTGCTGGAGGGCGGGGCGCGGCTGAGCGTGCGGGACAGCGGTCCGGGCATGGATCGTGACCTGGCCGCCCGCGCGGTTGAACCCTTCTTCACCACCCGCGAGGGGGCGGCGGGCCTCGGCCTGTCGCAGGCCTATGCCTTCGCCCGTCAGTCCGGCGGCGTCCTGTCCATCGACAGCAAGCCCGGTGAAGGCGCCGAGGTCTCGATCACCCTTCCCAACGTGGCCTGAGCCGCCGCCTTTCACCGTTCGCCGGCCCGGCGTATGATAGTGAACGCGGGGGCGGGAGGTTCTTTGTGAAACTGTTGCGATTCATCGTGGTGCTCGCGGTCATCGGCTACGCCGGCTGGCTGGCCTGGCCGTTCATCTCTCCCTTCCTCGAAGGCGCCGGGCCCGACGTGGCCGCATCGCGCATGGGCGCTGAAGCCGAATCCGGGGGCGAACTGTTCGGCTTCCTGCCGGCCTGGACCCTGTGGGCCGGTGCGGTCGTCCTGTATCTGATCGCCGCGCTGATGCTCGGATCCGGAAATCCGAAGGCCGCCGTGGCCTATTTCCTCGGTTTCATCGCCGACGCCGTGCTCCGGCTGGCGCTCGACCAGCAGGGCGGAGGCGACATCGCCGCCCGCTCCGGCGGCCCCACCAGCATGGCGGCGCCCGAGGCGGTCAGCATCCTGCCGGTCGATCCGGTCTGGCTTGTGCTGGGCGCGGTCTTTCTTCTGGGCGTGCTGGTGGTCGTGGCGAGCCGCCGGATGCGGCGCAAGCGTGAAGCGGGCCAGCTGAATTTCTGAATCCCGACTGACGGGCCGTCCCGGCGCACCCTATATGCGGCGCGGCGGTTGACCCTTGCGGGCGGGCCGTTAGGTTCCGCGCGCCTTTCCGTCCCCACGACAGACCCGAGAGATTCCATGGCTGAAGCCGTCGTTCCCAGCGCCTCGTATGACGTCGTCATCATCGGCGGCGGTCCGGGCGGGTACAATGCGGCCATCCGGGCGGGACAGCTGGGCCTGACCGCCGCCTGCATCGAGATGCGCCAAACCCTCGGCGGGACCTGCCTGAACGTCGGCTGCATGCCCTCCAAGGCCCTGCTGCACGCATCGGAACTGTACGAGATGGCGGGCAAGGAGTTCGCCGGCCTCGGCATCGAGGTGACGCCGAAGCTTAATCTGGCGCAGATGATGGCCCAGAAGGCCGAGAGCGTGACGGCCCTGACCAAGGGCATCGAATTCCTGTTCAAGAAGAACAAGGTCGACTGGGTCCGCGGCCGTGGCCGCATCGCCGGCCCGGGCCGGGTGGAGGTAACCGTCGCCGACGGCTCGGTGAGCACCCTCGCCGCGAAGAATATCGTCATCGCCACCGGCTCCGAGCCCACCCCCCTGCCGGGCGTGGCCTTTGAGGACGGCAAGGTGGTGGACTCCACCGGCGCCCTTTCGCTGCCGACCGTGCCGAAACACCTGATCGTCGTCGGCGCCGGCATCATCGGTCTGGAGCTGGGCTCGGTCTGGCGCCGGCTGGGCGCCCAGGTGACGGTGGTGGAATATCTGGACCGCATCACCCCTGGCATGGACGCCGATCTGGCCAAGGCCTTCCAGCGCAGCCTGACCAAACAGGGCATGGCCTTCAAACTGGGGTCGAAGGTCACGGCGGCGAAATCGTCAAAGGACGGCGTCGAACTGACCGTCGAGCCGGCCGCAGGCGGCGCCGCCGAGACGCTGAAGGGCGATGTGGTTCTGGTCGCCATCGGCCGGCGTCCCTACACCGAAGGCCTGGGTCTGGAGACGGTGGGCGTCACGCCCGACAAGCGCGGCTTCGTCGACCACGACCATTTCCGGGTGGCGGACGGCGTCTGGGTCATCGGCGACGTCACCCACGGCCCGATGCTGGCGCACAAGGCCGAGGAGGACTCGGTCGCGGTGATCGAACTGATCGCGGGCAAGGCCGGTCATGTCGACTACAATCTGGTGCCCAGCGTGGTCTATACGGCGCCTGAGGTCGCCTGGGTCGGCAAGACCGAGGACCAGCTGAAAGAGGCCGGCGTGGCCTACAAGGTCGGGAAATTCCCGTTCAGCGCCAACAGCCGCGCAAAGATCAATCACGAGACCGACGGCTTCGTGAAGGTGCTGGCCGACGCCGCGACCGACCGCATCCTCGGCGTCCATATTCTGGGGCCCCAGGCGGGGGAGATGATCGGTGAAGCCTGCGTGGCCATGGCCTTCGGCGGATCGTCTGAAGACATCGCCCGCATCTGCCACCCCCACCCGACCCGGTCGGAAGCCGTCAAACAGGCGGCCATGGGCGTCGAGGGCTGGACCATGCAGGCCTAACTTCCCGGAATCTCCAGCGCCCGCGTCGACTGACGGCGCAATCCGGCGAACGTCACCGTGTCATTGGGGAAGTCCAGGGTGACCTCGCGGAACCGGCCCAGCAGGTCGGCGCCGATCAGCAGGGCCGGCCGTTCGCTCAGGCCCAGGGTCTGGAAACAGTGCAGGTCGGCGAACAACATGGGGGTGGGGCCCAGCCGGGCCGCTCCCAGCCTCAGGTCATCGACGCGCGCCAGATCGGCGCTCAGGCTCTGGCCTGTGACGCCATAGATGGGCACCGCTCGGGACAGCCTGCCGCCGTCCCGCCGCCGCGCCGCGATCGCCCGCCGTAGCGCCAGATTGCCGATGGAATACTGGGCTCCGCTGTCGATGAAGGCGACCGTAGGCTGACCATCAACGGTCACCTGGGTCAGCATCATCTGGCCGAAACGGCCGGTCACCGCCCGCAGACCTTCTCGACGAATGCGCGAACCGGTCTGCATGTCTCCGCCCATGACGATGGCCACGCCGCGCATGGTGAGGCTGGCCGCACGCCGGATGACGTCGAAGCGAAGCTTGAACCGCCCCAGCACGTCCAGACCGATGAGGCCGTCCGCGCCCAGCTGGTCGCGCTCAAACACCGGACAGGTCAGGTTTCGGAAGCCGAGGCCGCTGAGCTGCAACCGACTTACGGCGACGCTGCGGGTGACCCGGGCTTCAGTGATGCCGTGCACCAGCACCGGCTGAAGCGGTGGCAACGCCAACTGGTCCGCGAGACTGTCGGCTATGGAAGTGGCGCCCGCGCCGGTGTCGATCACGAAGGTGAAAGGCCCGCGGTTGTTGATGAAGACCGCTGCCCCGACCCGGGTGAACAGATTGGTCAGCAGCTGAATCGGCTGCGCTTCGACTTCGGGTTCCGCGTCTTGCGGCGTGTCCTGGGCCGCGGCGGGCCAGCCGGCGCCCACGCCTACGGCCGCGGTCAGGCCAGCGATCAGACCGCGACGGTCAAGGCCCTGAAAATCACTCACGCTCAGCGCCGCCTCCCCAGCGGTTTTGAAGCGTCACTGTACCTCGTTCAGAAAACCTGACCAGCCCGTGGTTGATCAGCCGCGCGGGTGGGCGGCGGAATAGGCTTCCAGCAGGCGCTGAGCGTCGACGGCAGTGTATTTCTGGGTCGTCGACAGGCTGGCGTGGCCCAGTAGTTCCTGGATCGAGCGCAGGTCTGCCCCGGCCCCCAGCAGGTGGGTGGCGAAGCTGTGGCGCAGGGCATGGGGCGTGGCCGAGGCGGGCAGACCCAGCCGTCCCCGCAGCCGCTGGACCATGGCCTGGACGTGGCGGGGCGTCAGCGGCCCGCCGCGCCGGGCGCGGAACAGGGCGTCGGCTGGCGCGAGGGAGAAGGGCTGCACGGCCACATAGCCGTCCACCGCCTCGCGCACCGCGGGCAGGACGGGGGCCAGTCGCGTCTTGCCGCCCTTGCCGGTGATGCGCAGGGTCTCGGGCAGGGGAGCGTCGGACCGGGTCAGGGACAGCCCCTCCGATACCCGCAGGCCACAGCCGTAGAGCAGGGTCAGGACCGCCCGGTCCCGCGCGGCCTCCCATGCCTCGGCGTCCGGATCGGCGCCGGTTTCCTGCAGCAGGCCGCGCGCCTGATCCTCGCTGACGGGGCGGGGCAGGGACGGCTTGATCCGGGGTCCCCGCACCAGCGCCAGCTGCGGCGCCGGCGTGGCGCAGCGCCGGTCCAGAAAGCCGTGGAAGGCGCGGATGGCCGACAGCGTCTGGCTGATCGACCGCGCCGCCAGCGGATGGTCGCCGCCCCGCCGTTCGGCCAGATGGGCGCGCACCTCGGCGGCGGTCACCGTCCCGAGGTCGGCCAACCGCTGCGACCCACCCCGGTGCCGTTCCAGAAAGGCGAGGTACAGTCGGCCGATGCGGCCATAGGCTTCCAGCGTGTTCGGAGCCAGCCGCCGTTCGTGGGCGAGATGCTCAAGCCAGGCGGCGAGGGCGTCGCCAGCGGTCAGTTGAGAATCGGCCATCGCTCGGCTGTCCGTTCCACCACCCGGGCGATGAAGGCCACCAGTTCGCAGCCCATGGTGGGGGTGAAGCCGTCCTCCTCGGGCGAGCCGAAGGCGCAGACGGCGTGGCGGGCGGGCGTCTCCGCGCCGGGGAACTGCGGCGCCATCCGGATCAGGGCGACGGACTTCACCTCGGCCTCGTTCGCGCCGAACAGGTTCAGCCCGTCGATATTGGGGCCCAGCCAGGTCAGGCCGTGCTCGCCCAGCAGGGAGTCGACGCCGCCGGCCTCCAGCACACGCCATCCGAAGGGCACACCGCCGGGCTTCTCCAGCGCAATGGCGGCCCCGGCCAGGCCGAACCGCCCTTGCGCCACCGCATCGAGACGACGCGCCAGATCGGACGGATTGCGCGCCTCCATCAGGTCGAGGGCCGCGACATGCGTCTGGGTCTGGGCGGCGAAATTGGCCCGGGCGATGGATTCGATGCGTTTGCGGGCGTCGGCCTCGCGCTCGGCGGCCTCTTCCAGCTTCGTCAGGGCGGCCCGGCCGAACTCCACGACGTTGCGGCCGTGCGGCTTGAGCCCGATCTCCTCCAGCAGGGAGCGGTCGTCCGCCAACGTCTGGGGATTGGCCTGCAGCCAGGCGCGAATCTCCGGCCAGTGGGGTTCGGCCGGCGGCAGCTTCGGGGAGGGGTCAGGCTTGCCGCTCAAAGACCTCTCCTCGAGGTGTCTCTACAAAATCGACTGGCCCGTCTTGCCCCAGTCCGCCAGGAAGGCATCAAGCCCCTTGTCGGTTAACGGGTGCTTGACCAGGGCCTTGAAAACGTCGGCCGGAATGGTGGCGGCGTCGGCGCCGGCCACGGCGGCGGCGCTGACATGGGCCGGATTACGCAGGCTGGCGGCCAGAATCTGCGTGTCGAAGCCATGCACGTCATAGAGCACCCGGATTTCCTCCAGCAGGCCGATGCCGTCGGCGCCGTGGTCTTCCAGCCGGCCCACGAAGGGCGAGATGAAGGTGGCGCCGGCCTTGGCGGCCAGCATCGCCTGGGCGGCCGAGAAGCACAGGGTGACGTTGGTCCTGATCCCCTTGTCGGCGAAGGCGCGGGCGGCGCGCAGGCCGTCCCAGGTCAGGGGCAGTTTGACGACCACATTGGGAGCGATGGCGGCGAGCTTGTCGCCTTCCTTGACCATGGTCTCGAAATCGGTCGCCACGGCCTCGGCGGAGATGGGGCCCTCGACGAGGGCGCAAATCTCGGCGATGACCTCGGCGATGTTGCGACCGGATTTGGCGATCAGCGAGGGATTGGTGGTGACGCCGTCCACCATGCCGGTGGGGACCATGTCCCTGATGACGGCGACGTCGGCTGTGTCGAGGAAGAGTTTCATGGGGACGGGGTTTAGCGGGGAGAGGCGCGGAAGGCGAGATGTCTCCTCGCGTGAGGCGAAGCACTCCGACCGAAGCCCTCCCCCTCGAGGGGGGAGGGTTGGGTGGGGGTGGACGCACCAACCCGCCCGGTTCGCACGGATGGCGTCAGCCTCCTTTCGACCGCGTCTCCCGCGCAAGATCTGGATACAGCCTGCCTCCACCCCCATCCCCGGCCCTTCCCCCCTCGAGGGGGAAGGGAGATTTCCATGAAGGTCGCCAGCGTCCTCATTCCCCTGCCTGTGTCCGAAGCCTTTGACTATGAGGTCCCTGAAGGCATGAAGGTGGCGCGCGGCGATCAGGTCGCCGTGCCGCTGGGGCCGCGGCTGATCCGGGGCGTGGTCTCCGAGGCGCGCGAGACGACCGGCTCGAACCGGCGGCTGAAGGCCATCGACCATGTGCTGGACGATCCGCGCCTGCCCCAACGCACCGTCGATTTCGTCGAATGGGCCGCGCGCTGGACGCTGAGCGCGCCGGGCGAAATGGCGGCGGCGGCGCTGAAGGGGTTGCGCGCGCCCCGTCCCCGGCCCGAGCGGCGCGTCCGGCGGGTCGGCGAACGGCTTCCCGCCCGGCCCACGGCGCCGCGCACCGCGGTGCTCGAGGCGCTCGGTCAGCGCTCCATGCCCGGTCCCGACCTGGCGCGGGCGGCGGGGGTGTCGTCGGGCGTGGTCAAGGGGCTGGTCGACGAGGGGGTGCTGGAAGTCATCGAGATCGAGGCGGTCGCCGCCTTCGACGCGCCGGACCCAGACCATGCCCCGGCCGCGCTCAATCCCGACCAGGCGGCGGCGGCGGCGGCCATGGCGGGGGCGACGGCGGCGGGTGGCTTCGCCCCATTCCTGCTCGACGGCGTCACCGGCTCGGGCAAGACCGAGGCCTATCTGGAGGCGGCGGCGCGGACGTTGAGAGCCGATCCGGCGGCGCAGATCCTGATCCTGCTGCCCGAGATCGCCCTGACCCAGGACCTGATCGCGCGCATCACCGCCCGCTTCGGCGCCGCCCCGGCCGAATGGCACTCCGGCGTCGCCCCGCCGCGCCGGCGACAGGTCTGGGAGGCGGTCGTCGCCGGCCGCTGCAAGATCGTGGTCGGCGCCCGCTCGGCCCTGTTCCTGCCCTTCGTCAATCTCAGGCTGGTGGTCGTGGATGAGGAGCACGACGGCTCGTTCAAACAGGACGAGGGACTGGTTTATCATGGCCGCGACCTCGCCGTGGCCCGGGCGCGGATCGAGGGAGCGACGGTGGTCCTGGCTTCAGCGACGCCCTCGCTGGAGACGCTGTGGAACGCCCATCAGGGCCGTTACGGCTGGCTCAAGCTGGCGGCGCGGCATGGGACCGCCCTGCTGCCGGACGTCACCCTGCTGGACCTGCGCGCCTGCCCGCCCGACCCCCAGACCTGGCTCTCCCAGCCGTTACGCGAGGCGATCGGCGAGACTCTGCTGCGCGGCGAACAGACCCTGCTGTTCCTGAACCGGCGCGGCTATGCGCCCGTCGTCCTGTGCCGGGCCTGCGGCCACCGGCTGACGGCGCCCGACACCGACAGCTGGCTGGTCGAGCATCGCTACACCGGGCGGCTGATCTGCCACCTGACCGGCTTCACCATGGCGCGGCCGAAACACTGTCCGTCCTGCGGCGCGGTCGACAGCCTTGTCTCGGTCGGCCCCGGCGTCGAACGGGTCGAGGAGGAGGTGCGCCAGCTGTTCCCCGAGGCGCGCACGGCGGTGTTCAGCTCCGACACCGCGCCTGACGCCCGATCCGCCCGCGCCCTGATCCAGCGGATGACGGACGGCGAGATCGACATCCTCGTCGCCACCCAGGCGGCGGCCAAGGGACACAACTTTCCCCTGCTGACCCTCGTCGGCGTGGTCGACGCCGACCTCGGCCTGCGCGGCGGCGACCTGCGCGCGGCGGAGCGCACCTTCCAGCTGCTGACCCAGGCTGCCGGCCGGGCGGGCCGCGCCGACCGGCCGGGCCGCGCCATCCTGCAGACCTGGACCCCCGAACATCCTGTGCTGAAGGCGCTGGCGGCCGGCGACCGGGACGCCTTCGTCGCCGCCGAACTGGCCGAACGCGAGGCGGCCTTCCTGCCGCCTTATGGCCGGCTGGCGGCGATCATCCTGTCCAGCGAAAATGCGGTCGCGGTGGAGAAATTGGCGCGCGAATTGGCTGGTTCGATTCCCAACGCCGGGCGCCTCGAAGTCTATGGCCCCGCCGACGCGCCGCTGGCCCTGGTGCGCGGCCGCCGCCGCAAACGTCTGCTGGTCCGCGCCGACCGCGACGTCGACCTCCAGGGCTTCCTGCGGGCCTGGCTGGCGCGGGTGAAGGTCCCGGGATCGGTGCGTCTGACGGTGGACGTGGACCCGTACAGCTTTTTGTAGGCGCTAACGCTCGCGACGCGGTCGCTCGCTGCTTGAGCGCCGGGCTGCGCGAAGCGCCAGGCCGCGTCGGGTCGGGAGGTCCCGAAGGGCCGACGACCGCGGCCCGACAAAAGAGAGCGTTCGCGCCGCGAAGCGGCGCTAACGCGGCCCCGTCAGCCGGATCTCGAACAGCTTGGGCCAGTTCTTGCCCGTCACGAACAGGCGGCGGCCCACCGGGTCCCATGCGATGCCGTTCAGGACGGCGTCTGTCGGGTCCAGTCCGCTGCGGTCCGGCATCAGCTCGGTCAGGTCTATGACGCCGGTGATCGCGCCCGTGATCGGGTTGATACGGACGATATAATCCGTCTGCCACAGGTTGGCGAAGACCTCGCCCTCGACCCACTCCAGCTCGTTGATCCGGCTGACCGGACGGCCTTGAAGCGTGACGGGGACTTGCCCCGTCTCCGCCAGCGTGGCGGGGTCGAGGAAACGCAGCGCCGCCGTACCGTCCGACAGGATCAGGCGCGTGGTGTCATTGGTCAGGCCCCAACCCTCGCCGGCATAGGCGAATTCGCCCTCGGGCTCGAGCGTCACGGGGTTCCAGATGAAGCCCTTGCCGCCCTTCCACGTCAGGGTCAGCACACGGTCGCCGACAGCGGTCAGCCCCTCGCCGAAATAGTCCTCGTCCAGGTCGCGCTGCTGAAGCACGACGCCATCCTCCAGCCGGACACGGCGCACCGTCGATGGATAGCGGCCGGTGCTTTCGAGCAGCTCGCCGTCGCGGAACACCAGTCCCTGGGTGAAGGCCGTCGGGTCATGCGGATAGACGCGCACGATCTCGAAGCCATAGACCGGGACCGGAGTCTGCCCGGGGGCCGATGTGGGAACGGGCGGGGCCGCCGTCTGCGCCGCCGCCGGCAGGGGCGTGAGCAGCGCAGCGAGGAGAAGGACGGCTGCCCGCACGGTTACACCCCCGGCTCGGCCGTCTCGGCCTTGTTCAGCGCCGCCTGCCGGGCCGCGAGGGCGGCCTGCTTCCTCTCCGAGGCCTTGCGGCTCCACATGTTCAACACCTCGACCCCGGCCGAGAAGGCCATGGCGGCGTAGATATAGCCCTTGGGCACATGGGCGCCGAAGCCCTCGGCGATCAGCACCATGCCGATCATCAGCAGGAAGCCGAGCGCCAGCATGACGACGGTCGGGTTTTCGTTGATGAAATTCGCCAGCGGATCGGCCGCCAGCAGCATGACGGTGACGGCGACCAGCACGGCCACGACCATGATCGGCAGATGATCTGTCATGCCGACCGCGGTCAGGATGGAGTCGATCGAGAACACCAGGTCCAGCAGGATGATCTGGAAAATGGCCGAGCCGACATTCGAAATGACCAGGTCGGCCTTGTCCTTCTCCAGCATGTCATCGCTCTTCGAGGGGTCCACGCTGTGGTGGATCTCCTTGGTCGCCTTCCAGAGCAGGAACAGGCCGCCCGCGATCAGGATCATGTCCTTCCACGAAAACGCGTTGTCCATGACGGTGAAGACCGGCGCGGTCAGGCTGACGATCCAGGCGATCATCGACAGCAGCGCCAGCCGCATGACCAGGGCCAGTGAAATGCCGATGCGGCGGACTCGCTGCCGATGCTCAGGCGGAAGCTTGTTCGACAGGATCGAGATGAAGATCAGGTTGTCGATCCCCAGCACCACCTCCATCACGATCAGGGTGACGAGCGCGGCCCAGGCGGCGGGATCGGATAGCAGTGCGGCGATTTCGGTCATGGTGCTGAGATATGCCAGCCGGGGAGGCCGCGCCAGAATTTTTCGCCGCAGCAGGGCGCGTCAGGGCGCCACGCTTGATCGGCCCTCTGGACCCGGCGCGCGGGCTCGCCTAGCCAAGGGCGAGCTGCATTCGTTTTGTCAGGTGAAGCGTGCCCTCAGGTCTTGCCGCCCTTCTCGACGACGTCGCCGCGATCGCCAAAATGGCGGCGGCCTCGGTCGACGACGTTTCCGCCGCCGCCGGCCGCGCCAGCGTAAAGGCAGCCGGCGTGGTGGTCGACGACGCCGCGGTGACGCCGGGTTATGCAATGGGCTTTTCGCCCCGGCGCGAGCTGCCCATCATCGGCAAGATCGCCATCGGTTCGCTGAAGAACAAATTCCTGATCCTCTTGCCCGGGGCCCTGCTGATCAGCGCCTTCGCGCCCTGGGCGTTGACGCCGCTGCTGATGGCCGGCGGCGCCTATCTCTGTTTCGAGGCGTCCGAGAAGATATGGGAGAAGCTGGCGGGTCACGGAGGTGGCGAAACCCCGACAGACGAGTTGGCCCTGTCGTCCCGCGAACAGGAAAAGAAGATGGTTGGTTCGGCGATCCGCACCGACCTGATCCTCTCGGCCGAGATCACCGCCATCGCCCTGGCTGACCTGGCCGAACGCCCACTGGCGACCCAGGCGGCGGCCCTCGCCCTGGTCGGCCTGTTGATCACCGCGGCGGTCTATGGCGCCGTGGCGCTGATCGTGAAGATGGACGACATCGGACTGCATCTGGCTGAGCGCCCCTCGGCTCCGGAGCGCGCGTTGGGCCGAGGCCTGGTTCACGCCATGCCGATGGTGCTGACCGGGCTCGCCATCATCGGCACCCTGGCCATGCTGTGGGTCGGCGGAGGGATTCTGGTCCACGGCCTGCACGAGTACCATCTCAATGTCGTGCCCGGCCTGATCGACAGTCTGGGACACGCCGCCGGGCGTGTCCCGCTCATTGGTCCCGTGACGGAATGGTTGGCGACGGCCACCGCCTCGGCGGTCGTCGGCCTCGTGACGGGCGGGGTCATTGTGGCGATCATGCAGCTTTTCCCGCGCGGCAAGCGCGCCGCCCACTAACCGGGTGCGGCAATCCGGCGGCCTGTGACCCCCGGTCTCGGTTGCGGTCGGGGGGTTACGATGCTATCAGGCGCCCGGCTGAGCCGGAGGGCGCGTTGCGAGACGCGTCCCCCAAGTGCTTTCTCAAAGCATTTCAGACCTTTGACTGGCGCGGACACGCCGCCGGTCTCCAACCCGAACGCCAACCGCGCGGACATGACAAGTGGCTGACGACTACAGGACGACGGAAGTCGGCGAGCGCTACGCACAGGCGCTGTTCGACCTCGCTGACGAGACGGGCGTTCTCGACGCCGTGCGCGCCGATCTAAAGTCGCTGCGCGCCGCGTGGAACGACAGCGCCGACCTGCGCCGGCTGGCCACCTCGCCGGTCATGGCGGCGGAAGATCAGCAGAAGGGTCTGGTCGCCATAGCCGATGCGGCGAAGTTCAACGGCGTGACCCGCAACTTCCTCGGCCTGCTGGGCCAGAACGGCCGCTCGGGCGACCTGCCGGCGGTGATGGCGGGCTTCGACCTGCTGTATGCGAAGAAGACGGGCGTGGTCGCCGCCGAGGTGGTCTCGGCCCAGGCCCTCAGCGCCGCGCAGATGAAATCCATCCAGTCCGCCCTGCGCGCCTCGCTGGGCAAGGACCCGGAAATGACCGCCCGCGTCGATCCGTCGATCCTGGGCGGCCTCAAGGTCAAGGTGGGGTCGAAACTGTTCGACGCCTCGCTGAAGACCAAGCTCGACCAGATGAAGTTCGCCCTCAAACGGGCCTGACCCCAACACTCGCGGTCCCGACGGGGTCGCGCTGACAAGACGATAACAGAGAGCCTGTCATGGACATCCGCGCCGCCGAAATCTCGGCCATCCTCAAGTCGCAGATCGCCAATTTCGGCGTTGAAGCCGACGTGTCCGACGTCGGCCAGGTGCTGTCGGTCGGCGACGGCATCGCCCGCATTCACGGTCTGGACAACGTCCAGGCCGGCGAGATGATCGAGTTCCCGAAAGCCGGCGTGAAGGGCATGGCCCTGAACCTCGAGCGCGACAACGTCGGCGCCGTGATCTTCGGCCAGGACAACCAGATCGCCGAGGGCGACGAGGTCCGCCGTCTGGGCGAGATCGTGGACGTGCCGGTCGGCAAGGGCCTGCTGGGCCGCGTGGTCAACCCGCTGGGCGAGCCGATCGACGGCAAGGGCCCGATCCAGTTCACCGAGCGCCGCCGCGTCGACGTCAAGGCGCCGGGCATCATCCCGCGCAAGTCGGTGCACGAGCCGATGCAGACCGGCCTGAAGGCCATCGACACCCTGATCCCGATCGGCCGCGGCCAGCGCGAGCTGATCATCGGCGACCGTCAGGTCGGCAAGACCGCCGTCGCCATCGACACCATCCTGAACCAGAAGTCGATCAACGTCGAAGGCGCGGCCGAGAGCGACAAGCTGTACTGCATCTATGTCGCCATCGGCCAGAAGCGCTCGACCGTGGCCCAGATCGTCAAGACGCTCGAGGAGCGCGGCGCCCTGGACTATACCATCGTCGTCGCCGCCACGGCGTCGGAGCCGGCCCCGCTGCAGTTCCTGGCCCCGTTCTCGGGCACGGCCATGGGCGAGTTCTTCCGCGACAACGGCATGCACGCCCTGATCGTCTATGACGATCTGTCGAAGCAGGCCGTGGCCTACCGCCAGATGTCCCTGCTGCTGCGCCGTCCGCCGGGCCGCGAAGCCTATCCGGGCGACGTCTTCTATCTGCACAGCCGCCTGCTGGAGCGTTCGGCCAAGTTGAACGCCGACTACGGCTCGGGCTCGATGACCGCCCTGCCGCTGATCGAAACCCAGGCCAACGACGTCTCGGCGTACATTCCCACGAACGTCATCTCCATCACCGACGGCCAGATCTTCCTCGAGTCCGACCTGTTCTACCAGGGCATCCGCCCGGCCGTGAACGTCGGCATCTCGGTGTCGCGGGTGGGCTCCTCGGCCCAGACCAAGGCGATGAAGAAGGTCGCCGGCTCGATCAAGGGCGAACTGGCCCAGTATCGGGAAATGGCCGCCTTCGCGAAATTCGGTTCGGACCTCGACGCCTCGACCCAGAAGTTGCTGGCCCGCGGCGCCCGCCTGACCGAGCTGCTGAAGCAGCCGCAGTACAGCCCGCTGACCATGGAAGAGCAGGTCGTCTCGGTCTACGCCGGCACGCGCGGTTACCTCGATGGCATCGCGGTGGGCGACATCGGCCGCTTCGAGACCGAGCTGCTGGCGCGCATCAAGTCGTCGAACGCCGGCCTGCTGGACGGCATCCGCGCCAAGAAGGACCTCACCGCCGAGCTCGAAGCCGAGCTCAAGTCGGTGCTGGACGCCTTCCTCAAGACCTTCGCCTGAGCCCGGACCGGATAGCGAGAAAGTAACGCCGGATGGCCAGCCTCAAGGAAATGCGCAATCGGATCGGAAGCGTGAAGTCCACGCAGAAGATCACGAAGGCCCTGAACATGGTCGCCGCGGCCAAGCTGAAGCGCGCCCAGGATCAAGCCGAAAGCGCCCGTCCCTATGCGAAGAAGATGGCGGCCGTGATCGCCAATCTGGCGGCGGGCGTGTCGGGCGACGGCGCGCCGAAGTTGCTGGCCGGCACCGGGTCTGACCACAAGCACCTGATCGTCGTCGCCACCGGCGACAAGGGTCTGGCGGGCGGTTTCAACACCAACGTCATCCGGGCCGCGCGCGAGCGGATCAACGGCCTGATCACCGACGGCAAGGACGTCCGCATCATCGCCGTGGGCCGCAAGTCCCGCGACGGCCTGTCCCGCCTTTATGGCTCCCGGCTGGTGAAGACGTTCGAGATGAGCGACCACAAGGTCATCGGCCTGCCGGCGGCGGAGCCGATCGCGGCCCTGATCGCCGAGGAGTTCGAGGCTGGCCACGCCGACGTCGTGACCCTGTTCTACAGCCGCTTCCAGTCGGTCATCGCCCAGGTGCCGACGCCAAAACAGCTGATCCCGGCGGTCGTCGACGGCGACGCTCCGCCGATCGACCTGAACGGCGCGACCTACGAATACGAGCCCTCGGAAGAGGAGATCCTCGAGACGCTCCTGCCGCGCAACATCACCACCCAGGTTCTGGCCGCCCTGTACGAGAACCAGGCCAGCTTCTTCGGGGCCCAGATGGGCGCCATGGACAACGCCACCCGCAATGCGGGCGACCTGATCAACAGCCTGACCCTGCAGTACAACCGCAAGCGCCAAGCCCAGATCACCACCGAACTGATCGAGATCATCGCCGGCGCCGAAGCCCTCTGATCCGACCCCTGCAGACACGACCTTCCGAACGGAACGAACCGATGACCGACACCACCGCCAAGAAACCCGCCGCCAGGAAACCGGCCGCTGCCAAATCTCCTGGGGCCGCCGCCGCAACCGGCAACGTCGCCTATACGGCCGGCACCGGCGTGGGCCGGATCGCCCAGGTCATCGGCGCCGTCGTCGATGTCGAGTTCACCGGCCAGCTGCCGGCGATCCTGAACGCCCTGGAGACGCAGAACGTCGACCAGAAGACCGGCAAGCCGTTCACCCTGGTTCTGGAAGTCGCCCAGCACCTCGGCGAGAACATGGTCCGCACCATCGCCATGGACACTTCGGAAGGCCTGACGCGCGGCCAGCCGGTGACCGACACCGGCACCTCTATCCTGGCTCCGGTCGGACCGGGCACGCTCGGGCGCATCATGAACGTCGTCGGCGCGCCGATCGACGAGCAGGGCCCGATCAAGACCACCATGTACCGTCCGATCCACCGCGAGGCGCCTTCGTTTGAAGAGCAGTCGACGTCGTCGGAAATCCTCGTCACCGGGATCAAGGTCATCGACCTGATGTGCCCCTACACCAAGGGCGGCAAGGTCGGCCTGTTCGGCGGCGCCGGCGTCGGCAAGACCGTGACCATGCAGGAGCTGATCAACAACATCGCCAAGGCCTACGGCGGTTATTCGGTTCTGGCCGGCGTGGGCGAGCGCACCCGCGAGGGCAACGACCTGTATCACGAGATGATCGAGTCCAACGTCAATGTGGACCCGGCCAAGAACGGCGGCTCGACCGAGGGCTCCAAATGCGCCCTCGTCTACGGCCAGATGAACGAGCCTCCCGGCGCCCGCGCCCGCGTCGCCCTGACCGGCCTGGCCCAGGCCGAATATTTCCGCGACGAGGAGGGCAAGGACGTCCTGCTGTTCGTCGACAACATCTTCCGCTTCACCCAGGCCGGTTCGGAAGTGTCCGCCCTGCTGGGCCGCATCCCGTCCGCCGTGGGCTATCAGCCGACCCTGGCCACCGAGATGGGTAACCTGCAGGAGCGGATCACCTCGACCAAGAAGGGCTCGATCACCTCGGTCCAGGCCATCTACGTCCCCGCCGACGACCTGACCGACCCGGCTCCCGCCGCCTCCTTCGCCCACCTTGACGCGACCACGGTTCTGAACCGCGACATCGCCGCCCAGGCCATCTTCCCGGCCGTGGATCCGCTCGACTCGACCTCGCGGATCATGGACCCGCTGGTCATCGGCGAGGAACACTACCGCGTCGCCCGGTCGGTCCAGGAAGTGCTGCAGCAGTACAAGTCGCTGAAGGACATCATCGCTATCCTGGGCATGGACGAGCTGTCGGAAGACGACAAGCTGATCGTCTCGCGCGCCCGCAAGATCAGCCGCTTTCTGTCGCAGCCCTTCTTTGTGGCCGAGCAGTTCACCAACTCGCCCGGCAAATTCGTCTCGCTGGAAGACACGATCCGCTCGTTCAAGGGGATCGTCGCCGGCGAATACGACCACCTGCCGGAAGCGGCCTTCTACATGGTCGGCGCCATCGAGGAAGCCGTCGAGAAGGCCGAGAAGCTCGCCGCCGAGGCGGCCTGATTCATGGCCGGTAAACTCAGCTTCTCGCTGGTGTCGCCTGAACGCGAGGTCTTCAACGGCCTCGTCGACCAGGTCG
Source organism: Brevundimonas sp. (assembly GCF_051860745.1). Lineage (GTDB taxonomy): Bacteria > Pseudomonadota > Alphaproteobacteria > Caulobacterales > Caulobacteraceae > Brevundimonas. The sequence continues at coordinate 285,936 of NZ_JBHYDN010000002.1, forward strand.
ATGCGCCGGGCGTCGAGGGCGATTTCGGCGTTCTGGCCGACCACGCCCCCTTCATGACCGCGCTGCGCGAAGGCGTGGTCACCGTCATCAACGGCGGCTCGCGGCGCCAGTTCGAGGTCCACGGCGGCTTCGCCGACGTGACGCCAGCCGGCCTGACCATCCTGGCGGAACAGGCTTCGGAAGTGACGGCGGCCTGAGACTGATCATGGCCGGACCGGACGCCGTTCTGGTCATGGCTTGGGTCGGGGCGTTCCTCGGCCCCTTCATCTGCGCCTTGTTGATCCGGCGGCTGCTTCGCGGTCGCCGGATTATTTTTGCCTGGAGTCTCGCGGCGGTCGCCGCAGTCGGCTGGATTCTGGGCGTCTGGGCATTCTTCGTCGAGCCCGCGACCCTGACCGTGCGCCGCGTCACCGTCGAGAGCGCGAAGTGGCGCGGGCCGCCCCTCCGGATCGGGATCATCTCCGACACCCATGTCGCGGCGCCTCACACCGACGTCGCCCGGATCGAGCGGGTGGTCGCGCGGATGAACGCCGAGCGGCCCGACATCGTCATGCTGTTGGGCGATTATGCCGGCGGTCATGAACCGGCGGCCGTTCGGGCAACGCCGGAACGGTCGGAGATCCTGCGGGGCGTGGAAGCGTTCGGGGCGCTCGAAGCGCCTCTGGGCGTGCACGGCGTCCTCGGCAATCACGATTCCTGGTTTGATGACGTAGCCGTATCGACCGCACTCACCCGGGCGAACGTCCGCGTGCTTGAGAACCGTGCGGAACGGATCGCTCGTCCGGGCGGCGCCTTCTGGGTCGCCGGGCTGGCGGATATGCATTCGCCGCGCCAGTCGCCGACGGTGTCCGGTACACTGAGCGACGTGAGCGACGCCGCCTCCGTGATCGTTCTGACCCACTGGCCCGACCCGTTTGTCGATGTGCCCGACCGGGTCGCGCTCACCCTGGCCGGCCACACCCATTGCGGACAGGTGAACCTGCCGTTTCTCGGCCGGTTGGTGCATGCCTCCAGGATGTCGGAGCGATGGGCTTGTGGCCTATACGGCGAGGGCGGGCGCAAGCTCTTCGTCACGGGCGGCGTCGGCGTGTCGATCCTCCCCGTGCGGTTCCGCGCGCCGCCGGAGATCGTCATCCTGACGCTGCGTGCCGCCCCCGCTGTGGCAGCGAGGACCGCGCCGCGCTAAGGACGGACATGACCCTGCCTGACCTTTTCGGCGTCGTCGGCGTCCTGTGCATTCTGATCGCCTATGCCGGGGCCACGGCGAAGAAGCTGGACCCGGCGCGGGCTCCCGCCCTGCTGCTCAATCTGACCGGCGCCCTGCTGATCCTCGTGTCGCTGTATTTCGACTTCAATCTGTCGGCGGTGCTGATGGAAGCCGCCTGGGCGCTGGTGGCGGTCTATGGGCTGGTCCAGCTGACACTTGGCCGCAATCGCGCGCCGGACTAGCTTGTATCCCTGACCGGGAGACTTCCATGCTCGAACTCCGCCCGAACTGCGAATGCTGCGACCGAGACCTGCCCTTCGACAGCGCGGAGGCCCGCATCTGCACCTTTGAATGCACCTTCTGCGGCGATTGCGTGGACGGTGTCCTGAAGGGCGTCTGCCCCAACTGCGGCGGCGGGTTCAGCGCGAGACCGGTCCGGCCGGCGCACCTCCTGGCGAAATATCCCGCTTCGACGAAGCGGGTGCTCAAACCGCAGGGCTGCGCGGCGGCCTAGACGACCAGTGGGGCGAAGACGGCCACGACCTGTTCATAGGACGCCCGTTTGAAGGGCACGATCAGGTCGGGGGCGTCGCTGAGCGGGCTCCAGCGCCAGGCGTCGAACTCGATTTCGCCGTGGGCCTCCAGGTCGATCTCGGACTCCGCACCGGTGAAGCGGAAGGCGAACCACTGCTGCTTCTGACCGACCCAGCCGCGGGCCTGTTTCGACCCGCCGTAGTCGGCGGGGAAATCATAGGCGACCCATTCTTCCGTGCGGGCGATCAGCTCGGCCGAGGTCACGCCGGTTTCCTCGAACAGCTCCCGGCGGGCGGCGGCCTCCAGATCCTCGCCGTCGTCGACCCCACCCTGCGGAAACTGCCAATTGTGGGGGCCTTCGGTCCCCACCCGGCGCCCGTACCAGACGCGGCCGTCCTGATGGAACAGCACGACGCCGACGTTGGGGCGATAGCGGGAGAGGTCGGTCATGGGAGGAGTGATTAGTGATTAGTGATTAGTGATTAGTGGTTGCAGCTTCACTGGCGGCGGAAGGGCGGCGCAGTCCGCGCCACCACTCGGCTGGTTACCAGCCACCAATCACTAACCACCAATCACTCGCCCGGCGCTACCGTCCCGGCCGCTGCGTCATCGCCGAGGCCGGGGCCAGTTGCAGGCCACGGGCGTCCATGTCGGCGGTCCAGCGGGCTACGGCCTCGACCGTGACCGGATAGCTGAAGCCCGTACCCAGGGCCTGGCCGCGGCCCTTGGCGAGGGCCTCCAGCGCATTCAGCTGGGCGACGATCGCGGTGGGGTTCTGTTCCTCGTCGATGATGCGGTTGGCGCTGGCCCGGGCCCAGGCGCCGGGCCGGCGGCTCATCGAACCGTCGTCGAGGAAGGCCACCCCGCGCTGGCGCAGGACGGTCAAGAAGGCGGACATGCCGGTGTCCGAGTTCGCGAACCGGTCGCCCATATAGTTGGTGACGCCGAAATAGCCGGTGGCCCGTCCCAGCAGCCAGTTCATCCGCGCCTGGATGTCGGCCGGCTGCCCCGAGGCCAGCAGGGTATGCGGGCCGGGGTCGTTGTCGGGATAGCCGGTGGGCTCCATCGGCATTTCCAGCATGACCTCGTGGCCCTGGGCGCGGGCCAGGTCGATCCAGCCCTGCAGGCCCTCGGCATAGGGGACGAAGCTGAGGGTAACCTCAGGCGGCAGCCGCTCGATCGCGGCGCGCGTGGTCACGGCGTTCAGGCCCAGGCCGCCGACGATGATGGCCACCCGGGGGCGGCCGTTTGAGCGGAACGGGCGGGCATAGGCCTGGGCCGGTACGCGCCCGTCTGTGGCGATAGTCGGCAGGGGGCCGTTGGGTCCCGGCTGGCTCAGCCCGGCGATCGGGGCGGCGGGCAGGGGGCTGGCGGCGACGCGCGGGGCGGTCACGGGCGTGCCGTTGCCGGACACAGTGGCCCCGTTGGGCAGGGTGATGACAGCCTCGCCGCCCAGGGCGGGATCGATGGCGTCGCCGCCGTCGCCGGACAGGTCCTGCCACGAGCCATAGGCGCCGACCGAGAAGGCCTCCAGACCGGTCGGCGTCGGAGCGGCCGCGACGACCTCACGCTTCAACGCGGCGCGGGCCGAGGGCGCGCCGGCGCGCGGGTCGCCCAGCACGGTGATGAACAGGGCCGCGGCGCCCAGCAGCAGCAGGCCGGCGCCGGCGACGGCGACCGGCGGCTTCTTCAGGATGCGGCCGACGGGCGCGAAGTTTTCGCGCAACGACCGGCGCACCGGGGGCGCTCCGGCGGTGGTGGCGAGGACAGACTGGCGCTTGGCGAACATGGGCAGGACTGGACGCTCGAACGGGGGTCCGCGAAGCGGACTCCTTCAGGGCTCACAGTGGCGGGCGTCGGTTAAGAAAGCCTAACGCGCCGTTAGCCATCCAGCGTCAGTTTTCCGGCGCAGGCTCCGGCTCGGCGGCGGCGAGGGCTGTGCCCGGCGCGGTCACCACAATGCCCTCCGGCGCGGCGGCCAGCTGGGCCAGGTTCCCGCTGGCGCGCAGCACGTCGAAGGCCCGCTCCAGCTGATAGTCCTTGTCCTCGGGCCAGTCCTCGCCCGGGGCTTCGTGCGGGGTGTGCGGTCCCTTGCGCTCGGCCCCGATCGAGGCGTCCAGCGCCGTGGCGTAGGCGGCCTCGGAATAGATGAAGTTCGACCGCGACACGATCCGCGCCTCGGCCAGCGATCGGGACACTTCCAGATCGGGCTCAATGCCGATCTTCTGGATCGAGGCGCCCGACGGCGTGAAATAGCGCGCCGTGGTGATCGACAGCGCCCCGTCGGCGCCGTTGCGCAGAGGGATGACGGTCTGGACCGAACCCTTGCCGAAGCTGGTCAGGCCGACGATCGTCGCCCGCTGGTGATCCTTCAGCGCGCCGGCCACGATTTCCGAGGCCGAGGCCGAGCCGTAGTTGATCAGCACCACCAGCGGCAGGCCGCCGGCCAGGTCGCCGGGCCGGGCGCCGTAGCGCTGGATCTGGTCGGCCTTGCGCCCGCGCTGGCTGACGATCTCGCCGCGTTCGAGGAAGGCGTCCGACACGGCGATGGCCGCATCCAGAAGACCGCCGCCATTGTTGCGCAGATCCAGCACATAGCCCTTGACGCCGGGGTGCTCAGCCTTGAGCCGCGCGATGGTCTCGCCCAGTTCACGGCCCGTGTTTTCATTGAAGGTCGAGACGCGCAGATAGGCGAAGTCGCCCTCGATGCGGCCGGTGACGGATTCGATCTTGATGACCTCGCGCGTCAGGGTGACCTCGCGCGGTTCCTCGCCGTCGCGAAGGAAGGTGACCCGGACCGAGGTGCCGACGGCCCCGCGCAGCTTTTCGGAGACCTGGTTGACGGTGAGGCCCGCGGCGCTCTGGCCCTCGATGGAGGAGATAACATCCCCGGCGTTGACGCCGGCGCGGGCGGCGGGTCCGCCGTCCATCGGCGAGATCACCTTCACCAGCCCGCCCTCTGCCTGGATGGTCAGCCCTACGCCCGAATAGGCTCCCGAAGTCCGCTCCTGAAGGTCGTCAAAACCGGCCGGCGGCAGATAGTTGGAGTGGGGGTCCAGCGCCCCCATCATGCCCTGCAGCGCCGCCTCGATCAGCTTCTTGTCGTCGACCGGCACGACATAGGCCTGCTCGACGATGCCCAGCACGTCCCCGAACAGGGCCAGCATCCGGAACGCCTCGTTACGCGGCGTCTGGCCCGTGGCGGACGCGGCGCCGAGCCCCACCAGGGTCACGGCGGCGGCGCCAACCAGCAACAATTTACGCATCGGGTCTCTTTCAGCGAACGGGGAGGCGGATCTTGGTCAGGGCAGTTACGGACCGACCGGCGACGAAATCGTGGCCGATCAGCGATTCCCGGATAAAATCAGCGTCATCGGCGGATGGGAAGCGGTTTCGCCGGGAAGGAAGGTCCTGGGGAATCGGGACCCCCTGGCCCCCATCCCCTAGAACCTAACCCCTACCTGAGCCACGGCGCCGGATCGATCGGGCGTTCATCGCGGCGCAGCTCGAACGCCGGCTCGCCGTCCGCGCCGGTCCGGCCCAGGGTCTGGCCGTCCGCAACCCGGTCGCCCGCCTCGACCGAGAGCTCGTCCAGTCCGGAGATCACCGCCCGCCAGCCGGGGCCGAGGTCGAGGATGACCAGCTGCCCCCAGCCGCTCAACGGCCCGGCGAAGGCCACTCGCCCGGCGGCCGGGGCGCGGACCTCCGCCCGGTCGGCGCGCCAGCTCCAGCCGCTTGATCCCTGACCGAAGCGGCGCGACGGCGCGCCCTGGACCGGCGCGGTCAGCCGGCTACGCCCCGCAGGCAGGCGCGCCGCGGCCGGCTCGGTCTCGGTCCCGGCGGGCGGAACTTCCGCGCCCAGCGATCTCAGCCGCGCCTCCAGCACCCGGGTGGCCCGTTCGGCGCCCTCGGCCTCGGCCCTCAGCACCGCCTGAAGCGCGGTCTTGCGGGCCGTCAGGGCTTCGATCTCGGCCCGCCGGTCGCCCCGTTCGCTCTCGGTAGTGAACAGCTGTTCGCTGTTCAGCGCGCTGAGCCGGCGCACGCGCACGACCTCGGCCTGACGGTCGGCCAGTCCCTGGGCCCGGGCCTGCAATTCGGGAGCCATGGCCCGCATCAGTATGGCGGCCCGCACCGTGTCCACCGCCTTGTCGGCGGGGACCAGCAGCGGCGGCGGCGGCCGGCGGCTCATCATCTGCAGGGCGGACAGCAGCCGCCCCTGCCGGCCTCGCGCCCGCGACAACTGCGCCACCAGCGCCGCCTCACGCGCGCTCAGCTCGCGTAACCGCGCCCGCTGGCCGGCGATCACGGCGTCATCCTGTCCGACCGCGGCGCGCAGGTCGGTCAGCTGCCGTTCCAGTCCGGCGATCTCGCGGGCGGCTCCGGCGGCTTCTTCCCGCAGGCGACGGGCGCGGGCGCGCTCGTCACGGAACTCGGCCTGCAGCCGTTTGACCTCACCGGCGGGGGGCGACTGGCGCGCGATCGCCGCCACGGGCAGGGCGATCAGGCTCAGACACAGGATCAGGAGCGGGGCGCGCATCAATCGCGATGATAAGGTGATCCGGCCAGAATGGTCACGGCGCGATACAGCTGCTCCGCCAGCATCGCCCGCGCCAGCGCATGCGGCCAGGTCTGGGGCCCGAAGGCGAGGGTCGAGTCCGCCGTCGCGCGCACGCTCTCGTCCAGCCCGTCGGCCCCGCCGATGGCGAACACCAATCGCCGTTCGCCGCGGTCACGCAGCATGGCGATGTGTTCGGCGAGGGCCCGGCTGGAGAAGGTCTTGCCGCGCTCGTCGCAGGCGATCAGGTGCGCGCCCTCGGCGGCCTTCAGGATGAGCTCGGCCTCGGACGTCTTGCCGGCCTTGCGCGGCTCCAGATCGACCAGCTCAAGCGGGCCGAGGCCCAGCGCCCGCCCGGCCAGCGTCGCGCGCTCGGCATAGTCAGCCGCCAGCACGGCCTCGGGTCCCCGCCCCGGCTTGCCGATGGCGATGACGGCCAGCTTCATGGGTTCAGGACTTGGGGTTCAGGAAATCAGGCGCGGGCGTCGACGCGGTGGCCGCTCTCGACCGACCAGATCTTCTCGATGTTGTAGAAGGCGCGCACTTCCGGGCGGAACAGGTGGACGATGACGTCCCCCGCATCCAGCAGCACCCAGTCGCAGTGCGGCAGGCCCGAAACCTTGACCTTGCCGAGACCGCTTTCCTTCAGCGTGCGCTGCAGGTGATCGGCCAGGGCGCCGACGTGACGGTGCGACCGCCCGGAGGCGATGATCATGGTGTCGGCCATCGGGCTTTTGCCCCTCAGGTCGATGAGGACGATGTCCTGGGCCTTGTCGTCGTCGAGACGCGACAAAATGGCCGTTTCCAGAGCGGTGGAGCCGACGGGAAGGGGAGCCTGCGGACCGTCTTCGGAGCGGATGGGTTCGAATTCGTCCATCTCGTGCGCCGTGTTGGAGACGGCGTCGTCTTGCGCATCGTGCGCGGGCGAGGGGGTCAGCGGAGGGCTCCGGGGAGATTACTAAAGCGGCAGTCTATCACAAATGCGCGGCGGCGTCACGCACGGCCCGCAGCGCCGTTGAGGAGCGGGGGTTAAGCGGCGCCGTCAGATACGTCCACGCCGGGGCCTCGAGGTCGGCCAGCAGTCGCGCTCGGGCCGTCGGAACCCGCGCCGCGGCGAAACGGGCGGCGGCCGGCGCGGTGCGGCTGTGGTGCAGCGATCCCGGCCGGGCGATCACCGCCATGGGCATCATCCGCATGATGTCGGTCCAGCCGCGCCATTTGTGAAAACTGGCCAGATTGTCCGATCCCATCAACCAGACGAAGCGTACGCCGGGGTGGCGCGCGGTCAAGGCGCGCAGGGTGTCGACGGTCCATTGGGTGCCGGCGCGGGTCTCGAAGTCCGACACCACCATGGACCGCCCCGCCGCCGCCATCGCCGCCGCGGCTCGCGCTGACGCCATCCGTTCGGCCAGCGGCGCACTGTCGCGGGCGTCCTTCAACGGATTCTGCGGCGACACCAGCCAGACGACGCGATCCAGCCCCAGCCGTCGCATCGCCGTCTCGGCCACATGGGCGTGACCGTCGTGGGCAGGGTTGAAGGACCCCCCGAACAGCCCGACCGCCATGCCAGGCCGCACGTCCAGCCCGTCGCGCAGGGCGCCGGGTCGAGGCCCCTGGGCTTTCGGCGCGGGACCGGCGTGGAAGAAGGGCAAAACGGTCTCGCGGGGGCTTATGCTCAGCAAGGAGCTAACACGCCGCGCGCGGCGCGGCTACGGTGCCCAGCCGCCCGGTGTTTCCATGACCGTCTCGTCTTCCTCGGCCGGGGCGATCTCGCCGCGGTCCTTGCGCACCTCGGTCCAGGCCGCGCGCAGCAGTTCGGTCACGCCCTCGCCCGAGACGCCCGACACCAGCATGGGCCGGCGGCCGGCGGCGGCCTGCAGTTCGGCGGCTTTCTCCTCGCGCGCCTCGGGGGTCAGGGCGTCGATCTTGTTCAGCGCCAGCACCTCGGCCTTGTCGGCCAGCCCGGCGCCATAGGCCTCCAGCTCGTGGCGGATGGTGTGGTAGGCGCCGGCGACATCGTCCTGGGTCCCGTCGATCAGATGGATCAGACAGCCCGACCGCTCGACGTGGCCAAGGAAGCGGGTGCCGAGGCCGGCCCCTTCCGAGGCGCCCTCGATCAGGCCGGGGATGTCAGCGATCACGAACCGCTCGGTCTCCGACAGATCGACCACGCCCAGATTGGGCACCAGGGTGGTGAACGGATAGTCGGCGATCTTGGGCCGCGCGGCCGACGCCGCCGCGAGGAAGGTCGACTTGCCGGCGTTGGGGAGGCCAGCCAGGCCGACGTCAGCGATCAGTTTCAGCCGCAGCCAGATCCAGCGCTCCTGGCCCTCCTGGCCCGGGTTGGCGTAGGCGGGCGCCTGGTTCGACGGCCCCTTGAAATGGACATTGCCCCAGCCACCATTGCCGCCCTTGAGCAGCATCTCGGTCTTGCCGACATGGTCCATGTCCAGCAGCACCGTCTCCTTGTCGTCGTCCAGCACCTGGGTGCCGACCGGGACCTTCAGGATGATGTCCTCGCCCTTGGCGCCGTGCATTTGCCGGCCCATGCCGTGGATGCCGGTCTGGGCCTTGAAATGCTGCTGGTAACGGAAGTCGATCAGGGTGTTGAGGCCGTCGGCCGCCGTGATCCAGACGTTGCCGCCATGGCCGCCGTCGCCGCCGTCCGGTCCGCCGTTCGGGATAAACTTTTCGCGCCGGAACGACACGCAGCCCGCCCCGCCGTTGCCGGAGCGAATGTAGATCTTGGCCTGGTCGAGAAACTTCATTGCGGCATTTCTAAGAGGGGCGCTATCGCTCGCGACGCGGTCGCTCGCTGCTTGAGCGCGGCTTATGGCGCAAGAGAGCGGCGATTTACAGACAGTGGCTAATGGAATGCCGGAACCAGCCAGCCGACCCGCATCCGTGCTTCCGCCTCGGCGGTATCCGCGGAGTCGTAGAGGCCGAGGTCGAGCGCGCCGCTCCAGCCGCCTTCACCATGCCATTCGCGACGATAGGTATAGGCGCCATCCGCCCGACGCACGATCATCACCCGCTCGTCGCCGGTCTCGTTGGTGAGGGTCCTGAGAATGGTCTCTGCCATGAGATCGACCGTGGCCGGATGAGCCGCCTGTGAAAAGGGCGAGGGCCCGACCCTCGCCCTTCCAGTCTTTGGCTTTAACCCTTGGCCCACACTCCGAACGGATCGCTCCACGGCAGGCCTAGCGCTTCGGCCACCGCCGGATAGGTGATCTCGCCCTTCAGCACGTTCAGGCCGCGCGCCAGGTGCGGGTTCTGCTTCAGCGCCTCCAGACCCTTGTCCGCCAGCGCCAGGCCGAAGGGGAGGGTCGCGTTGTTGAGGGCTTCCGAGGAGGTGCGCGGCGCGGCGCCCGGCATGTTGGCCACGCAATAGTGGACCACGCCGTCGATGACATAGGTGGGGTCTTCGTGGGTGGTGGCGTGGCTGGTCTCGAAACAGCCGCCCTGGTCGATGGCGACGTCGACCAGCACCGAGCCGGGCTTCATCTGCTTCAGGTGCTCGCGCTTGATCAGCTTGGGGGCCTCGGCCCCCGGGACCAGCACGGCGCCGATGATGACGTCGGCCTTGACCATTTCCTCCTCGACCGCGCCGATCGAGGAATAGCGGGTGATGACGCGGCCGTTGGTGACTTCGTCGATATAGGCCATGCGCGGGATGGAGCGTTCCAGCACCACCACCTCGGCGCCCAGGCCCATGGCCATGCGCGCTGCGTTCAGGCCGACGACGCCGCCGCCCAGCACCAGCACGCGCGCCGGGGCCACGCCCGGCACGCCGCAGAACAGCAGGCCCATGCCGCCGTTGTGCTTCAGCAGGGTCTCGGCGGCCGAGAAGACGGCGATGCGGCCGGCGACTTCCGACATCGGCGCCAGCAGCGGCAGGCCCTTGCGGTCGTCGGTGACGGTCTCATAGGCGATGGCGGCGCATTTCGAGGCGATCAGGCCCCTGGTCTGTTCGGGATCGGGCGCCAGGTGCAGATAGGTGAACAGGATCTGGTCCTCGCGGAGCATTTCCCACTCGACCTTCTGCGGCTCCTTCACCTTCACGATCATGTCGTTGTCGGCGAAGATGGTTTTCGCGTCGGCGACGATCTTGGCCCCCGCCTTCTTGTAGTCGGCGTCGGTGAAGCCCGCGCCGAGCCCGGCGCCGGTCTCGATGGAGACCATATGGCCGTGGGCCACATATTCGCGCACCGCCGTCGGCGTCAGGCCGATGCGGTGTTCGTTCTTCTTGATTTCCCTGGGGACGCCGACGCGCATGACCGTTTCCTTCTGATCAGGACGGGCCGATCTGCGCGGCTCCGTTTCGGGCGGCAATCTAGCGGCGGTTTCACCGCAGGTTCCTGTTCTTTTCATCGGATGATCGAGGTAAAGTCGCAGAACCTGCGAAGGAGTCCGTCTTTGAAGACCGTTTCTGCTGTCGCCCTCGATGACACCGACCGCAAGATGATCCGCGCGCTGCAGGGCGACGGCCGGATGACCAATGCCGACCTCGCCCGGACGGTGAACCTGTCCGAGAGCGCCTGCCTGCGCCGCCTGCGCGCGCTGGAGGCCGCGGAGGTGATCAGCCGCTACGCCGCCATCATCAACGAACGCGCCGTCGGCCTGCCCATCAGCGTCTTCGTGACCGTCACCCTGTCGTCCCAGGCCGAGGCCTCGCTGACCGCTTTCGAGACCGCCATCGCCACCGTGCCCGAGGTGGTGGAATGCTATCTGATGACCGGCGGCTCGGACTATCTGCTGCGGCTGGTGGTGCGTGACGTCGATGATCTGGAGCGGGTCCATTCCCGCGAACTGACCCGCATCCCCGGCGTCACCCGGGTCTCGTCCAGCGTGGCCATGCGCACCGTGGTCAAGCGTGGAGCCCTGCCGGTTTGACACAACCATTCGTTGCGTGGATATTGATCTGATGGGCTTCTCCGAAAAACCCGCCGTCTGGACCGATCGCGAGCCCACGCTCGATGAGGAGATCAGTGCGCTTGGCGATGAGGACATCTTCGACATGGCCAATCTGGTTGAGGATCAGACGGGCATCGCCGGAATCGTCTTCATCTCGACGGTCATGGGGGCTCACGGACCTCGGGTGAAATATTTTTTGAAGACCGGGGCCGGGCAACCGAGCTTCTCGGTCGCGGTCGCGTCGGAGCCGCGGGTTGTCGCCAGCAGCCTGCCGGACCGGGACCTCGCACGCATGGCGCCGCCCGTACTCGAATGGGTTCGTCTGAATCATGAGGCCTTGGCGCGGTACTGGTGGGAAGGAAAATTCTGGACCGATCATGAGGCCACCGCTTTCAAGGCAGGCTTGAAGAAGGTCTGACCTCAGCCTCGCTGACCGCGCACCATGCTGACCACAGCGACCACCAGCCAGGTCGCGCCGATGATCAGGAGCAGGTCGGCGACCGGCCGGGCCAGGCCGTACAGCTGGTAGTCCTGCCACCGACCGACGGCGAACTCCGCCAGCCAACCGGCCGCCATGCCGACGGTCAGCAGCGAGAGTGGCCAGACGAGCGGCTTGAACCGGGTCCGCTTCATCGCAGTTCCCGGCTCCCCGCTAAATCGCGTCCAGGTCCCGGCCCTTCGTCTCCGGCAACCAGATCAGCGCCACGACGGCGGCGATCGCCGTGAAGACCACCGAATACCAGAGGCCGAAATAGATGTTCCCGGACCAGGCCACGAGGGCGAAGCTGGCGGCGGGCAACAAGCCGCCGACCCAGCCGGTGCCGATATTGTAGGGCAGGCTCATCGCCGTATAGCGCACCCGGGTCGGGAACAGCTCGACCAGCGCCGCCGCCTGAGGGCCGTACAGGGCGGTGGCCGCGACCATGAAGATCATCAATATGCCGAATACCAGGGGCATGTTGATCCGCGCCGGGTCGGCCTTCGCGGGATAGCCCGCTTCGACCAGCGCCGCCTTGATCCGGGTCTCGACTCCGGTGCGCGCGGCCTTCAGGGCGACGACGTCCATGCCGGCCCCCTCGACCGATGCGAGCTCGATTCCGCCGACCCGGACCATGGCGACCGAGCCCGGCTCGGCCTCGGCGTTGCCGTAGGACACGCCGGCGTTGGACAGCACGCTCTTGGCGATGTCGCAGGAACTGGAGAAGGCGGCCTTGCCGATCGGATCGAACTGCAGGGCGCAGGTGGCGGGGTCGGCGACCACCGTCACGGGGGCGGAAACCTGCGCCTCCGCCAGCGCCGGATTGGCGGCCTTTGTCAGGGCGTGGAAGCCGGGGAAGAAGGCGACCAGGGCCAGGATCATGCCGAACAGCATCACCGGCTTGCGCCCCACCCGGTCCGACAGCCAGCCGAAGAAAACGTACAGGGCCGCCGAGGCCACCGTCACCATCAGCACCATCTGGTCGACGGTGTTGACGTCGATCTTCAGCACCCGCTCCATGAAGAAACGGGTGTAGAAATAGCCGCAGTACCAGACCGCCCCCTGGGCGATCATGATGCCGAACAGGGCGATCAGCACGAACCGGCCGTTGCCCCACTGGAAGAAGGCCTCCTTGTACGGCGCGCGCCGCTCGCCGCCCTCGGCCTCCATGCGCTGATAGGCCGGGCTCTCGTTCAGCTTCAGACGGATCCACAGCGAAACCCCCAGCAGCAGGGCCGACAACAGGAAGGGGATGCGCCAGCCCCATTCGTCGAAGGCCTCGACGCCGACGATCTGGCGGGTGATCAGGATCACCGACAGGGCGCCGATCAGGCCGAAGGCGGCGGTGGTCTGAATCCATCCGGTCAGCAGGCCGCGCTTCTTCGGCGGCGAATGTTCGGCGACATAGATGGCGGCGCCGCCGTATTCCCCGCCGAGGGCGAAGCCCTGCAGCACCCGCATGATCAGCAGCAGAATGGGCGCGGCGAGGCCGATCTGGCCGTAGTCGGGCAACAGGCCGATCGCCACGGTCGCCACGCCCATCAGGGTGATGGTGACGAGGAAGGTGGTCTTGCGGCCCGTCCGGTCGCCGAACCAGCCGAACACCAGCGCCCCCAACGGCCGGACGATGAAGCCGAGACCGAATGTCAGCAGGGCCAGGATGTAGGCGACCGTCTCGCCGGCGTCGGCGAAGAAATGCCGCGCGATGACGGTGGCCAGGGAGCCGAAGACGAAGAAATCATACCATTCGAACGCGGTGCCCGCGGCTGACGCCACCACCACCGTTCTCAGGCTCGGGTCCGCCCTGGTCTCAACCGCATCCGTCATCGATCGCCTCCCCGCGTCGTCATGGCGTCTCTGCGGACGCCCGCGCCGCGATGCTAGACGGCGTCGCCGGTCCCGCAAATAGGTGAACCGCGGCGGGGCGGGGGCGGGCTTGGCGCCGACCGCCCGTGAGCAAGAGGGGGCTCCGGAACTACGAAGGCCCGCCAGCGGGGGGATGCCGGCGGGCCTTCTTCAACCGAACCGCGGGTCGGGGGGAATCGCGGTCGGGATCTGCGACGCCGGCGATTGGCCGACGATTGAGTTAGCAGGTCTTGCCGTCAGCGCATCGGGCGACTGCGGTCCCGGCGGCCGAGACATCCTCGCCTGCTCCCGCGACGGTATTGCAAGCGGCGGTGGTCAAAGCAGCGGCGGCGGCGAAAAGAACGAACAGCTTGCGCATGGGGTGTACTCCTTGAAGCCGGGCAGGTGGCGTCTGCCCTATCAACGTCGTGGCCCGGCCCGGGTTCCCAGGTCGGATGGGTCCGTAGGCACGACCGCCTCGGGCGTGGCGAAGGTCATGCGGGCGATCATGCCGCCGCCCTCGGCCGGGACCATTTCGACCGATCCCCGAAGTTGTTTGGCGAAGGCGCCCATCAGGGTGCGCCCCACGCCCGCGCGGAAGGTCTTGCTGACACCCGGCCCGTCGTCCTGGACCTCCAGCACGCTGGTGTCGCCGTGCACGAAGAACCGGACCTTCAGGTCGCCGCCGCGTCCGACGAAGGCGTGTTTCTGGGCGTTGGTCACGGCCTCCACCAGCCACAGCGCGAGTGGCGCCAGCTTGTCAGGGTCGACCACCAGCGAGTCAGCCTCGACCGAGGAGGTGACCAGGTGGCCGCGTCCCGTCTCGCTGGCGACCAGTTGTCCGACCAGTTCGGTCAGGAAGACGCGGGCGTCGGCATAGCGCAGGTCGTCGCTCTGGTAGAGGGTGCGGTAGATCAGGGCGAGGGCCGAGATGCGCTGGCGGGTGTCGCCGACCGCCGCCTTGGACGCCGGATCCGTCAGGGCCCGCTGCTGCATCGACAGCAGCGACGAAATGATCTGCAGGTTGTTCTTCACCCGGTGATGGATCTCGCGCATCAGCGCGTCCTTTTCCTCCAGCGAGGCTTTCAGGGCGGAGTCGCGGGTGACGATGGACTCGGCCAATTCGTCGAGCGTTCGCGCCAGAATCCGGATTTCGACCGGGGCGTTCATGGCCTGGACCGGACGCACCGAGAACCGGCCCTTCGCATAGATGGAAGCCACCCGCTCCAGATAGTTCAGCCAGCGCACCACGACCCGCTCGCTGACCCACATCACCGCTGTGAACGCCAGAAGCCAGGCCAGAAGCGGCATCAACAGGGCGCCGACCGGGTTCAGCCGCGCCCACGATAGCAGCCCCGGCGCGGGGGCCGAGAGCAGGGCGTAGACGTCGCGCCCGGCCAGGGCGGCCCCCGCGTAGACCCGATGGCGGCCGTCGGCGTCGTCAGCCTCGAAGATCCCCGAGGCGCCCGTGCGC
Source organism: Brevundimonas sp. (assembly GCF_051860745.1). Lineage (GTDB taxonomy): Bacteria > Pseudomonadota > Alphaproteobacteria > Caulobacterales > Caulobacteraceae > Brevundimonas. Next base: position 300,943 of record NZ_JBHYDN010000002.1, read on the forward strand.
GCGCGCTGGACCCAGCCGGTCAGCGACTCGCCGCGTGTCAGGGTGAAGGCGTCGATGTCGGTCGCGGTCAGCAGCCGCCCGTCCGCATCGGTCAGGGCTGCCTGCGAGCCCTCGGGCAGGGATGGGTCGTCCATGTCAGGCTGGAGGCTGGACAGGGGAAGCAAGGCGACCATGGCGCCGTCGAACCGGCCCATCGGGCGTTCCAGCCGGATGGCGACGATCAGCCCAGACGGCTGGCCGGCGACGGCCGGCGCGCGCGCCAGAACGGTGCCCTCGCCCGCGCGAAGACGTTCGAACCAGGGGCTGGACCGGCCCTGGGTCAGCCAGGTCGGGGGCGTCGCGACGAGGCTGTCGGAGGCGCAGGCCGTAGCGCCGGTCGCCGTCAACCGCACAAGCCCGTCCAGCCCTTCGAGACGGGAGACCAGATCGCTCAGCCGCGGTTGGCAAAACATCTCAAGGGCTTCGGGCCTCAAGGCCAGAAGCAATATGCCGGTGCTGTCCAGCCGCGCCTTCGCGTTGGCGGCGCTCCGTTCGGCGGCCAATTGCAGATCGGAGCGGCGTTCGGCGTCCTGGGCCCGGAACGCCGACTGGGCCTGAAATCCGCCGAGTATCAGGAGGGGCAGGAGGGCGATGGCCAGCCAGAGACCCAGCCGGAAGCGAATGCCCTGGAATTTCGCAGGGCCCAGGCCCCGTCCTACTCCCCTGGCGATCGCACGGCCGAATCGGACCACAGCGTCAGCCTTGCCTGACGCTGCTCAGACGGTCCGCGGCCGCGAGTATGGAGCGCATGGCGTCGCCGGCGGCGCGGCCGTCGCGGGCGTAGCCGCCCTTTTCAAGCGTGGCCTGCAGGGCCTTGCGGGCCCGTGAGACCCGGCTCTTCACCGTGCCCACCGCGCACTGGCAGATTTCAGCGGCCTCTTCGTAGGCGAAGCCACCGGCGCCCACCAGGATTAGCGCCTCGCGCTGCTCTTCCGGCAGGGTGGCCAGAGCCAGGCGCAGTTCGTCCAGCGCCACGGGCGATTCCGGATCGTCCACCGCTACCAGCGTGCGCTCGGCAGCCTCCTGGTCCAGTTGCGTCTGGCGCCACGAACGGCGCTTTTCGGAATAGAATTGGTTGCGCAGGATCATGAAGGTCCAGGCCTTCATGTTCGTGCCCATCTGATAGCTGGCGCGGGCATCCCACGCCTTCATCATGGCGTCCTGGGCGAGATCGTCGGCCGCGGTCGGATCGCCGGTCAGGGTGCGGGCGAAGGCCCGCAGATGAGGGATCAGGACAACCAGTTCCCGTTTGAAGCCTTCGTCGTCGGCCGAGGGCGGCTTGGGCGGCGGACTGGAGGCGCCGCTCATTCGCCGCTCGCTCCCGACGAGCGCTCATCGGCCCGGCGCAGAATGTCAAGAAACTCGTCGGGAACCGGCTCGTTCACGACCTCATCGAACATATGCCGAAGCTTCACCCCGATCGCCTGTTGGCGCAGTCGCGCTTCCTCCAGACTTGCGCCGCTCTTGGGAGGCTTGCCGGGGGGATTGGAATTGTCTGTCATTGAAAAAACGGCCGCCACCCTGACGATAGTTGTTGCGAGTGCAGAAACGCCACCCCGCAGGCCCGGTTCCTGTGGAAGGGCCGATTAATGCTCAAGCTTGTGCACCGAAGCGGAACCGTGGCCTATTTGATACGTTGAGGGGTGCTGCGGTCCATGTTGGAACTGCTTCTGTCGGGGATTTTTTATACATGAGTCTGCTGGCCCGCCTTGCGCCGCATCTGCCGTACGTCCGTCGTTATGCGCGCGCGCTGACCGGAGACCAAACCACGGGCGACAACTACGTCCGCGTCGCGCTGGAGGCCCTCGCCGCCGGTGAACGCCAGCTGCCTGCTGAAATGACGCCCCGCGTGGCGCTCTATCACGTCTTTCATGCCATCTGGACCACCACCGGGGCGCAACTTGAGGACAAGAGCGGCATCGAGGGACGCGACGACGACGCCTCGCGCCGGCTGATGCGGATCGCTCCCCGCTCGCGCCAGGCCTTTCTGCTGACCGCGCTCGAAGGTTTCACCCCTTCCGAAGCCGCCCAGATCCTCGACGCCGACGCCCATGACGTCGAACGCCTGATCTCGGAAGCCCAGACCGATATCGACGCCGAGCTGGCCACGGATGTGCTGATCATCGAGGACGAGGCCATCATCTCGGCGGACATCGAAAGCCTGGTCAAGGAGCTGGGACACCGCGTCACCGGCACCGCCACCACCCATGACGAGGCCGTCGATGCTGTCGCCCGTCATCGCCCGGGTCTGGTCCTGGCCGACATCCAGCTGGCCGACGGCTCGTCGGGCATCGACGCGGTCAAGGACATCCTCAAGCGGATCGACGTGCCGGTCATCTTCATCACCGCCTTCCCCGAGCGGCTGCTGACCGGCGAACGGCCCGAGCCGACCTTCCTGATCACCAAGCCGTTCCAGCCGGAAACGGTGAAGGCGGCGATCAGCCAGGCATTGTTCTTCCATCCGTCGCGTCAGAAGGCGGCGGCGTAAACAACTCCCCGGACAAAGGAAAAGCCCCGGTCGCAGGACCGGGGCTTTTTCGTCTCCGGCCTACTGCGGCGCAGGCGTGGGCGCCGGCGCAGCTCCTGTGTCGTCGAAGGCCTGTACATCGACGGCCTGGGCGCCCGTGTTGGCGTTGGTCGCGGCGAAGCCGCCCTGGCTGACGAACCACATGCCCAGCAGCAGCACGGCGACGGCCGACAGCGACACCAGCAGCAGCAAGAGGATGCGCCGACCCTTGCCGCCTCCGCGAACATACCGGGCCTCGACAGGCCGGCCCTCGTGCACAGCGTCGGCGGCCTTGTCGTGCGGCGATTGATGAGTCATGGCGCAGCTCCGTGAGCAAGTTTCCGACCTCCTGAACGCGGGCCGAAGCGCCGCTGTTCCGGGGTCGCCCGACGCGCGAAAAAATATTCAGGGAGCCCGGAACCCGATGCGGGAGTCGCCGTTATTCTCTTGCGGAGGCGGCGACGCCCCCCGACTTGAGGCTGACGCAAGCCAGCCTGTCGCCTCCGCGCCTCATTCTCGATGATGCCACTTCCAGGCGGACCCTTTCGGGTCCGCCTTTTTCTTTACTCCGGCTGGACAGCGGGCCGCGCCTTGCAGACTATGCGGGTTCACAAAGAAAACCCGACAAAGATCCGGAGATGGCCATGGCTCGCGTGAATCGTCAGTGGGTGCTGCGCCAGCGGCCCAGGGGCTTGATCCAGCCGGGCAACCTGGAGCTGGTCGAGGCCCCGGTTCCCGCCCTGAACGAATCCCAGGTGCTGGTTCGCACCGTCTATCTGTCGCTGGACCCCACCAACCGTACCTGGATGAACGACGCCGAGGGCTATCTGCCGCCCGTGCCCATCGGCGGCGTGATGCGCGGCCTTACATTGGGCGTGGTCGAGGAAAGCCGGTCCAGCCGGTTCCGGGCCGGCGATGTGGTCACCCCCATGTCCGGCGGCTGGGCGGACTACGCCGTCGTCAATGAGATGGAGCTGCGACAGGTCCACCGCGCCCCCGGCATGCCGCTGACCGCCAACCTCAGCGTGCTCGGCATGACCGGGATGACCGCCTATTTCGGCGTCACCGACGTGCTCAAGGCCAAGGCCGGCGAGACCCTGGTGATCTCCGCCGCCGCAGGGGCCGTGGGGTCGATCGCAGGCCAGGTCGCCAGGACGCGGGGCTGCCGCGTCATCGGCATCGCGGGCGGCGCCGACAAATGCCGCTGGCTGACCGGGGAACTCGGCTTCGACGCCGCCGTCGACTACAAGAACGAGGACGTCGGCGAGGCGCTGGACCGGCTGGCGCCCGACGGGATCGATCTCAATTTCGAGAACGTGGGCGGCGACATCATGATCGCCGTCTTCAATCGGTTGAAGACGCACGGCCGCATGGCGGTCTGCGGCCTGATCTCGGCCTACAACGCGACGAAGATGCCGCCGTCGCCGAACTTCAGCCGGATCATCACCCACCGCCTCAACATCCAGGGCTTCCTGGTGCTCGACTACGCCCACCGGGCCCGCGAAATGGTCGCCGAGATGGGGCCGTGGCTGCAGAGCGGCGAGGTCAAGTGGAAGGTCCACGTCGACGACGGGCTGGAAGGCGCGCTGGATTCGCTGAACCGCTTGTTCACGGGCGACCACGACGGCAAGCTGCTGGTCCGGGTGTCGGAAGAGCCCGCGGGCTGATAGGACCGAACGGATGACCGAACCGCTGCACGTCCACTTTGAAGATCTGGGCGTGGGCGAGGTCGTGCCCCTCGGCGCCTGCATGGTCGACGCCGGCTCGCTGGATGTCTTCGTCGAGCGGTTTCTGCCGGGCTGGGACGCGTCCTATGGCGCGCCGGACGCCATGGTCTATGCCCTGTGGAGCAGGCTGTTCGCCGACAAGGCCTCGGGCTGGGCCCAGTCCAAGGTGCTGGCGGTCGACGGTCTGCGCTATATGCGCAACCCGCCAGCCGGCGAGCTGATGCGCGGTCGGATGACCGTTATGGGCAAGGACCCCGTCGGCGACGAGAAAGGCATCGTCATCGCCCAGCACGACCTGCTCGACGAGGCCGGCCGTCTGGTCTTCTCTTGTCTGACGCGGTCGCTGCTCGCCCGCCGCTGACGCGGCGGGAGGCAGTAGAGGACGGCGCTCGGGGGGTCTCACCTGCGAGACCGCCCTACTGCCTACTGCCTACTGCCTGTTGCCTGATCTTAGGCGTTACCCGCCGCCGGTTGCGCAGAGGCAGCGCGCTGGAAGGCCATGGCGATCAGACGATCCCAGCCCAGAAGCGACACCAGATGGGCGTAGATCTGGCCCAGGGCGCCGTTGTCGCGCAGTTCGGCCAGCTTCTCGGCCGGCAGGGCCTTCAACTTGTCTTCCGAGACGGCGAAATATTCCGCGATCTTCTGCGGCGCGGCCGAGGTGCCGTCCGGATTGCGCGGCGTGAACACTGCCTCGCGCGTGTCGAACAGGTCCAGATCGGTCAGCAGTTTGACAAAGGCGTCGGTGCGCTGACGCTCCAGCTCGAAATTGTTGCAGAACTCCATCGCCTGTTCGACGTAGGGCGACGGCTTGCCGTCGATGAACAGCGGGGTCGCGCCGCCGTCCTTGATGAACGGCGCCTCGCGGTCGACGCACAGGATCAGACGCTTCTGGACTTCGTCATTGGCGAAGACGAACGGATAGCGGCGCACATAGGCCGGGATATAGGCCTCGGGGCGGAACTCGCCGGCGTCGCTGACGAACAGGTTTTCACCGCCGCGCAGGGCCATGACGGCGACCGGCATCCTGGCGTCGCCGACGAAGATCACCGGATAGGACAGGGCGGCCGGGGCGAACTCGGTCACCGTCAGCGGCACGAGATTGGTCTTGGTCACGAAACCGTAGGGCTTTTCAACGGGATCGACGCCCAGAGCGCCGTGGGCCTCGACCGACAGGGGCTCGGGCTTGCCGTAGAACAGGACGTTGCCGGACAGGGCGGCATTGGCGGTGGCGGTGGTGTCGGTCATGGACGCGAAACGGGCTCTGCTGAGGAAGGAAGGCGCGTGTCTAGCGCAGACACGTCAGGGCGGCAAACCGGCTCGCCCTCGTGGGGTTCAGAACCGGTAGGTCGCCCCAACCCGCAGACTCCGTCCGGGCTGTGGCGCGATGTCCTTCTGGAAGCTGGCGTGTTCGCGCGCCTCCTCGTCGGTCAGGTTGGCGGCCTCGGCGAAGAGGATGACATTGCTATCGGCGAACGGACGCACGGCGCCCTTCAGATTGACGAGGGTGTAGCTGTCGGTCGGCCGTTCGAACGCGGCGGTGCGGTCCTGCTCGCCGACATGACGCACCTCAAGCCCGACGTCGAACAGGCGCGACGTCCAGTCCAGACCCCCCGTAACCGACCACGGCGGAATCCGCGCCACCGGCCCGAGGTCGGTCGAGGCGCGCACCTGATCGGCCGCGCCGGCCAGGCTCAGGCTCCGCTCGCCGGATTCCCAGAGCCGGTAGCTGGCTTCGGCCTCGAATCCGCGGAAGGTCGCATCGGTCTGGACATAGGCGAAGATCGGCAGTCCGGAATCGGCGTCTTCCAGCCCGGTCGGTCTCAGGTCGATGAAGCCGTCATAGTCCGCGTGATAGGCATGCAGATCGAACTCGAACGGCCCCGAGGCGAAATGCGCCGTCGCCTCGATCGAGGTCGCGACCTCACTGTCCAGATCGATATCGCCGACCTCGAAGGCGCCGGTGGCGACGTGCGCGCCCTCGGCGAACAGTTCGACTTCGCTGGGCGCGCGCTCGTTGCGCGCCACGCTCAGACCCAGGAACAGCGCCGCCGACGGCCGGAAGAAGGCCCCTGCCGAGGCCGAAACATTGGTGAAGTCGCGATCGCCCGCGAGGCTCTCCAGCGAACGGCCATCCAGCCGCAGACCGCCCTCGAAGCCGAGACCGCCACGGTCGAACCGCTGGACCGTGTACAGCCCCTGTTCGGCGATTTCGGTGCGCGGCACATAGGCCTCGTCGCCGACCGCGTCGAAGGTGCGGTCCAGCAGCTGCAGACCGAACACGCCCTGCCAGCCGTTCCGTTCGCGCTGGATCAGTTCGAACCGGCCCTCCTGGCCTTCCGAGAAGAACCTGGTGCCGACTTCGGCTCCTTCGAATTCGGTATGCGAATAGTCCGCCCAGCCCCCGGAAAGCCGGGCGGCGCTGATCGGCCCGGTATCGAAGGCCCATTCGCCGCGTACATCGACCCGCGTCTGCCCAAGGCCGATGGAGACGCCTTCCTCTTCGGCGTCGGGGTCCAGCGGATCCGGCTCATGGGCGTGTCCGGGTACGCCATAGGTGGTCTCGATCCGCTTGACCGAGGCTCCGAAGTAGCCCCGCGATCCGATCCAGCTGACGCCCGCGCCATACTGGTCCAGTTCGACGAAGGTGTTTCCGACCGTGCGCTCGTCGCCGGCCGCTTCTCCCTCCTCGTCCAGCAGGCGCTGCGATTCGGGGAAGACCGGAACGTCATAGTCCGAGGCGGACCGGGTGAAGGCGTCCGCCGTGAACACCAGCGGCCCTGCATTGGCCTTCAGCCGGCCGCCGAAGCTGGTTCCGTCGTCGACGGTTGAGGCCTGGGCACTGACGTGGCCGTCCAGCCCGCCCTCCGCCGGTTCGGTCGGAATCCGGTCGTCGATGATGTTGACCACGCCGCCTATGGCCGAGCCGCCAAAGGTCAGCGTCGAGGGACCGCGCACGATCTCGATGCGGCGCGCCTCCGCCGGGTCCACCGCCACCTGGTGGTCGGGCGAGACCGAGCTGGCGTCGATCATGCCCAGGCCGTTGGTCAGCACCTGCACCCGCGGTCCGGACAGGCCGCGGATCACCGGACGGCTGGCCCCGGGGGCGAAATTGGTGCTGCGCACGCCGGGCAGGCCGTTGACGAGATCGCCGAGGCTCGAGGCGGGCGCGACCGCCAGATCCTCTTCATCCAGCACCTCGACCGCCAGCAGGCTGGCCCGATCGGTGACCCCGAACGGCGTGCCGGTGACGATGACCTCGTCCAGTTCGGCCGACCGTGGCGCGCTCTGGGCGGCGGCGGCCCCCGCGAGGGCGGCCCAGCTTGCCGCGGTCAGAAGAGCGGCGCGGGACACAACGAAGAGACTCATGGGGACATCCGGACAAGAACGAAGAGATGGTGTTATGAGATAACATCACAATCCGTCAAGCGCCCGATGTTGCGGGACCGCGTCCGAGGGCCTAGCTCAGGGTCATGAGCGAAACCTGCGGCCACCATCATGCCGACGGTCCCCCGGGGGCTGCCGATGTCGCGCAGGCGATGCTGGCCGCCGATCGCCGCCTGACCGCCGAGGGCGAGCGGATGACGCCGCCACGCCTGCGCGTGCTGGAACTGCTGCTGGCCGCGGGCGAGCCGGTGAAGGCCTATGATCTGATCGCCCGTTTCGGCGAGGACGGCCAACCGGCCAAGCCGCCGACCGTCTATCGGGCCCTGGAGTTCCTCGAGCGGAAGGGTCTGGCCCACCGGATCGCCTCGATCAGCGCCTATGTCGCCTGTACCTCCGGTTCGATCGACCATGCCGCCGCCTTCCTGATCTGCGACTGCTGCGGCGCGACGGCCGAGGTCTCCGCGCCCGTGGCCGGCGATCTGGGCCGCGCCGCCGAGGCCGCCGGCTATGTCATCGCCCGCACCACCATCGAGGCCCACGGCCGCTGCCAGGCCTGTCGCACGGCCTGAGCCTTACGCAGGGTGAACTGGCGCGCGGACCCGCTGTCCCCTATCTCCGTCCCATGGATGCGATCCGGCTCTCCCCGCCCCGTCGCCTGAGCCTGCCGGTGTCGAACCGCTGGGGCGCGGGCCGGATGAGCGTGCTGGATTTCGGCGATCCGAACCGGCCCGTCGATATCGTCTTCGTCCACGCCAACGGCTTCAACGCCCTGACCTACCGCACCCTGCTGGCGCCCCTGTCAGGCAGCCTGCGCATCTGGGCGCCGGACCTCCGCGGCCATGGGGGCACGACCCTGCCGGCCGAGGGCGGCGGACGTCGGGACTGGCACGACCACCGCGACGACCTTGTCGCCCTGCTGGACGCGCTCGACGGACCGCCCGTCGTGCTGGCCGGCCATTCCATGGGCGGCACCTCGGCCCTTCTCGCAGCGGCTGAACGCCCCGGCCGCGTGGGCGGTCTGGTCCTGCTTGACCCGGTGATCTGGAGCCGCTGGGCCGTCGCGGCCTTCCAGCTGCCGCTGCTCGATCGGATCGCCTCGCGCATCCCCTTGGTCAGGAACGCCCTGCGCCGCCGCGCGGTCTTCGAAAGCCGGGAACAGGCCATGGCCGCCTATCTGGGCCGCGGCGCCTTTCGCGGCTGGCCCGAGATGATGCTGGCCGACTATATCGCCGATGGCCTGATCGAGACGCCGGAGGGCTTTACCCTGGCCTGCGAGCCGGCCTGGGAGGCCTCGAACTACGCCGCCCAGAGCCACGACCCCTGGCGCGCCCTGAAACGCCTCGACTGTCCGGTGACGGTGCTCAAGGCCGAAGGAGCCTCGCCCTGCCATCTGTCGGGATCGTCATCCTCGGGCTTGGCCCGAGGACCGCGCGGTCTGCCGCACGTCACGGTCGGGACCGTGCCGAACGGCACGCATTTCTTCCCCATGCTCCAGGCCGACATCGCCCGCGACGCCCTGTTCGACGCCGCCGTCTAGAGATGCTGGCGCAGGGGCGGGCCAGCGGCTAAACCGCTGCCCATCCGTACAGACTGTTTCGTTTTCCAGGACCGTTTCCGATCATGCGCGACATCAACCACTTCATCGACGGCGCCAGCTTCACGGGCGCCTCGGGCCGGTTCTCGGACGTCTTCAATCCCAACACCGGCGAGGTTCAGGCGCGGGTGCAGCTGGCCTCGGTCGCCGAGATGGACCGCGCGGTCCAGGCCGCCCAGAACGCCTTCGACGGCTGGTCCTCGACCAACCCCCAGCGCCGCGCGCGGGTGATGTTCGAGTTCAAACGCCTCGTCGAGGCCCATATGGACGAGCTGGCCGGCATGCTGTCGGCCGAGCATGGCAAGGTCATCGCCGACTCGAAAGGCGACATCCAGCGCGGTCTGGAAGTGATCGAGTTCGCCTGCGGCATCCCGCACGCCCTGAAGGGCGAATACACCTGGGGCGCGGGTCCCGGCATCGACGTCTATTCGATGCGCCAGCCGCTGGGCGTGGTCGCGGGCATCACCCCGTTCAACTTTCCGGCCATGATCCCGATGTGGATGTTCGGCGTCGCCATCGCCGTCGGCAACACCTTCATCCTCAAGCCCTCGGAGCGCGACCCGTCGGTGCCGGTGCGTCTGGCCGAACTGATGATGGAGGCGGGCGCTCCCGCCGGCGTGCTCAACGTCGTGCACGGCGACAAGGTCGCGGTCGACGCCATCCTGACCCATCCCCTGATCCACGCCGTCAGCTTCGTCGGCTCGTCCGACATCGCCAACTATGTCTACCAGACCGGCGCGACCCACGGAAAACGCGTCCAGGCCATGGGCGGCGCCAAGAACCACGGCATCGTCCTGCCCGACGCCGACATGGATCAGGTGATCAAGGACCTTTCCGGCGCCGCCTACGGCTCGGCCGGCGAACGCTGCATGGCCCTGCCGGTGGTCGTGCCGGTGGGCAAGAAGACCGCCGACGAACTGCGCGAGCGGATGGTCGCTGAAATCCCGACCATGCGGGTCGGCGTCTCGACCGACGCCGGCGCCCACTACGGCCCGGTCGTCACCGCCCAGCACAAGGCCCGCGTCGAGGGCTGGATCGAGAAGGGCGTGCAGGAGGGGGCCGAACTGGTCGTCGATGGTCGCGGCTTCAGCCTGCAAGGGCACGAGAAAGGCTATTTCATCGGCCCGTCGCTGTTCGACCACGTCACGCCCGAGATGGAATCCTACAAGGAAGAGATTTTCGGCCCCGTGCTGCAGATCGTCCGCGCCGCCAGCTTCGAGGAAGCGCTGCACCTGCCGTCGAGGCACCAGTACGGCAACGGCGTCGCCATCTTCACCCAGAACGGCCGCGCGGCCCGCGACTTCGCCGCGCGCGTCAACGTCGGCATGGTCGGGATCAACGTCCCGATCCCGGTGCCGGTCGCCTATCACACCTTCGGCGGCTGGAAGCGCTCGGCCTTCGGCGACACCAACCAGCACGGCATGGAGGGTGTGAAATTCTGGACCAAGGTCAAGACCGTCACCGCCCGCTGGCCCGACAGCCAGCTCGAACATGCGGACTCCAGCTTCGTCATCCCGACGATGGGGTGACGGGTTCGCCTCACAGGCGTGCGCGACAACCCAATTCGGTGCTAGGCGTTACCCTCTGCGAACCGTGAAGCTGGAGCGTCCCCCCGCATGCGTCGCTTTTTCATCTGGTCGGCCCTCGCGGCCGTCATCGGCCTGATCCTCGCCGGCGTCGCCTACTGGGCGTACTGGACCTACTATGCGCGGTTCCAGCCCGTGACGGTGACCCGCAACCAGGCCGAAATCCAGCGCCTGCTGGACGAGGCGTCATGGGTCTCGGCGGGCGGCGGCGGCGAGCCGCTCTACATCATCGGATATCGCGACTCCGCGGCCATGGCCCGGTACGAGCGCGAGGAAATTCCCAAGCTGCGCGCCGCGGGCGTCGAGGCCCGCATCATCCTGTTCGCCCGTCCGGACCGTGAGGGTCTGGCCCAGTCCACCGCCGCCGAGCGCGCCACCATCGCTGAACTGTGGCTGACCCGCGACTGGACCCTGTACCAGCGCTGGACCGCCACCCCGGTGCGCAACTGGACCGCCGCGGGCATCCCGGCCGCCGACGGCAATCTGGCGCGTGGGGCCGTGGTCGAGGCCGGGCGCTCGTTCGTCGCCCGCCTGACGACCGATCTCAAGGAGGCCGGTCTGCAATCGCGCTATCCGCTGGTCATCTGGCGCGACCGCGAGGGCTTCATGAAGGCCTGCGCCTGTTCCGACAGTCGCTCGTGGGTCTTCATCCGTGACGATCTGGACGCTCCCGACCGCCTCGACCCGCCGGTCGTCGCGCCGGGCGCTCCCGAGGGTCCGCAGGCCTTTCCCGGCGACGGCGGTCCCGAAAGCCTGCCCTATCCGACCCTGCCCCCGATCGCGCCGGCGCCCGGCGCCGCGCCGGGCGCGGCGCCAGCGCCCGCGACGCCGCCCGCCCCACGCAAGGCGCCGGAGCCCAAACAGGCGGAAGACTCGACCTTCTTCTGAGGGTTTTCCTCCATCCGCTCATCCCGGCGAATGCCGGGACCCAGATGGAACGACCCGCGTCCGTGGTCAGACTGCGCCCGCTGGTCCAATCGATGAGCAAGTGATCTGGGCCCGGCATTCGCCGGGGTGAGCGGAGAAATCAGAGCGCGCGCTTGCAGGCGGCGATCAGCCGTTCGACGTCGTCGGCGTCCTGATACAGGCCAAAGCCGAAGCGGATCACGTCGTCCCGCACATCGGTCACGACGCCCGCGTCCAGCAGCCGCGCCCGCCACGTCCCTGCGTCTTCGTGCCGGAAGGCCAGGAAGCGCGCCCGCCGGGCCTCGCCGGTCAGGGGATTGATCAGATCGGCCGACGCCAGCCGTCCGGCCTCGCCGCCCGCGACCGCCGTCTGGAACCGCGCCATCATGACATGGGCGCGGGCGCTGACGTCCGCCGTAGTCAGCCCCGCTTCATCGAGCATCCGCCGCACGGCGTTGAACCGGTACAGGGCAGAGACGTCGAACGTCGCGCCCCAGAAGCGGCCGCCGTCGCTGCGGTACCCCACCCCGCCCGGCGGCCCCGACAGTTCGCCGAATTCTGCGAACCAGCCCGTGACGACCGGCCGCGGGCAGTAGCCGTCCGGCGCATGCAGGAAGCAGACCCCTTCGCCCGCCATGGCGTATTTGTAGCCGCCGGCCAGATAGAAGATGCGGTCCGCCACGGCCGACAGGTCGGTCGGCATGGCCATGAAGCCGTGATAGCCGTCGATGACCACCCACGGCCCGGCCGGATCGGCCAGTTCCGCGAGATCGGCGATCCGGCTGAAGCTCTGACCGGTGCGGAAGAAGACCTCGCTGACCAGGATCAGATCAAAGCCTCCGCCTCTCGCGGCTCCAACGAACCGCTCGTCAAAGGTCTCGAACGGATGCAGCGGCACGCGGGTGATCACCGCCTCGCCCGCCTCTTCCCAGCGTTGGCCCTGACGCCGGAACGAGTGGAATTCCCCGTCGGTCGACAGGATGCGGACCGGCTTGCGCTCGAGGCCCGAGACGATCCGCAGCAGCAGGTCATGGGTATTGGGCGCGAACACCACCGTGTCGGGCGACGGCAGGTTCAGCTCGCGGGCGATATGCGCCTGCGCCTCCGGCACGACCTCGCCGAAGATCAGGTCCCATTTCCGGTCGGCGAACTGGTTGGCCTCAACCCAGGCCCGCACCTGACCATCGAAACTGGCGTCGGGCCACAGGTGATGGCTGTGCGCCGCGAAATGCAGCCGCTCCGGGTCCAGCGACAGGGCGCGGGAGAACAGGTCCTTGTGAGCCCCGCCCATCCCGCGACCTAGATCAAACTACCGTGGCAGTGTTTGAACTTGCGGCCCGAGCCGCAGGGGCAGTTCGAGTTGCGCGGCGTACGCTCCCAGCCGACGGGCAGGGTATCGACCGGCAGGCGGGCGCGGTCATCGCCCTGGACCATGCCTTCCGGGTTTTGGGCCGACGGATTGGTCATCTCGTTCTCGCCCGTGCCCGGGTTCAGGTGGATTTCCTGGAACTCCGGCATGTCCATCGCCGGAGGAGCCTCGAAGCGGAACTCGACCGTCATCAGCCAGCGGGTGACGTTGTGGCGCAGCTCGTACAGCAGCGTCTCGAACAGGTTGAAAGCCTCGGTCTTGTACTCGTTCAGCGGATCGCGCTGGCCATAGCCGCGCAGGCCGATGACGCCGCGCAGGTGGTCCAGATGAACCAGATGCTCGCGCCATTGCATGTCGATCATCTGCAGCAGGAACTGCTTCTCGAGGCCGCGCGTCTGTTCGGCGCCGATCTGCTCCAGACGCTCATCGGCGCGGGCGTCGGCGGCGGTGATGACCCGCTCCTCGATCTCCTCGTTGGACACGCCTTCCTCGGCGGCCCAGTCGTGCAGCGGCAGCTCCAGGCCGAGGGTCGACTTCACTTTCTCGTCCAGGCCGTCGATGTCCCACTGCTCGGCGTAGGCCTTGGGCGGCATATGTTTTTCGATCAGGTCGGAGATAACGTCGTTGCGGAATTCGCCGACCAGTTCGGACAGGTCCGTGGCGTCCATGAACTCCTGGCGCTGCTCGAACACGGCCTTGCGCTGGTCGTTCACGACGTCGTCGTATTTCAGCAGGTTCTTGCGGATGTCGTAGTTGCGGGTTTCGACCCGCTTCTGGGCGGTCTCGACGGCGCGGTTCAGCCACGGGTGGCTGATCGCCTCGCCCTCGGCCACGCCGAAGCTGCGCATGATGGCGTCCAGACGGTCGCCGGCGAAGATGCGCAGCAGGTCGTCCTCGCAGGACAGGAAGAATTTCGAAGTGCCCGGGTCGCCCTGACGGCCCGTGCGGCCGCGCAACTGGTTGTCGATGCGGCGGCTCTCGTGGCGTTCGGTGCCCAGAACGAACAGGCCGCCGGCCGCCAGCGACTTCTGCTTCTGGACCGCGATGTCGGCCTTCAGACGGGCCTCTTCCTCGGCCTCCATCTCGGGCGTGATCTCCTGCGCCAGATTGCGCAGGTCCTGACGCCATTTCTGGAGACGCATTTCCAGGTTGCCGCCCAGCTGGATGTCGGTGCCGCGGCCGGCCATGTTGGTGGCGATGGTCACCACGCCGGGCAGGCCGGCGTCGGCGACGATATAGGCTTCCTGTTCGTGCTGGCGGGCGTTCAGCACGCTGTGCGGAATGCCCTTGCCGGTTCGGACCTCGATGTCGAAATCCTCATCCTTCAGCGCCTGATAGGCCTTCTTGGCCTCGCGCCGGGCCTTCTCGTCCTCGCTGGTCACCTGTTCCAGCAGATGGGCGTGCTGCGGCTTCAGCGTCTTCAGCGTGACCTCGTACTCATAGGTCTTGAGCAGTTCGGACAGGGTTTCCGACTTCTCGATCGACACCGTGCCGACCAGGATGGGTTGGCCCTTGACGTGGCATTCGGCGATCAGGCCGGCGATGGCCTGGTTCTTCTCGACCGAAGTGCGGAAGATCTCGTCGTCGTGGTCGATGCGCTTGACCGGCCGGTTGGTCGGCACCTCGAGGACGTCCATCTTGTAGATGTCGAGGAATTCCTGGGCCTCGGTGGCGGCCGTGCCGGTCATGCCGGACAGCTTCTCGTACAGGCGGAAATAGTTCTGGATGGTGACCGAGGCCAGGGTCTGGTTCTCGGGCTGGATCTTGACGCCTTCCTTGGCCTCGATGGCCTGGTGCAGGCCTTCGGACAGACGGCGTCCCGTCATCATCCGGCCCGTAAACTCATCGATCAGCATGACCTCGCCGGCCTTGATGATGTAGTCCTTGTCCTTTTGATACAGGGTGTTGGCGCGCAGGGCCTGGTTGATGTGGTGCACCAGGGTGATGTTGGCCGCGTCGTACAGGCCGGTGGTGTCGGGCGCGAACAGCTCGCGCTGCTCCATGATCTCCTCGATCCTCTCGGAGCCCTCCTCGGTGAGCAGCGCCTGACGCTGCTTCTCGTCCAGATCGAACATCGTCGTGTCTAGGATCAGTTCCTTGATGATCCCGTCCACGATCAGATACAGGTCCGACCGGTCCTCCGTGGGGCCCGAGATGATCAGCGGCGTGCGCGCCTCGTCCACCAGAATGGAGTCGACCTCGTCGACGATGGCGAAATGGTGCGGGCGCTGCACCATCTCGCGCCGGTCATAGACCAGGTTGTCGCGCAGATAGTCGAAGCCGAACTCGTTGTTGGTGCCGTAGGTGATATCGGCGGCATAGGCCGCCTGACGCTGTCCCGAGGACAGGCCGTTGACGATGACGCCCACTTCCATGCCCAGGAAGCGATAGACCCGGCCCATCCATTCGGCGTCGCGGCGGGCCAGATAGTCGTTGACCGTGATGACGTGCACGCCCTTGCCCAGCAGGGCGTTGAGGTACACCGGCGCCACAGCGACCAGGGTCTTGCCCTCGCCCGTACGCATCTCGGCGATGCCGCCGTCGTGCAGGATCATGCCGCCGGCCAGTTGGACGTCATACTGGCGCTGGCCCAGCACCCGCTTGGACGCTTCGCGCGCCACGGCGAAGGCCTCGTTCAGCACTTTGTCCAGGGTCTCGCCGCCCTCGATCCGGTCGCGGAAGGCGTCGGTCATCATGCGCAGCTCGTCATCCGACAGGGCGGCGAATTTGTCCTCCAGCGCATTGATCTTCTGAACCCGGCTCATGAAGTCCTTGACCTTGCGGTCGTTGGAGGAGCCGAAAATCTTCTTGGCGATGCCGAGCATGGATTATCCGAAGGCGGGCGAGCGACAGGGGCTCTGGTACTGAAAGGTCCCGAAGGAGCGGCGACGACTGCGCGGGGGGGAAGGGTCCGGGCGACGGCGACCCGGTGCGCCTGTCACAGGCGCGCGCGAGGGCCGCGCGATCGTTCGAAAACCCCTCGACTTGGGCGCAGGCGGGACTTAAGCACCGGCCTTATCCCTGTCAACGCGAGGGGCTTTGCCGCCCCGTGACGGAGCGCGCCCAAATGCGGCCTTTCAGCCCCTTCGTCCCCGTCCTTCTTGCGGCGTTTCTGGCCCTTGCGGCCTGCGGTCCGGGCGGGGGTTCCGACCGCGCGCCCCAGCCCGGCGACCGGTCCGTGGCCGAGGTTCAGGGCCAGACTATCTGGGCCTCCGACGTCAAGCGCGAGGCTGTGGCTCAGGGTCTGGTCGGCGAAGGCGAACCGCTGGACGTAACCTCCGACCTGTTCCGCCGGGTGCTGGACGAAGTCATCGACCAGAAGCTGCTGGCCCGCGAGGCCGAACGCCGCGGCCTCGACAACTCCGCCCTCGCCCAGCGCCGGCTCGAGGCGACCCGCGAGCGTATTCTCGGCGACATGCTGGTCGAGACCGTGGTCAATGGCTCCATCTCCGACCGTGCGGTGGAGACCATCTACCAGGAGCAGGTCCGTCTGGCGCAGACCTCCGAGGAAATCCGTGTCCGCCTGATCCTGTCCCGGACCCGGCCTGAAGCCGACGCCGTGATCGGCATTCTGGCGCAAGGGGCGGCCTTTGAGGCGGTGGCCGCCGAAAGTTCGATCGACGACGCGACCCGCTATTCGGGCGGCGATCTCGGCTACCGGACCATCGACGTCATGCCCGAAGCCTACAAGAACGCCCTGCGCGACCGGCCCGCGGGCTCGACCGTCGGTCCGTTCCAGACCGAGGGCGGCTGGGCCGTGCTGCGGGTCGAGGACCGCCGCCGCGAGACCCCGCCGACGCTGGAACAGGCCCGGCCGCAGATCGTGCGCTATCTGACCTATGAAGGCGTGCGGCAGCTCCTCGAGGAGTTGCGCGGCAAGGCCGAGGTCGAATTGCTTCTGCCCGGCGATACGCCCCGCTCACAGGAGCCGGCCTCGGCGCCGCGCCCGCCCGCCTCCTCGGCCGGAACCCCCGCCGCCCCCACCACGCCCCCGCCCGCCATCGCCGCGGCCCCCGCGCCCAAGAAAGGGTCATGAGCCGCCCGCCCGGGGCCGGTCGCGCCTCGACCGGCCAGAAGATCGAACAGGCCATTGAAAAAGCCTTCGACCCGCTGACCGCCGCCCTGAAGCGGGCCGCCACCCCGCCGCCGAAGGTCGCGCCGGGCAAGCCGGGGCTCGAAATTTCGCCGCTGGCTGTGCCCTTCCCGACCATCCCGCCGATCGGCGGGGTCGAGATCGCCACCGCAGGAGCCGGCTTCTACAAGCACGAGCGCGACGATCTGGTGGTGTTCAGCTTCGCGCGCGGCACGACCTGCGCCGGGGTCTTCACCCGGCACAAGATCGGTTCGGCGCCGGTCGACTGGTGCAAACGCCATCTGGATGCGTCCGACGGCGGCCAGGACGTGCGGGCGCTGGTGGTCAACGCCGGCTGCGCCAACGCTTTCACGGGCAAGGCGGGAGCGGACGCCGCCCGTCGCACGGCCTCCGAGGTGGCCAAACGCTTCGGCTGCCGCCAGCGCGACGTCATGCTGGCCTCCACCGGCGTGATCGGCGTGGTGCTGGACGACCGCAAGATCGTGGCCCGGATGTCCGAAATCGAGGCCGGACTGGATGCAGATGGCTGGGCCCGCGCCGGTCAGGCCATCATGACCACCGACACCTTCCCCAAGGGATCGTACGCCGAATGCGAGATCGAGGGCCGCAAGGTCCGCATCGCGGGCATCGCCAAGGGGTCGGGCATGATCGCCCCCGACATGGCCACCATGCTGGCCTTCATCGTCACCGACGCCGCCATCGCCCCGCCGGTGCTGCGCGCCCTGCTGGGCCTGCACGTCCGCACCACCTTCAACAGCGTGACCGTGGACGGTGACACCTCGACCAATGACACCTGCCTGCTGTTCGCCACGGGGACCTCCGGCGCGCCGCGCATCGCCCGTGTCGGCGACCGCCGGCTGAAGTCGTTCTCGGCGGCGCTGGACAAGGTCATGCTCGACCTCGCCCATCAGCTGGTCCGGGATGGCGAGGGAGCGACCAAATTCGTCAAGGTTACCGTGGACGGGGCCGCCTCGCCGGCCTCGGCCCGCAAACTGGCCAAGTCGATCGCCGACAGCCCCCTGGTCAAGACCGCCCTGGCCGGCGAGGACGCCAACTGGGGCCGGGTCGTCATGGCTGTCGGCAAGACCGAGGAGCCTGTCGACCGCGACAGCCTCGCCATCCGCTTCGGCCCCCACGTCGCCGCCGTCGACGGCGCGCCGGCCCCGAACTACGACGAGGCGAAGATGAGCGCCTATATGAAGAACGCCGAGATCGACATCACCGTCGACGTCGGCTCCGGCCGCGCCTCGGCCACCGTCTGGACCTGCGACCTGACCAAGCGGTACGTGGAGATCAACGGCGATTACCGGAGCTGATTGTGGTAGATTGCGGGGTATGAGCGCCAAACCGAAAACCGCTGATCTTTACGCTGCCGAAGCCGACCCCTTCATCGGGCAGGCGTTGTGGGACGACCTCGAAAGCGAAAACCCCTCCGCGGAAGCCGTCGCCTGGGCGCGCCGGCAACACGATATTGCGATGGCCGATCCGCGCGCCCCACTGACTTCCGAGCAGCTCCGGGCCAGTCTTCTTGCCAGACATGAGGCCCGATTGAAGCGGGATCAGGATTGAGCCGACGTCTCGTCTATCTGCCGTCGGCGGAGGTCAATCTGGCGGCGATCTATGATTTCATCGCCGCGGATGCACCGCGTGCGGCGTTCGACTTCACTGAGGACATTCGACGGCGCTGCGAGCCTCTGGCCGACTTCCCCCGGATGGGACGGCCGCTTGACGACGTGCTTCACCGGATCAGCTTTGATCGTCGCGTCTCTGTCTACTACGCCTTTGATGATCGGATGGTCTGGATTTCCGCCATCCGCTACCTGGGTCAGCGCCACTGATGACCGACCTCCCCACCGTCCTCGTCGTCGCCGTGGCCCTGATCGACGCCGACGGCCGGGTGCTGATCGCCCAGCGGCCCGAAGGCAAGAAACTGGCCGGACTGTGGGAGTTTCCGGGCGGCAAGGTTGAGCCCGGCGAGCGTCCGGAAGCCGCCCTGATCCGCGAATTGCACGAGGAACTCGGGATAGACGTGACCGAGGCCTGCCTGGCCCCGTTCGTTTTCGCCAGCCACGCTTACGATTCGTTTCACCTGTTGATGCCATTGTACCTCTGCCGACGCTGGTCGGGGGTGGTGCAGAACCGCGAGCACGCGGCGCTGAAATGGGTCCGGCCGAACCAGCTTTCGGACTTTCCCATGCCTCCGGCCGATGAACCCCTGGTCGCCTGGTTGCGCGACCTGCTCTAGCCGCCGCAAGGAGGGGCCCGATGCTGAAACGCTTCCTCTCCAGCCTCCGGCGCGACCAAAGCGGCGCCACGGCCATCGAATACGGCCTGATCCTGTCGCTGATGTTCCTCGTCATCCTCGGCGCACTGAACGCCTTCGGGGCGACGGGCAGCGGCATCTTCAACGGCGCCATGGACATGCTCCGCAGCGCGATGGGCGGCTAGGCTCAGCCCTCGCCCGTCTGCTCCCTGACACCCAGCGCATCGGCCAGCCGCATCTTCGCCGAGCCGCGCGGTAAAGGCTTCTGCTGGCTTTCGTGCGGGGCCCAGCCGGCCAGATGGACGATCTCGAAGGTCGCGGGGATGCGGCCGTCGGCGTCAGCGTACCGTTCCGCATAGAGTTGCGCCGTCCGACCGAGGATGCCGCGCGTCAACGGCCGCACGGCCCCCGCCAGCACATTGGTCTCGCCCATGGCGCGCAGGTCGTGGATCAGGGCGAACAGGTCAGGATAGCGCACCGTCACCCGGTCGACGTCAGCCACCGGCAGGGCGAAACCGGCCCGCTGCAAAAGGGCTGCGCCGTCGAAACCGTCGGCGAACGGCGAAACCCGCGCCTGGGCCCCGCCGCGCGCCTCCAGCTCGGCCTCGGTCAGGACCGCCCGCAGCTCCTTCAGCGTCCCGGCCCCCAGCAGGGTGCCGAGGAACAGCCCGTCCGGCTTCAGCGCCCACCGGATCTGGCTCAGGGCGCCCGGCAGGTCATTGGCCCAGTGCAGGCTCATCAGAGAGACGATCAGGTCCTGCGACCCGCTCGCCAGGTCAGGCGGCGCCGCGCCCGGTCCCGCCCGCGCGGTCCGGTCGCCCACGACCTTCACCGGCCCGACACGTTCTACCGCCGGGCTGGCGACCAGGGCTGCGGCGAAGGCCCCGGGATGCGCCGACAGATCGGCCGCCTCGGGCCAGGTCCGCATCAACGCCTCCAGACTGCCGACCGCATTCTCCGCCGCCCGCGCATGCAGGAAGGCGGCGTGGGCCAGCGTCATTTCGCTGCGTTCAAGCCTTGCCGTACGGCGTTGAACGTCGAAGATGCGGGGAGGATCGGAGGAGGGGCTCATGCGGCTTCAGGATGGGGTCTGGCGCGACCGATTGAAAGCGGCTGTTCCCCGGATTGCGCTCGGCGCCCGGGCGCTGGGTCGGGGCGTCGCCGACCTGCTGCTGCCGTCGCTGGCCCACGACAGTCCCGAGGCCGCCGCCTCTCCGGGCCTGACCGCCGGGGCCTGGAGCCGGGTGACCTTCCTCGAGGATCCGGTCTGCGACGGCTGCGGCGCCGGTTTCGAGATGGACGGCGGGGCCTTTGCCTCGCCTCGCTGCGCCGCCTGCCTGGCCCAGCCTTACGCCTTCGCCCGGGCCCGGGCGGCCTGCGTCTACGACGAGGCCTCGCGCGGCCTGATCCTGAAGTTCAAGCACGGCGACCACCAGCCTTTCGCGCCCCTGTTCGCCCGCTGGGTCGCCCGCTCGGCCGCCCCTCTGCTGGACGAAGCCGACGCCGTCGTTCCCGTGCCCTTGCATCGGTTCCGCCTGCTGTCGCGGCGTTTCAACCAGGCTGCCGAGATCGCCCGGCCGCTGGCCCGCGACGCCGGCCTCGATTATCTGCCCGACGCCCTGGTTCGTACGACCCACACGACCACCCAGGGCGGCAAGTCCGCGCGCGGCCGCCGCCTCAACGTCAGGAAGGCCTTCGCCGTCAGCGAGGCGGGGCGCCGCCAGATCAGGGGCCGCCGCATCCTTCTGGTCGACGACGTGTTGACCACGGGCGCCACCGCCGAGGCCTGCGCCCGCGCGCTGATCGAGGCCGGCGCCCGCGCCGTGGACCTGGCCGTCGTGGCCCGGGTGCGCACGGCGCGGGAATTGCCTGTATAGGCGGATCAGTATTCAGGAGACCCCGTTGGCCGACGTCGTCATCTACACCAAGCCCGGTTGCGGCTACTGCCACGCCGCCCGCGACCTGCTCGATCGCAAGGGCGCCGACTATGAGGACATCGTCGCCTCCCATGACCCGGCGAAGAAGCAGCAAATGATACAAAGGTCGGGCGGCCGCATGACCTTCCCGCAGATATTCATCGGCGGAAAACACATCGGCGGCGCCGACGAACTGCACGCGCTTGACCGGCGGGGCGAGCTGGACGCATTGCTCGAGGCTGGATGACCACACTTCCGATCGCCCTGATCCAGACCCGCACGCCGGCCAGTCCGGCGGCGGCCTTCGCCCATGTCGAGCCACTGATCCGCGAGGCGGCGGCGGGCGGGGCGAAACTGATCCTGACGCCCGAGGCGACCAATTTCCTGACCCAGGACCGCGCCGCCCGCGCCGCCGTCCTGACCACCCAGGACCGCGACGAGGTTGTCGGCAATCTGCGCGCGCTCGCCCAGGAGCTGGGCGTCTGGCTGCTGATCGGTTCGGCCATCGTCAAATCGGGGCATGAAGGCGACGACCGCGCCGCCAACCGCTCCCTGCTGATCGACGACGCGGGCGCGGTGGTCGCGACCTATGACAAGCTGCACGTCTACGATGTCGATCTTCCGACGGGCGAGCGCTGGCGCGAAAGCGCCGCCATCCGCCCCGGCGACGGAGCCGTCGTGGCCGACACGCCCTGGGGCCGGCTCGGCCTGACCATCTGCTACGACATCCGCTTCCCGCATCTGTACCGCGCGCTGGCCAAGGCCGGCGCCGGGATGATCTCCGTCCCCGCCGCCTTCACCGTCCCGACCGGCGAGGCCCATTGGGAGACCCTGTTGCGCGCCCGGGCCATCGAGACCGGCTGCTACATCCTCGCCCCCGCCCAGGCCGGTCTGCATGAGGACGGCCGCCGCACCTGGGGCCGGTCGACCGTGGTGGGACCCTGGGGCGAGGTGGTCGCCAAGCTCGACCACGACGAACCGGGCGTTCTGTTCGCCATGCTGGATTTCGACGCCGTCACTCGCGCCCGCAACGCCGTGCCGCAGTTGACCCACGACCGCACTTTCGCGGAGCCGGCATGATCCGCTATGCCCTCCAGTGCGATGACGGCCATGGCTTTGAGGCCTGGTTTGGCGACTCGGCCGCCTATGACGATCAGGCGGCGCGGGGGCTGGTCGAATGCCCCCATTGCGGCTCGCGCGACGTCTCCAAACAGATCATGGCCCCGGCCGTGGCGGGAACCCGCAAGACCGCCCTCTCGGCCGATCCCGCGAGGATGCGGACCCTGATGATGCAGGCCGCCCGCGAGGTCCGATCGCACGTCGAGCAGAATTTCGACTATGTCGGCGACGCCTTCGCCCGCGAGGCCCGCGACATCCACGAAGGTCGCACCGAGAAGCGCGAAATCTACGGCGAGGCGACCCCCGCCGAGGTGAAGAAGCTCAAGGACGACGGCGTCCCCTGCGCCGCCCTGCCGCCGCTCCCGCCCGATCCCGCCAAGGCCCACTGACCGGTGGGGGAGGGGGAACGCTATCAGGCGCTTGAGCCAGCCGGGACTCTCTGCTCTTTCGTCGCCACGATCTGGACCGCCGCCGAACCCGGGGGGACTCTTCCATGCTGATCGCCGCCCTCGCCGCCGCCCTGATCCAGACCGCGCCCGCCGCCACGCCGGACCTGTCATGGATCGCCGGCTACTGGCTCTACTGCTCCAACGGCCGCGAGGTCTCCGAGACCTGGAGCGACCCGCGCGCCGGCTTGATGGCTGGCCATTCTCTGACGGTGGCGAGGGGCCGCGTCTCGTTCGAACTGGCGCACATCGGTCCGACGCCGCAGGGCTACGCCTATGTCGCCCAGCCCGGTGGGGCGCCGCCCACGGCCTTCGTCGTGGCCGAGAGCGGCTCGACGCGGGTGGTCTTCGCCAATGCCGAAAACGACTTTCCCACCCGCGTGATCTATGAACGCGACGGCGACGCCCTCAAGGCCCGGATCGAGGGCGAGATCAACGGGCAGGCCCGGAGCATGGAATGGAATTTCACAGCGGCCCCGCTGAACAGCCGCTGCCCGGCCTGAACTGGCGGGCGATGACGGCGGCGGATCTGGACACCGTCACCGCCATGGCCGCTGTCGGCTTCCCCGACCATTTCGAGGGTCGCGACTGCTTCGAAAACCGGCTGCTCCTGAACCCGTCCGGCTGTTTCGTCCTGGCCGGCGAGGATGCCGAGCCGCAGGGCTATCTGGTCGCCTATCCGTGGACGGCCAACGCCGCCCCGGCGCTCAATACCCTGATCGGGTCGGTCCCGGACGAGGCGGCGGTGATGTACCTGCACGACCTCGCCCTCGACCCCGCGGTGCGCGGCGGCGGCTGGTCCCGTCCGATTGTCGAGCGGCTGGCGCAGGACGCCCGCGCCGCCGGCTGGCCGGCCCTGACGCTCGTGGCGGTCAACGACGCCGCGCCGTTCTGGCAACGGCACGGCTTCGAGGTGGTCAATCCACCGGGCATGGCGGGCAAACTTGCCGGCTACGGCCCGGACGCCCGCTACATGGTGCGGCGGCTGACCGACTAGCTGCGGGTCCAGCCTTTGCCGGCCATGCAGTGGCGGAAGGCTTCGCTGCGCGGACCCTCGCCGGTCGAGGCGCGGCACTCGGCGCGGGCGCCATCGAATGGCTGGGCGTTCTCACCGTGCCAGCCGAAATCATCGTCATTGTCTGCGTCGATCACGGTGACGCAGGCCGAGGTCATGAGGGCGGCGGACAGGGCGGAGAGGATGAGCAGGCGTTTCATTGGGGGCTCCGGATGCTGGAAGCTGAAGGGGAAGCCCCTCATCTCACCATCAAGCTTGGCTGTCCCGTTACTTCGAGGTCAGGTCGATGAACCCCCGATGAACCGCCTTCAGTCCCGCGTCGCGATCATCATATAGTTGATCCCCGCGTCGTCGCTCTCGCTCCAGCGATCCGTGAACGGATCATAGACCAGTCCGTACGGCCCGCTCACCGCCACCGGCTCCTCGCTCAACATCGCCCGAATCTCGTCCGGTTTGAGGAACTGGCTCCAGTCATGGGTCCCCGCCGGCACCCAGCGCAGGATGTATTCCGCTGCGACCTTGCCGAGGGCCAGCGATTTCAGCGTCCGGTTCAGGGTGGCGACAATCATCATCCCGCCGGGCTTCACCAGCCGCGAACAGGCGCGGATGAAGGCCTCCGGATCGGCGACGTGTTCGATCACCTCCAGCGTCAGCACCACGTCGAACGGCCCGGCGCCCTCGGCCTCCAGCTGTTCGACGGTCGCGGCGCGATAGGCGATGTCGAGCCCCTGCTGCCCGGCATGCGCCCGCGCCGTGCCGATGTTCTCGGCGGAGGCGTCGACGGCGGTGACCGCGAACCCCAGCCGCCGCATCGGCTCGGCGATCAGCCCGCCGCCACAGCCGATGTCGAGCAGGGTCAGGCCGTCGAAGGCGCCGCGCGTCTTCACATCGCGTCCGAACCGCTCCGCCGCCCGGTCGCGCACGAAAGCCAGCCGGGCCGGGTTGAACCGGTGCAACGGCGCGAACGGCCCGTGGGCATCCCACCACTCCGCCGCCTGGGCCGAGAACCGGGCCACGTCGGCGGGATCGATCGAGGGGCCGTGGGCTGCGTCGGTCATGGACACGGGGTGTCAGCGAATGAGGCGGACGTCAACGCCGATGTCCAGCCGTGCCCATGGCCTGTCGCCGGTCAGGATCGGCAGCCCTTCACGCAATGCCAAGGCCAGGCAAGCCCGATCGCCCAACGACAGCCCTAGGCTGGCCGTCGCGGTCCACAGACGTCCGGCGCGATCAGCCAAGTCCGCGTCGTGATCCACGATACGGCAGCCGAGGTAGTAGACGCGCATGGGATCGTACCCCCCGCGTACAAGTCTGGTCACGACTTCGGTTAGGTTGACGCTGCTCAACAACGCTGAGGTCAGGAAAGGCGCCACGGCGTCACCGCCCGGCTCGTGCAGCAGGTAGGCGACGGCCGCCGAAGTATCGATGACATGCTCAGTCATCGAATTCGCGCATCGCCTCAAGGCGGCGTTCAGCGATCAATTCGTCTGTGGCGCTTTTCAGGCTGCCGCCGGTGCGGGCGGCAGCCGATGCATCGGCGATATCCATCAGAACTATGCTGCCGTCGAACTTTCGGGCGACGAAGGTCGCGCCGGCGGGCAGTTGCCATTCGGGGGGCAGCTGGATTCTACCCGTTCCATCTATGCTCAGGCGAGCGGGTAGGGGGATGCCGGCGTCGTATCGCGCGGCCGGCTCGGCCATACCCAGAACAGCAGCCGGCGCAGGTTGCCCCCGGCTGTTAACTTCACTCGCTCCGAGGGCGACCAAGACGTTCCGCACGAACTGGTATTTGATGCCGAGGTGGCTCGCGATAGCGGACCGGGAAAAGCCCATGGCCGCATATCGACGTATCTTGGCAGACTTGTTTGTTCCCAAGTCCGAAACATCGACCTGCGAGATGGCGCGGTCCGCCATTCTTGGAAGCGTGTCGTCTACGGAGGTTTCGCGAAATAACGGGGGCGCTTCTCCAGCAGCGCGCCTTGAGCGGGCCTCGTCGCCAACCAGCACTTGCCGAACCTGCTGGTAGCTTCGGTCCACCATCCGGGCGATTTCGGCGCGAGAGTGTCCCGCGGCGGCGAGGGCGCGTATGCGGTTCGTGATGGATGGTTGTTTGTTTTCCGTCATGAACAATAGTTACTCCATCACTCGGGACCGGTCAACCCGCCCGTTGTGATGCCCGCGCCGCCTCGCTAGAAGCCTGACATTCCCCGAAAGCAGGAGCCTCCGCCCACGATGACGCGGCCACCCACGACGCGACTGGTGATGAAGTTCGGCGGCACCTCGATGGGCGACCTCGAACGCATCCGCCGCGCCGCCCGCATCGTCGCGGCCGAGGCCGCCGCGGGCAAACAGGTCGCCGTCGTCGTCTCCGCCATGGCCGGCAAGACCAATGAACTGGTCGCCTGGACCGACGGCGCGGGGCGGCCGGGGCAGGGGATCGAACTGTCCGACGACGAATACGACATCGTCGTCGCCTCGGGAGAACAGGTCACCGCCGGCCTGCTGGCCCTGACGTTGCGCAACATGGGCCTGAACGCGCGTAGCTGGATGGGCTGGCAGATCCCCATCCTGACCGACGACGCCCACGGCCGCGCCCGGATCGAGGACGTGCCGGGAGAGGTGCTGGGCGCCGCCATGGACAAGGGCGAGATCGCTGTCGTCCCCGGCTTCCAGGGCGTCAGCCGCTCGGGCCGGATCACCACCCTCGGCCGGGGCGGCTCGGACACTTCCGCGGTGGCCGTGGCCGCGGCGCTGGAGTGCCCTTGCGACATCTACACCGACGTGGACGGCGTCTACACCACCGACCCCCGCATCGAATCGAAGGCCCGCCGGCTGGAGAAAATCTCCTATGAAGAGATGCTGGAGATGGCCTCGCTCGGGGCCAGGGTGTTGCAGACCCGCTCGGTCGAACTGGCCATGGCCAAGCGCGTGCCGCTGCGGGTGCTGTCCAGCTTCATCGAACCCGACGAAAACGGCGTCCTGCCCGCCAAGTCCGGCACACTGATCTGCGACGAGGAGGAAATCGTGGAAAAACGCATCGTATCCGGCGTGACCATGAGCCGTGACGAGGCCCGTATCACCCTGCTGGGCCTGTCCGACCGGGTCGAGGCCCCGGCCGACGTCTTCACCCGGCTGGCCGAGGCCAACGTCAATGTCGACATGATCGTGCAGAGCCAGGCGCGCAGCGAGGGCGCGGTCAACCTGACTTTCACCACGGGCCGCCGCGACGCGGCTCGGGCCGCCGAGCTGATGCGCGCGGCCCAGGCCCAGCTCGGTTTCGAGGAGCTGCGGGTCGACGAGGATGTGGCCAAGGTCTCGGTCGTCGGCGTCGGCATGCGCAGCCACGCAGGCGTCGCCCAGACCATGTTCCGGGCCCTCGCTGACAAGGGCGTGAAATTTCAGGCCATCTCGACATCCGAGATCAAGATCAGCGTATTGATCGACGCCGCCTATGCGGAACTGGCCGTTCGTGCGCTTCATGCGGCCTATGGATTGGAAGAAGTCTAGGAATTGAGCCGGACGGCGCCCATCTGCGGCGTCGTTCATCAGGAGGGGCCATGCCGGTTGGCGGATTGACGACGGGGCCACGGAACCTCCTTCGCCAGATTCGCGAAGCCATGGCCGGGGCGTCGCCGGCTCAGGACCGGCTCGACACGGTCGTTCGCATCATCGCCCAGTCGATGGTGGCCGAGGTCTGTTCGATCTATCTGCGCCGCGCCTCGGGCGAGCTTGAACTGTTCGCCACCCAGGGCCTGAAACCCGAAGCCGTCCACACCACCCGGCTGCGGCCCGGCGAGGGCCTCGTCGGCGAGGTTGCGCGCTCCGCCGCCCCGATCAGCCTCTCGGACGCCCCGTCCCACCCCAGCTTCGCCTACCGGCCGGAGACGGGCGAGGATCCATACCATGCCTTCCTCGGCGCCCCCCTGCTGCGTGGCGGCCGGGCCATCGGCGTGCTGGTCGTCCAGAATCGTTCCGAGCGGCGCTATGACGACGAGGAAGTCGAGGACATCCAGACCATCGCCATGGTCCTGGCCGAGACCGTGGCCTCGGGAGAACTGCTGGCCCAGGACGAGCTGCGCGACATCGAGGTCGCGCCTCACCGGCCCGAAAATCTCAAGGGCCAGCGCTTCGCCGAAGGCCTCGCCTATGGCCACGTCATCCTGCATGAGGCGCCCGTCGCGCCCGAGAACCTGCTGGCCGAGAACCAGCAGGTCGAGGAGATCCGTCTGCGAGAGGCCCTGATCGGGCTCAAGGCCAATATCGATTCCATCCTCGACGGTGGTCAGGGCAAGCTGGCGGGCCTGCCGTTCGAGGTGCTGGAAACCTACCGGATGTTCGCCGACGACCGGGGCTGGAACCGGTCGCTGGAAGAGGCGGTCCGCACCGGCCTGACCGCCGAGGCCGCTGTCGACCGCGTCCGCAACGAACACCGCGCCCGCTTTGCCCAGGCCCGCGACCCCTACATCAAGGAACGGCTGCACGATTTCGAGGACCTCGCGAACAGACTGTTGAGGGTTCTCGCAGGGGACAGGCCGGGCGAGCGCGACCTGCCTGACGACGCCATTCTGGTGGCCCGCAATCTCGGCCCGGCCGACCTGCTGGAATACCCCCGGCACAAGCTGAGAGGCCTGTTGCTGGAAGAGGGCTCGGCCGCCAGCCACGCCGCCATCGTCGCCCGCGCCCTGCAGATTCCCTGCGTCGGCCGCATCATGGGCCTGCGCGACCGCCTGTCCGAAGGCGATCTGGTCATCGTCGACGGCGAGACGGGCGAGACCTATCTGCGGCCCCGCCCCGACATGCTGGCCGCGGTTCAGTCGCGCATGCTGGTTCGCAGCGCGCGCCAGGCCGAGTTCGCCAAGCTGCGCGACGTCCCCGCCGTCACCCTCGACGGGACCCGGATCACCGTCCTGACCAACGCCGGCCTGGCCGTTGACCTCGAGAATCTGGACGCCACCGGCGCCGAGGGCATCGGCCTGTTCCGCACCGAATTCCAGTTCATGGTGTCCGAGGAGCTGCCCCGGCTGACCAGCCAGACCGCCTTGTACAAGCTGGTCCTCGACACCGCCGGAGACCGGCCCGTGACCTTCCGCACCCTCGATATCGGCGGCGACAAGGTGCTGCCCTATCTGGAGACCGAGCGGGAGGAGAACCCGGCCCTGGGTCGCCGCGCCATCCGTCTCGGCCTCGACCGGCCCGGCCTGCTGCGGCTGCAGCTGCGCGCCCTGCTGACCGCCGCCGCGGGCCGCGAGCTGCGCGTCATGTTCCCGATGATCGCCACGGTCGACGAGTTTCGGGCGGCCCGCGAACTGGTCGATGTCGAATGCGCCTGGGCCAAACGCCGGGGTCGGGCGCTTCCGGCCCTGCTGCGCGTCGGGGCCATGATCGAATGCCCGTCGCTGCTCTGGCACCTCGACGCCTTGCTGCCGCTGACAGACTTCGTCTCGGTCGGGACCAACGACCTGTTCCAGTATATGTTCGCCGCAGACCGCACGAACCCGCTGGTCTCCGACCGCTACGACCCCCTCTCGCCCCCGGCCCTGCGAGCCCTGGCCGAGATCCAGAAGAAATGCGCCGACACCGGCACGCCTGTGTCCGTATGCGGAGAACTGGCCGGCCGGCCCCTGGAAGCCTTCGCCCTGTTGACCCTCGGCTACACCCGCCTCTCGGCCCCCGCTGGCGGCGTTGGGCCGGTCAAGCGGATGATCCTCTCGGCCGATCTGACCGCCGCCCGGCGCGGCATGGCCAACCTTCTGGGCTCCTCCGCCGGCTCGATCCGGGGCGAGCTCGAATCGCTGGCCCGGAAGTTGAACGTCACGATCTGAACCGTCCCGGTCCGACACGTCCGGGATGCCTAACAAATCGTTGATCGGGCGGCGCTAATGAGTTATCCACAAGCCGGAACCTGGTGGTCTGCGGGGGCGGGCCGGAACTGTCATCCCGATATGATACAGGCCGCCAGTTCGAGTATGGTGACGCGTGAGGAACCCTCGCGCTCGCCGAGTGTGGGGTCAGGCGTAATGGCGCTGGATACGGGGGCGAGCCCGGAAGAACTCAAGGCTCATCCAGACTGGAAGGATGTCGTTCCTTCCGTCACGGAGGCTCCGACTCTGGGCGACGGCCTGCGGATGGCCCGCGAACACTCCGGCCGCTCGCTCGCCGAACTGTCCAGCATCACCCGCGTTCCGGCGCGCTATCTGACCGCGCTGGAACAAAACGATTTCTCGACCCTGCCCAACCGCGTCTTCTCCATCGGCTATGTCCGCGCCTACGCCGGCTCGCTGGGCCTCGACGAACAGCTCGCGGTCGAGCGGTTCAAGCGTGAAAGCCCCGATCCCTCGGTGCCGCTCCAGGCCCCCGTCGGCGTCGCCTTCGAGGAGGTCCGCCGCTATTCGCCCCGTCTGATCGCCGCGGGCCTGGCCCTGGTCATCGCAGTCGTCGGCTGGAACGTCTTCCAGCGTGTCAGCCTGATGCGCGCGCCCCAGCCATCCGATCTCACCGCTGTTCCCGAAATCTGGACCCTGGGCGCCGTGCCCGGCCAGCCCGCAGCCCTGAGCCTGACCGCGCCGCGTCCGGCGCCGCCCGACCAGACCATTCCGGCCCTCTACATCACGCCCGGCCTCGAGGCCGAACTGACCGGTGTCGATCCGGCCTCGCCTGAAGCCATCGCCGCCGCCTCCGCGGGAGCCCCGCCGGTGCAGCGGGCATTCAATCCCCGCGGCGCCATCTACGGCGCCTCGGCCAACGCCTCCCAGGTCGTGATCCAGGCCCGCAAGGCCGCCAGCCTGGTGGTCACGATGACCGACGGCCGGGTGCTGTTCGCGCGCCAGCTGGCCGCCGGCGACGCCTGGCGCGCTCCGGCCGGGGTCGCCGCCGTGGTGGACGTCTCCAGCCATTTCGCCGACTTTGACCTCTATCTGAATGGCGAGCACGGCGGCACGCTGACGGCCGAGAAGACGCCGCTCAGCCAGTTGAACACCCGCGCCCAGGCCCTGGCCCGTCAGGCCGCCGCCGAGGTCGCGGCCCGCACCCAGGCCGCCCAGGTGGAGGCCCAGGCCCGCGCCGCCACTGTCCAGACGACGATGGTCACAACGACCGGCGGCTGATTGCGGTCTGGCGTCGTGGCCATGCCGCAATCCAGCGCCTATGTTCCGGCTGACATGAGCGCTGACCTTTCCCACATCCGTCCGTGGCGCCACATCGAGCGCCGCAAGAGCCGTCAGATCATGGTCGGAGCGGTGCCCGTTGGCGGGGGCGCGCCGATCAGCGTCCAGTCGATGACCAATACGCCGACGTCCGACGCGGCGGCCACGCTGGAGCAGATTCGCCAGCTGGAAGAGGCCGGCGCCGACATCGTCCGCGTTTCCTGCCCCGACGAGGCCTCGACGACCGCCTTCCGGACCATCGCGCGCGAATCGCGGGTGCCGCTCGTCGCCGACATCCATTTTCACTACAAGCGCGGCATCGAGGCGGCCCAGGCCGGCGCCGCCTGCCTGCGCATCAATCCCGGCAATATAGGCTCGGCCGACCGCGTCCGCGACGTCATCCAGGCCGCCCGTGACCACGGCTGCTCCATGCGCATCGGCGTCAACGCCGGCTCGCTGGAGAAGGAGCTGCTCGAGAAATACGGCGAGCCCTGTCCCGAGGCCATGGTCGAGTCCGCCCTCAACCACGCCCGCATCCTGCAGGACCACGACTTCCACGCGTTCAAGATCTCGGTGAAGGCGTCCGACCCCTTTCTGACGGTCGCCGCCTATCAGCAGCTGGCCGAGGCCATCGACTGCCCGCTGCACCTCGGGGTGACCGAGGCAGGGCCGCTGCGCTCGGGCACGATCAAGTCGGCCATCGGCATGGGCAATATGCTTTGGGCCGGCATCGGCGACACTATCCGCGTCTCGCTGGCCGCCGACCCGGTCGAGGAGATCAAGGTCGGCTTCGACATCCTCAAATCACTGGGTCTGCGCCACCGCGGGGTGAACATCATCGCCTGCCCGTCCTGTGCGCGTCAGGGCTTCAACGTCATCGAGACCGTCGGCATCCTTGAAGAGCGGCTGGCGCATGTGACCACACCCATGTCGCTGTCGATTATCGGCTGCGTCGTCAACGGACCGGGTGAAGCTCTGTACACGGACGTCGGCTTCACCGGCGGCGGGGCCGGCTCGGGCATGGTCTATGTCAACGGCAGGATGGCCCACAAACAGCACAACGACGGCATGATCGACCATATCGTCGAACTGGTCGAAGCCAAGGCCGCCGAGCTCGACGCCGCGCGGGCGGTAGAAGACAAGCCGCTGGTCGCCGTAGGGTAGCAAGCGGTTGCGACGCCGCCCGGCCGGGCGCATATTCCGCCCATGCCCGCGCTGTCGCCCATAGAGTCCGAGTTCGCCTCAACCGAAGAGGCCGAGGCCTATGACGTCTGGTTCCGGGCCAAGGTTGAGCGATCGCTCGCGGATACTCGGCCTCCGATTCCGC
This sequence comes from Brevundimonas sp., assembly GCF_051860745.1. Classification (GTDB taxonomy): domain Bacteria; phylum Pseudomonadota; class Alphaproteobacteria; order Caulobacterales; family Caulobacteraceae; genus Brevundimonas. The sequence goes on from NZ_JBHYDN010000002.1 coordinate 333,378, forward strand.
ATGAGCAGGTCATGGCGGAAATGAAAGCCTTGATCGACAGCTATCGGAAATAGTCTTGACCCGCGTCGCTTGGGCAGAAGACGCGCGGTCCGACCTCCGCTCCATTCTCGCTTATATCGCCGAGCGAAATCCCGACGCTTCAGAGGCCATGAGTGATCACTTCGAGAGCGCCGCCGAGCGACTCGCACGGTTTCCGACGGCTTGGCGACCCGGACGCAGACCTGGCGCGCGCGAAATGGTGGTCCACCCCAACTACATTCTCGTCTATCGCGTGGAAGAGACACTGGTGCGGATCGTGAACGTGCTGCACACCAGCCAGCAATACCCGTGACCAGCCTCTCGAATCTGCCACGAGCGCCATGAAACTCTACATCACCGTCCCGTCGCCCTTCGCCCGCAAATGCCGGATCGTCGCCCGTGAGAAGGGACTGATCGGCCGGATTGAGGAGATCGCGGTCGATCCCTACGCCAATGCGCCGGAGCTGCTGGCCTCCAATCCGGTCGTTCAGGTGCCGACCCTGATCGCGGAGGACGGCCTGCCGCTCAACGACAGTCCGGTGATCTGTGAGTACCTGGACGCTCTCGGCGACGGTCCGCGGCTGCTGCCGGTCGATGGAGCGGACCGGCTGCGCGTGCGGCGACTGGAGACGCTGGGCAATCAGGCGCTGGAAATGGGCGTCAAACTGCTGCTGGAGCTGCGCCGTCCGGAGGATGAGCGCTCCCCGGGCTGGATCGCCCGCTGGACGGAAAACATGGCACGCGCCCTCGATGCGCTGGAGGTCGCCCGCCCCGACCCGGCCCGGCTGGACATCGGCGTCATCACCGCCGGCGTCGCCGTGACCTGGATCGGCTTTCGGCATCCCGGCTTTGATCTGGCGACCGGTCGGCCCGGACTGGTCGCGCTTCAGGTCGCGCTTGAGGCCCGGCCGAGCTTTGCGGAAACCCGGCCCGGGTGAGCCGCCCCGGCAGGTCGGTCCCGCCTTTCGACGTTCAGCCCAGAATGCCCGCCAGCTGCAGCCCCTGGAACCCGGCCAGCGTCAGCAGCAACACGCCGACCGCATAGGTCAGAAGCTTCCTCGGCACCCTTTTCGCGATCAGGCCCGCGAACGGCGCCGCCAGCAGGCCGCCGGCCACCAGCCCCCCCACCGCCGCGGCATGGTTCTCAAGCGCGCCCGCTTCCGCCCAGTGGCCGGTGATCAGGGCCCAGACGAAGGTCGCGCTGATGGCCACGGTCAGGAAGAATTCGGCGGTGTTGACCGTGCCGATGGCGCGCCGCGGCTCCTGTCCAGCCGCGACGAGCGTCGAGGACACCGTCGGACCCCAGCCGCCGCCCCCGACCGCGTCGAGAAATCCGCCGATCGCTCCGGTCGGGGCCATCGCCCATGACGGCAGGCGGCGGGGTTTGATGTCATGACCGGCGCGCCAGACGATGTAGACGCCCATCACGCCGAGATAGGCGACGATGAACGGCTTGATCACGTCGGCCTCGATCCCGGTCAGGACATAGGCGCCGAGGCAACCGCCGATCACCCCGGCGATGGCCAGCGGCAGCAACAGCCGCCAGTCGATGTTGCGGTGCCAGATGTGGCTGCCTGCCGAGGCCGCGGTGGTAAAGACTTCCGCCCCGTGCACGCTGGCTGAAGCCATCGCGGGCGGCACGCCGAAGGCCAGCAGCACGGATGACGAAATCACGCCATAAGCCATGCCCAGAGCCCCATCGACCGACTGGGCCAGGGCGCCGACCACGAAAAACAGCAGGAAGGTTTCCATCCACCCGTTCGAAACAGCCAAGCCCGACAAGCGCAAGCCCCGGCCCGAACTTTGGTTGCGTCGTCAGCGCGCGACAGCGCCGCTCGCGACGGCCCGGGCGATGCCGTTCAACACATCGCGGCCGCTGTAGGGTTTCAGCACCAGGGCTGTCGCCAGCCGGGCGTGGCGCGCCGCGGCGGCCACGTCGCCCGAGAGGAAGATCGCCGGCACGCCCCATGACTGTTTCAGGGTCCGGGCGAGGCCGACGCCGCCGCCTTCACTGCTGTCCTGTTGATCACCCGCCAGATTGATGTCGAGAAGCGCCAGGTCGATGGCGTGCAGGCCCGCCGCGGTCATCGCCGCCGCCGCGTCCGAGAACGGGCCGACCACCCCGTGTCCGGCTGTGGTCAACAGTTCGGTCAGATCCGCCGCCATCTCCGCATCATCCTCGACGACCATCAGTGTCAGTGGACGGGAGGCCGGCGCCTCTTCATCGCTGATGTCCGGGTCCGCCTGCCGCATCAGCACCGCGCGCAGGTCGCGCCACACCTCCGCCGGCGGCCGGTCGGCCTCGAGGTCGAAAATCCGCGCCATTGCGGCCAGATCGGTCTGCGCCCCGGTCGAAATACCGGCTGGCGGTTGCTCCAGCAAACCGTCGTAGAGGCCCCTCAACCGGGCCAGTTCGGCCCCTTCGTCCCGAGTCGCCGTCAGCGTTCCGTCAAACATGCGCCCTCCAGTTCCACGGTTCAGCTAGGCCCTCGGCCGCCCCGGCGAAACCGGTCTGACGCCCTTGTGAGGCCCGGTCACGATCACGCCATCGCCGCGCCGCATCGACACGGCCGCGTTCGGCGGAGTAAACACCGCCTCCCGTTTGAAGAGGCGCTTCCCCCTTGCGACTGCCCCAGGCCCGGCTCGATCAGGTGCTCGACCGCTTCCACCAGGTGGAGGCGCGCATGGGCGCGGCCAGCGATGGCCAGGAGATCGTTCGCCTGTCGAAGGAGCATGCGGAGATGAAACCCATCGCCGACGCCGTCACGGCGCTGGCGAAGACGCGGGCGGAGATGGCCGATCTGGAAGCCATGGCCGCCGATCCGGAAATGGCCGAGATGGCCGCCGACGAGCTGCAGACCCTCAAGGAAACCCTGCCGGACATGGAGCGGGACGTCGCCCTGCTGCTGGCCCCGCGCGACGCCGACGAAAACGCCTCGGCCGTGCTCGAAGTCCGCGCCGGCACCGGCGGCGACGAGGCCGCCCTGTTCGCCGGCGACCTGTTCCGCATGTACTCCCGCTACGCCTCCACGCGCGGCTGGAAGGTCGAGCTGGATTCGGCCACCGAGGGCGACGCCGGCGGCTACAAGGAAATCATCGCAACCGTCACTGGCGACGGCGTCTTCGGCCGGCTGAAATTCGAAAGCGGCGTCCACCGGGTCCAGCGGGTGCCGACCACCGAGGCCGGCGGCCGCATCCACACCTCGGCCGCCACGGTCGCCGTCCTGCCCGAGGTCGAGGACGTCGAGATCGACATCCAGGACAAGGACATCCGCATCGACACCTTCCGCGCCTCCGGCTCGGGTGGCCAGCACGTCAACAAGACCGATTCCGCCGTCCGCATCACCCACTTCCCCTCCGGGATCGTGGTGACCTCCTCCGAGAAGTCGCAGCACGTCAACCGCGACAAGGCGATGAAGAACCTGCGCGTCCGCCTCTACGACATGCAGCGCCAGATGAAGGACGATGCCCGCTCTGACTCGCGCAAATCCCAGGTCGGCTCCGGCGACCGCTCGGAACGCATCCGCACCTACAACTTCCCGCAGGGCCGCGTCACCGACCACCGCATCGGCCTGACCCTGCACAGCCTGCCGCAGATCCTCGAGGGCGACATCGACCCGCTGCTCAACGCCTTGATCGCCGAGGACCAGGCCGCGCGGCTGGCCGATCTCGAGGCTGAGTTCGGCTGATCAGCCCTTCCGGATCCGCCGCTTCAACAACCGGTCCGACAGCGCCTCGGCGTGTTTCAGCGTAAACGCCAGGGCCGCCGGCGAGCCGCGCCTGGGCCCGACGCTGTCGGCCATGACGGCGCCGCGCTCGCCGATCGCGCGGTCGTCGCCGGTGGTGGTGTCCATCGCGGTCTGGTGCTCGATCTCGGCGTTCAGCTCGGCCCCCATCAGCACGATCTGCACCGTCAGCCAGGTCCAAAGCAGAAAGCCCATCATCGCCGCCAGCGGGCCGTAATAGGCCGTGCGCACGAAGGTCTGCAGATACCAGCTGAAGATCAGCGACAGGAGCAGGCTCAGCAGCGCAGCGAAGATGGCGCCGGGTGTGAGCCATCGCAGCCGCGCCTTCTGCCGGCACGGTCCATGGCGATAGATGACCGTCAGAATCGCGCCATAGACCACCAGCAGGACGGGCCAGCGCAGCGGCGCCAGATGGGCCCATTCATCGGCGAGGCCGAACACGCCGAGAACGATCGGCACACCCACCACCAGCCCCGCGGAAACCAGCACCGCCAGCAGGCCCGAGACGGTGAAGCCCATGCACATCAGATTGTATCGGACGATGTTGCGCCGCTCGACCTCATGATAGGCGACGTTCAGTCCGTAAAAGAGCACCTTGATCGCCCCGTTGGCGGTCCACAGCGACAGGGCCAGGGTCCAGACCAGGGTGAAGGTCAGGGTGGTGGTGGTGTTCTCCGCCAGCCGCTGCATCTCGTCGCCCAGGAACCGGGCCACGCCAGAGGGCAGGAAGGAATACAGGAACTGCAACCGGCCCCAGGCGTCGTTCGGATCGGCGAACAGGCCGTAGATGGTCACAAAGGCCGCCAGCGTCGGGAACAGCGACAGCATGACGAAGAAGGTCACCCCGCCGGAGAGGAAGCCGATCCGATCGCCGAAATAGGACACGCCCAGCCGCCAGAAGATGTCGGTCCAGCCCTTGTGCGGGATGTGCTCCGGCCGCTGCGCCAGTCGGCCGCGCCCGGGCTCCCGGGCCTCGAAATCCTCGGGCGTCGGCGGCGCGGGCGGGACCGGCAGAGGCCGCTCCTTGCGCAGTTCGACGCCGTATTTGTGCCCGTGCCTATACAACAGGTGCGCAGCGCCGGCGCCGGCCGCCAGCCCGCCCGCGATCGCCCCGACCACCCCCCAGGCGCCCCCGCCGCCGGACTTCTTCGACTGTCCCTGCATCCCGCCAACAACGGCTCCCCCGGCGGCTGCGTTCCGCCGCTTGCACAGGAGGCCATGGTCCGGCACGAAACGCCATGCCCGAGATGCCGCTCCCCTCCTCCGCCGACGGCGTGGTGACCGCCCTGTGGCGCCACCCGGTCAAGGGGTTCACGCCCGAACCGCTGGACGCAGCCGACCTGCCGACCGGCGGCTGGTTCCCCGGCGACCGGATGTTCGCGGTCGAGGACGGGCCCTCGGGCTTCGACCGGGTCGCGCCTGAACACCTGCCCAAGCAGAAATTCACCGTCCTGATGCGCACCGCCGAGGTCGCCAGCGTCCGCACCCGCTGGGACGAGGCCGCGCGCATCCTCCACGCCGCCGCCGCGGGCCACCCTGATCTGGCCGTGGCCGTGGACGACCCCGTCAGCCGGGCCGCCTTCGAGACCTGGCTGGCCGCCGTGCTCGGCGACGCCGTAACCGGCCCGTTGCGGCTGGTCTCCGCCGAGGGTCTCGACCACCGCTTCATGGATCACCCGTTGGGGCGCATCTCCCTGCTCAACCTCGCCAGCGTGCGCGATTTCGAGGCCCAGGTCGGTCGCCCGATCGATCCACGCCGCTTCCGCGCCAATGTCTGGGTTGAGGGCTGGCCGGCCTGGATCGAGAACGACGGCGCCGACCGCGATCTGATCCTCGGCGAGGCCCGTCTGCGCGGGGTCAAACCCATCGTCCGCTGCGCCGCCACCCATGTGGACCCCGACACGGCGATGCGCGATTTCGATCTGGTCCCGGCGCTGTTCGACCATTATGGCCACCGCTGGTGCGGCCTGTATGCGACCCTCCCCGCGGGCGGAACGGTGCGCGTCGGCGACCGCGTGGAGATGACATGACCCAAACGCTCGTCACCGCCTGGAAGGCCGCGACCGCGACGCTCAAGGCCGGCCGCATCGACAGCCCCTCGATCGACGCCCGCCTGTTGCTCGAGGTCGCCTCCGGCGCCTCGCGCACCGACATCCTGACCGACCCCTACCGCGTGGTGACGCCGGACCAGCAGGCCGCGCTGGACGCCTATGTCGAACGCCGCCTGCGCCGCGAACCCGTCTCGCGCATCCTCGGCAAGAAGGGCTTCTGGAAGATCATGCTGAACGTCACGCCCGACGTGCTCAGCCCCCGACCGGACACCGAGGCCATCCTCGACGTGGTCCTGCTGGTCTTCCCGCCGCATCAAGCCTTCGAGATGATCGACCTCGGCACCGGCTCCGGCGCCATCCTGCTGGCTATTCTGGCCGAGCGGTTCGGGGCACGCGGCGTCGGCACGGACATCTCGTCCGAGGCGCTGGCCGTGGCGAAAGAGAACGCCGCCAACCTCGAACTCGACAACCGGGCGACCTTCCTGCGCACCGAATGGGCCGCGGGCTTCGGCGACGACAGCTTCGATCTGGTGGTCTCCAACCCGCCCTACATCCCCTCGGGCGACATCCCCGGCCTCGACCCCGAGGTCCGCGACCATGATCCGCTGCTGGCGCTGGACGGCGGCCCCGACGGCCTGGTCGCCTATCGCGAACTGGCCCCCGAGATCCGCCGCATCCTCCGCCCCGGCGGCGTCTTCGCCGTCGAGATCGGCTGGGACCAGGGCCCGCAGGTCAAGGCCCTGTTCGAGGCCGCGGGCTTCGAAGGCGTCATCGTCGTCAAGGACCTGTCGGACCGCGACCGTGTGGTCACCAACGGCCCGGACCCGCGCACCAATCCCATTCCGAAGATGTAGACGGCCCCAAACAAACCCCTTGGAAACGGCCCCATGCCGCGCTAAGTCTTCGTTTGTCTCCCACCCAAAACGCACGCCTTGGACCGCTTCAGGCCCAGACTTGCGCGCATCAGGGCAGTGACGGTCGGGCCAGGTCGCCCGGCGGACCACGGGGCGACACGGATTTCCGATCACATCGTCAGCGGGGATTGGCCCCGGAACGAAGCGGAACGACCAGACGGACAGCGCCGGCGGCCATCGCCCCGGACCGTCCCTCATACAAAGCACGGTAGCGTCCGATGAGAGATTTCAAGGGCATGAAGCGTCAGCGCGGACGCAACAGGAAGCCCGGCGGGGGCGGCGGCGGCGCCAACAACGCCAACGCCACCAATCCGAACCGTTCGTGGGACTCGCAAGGGCCCGAGAACATCAAGGTCCGCGGCAACGCCCAGACCGTCTATGAGCGCTATATGCAGCTGGCGCGCGACGCCTCGGCCGCCGGCGACCGCGTTCTGGCTGAGAACTACACCCAGCACGCCGAACACTATTTCCGCGTCCTGCGCGCGCTCCAGCCCTCGCGTCCCGTCTCCGAGATCGCCCAGCGCGAACTGGCGGGCCAAGGCTTCGACATCGATTTCGAGGACGAGACCGGCGCCCAGGCCGCCGCCATTATGGCCGCCGAAAAGGTCGAGGCCGACCGCGTCGCCCAGGTCGAGGCCCGCCAGCGCGAGAACGAGGAGCGCCAGAACGACCGCGGCCCCGATCGCTCGAACGACCGCCCCAATGATCGCCAGGCCGAACAGCCCCGCCGCGAATGGCGCGACCGCGACGACCAGCCGCGTCAGGACCGCGAACCCCGCGAACCCCGCCCCGAGGGCGAGGGCGGTTTCAACGCCGACGGCAGCCGCCGCGAGACCCGCCGTGAACGCTGGGAGCGCCGCCAGCTGGAACGCAACGCCCGCTTCGAACGCGAAGGCGGCGAATCCCGCGCCGAGGGCGACGCCCCTCCGGCTGAGGCTGCCGAAGCCGCGCCCGAACCTCGCGCTGAACGTCCCGAACGCCCGGCCCGCGCCGAGCGCGCCGAGCGCGCCGAACGCGCCGAACGCCCTGAGCGCAAGCCCCGCCGCGACGCCGGCGTGGCGACCGACGACGGTCCCTCGGCCCTGCCGGGCTTCCTGACCCGTTCGACTGCCCCGGCGCCTGCCGCGCCCGAAGCCGTCGAAGCCCTGGAAGAGGCCGCCGCGCCCAAGCGCCGCGCCCCCCGCCGCAAGGTCGAGGCCCCCGCCGCGGAAGACTGATCGGGACGCCGCCCGCCGCGCGAGGCCGCTTGACGCGGCGGCTCATGACTGGCCCAAAGAGCCCCCGACCTGTCCCGGAGCGCCTATGTCCCGCCTGTTGCGGTCTTCGGCCCTGATTGTGCTTGCGAGCCTCGTCCTCGCCGCCTGCGCCTCCATGCCGCCTCCTCCGCCGCCCCCGCCCGGCGGGTCTGGCGGGCCAGTCGCCCTGCGTGACTGGCGCGGCATCGTCACCGCCTCCGACCGCGACCGCTACAGCCGCCGCGACGCCGCCTGGTCCCTGGCCCTGCAGCAGGCCCGCCGGCAGCCCGGCTCAGGCGATCTGACCGGCCTCGGCGATCTGATCGAGCCCCGCGCCGCCCGCTCTCCGGTCGCGCCCCCGCCTGGCGACTACCGCTGCCGCACCGTCAAACTGGGCTCCCAGGGCGGCGAGGACGGTCTCGGCTATGTCGTCTACGGCTGGTTCGCCTGCCGTATCGAACAGACGCCCCGCGGTCTGAAATTCTCCAAACTGACCGGCAGCCAGCGCCCTTCCGGCCTTCTGTTCCCCGAGGACGACCGCGAGATGGTCATGCTGGGCTCCATGGCCCTGGCCTCCGAACCGCCCGCCAACTCCTACGGCCAGCGTCCCGACCGCGATCTGGTCGCCGTGCTGGAACGGATCGGCGAACGCCGCTGGCGGCTGGTCATCCCCTGGCCCCAGGCTGAGTCCAACCTCGACCTGATCGAACTGGTCCCGGGCTGATCTATCCCTGATCCCCGCTCTCCGGACCCTGGTCATCCCGGACGCGCGAAGCGGCGATCCGGGACGGAGTGCGTTCATAAGCGTGCGCCTCCCGGAAATCGCAGCGCGATTGTCCGGGAGACAGTCGGACACGAATAGTCCTCCTCAGACCTTCGTCAGCCGCAGGTCATGGTAGTCATAGGAAAAGTCCGCATCCGGACTGACCGCCTTCATCGTCGCTGACACAGGCCGTCCGTTCTCCAGCTTGAAGGTGATGAACACGTCCTCCTCGCGCCGGTCGGGGAACCGTGTCCGCAGGGTGTCGCCGTCCGAGGGCTCGACCGGCCCCTGCAACGCCGGTGTCCGGCTGAAGCTCAGCCAGAGCTGGAGGTCCCGCGCCTGGATGGTGATGTCGCCGTACCAGGGGTCGCGCCACGTCCCCGCATAGGCCGCCAGCGGCAACGAAAGCGGCGCGCCTGCGGCCTGTTTCGCATCGATCTCCGCCGCCGCCGCGACCGAGGCCGCGTCGCCTTCGGCCAGCAGGCGTCGTCCGTCTGCGACCCAGTCGAACCCGGTCTTGCCCATGACGATGTCAGAGATGCCGCTGCGCAGGGCCCGCGTCAGGAAGCTCTCCTCGGCATTGGTGAAATAGCTGAATCCGGCGTTGCGTCCCGGGATCAGCACTGTGCCCGAGACGTATCCCGGCGCTCCGCCGCCGTGGGTGATCATCCGCTCACCGCGATAGTCCTGTACCTGCCAGCCTGTCGCATAGGTCGAGGCGATGGCCCGCCCGGGCAGGGTCTCGGTCGGTCCCTCCGAGTTGGAAATGATGATGTTGGGCCGCCACATCTCATTGGCCCGCGCTTCCGAATACAGCCGCGTCCCGTCGGACAGGGCGCCGCGCGCCAGCTGCACCGCGATCCATTTGGCCCAGTCGACCGGCGTGGTGACGAAGCCGCCCGCAGCCCCTGCCGACGACCAGTTCCAGACCTCCTGGATCGACTGGCCGATGGTCTGCATCTCGCCCTGATACCGTAGCGGCGGCCCGACCCGCCCGTGCGGCAGGGCCGATTTCGCCGGGTCGGCGGCAGTCATCAGCGGCAGGGTCTCGCTCATGCCCAGCCGGTCCAGAATCCGGGTCTGGACGAAATCCTCCCAAGCCATGCCCGAGGCCGCCGCGACGACCTCGCCCGCCACCACGAACATCAGATTGCAGTAGTGATACGAGGTCCGGAACGTGTCCTCGATCGGCACATGCGGCACGGCGGCCATGATCTCGGCCCGCGTCCGGTCGCTGTTGGGCCAGAACAGCAGGTCCCCGGCGCCAAGGCCGAAACCGATCCGGTGGCTGACCAGATCGCGCACCGTCACCATGTCATTGAGCTCGGGCTTCGACAGCGCGAACCCGGGCAAATAGGTCCTGACAGGCTCATCCCATCTTAGATTGCCCTCGTCGATCAGGATGGCCAAGGCCGCGCAGGTCACGGCCTTGGTGTTGGAGGCAATGGCGAACAGGGTGTGCTCATCGACCGCCGCCCCGCCGATGGCCCGCACGCCATAGCCGCGCGTCAGCACCGGCTGGCCGTCCTTCACGACCGCAATCGACACGGCCGGCTGGTCCGGGAAGCCGGCCATGACCCGTTTCACATAGGCGTCGACCTGATCCGCCAGCGAGGCGCTGTCATTCGCCGCCGCCTGCGCCCAGCCGGTCGAGGGCAGGGCCGCCGCTCCGGCCACGGACGAAACCAGCGCCGCGCGGCGGGTGAGGCGGATGGACATGCAGGGACTCCGGACAGGGTTCGGTGCGGACGCTAGCCCGCGCGCGCGGACCCTGTCCATCGCCGCTTCAGCCCCGCGTCTCCCAGGCCATCCACAACGCCACCAGAGCGATGCCGCCGGCCATCACGGCGCGCAGCACCGGCCCCTGCACCCGCGTCAGCACCAGTCCCCCGGCGCTTGCCGCGCCCAGGACGATCAGCGAATGGACCGCGACCGCCACCGCCAGATGCAGCCCGCCCAGCGTCAGCGCCTGGGTCAGCGGTGATCCATGATCCGGCCGCATGAAGGTCGGCAGCAGGGCCACATAGAAGACCGCCGCCTTGGGGTTCAGCAGATTGCCCGTCATGCCGCGCAGGAACAGGCCGCGCAGGGTGCTCTGATCGTCGCCGTCCGCGGCGGCCGGGTCGCTGTCGCCGCGCCACGCCTCCCACGCCAGCCACAGCAGGAAGATCACCCCCGCCCAGCGGATGATCTGATACAGCGGTGGCCAGATGAGCAGCGCCTGGGTCAGGCCGAAGGCCGCGGCCAGCATCCAGACGGCCAGACCGACGGTTACGCCCGCCACAGCCCCAAGTCCCGCCAGCCGCCCGCGCGACAGGGAGACCAGCGCCAGCCAGCCCATGTTCGGCCCCGGCGTCAGCTCGATCAAGGCGACGGCCACGAGGAAGGGAATGATGACGCCGGGGTCGACCGGCCAGGCGGGGTGGGGGATCACAAACGTCTCCAGAGGTCTCACCGTAGCGCGACCGGCCCGGTCCGACACCCCTTGTAGCCCCCGCCCGCCACACCCACGTTTGCGACATATCAAGGCGTCGCTTCCAGTAAGGGCGTCTGTGGCTCTATCCGCCTGACAGGGGATGTCCGTGAATCTCGACCTTTACTCCGACCGCGCCAAACAGGCCGTCCAGTCCGCCCAGTCGCTGGCCCTGGCCCGGCGGCATCAGCAGTTCGCCCCCGAACACCTGCTCAAGGTGCTGCTGGAGGAGCGCGACGGCCTCGCCCGCAATCTGATCACCGCCGCCGGCGGCGACCCCGCCAGGGCCGAGGCCGCGACCGAGACCGCCCTGAAGAAGCGCGCCCAGGTCACCGGCGGCAACGGCCAGATCTATCTCGACGGCGACACCGCCCGCGTCTTCTCCTCCGCCGAGGAAGCCTCGAAAAAGGCCGGCGACGCCTTCGTCACCACCGAACGCCTGCTCAGCGCCATCGCCCGCGAGGGCGGGGTCGCGGCTGAGGTCCTCAAATCCGTCGGCGCCACGCCCGAAGCCCTCGACGCCGCCATCGCCGAGGTCCGCAAGGGCAAGACCGCCGACAGCGCCGCCGCCGAGGACGCTTACGACGCCCTCAAACGCTATGCCCGCGACCTGACCCTGGCCGCCCGCGACGGCAAGATCGACCCGGTCATCGGCCGCGACGAGGAGATCCGCCGCACCATCCAGGTCCTCGCCCGCCGCACCAAGAACAACCCCGTGCTGATCGGCGAGCCCGGCGTCGGCAAGACCGCCATCGTCGAGGGCCTGGCCCTGCGCATCGTCAACGGCGACGTGCCCGAGAGCCTGCGCGACAAGGTCGTCATGGCCCTCGACATGGGCTCCCTGATCGCCGGCGCCAAATACCGCGGCGAGTTCGAGGAGCGGCTGAAAGCCGTGCTGGCCGAGGTCACCGCGGCCGAAGGCGGCATCATCCTGTTCATCGACGAGATGCACACCCTGGTCGGCGCCGGCAAGGGCGACGGCGCCATGGACGCCTCCAACCTGCTCAAGCCCGCCCTCGCCCGCGGCGAGCTGCACTGCGTCGGCGCCACCACGCTGGATGAGTACCGCAAGCACGTCGAGAAGGACGCCGCCCTCGCCCGCCGCTTCCAGCCCGTCTTCATCGAGGAGCCCAGCGTCGAGGACACCGTCTCCATCCTGCGCGGCATCAAGGAGAAGTACGAGGTCCACCACGGCGTGCGCATTTCCGACAGCGCCATCGTCGCCGCCGCCACCCTCAGCCACCGCTACATCACCGACCGCTTCCTGCCCGACAAGGCGATCGATCTCATTGACGAGGCCGGCAGCCGCGTCCGCATGGCCGTCGATTCCAAGCCCGAGGCGCTGGACGAGATCGACCGCCGTCTGGTCCAGCTCAAGATCGAACGCGAGGCCCTGAAGAAGGAGACCGACAAGGCCTCCGTCGCCCGCCTCGAAAAACTGGAAGACGAGATCGCCGACCTCGAGGGCCAGTCCGACGACCTCACCGGCCGCTGGAAATCCGAGAAGGAAAAGGTCGGGCAGGGGGCCCAGCTGCGCGAAACCCTCGACCGCCTGCGCGCCGAACTGATCGCCGTCCAGCGCGCCGGCGACCTCGGCCGCGCGTCAGAGATCGCCTACGGCCAGATCCCCCAGATCGAGAAACAACTCGCCGACGCCGAGGCCGCCGAGGCGGATAAATCCGGCCCCCTGACCCCCGAGGTCGTCGACGCCGAACAGATCGCCCAGGTCGTCTCCCGCTGGACCGGCGTCCCTGTCGACAAGATGCTGGAGGGCGAGCGCGAGAAACTGCTCTCCATGGAGGCCGCCCTGTCCCGCCGCGTGGTCGGTCAGGACGAGGCCCTGACCGCCGTCGCCGACGCCGTGCGCCGCGCCCGCGCCGGCCTCAACGACCCCAACCGCCCGCTGGGCAGCTTCCTCTTCCTCGGCCCCACCGGCGTCGGCAAGACCGAGCTGACCAAGGCCTTGGCCGCCTTCCTGTTCGACGACGAGGCCGCCATCACCCGCATGGACATGTCGGAATACATGGAGAAGCATAGCGTCTCCCGCCTGATCGGCGCCCCTCCCGGCTATGTCGGCTATGACGAGGGCGGCGCCCTGACCGAGGCGGTGCGCCGCCGCCCGTATCAGGTGATCCTGTTCGACGAGGTCGAAAAGGCCCACCCCGACGTCTTCAACGTCCTGCTGCAGGTGCTGGACGACGGCCGCCTGACCGACGGTCAGGGCCGCGTCGTCGACTTCAAGAACAGCCTGATCATCATGACCTCCAACCTGGGGTCAGAAGCCCTGGCCAATCAGGGCGAGGGCGACGACGTCGAGAGCGTCCGCCCCTATGTCATGGAACAGGTCCGCGGCCATTTCCGCCCCGAGTTCCTCAACCGCATCGACGAGATCATCCTGTTCCGCCGCCTGGGCCGCGACCAGATGGCCGGGATCGTCCGCATACAGATGGCCCGGTTCGAGAAACTGCTGGCCGACCGTCGCCTGACCCTGTCCCTCGACGACAGCGCCTACGCCTGGCTGGCCGACAAGGGCTACGACCCGGTCTATGGCGCGCGCCCGCTGAAGCGCGTCATCCAGAAGGATTTGGTCGACCCGATCGCGAAGAAGCTGCTGGCGGGCGAGATCGAGGACGGGTCGGTGATCGCGGTGTCAGCGGGGGAGGGCGGGTTGGCGATCGGGAAGGCGCGGGTGCATTAGGTGCTTGCGGGTGGATCGTCGTCCAAATGTGGAGGGACCGATTGCCCAGTGAGACGCCGAACCAAGCCAATAGAAAGCTCTCGAGCGCGCTCAATGCGACCGTATTCTTCAAACAGCTTGTCGTTGTCCCAGACCAGTTCGGTGCCTTTTTGACTTTTGCGCAGTTCCATACGTGACTTCGCGGTGCGACGAACGCTGACCACGTTCGTCTCCTCGTCGAGAGTGACAGTGTGGCCGCCACCTCGATGTAGCACTGAGGCGTGAGCGATCTTGCCCCGCGTCTCAGAAGCGGCCCTGATCAACGGTCGTAATCGCTCCCAGCGATCACGGGAACCTTGATCTCCGCCGGATATGGCCGCTGTGATCCCCTCAAGCTTGGCCTCGAGACCGCGATACGGGGCGAAGATCGCATGCGCTCTGTCGGTGGGGCCACCAATCGCCGCTGCAAACACCGCAGGCAAATAGTCCTCTAACCCTTGGTATAAGGTGATGCAGTGGCCGATCAGTTCGTAGAACTTCGCCCGCTCCTTTGGAAAATCGCTATCGTCGACCTCGGATTCTCGGGTGTCTTCCGGCATTAGTGTCCCCTCGGTTCTCAGCCATTTCCTCCTTTCGTCATCCTCCGGCAAGCCGCGTCTTCGCGGCGCAGACCGGGGGACCCAGCGGCGCGCGCGAGCGCGAACCTGTCGGGAGCGCCCCCGCTGAATCAGCCTGCGTGAACAGGTCGCCTTCGGCGCCGCTGGGTCCCCCGGTCTCGCTGCGCTCGCCGGAGGATGACGAAAGTGGGGAGATCACCACTCGCCGGAGGATGACGACAGGGGAAGAAACGTATAGGTTGTGTGGGTGCGCACCCACAGGACCTTCATCGCCACCTACATCATGGGCAGCGGGCGGAACGGAACGCTCTACACCGGCATGACCGCCAACCTTTCCGCGCGCGTGTGGAAGCACAAGAATCACACGTCTCCCGGCTTCACCGATGATCACGATTGCACCCGCCTGCTCTGGTTCGAGCGTCACGCCCGGGTTGTCGCGGCCATCCGGCGTGAGAAGCGGATCAAGAAGTGGCTGCGCGACTGGAAACTGGCGTTGATCGAGCGCGAGAACCCCGACTGGCGCGATCTGGCCGCCGAGTGGTTTCCCGTCAACGACCCGAACTGGGTCCCGCCGGAGGAGCCGGACTGACCGCCGCCCTCCCGCTATCGTCGATACAGGCGGAGAGGGGTGCGTCGCTCCGCTCACAATCCGCCGATTGCCAGCATATCGCGGGCCGCCAACCCACTGACTTCCCACACCTTCCAAAATTTACAGCGTCCCTATCCCGCCATAGGAACAGCCCCTCCTAGACTCCCCCCGTTCCGTCGCAGGGGAGGCGCAGAGGCCTTGCGTCCTTTGGCGGCGGGATGTGGAGAAGCGGGGGCCCGGTTCCCGGCTGCCAGAGCAAGGCAGCCAACGCCCGGGGTCTGATAACCAAACGGATGTCAGGGGCGAGGGGGATACTCGCCCGGTCCGGGGACCGTGTCGCAAGCACGGCCCGCCCGCCGGAGGCGCTGCGGTAAGGCGATAAAACCGCCACCGGACGCAAGCTTCCGACAAACTCCGCGCGGAGCGTCTGTCTGCGTCGAAACGGTAACAACAAAGAACTCCGGGCGCGGGCCCGGCGCTCCGCACGCCTCCCCAACCGCCCTGGACACAGCGCGGCGCCGACGGCTGCGGCAAGACCTGTCCGTTCGCGTTTCGCCAATGAACACCTGCCGTCGTTCGCGAACGGCAGCCGCCCGAATCCGCAATCGGCGTGGCGGCGGGCCCGGCGGCCCATCACGGTCAGTCCATCGAAACGGCCCGCCAAAACGATCTCCAGAACTCGGGCCTCACACAAGAAGGACTACGCACCATGATCCGCCTCGCCACCACCGCCGCCGCCCTGCTGCTCGCCGCCGCTCCCGCCCACGCCCTGACCAACCCGCCCCAGCAGGCCGATGACAACAGGATCGTCCTGACCTTCGAGACCGGCGCCCGCACCGGCATGGTCATGATCGCCCTCTATGACACCGCCTCCGCCTTCAATGGCGAGGGGCGCGGCGACGACGCCAACCGCGCCGTCGCCCGCACCGCCATCTCAGCCTCCAGCGGCCGCGTCGTCGCCACGTTCGATAACCTGGCCGCCGGCGACTATGCGGTGAAGGCGTTCCACGACGTCAACGGCGACGGGGAGATGAACACCAACCCCTTCGGCATGCCGACCGAGCCCTATGCCTTCTCCAACAACGCCGTCGGCAACATGGGCCCCGCCCGCTGGGACCGCGCGCATTTCGCCGTCTCCGGCGAGACCGCCCAGACCATCAGCATCAGGTAGTCGGCGGCCTAACGCTCGCCGCGCGGCGGCTCGCTGCTTGAGGCCGCGCCGTAACGCCCATCAGGAGATTTTTTAATGCACGCTTCCCGTCGAAACTTCCTGATGGGCGCCGCGGCCCTGTCAGCGGCCGTCATCACCCCCGAGACCGTCCGCGCCATGGCCGCCATGCAGGCCACAGCCGACTGGGCCCTGGCCACCGCCGACCTTGAGGCCGACATCGCGCCCCGGGCCATGCGGCTGGTTCACGGCCGGGCCCCGGCCGGCCTGACCGGGACCCTGTTCCGCAATGGCCCGGCCAAATTCCGTCGCCCCGGCGGCTCGGCCACCCACTGGTTCGACGGCGACGGCCTGATGCGGGCCTTCCGCGTCAATGACGGCCAGGTCACCCTCGACGCCCGTTTCGCCGACACGCCCAAACGCCGCTGGGAGAGCGAGATCGGCGCCGTCGTCACCCCCGGCTTCGGCACCGCCGGCGACGCCCGCGCCCGCATCGGCTCGAACGAGGACGCCAACGCCGCCAACACCGCCGTCATGGTCGCCGGCGACGAGGTCTGGGCTCTGTGGGAAGGCGGCTCGCCGATGGCTATGGACGCCTCCGACCTATCGACCAAAGGCTTCGTCACCCTGCGCGACGACCTCAAGGGCATGCCCTTTCAGGCCCACCCGCGCCATGACCCCGACGGCACGATCTGGAACATCGGACTGGACGGCGGCAAGGCCATCGTCTGGCGGCTCAACGCCGACCGCAGCCTGCATACGGCCGCCGTCATCGACCTGCCGCGCGCCAGCTTCATGCACGACTTCACCGCCACGGCGCGCCACCTGATTTTCGTGCTCCAGCCCTGGGTCCATGACCATCAGGGCATGCCCTACGCCTCGCGCTTCACGTGGAAGCCCGAGCTGGGGACGCAGATCATGGTCGTCGACAAGGCCGACCTGTCGCGCCGCCGGATCTATGAGCTGCCGACCTTCAGCTATTTCCACCTCGGCGACGCCTGGGAGGACGTCTCCGGGACGATCCGGTTCGACGTCGCCGCCGGCAAGGACGTGGCCTTCGCCATCGCCGGCGCCCGCGTTCTGGTTGAACAACGCGGCTCGGTGCCCGGCGAGCACGCCGTGCTGAACCTAATTACTCTGCACACGGACGGCCGCGCCGAAATGGCCTCCTCGGGCGTCACCGCCGAGTTCCCGAAGAACGACCCGCGCCGCGCCGGCCTGCCGCGCCGCCTGACCGTCCACGTCGCGGGCGAACGCCCCGACCGGCCCCTGCCCACCGGCCTCGCGACCTGGGACTGGGACTCGGGAAGGTCCGACTATTTCAACTTCGGGGATGCGCAGATCGTGGAAGAGGCCGTCTTCGTCCCGCGCGGCCCCAACGAGACCGACGCCTGGCTGATCGCCCCCTCGATCAACCTGGCCGAGGGCGTCACCGAGCTGCACGCCTTCGACGCCGCCCGCGTCTCCGCCGGCCCCGTCGCCACCTGGCGCGCCGACGTCGCCCTGCCGGCCGGCTTTCACGGGGTGTGGGCCGGGTGAGTTGGGGGGCGTCAGTACCAGCCGGCGTCGCGCAAGGCCTTGGCGTAGCGCCGGCTGACCGGGGCCTCGACGCCGCCTTCCAGCGTCAGGGTCGCCCGGCCGTCGCCGCGGCTAACGTCCCGCACGGCGTCTTTCGCCACCCACCAGCTGCGGTGCGTCTGGGCCCCCTCCAGCCCCTCCAGCTCGGTCAGGGCGTCCGACAGCCGCATCAGGATCAGGTCCGATCCGCGGTCGGTGTGGATGCGCAGATAATGGTCCTCGGACTGGACGGCCCGGATGGCCGCGCCCCTCAGCTTGAACGGCAGCCGGTCGATGAACCGCGCCGGCTTGGCCCCGGGCGCCGCCGCATGAGTCTGCACCGGCGTCCGCGCCAGAAAGACGTTCAGTGCGCTGATCGCTCCGGTCACCACCAGCACCGGCATGAGGAAGTCGGGCAGGTGCGCCAGGCTGATCGACCGGTCGTCATCGAAGAACCAGCCCGTGACCGCCCAGACCATCACCGCCAGCGGCCCCGAGATCACCAGCGTCAGGGCCGCGATCGCCAACCACGGCCGCCGGTCCATGTCGATCCGCCCCTCGACCAGCCGCGAGCACAGATGCCCCCACATCGCTCCGACCAACATCACCGGCATCCAGTACGCCAGCCGGAAGCCCAGCGCGGTGTCGCCCATGCCGAACGCTCCGCTGAGGGCCAGCAGGGCTCCGCCCGCCAGCGCCACGGCGACGCCGCGCACCAGTCCCCGGTCGATCTCGAACCGCACCACGTCCTGCGGCGTCGCCCGCTCGCTCATGCCGGTTCCGCCGGCCCGCAGACCGCCCGAAACCCCGCCGCCGCGAACCGGACCATATAGTCGCCCGCTGTCTCCAGATCGCCGGAGCGGCACAGACCGCCGGACAGCCGGTCCAGCCGCCCGGTCTCGCCCAACGTCAACGTCAAAGCTCCCGACAGGTTGTGATACGCCCAGTACAGATCGACCTCGGCGGCGTCGGGCAGGATCACCTTGATCAACTCGATCAGTCTACGGATCGCCGGGTCGAAATAGCGGGCCATGGTCTCGCCGCCGAACGTCGGGTTGGCGTTGGTCTGGGCCACCAGGGCGGAATAGTGCTTCCACCCCGGCCCGCCCTTCAGCGACCACTGGAATGGCGGCCGCAGGAAGGCTTCGAACAGGCCCTCCAGCGTCATCTCGCCGGGCGCCGTCTCCCGGGCATAGCGGTTGATGGCGTCGACCCGCTCATTGTTCCAGACCTCCGCCCGCCGCAGGAAGACCGCGTCGAACAGCCCGCGCTTGGCCCCGAAATAATAGTGGACGAGCGCCGTATCCACGCCCGCCTCCCGCGCCACCTCGCGAATCGTGACGCCATAGAAGCCGTGTTTGGAGAACAGGTCCTCAGCCGCGTCGAGGATCAGGTCACGCGTATCGGCGGCGCCGGCGGCCTTGGCCTTGGGCGGACGGCCCCTTTTTGCGGTCGGCGCATCGAGCTTGGTCATGACGCCGAAGCTAGGCCGCATCGCCCCGCCTGTGCAACGGCGCCACAGGTCGGGCCGCTGGTGACGCCAGGGAAGCGGAGCCGTTTGACAGGGGGCTGAAAACAATTACGGTCTGAAAATCATTGAACGCTGAATAAAAGCGTCATCGGGCTGGAAATCACAGGACTGGGGCTACCATGAACCGCTATGTAAAGACCGCCTTGCTTGCCGGAGCCGCCTGGAGCGCGCTCTCCACCTTCGCCATGGCCCAGGACGCCGCGCCGCAGGACGGAGTCTCCTCGCTGGATGACGTCGTCGTCAGCGCCCGCCGTCGCGACGAGCTGCTGAAGGACGTGCCGATCTCGGTTTCGGCCATCGGCGAGGAGCGCCTGGAACAGACCGGCGCCTCGGACATCACCGCCCTGCAGCAGCAGACCCCGAACGCCACCGTTCAGGTCGCCCGCGGCTCGAACTCGACCCTGATCTCCTTCATCCGCGGCGTCGGCCAGCAGGATCCGCTGTGGGGCTTCGAGCCCGGCGTGGGCCTGTATGTCGATGACGTCTATGTCGCCCGCCCGCAGGGCGCCGTGCTGGACATCTACGACGTCCAGCGCATCGAAGTGCTGCGCGGCCCGCAAGGTTCGCTGTACGGCCGCAACACGGTCGGCGGCGCGATCAAATACGTCACCAACACCCTGTCGCACGATCCGGAGCTGAGCCTGCGCGGCGCCTTTGGCAGCTACAACCAGATCGATCTTATGGCCGTGGGCAGCATCCCGCTGGCCGACAATTTCCGCGTCGGCGGCGCTATCGCCTCGTATCAGCGCGACGGCTACGGAACCAACATCAACACCGGCGCCGAGCATTATAACAAGGACGTCCTGGCCGGCCGCGTCAGCGCCGAATGGGAACCGCGCGACGACATCTCGATCCGTCTGGCCTATGACCGGGTCCAGGACGATTCCAACCCTCGCCACGGCAGCCGTCTGGTCGCCGGCGCGACCCCGGCCGGCGCGATCCTGTCCAGCGTCTATGACACCAACGCCGGCCTCGGCGACGTCAACTCCGTGGAGAGTCAGGGCGCTTCGGCGACCATTGAGATGGAGCTGAACGACCACTGGACCTTCAAGTCGATCACGGCCTGGCGCGAAGGCGAAACCACCACGGTGATCGATTTCGACAACACGCCGTCACCGACGCTGGACATTCCGGGCTTCTATGCGGACAACCAGCTGACGCAGGAGTTCCAGTTCCTGTTCGACTATGACCGGATCCAGGGCGTGGCCGGCTTCTTCTATCTGGACGGCCATGCGGAAGGCGCCTTCGATACCATCCTGGGCAACGCCGGCATCGTTATCGGCACCAACGGCCAGGTGAAAACCGAGAGCTGGGCCGGCTTCGCCGACGTCAACCTCGACCTGACCGATCGCCTGCACCTGGGCCTCGGCGTTCGCTATACGCTGGACGAGAAGGAGGGGACGGTGTTCCGCGCCAACTATCTCGGCGCTACCCGCAGCCCGCTGCTGGGCGGCACGGTGCGCGCGCCGTTGCTGGTCCGGTCGAACTACACCAACGACAACGACTTCACCCAGTTCACGCCGCGCATCGCCCTGTCGTACGACCTGACGGATGACGTGACGACCTATGCCTCCTACTCGCAAGGCTTCAAGTCGGGCGGCTTCGACATGCGGGGCGACGTGATCCTGACGCCGAACACGGTCAATGGCTACGATCCCGAGACGGTCGACTCCTACGAGATCGGCCTCAAGGGTTCCCTCGACCGTCTGACCTTCGCCGCCGCTGCCTTCTACAACCAATACCAGGACCAGCAGGTCACCACCCAGGTGCCGTCCGGCGCCAGCATCGCCAGCTTCGTCGACAACGTCGGTTCATCGACCTTCTACGGCTTCGAATTCGAAGGCCGGCTGCGCATCCTCGACAATCTGTCGGCCAACTTCGCGGTCGGCTATCTGAACTCGGATTTTGAGGAGTTCCTGCGCTACAACCTGACCACCATGGTGTTTGAGGACATCTCGGACCAGGTCGTGCTGCAGAACGCCCCGGACTGGACCGGCTATTTCGGCTTCACCTGGATCGGCGACGTGGCCGGTGGCGACCTGGCGGTGACCCCGTCGATCAGCTATCGCGGCGACTCCAGCATGTTCGAGTTCCCGAACCCGATCCTCGACCAGCAGGCCTATTCCCTGGTTGATCTGTCGATCGTCTGGACCGACCCGACCGACCGCTTCACCGTGGGCGTCTACGGCAAGAACCTGACCGACGAAGAGTACCGCGTCGGCGGCTACAACTTCCCGGGTGCGCTCTTCAACAACTCGATCATCGGCTACTACGGCCCGCCGCAGACCGTGACCGCTTCGCTGAAGGTCAAGTTCTGATCCGACGAAAAGACTCCTGACGCCTGATCGCACGTGATCCAGGGCGGCGGTTCACCTGAGCCGTCGCCCTTTTTCTTTGGCGCGGCCGAAAAGCAACGCTACCGTTCCATCAAACAAGAAGACCAGTCGAGGGAAACGCCATGACCGCCACGGACGCCGCCGCGCCCGCCGAACGGCCCGGATATCGCTTCTATGTCCTGGCGATCCTGATTCTCGTTTACATGCTGAACTTCCTGGATCGCCAGATCATCGGCATCCTCGCGGCGCCGCTGAAGGCTGAGTTTGGCCTCTCCGACAGCCAGTTCGGCCTGTTGGGCGGCATCGCCTTCGCCTCGGTCTATTCGACCCTCGCCATTCCCCTGGCCTGGTTGGCCGACCGCTATAGTCGCGTCTGGATCATGACCGGCGCCCTGACGGTGTGGTCCGGATTCACCGCTCTGTGCGGCATGGCCGGGTCATTCACCCAGTTGTTCCTGTTCCGCATGGGCGTCGGTGTGGGCGAGGCAGGCGGCGTCGCGCCGGCCTATTCTCTCGTCGCCGACTATTTTCCGCCGCATCAGCGGGCCCGGGCGCTTGCCGCATTTGCCTTCGGAATTCCGCTAGGCACAGCCGCGGGCACTCTGGTCGGAGGTTTGCTGGCCGCGACCTATGGCTGGCGCACCGCCTTCATCGCCGTCGGCCTCGCCGGCGTCCTGCTCGCGCCGGTGCTTCTGCTGACGGTGCGCAATCCGAAGCGGGGCGGGACGGATACGATCAAGTCCGAGGCCGAGTTGGCGGCTATCGCCGCCGCGCCCGTAGTCGGCTCAGGCAAGTCCGGCGCGATCGCGGCCCTTATCATGCTCGGGCTCGGGCTCGGCGCCCTTTCCCTGGCGGCCCTGATTCATTTCGGCGGCCTGGTGCTCGGCAACCCTCTGGTGTTCGCCTTCGGCGGCCTGCTGGCCATGGTCATCGGCATCTCCCTGACCATCGCACGCCGCACCGCCTCGGCGGTCATTCCCAAGCCGAGCTTCTGGCTGCTGGCGCTGGGCGCGGCCTCGTCCTCGGTGTGCGGCTACGGCGTCGCAGGCTGGCTGCCCCTGTTCTTCATGCGCAGCTTCGGCCTGACCCTGTCGCAGACCAGTTGGTACTACGCCGGCATCGCCCTGATCGGCGGGGTGCTGGGCATCTGGGCGGGCGGCGCCATCGCCGACAAGCTGTCGAAGCGCGGCAAGGGCGCCTATCCGCTGACCCCCGCCATCGCCTTCCTGATCTCGGCCCCGATGTTCATCCTGGCGATGAATTCGCCATGGCTGATCGGCCTGGTCATCCCGGGCGGCGGCACCAACGCCCAGCAGCTGATCCTGGCCTTCCTGATCTTCATCATCCCGACCGGGCTGAACCTGGCCTGGCTGGGGCCGATCACGGCCTCGATCCAGCATCTGGTGCCGGCGCCGATGCGATCCACCGCTTCCGCCTTGTTCCTGCTGATCAACAACCTGCTCGGCATCGCCGTCGGCTTCTATTATTTCGGCTGGATGAGCGACCTGTTGGCGCCGCGGTTCGGCGATGAGAGCCTGCGCTGGGCGATCTACACCGGCATGGGCTTCTATGTGCTGGCCTCGGTGCTGCTGATCGGGGCCTCGCGGACGCTGAAGAAGGACTGGGTGGACTAGGTTCGGTACTCAATACCCCGATACAATCCGTCATCCTCGGGCTTGTCCCGAGGACCCATTCGGCCGCGGCGCGTGCGGTTGAAGCCTCGCGCCTCGCCGGACGGATTCTCCTGACTGGAGCCTGAGCCTGCCGAACAATGGGTCCTCGGGACAAGCCCGAGGATGACGGAGATAAAATCTCCAATATATCAATAATATGGCCTGTCAGCCTGCTGAACGCTTCGCGGTATCCGGGATGACAAGGGTCCAGATCTCCCCGAATATCGAGTGGAGAATTTGACCACTTCCACGGGCTGATTTTCGGCGAATTCGACCCCTGCCGCACGCGACAAGGGCGACAATTCCCCGCGACATGGTCGACATTTCGCCGTGACAACAGCGACAATCGCCCACGACATCCAAGACAATCCGGCGGGACATCCACGACAACCGCGACACGGGTCGCCGAGGAAAGCCCACGTCCGATTCTGACGCAGGCGCCAGGCAGGCTCTCCCTATGGAGCACTACGCCCTGCGCAAATATCGCGGCCCGGAAGTCTGGGCGCGGGTCAGGACGGCCTATCTGGCCGGCGAATCGGCGCCGTCCGTGGCCCGCCGATTCGATGTCGGGCTGGGCAATCTGCGCAAGCGCGCGAGCGCCGAGGGCTGGACCCGCAGCTGCGCGGCCCTGCGGGCCGACCTGAAGCCAAAGCGAGCCCCCGCGGCGCCGACGGGGCTGTCAGCCGGAACCGTCGGCCCGGGTGAGACGGGGCCCGACGATGCGCCGGAATATCCCGTGGGCACGCGCGAGGCGTTGAAGCGGGCGGCCGAACGCGCCGCCTGGCTGATCGCCGAAGGTCGCGGCGCCGAGGCCATGGTTCTGGTTCGCGCGGCCGAGGCCCTGTCCAACCTGGTCGACACGCGGGACCTCGACAAGGAGACCGCGATCCGGGCCTTTCTGGAGCAAAGGGCGTCCACGGTTGCGCGTGCGAAGGCGCAGCCCCTATAAGCGCCGCAACTCCTCCCAGCAGTCCGGCGGCGCCTCTCCATGAACATCCACGAATACCAGGCCAAACAGGTCCTGAAGGGCTTTGGCGCACCGGTCGCCGAGGGCGTCGCCATCACCAGCGCCGATCAGGCCGAGGCGGCGGCGAGGCAACTGCCGGGTCCCTTGTATGTCGTGAAGTCCCAGATCCACGCCGGCGGGCGCGGCAAGGGGAAGTTCAAGGAGCTGGGGCCCGACGCCAAGGGCGGCGTTCGTCTGGCCTTCTCGATCGAGGACGTGGTCAAGAACGCGAAAGAGATGCTGGGCAATACGCTCGTCACCGCCCAGACCGGCCCGGCCGGGAAACAGGTCAACCGCCTCTATATCGAGGACGGCGCTGACATCGATCGCGAACTCTATTGCTCGCTGCTGGTCGATCGCTCGACCGGCCGCGTCTCCTTCGTAGTCTCGACCGAAGGCGGCATGGACATCGAGGCGGTCGCCCATGATACGCCCGAGAAGATTCTCACCATCGACATTGATCCGGAAGCCGGCGTCACCGCCGCCAACGTCGCCGAGATCAATGGCGCCTACGGCCTGACCGGCGCGGCGGCCGAAGACGGCAAGACGCTGTTCCCGATCCTGTACAAGGCCTTCGTCGACAAGGACATGTCGATGCTGGAGGTCAATCCGCTGATCGCCATGAAGGACGGCCACCTGCGGGTGCTGGACGCCAAGGTCAGCTTCGACGGCAACGCCCTGTTCCGCCACGACGACATGAGGGCGCTGCGCGACGAGACCGAGGAAGACGCCAAGGAGATCGAGGCCTCGGAATGGGACCTCGCCTACGTCGCCCTCGACGGCAACATCGGCTGCATGGTCAACGGCGCCGGCCTGGCCATGGCGACGATGGACATCATCAAGCTGTACGGCAAGGAACCGGCGAATTTCTGCGACGTCGGCGGCGGCGCCTCCAAGGAAAAGGTCGCGGCGGCGTTCAAGATCATCACCGCCGATCCGGCGGTGCAGGGCATTCTGGTCAACATCTTCGGCGGCATCATGCGCTGCGACGTCATCGCCGAGGGCGTGGTCGCCGCGGTGAAGGAAGTGGGTCTGAAGGTGCCGCTGGTCGTGCGCCTCGAAGGCACCAACGTAGTCGAAGGCAAGCGCATCCTCAATGAGTCCGGTCTGGCCATCACCGCCGCCGACGACCTCGACGACGCCGCCCAGAAGATCGTCGCGGCGGTCGGCTGACCCCAGCCGCCACCGCCCTGCTGACAGACCTCATTCAGAAGCTGATCCCATGTCCATCCTCGTCGACAAGAACACCAAGGTCATCGTCCAGGGCCTGACCGGCAAGACCGGGACGTTCCACACCGAACAGGCGCTCCGCTACTACGGGACGAAGATGGTCGGCGGCGTGCACCCGGCCAAGGGCGGCACGAACTGGACCGGCTCCGAAGGCGAGAGCCTGCCGATCTTCGCCTCGGTCGCTGAGGCGAAGGAGGCCACCGGCGCGACCGCCTCGGTGATCTATGTCCCGCCGGCGGGCGCCGCGGACGCCATTCTCGAGGCCATTGAGGCCGAGGTCCCCTTCATCACCTGCATCACCGAGGGCATTCCGGTGCTGGACATGGTGCGGGTCAAGGCGCGGCTGGACCGGTCGAGCTCGCGCCTGCTGGGGCCGAACTGCCCGGGCATCCTGACCCCGGAAGAGTGCAAGATCGGCATTATGCCGGGATCGATCTTCAAGAAGGGCAATGTCGGGATCGTCTCGCGCTCGGGCACCCTGACCTATGAGGCGGTGTTCCAGACCACCAACGAGGGCCTGGGCCAGACCACGGCGGTCGGCATCGGCGGCGACCCGGTCAAGGGCACGGAATTCATCGACGTGCTGGAGCTGTTCCTGGCCGATCCCGAGACAAAGTCCATCGTCATGATCGGCGAGATCGGCGGCGGCGCCGAGGAAGACGCCGCCCAGTTCCTGATCGACGAGGCGAAGAAGGGCCGCTCCAAGCCGATGGTCGGCTTCATCGCCGGTCTCACCGCGCCCAAGGGCCGGACCATGGGCCACGCCGGGGCCGTGGTCTCGGGCGGCAAGGGCGACGCGGAGTCCAAGATCGCCGCCATGCAGGCCGCGGGAATCACAGTCTCGCCGTCGCCGGCCCGTCTGGGCGCGACCCTGGTGGAAGTGCTCAAGGGCTGACCGTTCGGAACTCCCATCGGGAGAGGGGCAGGGGTGAGGGGTTACGGAGAGTCCATGGCAAGGCGCCGTAACCCCTCACCCTCCCCCCGCCGCGCGGGGGCCCCTCCCTCTCCCTTTGGGAGAGGGTTTTTTCAGCTTTCGCCCCCATTCGGTCATGACCCATAAGGAAACAGCGCCTATATCAGCGGCGTCGGTTGCGCGCAGGCGTGCGCGCGCCGCCCAAGGGACGTGACGAGAACAATGGCGGACGATGCCGGTCGGCTGAATCAGGTCTTTGCCGAGACCAGCTTCCTGTATGGCTCCAACGCCTCGTTCATTGAGGACCTGCACGAGAAGTGGGCGGCCGATCCGGCGTCTGTTTCGGACGAATGGCGCGCCTTCTTCGACCAGCTCCGCGACAACGCCGAGAGCGTGAAAGCCTCCGGCGCGGCCGGCTCCTGGGGCCGTTCGGTCACCACCGAACCGACTGAGGCCACCGGCGTGTTCGACGGCCGCTGGCCGGCTCCCAAACCTGATCCGAAGAAGCCCGGCGCCCCGGCCGCGGCGCCCGCCGCCGCGCCGGCTCCGGACGCCGCCGTCCTGGCCGAGGCCGTCCGCGCCGCCGCCCACGATTCGATCCGCGCCCTGATGCTGATCCGCAGCTATCGCGTGCGCGGCCACCTGCAGGCCAACCTCGACCCGCTGGGCATCGAACAGCCGACCAGCAATCCGGAGCTGACCCCCGAATTCTACGGTTTCAGCGAGGCCGACCTCGACCGCCCGATCTTCCTCGACGGCGTGTTGGGCTTCCAGACCGGCACGATCCGCGAGGTCCTCGCCCTGCTCAAACGCACCTATTGCGGCACGCTGGGCATCCAGTTCATGCATATCGCCGAGCCGGACGAGAAGAGCTGGCTGCAGGCGCGCTTCGAGGGGGCGGACAAATTCGCCCAGAACGGCTTCACCCGCGAGGGCAAGCTGGCCATCCTCAACAAGCTGATCGAGGCCGAGGGTTTCGAACGCTTCCTGCACAAACGCTTCCCCGGCACCAAGCGGTTCGGCCTGGACGGCGGCGAGGCCATGGTTCCGGCGCTGGAGCAGATCATCAAGCGCGGCGGCGCCCTGGGCGTCGACGAGGTGGTCTTCGGCATGGCCCACCGCGGGCGGCTGAACACGCTCGCGGCCGTGATGGGCAAACCCTATCGCGCCATCTTCCACGAGTTCCAGGGCGGCTCGACCGTACCCTCGGACATCGAGGGTTCGGGCGACGTCAAATATCACATGGGCGCCAGCTCTGACCGCGAGTTCGACGGCAACACCGTCCACCTGTCGCTGACCGCCAACCCGTCGCACCTCGAGATCGTCAATCCGGTGGTGCTGGGCAAGGCGCGGGCGAAACAGGCCTTCGACATCCGCGCGGCCAACGCCGGCCAGCCGGAGGAGAAATGGGCCCTCGACCGCTCCAAGGTCGTGCCCCTGCTTATCCATGGCGACGCCGCCTTCGCCGGCCAGGGCGTGGTCGCCGAATGCTTCGCCCTGATGGGGTTGAAGGGCTACCGCACCGGCGGGACGATGCATTTCGTCGTCAACAACCAGATCGGCTTCACGACCAGCCCGCGCAACAGCCGGTCCTCGCCCTATCCGTCAGACGTAGCCCTGATGGTCCAGGCGCCGATCTTCCACGTCAACGGAGACGACCCCGAAGCCGTCGTCTTCGCCGCCAAGGTGGCCACCGAGTTCCGGCAGAAATTCCACAAGGACGTGGTGGTGGACATGTTCTGCTACCGCCGCTTCGGCCACAACGAGGGCGACGATCCGACCTTCACCCAACCGCTGATGTATTCGAAGATCCGCGCCCTGCCGTCGACGCGCGAAATCTACGCCGAACGCCTGATCGCCGAGGGCGTGATCGATCAGGCGGCCGTCGACGCGGAAGTGACCCGGTTCGAGGCCTTCCTCGACGCCGAGTTTGAGGCCGGCAAGACGTTCGAGGCGCAAAAGGCCGACTGGATGGACGGCCAGTGGCAGGGCATCGGCCAGCCCGATGGCGAGGAGCGCCGCGGCGAGACCTCGGTCCCGGCCGCGAAACTGGCCGACCTGGGCCACAAGCTGACGACCATTCCCAACTCGGTCGACGTCCACAAGACGCTGAAGCGGGTCATCGACGGCCGCCGCGAGATGATCACCTCGGGCCAGAACATCGACTGGGCCACGGCCGAGAGCCTGGCCTTCGGTTCGCTGCTGGACGAGGGCTTCCCGGTCCGCCTGTCCGGCCAGGACTCGGTGCGCGGCACATTCTCCCAGCGCCACTCGGGCATCGTCGACCAGACCACCGAGGCCCGCTACGTCCCGCTGAACAACATTCGCGACGGCCAGGCCGAGTTCGAGGTGATCGACTCCGCCCTGTCCGAAGAGGCGGTGCTGGGCTTCGAGTACGGCTACGCCCTGACCGACCCCAACACCCTGGTGATGTGGGAGGCCCAGTTCGGCGACTTCGTGAACGGCGCCCAGGTGGTGATCGACCAGTTCATCAGCTCGGGCGAGCGCAAATGGCTGCGTATGTGCGGCCTGACCATGCTGCTGCCGCACGGCTACGAAGGGCAGGGACCCGAGCACTCCTCGGCTCGTCTCGAGCGCTTCCTGCAGGCCTGCGCCGAGGACAATATGCAGGTCGCCAACTGCTCGACGCCAGCGAACTATTTCCACATCCTGCGCCGCCAGATGCACCGGCCGTTCCGCAAGCCGCTGATCATCATGACGCCCAAGAGCCTGCTGCGGCACAAGAAGGCGGTCTCGACCATCGCCGATCTGGCCGAGGGCAGCTCCTTCCACCGCGTGCTGCACGACGACGCCCAACGTCGGCCCGAGGTCGCGGGGATCACGATCAAGGCGGATCAGGACATCCGCCGCCTCGTCCTCTGCTCGGGCAAGGTCTATTACGACCTGCTGGAACGGCGCGAGCGCGACCAGATCGACGACGTCTATCTGATGCGGCTGGAGCAGTTCTATCCGTGGCCGATGAAGTCGCTGCTCACCGAACTGGGCCGCTTCGCCAACGCCGAACTGGTCTGGTGCCAGGAAGAGCCCAAGAACATGGGCGGCTGGACCTTCGTCGACCCGTGGCTGGAACTGACGCTGGACAAGCTGAGCGTGAAGGCCCGGCGCGCCCGCTACGTCGGCCGCCCGGCCTCGGCCTCCACCGCCGCGGGCCTGATGAGCCGGCACCTGAAAGAACTCGACGCCTTCCTGACCGACGCCTTCGCCTGATAAGCGAATACGCATACCTGACCTGAAGAGACCCGGACCCCACCATGGCCGACATCCTGACCCCCGCCCTCGGCGAATCCGTCACCGAAGCCACGATCGGCAAGTGGACGAAGCAGGCCGGCGACGCCGTGAAGAAGGACGAGGTTCTGGTCGAGCTTGAGACCGACAAGGTCTCGCTCGAGGTTGTCTCGCCGTTCGACGGCGTCCTCTCCGAAATTCGGGCCGCTGACGGCGCGACCGTCACCCCGGGCGCCGTCCTGGGCGTGGTCAGCGAAGGCGCGTCCGCCGCCCCCGCCGCCGAGGCCCCGAAGGCGGCGCCCAAGGCCGAGGTCGCGCCTGCTTCCGCTGCTAAACCCACTCCCGCTCCTGCCGCTGAGCCGGCTCCGTCCGCGGCCGTGTCTGGCGGCTCGGTCCCGATCATGACCCCGACCATGGGCGAGAGCGTCGCCGAAGGCTCGATGGGGACCTGGCTGAAGAAATCCGGCGACACGGTCGCCAGGGACGAAATGCTGGTCGAGATCGAGACCGACAAGGTCGCGGTCGAGGTGTCGGCCCCCGCCGCCGGCGTCCTGACCATCGACGCCGAGGGCGGATCGACCGTCACCCCGGGTCAGCAGATCGGCAGCATCGCCGCCTCGGGCGAGGGCGCCGGCCCCGCTCCGGCTGCTGCGTCCGCTTCGGCCAACGCCGGTTCGGCCCAGATCAAGTCGGGCGAAGACCCGCACCTGTCGCCCGCCGTGCAGCGCGTGGTGACCGAGAACAACCTCGACCCCAAGGCGCTCGCAGCCACCGGGCCCAAGGGGAACATCACCAAGGCCGACGCCATCGCCGCCATCGGCGCGACGGCCCCGGCCCCGGCCCCTACGGCCGCTCCGGCTGTGACCCCGACGGTCTCAGCCGCGCCCCGCGCCGACCAGCCGCGTGAGGAGCGGGTCAAGATGACCCGGCTGCGCCAGACCATCGCCCGCCGCCTGAAGGAATCCCAGAACACCGCCGCCCAGCTGACCACCTTCAACGAGGTGGACATGACCAACGTCATGGCCCTGCGCAGCCAGTACAAGGAAGCCTTCGAGAAGCGTCACGGCGTCAAGCTCGGCTTCATGAGCTTCTTCACCAAGGCGATCGTCGCGGCCCTGAAGGAGATCCCGGCCGTCAACGCCGAGATCGACGGCACCGACATCATCTACAAGAATCACTACGACATCGGCGTCGCCGTCGGCACCGAGAAGGGGCTGGTCGTGCCGGTCCTGCGCGACGCCGATACGCTGTCGCTGGCGGGTATCGAGAAGGGCATCGCGGCCCTCGGCAAGGCCGCCCGCGACGGCGACCTGACGCTGGACCAGCTGCAGGGCGGCACCTTCACCATCACCAACGGCGGCACCTACGGCTCGCTGATGTCGACACCGATCCTGAACGCGCCGCAGTCGGGCATTCTGGGCATGCACAACATCGTCCAGCGGCCGATGGCGGTGGACGGCGAGGTGGTGATCCGGCCGATGATGTATCTGGCCCTCAGCTACGACCACCGCATCGTCGACGGCAAGGAGGCGGTGACCTTCCTCGTCCGGGTCAAGGAGCTGCTGGAAGACCCGGCGCGGGCGCTGCTGGACCTGTGATTGCGGAAGGCGGCCCTGAGGATTAATATCTACACGACGTAGATATGGAGGCCTGTGTGGCCGATCCGAAACGCGGCGTCGCCGAGACGGCGAAAATCTTCACCCATGGCGGGAGCCAGGCAGTCAGGCTGCCCAAGGCCTACCGCTTCGAGGGCAGGGAAGTCCGCATTCGCAAGGAGGGCGATGCGGTGGTCCTCGAACCCGTCGAGCACAAGCGAGTTCGTCCTCGAAGCGACGAGGAATGGGCGGCGTTCTGGGCGCGTATCGATGCTATAGGCGATCCCGGAGAGCCTTTTCCCGACCCTCCGCCACAGGGCATTTCCAAGCCGGTGGAGCCTTGGTGAATCTCTGCCTCGACGCCAATGTCCTGATCGAGGCCTTGCGGCGTCGGCAACCTGTCCTGGGCCGCTGGCAGGACGCTGTCGGGCAGGCGTCGCCCCTCATCTTGTCCAGCCTTGTCCTTCATGAACTGGAGGCTGGTGCTGATCTCAGTGCCCGACCCGCCATTCACCGCGCCCGCCTTCACGAACTTCTGGCCTATGCCGAAATCGTTGAGTTTGATGCCGACGACGCTCGGGTCGCCGGCCGCGTCCGCGCGAAGCTCCAACGATTGGGGCGGCCAATCGGCCCCATCGATACCCTGATCGCCGGCCAAGCTCTCGCGCGTGGCTGGGCCATGGTGACGCGGAACGTCCGGCATTTCGGCCGGATCAACGGCTTGCCGCTGATCGACTGGTCGATCGGAACCGATCGTTTGTCCGTCGAGGTCATTGCGTCCCGCGTCGGCGAGGCCGATTGAACAGACGATGATCGAGGTCGCCCGTTTCGCCGATATCTATGAGGCCGAAATTGTCGCCTCACGATTGCGGGCCGACGGCTTCACGCCGACGCTGGGCGGGGCCGAACACGCCAAGACCGATCCGCTGATCTTGCAGGCGCTGGGCTGGATCAGACTGTCCGTGCCCGATGATCAGGCCGAAGCGGCGACGGCGAGGCTCGCGGTGCTTCGCAGCGGGGCCGAGGCGCTCGAAACGCCGCCTGAGCGGGAGTCGGGCGCGGTTCCCGACCGGACGCTGCCAGCCAAGGTCACGCTCGGGGCCGCCTTGCTGGCCCTGCTGGCCGGCCGTTAGGTCCTCAGCGGCCCCAGCACGTCGTCCGTATCCTGACCCAGCGCCGGCGGAGCCCGATCGTAGGCCACCGGCGTAACCGACATCCGGATGGGCGAGGCGACGGTGCGCACCGGCCCGGACAGGTCGGCGCGATCCTGCGTCACCTCCAGCCCGCGGTGTTTCGCCTGCGGCTCATCGAACACCTGATCGACCGTGTTCACCGGCCCGCAGGGCACGCCGGCGGCGTCCAGCGTCGCCATCAGACCGTGCATGGTCTGGCCTGCGGTCAGGGCCGACAGTTCGGCGGTCATCACCGCGCGATGCTCGATGCGCAGGGCGTTGGTCAGGAAGCGGGGGTCGGCGCCGAGGCCCGGCGCGCCCAAGGCGCCCGCGAGCGCCCGGAACTGACCGTCGTTGCCGACGGCGATCACCACCATACCGTCCGTACACGGAAAGGGCTGATAGGGGGCGAGGTTCGGGTGGGCGTTGCCCATTCGCGTCGGCGCCTTGCCGGAGACGAACCAGTTGGTCGCCTGATTGGCCAGCATGGCGGCCTGAACGTCGAACAGGGCTATGTCGATATGCTGGCCCTGTCCGGTAGCGCGGGCGTGCAGCAGGGCGGCCATGATGGCGTTGGAGGCGTAGAGGCCGGTGAACAGGTCGACGACCGCGACCCCGACCTTCATCGGCTCGGCCCCGGGCGCGCCGTCGGGCTGGCCGGTGATCGACATCAAGCCGCCCATGGCCTGGATCATATAGTCGTAGCCCGCACGGTGCGCGTCCGGCCCGTCCTGACCGAAGCCCGTGATCGAGCAATAGACCAGCCTCGGATTGACCGCCGACAGGGCCGCGTGGTCCAGCCCGTACTTCCTCAGCCCGCCGGTCTTGAAATTCTCGACCACGACATCGCAGGTCTTGCTCAGCTCACGGACGATTGCGGCTCCGTCCGGCGTCGCCAGATCCAGTTCAACCGACTTCTTGCCCCGGTTGGCGCAGAGGAAATAGGCCGCGTCGCCTTTCGATCCGTCGGTTTTCGTGGTGAAGGGCGGGCCCCAGGCGCGGGTGTCATCGCCGACGCCGGGCCGCTCGATCTTGATCACCTCGGCCCCCAGATCGGCCAGCATCTGCGTCGCCCACGGCCCGGCGAGCACGCGGCTGAGATCGAGGACGCGAACGCCGGAGAGGGGGCCGGAAGGGGTGGCTGGTGATTGGTGGCTGGTGGCCGGCGAGGTCGGAGCTGCTTCGATGGTCATGATGAAATCCCTACCGCCCGATCAAGGCGCGATCCACCAATCACCAGCCACCAATCACCCGCCACCCGCTCAAAGCCCCGGATCCCACACGCCCGCGTCCCGCATCCGGCATTCGCGCGCTTCGCGGGCCCGGCCGTCCATCTCCTCGGCCATGCAGCAGACGGCCCTGGACACCGTGGCCTTGTGCAGGCCCGGCACCAGACTGTGCAGGAAGGCGCAGCCCGCCAGCTTCAGCAGACGGAATCCGAACCGCGACGACGCGGCCATATGGTGGAAATAGCTCTCGTCGACCTCGCGCGGGTGCTCGACGAACAGGCGATGAAAGGTACGGCTCATGTCTACAGTCTAGCCTGCGTCGGGCCGTCCCTCTACCCGACCGGTGCATTTTGGCCTAAACCGCGCGCCTCCGCCACGCTCAGAAAGACCCGCCCATGGCCGACGGCGCCTCCGCTCCGCAAAAGACCTTCCGCTGGGATGACCCGCTTGACCTGTCCGGCCGGCTGACTGACGACGAGCGGATGATCCAGGACGCGGCGCGATCCTACGCCCGCGAAAAGCTGCTGCCCCGCGTGGTCGAGGCCTTCCGTGACGAGACCTTCGACCGCGCCATCATGACCGAACTGGGCGAGATGGGCTTCCTCGGGGCCATGCTGCCGGAACAGTACGGTGGCTCCTCGGTCAGCCATGTCGCCTATGGGCTGATCGCGCGCGAGATCGAGGCGGTCGACAGCGGCTATCGCTCGGCCATGAGTGTGCAGTCGTCCCTGGCCATGTACCCGATCCATGCCTTCGGCTCGGAAGAGCAGAAGATGCGCTTCCTGCCGCGCATGGCGGCAGGCGAACTGGTCGGCTGTTTCGGCCTGACCGAGGCCGACGGCGGCTCCGATCCGGCCTCGATGAAGACGAAGGCCATCGCGGTCGACGGCGGCTACAAGCTCAACGGCGCCAAATACTGGATCACCAACTCGCCGATCTCGGACCTCGCCATCGTCTGGGCCAAGCTCGACGACGTCATCCGCGGCTTCATCGTCGAGCGGGGCATGGACGGCTTCACCACCGACAAGATCGGCGACAAGCTCAGCCTCCGCGCCTCCATCACCGGCGACATCGGCCTGAACGACGTCTTCGTGCCGGAAGAGAACCTGCTGCCGGGCGTGAAGGGCCTGCGCGGACCGTTCTCCTGCCTGAACAAGGCCCGCTACGGCATCGCCTGGGGGGCCATGGGCGCGGCCGAGGCCTGTCTGCACCTGACCCGCGACTACGTCGGCGACCGGATGCTGTTCGGCCGTCCGCTGTCGTCGCGCCAGCTGGTGCAGAAGAAGCTGGCCGACATGCAGACCGAGATCTTCCTCGGCTTCGAGGGGGCGCTGGCTTTGGGCCGGTTGCTGGATCAGGAGGCCTGGGTGCCCGAGGCCATCTCGATGATGAAGCGCAACAACTGCGGCAAGGCGCTGGATATCGCCCGGGTCGCGCGCGACATGCACGGCGGGGCCGGCATCACCGGCGAGATGCACGTCATGCGCCACGCCATGAACCTCGAGACCGTCAACACCTATGAGGGCGCCCACGACGTCCACGCCCTGATCCTGGGCCGGGCCATCACGGGGCAGAGCGCCTTTTAAGCGCGGGGCGCTAACGCTCGCGACGCGGTCGCTCGCTGCTTGAGCGCCGGGCATGCGCGAAGCGCCCGGCCGCCCCCGCGTCCGACCTCCGGTCGGCGCGAGGACAGGCTCCGGGTCGGGCCGTCCCGAAGGGCCGACGACCGCGGCCCACGGAAATACCCATCAGGAACAATCAGCCCCGCGCGCGCGTGCAACCCCTAGTCTGCGCGAACGCGGTCCGTTGAGCATTGTCATTCCGTATCAACGCCGTATCGTCAGCGAGGGTGGAGTGACGATCATGGACGGAGAAACGACAGGCATCGACGGCGACGATCCCTTCGCCCAGCTGCGCGATGTCTTCGCCGGCCGCCGCGTCCTGCTGCTGGAAGACGACCCGGCCCTGTCGGAACACGTCGCGGAGCGCCTGCTGCGGGCCGGATTTGAAGCCGTGGAACGGGTCGATAGCGGCGAGGCCGCGATCGCCGCGGCGGCCGCTCCCTTTGATGTCCTCATCCTCGACCGGCTGACCGCCGGACTGGACGGGCTGGAGACGCTGAAGCGGCTGCGCGCCGGCGGCGGCCCCTGCGCCGATGCGCCGGCCCTGATGCTGACGGCGCTGGGCGGCGAGCGACAGAAGGTCGAGGGTCTGCTGGGCGGCGCTGACGACTATCTGTCCAAGCCCGTCGGGGACGAGGAGCTGCTGGCGCGCATCGCCGCTCAGTTGCGCCGCGCCGCCCGGCGAGCGGCCCCGGTCGGGAGCGATCTGGTCAACGGCCCGTTCCGGCTGGCGTTCGGGGCACGGACGCTGAAATTCGGCGCAGCCGGCGTCTCGCGGTTGATAGACCTGTCGCCGCTGGAATTCGCCATCGTCTGTGAACTGATGACCGCGCGTGGCCAGCCCGTGACCAAGACCATGCTGTGGGACCGCTGCTGGGTCGAATGGCGCTTCCTGCCGGATAATTTCGTAAACATCATCGACGCCCGGATCAGCGCCCTGCGTCGCCGGCTCAAGGAACAGGCGTCCGAGCTGGGCGACGACCTGCACCCCCTGATCGTCTCGGCCCGCAGCCAGAGCCTGATTTTCCGCGACCTGTCCGCCTGGACGGGCTGAGCCGCCGTGGCCCCGCGCTTCCATTGGCTGCGGGCCTGGCTGGCGCGGCGGACCTCGACCCAGCTGGCGGCCGGCATCGCCGTCATGGCCGCCGTGGCGCTGACCGGCTCCCTGGCGGTCACCAGCACGGCCGTCCGCATGGATCAGCGCGAGAAGGCGGCCCTTGCGGCCCTGAACGACTACAGCTCCATGGTCGGCAAGCTGGGCGTCGAATCCAGCCTGACCGCCGCCAACATCACCGCGGCCGACGCCGCCTATCTGTCCGCCTGGCTGAGCGCCTTCCAGGCGGGGCCGACGCGCGAAGCCGGAAGTCTGGCGGAGACCTGCCGCACCGGCCAGGGCGGGGCCGGGGTACGGTTCATCCGCGCGCCGGTGGGCAAGCCCGCGGGTCTCGCGGCTCTCGAGACCATCCGGGGTGAGCGCGCGCCGCGGCTCGGGGACGGCGTCTATGTCGTCCAGCTCGAGCGCGGCGTGCTCTGCCGCTCGCGCGCTGTGGAAGTCGTGGTGGTGCGCCAGTCGGTGGGGGTGCTCGACATCGCTGTCGGACGAGTGGTCGACCGGTCGGGACAGGCTTGGGGCTGGGCCGTCGGGGCGGTGGCCGCCGCCGGGGTGTTGCTTCTGGCCTTCGGTCTGACGGCGGCGACCTTCGCCCGGCGCCGGCTGACCAGCGCCGTGGCGGATGTCAGCCGGGCGCTGGATCTCGCTTCCGTCGGAGACTTTTCGGTCCGGGCGCCCGAGACCGCTGTGGCGCCCGAACTGACCGAACTGACCGGGCAGGTGAACCTGACCCTCGATCGGCTGGAGGAGTTGCTCAGCTGGCTGAGGGATTCGACCGACCAGCTGGCCCACGATTTCCGCACGCCGCTGGCGCGGGCCTCGGCCCGGCTGGATCGGCTGAAGGAGGCGTCGACGACGCCCGGGACGCGGGCGCTCGCCGAAGAGGCCCGGGCCGATCTGACCCGGCTGACCCGGGCGATGAACGAGGCCATGACCCTGCGCGACGGCGAGGCCTGGGTGTTCGAAACCGTTCGGCTGGACCGCCTGGCGGTCGCAGCCGCAGACCTCTACCAGCCCCTGGCCGAAGAGCGCGGCGTGGTGATCCGGGTCGGGGCCTCGCCGGTGTCCGTCCTCGGAGTGCGGTCGCTGCTGCAGCGGGCCGTGACCAATCTGGTGGACAATGCCGTGAAATTCTCGCCCGGGAACGGGGTGGTGACGCTCACCGTCGGGCTGGACGAAGGCAAGCCGGTGCTCTCGGTCGCCGATCAGGGGCCGGGGCTGGATCCCGATCTGCTCGATGATCCCGCCCGTGCGGTCTCCAGGGCGGCCGACGAAGGGCGCGAGAGCCACGGCATGGGGCTGGCTTTCGTGAGGGCCATCCTCAAGCGGCACGGCGCGGCCATGACGATTGATGACGCTGGTCCGGGGGCTGTCGTCACGGCGCGTTTCTCGCGGTAGAGCGAAATCGGTCTCGATGGACGCAGTCCATCGAGGCTCAGATTTCGCTCCACTTGATCACTGGACCATTTTTTGGATTCGGATCGGATCGATCCGAAGCAAAATGGTCTAGGGTCGGCGCAACAACAGGGGATTGGCGATGCGTTCCATCATCCGGGCCGGCGGTCTGTCCGTGCTGGCGCTTGTCGTCGCAGTCCCCCTGCTGGCGGCCACGCCCGCCGCCGCGCAGCAGTCGCCTGTGCCGTTCGACGCCCAGCGGGGCGTCTTCACCTTCGCCACCGGCCTTGAACGCGCTCTGCCGGCCGTCGTCCAGGTCACCACCCTTGGCCAGTCCGAGGGCCCCAGTTCCGGGGAGAACGAACCTCGTCCCATCTCCAGCGGCTCGGGCGCCATCATCGACGCCCGCGAGGGCATCGTCGTCACCAACAACCACGTCGTCGAGGGCGGGCGGAAATTCACCGTCGACATGACCGACGGGCGCATCTTCGACGCCGTGCTGATCGGCACCGACAAGGCCACGGACCTCGCCGTGCTGAAGATCGAGGCTCCCGGACTGTCCCAGGTCGAGGTGGTCAATTCGGATTCGCTGCGCACGGGCGATCTGGCCTTCGCGGTCGGCTATCCGCTCGGCCTCGACCAGACCCTGACCATGGGCGTGATCTCGGGCATGGGCCGCTCGGGCATGGGCGACCGGATCGAGGA
Source organism: Brevundimonas sp. (assembly GCF_051860745.1). GTDB lineage: Bacteria > Pseudomonadota > Alphaproteobacteria > Caulobacterales > Caulobacteraceae > Brevundimonas. The sequence continues at coordinate 371,950 of NZ_JBHYDN010000002.1, forward strand.
CTATATCCAGACCGACGCGGCGGTGAACTCCGGCAACTCCGGCGGACCGTTGCTGGACAGCCGCGGCCGGCTGATCGGTATCAACACCTCCATCCTGTCGGGTAGCGGCGGCAACGACGGCATCGCCTTCGCCGTGCCCAGCCGCATCCTGATGTATGTCGTCGCCCAGCTGCGCGAGACCGGCGAGGTCAGGCGCGGGACCACCGGCGCCATCTTCGGCTCCCTCAATGCGGAACGCTCGCGCGACCTCGGCCTCGGCATCGTGCGCGGCGCGGTGATCGAGGACGTCGCTCCGGGCTCCTCGGCCGAGGCCGCGGGACTTCAACGCGGCGACATCGTCACCCGGATCCAGAATCGTCCTGTCTCAAACGCCGGCACTGTCGCTGCCACGATCGGCATCGCCGAACGGGGGACCCGGCTCGAGGTCGTTTATCTGCGCGAAGGTCGTGAGGGGCGCACCGCCCTGACGGTCGAGACCCCATCGGAACGTACGGCCATCACCGGCGCCAATGTCGTCATGGCGCGCGGCGCGTCCGTGCGGCTCGCTTCGGAGGGCCTGCAGGTGTTTGCGGTCGAGGGCGGCTCGGCGGCGGCTGCTGCGGGGTTGCAGGCGGGCGACCTGATCCCGCTGATCGACGACACGCCGATCCCGGGGCTCGATGAGCTGGCTGCGTCGTTGAGCGGCGAGGGCCGCCGGATCCTGTCGGTGATGCGAGGCGGCGAGCCCGTCGAGATCGTCCTGCCCTGACGCTTCAGCCCTGACTCCCGATACTGAACCCCGGACAGCAAAACGCCCGCTCTGCCGGAGGGGGGAGGGTGGCGGAGCGGGCGTCTCGCTTTGGAGGAAGCATCGGCCCGCCGGAGCCCTTGGTGGAGTGATCCAGGAGGGGCTGGGGGGGCTGTTCAGGATCCGGAAACGCTCCGAACTCCAACGGGCCGATAGGTCCAGTGTCGCCCCCCAAGGGGGCGGGCGCTGGGCGGAAGCGAGGCTATTTCATGTTCGCGGCGAATTTTTCACATCGCGGCGTTCCAGACACAGTGTTCGCCCACGCGACTGCTTTGAATGCGCGTCGGCCACTGGCGTTTTCCGGATGGCGGCGTAACCTTCTGCTGATGAGCGACGCCGCTGATTTGCAGTCCGTTCCCGGGCCGGTCTTCTTCGACCGGCGCGAGCTCGACCTGATCCTGCGGGTCTACGGCCGGATGGTCGCGGCGGCCGAGTGGCGCGACTACGCCATGGTCGGGCACAAGGACGTAGCCGAGTTCGCCGTCTTCCGCCGTTCGGGCGACGCACCCCTGTACCGCATCGAAAAGCGCCCGGCCCTGCGCCTCAAACAGGGTCAGTGGGCCGTCATCGGCGAGGGCGGGGTGGTGCTGCGCCGGGGCCGTGAGCTGGCGCAGGTGCTGCGCGTGTTCGACAGTCGCCGCTTCTCCGTCGTCGAATAGAAAAAGCCCCGGCGTCTCCGCCGGGGCCTTTCCGCCGTCAGGACTCGTGGTCGGCTATTCGCGGTTGCCGCCCATGAACATGAGCAGGAACTGGAACAGGTTCACGAAATTGATGAACAGGCTCAGCGCGCCGAAGCCGGTAGCCACGCCCATCGCCGCCTTGTCGCCGCCGAGGGAATAGTAGGTCATCTTCAGCCGCTGGGTGTCGAAGGCGATCAGGCCCGAGAAGATCAGCACGCCGATGGCGCTGATGATCAGGGCCATCATGCTGGACTGCAGGAACATGTTGACGACCATGGCGATGATCAGGCCGATCACGCCCATGATCAGGAAGCTGCCGAGGCCGCTGAGGTCCTTCTTGGTCGTGTAGCCGAACAGGCTCAGCCCGCCGAAGGCGGCGGCGGTGACGAAGAAGGTCGAGGCGATCGATTCGTTCGTATAGCGCAGGAACAGGATGCCCATCCCCGCGCCGATGGTCGCGACCACGGCCCAGTAGAGCAGGTTCACCCCACCCGCCGTCGGGTTCTTCATGAAGAACATCGAGCCGAACAGCAGGACCAGTGGCGAAAACTGCACCACCATGCCCAGCATGGTCAGGCCGATACGCCCGTCCGGACCCGCGGCGAACAGCAGCTGCTGCACCGCCGGGACGTTGCCCGTGACATAGGCCAGGGCCCCGGCGACCACCAGGCCCAGGGCCAGCTTGTTGTAGACGCCCAGCATGAAGCTGCGCAGGCCCGCATCCACCGACATGTCGGCGGTGGCGGGGATTGATTGGCTGTTTCTGAAATCGCTCATGGCGATATCGGTCCTCCGTTGGACCGGGCGATCCCGGCCTTTGCGCAAATATCGGGCGCGCCTCGTCCTTCCGCAAGGAAAACCGGACTTGGGGCCTGCGTTTCAAGCCGCTACCAAGGGTCGCATGATCCGGCTGTTCACCGCCCTGTCTGTTCCCGATGAGGTCGCCGAGGCGCTCGCCCGCCGCCAGACCGGCCTGCCGGGCGCGAACTGGCGGACAGCCGACCAGCTGCACATCACTCTGGCCTTCTATGGCGGGATCGACGAGCGCCGCGCGGATGACCTCTCGATCGAGCTGGAACGGGCGGCGACGGGCGGCCCGTTCGCGATCGCCCTGTCCGGCGTCGGGGCCTTCGGCGACGGCCACCGCACCCACGCCATCTGGGCCGGCGTTGCACCGAACGAACGGCTGTCTGTCCTCGCCGGACGCTGCCGCAGCGCCGCCGAACGCGCCGCCATCAGCATCGAGCGCCGTGACTACCGCCCGCATCTGACCCTGGCCTATCTGAAACCCCAGACCGATCCCGACCGCATCGGGGCCTGGATCGCTGACCACAATCTGCTGCAGTCTCCGCCGATCCGGGTCGACCGGTTCGGCCTTTATTCGAGCGTCCTGACCCAGGGCGGCAGCCGCTATCACCTTGAGAGGGAGTACGTCCTTTGACCGGACCCGTGCTGGAAACCGAACGCCTGACCCTGCGCCCCATCGCCATCGAGGATTTCCCGCGCTGGGCCGAGATGATGGGCGATCCCGAGGCGGCGAAATTCCTCGGCGGAGCCCAGCCGGCGGCTGTCGCCTGGCGAGGGTTCATGACCATGGCCGGGGCCTGGAGCCTGACCGGAATCTCCATGTTCTCGCTGGTCGAGCGCGACACCGGCCTGTGGCTGGGCCGGATCGGTCCTTGGACGCCGCACGGCTGGCCCGGCACGGAAGTCGGCTGGGGGCTGCATCCGGATGCGCAGGGCAAGGGCTATGGCATCGAGGCGGCGACGGCGACCATCGACTACGCCTTCGACGTTCTGGGCTGGACCGATGTCATCCACTGCATCGACCCGGACAACACGCCGTCGCAGCGGCTGGCCGAGCGGATCGGCTCGCGCAATCTCGGCGCCACCCGCCTGCCGCCGCCGTTCCACGAACTGTCCATCGACCGCTGGGGCCAGAGCCGCGAGGAATGGCGGGCGCGGACTCGCTGAGGAAATACTGGCGCTTTGACCGATTGGCGCGTTCCGCTAGTCAGGGTGCAGGCAACGACGAGGATAGGCGATGCGGGTTCTGGTTCTGGGCGGCGACGGTTTCTGCGGCTGGCCGACGGTGCTGCATCTGTCGGCGCAGGGCTGGGATGTCTGTGTCGTCGACAACCTCAGCCGCCGCAACATCGACAATGAGCTGGAAGTCCAGTCCCTGACCCCGATCCGGACCATGGGCGAACGTATCGCCGCCTGGAAGGAAATCAGCGGCCGGAGCATCGACTTCGTCAACATGACCGTCGGCAAGGAGTTCGACCGTCTGGTCGCCCTGATCAAGGAATGGCAGCCCGACAGCGTCGTCCACTTCGCCGAGCAGCGCGCGGCTCCCTATTCGATGAAGTCGGCGCGGCACAAGTTGTACACGGTCGACAACAACATCAACGCCACCAACCATCTGCTGGCGGCCATCGTCGAGAGCGGACGGGACGTCCACCTGGCCCACCTCGGCACCATGGGCGTCTATGGCTACACCACCGCCGGCCTGCGCATCCCGGAGGGCTATCTGAAGGTCACGGTCGACACCGATTTCGGCCCGTCCGAGCAGGAGATCCTGTTTCCGCCGAATCCCGGCTCGATCTATCACATGACCAAGACCCAGGACGCCCTGCTGTTCCAGTTCTACGCCAAGAACGACGGCGTCCGGATCACCGACCTGCACCAGGGCATCGTCTGGGGCGCCCAGACCGAGGAGACGCGCCGCGACGAGCGGCTGATCAACCGGTTCGACTATGACGGCGACTACGGCACGGTGCTGAACCGGTTCCTGATGCAGGCGGCCGTGGGCTATCCGCTGACCGTGCACGGCACCGGCGGCCAGACGCGCGCCTTCATCCATATCCAGGACACGGTGCGCTGCGTCGAGCTGGCCCTGGCCAATCCGCCCAAGGTCGGCGACCGGGTCAAGATTCTCAACCAGATGACCGAGAGCCGCCGGGTCCGCGACCTCGCCGCCATTATCGCCGAAATGACCGGGGCCGAGGTGCACAACGTCCCCAACCCGCGCCAGGAAGCCGACGAGAACGAGCTGGTGGTCGCCAATGACCAGTTCCGCGAACTGGGCCTCAAGCCCATCACCCTGGCCGAGGGTCTGATGCAGGACGTGACCGAGATCGCCCGCCGCTACGCCGACCGCGCAGACCTGTCCAAGGTGCCCTGCGTCTCGACCTGGAACAGCAAGCGGGCCGAGGCTGTGAAGGCCCCGCCGACCGTCGCCGCGCCGCCGACCGCGCCGGTCCAGGCGCGTTCGGCCTGATCCGTGCCTGACGCCGCCGTCCCTCCCGCGTTGCTGGTCTTCGGCGGCGGCTGGCTGGGCCGGGCTGTGGGTCGCGAGGCTGTCCGCCGTGGCGGCCGCGCCGTCCTGACCAGCCGCGATGCGGCCCGGCGTGCTGAATTGGCGGCCGAAGGGCTCGCCGCGATCGACCCGAGTGATGCGTCCGCTCTGGCCGAGGCCGTGGCCGGGGCCTCGGCCATCCTGATCTGCGCCCCGCCCGTGGCGGACGGCTGCCCGGGACTGAAGGCCCTGTCGCCGGCCCTGGCCGCCGCGGACGTCTGGCCCGACTGGATCGGCTATGTCTCCTCGACCGCCGTCTATGGCGACCGCGCCGGAGGCTGGGCGTTTGAGGACAGCGAACTGAACGCTGCCTCGCTGGAAGGCGCCCGCCGCGTGCGGGCCGAGCGCGACTGGCTGGACGCCGGTCAGGGTATGGGGCTGACGGTGCAGCTGTTCCGCCTGCCGGCCCTCTACGGCCCCGGCCGCTCACCGCTCGACCGGCTGCGCGACGGCACGGCGCGGATCGTGCGCAAGCCGGGACAGGTGTTCAACCGCGTCCACGTCGATGACGTCGTCTCGGGCCTGTTCGCCTCCATGGCCCGCCCCCGGCCCGGCGCCGCCTACATCCTGTGCGACGACGAGCCCGCCCCGGCCGATGTGGTCATGGAAGGCGCCGCCCGCCGCCTCAGCCTGCCGACGCCGCCCGAAATCGACCTCGACGACCCGTCGGTGCCGGACGCCATGCGGCGGTTCTACCTCGACTCCAAACGCCTCTCGAACGCCCGTGCCAAGGCCGAGCTCGGCTGGCGGCCGAAATATCCTGGCTGGCGGGACGGGCTGGAGGCGATGCTGGGTGATTAGTGGTTAGTGATTAGTGGTTGCCGCACCGCTGTCAGCGGAAGGGCGGCGCGGACCGCGCCACAGCACAACCGCCAGCCAATCACCAATCACCAGCCACCAATCACCCGCTAGAACGGCAGCAGGTTCCGCTGCCGGCTATAGGCCATGGTGCCGACATTGGCGCCCAGACGCAGGCCGACGCCGGTGCGGATCGGGGCCAGGACGATGCCGTCGGCGCGCTGGTAGTTCACGCCCAGACCGCCGACCAGATAGGCTGTGCCTTCCACCCCGGGATAGCGACGATAGATCATGTCCGGGTGGTACAGGCCGTACACCAGGGTAAAGACCCGGCTGGCGTTGCCGCCGATGTCCCAGCCGATCGAAATGCCCTGCCAGAACACTTCCTGCGAGGCCGACAGATCCTTCATGTGCAGGGCGCCGCGGCCGTAGCGGGCGCCAATAGCCATGGCGCCGGAAGCCTCCTCGCCGGCGATATAGGCCGTGGGTCGATCGCCCTGTTCGGCGAAGATGCGCTCGATGGCGGCCCCGATGGCCTCGGCGGCGATACCCAGTTCGCGCGAGCCGGCGGCGACCAGTTCATCGGCCGTATAGGCCGGCGCCTGCCCGTCGGAGGCGATCGGATAGGCGGGGTCGCTCGGCTGCTGTCCGGCGGTGGCGCATGCGGACAGACCGGAGACGCCGGCGGTTGCAGCGAGGCCCGACAGGATCATTTGGCGGCGATGCATAGTTCTGGCTCCGAAGGCGGGGACGGCTCGCCCGACTCGCGCGGGCGCTGGTCCATACCGTCACCGGCCTTTGCGTCAGCCTTGCGGCGATGAGGTTAACGGAACCTTGCCGCCACGCCCCATCGCTCCGCCTTGGGTGAGGAGGCCTAGCCCCGCAACACCGCGCCGAGCTTGGCAGCCGCCGCCACGATCCGGGTCGACAGGCCTTCGATCTCGGGCTCGGTCAGGGTCGCATCGACCGGCTGGATGAAGACTTCCAGCGCCACCGACTTCATCCCTTTGGGCACGCCCGCGCCGCGATAGACGTCGAACACCGACACCCAGGCGATCAGGGCCTTGTCGGCGCCGGCGACGGCCCGGACCAGATCGCCCACGGCCTTGCCGTCCTCGACCACGAAGGCGAAGTCGCGGGTCAGGGGCATGAGGTTGGCCAGATGGGCCGGACCCCGCGTCCTGGACTTGGCGCCGCGCGGCTCGGGCACGGCGTCCAGCACGATCTCGAAAGCCAGCATCGGTCCATCCGCATCCAGCGCCTTGAGCACCCGCGGGTGCAGGGCTCCGAACTCGGCCATGATGGTCTTCGGACCCAGCTGCAGGCGGGCGGAGCGTCCGGGGTGCCACCAGTCGCGGTTCTGGCCCTGGGCCAGCTGCAGCGAGCCCACGGGCGCGCCCAGCGCCTCCAGCAGGGCCATCAGGTCGCCCTTGAGGCTGAACAGGGCGTCTTCCGGGGCGGCGCCCCAGTGGCGGGCCGCGCGCGGGGCCACCAACCCGGTGATGACGGTGCGCTGACCGGTCGGGCTGTCGTCCAGATAGATGGGCCCGATCTCGAACAGGGCGACGTCGGCGTGGCCGCGCGCCGCGTTGCGCGCCGCCGCCTGGATCAGATTGGGCAGAGCCGAGGGCCGCATGCAGTCCAGATCGGCGGCGATGGGGTTCTCGACCCGCAGGGCGTCATCGCCGCCGCCGAACAGGGCCGCCGTCGACTGTTTGGTGAAGGACCAGGTGACCGCCTCGGCGTACCCCATGGCCGCCAGCGCCCGCCGGGCCAGCCGCACCCGCGCCTGACGCGGGTTCAGCACGCCCTTCGACGGCGCGCCCAGATCGGGCAGGGGGGTGGAGGGCAGGGCGCCGTAGCCCTCGATCCGCGCAACCTCCTCGACCAGATCGGCCGGACCCTCGACGTCGCGACGCCAAGACGGGGGCGTCACGGTCCACGGTGTTCCGCGCGCGACTTCGAAGCCGAGCCGGGTCAGGATTTCGGCGATCTGGTCGTCGTCCAGCGACAGGCCGGTCAGCGAAGCCACGCGGCCGGGGTCGAAGGCGAAGGCGGCGGGGTTGGCGGGCGCCCGACCCGTCACCACCAACTCCGACGGCTCGCCGCCGCACAGGTCGAGGATCATCCGGGTGGCCAGCTCGACACCGGGCGCGACGGAGGCCGGATCAACGCCGCGCGCGAACCGGTACTGGGCGTCGGAGTTAATCCCGAGGGTCCGGCCGGTCTGGGCCGTGACCAGGGGATCGAACCAGGCGCATTCGACGAAGACGTCGATGGTCTCGTCCGAACAGCCGGTGGACTCGCCGCCCATGACGCCGCCGAGGCCTATGGGGCGTTCGCCGCCGGCGTCGGCGATCATGCACATGGCCGGATCGACGGTGTAGGTCTTGCCGTCCAGGGCGATCAGATGTTCGTGTTCCCCGGTGTCGTTGGCGACCTGCCCGCCGCGCACCACGATCTCGCTTCCGACCAGCTTGGCCGCGTCATAGACGTGCGCGGGCCGGCACCGGTCGTAGGCGATCAGATTGGTGACATCGACCAGCCGGCTGATCGAGCGCAGGCCGATCGCCGTCAGCCGCCGCTGCAGCCACTCGGGCGAGGGGCCGTTCCTGACGCCCCGGATCAGGCGACCGGCGAAGACCGGGCACATCTCCGGCGCCTCGATCCGCACCGAGATCGGCGAGGGGAAGGTTCCGGGGACCGGTGCAATCGACGGCGTCTTCAGCTGGCCGAGGCCCGCCGCCGCCAGATCGCGGGCGATGCCGGCCACGCCCAGCCAGTCAGGCCGGTTCGGGGTGACTTCGAAATCGATCACCGGCTCGGCGCCGAAGACGCCCGCCGCCGGGGTTCCCACGGCCAGATCGTCGGCCAGCTCGAGGATGCCGTCGCTTTCGCCCGCCAGCTCCAACTCCGAGGCGGAGCACAGCATGCCGTGGGAGACGACGCCGCGCACGGGCTTCTCGACCAGGGTGACGCCCAGTCCGGGGACGAAGGCGCCGATGGGCGCATAGATGGTGGTCAGGCCCGCGCGGGCATTGGGGGCCCCGCAGACGATCTCTTTCGGCCCGTCGACCGTATCGACCTGACAGACGCGCAGGCGGTCGGCGTTGGGATGCTGTTCGGCCGAGACGATCCGGGCCACGGTGAAGGGCGCCAGCGCCGCGATCGGGTCATGGACGTCCTCGACCTCCAGACCGGCCATGGTCATGGCGTCGGCCACGGCCGCGACGTCGGCGTCCGTGTCGAGATGCTCCTTCAGCCAGGAGAGGGTGAATTTCACGCCGCGCCGCCCCCGGCCTGCTCCATGGCGCTGTTGCCGGCGACAATGCCCGACTCCAGCTCCGCCAGCAGGGCGTCATCGCCGGTGAACGCCACCTGGGCGAAGCGGCAACGCACGAAGCGGCAGTCGGCCATGCCGATCGCCCCGACAATCTTGTCGCCCAGCGGCTTGAGCAGCAGGTTCCGGGGGTTGGCCGCCGCGCCCATGTTGCAGCCGTCGAACACGGTGCCGTTCATCACCGCCAGCACGGCCGGACCTTCGATCACGCAATCGGTGAAGGTCTTGCCGGTGATGACCATCTCGCCCGCGTTCCAGTGGTTCACGGCCAGAACCGGCAGCCAGACCGCCTCCTTGTCGAAGCTGGTGCGCGCGACCATGGCGCGACCGGCGGCCTCGGCGGCGGAGATTTTCGGGGTGTCGTCGGTCATGGGATCAGCTCAGGCCAGAGGCGGAATTGGGGGCGGCGAAGGCGGAGAAACCGTAGTGGGCCAGCCACCGGGTGTCGGCGTCGAACATCGGGCGCAGGTCCGGGATGCCGTACTTCAGCATGGCCAGGCGATCCACGCCCATGCCGAAGGCGAAGCCCTGGTACTCGTCCGGGTCGATGCCGCAGTTGCTGAGCACGTTCGGATGCACCATGCCGCAGCCGAGGATCTCCATCCAGCTGTCGCCCTGGTTGAGCTTCAGCTCGCCGCCCGAGCGGTCGCAGCGGATGTCCATTTCGGCCGACGGTTCGGTGAAGGGGAAATGGTGCGGGCGGAAGCGCGCATCGACACCGTCGACCTCGAAGAAGCGGGCGACGAAGGTTTCCAGCGTCCACTTCAAATGGCCCATGTGGATGTCGCGGTCGATGACCAGCCCCTCGACCTGATGGAACATCGGCGTGTGGGTGGCGTCGCTGTCCTTCCGGAAGGTTCGGCCCGGGGCGATGATCCGGATCGGCGGCTTCCGGGTCATCATCGTGCGCACCTGGACGGGGCTGGTGTGGGTGCGCAGCACCTTGCGCTCGCCGGTCTCCGGATCGGGCCTCAGGAAGAAGGTGTCGTGCATCTCCCGCGCCGGATGTTTCGGCGGAAAGTTCAGCGCGGTGAAATTGTGGAAATCGTCCTCGATGTCCGGCCCTTCGGCGACGGCGAAGCCCATCTCGGCGAACAGGGCGATCATTTCGTCCATCACCTGCATGGTCGGATGGACGGAGCCGGCGCGGCGCGGGCGCGCGGGCAGGGTCAGGTCGACATGCTCGGCCTTGAGGCGGGCGTCCAGTTCGGCCGCCTCCAGCTCGGCCTTGCGGGCGGCCAGGGCGGACGACACCCGGTCGCGCAGGCCGTTGATCATCGGCCCCTGTTCACGCCGCTCGTCGGGCGACAGCGCGCCCATCCCCTTGAGCAGGCCGGAGATCGAGCCGGACTTGCCGAGGGCCGCGACGCGCAGGTCCTCGACCGCTGAAGCGGTCTCCGCCGAGCCGATGGCGTTGATCAGGTCGAGTTCGAGTTGGGCGAGATCGGTCATTGGGTCCGTCGTCTAGCGGGCGCGGACGGTTTCGTCACCCCGCCCGTCGGACGGAACCGCGACGGTTCAGTCTTCGAGGACGAAAGAGACCTTCATATTGACCCGGTATTCGACGATCTCGCCGCCCTTGACGACCACCTTCTGCTCCTGGACCCAGGCGCCCGCGACATTGTTGAGGGTCTTGTCGGCCCGGGCGATGCCCCGTTTCAGCGCGTCCTCGAAGCTGACGGTAGACGAGGCGGTGACTTCGGTGACCTTGGCGATGGACATGGGATTCCCCGGGGTTGAAGGCGCGCCGGCTCTTCCGGCGCCGTTGTCTCAACGGGACGGGGCGGCGGGGGTTGCGTGGGTCCGCTCACGACAACGCCCGCCCCGGAGACCGGAGCGGGCGTTCATCATCCTGCGCGTCAGCCTAGACCTTCAGGGCGTCGCGGACCTTGTCGGCCACGGCCTTGAAGGCGACTTCGTCGGCGGCCATCGCGGCCAGGACCTTGCGGTCCAGCTCGATGCCGGCTTCGCCGAGGCCGTGCATGAACTGCGAATAGGTGAAGCCTTCCAGCCGCGCGGCGGCGTTGATGCGCTGGATCCACAGGGCGCGGAACGAACGCTTCTTGTTGCGACGGTCGCGGTAGGCGTATTGCCCGGCGCGATCGACCGCGGCCTTGGCGGTGCGGATGGTGTTCTTGCGGCGGCCGTAGAAACCCTTGGCCTGCTTGAGAACCTTCTTGTGTCTGGCGTGTGAAACTACGCCGCGTTTGACGCGAGCCATGTCGCTATCCTTTCAAATTCAGTGTGGAGATCAGGTCGAAACAGCGCGCGCCGATCAGGCGTACGGCATGTAGGACTTGATCTTCTTGGCGTCGGCGGCGGCCATGAGCGAGGTGCCGCGGTTCTGGCGGATGTATTTGCTGTTGTGGCTGATCAAGCGGTGCCGCTTGCCTGCCACGCCGGCCTTGACCTTGCCAGTCGCCGTGAATTTGAAGCGCTTCTTGGCGCCAGACTTCGTCTTCAGTTTGGGCATTTTCACTCTCTTTTTGAGCGGGTTGCCGGTTCTTCGGGCCTTTGGAGCCGTCGGATTGGAAACCCTGATGAGAACCGCCCAGGCATGCCTTTTAGCCCGGCGGTTCGGTACGCGAAGGCGCGGCTTCTAGGCCAGCCGGCGCCGGAAAGCAAGGCGGAGTCTCACCGCGGCGGGTTGTGCTGCTCGAGGAAGCGCACGGTTTCGGCCAGCATCCACTGCCGCGTGGCGGCGCGCGACAGCCAGTGGTCCTCGCTCGGCAACTCGATCAGCTCATAGGGTTTGCCGGCCCGCCGCAAGGCTTCGGCGAATACCCGGCTCTGCTCGAACGGCACCACGGTGTCGTCCCGGCCGTGCAGCAACAGGATGGGCGCGTCCGCGCGCGCGGCCTGGGCGGCGGGCGAGACGGTGTCGAGGTTGCGGTCGCCCAGCCGCTCGGCGCCCATGAAGCGGTTCCAGTAGCGCACCACGGGCGAGTCTCGCCGCCCACCCTGGTCGGCTTCCCACTGCACCATCAGCCGCAGGTCGGAGACGCCTGAGACGGATACGGCGCATCGGTAGACGCCGGGATCCAGCGTCGGGCCGGCCATGGCCGCATAACCGCCGTAGCTGGCGCCGACGATGCAGACCTTCGCCGGATCGATGATCCCCTCGGACGCCAGCCAGCGCACCCCGTCCGACAGGTCGGTCTGCATCTTGCGGCCCCACTCGCCGTAGCCGGCCTCAAGATGCGCCGTTCCCAGCCCGTCCGAGCCGCGGAAATTGGCTTGCAGCACCGCATAGCCGCGCGAGGCCATGGCCTGGGCCCACCAGTCGAAGCCCCGATAGTCGCGCGAGGCCGGTCCGCCGTGGGGGAAGACGACCAGGGGCAGGCCGCGGGGATCGGTGACGCCCGGCGGCAGGGTCAGATAGCCGGGAATGCGCATGCCGTCGGCGGCTTCGTAGCTGATCGACCGAACCTCGCCGACGCGGGCGCCGGTGATGTCCGGATAGGCCTCGCCGACGATCTCGGCTGTGCGTCGGTCCAGATCGACCAGCTGATAGGTGCCGGCGTCGCCGGCCCCCTGGGTGAAGGCCACGATCTGGCGCATGTCGTGCGACCAGGAGGTCAGGGTTACCTGCTTGCCGCGGAAGGCCGCCTGCACCGACCGCCAGCTGCGCTCGGCGGCGGGATCGAGGAACTGCCAGCTCACGCTGTCATCGTCGCCGAGCGAGCGGGCGCCGATCAGCAGCTTGGTCGCCGGATGGTGCATCAGGCTGTTCGGCCGGCCTTCGAACGGCAGGTCGGATACGGCGCCGGTCTCCAGGTCGACCGCGTAATAGCCCTCCGGTCGGCCGTCGATCACGCCGTGCAGCACCACGCTGCCGACCGTCGTGCCGAATCCGGCGAGGCTGGGGGTGTCGATGCGGGCGTCCGTGCGCCAGACGGTGCGCCAGAAGCCGCCGCGGCGGCCCTGCAGCGCCCATTCCTCGCCGTCATAGGTGACGCGGGCCGCCGGCTCGCCGTTGACGTTCAGCAGCGACGGCGGGCCCCGGCGATCCGGTTCCACATGCTCGCGGCCGACGCCGGTCGACAGATTGATCCGGTACAGGCCGGCGCCCTCGCGGCCCTGGCCGACCACGATCAACGCCGGCTCGCCGTCGAGGGTCCGTACCAGGGGCGAGCCGAACACCTTGGCGAAAACGCCGGGGGTGTTGTTCAGGGCCAGCGACACCCGCCGCGTGGGAATCTCGTAGATCGAGGCGTCGGCCAGTTCCGAGCGGCGCAGCCCGATGGACGCGCCGACCTGGGTGGCGGTGCTGTAGACATAGACGTGGTTCTCGCCGACCCAGCCGAGGTCCCGAAGCTTGACCGGTCCGGCGCGGACGCCGCCGATCAGGCTCATGTCGTTCAGGTCGTTGATGACCAGGGCGCGCTCCTCGCCGATCACCGTCACATAGGCCAGCCGGTCGCCGCTCGGCGACACCTCGACCAGCTCATGCGCCGGCAATGCGCCGTAGGCGGCCAGAGGCGCGACATCCTGTGCCGCCACGCTCCCGGCGACCAGCATCGCTCCGACGACCGCAGCCGCCGGCAAAAATCTATGACCGTTCATGGACGCCCCCACGTCAAACATACAGGCCGCAACCATAGGGTAGCGGGAGACTGGCTTGCAAGGCTCGGCGCTACGCTGCGGCCGCCTGGCGCCTGCGGAAGGCCTTTCCGGCGTTGATCGCCATCACCGCCGCCGGAATCGTCAGCGCCGCCCCGATCAGGAAGGGCCAGTCGTGGCCGACTTGCGAAAAGATGGCCCCGGCGATCATCGGCCCGAAGATCCGCGCGATCGAGCTTGAGGCCATGTTCAGCCCCAGCATGGCGCCCTGCCGGTCTGCATCGACCGAGCGTGAGATCAGGGCCGAGATATTGGGCATGGTCACCGCCATGCCGAACGCGCCCGCCGCCATGATCACCGGCACCAGATAGTCGGCGTCGGGCAGCAGGCGACTGGCGACCACCTGTCCGATCAGGCCGGCGCCGAAGACCAGGCAGCCGACGGCGAGAACGCGCGCCTCGCCGAAGCGCCGGGCCAGCCGTCCGGCCAGAAAGCCCTGACTGATGACCGAGACAACCCCCACGGCCATGAAGCACAGGCCGACCTCGCGCGCGGTCCAGCCGTAGCGCGCCTCGGTCCAGAAGCCGAAGGTCGACTCCATGCCCGAGAAGCCGGCCATATAGATCAGGGTGACCAGCAGCACCCGCGACACCACCGGATTGGATACGGCGTCATGCACCCCGCCCAGGAAGGGCGGGCGCGACAAGGAGGGGTCCGCCTTGACCCGGCTCTCCTTCAGCAGGACGGCGACGCCGATGGCGGCCAGGACGCACAGGCCGGAGGCGGTGAAGATCGGCAGCTGATAGCCCAGCGTGCCCAGGTCCGGCCGGGTCAGCAGGCCGCCGATCGCCGGGCCGAAGATGAAGCCGAGACCGAAAGCGGCGCCGATCAGCCCCATCCGGCCGGCGCGCAGTTCAGGCGGCGTGACGTCGGCGACGTAGCCTTGAGCGGTCGAGATATTACCCGCGCCCATGCCGGTGAACAGCCGCACCACGATGGCAAGCCAGATGTTGGGCACGAAGGCCAGGGCCAGATAGCCGACGGCGTTGGCCAGGATGGTGATCATGAGCACCGGCTTGCGGCCGATACGGTCGGACAGCCGCCCCCAGAAGGGTTCGGCGACGAATTGGCCCAACGAATAGGCCGAGAACATCAACGCCACCTGCCACGGCGGGGCGTCCAGCGTCTGGCCATAGAAGGGCAGCAGCGGGATGACGATGCCGAAGCCGACCAGGTTGATGAATACCACCCCGAACAGGACGAACAGTGCGGATCGCGACGAAGGCTGGGGCAGGGCGGCTGACGTCACGGAGCGGTACTCGGGCGGGAGGCGGCCCTTGTGTCAGACAGATCGCGCGGAGGCGCAAGGCGAAGCTCCCAAACGCGGTCTTCCCCGTCGTCGCCTGTCAGTCCGCCGGCCCCGGCGGATTGTTTGCCTCGAGGAATCGAACCGTCTCGGCCAGCATCTGCCGTCGCGTCGCGGACCGCGACAGCCAGTGATCCTCGCCCGGCAATTCCACGAACTCGACAGGCTTGCCCGCCCGACGCAGAGCCTCGGCCATGAGCCGGCTCTGGTCGATGGGCACCACCGTATCGTCCCTGCCGTGGATCAGCAGCAGGGGGCTGTCGACCGAGGCCGCGAGATAGGCCGGGGACAGGTCGTCCAGGGTCCGGTCATTCAGCCGCGCAGCCCCCATGAACCGGTTCCAGTAGCGTACGGTCTGATTGTTCTTGTGGCGTGCTTGCTCCGCCTCCCAGTTGACCATGCGGCGCAGGTCCGACACGCCGGCGACGGACACGCCGCAGCGATAGACCTCGCTGTCGAGGGTCAGGCCCGCCATCGCCGCATAGCCGCCGTAGCTGGCGCCGACGATGCAGACCTTCGCCGGATCGATGATCCCCTCGGACGCCAGCCAGCGCACCCCGTCCGACAGGTCCGTCTGCATCTTGCGGCCCCATTCGCCATAACCCGCCTCGAGGAAGGCGCGGCCGTAGCCGGTCGAGCCACGGAAATTGGCCTGCAGCACCGCATAGCCCCGCGAGGCCAGCGCCTGGGCCCACCAGTCGAAACCCGCTACGTCCCGGGACGCCGGCCCTCCGTGCGCCAGAACCACCAGCGGCAGACCTGCAGGTTCGGCTGCGCCCGGCGGCAGGGTCAGATAGCCGGGAATGCTCAGCCCATCCCGGGCGACGTAGTGGATGGAGCGCACCGCGCCCACCTGTTCGGGCGCGATCGCCGGATAGGCGTCCGCCACTATGTCGGCGGCGCGACGCTCGAAATCGACCAGCTGATACTGGCCCGCCTCGCCCGTGTCGGTGAAGACGACGACCTGGGTCAGCGCGTCATTCCACGACACCAGTTGCGGGGCCTTGCCGCTGAAGGCCCGTTCGACGGACTGCCACCGCCGCAGGGCCTGCGGGTCCAGAAACTCGTACCGGACGCCGTCCGCTTCATCGCGGCCGGCGCCGATCAGCAGGCGGGTCCGGGGGTGATGCACCAGGAAGCCGGGCGCATGATCGAACGGCAGGCGGCTCCATTCGCCGGTGTCCACATTGACCTCGAACACCTCGTCCGCATCCCCGGACCCGGCGTCCTCCGACGAAAGGTCTGGCCGATCGGCGCTGATGATGATGGTGCGGGGCGTGCGGCCCATGCCGTGCAGCGCCGGAACATCGACCGGCGCGTCGACCGCCCAGACCTCGCGGTGCCCCCGACCCTCGGGCAGGCGCAGCGACCAGCGACCGGTCCGCTCGTCGTAACGCGACAGGGCGATGATCTCGCCTTCGCCGTCCAGCACATAGTCGTCGGTCGTGCTGTCCATATAGGCCACCGAGCGGCCGCGCCCGGTTCTGGGGTCGACGCGGTGCAGGTTGGCCTGGTCATTCACGACGCTGACGCCGCGCACGAACAGGGTGTCGCCGTCGCTGGTGTTGCGGACCGACGCAGGCCCGTACAGCACCGGCAGCACATCGGTCGTGCGGTCCAGGACCTGGACTACCCTCCGTGTCTCCAGGTCCAGCACCTGGCCGAAGAACAGCTCTGACCGCGGGATGCCCAGCGAGGCGATGTTGCGCGTCTGCGAGGTGACTACGAGGACCCGGCCCTCGCCGATCCAGCGCAGGTCGCGCACCTTGATGACGCTGATATCGCCGACGAAGAGGTCCTCACGGGTCGCGATCCGGGTAACCGCGAGGGACCGTGTTTCGCCCGTGACCGTGACGCGGGCGATCAGCTCACCGCTGGGCGACAGCTGAATAAGCTCTACCGCGGGGGTCGCGCCATAAGCCTCAAGGGGCGCAGCCGCTGGAGCCGGGCTCTGGGCCCACGCGCCCGCGCTTCCCACGCAACAAAACGCGGCGACCGCAAGCGCGAATGCCTTCATCCCTGACTTGAACACGACGCAAAACCCCCTCTTACCGAGCATCCTTTTCCATCGCGTTGCGCCCCGGTTGCAAGGGGGCGCGACGGGCGGGACAAAAGAAAACCCCGGTCGTTTCCGACCGGGGCGTCTCGAAGTCGGTGGTGCGCGACCGCTATTTGGGCGCGAGGATCATGATCATCTGGCGGCCTTCCATACGCGGCGCGTATTCGACCTTGGCGATTTCCTCGAAATCGGCCTGGACCTTGTTGAGCAGCTTCATGCCCAATTCCGGGTGGGCCATTTCGCGGCCGCGGAAGCGCAGCGTCACCTTGACCTTGTCGCCCTCGTCGAAGAAGCGGTGCATGGCCTTGGCCTTCACCTCATAGTCGTGGACGTCGATGTTCGGGCGAAGCTTGATCTCTTTCAGCTCGACGACCTTCTGACGCTTGCGCGCCTCGGCCTTCTTCTTCTGCTCCTGGAAGCGGAATTTGCCGTAGTCGAGGATCTTGCAGACCGGCGGCTCGGACGTGGAGACGATCTGAACCAGATCCATGCCGGCCTCTTCGGCGGCTTCCAGCGCGGCTGACGTCGGCATGACGCCCTGTTTCTCGCCGTTCTGATCGATGAGCAGAACGCGCGGCGCGCGGATATCTTGGTTCATGGGCGGCCCGTCCTTGACGGGCGGCTGGTTCATCGGACGGCGAATGAGCGTCGGTTCCTTGTGTGGATGAGGAGGCGGAGTTCTGACGAGGATGAGCGCGCGACGGATCGCGGCGTTCCCCTTACGGGGCCTATATGACCGCGAAAGCCCCCCTCTTCAAGGTTTGAGCGGCGCGCGGCCGCCGATGTAGGCGTCGTGCAGGTCGAGGACGGCTTCAAAGACACGGTCCACCGTCAACGCCTCGATGGGCGCGAACTCGCCGCGCGTCTCGTTGGAGGCGGCGGTGCGGGTCCGCGGACCCCACGGACCGTACAGCCACCACTCGGTCGGGCCGAACAGACCCAGCGTCGGCCGGCCGAGGGCGGCCGCGACGTGCATGAGGCCGGAATCATTGCCCACGAAGAGGTCGGCGACGTCGATGGCGGCGGCCGAGGCCAGGATGTCGCCCTTGCCGATGAAGTCGATGCCGCGTGGTCCGGCGGCCTCGAGCGCCGGGGTGGCCGGCGGCCGGTCGCCGGGTCCGCCCACGGCCATGAAACGCCAGCCGTCGAACCGGGGCTCCGCCTTCAGCTTCTCGACCAGCTGGCCCCAGCGCTCGGCGGGCCAGCTCTTGCCGGGCTGGTGGGCGATGGGGGCCAGGGCGATGATCGGGCCGGGGCCGCTTCCCCCCGCCAGCTGCGGATTGAGCACCGCCTGCCGGTCGGCGACGGCTTGGGCGTCGAGGAAGATTTCGGGGTCCAGCGGGGCCGGCGCGCCCATCATCTTCGAGACCACCTCGACCTTGCGCAGGCCGGTCTCCCAGCCGCGATTGTAGACCACGCGCCGTTTCGCCGGGATCAGATAGCTCAGCGCCGAGCCGCGGATGTCGATGACCATGTCCCAGCGCGTACCGACAACCTGACGCCACAGGTCGAACCAGTGTCCGGCCAGCTTCTTCTTGTCGAGAATGATGACCCGCTCCACTTCCGGCGCGGAACGGAAGAAGGGGGCCGGCGGCCGGCCGCAGGCGACGGTGATCCGGGCTCCCGGAACCTGCCGCGCGATTTCGCGGATCACGCCGGAGGATATGACGCAGTCGCCGATGCGGTTAGAAGTGACGAACAGGACCTTCCTGGCAGTCTTGGTATCTGTCACGCGCTTTTGGCCTTCGCTTCGCTTTCCCCGGTTCGCTATCAGTCCGTGAGGACTTTCGCGAGAGGAGCCGCGATTGGACGACATCCAGCATCTGACGTGCCGGGGCGGCGAGACCCTGGCTTACCGCCGCGTCGACGGCGACGGCCCGACCGTGGTCTGGATCGGCGGTTTCCGCTCCGACATGGAGGGAACCAAGGCCCTCGCGCTGGACGCCGCGGCCCGGGAACGCGGCTGGGACTACGTCCGCTACGACCATTTCGCCCATGGCCGGTCCTCGGGCGACTGGCGCAAGGCCACGATCGGGCGCTGGCGCGAGGATGCGATCTGCATGATCGACAGCCTCACGGGGCCGGTGGTCGTGGTCGGCTCGTCCATGGGCGGCTGGGTGGCCCTGCTGCTGGCTTTGGCGCGGCCCGGGCGGATGGCCGGACTGGTGCTGATCAATCCGGCCCAGGATTTCACCGAACGGTTGATGTGGCCCAGCCTGGCCGACCATGAGCGCCACGCCATCCTGCGCGAAGGCGAGATCGTGATCGTCGAGGAAGGCCCCCCTGGTGAAGGATTGGGCGAATACGTCCTGACCCTGACCATGTTCGAGGAAGGTCGGGACTGGTTGCTGCTGGGCGCGCCGCTGCCGATCGCCGCGCCTGTTCACATCTTTCAGGGCCGGGCCGACGACGTCGTGCCCTGGAGGCACGCCACGGCCCTGGTCGAGCGGCTGACCGGCGGGGACGTGCGTCTGGACCTGATCGAGGGGGGCGATCACCGCCTGTCTGCGCCTGACGATCTGGAGCGTCTGATCGAGGCGGTTGAACGGATGCGCCTTCAGGCGTTTACATAGAGACCCCACCGCAAGGAGACCCCGCCATGCGCCCCCTGACCTTCGCCGCCCCCGCCGCCCTTGTGCTTGGCCTCGCCGCCTGCGCGCCGACCATGGGGCCCAGCCACTATGCTGACGAACTGCGCCGGCTGTCCGACAGCTGTGAGGCCCGTGGCGGCATTCTGGTCCCGACCGGCCAGCAGAGCGGCCGTCCGCAGAACGACCATGTCTGCCGCATCACCGCCGGCGCCTCGCGCCTGACCAGCGGCGGCTGACTACAGCAGGGCGGTGATCGCCGCCCTCGCAGCTTCTCCCAGGTCCGGTCGCTTCAGCGCCAGGGCGACATTGGCCCGCAACAGGCCGATCTTGTCGCCGCAGTCGTGGGTGACGCCCTCGTATTCGACCGCCGTGAAGGTCTGGTCCTTCATCAGCCGCGCCATACCGTCGGTCAGCTGGATTTCCCCGCCCGCGCCCCGCGGCTGGTTTTCCAGAATGCCGAAGATCTCCGGCTGCAGGATGTAGCGGCCCGCGATCGACAGGTTGGACGGCGCCTCGCCGCGCGGCGGCTTCTCGACCATCCCCTTCATGCGGATGCGGCGGCCATCCCGGTTCTCGGGATCGACGATGCCGTATTTGTGGGTCTCGCTCTCCGGCACCGCCTCGACGCCGATGACATTGCCGCCGACCTGGGCATAGACCTCGGCCAGCTGTTTCAGGGCCCCGGGCTGGGAGTCCACGATCACGTCAGGCAGCAGGACGGCGAACGGCTCATCGCCGATGATGTCGCGGGCGCACCAGACGGCGTGGCCGAGGCCCAGCGGCTGCATCTGGCGGGTGAAGCTCATCTCCCCGGCCGTGGCCAGTTCGGCGATCATGGCCTCGAGGATGTCGGTCTTGCCCTTGGCAAGCAGCTGGGCCTCCAGCTCGATCTGGTGGTCGAAATAGTCCTCGATGGCGCCCTTGGAGCGGCCGGTGACGAAGACGACGTGCTCGATCCCGGCCTCGCGCGCCTCCTCGACGATGTAGCTCAGGATCGGCCGGTCGACGACGTTCAACAGCTCCTTGGGCGTGGTCTTGGTGCCGGGCAGGACCCGGGTGCCCAGACCCGCGACGGGCAGGACGGCCTTGCGAAGGCGGCGGCTGTGAGCGGTCATTCGGAATCCTGAAAGTGCATGGGATGCAACCTAACGCCCTATGCGCAACTTCGTACCCCTTCCTTTCGTCATCCCGGCGAATGCCGGGACCCAGCGGCGCCGAAGGCGACCTGTTCAGGCACGATGCGTCGCGCAGATTTGTCCCCGACTGGTTCGCGCTCTCGCGCGCCGCTGGGTCCCGGGGTCGCTGCGCGCCCCGGGATGACGAAAGAGAGGGGCGCTATTCCACCGTCACCGATTTGGCGAGGTTGCGCGGCTGGTCAACGTCCGTGCCCTTCTGGACCGCTGTGAAATAGGCCAGCAGCTGCACCGGAATGGCATAGACCAGCGGCGCGATCAGCGAATGGCATTCCGGCGCATCGACGCGGCGGATGCCGACGCCGTGTAGATCGGGCGCGGACTTCGGCGCGATCATGATCACCGGCCCGCCGCGCGCGGCGACCTCCTGCAGGTTGGACGCGGTCTTTTCGAACACCTCGTCCAGCGGGGCGAGGGCGATGATCGGCGTCAGTTCGTCAACCAGGGCGATGGGCCCGTGCTTCAGCTCTCCGGAGGCATAGCCCTCGGCATGGATGTAGCTGATCTCCTTCAGCTTCAGCGCCCCCTCCATGGCCAGCGGGAACATGGCGCCGCGGCCGAGGAACAGCACGTCGGTGGCCTTGGCGATGTCGGCGGCGACGGCCTTCAGGTCGTCCTCCATCCGCATGGCCTCAGCGATCAGGCGGGGCGCCTCGAACAACGCCTTGACCAGCTCGGCCTCACGCGCGGCGTCGATAACGCCGCGCTGCACGCCCGCCGCCACGGCCAGGGCCAGCAGGGCGGCGACCTGGGCGGTGAATGCCTTGGTCGAGGCCACGCCGATCTCGGGACCGGCATGAGTCGGCCAAAGGGTCCCGGCCTCGCGCGCCATCGACGATGAGTGGACGTTGACCAGGGCGGCGGTGCGCAATCCCTTGGTCTTGCACCACGACAGGCTGGCCAGGGTGTCGGCCGTCTCACCGGACTGGCTGACCGCTACGGCCAGTGTGCCCGGCGTCAGCGCCGGCTGGCGATAGCGGAACTCCGAGGCGATCTCGACGTCGCAGGGCAGGTTGGCCAGCTTCTCGAAGGCGTAACGCCCGATCTGGCCGGCGTAGAAGGCGGTGCCGCAGGCCACGATCTGGATACGGTCGATGGCGGCGAAATCGGCGGAGTCGGTCTTGGCCTTGCCGTTCACGAAATCGAGGTAGTGCGACAGGGTGTGCTGGACGCTGTCCGGCTGTTCGTGGATCTCCTTTTCCATGAAATGCCGGTACTCGCCCTTCTCGACCAGGGCCGAGGAGGCGGAGACCTGCACGATCGGCCGTTCGACCGCGGCGCCGCCCACGTCGAACATCCGGGCGCCGTTCCGGTCGATGCCGACGTAGTCGCCCTCTTCCAGATAGGAGATCTTCTGGGTGAAGGGGCCGACGGCCAGGGCGTCGGAGCCGAGGTACATCTCGCCCTCGCCCCAGCCGACCACCAGCGGACTGCCGCGCCGGGCGCCCATGATCAGCCCGTCTTCGCCCTCGATCAGTACGGCCAGGGCGTAGGCGCCGGTCAACCGGTCCAGCACGGTCTTGAAGGCGACCAGCGGATCGTTGGCGGTCCCCAGCGCCCGGTCGATCATATGCGCCACCACCTCGGTGTCGGTCTGGCTTTCAAAGACATGCCCCTGCGCAGCCAGTTCGGCCTTCAGCTCGGCGAAATTCTCGATGATGCCATTGTGGACCAGCACCACCCGTCCGGCATGGTGAGGGTGAGCGTTGGTTGTTGTCGGCGCGCCGTGGGTGGCCCAGCGGGTGTGGCCGATGCCGATGGTGGCGGCCAGCGGCTCGGCCAGAAGCACCGCCTCCAGTTCGCGGATCTTTCCCTTGGCCCGACGCCGCTCGATGCGTCCATCCACAAGGGCCGCGACGCCGGCGGAGTCATAGCCGCGGTATTCCAGCCGCTTCAGGCTGTCGATCAGACGGGGAACCACCGGGCCGACGCCCGTTACTCCGATGATGCCGCACATGGAAAAATATCCCTGAAAACCGAATCCGCGTGCTTTGCGCACGTCCCCCGGACAGTCTAAGTCACCGTCCGCCGGGCGCGATGTATGCGAGAATGTCCGGGAATTACACTTGAAAAGCAGTTTCGCAACGTTTCTGCGGCACCGCTCCTCAAAAGGAAATATATCTTGGGCGAACGAAGATATTTCGGAACGGACGGCATTCGCGGTCGCGCCAACACCCATCCGATGACGCCGGAGGTGGCCCTGCGTGTGGGCCTCGCGGCCGGCCGTCTGTTCATGTCAGCTGACAATCGCCGTCACCTAGTGGTGATCGGCAAGGACACTCGCCTGTCCGGCTATATGATCGAACCGGCGCTGGTCGCGGGCTTTTCATCGGCCGGGATGGACGTGCGCACCTTCGGTCCCCTGCCGACGCCGGGCGTGGCCATGATGACCCGCTCGATGCGGGCCGACATCGGGGTGATGATCTCGGCCTCGCACAACTCCTACCTGGACAACGGCATCAAGCTGTTCGGTCCCGACGGCTACAAGCTGTCGGACGCGGTCGAGCTGAAGATCGAATCGATGATGGATCAGGCGCTGGACGCCGATCTGGCCCCGCCCGACGCACTGGGCCGGGTCAAGCGGATCGATGACGCCCAGGCCCGTTATGTCGAGATCGCCAAGGCCAGCTTCCCCAAGGGCCTGAGCCTGCAGGGCCTGCGCGTCGCCGTCGATTGCGCCAACGGCGCCGCCTACCGGGTCGCCCCGACCACCCTTTACGAGCTGGGTGCGGAAGTCTGCGCCGTGGGCGTCGAGCCCAACGGCCTGAACATCAACGCCGACTGCGGCTCGACCCATCCCGAGACCCTGGCCGAGGCGGTCAAACGCTACCGCGCCGACATCGGCATCGCCCTCGACGGCGACGCTGACCGGGTGATCATCTGCGACGAGAAGGGCCAGGTCGTCGACGGCGACCAGATCATGGCCATGGTCGCCCTGGACTGGGCCAAACGCGGCATGCTGAAGGGCGGCGGCGTCGTCGCCACCGTCATGTCCAACCTCGGGCTGGAGCGGGTGCTGAACGCCAACGGCCTGTCGCTGGAGCGGACCAAGGTCGGCGACCGCTATGTGATGGAGCGGATGCGCGAAGGCGGTTTCAACCTCGGCGGTGAACAGTCGGGCCACATCATCCTGCACGACCACGCCACCACCGGCGACGGCCTGATGTCGGCGCTGCAGGTGCTGGCGGTGCTGGTCGAGAGTGGTCGTCCGATGAGCGAGCTGGCGAAACAGTTCGAGACCGTGCCGCAGAAGCTGGAGAACGTCCGCTACACGTCGGGCAAGCCGTTGGAGAACGCGGGGGTCAAGGCGGCCATCGCCGACGCCGAGGCGCGGCTCGCGGGCGTGGGCCGTCTGCTGGTCCGCCCCTCCGGCACCGAGAAACTGATCCGGGTCATGGCCGAGGGCGACGACGCCAAACTGGTCAAGTCGGTGGTCGCCGATGTGGTCGCGGCGGTGAAGGCGGCCGGGTAGGGGCGTCCACTCTTACCACCGTCATCCTCGGGCTTGACCCGAGGATCAGATCATCCGGCGCCCGGTGACAGGTTGCACGGGCGCGGTCGCGGGGC
Organism: Brevundimonas sp.; assembly: GCF_051860745.1. GTDB lineage: Bacteria > Pseudomonadota > Alphaproteobacteria > Caulobacterales > Caulobacteraceae > Brevundimonas. Next base: position 396,252 of record NZ_JBHYDN010000002.1, read on the forward strand.
CGTCCGGGAGGCACAGCCCGCCCCCACGTCTGATCCTCGGGTCAAGCCCGAGGATGACGGGTGGAAAGCAAAGCGTCTCCGGCGCAGTCTCACCCGATGATTCCCGTCCGCCTGTCCGGCATCTTCTCCCTGATCCCCGGCCTGATCGCCTGTGTAGCGGTCGCCCTGGCGGCGGTGGCCGTCCAGGCGCTGGAGCTGCGGCTGCTGGGGCGGGGGTGGATCGACGCCATCGTGCTGGCCATCCTGATCGGCGCCGCGATCCGCAGCGTCTGGACCCCGCCGGCGTCCGTCCGCCCCGGCATCGAGTTCACCGCCCGCACCCTGCTCGAGATCGCCGTGGTCCTGCTCGGCGCCTCGGTCAGCGCCGCCACCGTCATGGCCATCGGTCCCGGCCTGCTGGCGGGCACGGCGGTGATCGTGGTGCTGGCGCTGGTGGTCAGCTACGGGATTGGGCGACTGCTGCGCCTGCCCCACCGGATGGCGGTGCTGATCGCCTGCGGCAACGCCATCTGCGGCAACTCCGCCATCGCCGCCGTCGCCCCGGTGATCGACGCCGAGGCCGATGACGTCTCCGCCGCCATCGCCTTCACCGCCGTGCTCGGCGTGGCGGTGGTCCTGCTGCTACCCCTGCTCGGCGTGGCGCTGCAGATGACCGACGTCCGATACGGCGTGCTGGCCGGCCTGACCGTCTACGCCGTGCCACAGGTTCTGGCCGCCACCCTGCCCGTCGGCGCCGTGGCCAACCAGGCCGGAACCCTGATCAAACTGGTCCGTGTCCTGATGCTGGGGCCCGTTTGCCTGGGTCTGGCCATTCTCACCGCCTTCCGGCGCCGCGAGAGCGAGGCCGTCGAGGCGCCCGCGCGGGTCGTGTCGCTGCGCCACCTGATCCCGTGGTTCATCATCGGCTTCCTGCTGATGATGGGCGCGCGTTCGATGGCCGTGATCCCCACAGACGTTCTGCCGATCCTGGCCAGGACCGCCACGGTCCTGACGACGCTGTCCATGGCCGCCCTCGGCCTCAGCACGGACGCGCGGGCCGTCGCCCGGTCCGGCGTCCGCATCGCCGCGGTGGTGGTCCTGTCGCTGCTGGCGCTGCTCGTTCTGGCGCTGGCCCTGATCTATCTGCTGGCGATGGTCTGAGGCGTCAGGCGGGCCGGGACTCCCGCCCCGTCCGGTGCGCCCATTTCGACCCCTGAACCCGCCCCTTCCGCCCCGCCCGGGCGGCGATCTGCCGCCCTGCGTCCGGAAATGACGGACCCGCATGCTCTTCTACGGGGCAGGTCCCGCCGGGTCCGGCGCGGTTGGTCTTTGACATCCCGATACGCCGCCTCCGCCCAGGATCCGGCGCGCAGAAGCGCCCGCGCGCCCCGGTCTCAAAACGGCCGGCCAGGGTCGAATGTCTCCAAAGTAGCGGATTCCGCATTTTTTGAATGTCCCGGCCCGCGCCTTCGCCGGTCAGGGTCAAAGTTCCTGATTGTAGGCCCCGATCTCCGGGTATTTCGCCAGACGCGGCTTCACCTCCTCGCGGAACAGGGCGCGCATGTCGGCGTCGGAACGCATGCTCTCGACCACCACCACCAGTTCCGGCTTGTTGGACGAGGCGCGGACCAGCACCCATGACCCGTCCTCCAGATGCACCCGCACGCCGTTGACGGTGATGGCCTCGACGATCTTGCGGCCCAGGATCGAGCCGCCGGCGTCGGCCAGGGCCTGATACTCGGCCACGATCCGCTCGAGCACCTCGTACTTCAGCTCGTCGTCGCAGTGCGGCGACATGGTCATGGAGGTCCAGGCGTCGGGCAGGGCGCCCTTCAGCTGCGACAGGGTCTTGCCCGGATTGCGGTCCAGCATGGCAAGGATGGCGCCGGCGGCGACAATGCCGTCGTCGTAGCCGCGCCCGATCGGGGCGTTGAAGAAGAAGTGGCCCGACTTCTCGAACCCGGCGAGGGCCCCCAGTTCAGCGGTCTTGCGCTTGATATAGCTGTGGCCGGTCTTCCAGTAGACGACGTCGGCGCCGTTCGACTTCAGCACTTCATCGGTCTTGTACAGGCCGGTTGATTTCACATCGACGACGAAGGTGGCGTTGGGATGCAGGGCCGACAGGTCGCGACCCAGCATCAGGCCGATCTTGTCGGCGTAGATCTCCTCGCCCGTGTCATCCACCACGCCGCAGCGGTCGCCGTCGCCGTCGAAGCCCAGCGCCAGCTCGGCCCCGGTTTCGCGCACCCGGGCCGCCATCTGCATCAGCATGGCGTGGTCTTCCGGGTTCGGATTGTATTTGGGGAAGGTCCAGTCGAGGTCCGTATCCATCTCGATCACCTCCGCCCCCATGCGGCGCAGGGCCTCGGGGGCGAAGGCCCCGGCGGTGCCGTTGCCGCAGGCGGCGACGACCTTGATTGGGCGGCTCAGTTTCACCTTCGAGGTGATCTCTTCCAGATAGCGTTCGCGGAAGCCCTCGACCCGGGTCAGGGACCCGCCCGGACGGCCGACGCCCTCGCCGTTCAGGACGATGTCCTTCAACCGCCCGATCTCGTCGGGGCCGAAGGTCAGCGGCGGATTGGCGCCCATCTTGACCCCGGTCCAGCCGTTCTCGTTGTGGCTGGCGGTGACCATGGCCACACAGGGCGCGTCCAGCGCGAACTGGGCGAAATAGGCGGTCGGCGACAGGGCCAGGCCGATATCCAGCACCTCCATGCCGCCTTCCAGCAAGCCCAGGATCAGCGCCTGTTTCACGCTCAGCGAATAGGCGCGGAAGTCATGGCCGACGACAATCCGGGGACGCTGGCCGATCTCGTGCACATAGGTGGCCAGCCCCAGACCCAGCGCCTGGATGCCCAGCAGATTGATCTCTTTCTCCAGAATCCAGCGCGCGTCGTATTCGCGGAACCCCGTCGGCTTGACCAGCGGAATGGTCTCGTAGTCTGCGGTGTTGGGTCGCAGGTCGGAGCGGGGTTTTTGCATCGGGAACCTTGGGAATGAACCGGTTGTCGCGTGGCTATAGGGCGCCGGGCGTCGCCCGGACAACAACGTCCGGCCGCCGGCAAGGCTGCGCCACGTATCGCCGGACGCTCGTCTTGACCCGCGCGGCCGCCGGTCCTACCCCCCCACAGACTGCCCGGAGACCTGAATGCCCCGCCTGATCCTGCTGCGCCACGGCCAGAGCCAGTGGAACCTGGACAACCGCTTCACCGGTTGGGTCGACGTCGACCTGACCGCAGAGGGCGAGGCCCAGGCCCGGCGCGCCGGCGAGCAGATCGCCGAGGCGGGTTTTCGGCCCTCGGTCATGTTCACCTCGGTGCTGAAGCGGGCGACGCGCACCGGGGCCCTGGCCCTTGACGCCGCCGGGCTGCGCGATGTGCCGGTGATCAACGACTGGCGGCTGAACGAGCGCCACTACGGCGGCCTGACCGGCCTCAACAAGGCCGAGACGGCGGAGACGCATGGCGAGGACCAGGTGAAAATCTGGCGCCGCAGCTACGACATCCCGCCCCCGCCGCTGGCCCCCGGCGGCGAATGGGATTTCGCCGGCGACGCCCGCTACGCCGGCCAGGCCATCCCCGACACCGAAAGCCTCAAGACCACGCTGGAACGGGTCCTGCCCTATTGGGACGAAGCCATCGCCCCGCGCCTGAAGGCCGGCGAGGACGTGCTGATCGCCGCCCACGGCAATTCCCTGCGCGCCATCGTCAAACACCTGTTCGGCGTGCCGGACGACCGGATCGTCGGCGTCGAGATCCCGACCGGCAATCCGCTGGAGATCGACCTCGACGCCGGGTTGAAGCCCGTCGCGGCCCGCTATCTGGATTCGGCGCGCGCGACCGAACTTCCGCCCCTGGGAGCCGGCGCATGACCAGCGCCCAGCAGGCCTCCGACGACATCCGCTTCATGGGCCGGGCCATCGCCCTGGCCAAGGATCGCATGGGCCAGACCTGGCCCAATCCGGCCGTCGGGTGCGTGATCGTCAACGACGGCGAGGTCGTCTCCGAGGCCGCCACCGCGCCGGGCGGTCGTCCACACGCCGAGGAACAGGCCGCCCCCGCCGCCGGCGACCGCGCCCGCGGCGCGACCGCCTATGTGACCATGGAGCCCTGCGGCGCCCGGTCCTCGGGCCGCACCTCCTGCTCCCATTTCCTGGTGGAGGCGGGGATCCGCCGGGTCGTGGTGGCGGCCGTCGATCCCTCGCCCTTCGCCGCGGGCCGCGGCGTCGAGCGACTCCGCAAGGCCGGCCTCGAGGTCGAGACGGGCCTGCTCGCGGCGGAGGCGGCGGTCCTCTACGAGGGCTATCTCCACCGGGTCGAGACCGGCCGTCCCATGGTCCGGATCGCCGCCGACGGGGCCGGCTACGATGCGCGTTTCGCCGCTTCGGCCAAGGCTGACCTGACCACCGAGCTGAAGCGTCTGGGCGAAGCCGGCTACACCCGCGTCTGGGTCAGCCCCGGCGAATTGGCTGACGCTCTCGAAGCCCAGGGGCTTCTCACGTCTTAGAGCGTGGCCCGTTTTGTTGGAATCGGGATTCCCAAATCGGTGGTGATCTGAT
>NZ_JBHYDN010000003.1:0-305722 GCF_051860745.1 Brevundimonas sp.
GCCAACTACCTCGTCAACTCCGGATACGGTTCCGTGTGAACGAGTCCCGCTCTAGGTCGCCGACGTCTGAAACGACGAAGGCGCGCATCCCTTGCGGGGTGCGCGCCTTTTCGTTGGCCGGAATCCGCGCTGTTCAGGCGACGCCGGGCTGCAGGGCCCAGCGCATCGAGCCTTCGCCAAACGGCTTGAAGAACAGGTCGCGGTATTTCTCGAACACCTCGACGATGCGGTTGGCCAAATCCTGGGCGACAGTCTCGCCGCGCTGTCGCTTCATGGCGCAGACGCACTGGACGACATCGCGCTGGTGGGCCGAGCCCCCCATGCTCTTCAGCACCGCGGCGATATCCTGCGCCAACGGATCGATCTGCGCTCCCCACGGCATGGTGTTCTGAGCCATCCGGGACACCCCCTGTTCTCGACACAAGCGAACCGGTCGCAAAATCTCGCGGCAGATGCAAGCTTGACCGCGAATTCGTGATCGAGGGGAAAGATGGAGCCGCTTCGGCTGAACGGCGTTCCCGTTGCATGACCATAAATCGCGTTGCCGTCCTGTCCGTAGTTCTGGCGCTCGCCGCGTGCGGACAATCCGGGACCAATCCGCCGACCGATCCCGCCGCCCCGATCAATACGCCCGAGGCCGAGGCCCCGCCGCCGACCCCGCCGCCGGGCGTCGGCTCCATCATGCCGGGATCGGGCCCGCAGACCTTTGTTGGCCGCTGGGCCGCCAGCGCCGCCTGGTGCGCAAACCTGCAAGGCGCCGAGCGGCCGATCGAGATCACCACCACCCGGTTCGAGGGCTATGAGAACAGTTGCGGCATCCTGTCGATCTCCCAGGTCGCCGAGGGCTATCAGGCGTCTCTGGCCTGCGCGTCGGAAGGGCAGACCTCGAACGAACGGATCAAGATGGCGGTGCATGGCGAGGGCATGCGCCTGACCTGGCTGAACCGGAACAATGCCGTGATCACCCTGGTGCGGTGCCCGGCGCCCGCCGGAGCGCCAGCGGCTGCGCCCTAGTTGAACAAGAAATTCATGACGTCGCCGTCCTTGACGACATAGGGCTTGCCCTCGGCGCGCAGCTTGCCAGCCGCGCGGGCGCCGGCCTCGCCCTTCAACGCCACGAAGTCGTCGAAGGCGATGGTCTCGGCGCGGATGAAGCCCTTTTCAAAATCGGTGTGGATCACGCCCGCCGCCTGCGGCGCCGTGGCCCCGATCGGGATCGTCCAGGCGCGAGCCTCCTTCGGCCCGACCGTGAAATAGGACTGCAGGCCCAGCAAGGCGTAGGCCTCGCGTATCAGCCGGTTCAGGCCGGGTTCCGCCAGGCCGAGGCTCTCAAGGAACTCCGCCTGTTCGTCGGCGTCCAGAACGGCCAGTTCAGAATCGATCTTGGCCGAGATGACCACAGCCTTGGCGTTGTCCTGCGCGGCCCGTTCGGCCACCTGATCGGACAGGTCATTGCCCTTGTCGGCCGAGTTCTCGTCGACGTTGGAGACATAGAGCGCCGGCAGGGAGGTCAGCAGCTGGAGCATGTGCCAGGCCTTCTGGTCTTCCTTGTCGACCGGGACCACGCGCGCGGGCTTGCCGGCGCGCAGGGGCGTCAGGGCCATGTTGATCAGGCGCAGGGTGGTTTGGGCCTCCTTGTCGCCGCCCTTGGCCTTCTTCTCAACGGCGCCGACCCGTTTCTCGAGGCTTTCGAGGTCGGCCAGCATCAGTTCGGTCTCGATGATCTCGAGGTCACTGATCGGGTCGATGCGATTCTCGACATGGGTGATGTCGTCATCGATGAAGCAGCGGGCGACGAAGGCCACGGCGTCGCAATCGCGGATGTTGGCCAGAAACTGGTTGCCCAGGCCCTCGCCCTTCGACGCGCCGCGCACCAGGCCGGCGATGTCGACGAAGGTGATCCGCGAGGGGATGATCTCCTTCGACCCGGCGATGGCGGCCAGCACCTCGAGCCGCGGCTCGGGCACGGCCACGTCGCCGGTGTTGGGCTCGATGGTGCAGAACGGATAGTTGGCGGCTTGGGCCGCCGCCGTCTTGGTCAGGGCGTTGAACAGGGTGGACTTGCCGACATTGGGCAGGCCGACGATCGCGACTTTCAGGGCCATGGTCTTGGGGGAGTTCCTCGTGAGCGCGAGCCTTTAGCCGGTCGCGGCCGGTTTGTCAGGTCGGGCTTCAGTGGGCGGCAGGGGCGGCCGCGTGATCGTATTCGGACGCGGCGGGCTGGCCGACGGTCGCGGTCACCTCGACCGGGGCCGAAGTGGCGAAGGTCAGGGTCAGGGCGACGGTGTCGCCTGCGACCAGGGGCTCGTTGACCCCCAGCAGCATCAGGTGATTGCCGCCGGGCGCGAGCGCCACGGTCTCGCCCGCCGGGAGGGCGAGGCCCTCCCTCAGCTCGTTCATCATCATCATGCCGCTTTCGATCCGGCTCTCATGGATCTGCACCATGTTGGCGTCGGGGCTGCTGGCCGAGACCAGCCGATCGGCGGTGGCGGTGGTCAGGGTCAGGTAGCAGCCGGTCATCTGGCGCCCGACCGGCGTCGGTCGGCACACGGCGCCGGCGACCTGCACCGTGGCCGCCTCGCCGGAGCCAGATCCGCCGGGGCTGCAGGCGGCCAGCGTCAGCAGGGCGGCGGCGAGGATCGGGGCGCGGGTCATCGAGTCAGGCCTTTCAGGCGGCGGACAATATCGCCCCCGGCCTAACGGCGGGGAGGCGACAAGGGAAGAGCGGCTATTCGCCCCGGTCAGCGTCGCGGGCGGCGTTCTGGGCCGCCTGGCGGGGGCTGAATTTCGGAGCGGGAGCCAGTCGCATCACTTCAGCCTGATAACGGTCGTCATCGCCGGCGAGGGCGAAGGGCAGGGCGTCGGCGACGGCGTTGAGCATCGGCTCCAGCCAGGTCCGGTCGGCCTTGTGGAAATCGCTCAGCACATGGCCGTGCACCAGCTGCGGCTCGCCGGGGTGGCCGACTCCCATGCGGGCGCGGCGGAAGTCGGGGCCCAGTTGGCTGATCAGGCTGCGGACGCCGTTCTGGCCGGCGGCCCCGCCGCCGGTCTTCATGCGGAACCGCCCGGGGGCCAGGTCGATCTCGTCATGGAAGACGATGACCTCGGACGGCTGGACCTTGTAGAAGCGGGCCGCCTCGGCCACGGCCCGGCCGCTCTCGTTCATGAAGGTCTGGGGCTTCATCAGCAGGACGCGGACGGCGCCGTTTGCGGTCTGGACCTCGCCTTCGCGGATCACTGACTGGAATTTGGCCCGCTCGGGCCCGAACGACCAGCGGCTGGCGATTTCGTCGGCGGCCATGAAGCCGATGTTGTGGCGGTTGCCCTGATACTTGGCGCCCGGATTGCCCAGGCCAGCGATGATGATCATCGGGTTCAGTCGCCCAGGCCGAGAACAAAGTTCAAGAGCAAATTAAGCTCCGCCTGCTCCTCGGCGCCCAGCCGACCAAGCACCGGCCCGCATTTTGATCTTGGAATGGGATAGATTTTCTCGACCTGAATCAGCGACGGCTTGCGTAATCCGTTTGTGGAGGTCGGCTGAATGGATGCCCTGGAAGGTGCGACCTGCACAACATCGCTGGTCAGCAGGCAGACCAGCACCGTAGCGGAAGGCACCTCGTCGGACTGAATCACGATTGCCGGCCGAGGTTTCCCGTGGTCGCCGGAAACGGCGACGGTGATCAGATCCCCCCGGGTCAATAGGCTTCAGCCTCGTCCTCGTCGGCCAGATCTTCGACCATCATCGCCTCGACGAAGGCGATTGTTTCCCGTTCGCTCTCGCTGGCATTGATGCGCCCCCAGTCAGCGGCCATCCGTTCCCGGAACCCGGGTGCGTCCGCATCCAATGTCCAGATTCGCACTTCCTTCAGACCCGCGGCCTTCTTGCGGGCGCGGTAGGCCTTGTACTTGTCGGGCCTGGCGGCATGCACGTTCATGGTGAGAAGGTAGCGCGCCACCACTGGTTCCGCAATCCGACCAGCAAAAACCCCGCCGCGGCGAACCGGGCGGGGTGATTGTTTTCGACATGATCGAGGCGATCAGCCCTCGGCGGTGTCTTCCGCGGCGGTTTCGCCCTCTTCGCCGGAGGCCGCCTGTTCAGTCGCTTCGACTTCAGCGGTCTCGGCGGCCACTTCGGCGTCATGCGCCTCGTCGGCGGCGGCCGAGATGGCGGCCGAAGACGTCTTGATCGAGGCGATCACGAAGTCACGGTCAGTGATGGTCGGTTCGACGTCCTTCGTGCCCTTCAGGTCCGACCAGCGGATGGTGTCGCCCATCTTGTGGCCGGCCAGATCGACGATCAGGTCATCCGGGATGTGATCCGCGCGGACCTTCACCTCGACCGAGTGACGGACGACTTCCAGCGAGCCGCCTTGACGGAAGGCTTCGCACTGGTCCTGGTTGATGAAGTGGACCGCGATTTCGATCTTGATGGTCTGCTTTTCATCGACCCGCATCAGGTCGAAGTGCAGCGGACGGTCCGACACGGGGTCGAACTGAACATCGCGTGCGATGACCGGCTGGCTCTCGTCGCCGTACTTCAGCGTCACCAGGTGGCCCAGCAGCTTGCCGGTGTAGAGCGACTTGCGGAAGTCGCGCTCGTTCACCGAGATGGCCACGGGGGCCTTGTCGCCGCCGTAAAGCACGCCCGGGACCATGCCCGCACGACGCGCGGCGCGAGCGCCGCCGGTGCCAACGCCATCACGGACGTCCACGTTCAGAATGATCTCGGCCATCGCCTCGCCTCAACAACACAAACGCCGCGCTGACCAGTCAGCCCTCGCGGCGGGGTCTCCGGACCCTGAATTCAAGAGCGCGGGTCATTACACGCCAACCGGCGCGGACGCAACCGCTCCGGACGTCATTGCGACGCCGGAATGGAAACAGGCGTCAGCGCCCGCTGTTCAGGGCCGAGGTCGCAGAGATGGACGCCGCCGCCGCCGCTTCGGCGACCGGCGTCTGCACCGGGGCGGAATCAGGCGCTCCGCCGGCCACGGCCGTCGCGGTCGCCTCGATCGGAGCGGGGGTGATGTTCTGGGCCGTGCAGGTGGCCAGATCGCGCGCCACATGGCGTCCGACGCAGAACATGTCCTCATAGCTGGGTCGCGAGGCGGCCAGGCACTGGAACAGCATCAGCTTGGACATGTTGAGGCAGAATTCGCTGTTCTGCTCGACCGTCAGGGCTTCGGTATTGGCCCGGGCGTCCTCGCCGCCGGCCCCAAGCGCGGCCAGGGCGGCCAGGGCCAGCGCGCGCGCGATCGCCGGCGTATAGGGCGGCCCCGAGCGGGAGGCGTTCAGCGACAGGCCTGTGCCCGAGTTGGCGGCCGCGAACAGACGGGCCGATTCCTCGGCCGAGGGCAGCATCTGCACCGCCGACAGGGCCTTGGCGCCCTCAAGCCGCGTCACGCGGTCGGCGATATGGGCGGTCGCCCAGCGGCGGCGCGGGTCGTTGCGCGCCTGGATGGTGTAGGCGTCCTCTTCGACGGCATCGGCGATGACGAGCATGGCCGCCGAATCGCGGCCGATCGTGTCGATGATCAGGCCCGCAGCGGCGTCGGCGCCGGGCAGGGTGGCCGCATAGGCTGGATCGGCGACGATGCGGGCGATGATTTCCCGGCGGGTCGCCGGGTCGACGGCGTAGGTGCGTACGCCCTGCACGAACTCCGGTGACTGCAGCGCCAGGATCGAGCCGTAGGCGATCATGCCGCGCGACAGCTGGGCCGGTTCATAGGATGCGCCCCGGCGGATGGCGGCCTGGATCGCTTCGGCGCTGGTGAAGCCGGCCTGAATGGTCCCGGCCTCGCGCATGAAGGCGACATAGATGGCGGCGGCCTGGGCCACGCCTTCGTTCAGACTGACCGCGGGCAGCGGCGCGGGGGCCGGCGGCGGGGGCGGTGCGGGAGCGGGTTCCGGCTCCGGGGTCGCACAACTGGCCAGAACGGCGGCGACGGCGGCGGCCGCCAACGAAAGGCCGCGACGCGGAAGAGCCTGAAACATACGAAATCCCCACAAGGACGCCCGGCGCGTCGAGGCGCCGAAGTTCGAAGAGCTTATAACGCGCGGAGAACCGTTTTCCGACCGTTAATCGAACAGTTTGGATACGGATTCCTCGTTGGCGATCCGCCGGATAGCCTCTCCGATCAACGGAGCAACGGAAACAGTTCGGATTTTTCCGCAGTTCAAAACTTCGTGGGGCTGCTCGATGGAGTCCGTGATCACCAGTTCCTTCAGCGGCCCGTCGGTGATCCGCTGAACGGCCGGACCCGACAGCACGCCATGGCTGATATAGGCTGAAACCTCCGTCGCGCCCTTGTCGATCAGGGCCTGGGCGGCATTGACCAGGGTGCCGCCGGAATCGACGATGTCGTCGAACAGGATGCAGCGCCGGCCCTGGACGTCGCCGATGATGTTCATCACCTCGCTCTCGCCGGCCTTGGGCCGCCGCTTGTCGACAATGGCCAGGTCGGCGTCCAGCCGCTTGGCCAGAGACCGCGCCCGCACCACCCCGCCGACGTCGGGCGAGACGATCATCAGGTCGTCGCCGCGGCGATAATGATCCCTGATGTCCTGTGCCAGCACTGGCGTGGCCAGCAGGTTGTCGGTCGGAATGTCGAAGAAACCCTGGATCTGGCCGGCATGCAGATCCATCGTCAGAACCCGGTGCGCCCCCGCCCGGGTGATCATATTGGCCACCAGCTTGGCCGAGATGGGCGTGCGTCCACCCGTCTTCCGGTCCTGCCGGGCATAGCCGAAATAGGGCATGACCGCCGTGATCCGCCGCGCCGACGCCCGCACGAGAGCGTCGGTCATGATCAGCAGCTCCATCAGATTGTCGTTGGCCGGATAGCTGGTCGACTGGATGACGAAGACGTCCTCGCCGCGGACGTTCTCCTCGATCACGGCGAAGACCTCATTGTCCGCGAACCGTTTCACCTGGGCCTTGGTCAGGGGCATGTCGAGGTGGGCCGCGATGGCCTGGGACAGGGTCCGGTTGGAGTTGCCAGAGAGCAGCTTCATGTCCGGTCATCCTTTCGCCGTCATCGCCCGGCTGAGAATGCGTCCGCGGCGTTGGCGCGCTTCATACCAGCGGACGGCCCGGCCACAAGGCGCGGCGCGCCTTTTTGGCGCTCTTCTTCGCGGATTGGCGTGGGCAGGTTCGCTGGTGTAGAGATCGCGTCTCGTTTTTCGGGGGCGCCGACGGGTCCGCGCCCGCCGGCATTTCAAGTTGAGGTCGTCCTTGCCTGCTTCCAAATTCCGCGCCGGCCTGATCCTGGCCACCGTGGCTGTTTCGGCCCTGACGATCTCGGCCTGCGGCGCCCGCACCGAGCGTCCTCGTCTGGCCTATGAGGAGCGGCCGGTCGAGGCGCTCTACAACACCGGCTACCAGCGCCTGCAGCGCAATCGCTGGGCCGATGCGATCGACTATTTCCAGGAGGTCGAGCGCCAGCACCCGTATTCGGAATGGTCGCGCCGCGCGATCCTGATGCAGATCTACGCCTACTATCAGAACAACAACTACGCTGAGGCCATCGCGGCTTCGGACCGGTTTATCCAGCTGTTCCCGGGCAATCCGAGCGCGCCCTACGCCTTCTACATGAAGGCCCTGTGCAATTTCGAGCAGATCACCGACGTGGGCCGCGACCAGGGCTACGCCCAGGCGGCGCTGGACGGGCTCAAGGATGTGCAGCGCCGCTACCCCGGCACGTCCTACGCCATCGACGCCACGGTCAAGATCGACATGGTCAACGACCAGCTGGCCGGCAAGGAAATGGCCATCGGCCGTTACTACCAGCGCGCGGGCCAGCCGCTGGCGGCGATCAACCGCTACAAGGCGGTCATCGACAACGAAGCCTACCAGCGCACCTCGCACACGCCCGAGGCGCTGTACCGGCTGGTCGAGGTCAATCTGACGCTCGGCCTGAAGGAAGAGGCGACCCGCAACGGCGCCGTGCTGGGCTTCAACTATCCGGGCAGCCCCTGGTACGCCGAGGCCTACGCCCTGCTGTCGGAAGACGGCCGGCAACCCGAGGTGGCCCCGACCGGCCAGCGCGAAAGCTGGCTGCGCCGGATCATTCCGGGCTGAACGAGGTATTGACCCGCGACATTTATGTAGCTACATAAATGATCGTCTTCGACCCGGCCAAGGATACAGCGAACATCACCAAGCATGGCGTGTCTCTGGACCGCGCTGCCGACTTGCGGATGGACGAAGCGCTGATCGAAGTCGACGAGCGTTTCGACTACCGCGAGCCGCGCTGGATTGCTTACGGCGAACTGGATGGGCGTCTGCACGTTCTGGCGTTCACGATCCGGGACGGAACGACGCGGGTCATCAGTTTGCGTAGGGCCAATAGGCGAGAACAGCGGCATGTCAAAGACCAAGGGGGTTTCAGAAGCGCGGGCTGAGTATGTCGTCGATGACGATGATGTGCCCGAACTGACGCCCGAGCGGGCGGCGCGTCTCAAACCCGCCCGGGAGATTCTGCCGGAATCGGTGCTGGCGCAGTTCAAACGCTCGCCGGGGCGGCCGAAACTGGACTCGCCGAAGAAGCAGGTCACGCTCCGTCTGGATGCCGATGTGCTGGAATACTGGCGGGCGCAGGGCCGGGGATGGCAGTCAAGGCTCAATGACGCCTTGCGGCGCGAATCTGGGCTGACTCGCTGACTGCCCTGATCCGAGTCCGCGCTAGACTGTTCGCAATGCCGAATCGCGCCCCCACATGCTGACCGCCCTTTCGATCCGGGACATCGTGCTGGTTGACGCCCTCGACCTCGAGGTCGAGGGCGGCCTGACCGTGCTGACCGGCGAGACCGGGGCCGGCAAGTCGATCATTCTCGACGCCCTCGGGCTGGCGCTGGGCGCGCGCGCCGACGCCGGTCTGGTGCGGGCCGGGGCCAAGCAGGCCTCGGCCACCGCCGTCTTCACCGCCCCCGACGATCCGGCCCTGATCGCCATGATCAGCGAGCGTGGCTTCGACGTCGCGCCGGGCGAGGAGCTGATACTGCGCCGGACTCTGGCCGCCGACGGCCGCAGCCGCGCCTTCGTCAACGACCAGCCGGCCGGGGTGACGGCGCTGCGCGAGATCGGCCAGGCCCTGGTCGAGGTGCATGGCCAGCACGAGACGGTAGGCCTGCTGGACTGGAAGACCCACCGCGCCCTGCTGGATACCTACGGCGGGCTGCAGCCCCAGCTGCACGGCGTCGCTGTCGCCGCCGACCGGCTGAAGGCCGCCGAACGCACCGTCGCTGATCTGAAGGCCGCCGCCGCGGACGCCGCCGCCCATGCCGAGGAACTGACCCACAATCTGGCCGAGCTCGACGCGCTCGACCCCCGCGCCAATGAGGAAACCGAACTGGCCGGCGAGCGGGCCATCCTCGGCGCGGCTGAAAAGGCCATCGGCGATCTGGCCGACGCGAAGGCGTCGCTGGGCGGAGACAAACTTTCCCAGAAGTTGAGCTCGGCCCTGCGCGCCGTCGAGCATGCGCGGCAGAGGGCCGGACAGGCGGGGACGGACCCCGAGCATCCGCTGCTGCAAAAGCTGTCCGCCGCCGCCGAGGCCATCGACCGCACCATGGTCGAGGCCGAGGAGGCCATCGCCTGCGTCGACGCCGCCGCCAATGCCTTCGACTTTGAACCCGGCCGTCTCGACAAGGCCGAGGAGCGGCTGTTCGCCCTGCGCGCCGCCGCCCGCAAGTTGAACACATCGGTCGAGAGCCTGCCCGTCCTGCGCGTCCGCTTCCGCGACCAGCTGCGGCTGATCGAGGACGGAGCCGAGGCCATCACCGCCGCCGAACGCGCCGCCTCGGCCGCGCGCGAGGCCTATGACGTCGCCGCCATGCTGCTGACCTCGGCGCGCGAGGGCGCGGCTGACCGGCTGGCTGCGGCGGTCATGGGCGAACTGGGCCCGCTGAAATTGGACCGCGCCCGCTTCCGGGTCGGCTTCGAGCCGGTCGCCGACGGACGGCGCGGGCCGCTGGGCGTCGAGACCACCCGTTTCGAGATCGCCACCAACGCCGGAACCGCCTTCGGCCCGCTGGACGCCATCGCCTCGGGCGGCGAACTGGCCCGTTTCGCCCTCGCCATGAAGGCGGCGCTGGCGGGCCGGGAAGACCAGCGCCAGCCGGTGATGATCTTCGACGAAGTCGATCAGGGCGTCGGCGGAGCTGTAGCCTCGGCCGTCGGCCTGCGCCTGCAAAGCCTGTCACACGGCGCCCAGGTGCTGGTCGTGACCCACAGCCCCCAGGTCGCCGCCCGCGCCCACGCCCACTGGAAGGTGCGCAAGGCCGACGCCGGCGGCCAGACCACCACCACCGTCGATGCGCTGGACGGCGACGCCCGCCGCGAGGAGATCGCGCGGATGCTGTCGGGGGCGGTGGTCACCGACGAGGCGAGGGCGGCGGCGAAGTCGCTGATCGGATAAGCGCGTCCTCAAGCGCGACACACCATGGACCGCTATCCTGAACTGACATGGTTGCTTCTCCCTCAAGGGGAGAAGGAACCCTTTTACCCCCGCAGCACCTTCTGCAGCTGCGGATGCAGCTCCGAGTTCGTGGCCAGGATCTGCGCGCCCGTCTCCGGACGGCCCTCGCCGTCGATGGTGGTGACCACGCCGCCGGCCTCGGTGACGAACAATATCCCCGCCGCCACGTCCCACGGCTGTAGATTGCGCTCATAATAGGCGTCGTACCGCCCCGCCGCGACCCAGGCGAAGTCCAGCGCCGCCGAGCCGAGGCGGCGGATGCCGGCGACGCGCTGGCCGATGGCGTGGATGTCCTTGATGGCCTGGGCGTGGCCGGTCTTGCCGATGAAGGGCAGGCCGGTGGCGATCAGGCTTTCCGACAGGTCGCGGCGGCCGGCGACGCGGATGCGCTGGTCGTTCAGATAACAGCCCTTGCCCTTTTCGGCCCAGAACAGCTCGTTCATGACGGGGTTGTAGGTCACGCCCGCCACGATCTCGGAAGTGCCATCGGGCGCGGTGCGCTGCAGGCCCACGGTGATGGCGAAATGGGGCATGGCGTGCATGAAGTTGGTGGTGCCGTCGATGGGGTCGACGATCCACATGTGGGACTTGTCGGTCCCCTCCATCATGCCGCGCTCCTCGCCCAGGAAGCCGTAGCCGGGGCGGGCCTTCATCAGCAGTTCGTAGAGCGAGTCCTCGGCCTTGATGTCGGCGGCGGTGACGAAGTCGCCGGGTCCCTTGCGGGAGACCTGCAACTGGGCGACCTCTCCGAAGTCGCGCAGCATCGGCCGTGCGGTCTTGCGGACCGCGTCGATCATCACGGAAACGAGGGCGGAGGCGAGGGCCATGGCGGTGGGTTCTGGGTTCTAGGGACTAGGGGCTAGGGAAGAAGTCGGGCGGGGCGGTGCGTGTGGCCCTAGAACCTAGTCCCTAGAACCTAAACCCTCTCGGGCCTATTCAGCGCGGCGGACGTACTCACCCGTCGTGGTGTCGACGATGATCCGCTCGCCCACGCCCATATAGGGCGGGATCATGATGCGGACGCCGTTGTTGGCGATGGCGGGCTTGTAGGACGAAGAGGCGGTCTGGCCCTTCACCGTGGGCTCGGTCTCGACGACTTCCAGGGTGACCTGGTCGGGCAGGGTCAGGCCGATCGGCCGTTCCTCGTGCATTTCGATGACGACCTTCATGCCGTCCTGCAGATAGGCGACGCGGTCCTCGCCGACCCAGTCCTTCTGCAGTTCGGTCTGCTCGTAGGTGTCGTCATCCATGAACACCAGGGCGTCGCCCTGCTCGTACAGGTACGAGA
Organism: Brevundimonas sp.; assembly: GCF_051860745.1. Classification (GTDB taxonomy): domain Bacteria; phylum Pseudomonadota; class Alphaproteobacteria; order Caulobacterales; family Caulobacteraceae; genus Brevundimonas. The sequence goes on from NZ_JBHYDN010000003.1 coordinate 11,767, forward strand.
AATTCTTCTGCTCCAGCGTGACGCGCTCGACCTTGTCCTCAGACCGGAAGCGTTCGCTCAGCTTGTTGCCGGTCTCGAGGTTCTTGGCCTCGATGTTGGCGAAGGCGCCGCCCTTGCCCGGCTTGACGTGACTGGCCTTGGTCACGACCCACAGGCCCTTGTTGTGCTCAAGGACCATGCCGGGCTTGATGGTGTTGCCGTTGATTTTCATGGTGTCCCGGAAAGGATTGAGGCGCACCGCATCGGACGCCGACGCGCGCGAGAACGGGCGCAGTCCCTAGAGGAAGCCGCGTCATCCGGCAAGGCGCGGGTCTTTCAGTGCACCGTCGGCCGGTGTTCGGCCTTGCGCTGGATGAAGTTGGCCAAGCGTACGCGACCGCCCGTCGGCGAGGCCAGCTTGCCGGCCTCGGGATCGAGCTTCCGCGCCTCATGGGCGAAGGCGGCGGCCAGACCGGCCGAGGACATGGCCGCCGCGATCTGGAGGCCTCGGCTGGCGGGGCGCATGGCGATCCAGACGGCGTTCAGCGCCTGTGCCGCGGCCCACAGGCCCATGGCGGTGGTGCGCTCGGGCCGGGCAGGGGCGTTCCAGACCCGCACCGCCGAAAGGGTGGTGACCGAAAACACCGCCGGCAGGATCAGGCTCAGCGGCCCGCGCGGCCGCTCGGTGATCGGCGCGGCGTCGGCCAGGGTTCGGGGACGCGGGCGGATGGTTCGGCTGGCGAAGAGGGTCGCGGCGAGGGCGAAGCCGACCGTCACGGCGACGCCCAGCGCCACATGGGCCGCGCCGCGTCCCTCCGCATTGAGGAAGCTCGCCGCCGCGTCCTGTGCGTCATCCAGTGCGTGTTCGATCGTGGTCATCCCGGCTTCCTCTCGTGTTGGGACCGGAATGAGCGGGCCGGGCCGTCAGTTCCCGGTGGCGGTCGCGACCGTGCGTACGGCAGGACCAGAAGGCGGATCGGCCAGCCGTTCAAGATTCCACAGGGCTTGATCCAGCCGGCTGAGGTCGGGTTTTGCTCCGGCGTTCAGCTGGACGTGCACCTGCTCCAGCTCGATCAGCGCGGTGACGGCGGCCCGATACCTCAGCTGCGTCCTTCGAATCTCCGCCCGTTCGGATGCTTCGATCATCGCTTCCACGGCCATGCGAGCCGACGCCGAACGGGCGACGATCAAATCAGCATCGCGCGCGAGCGGGACGCCGAGCCGATCCGCGACCGGTCGCAGCGCTCCGGCGCCGGAGACGAGGCCCGCTTGCAGCAGAGACCGGTGGGCATCGATGCGCTCGCGGACAAGCACCTCCGTCAGCGCATCGTACTTCCGCGTTTCCAGCATCATGGCTTCGCGCAGGTTTGTCGTTGCTTCAGCCAGCGCGGCGCTCGCATTGAGCATTCGCGATCGACGCTGCCCTGCGACGGTGACAGATGCCACCGCGCCCGCCGCGCGCTCCAGAGGCCGTGCGAACACCGCGCTCCCGCTTCCGAATTGGAGACTGGCCAGTGAGTTGCCGTAGGACACAGTCCCTGTGATGGCTTCGCGGATTGCGCGGTCAGACGGCGCCTCGGACTGTCCCGTCACCTCAGCGCGGAAAGCCGCATAGGCCCTGTTCAACCCGGCGATGGCTTCGGCGCGCAACACGACGGCGTCCGCGAGCTCTCTTCGCTGGGCCTGTTCTATGGTGGAAGGCTCGGCGATGGCGCACTGTGTGGAGCCGTTGCATGCTCGCCAGGTGGCGACGAACGCCGCCGTGGCGTCGCCTTCCTCGAGTCGACGCGTGAAACCGTCCGCGTCGTAGGCCAACACCCGGGTGGCCCGCACTCCGGCGTCGGCGACGAGGCGTTCCACGGGCTCACCGGAGGTTGCGCAGGCTCCGAGCAACAGGAGCGCGCCGAGCAAACAGGCCCTTGCCCCTCGGCGCCTTTCAGTCGGTCCGGACCAGGGTTCCTCAATCACCGCAAGACGCCAGGCACCGCGTGCGCCGTTCGTCGACACGGGTGTAACAGACAGCGCGCGACCTTGGCGCTTCAACACGCACATGCCGCTCGCACACCGCGTCGAGCGTCGTCCCTCCGGCGACGCAGGATTGCTGGCATTGGCGTGGCGACGCTTGGGGGGCGGCCTCTTCCTCATCAAGGAGGGCCTCAATGTCGGTGTGGCTGTCGTCAGGCGACGCAGACGTCAGATCTTCGGCCGGAATGTCGTGCAGCAACAGTCTGAGCGTCTGTTCGCCATCCTCCACCTGGGAGACGGCCGCCGCAGCGATCAGAAGGCTTGTCAAGAGAATCACAACCGTGCGCATGACCACAGGCTGCACTGGTGTCTCGAGTGATGCAACCTTCCCTTGTCGGGACAAAAGAATCGGGCACATGTTTGGATTGTGTCGATTCACGACACGTTCGACTCAAGGTCGAAAACAGGAGGACTGGAAATGAAACGTCTAGCGATGTTGACGGCGGCGGCCTTCGCCCTGACTGTCGGCCTGGCGGCCCAGACAGGCGAGGCACATGCCTCGATGCAGCAGTGCACGGGGGACCACGAGCTTACCATTGGTGAGGACGGCAATCAGTCTTGCGGGACCGAACTCTTGGTCGTGTCCGGGCTGAACGGAAACGGTGAGGCAGTGACGGGTACGATGGAGATCGAGGACGGCGCCGAGTTGCTGCCGGAAGGCACGGTTATCGAAGTGGAAATTGACTTCGACTCTGTGGTGGCTTCGCTTGATCCAGCCGATGCCAGGGCGGTCTATCTCGCCGCCGTAAACGAGGGCGGCTTGGACCCCGCCGCTGCATCCAGTGCGACCGACTCTGCCAACATTGCCGATGTCGCAGCGGTCTTGACCGAAGCAGAGATGAGTGTTGCGGCAAACTACCTGTCCGCATCGTTCCAGAACCGCGGCACGGGGCGCTCTGATCCCGCAGGACCCAACACCACCCGGGGTCAGGCCACCGAACAAGGATTCCTTCGCGGTATCGCAAACTGGTTTCGGAACCCTTCGATCCCTGGTGTCAATTTCCGGCATCACGGGAGGACGCGGGAATACTACCCGAACGGGCAACTGAAGAAAGAGACCGGTGCGGTAACGGAACTCGAAGTGGGCTAAGCCAAGTACCAACCGAAAGGCTCAAGCCTTTCGGTTGGTTTCGATCGGAGAGCAATCATGTCATACCGTCTGCTATCCCTGTCTGCCGGCATTGCGCTGCTGGCAATCACGATTTGGGCGGTGGTCTCCGGGTCAGGTTCGGTACGGTCAGGCGAAGACGTCCTCGCGTTCGGCCTTCTCTGTCTGGCGATTGCCGGCCTGGGTGGGTTCATATTTCTCGTCCTCCGCTGGGCAACGTCCGGCTCAGCGATTTACTGGCGAACGGGAGACGCGCCGCGAGAAGTCGCTCGCATCTTCGCAATGATCATTTGTGCGCTCGTCGTGCATATGGCTGTCGGTGCATATTTCGATCGGCAGGGTCGCCTGGGTGAGACAGCCGCTGCTGTGTCTCTGGTGATCTGGACGCTTTTTCCTGCGATATTTCTGGGCGCCAGGATCGTCCGATGGCCATCGCGAGTGCTTCGCCCCTCGGCGTTCCGATTGCTCATTGTTGGAGCAATCGCGCTTGGCATTGCCGCCGCGCTGACCAGCCTCGGGTTCTTTAGCGCCGCCAGCGAGTCGCAAATCCAGCCGGTCAGCAAATGGCCTCTGGTGCTCGGGAGCGTGGTCCTGGGTGCAGCGGCTGAGGAAGTCGTCTGGCGCGTTCTACTGCTGACGGCTCTCTTGCAGGCGACACTGTCACGATTTCAGGCCGTGTTCCTGTCCGGGGTCGGGTTCGCGATGATGCACGCGCCCCTGGTGCTGATGCAGCCTGTGCTGCGTGCGGATTGGCCGATGCTGCACTTCGCAGTCAATGCGTATGCGCCAGAGTTTCTCATGACGACGGCAGTTGGTTGTTTCCTGGGCGTGGTCTGGCTCAGGACAGGCTCGATCACCCTCGTCGTGCTGACCCATGTCGTACTCAACCTCGGACATGCCTTGGTCTTCGGAGTATAGGCTTAGGCGATCAGGGTCGCCGGATGTTTAACCTCTACAGCCTCTCCAGACACCAGGCCGGCATCTGGCAACCGACCTCTACGCCCACTACTGCCCCGTCGCGCTCTTGTCCGGTGCGATCTCGGTCATCGCCGACTGCAGGTAGTTCTGCTCGCCCAGCTGTTCGATCAGCTTGTGCTGGGCCTCGAGGAAGTCGATGTGCTCCTCGGTGTCGTTGAGGATGCGCATCAGGATGTCGCGGCTGACATAGTCCCTGGCCGCCTCGCACTGGGCCACGCCGGCCAGCAGGGCCTCGCGCCCGCCCAGCTCCAGCTGCAGATCGGCGCCCAGGCATTCGACGGCGGTCTCGCCGATCTTCAGTTTGTGCAGGTCCTGCAGATTGGGCAGGCCGTCGAGGAACAGCACCCGCTTGATCAGCATGTCGGCGTGTTTCATCTCGCCGATCGACTCGTTGTAGATGATCTGACCGAGGTGCTTCAGGCCCCAGCTCTCGAACATCCGGGCGTGCAGGAAATACTGGTTCACCGCCGTCAGTTCGTTGATCAGCACTGCGTTGAGCGTGCGGATGATCGCGGGATCGCCCTTCATCGTCATTCTTCCGTCAGCGGCGCGGCGGTCGGCCCGACCCTCGTGAATCACCGGCTGTGAGGGCTTATTTTAGCACGCGAAGCGGCCCTGTGTTCATCTGCGAACGCTTCTCGCAACATTGAACATGCGAATGAATCTCCCCTGAGGGAAGGCAGGGCTTATTCGGCCGCCATGGCGAAGGCTTCGCGGCTGTCCTGGATCATCTCACGCATTTCGCAGACGCATTTGGCGCACTGGGCGGTGCACTGGTTGCGGGCGAAGACGTCCCGCGGTCGCGTCGCGCCCGCCTCGATGGCGGCGGCGACGTCACGTTTACGAAGACCGTTGCAGTTGCAGACGTACACGGAAGGGCGGACCCGACTGGTTGCGAATGGTTCGCTATAGCAGGTGAGGCGGGACGAATGCAAGTCGTTCGCAGTGCCCTTGTTGACGGCGCGATCCAACCGTCGCACTTCCCGCCCATGTCCAGGATCCCCCTCGTATCCGAACGCCCGCCCTGCCGGCTGTACCTGATCACGCCGCCGGCGATTCCTGATCTCGACACCTTTGCGCGCGATCTGGAGGCGGCGCTGGACGCGGGGGACGTGGCGGCCCTGCAGATCCGGCTCAAGGACGCCGATGACGCGGCCGTGCTGGCCGCCGTCGCCGCGCTGAAACCCGTCGCCCAGGCGCGGGGCGTGGCGGTCATCCTCAACGACCGGCCGGACCTGGCGGCCCGCTCGGGCTGCGACGGCGTGCATCTGGGGCAGAGCGACGCCTCCATCGCCGAGGCGCGCGACCGGATGGGCCGGGACGCGATGATCGGCGTCACCTGTCACGACAGCCGTGAACTGGCGATGGACGCGGCCGAGGCCGGCGCGGACTATGTCGCCTTCGGCGCCTTCTTCCCGACCCTGACCAAGGCGACGGTTCATCGACCCGAGCCGGAGATCCTGACCATTTGGCAGGAGACGGTCGAAATCCCCTGCGTCGCCATTGGCGGGATCACGGCGGCCACCGCCGGGGACCTGGCGCGGGCCGGGGCCGACTTTGTGGCCGTCAGCGCCGCCGTCTGGAGCCACCCGGATGGGCCCGCTGCGGCGGTTCGTGAGCTGGATCGGGCGCTGACCTCAATCGTCTGACCTTCAGGGGATATTAGGACGGGACGCGCTAGGAGAATCGCTGACATCCCGCCGTTCGGACCCGAAGATGACCATGAGCCGCGCGCTCGACCCGCTAGAGTCCGCCGTCAAAGCTGACACGCCGGCCAAGGTGAGCGCCACCGCAGCGCGCTCCGTGGGCATCGGCCAGCCTATGGCTCCCGTCTTCACCGCCATGGCCGTCCTGGTGCTGGTCGTCCTGTCCCTGACCTTTGCGCGTTCGGCCGGCATGGTGGCGGCGCTGTGGGGTGCGGCTGGAGTCGCGGTCGCTGTCTGGCTTCGCACCTCCCGGGGACCGCTCTATGACCTGTCGTTCGGCGGGTTGATCGCGGCCGGGATCGCGGCCGGCAACTTGCTGGCGGGTAATTCGACCGAGCTGACGGTGATGTTCACCGTCGCCAACATGCTTGATATCTACCTCGCTGTCCTGCTGGCGCGGCGGTTTGCACCGACCCTGAACCTCGCCTCCGTCGAGGGAGCCTGCCGGTTCCTGCTGGCGGCGGCGGCCATCGCCCCGATCCCCGCCGCGGCCTTCGTGGGCGGCATGTTGTATTGGATGACCGGCTCCGACTTCCTCGACACAGCCCAGACGTGGTGGTTCGGCCACGCGCTCAGTGTGGCTGTGCTGTCCAGCTTCGGCCTGGCCCTGACCAGGCGCGAGGTGGTGCGGTATCGCGCCCCGGCACGCGCCATCGAGGCGTTCGTTCTACTGGGGCTGCTGACGGTCCTGTGCTTGCTGGTTTTTTCGCGGCAGACCATGCCGATCGGCTTCGTGATCTTACCGTTGATGCTGTTGATCGCTGTTCGGCTGCGTATGCTGGGGGTGACTGCGGCCCTCATTATTGTCTCGATCATCGCGATCGGCGGAAGCATGCGGGGGTTTGGACCCTACGGCCTTGCGTTCGAAGGCAGCGACCGTGCCCTGATGGCCCAGTTGCTCGTCCTGTTCGGCTATCTGCCGATCATGCTGGTCGCCGCCCTGCTGGAGGAGCGCGACCGCTTCGCCGACCGCGCCCGACTGGGTCAGGTCCGCGCCGAAAGGGCGTCCGACGCCAAGTCGCGTCTGCTCGCCAACGTCGCCCATGAGATCAAGAGCCCCGTCGGCGGCGTGATCGGCATCGGGGAACTGTGGAAGGCCGGTCAGCTGGGGCCGGTTTCGGCCACCCAGGCCGAGATGGCGGACATGCTGGTCAAGACAGCCCGTCAGGTCGAGGCCCTGGCCCATGACCTGCTGGACGTGGCCCGCGCCGAGTCCGGCGCGGTCAAGGTCGAGCTTCGGCCGACGGATGTGCCCGGCGTGCTTGAGGACGTTCGCCGCACGACAGCCCTCCGGCCCGACGCCCAGGGGATCCGGCTCGACGTGATCAGCGAAGGCGACGGCCTCGTCGCCTTGGCCGATTCCCAGCGCCTGACCCAGGTCATCGCCAATCTGGCCTCCAATGCGGTCAAGTACGGCGGGGCCGGCGGCGTGGTCGTCTTCCGCGCCAGCAAGATCTACGACGGCGTGCGGATCGAGGTCATCGACCGCGGCGGCGGGCTGTCGGTCGAGAAGCAGACCCAGCTGTTCGAACCCTTCAACCGCCTGGGCCTCGAACGCTCGACGGTCGAGGGCCACGGCATCGGTCTGGCTCTGGCCAAGCGGCTGGTCGAGCTGCAGGGCGGCTCCATTGGCGTGACCTCGGCGCCGGGCGAGGGCTCCACCTTCTGGGTCGAACTGCCCGCCGCCTGATCCGGGTCTTGCCGTTCGCGGGTTGAGGGGGGATTGTCGCCCCCATGAAAGTCATCGTCACTGTCGCCGCCCTGCTGCTCGCCGGAGCCGCGCACGCCCGGACGCCTCCCGTCCAGACGCCGGCTCCCCAGACTGCGCCGATCCCGCCGGTCAGCGCCCTGACCCGCGACCTGAACAGCGGCCCGCCGGCCCCGGCGGTTTATCTGGCGCCGGCCCCGGCGCCTGCGCCTGTGACGATCGCCGAGCCCGAGTCCGCTCCGGTCACCACGACTGCTTCCCCCGTCCCAACGCCGCGCGCGACGCCAGCGCCACCCCCCGCGGCGACAACCACGCCGACGCCAAGTCCCGCGCCCAACTCGGCTTCCGCACCGGCGACCGCGCCGACCCCCCCGGCCTTGCCACCTTCCGCGCCCTCTACGCCTCCGCCCGGCGGGATGACGCCGCGGTTGACCCCGATCCCGACCACGCCCGCGCCCCAGCCCCGGATGGTTCCGATCACGCCCCCGGGTTCCGCCATGCCCACCCTGGTCGTGCCGCCATCCGCGCCCTTTACCCCGCCTGGGGCGTCCCCCACGCCCACGCCGACGGTTCCGCTGGAAGCGGTCGTGGCCGCACCGCCCCCGCCGCCACCCGCTCCGAGCGTCACCGTGCTGGACAGCGCCGCGCGCGCGGCCCTGCCGTTCACCGCCGAGCTGCCGCCGGGCTTCCAGATCATCACCGGCCGTCCGGGTCCGGACTTCCGCATCTATACGATCCGGCGCGGCGCCCAGTCGTTCGTCATGGTCTATGCCGGACCGGCGTCGCAGTTCCCGATCTACAGCGGCCAGATGGTCGAAGCGGGGGGGCGCGCCTCCATCCTCTCGACCGAGGACGGGATACGCCACGCCGTGGAGCACCTGTTCCAGCGGCCGACCTCGCCGAACGAAATCCACGTCTGGACCATGAGTCTGGACGGCGCCGATCGCGACCTGGCCGAACAGATCGCCCAGTCGGTAGACGTCCGCTAGGCGGTCAGACCCGGCGCACCGCCGTATCCGGATCGCCCAGCCGCACGCCGCGCGATCCGGCGAAGACCAGCACTTCCTGCCCTTGGGAGGCGGCCCAGCGGCGCAACGTCGACTGACAGGGTTCGCGTCGCCAGTCGTGGGGCCGGGCCGCGTCGCATTCGACCACCAGCCGCGCCCCGCCCTGTTCGCTGTGCAGCACAAAGCCGACCGTGGTCGGCTTCCAGCTTTCGTCCAGCGCCTCGGTCAGCAGCCACAGGCAGTTGAAGATGCGGCAGTCGCCGGGCCGCTCGTCATAGATGGCGCAGCCCGCCGACTTGCTGAAATGCCGGCACCATTTGCCCGCCGGCTTGTCCAGCGCGGTCACCCCCATCAGCTTGCAGCACAGGCCGCAGTCGCCGCAGCTCTTGGCGATGACAGGGGCCGCGCCGTCTTCACGCATGGGTGATGCTCCAAACGGATCGCTGTCCGTCTTCGGCCTTGCCATGAGGGCGTGGCCTGCGCAAACTCGCGAACGGTTCGCAATCACAGGAGTCGGCCATGATCGTGCTGACCACAGGCGCGGCGTCTCTGGCCCGCCTCATGCGGCGCGACGGCGCCTCACAGCACCTCGCGCCGCGACAGGTGCACGGTCATCAGCACCAGGGCGACCAGGCCGAGCCCGCAGCCCGGCCCAAGGGCGGTGTTCACCCGGCGGTCGCCCCGCCCAGTCCCTCCTTGTCCACGACCGCCCATTTGTACCCACCGCCCGGGATCAGCAGCAGGGACGCCCCGTTCGGCCGCGCCGGGCGCAGAACGATCTGCCCGGATACCGGTGTCAGGGCTGCGGCCGGCTAGGACGCTGCGGCCAGGGCGGCGAGGCCCAGGGCGGTTCGGCGGTTCAGCGTCATGGGCGGGCCCCTGCGGCAAGCCGGTTTGCCTCAGACCAGTTCGACCGCCACGGCTACGGCCTCGCCGCCGCCGATGCACAGACTGGCCATCCCCTTCTTGCCGCCGCGCGCCTGAAGCGCCGCCAGCAGGGTGGTCAGGACGCGGGCGCCCGAGGCGCCGATGGGATGACCCAGAGCCGTGGCTCCGCCATTGACGTTCAGCTTCGCCCGGTCGATGCCGAGGTCGCGCATGGCGATCATGGCCACGACGGCGAAGGCTTCGTTGATCTCCCACAGATCGACGTCCGCGACCGACCAGCCGGCCTTCTTCAGAGCCTTCTGCATGGCCGGGACCGGGGCGGTGGTGAACAGGCCCGGCTCATGGGCGTGGGCGGCGTGGCTGACGATGCGCGCCACGATGGGCAGGCCCATGGCCTTCGCCACGCTCTCGCGCGTCATCACAAGAGCCGCGGCGCCGTCCGAGATCGAGCTGGCGTTGGCGGCGGTGATGGTGCCGTCCTTCGAGAAGGCGGGCTTCAGGGTCGGGATCTTCTCCGGCATGGCCTTGCCGGGCTGTTCGTCCTCGGTGATCGTCGACACGCCCTTGCGCGAGGTCACTTCGACCGGGGTGATCTCGGCCTTGAAGGCGCCCGAGGCAATGGCCTCCAGCGCCCGGCGCAGGCTCTCCAGCGCATATTCATCCTGGGCCTCGCGGGTGAACTGATAGGTCCGGGCCGAATCCTCGGCGAACGAACCCATCAACTTCCCGGGGGTATAGGCGTCCTCCAGCCCGTCCATATACATGCTGTCGACGATCACATCGTGGCCGATCCGGGCGCCGCCGCGGTGTTTGGTCATCAGATAGGGGGCGCCGGACATCGACTCCATTCCGCCCGCCACGATCACGTCGGCGGTGCCGGCCATCAGGGCGTCCGAGGCCATCATCACGGCCTGCAGACCGGAGCCGCACATCTTGTTGACCGTCGTCGCCTCCACATGCTGGCCGAGGCCCGCGCCGATCGCCGCCTGACGCGCCGGGGCCTGACCGAGACCGGCGGGCAGAACGCAGCCCATATAGATCTGCTCGACCTTGTCAGCCGCGACGCCGGCGCGCTCGACCGCCGCCCGGACCGCGGTCGCGCCCAGCTCGGTCGCCTTGACGCCGGACAGGGCGCCCTGAAAGCCGCCCATCGGCGTACGGGCGAAGGAGACGATGACGACGGGATCGGACATGGAGGAAATCCTGGGAAGCGCCTTGGAAAATCGGACGGGTGAATGAGCCGGTTGCGCGCCTTGCGCAAGCCGGGAGGTCAGGCCGGAGTCATCGGCCCGCGGCGGTATCCTTCGCCGGCCCAGCTGCGCGAGGCGGCGGCGAGGCCGAACTCCGGCAAGCGGTCGCGATGGGCATGGAGGGGGGTGCGCATCAGCGTCCGGGCCAGTTTGTTCAGCGGACCCAGCGGCGTTTCCGCCTCCATCCGCTCCAGCCAGGCGGCCAGCCGCGGCCAGCGTGCCGGATCAACATTGACCTGTACCGCGCCGGCGTTGGCGAAGGCGGGGGCGAGGCTGAGATCGGCGATCGACAGCTCGCCGAACAGGAAGCCGTTCTCGGGCGTCTGGCTTTCCAGATAGTCGAGAATCTGGGGCAGTTCGACGTCGCGGGCCTTGTCCACGATTTCCGGGTCCGCCTCGGTTCCGAAGAAGCGGGGCTTGAGCGCGATCTGGAAGAACAGCCGCCATCCCAGCACGTCGAACAGGCGGGTGTCGGCGAATTCCTCGATCCAGCGCGCCCGGGCGCGTTGAACCGGATCGGCGGGCCACAGGCACGGTCCCGGCCACGTCTCCTCGATGTACTGGACGATGACGCTCGAGTCGCAGAGCGTCAGGTCGCCTTCGATCCAGACCGGCACGCGGCGCAGGGGGCTGAGGCGCTCGAAATCGTCATTGCCCATCATCGGCGAAATGGGATCGAGTGTGACCTCCACCCCCTTCAGGGCGCAGACGGCCAGCACCTTGCGGACATAGGGCGAGACCGGACTGCCGATCAGGGTGATGGGCGCCGCCATGGCTCAGGCGGCCTCTTCGTCGGTCCGCTCCCGGGGCATCATCTCCCCGACTGTCGGGCGGTTCTCGGCCGTCGTCAGCAGGATGTCGCGCGGCTTGACGATCTCATTGCAGTGACCGCAGGCGATGCGCGGGGCCAGGTCGTGGCCGCAGGTCTTGTGGATCATGGAGACGCCGGAATCCGCATCACCATAGACGTGTTTGGCGCCCCAGCCGTGCAGGGTGACCAGCACGCCGTACAGATCCTTGCCCTTGGTGGTCAGGACATACTCATTGCGCGGGGGCCGTTCGGAATAGGGATGGGGCTCCAGAACCCCGTGCTGGACCAGGCTCTTCAGTCGGGCCGCCAGCACATTGCGGGCGACGCCCAGCCGCTCCTGCCACTGTTCGAACCGGCTGACGCCGTTGAAGGCGTCGCGGATGACCAGCAGGGTCCACGGATCGCCGATGACCTCGAGGGTGGCGGCGATCGAACAGCTCTGTCGAGAATAGTCTGCGGTGCGTCCCATACGGACGAAAGTGACCCCACGTCAGCCTTTTGGCAAGAGGGTTGCCAATCTAAACGGACTAAGTCAGTCTTGTTTCGATACGGACACGCCGCGGCGTTTCTGATCCCTCGACTTCGGGCGGAGGATTCCGGTCTTCCGCCCGCCTTTCCGGCGCGATAGCAACATTACATGACCCAGCAGACCCTGGCCCAGGCCCTGGCCCTGACCGACAACGGGAGCGGTGGCCTGACCGCCCTGCTGACCGGCGGCTTTTCAAACGCCCCCCAGTCGGCGCCGCAGGAGCGCGGCGCGCCCTTCGGCGGCCTGATGGCGGCGCTGACCGCCGGGGCCATGCGGCAGAGACTGGGGATTGAAACCCCGCTGCAATCCCTGACTGTCCAGTACCTCGCGGCCGCCCGCTTCGAGGACGCAGTCTTCACCCCGACCATGAACCGCGGCGGGCGCAACGTCGCCTATGCCTCGGTTACCGGCGGGCAGGGTGGCAGGCTGGCCATTCAGGCGCTGGGGACCTACGGTCGCGATGTGGCCGGGCCGGTGCTTACGCCGCTGACGGCCTCACCGCCGCCGGTGACGGACCTCGATTCGACGCCGCTTGATTCCACGTTCGGCCCCTGGTTCACACGGCACATCGACCACCGCTTCGTCGCCGGTCCGAAACTGTTCGGCGAGAACGCGGGCGGGACGCCCGAGCTCGGCTGCTGGATGCGGACCATCGACGCCGCGCCGCTGGACGAGGCCCGGCTGCTGTTCCTGCTGGATGGCCTGTACCCGACCTATTTCACGGCCTTCCCGGCGCCGCCGATCATTTCCGCCAGCGTCGATCTGCGCGCCGACCTCCTCACCGAACTGACCCCTGATACCTCGCCGGACGGCTGGGCCTATTTCCACTTTACCAGCCGTGATGTCGGCGGCGGCTGGGCGGTCGAGGACGGCGTGGCCCATGCGCCGGATGGCCGCCCGCTGGCGCTGGTGCGGCAACGGCGCAAGCTGCTGCCGACCCGCGCCTGACCGCCTACGTCCGATTTTGACGTAGGCGCATGGTTGCATGCTCCAGACCCCGTCGGGTCCGGTCTTTGACAATCAGAATCGTCCCGCCATCACGATCCGGCCGCGTGGCCGAAGTGGACTCAGTGGACGCATCGGACGGTGTTTCTTGTTTTCGTCCGGGTAAAACGCGGAACGCGCAGAGCCGAAGTGGACTCATTGGACGGCGTTTTTCTACCCGACCCGTCCCGGGCTCAAACCCGGGCGTGCAGACCCCGCAACTGGATCAGCGGGATGACGATGTCCTCCTCGTCCTCCAGATGCCGCAGCAGGGGACGGGCGTTCTGGTCGATCAGGTCGGACAGCCGGTTGGCCCTGTCGGCGGCGTCGGGCGCGTTGGCCGCCATGGCCTGATGGAAGGCCAGACCACCCCGGAACAGGGCTTCCAGCGTCTCGTGGATGGCGTCATGGTCGCGGTCCAGCAGATCGATCCCGGCGTCGATCCGGGGCTCGATCGTCCGCATCATCGGAAAATACTGACCGCTCTCGATCCGATGGTGGCCGTCGAGATGCTGCAGGAACGACTGAAGCGCGGGGATCAGTTGGCGGTGCAGGGCGGCGGCGTCGCCGTTCGCCCGCCACTGCCCGACCAGGCCGTCCAGATGCGCCTGATGGCCCCGGAAGCTGGCGTGCATCTGCAGCCAGAAGGCGGCGGTCTCGTCGAGCGTCGCCGTCCAGCGGTCGCGCGGGAACTCGTCGAGCAGATAGCGGAGCCCGATCGGCAGGCCGGTACGCGAGGCGAGCGCGTCGCCGGACCCATCAGACAACGGCGGCGGTCGTCTTGATAAAGCCGCCGCCCAGCAACCGGTCCGGATCGGCCGGATCATAGAGCGCGCAGGCCTGACCCGGCGCCACGCCTTCCTCGCCCGAGGCGAAGGTGACGGCGACGGCGCCTTCAATCAACGACAGGCGGGCCGGGGAGGGAGGACGGGTCGAGCGGACGCGGGCCAGCACTGGCGCTCCGGCCACGGCCGCCGCCTCGATCGAAGCCTCGTCGCCCAGCCAGTTGGTCTCGTCCAGCGTCAGCGACGCAGTCAGCAGGGCTTCGCGCGGTCCGACGATGACGTGGCGCTTCACCGGATCCAGCCGTGTCACGAACAGGGGCTCGCCCACGGCGACGTTCAGGCCGCGGCGCTGGCCGATGGTGTAGTCGGTGATGCCCGCATGGCCGCCCAGCACCCGGCCGTCCATATGCACGATCTCACCCGCCTCGCGGCCCTGCGGCCGCAGCTTGTCGATCAGGGTGCGATAGTCGCCGTTGGGCACGAAACAGATGTCCTGGCTGTCCGGCTTGGCGGCGATCCTGAGCCCCAGCTCGGCGGCGACGCCGCGGACCTGGGGCTTCTCCAGATCGGCCAGCGGGAAGCGCAGATAGTCCAACTGCCGCGCCGTGGTGGCGAACAGGAAATAGGACTGGTCCCGCGAATGATCGATCGCCTTGCGCATCTGGGCGTGGTCGCCGACGACCGAGCGCCGCACATAGTGGCCCGTAGCCATGGCCTCGGCCCCGAGATCGCGGGCCACATCCAGCAGATCCCGGAACTTGACCGTCTGGTTGCAGCGGATGCACGGCACCGGCGTCTGGCCGGCCAGATAGGAGTCGGCGAACTGGTCGATGACGGCGTCGCGGAACCGGCTTTCGTAGTCGAGGACATAGTGGGGGATGCCCAGCATCTCGGCCGCCAGACGGGCGTCGTGGATGTCCTGACCGGCGCAGCAGGCGCCCTTCTTCTTCAGCGCCGCGCCGTGGTCATAGAGCTGCAGCGTCACGCCCACGACGTCATAGCCAGCCTTGTGCAGCAGGGCCGCGACGACGGTGGAGTCCACGCCGCCGGACATGGCCGCCACCACGCGCGATCCAACCGGCAGGCCGACCGCCGCGCGCGCGGCCTCGACCGCCGCGTCCATGTCGGGGCGGGCGATGGTCGGAACCGGGCAGAGGTCCTCAGCCAATATGGAGTTGTCAGGCGTCATGGCGCGCTATCTAGTGCGAAAGCGGTTCGTTTTCGAGGCTTGTCCGAAAACGACAACGGCCGCCCCCGTCGCCGGGAGCGGCCGCAATCTCGTCGGAGCAGTCGCCTTACGGGCGGCCGTAGTGCTGGATGCGCGTCGTGCGCAGGCCCTGCATGCCCCATTTGTCGATCGCCTTCTGCCAGGCGAGGAACTCCTCGGCCGTCAGACGATAGCGCGCGAGCGCATCTTCCAGGCTGATAAGCCCGCCGCGAACAGCGGCCACGACTTCCGCCTTGCGACGGATCACCCAGCGGTCTGTATTGGCCGGAGGGAGGTCGTGCAGCGTCAGGGGAGTGCCCGTCGGCCCGACCACGTATTGTTCGCCTCGATTATTCAGGCGTCGCTCTTGCAACATGGGCTTATGCCTCATTGACCACCACCACTAGGAGTGAACGATAGCGGTCGGCGGCTAAGGGCCGTTTAAGCGTCGTGGTGAAGGAAAGGCTAAAATGCCATCCGTCAACAGTCTCAATATTCAACAAAGGATTCATTGAGGTTTACGCCCTGTTACTCACGTATCAGCGTTTGATGCTGATCAGTTCGGCGAGCATTTCGTCCGCGGTGGTGATGATCTTGGACGATGCGGAATAGGCGCGCTGGGTGGTGATCAGCCCCGTGAACTCTGCAGACAGGTCCACGGTGGAGGCTTCCAGCTGGGACGCTCCGATCAGGCCCGCACCGCCCGTGCCCGCCGCCTTGAGGTTGTAGCCGCCGGAGCCCTGGCTGACGCGATAGGCGTTGCCCGAGGTCTGGGACAGGCTGTCCGGGCTCGGGAAGGTGGCCAGGGCGATCTGCGCGATCTGGCGCGTGACGCCGTTGTCGAAGATGGCGGTGACGAAGCCCGTGTCGTCGATCTTCACTTCCGACAGGTTGCCGAAGGCCGTACCGTTGGTCAGGACCGCCTGCACCACCGAGCCGCTGTCATACTGGGTCAGGCCGCCGGTCGCCGCCGTCAGGTCGAAGGCCAGATCCTGGCTGTCGATGCCAAGGCCGGGGGCCCAGGACACTTCCCCGGCGCCGGGCACACCCGAATCGGACGAGCTGAAACTCAAAGTGGCTATGCTGACGTCCGGGAACAGGGCGCTGGCGCCGAGGCCGGTCATGGCGACCGGGTCGAGGCGTCCGTCTTGGGTGAAGGCGACCAGACCGCTCTTGATCTGACCATTCGACAGTCCGGCGCCGGTAACGATATCCGATGCCGGAATCGCGCGAATCTCGGCGTACCACTGGTTGGGAACGGTGGTCTTGAGGAACGAGAGGGCGATGGTCCGTTGGCCCCCCTTGGAGTCCGAAACCGGGATGGTCAGTTCGAAGTCGGGCTTCACGCCCGCGCCGGTTTCGGGGTCCCACATGGCCATGGAGTTGGTCGCGGGGTCATAGGCGTTCGCGCCGGGCGGAACGGCCGCGGCGTCGGTGGCTTCGGCCGAGACCAGTTGGCTGGACTTGATGTTGGCGTTCAGCTGGATCCGGGTGGTGGCTTCCGCCGTGCCGCCGACCGAGCCGACGTTGATCGTCCGCAGCCGGTTCAGGTCGGACGGGTCAGTGGCGATATTGCCCTCGGAGTCGACCGGCCAGCCCTGCAGGTACAGTCCCGAGGTGTTCTTCAGATAGCCCAGGTTGTCGACGCTGAAGGCGCCGGCGCGCGTGAACAGGCGGCTGTCGGTGACCTGCAGATTCTCGGGCTTCTCGGTGACCACGAAAAAGCCCTGACCGGCGATGCCGAGGTCAGTGTTCGAGGTCGTGCGCTGTAGCTGGCCGTTCTGGCTGGTGAAGTGGCGGGCCGTGGTCAACACGCCGCCGGCGGAATAGCCCGCGCCCTGCGACTGGCTGTTGATGACCGTCGAGAACTCGCCCGCGGTGCGCTTGTAGCCGACGGTGTTCACATTCGCGATGTTCTGCGAGATCGCGG
The DNA here is from genome assembly GCF_051860745.1 of Brevundimonas sp. Taxonomy (GTDB): domain Bacteria; phylum Pseudomonadota; class Alphaproteobacteria; order Caulobacterales; family Caulobacteraceae; genus Brevundimonas. Next base: position 28,662 of record NZ_JBHYDN010000003.1, read on the forward strand.
CAAGGGCGGCGGAGTTGGCGGTCAGGCCGGACACGCCGGCCAGAAGTGCGCTGTTGATACTCATGGCGCGGGGGCTCCTTACGAGAACAGTTTCAAGGGATTGAACGACGAGGCGATAGAGGCCAGCAGGCTCTGTTCGTCGTCGTTGGCCGGAGGGGGTGTGGTTTGGGCGGTCCGGGCCTCTTCCAGCGCGATCACGGTGGAGAGGGGCAGGATTGAGTTGCCGACCGTCAGATACGGTTCGCCGTTGTACATTTCGACGCCTGTGATCCGGCCGCGAGTCAGGATTTGGCTGTCGATGGCGCCGCCGGCGGTGTCCTTGGCGACGACCCTCAGCGAATAGACCTGACCGTCCTGGCCGTCGGCGCCGGTGGTCGTCTCGCCGTCCCAGGTGAAGTCGTGGACGCCCGTGGTGCGGTCGGGGGCGTCGCCGGACCAGACCACATTGCCCGAGCCGTCCAGCACCTGCAGCGTCGCCGAGGCAGCGTTCGACGCCAGCTCGTAGCTCCAGGTCGCTTCACCGTCGGTGTATTTGGTGGCCGACCAGGCCGCGGTGGCTTCCTTGCCGATATAGGTGGCCGCGCTGGCCAGGCCGCCGCCGCCTTGGGCGGCCAGCAGGCCCTTTAGGAGATCATTCGTAAGCAGCTGCTGCTCGACGCCGGCCATCTGGGTCAGCTGGGCGGTGAACTGGTTGGAATCGACCGGCGACAGAGGATCCTGGTTCTTCAACTGCGAGGTCAGAAGGGTCAGGAAGGTCTCGAAATTCGACGCCAGCATGGTCGAGCCGGCGCCGATCCGGTTGGTCGCGTTGTTGGTCGTGTTGGTGATGGAATCGACCATCGGGTCAGACCTTCATGTCCACGCCCGAAGGCGAGAGGGAGAGCGCCAGCCAGAGCGGCGGCTGGGCGACATCGATTTCGGTGTTGAGACGGGTGGCGGCGGCGAAGGCGCGGGACGAGCCGTTCCGTGCATCCTGACCGCGGTCGAATGCGCTGGAGCCGCTGTCCCGGTCGGCGAACTCGAACGCGTCCTCGGCCAGTTGGAAGCCGGCTTCCTCAAGCTGACGGCGGAGTTCGTCGGCGCGGCCTCTCAAATCAGTCGCGGCGGCCGGGTTGTCGAAGGCCAGACGGGCGTTCAGGCGGCCCTCGGAGTCGATGTCCAGTTTGACGTCCACGCGGCCGAGTTCGTCCGGCGTCAGCGCCATTTCGAACCGGGTGGAGCGGCCCTCGAGCCGGCGCAGGATCTGGGCGGCGATCTGGGCGGTCGCCTCGATCGTAGCGCGCGACAGCTGGGACACGCCGGTTTCACGCGCCCCGGCGGCGGCCTGGGTCTGGGCGGTCGCTGTTTCGACGGGAGGCGGCGGTTCGAACGGCGGCCCTTCGGTTTCGCCACCATTGGGGATGTCGCGTGCCATGGCGGCTGCGGCGAAGTCTGCGGGACCAGCCGCCGGGTTGGCGGCGACGGCCGGGGTGGCGGTCATGGCCGCGGGAGTCGGTCGGGCCGGATCGGGCCCTCGCGATCCGTCACTGGTCCTGGCTTCGAGCGGTCCCAGCAACCGGGAAGTGCGTTCGGCCGAAGGGCGGAGCGGCGGGGCGCCGGTCCGGGCGCGGGCCTCGACGGCCCCCCGCGCGGCGGCGGTTTCGGCGAGGGTCAGCTCGGTGTCTGAGGTCTCTCCCGTGAGGGGGCGGACCGCGGGCAGCGGAGGCAGGACCTCGGGCCTGGGGGGCTTGGCGGTCGGACCCTTGTCCGTAAGCAGCGGCGTCGTGGTTTGCTCGCGGGGCAGAACCTCGGGCTCGGTGGTCGTGAAGGTCGACGCCTTGTGTACAAGCAGCAGGGTCGTGGCTTGCGTCCCGTCCAGACCACTGGTCGCGCCAGCCGGCGCAGGGACGGCTCCGGTCGTGGAGGTCGCTTCCCCCGCTGCGGGTAGAACGAGCGGTGTTGGGGGCGGCGAGGGCGCCGCCAGGAAGCCCGCAACCGCCGAAGCCTCGACCTCTGCCTTAACCTGCGCCTCGTCCGAATTCGGCGGTTCGGCCGGGTTCTTCGTAACAGGAACCGCCGCATCCTCGCCGGATAGGACCGCCAGCAGGTTCCGGAATCCGGACGCACCCTCGCCCGACGGCCCTTTCGGGACGCTGGGAACGCTGGGCGCGACAACGGACGGCGGGGTGAGGGCGGACATTATCCCGAGGAGGCGGTTCGCCGGAGCGAGGGGGACGAGGGCGCCTGCTGCGCCGGACATTCGGAACCCGTGGCGCAAGTCGCGGGCCAACTGGTCGACCCTGTGCAAGATACGGAATAGTCATAGAAAAATGCCACGAATGCCTGACGTGCCGTCGTCACGGCTCAGTCGAAACTTGCCGCGTGAAGACGATTCTTGCCCGGCGCCCGCTGTGGACCGGAGCATCCGCATCGGCCCGGCGAACGAATGGCCCGGCGTTTGCGCCCCTTGCCGCTCATGACCCAGGCGCGAAACGCAAGAGCGCGTAATTTCAGTAGCTTGCACGGCCCGCCTTCGCGCGACGCCGGGCAAAAAACGCGCATCGGCTGGCAGGGCTTGCCGGGCGCCGCGACTTTGGAGGCCTTCGGATGTCCCTGAACGCCATCATGAACACCGCGAGCTCTGGTCTCCAGACCGCCCAGACCCAGCTACGCGTCGTTTCGGACAACGTCTCCAACGTCAACACGCCCGGCTATGTCCGCAAGATCGCTGACCAACGGACCCTGACCAGTCAAGGCCTGGGCGCCGGCGTCGAGGTGTCTCGCATTCGCCTTGCCACTGACCGGTTCCTGCAGGCGGCCAGTCTGAGTGCGGGGGCCGAGTCTGCGCGCATGGGCGTGCGCCATGAACTGTACGACCGCATCCAGTCGCTGTTCGGAGACCCGGGCGGCCACGCCGGCTTTTTCTCGCAGGTCGACGCCGTCTTCTCGGCCTTCGCGGCCAGCGCCGAGGATCCGACGTCTTCGCCCCGTCGTCAGGATGCCCTGTTCCGGACACAGGCGCTGTTCGACGAGGCCAACCGGGTCGCAGGCCAGATTCAGGCGGTTCGCGAAGACGCCGACAGCCGGATCCAGAGCGCCATTGAACGGGCCAACGGACTGCTTGAACAAATCGAGGGCCTGAACCTGGAGATCGCGCGCGCTACGGCGGTCGATGGCGACGCCTCTGGTGCTGAGACGGCTCAGTCGGCTCTGATCGGCCAGTTGGCGGAACTGATGGACATCCGGGTTTCTGCGCGGCCCGTTGGCGGCGTGTCGATCCGGACAGGCTCCGGCACTCTGCTCGCCGGTCAGGGAGCCGCGATCCTCGACTACAGCCGCGCCGGGACGATCACGGGCGAAACCGCCTTCAACGAAATCTGGGTCACTGAGCCCGGAGGACAGAAGCGTTCCCTGCTCGACAGCGTCGCGTCGGGCGAGATCAAGGGTCTGGTTGAGCTGCGGGATGTCGAGGCGCCCGCGGCGGCGGAACGGCTGGCTGAACTGGTCGCCCATGCGGCCGACGAATTGAACCGCGCCCACAACGCCAACTCCGCCGTGCCAGCGCCGACAAGCCTGACCGGTCGCAACGTTGGGCAGTCGTTCGAGGGCGCGATCGCCGGCTTCTCCGGACAGACCACCGTCGCTGTGACCAACGCGGCCGGCGTCATCCAGGTCCGGGCCGACATCGTCTTCTCGGGCGGGACCATGACGGTGAACGGCGCCGCGGCGACGCCGGCGAACTTCCTGACCGTTCTGAACGCCCAGCTCGGCGGAGCAGCGACGGCCAGTTTCACCGATGGGAGGCTGACGATTGCGGCGACCGGCGCCAACGGCGTGGCCGTCGCGGATGGCGCCGCCGACCCATCCGCCAAAGCAGGCCGGAGCTTCTCGCACTACTTTGGCCTCAACGACCTGGTTTCGTCGGACCGTCCGGCCTTCTACGACAACGGCCTGACCGCCGCCTCGCCGCACGGCTTTACCGCCGGGGAAACCCTGACGTTCCGGTTCACCGGCGAAACCGGCTCGCGGTTGCGTGACCTGCAGGTCGCCGTGCCGGCTGGCGGCACGGTGGGAGACCTGGTCGCCGCGTTGAATGATCCCGCAATTGGAATTGGCCGCTTCGGGACCTTCTCCCTTGCCGCCGACGGTTCGCTGTCCTTCGCCGGCTACGGTAATCCCGCGCCAGCGATGACGGTACTGGAGGACCGCACGACACAGGTACCGTCGGGTGTGTCGGTGACCGAGCTGTTCGGTATCGGCGGCGGCGTGCGCGCCTCGCGGGCCGACAGCTTCGCCTTGCGGGTGGATATTCGGCAAAGTCCTTCCCGGCTCGCCCTGGCGCAGTTGAACCTGTCGGCGCCGGTCGGAACGGCGGCCCTGAGCACCGGCGACGGTCGCGGGGCCCTCGCCCTCGCCGACGCGGGTGAACGCGCGGCGAATTTCCAGGCTGCGGGGGGATCATCCGGCGGATCGATCTCGGTCTCCCGTTACGCCGCGGAGCTGTCGGGCGACATCGGCGGCAAGGCGGCTGCGGCCAAAAACCGTATGGAGACGGCGAACGCCCTCTACACCGAAGCCGGGGCCCGCCAGACCGCGCACGAGGGCGTCAATCTGGATGAGGAGCTGGTGCTGATGACGACCTATCAGCAGGCCTTCAACGCTTCGGCTCGTCTGATTCAGGCGGCCAAGGACATGTACGATACTCTGATGGGGATGGTCTGATGACCCGCGTCGCCACCTTCGGAAACTATCAGTCTGCCCTGCTGGACCTGATGAAGGCCCAGACGCGGGCCACGGACGCACAGGAGCGGGTCTCGACCCAGAAAGTCGCCACCGATCTGACCGGCTTCGGTCGGCAGTCCGAGACGCTGACAGCGATGAAGGGCGCGCAAAGCCGGATCCAGGGCTTCATCGACACCGCCGCCGCTGTGAACGCGCGCCTGACAACCCAGGACGTGGCCCTGGGCCAGATCAACGACGCAATCGCCGGCGCACGCGAGGCGCTGGGCGGAGCCATCGCCACAGATTCCGGCGTATCGCTGATGCTGGATCTCGAAGGTTATTTCCAGGCTGCGCGCGGCGGACTGAACATGCGGCACCACGGCGGCTACCTGTTCGCCGGCGCTTCGACGTCAGTCACACCGGTCGCCGCCGCCAACCTGACTGAACTTGTGGCCGCTCCCAGCGTGGCTTCGCTGTTCAGCAATGACACGCTGAAGACCGCCAGCCGCGTCGCCGAAGGCACGACGCTGGAGACAGGCTTCCTCGCCGACGAACTGGGCACGGACGTTCTGAGCATTCTGCGAGACATCCAGATTTTTCACACGACGCCGGGGTCAGGCCCGCTGGATGGCAGGCTCACGGAACCGCAAAAGGCATTCCTGGCGACGCAACTGGCCCGGCTGGAACTGGCCGGAACGGCTGTGGTCGACAAGATGGCGAGGACCGGCTCCCTGGCCAAACAGGTCGAGAGCATTGCCGACGGTCACGAGGCGCAGAAGACGGCCTTGGACGAGTTGGTGGCGGGCCGTACCGACGCCGATATGGCGGCGGCGATCACCGACTTGCAGCTTTCGCAGATCGCCATCGAGGCCTCGGCCCAGGTGATCAGCCAGTTGCGACAGGCCTCGCTCCTCAACTATCTGAGCTGACGCGGAGAAGGGCCGCTCCGTATGACCTCGTCGCGCAACCCTTGGAAGCGTGGCTGAACGATTACGCCCGCGCCGCGTTCTGATGTCTGCCCCAGCTTTGCCGTTTGGCCGGCGTAGGCAAAACGGACAGGGCGATCTAGGTAGAGGCATGGCCGCAGCGGATTTCCAGATTAAGGACGGCGGGCCGGAGCTGACCCTGCGGCTGACCGGCGACTGGATCGCGACCGAATTGGGCCGGATTTCACGTCGTCTGGACGATGAACTGCACGAGCGGTGCATCGACGCGGTCGACCTGACCGATCTGGGACGGTTCGACACGGCGGGCGCCCTGGCGATCGTCCAGGCCGCCAACTGCGTCCTGCCCCCGTCGGCCTGGACCCAGCGCCCGGAGGCCGGGCGCATCTACGCCATGGTGGAAAAGCTGGAGCGTGAGAGCGCCGTCCCGCCGCGCCAATCCCCCGGCTGGCTGCGGGCCTTCGCCAAGGTAGGTCGCGGCGTTGGGGACATCGCCGAGGAAGCGACCCTGTCCATGGCCTTCCTCGGTCGGCTGATGGTGGCGGTCGGCGCGGCCCTGCGCCACCCTCGCGGGATCCGCTGGCCGGCCTGGTTCAGCCAGGCTGAACGTTCCGGACTCGACGCCATTCCGATCATCGCCGTCACCAATTTTTTCATCGGCGCGGTCCTGGCCTACCTCGGGGCCAATCTGCTGACCCAGTTCGGGGCCGGCGTCTTCACCGTCCAGCTGATCGCCGTGGCGGTGCTGCGGGAGTTCGCCGTGGTGATCACTTCCGTCCTGCTTGCGGGTCGCTCGTCATCTTCCTTTGCGGCCGAGATCGGTTCGATGCGGATGAACCAGGAGGTCGACGCCATGCAGGTGATGGGGGTGAACCCCTTTCAGGCGCTGGTGATCCCGAGGCTCGCCGCCATGCTGGTCATGCTGCCCCTGCTGACCTTCATCGGCATGGTCGCCGGCATGTTTGGAGGCATGCTCGTGACCTGGAGCGAACTGGACTACGGGCCCTCCTTCTTCCTCCAGAGGGTCAGCGAAGACCCGAAGATGGGCACCCATCTCATGGTGGGAATGATCAAGGCGCCCGTCTTTGCGGTCGTCGTCGCGGCCATCGGTTGCCGCCAGGGCATGGCCGTGGCGGGAGATGTCGAGAGCCTCGGGAGACGGGTTACGGCCGCCGTGGTCCAGGCCATCTTCGCCATCATCTTCCTCGACGCGGTCTTCGCCATGATCTTCCTGGAGCTGAACTGGTGACCGCCCCCGCCCCCGCCTCCGCCCCGGAGAAGGCTCCTGAGCTGCTGCTCGAGGTGCGCGGCCTGCTGAGTCAGTTCGGCGAGCGCGTGATCCACGAAAACCTCGATCTTGAGCTGGAGCGCGGCGAGGTGCTGGGCGTTGTCGGCGGCTCGGGATCCGGCAAGACCGTGCTGTTGAACTCGATCATCGGCCTCAAGGAGCCCGAGGGCGGAACGGTCAGCGTCCTCGGCTACGACCGCGCGACCATGACCGCGGCGCAGGAGGCCGACATAGAGCGGCGCACGGGAATCCTGTTCCAGCAGGGCGCCCTGTTCTCTGCGCTGAGCGTCATCGAGAATGTCGCCTCGCCCCTCGTCGAGCACACCAGCCTGCCCAAGGACGTGATCCGTGAGCTGGCCGAGATGAAGATCGCCATGGTCGGCCTCAAGCCCGAGTCGCATCATCTGAAGCCGGCCGAGCTGTCCGGCGGGATGCGCAAGCGCGTCGGCCTGGCCCGCGCCCTGGCCCTTGACCCTGAGTTGCTGTTCCTGGACGAGCCGACCGCCGGGCTGGACCCGATCGGCGCCGGCGCGTTTGACGAGCTGATCCGGCGGCTGTCCGACGATCTGGGGCTGACCGTCTTCATGATCACCCATGACCTCGACAGCCTGTACGCCATCACGGACAAGGTCGCGGTGGTCGCCGACAAACGCATCGTCGCGAAGGCCACGGTTCAGGAACTCGAGCGTTCCGATCATCCGTGGATACGAGAATATTTCCTTGGCCCGCGCGGTCGCGCTGCGGACAAGGCGGCTTAAGGAGAGCCGAGAATGGAAAGAGACGCCCACTACGCCGCCGTCGGCATCGCCACCATCGCCCTTCTGGCGGCGCTGGCGGTGTTCTCCATCTGGCTGGCCCGCCTGCAGTTCAACAATGACTACGACGTCTATGACATCGTCTTCTACGGCCCCGTGCGCGGCTTGTCCGAGGGCGGCGAAGTGCATTTCAACGGCATCCGCGTCGGTGAGGTCACCGACCTCAACCTGGACCCTGAAAAAGGCGATCAGGTCATCGCCCGCATCCGCGTCGACGCCACCACGCCGGTCCGCGTCACCTCGCGGGCCCAGTTGGAGCCGCAGGGCATCACCGGGCTGAACTATATCCAGATCACCGCCGGCAGTCCGCAGAGCGCCATCCTCAAGACCCAGTATCCCGCCAATGTGGTGCCGGTAATCCAGAGCCAGCCGTCGCCGATCGCGGAGCTGCTCAGCGGCTCCGGCACGGTGCTGGCCCAGACGGTGGATGCGCTCAACCGGATCAACCGCGTCCTGTCCGACGACAACGTCCGCTCCTTCTCCACCAGCCTGAAGAACGTCGAGGCCCTGACCACCGAACTGGAGGCTCGCAAGGGCATGCTGGAACAGCTGGAACAGGCGCTGACCAAGGCCAATTCGGCGGTGGCCGAGTTCGAGGCCCTGGCGGTCAGCACCCGCGGCATCATCGAGGGCGACGGGCGCGAGGCCGTGGCCAATATCAACGCGGCTGCGGAAGAGGCGAGGGCGGCCGTATCGTCGATCAACCGGTCCGCGACCAATGTCGAAGGGCCGCTGAACGAGTTCGCGACCACCGGCCTGCCCCAGCTGCAACAGTCGATTCAAGGCATTGAGGATGCGACCCGGTCGTTGGAAGGCTTGATCGATGAGGTCCGGTCCAGCCCGCGCGACTTCATCAGCCGTCCGCCGACCAAGGAAATGGAGGTCCAGCCGTGATCCGCTCTTCACTGATCCGCCCGATCATGGCCACCGTGGCTCTCATGGCGCTCTCGGCCTGCGCCCTGCTGTCGACGCCTGATCCGGTCCAGACCTATCGGTTCGGCGGGGTGGCTGCATCCTCCGAGGCGACCTCGATCGTCGCCAGTCCGACCCAGGTCACTCTGCGTCGGGTCGAGTTCCCGGAGGCCGTCGAGGGCGACAAGCTCTTGGGCGTCACGGGGACGGAGACCGCCTATATCGCCGGCGCCCGTTGGGTCTCGCCGGCGGCGGATCTCTATATGGAGAGCATCCAGAACGCCTTCGCGGCCCAGGCGACGCGCGTGCGTCTGATCGGTCCGCGCGAGCTGACGCCCGGCGAGCGTTCGCTCGATATCGACATCCGCTCGTTTGAAGCTCGCTATGACGCGCCCGGTATGGCGCCGACCATCGTGGTCACGGCCCGCGCCCGTCTACTGGCCTTGCCGGAACGGACTGTCGCGGCGGAGCGGGTCTTCAGCGTCGAACAGCCGGCGACGGCCAACCGGGTGTCCGCCATCGTCGAGGCCTTTGACCTGGCCACGCGGGACCTGAACACCCAGATCGTCGCCTGGACCGACGCCAGCGCGGGCTGAGTTAGAGCGGGCGCCGCAGCTCCGCCATCCGGCCCTCGACGTCGGCGCGGCGGCTGCGCGAAGCGGTCAGTTCGGCAAGCGCCCGGTCGAGGCGGGCCTTTAGGTCGTCGCGTACGCGGGCCATGCGCTCGCGGTCGGGGCGGACCGATTTCGGCCGTTTGCCGGACAGGCCCAGCGCCTCCTTCCAGTCATCGCGCCATGAGGCGACGCCGTCGGCGCATGCCTTGAGCGCCTCGCCGGCGCGGGCGTCGGCGTTCTGGGCGCTGCGGATCAGTGGCAGGGATTGCAGGGCGGCGGCGCGACAGGCGTCCAGAGTGGCCCTTCGAGCGATCAACGGATGCGGCGCATCGCCTTCGTTCGGGGCATGGCCCGCAAGACGGGCGGCGGCGGCGGCGAGGTGGGCGTCGAGGTCGGCGAGCGCGTCCCGGATTTCGGTCCAGGCCCTGTCGAGCGCCCCGGAGCGCTGAGCGGCGCCCTCGACACGCCCCGACAGTTCTTTCGCGGTCTCGGCCAGGCCGGCGGCGGCGCGGCTCCAGGTTTCGCGGAAGCGCTTCAGGCGGCCGCCGCGGCCGTCAAACAGGCCCGCGAGCCCCCGGCGGGGCTCCAGCGCGCCCGGGTCCAGACCGTCCAGCACCGAGCGGGCGTGGGTCAGCTGGGCCGAGGCTTCGGTCAGATCGCCGGTCCGGGCGGCGGCCAGCGCGCGTTCGATGCGTTCGACGGCGGCGGCCCGTGCGGGCTCGGCGAAGGCAGCGACCTGTGCGTCGTCCCACGCCGCATCGATTTCGGCGACGCGCGCGGCGTCAGGCGCAGGCCAATTGCCCTGCCAGCGATAGGCGCCGTCGGCCATCACTCTTACTCCACCCCTCCGGCTCTGCGACCGGTGGGAGAGTATGACTACGACTTGAGCCCTGCGGCAACGGGACAGGTTGTCCCGGTTGTCTGGTCGGCGAGGGCGCCGCCTCGCATTGTCCGGCCGGACGCCGAATGATACGCGGCTCGGGCCATCTTCCACGGGGAACCATATTGGACGTTCAGTTGCACCGTCGGATGGTCCTGGCCGGGCTGGGCTACGCCGGCCTCGCGGGATGCGCCTCGGCGCCCGCAATCATTGCGACGCCCACGCGACCCGTCTTCCAGCCCAGAGGCTTCGCACCGCTTCTGACCGATCCGGGCCGCCTCAGCCGCATCACCGTGTGCCTCAGGCCGTTCCGGGCCCAGGGGCCTCGCATCGAGGTCGAGATGGTCGGCGATAAGCGGGTGGTGCACAACTACGGCCACGGCGGATCGGGCTGGTCCCTGTCGTGGGGATCGGCGGCGGCGGCCCGCGATCTGGCCCTCGAGGGTGACCAGCGGCGGGTGGCCGTCATCGGCTGCGGCGCCCTGGGTCTCACCGCGGCGCTGCAGATCCTGAGGGTCGGAGCCCAGGTCACCATCTACGCCGCCGAACGCACCCCCTATACGCGCTCGGCCCGGGCCACCGGCGTCTGGTCGCCGGACTCGCGGATCGCGGCGGAATCCGCCGTATCGGCTGACTTTCCGGCGCGCTGGGAGGCGATGGCGAGACGCTCATGGGTCGATCACCACGCCTTTGTCGGGCTGGACGGCGACCCGGTGAAATTCATCGACCAGTATAATCTGCGCGAGGCGCCCGGATCGGGCGGCGCAGTCGGACCGGCGCCGACGCCGGGCCGGGTGGGGTTCGTCGACTACGGAGACCGGCTGCGCGGCCTGACGCCGCGATCGCGGGCGCTGACACTGGAGGAGCATCCGTTCCCGGTCGCGTCCGCCAGCGTGTTTCCCCAGATGACCTTCAATGTCGCGGAGTATGCGCGGCAGCTGACCGAGGCCTTCCTGATGGAGGGCGGGCGGATCGTGCAGCGGGCGTTTAACCACCCGTCCGAGCTGGCGGAGCTCGCCGAGCCGGTGGTGGTCAACTGCACGGGCTATGGCGCGCGGGCCCTGTTCGGGGATGAGAGCGTCATACCGGTCCGGGGCCAGATCGCCTGGCTGCCGCCGCAGCCGGAGCTGACCTACGCTCTCTGGTACCGGGGGATCGGCATGGTCCCGCGCGCCGACGGCATCGTCGTCCAGGCCAACGGTCGGAGCCCGATGGTCGGCTACGGGGTCGACGACGAAATGCCGGATCGCGCCGAGGCGGAGCAGGCTTTGGCGGCGCTCGCGGCCCTGTACGCGAGCGCCTGACGCCGGCTAGCTGACGCCGGCCGCCACGGTGTAGGTGGCCTCGGTCTTGGCCGCGACCTCTTCGAGGGTCACGCCCTCCGCCAGTTCGATCAGCTCCAGGCCCGTCCCGTCCGGCTTGACGTCGAAGACGCAGAGGTCGGTGATGATGCGGCTGACCACACCGGTGCCGGTCAGGGGAAGGGTGCAGGATTTCAGCACCTTGGACTGGCCGTGCTTGTTGGCGTGATCCATGACCACGACCACGCGCTTGACGCCCGCGACCAGGTCCATGGCCCCGCCCATGCCCTTCACCAGCTTGCCGGGGATCATCCAGTTGGCGATGTCGCCGTTCTCGGCCACTTCCATGGCGCCGAGAATGGACAGGTTGATGTGGCCGCCGCGGATCATGGCGAAACTGTCGGCCGAGCTGAAATAGCTGCTCTCGGGGATTTCGGTGATGGTCTGTTTGCCGGCGTTGATGAGGTCGGCGTCGACCTCGTCTTCATAGGGGAAGGGCCCCATGCCGAGCATGCCGTTCTCGGACTGGAGGGTGACCTCCATGCCGTGCGGGATGTAGTTGGCGACCAGGGTCGGAATGCCGATGCCGAGGTTGACGTAGAAGCCGTCCTGAAGCTCGCGGGCGGCGCGGGCGGCCAGTTGTTCGCGGGTGCGGGCCATCAGGCGGTCTCCCTCTGGCGGACAGTGCGCTGTTCGATGCGCTTCTCGGACCGGGTGAGGACGATCCGGTCAACGTAGACGCCGGGCGTGTGGATGTGGTCGGGGTCGAAGGTCCCGGTCGGGACGATGTGTTCGACCTCTACGACGGTGACCTTGCCGGCCGTGGCCATCATCGGGTTGAAGTTGCGGGCCGTCTTGCGGAACTGGAGATTGCCGCGGCCATCGGCCTTCCACGCCTTGACGATCGACAGGTCGGCGACGAGGCCGGTCTCCATGATGTAGCGGTCGCCGTTGAACTCGCGCTCTTCCTTGCCGTCGGCGACGAGGGTGCCGACGCCGGTCTTGACGAAGAAGGCGGGAATGCCCGCGCCGCCGGCGCGGATGCGTTCGGCCAGGGTGCCCTGGGGGTTGAACTCGAGCTGCAGCTCGCCGGCCAGATACTGGCGCTCGAACTCCTTGTTCTCGCCGACGTAGGACGAGATCATTTTCGCGATCTGGCGGGTGCCCAGCAGCTGGCCGAGGCCGAAACCGTCGACGCCGGCGTTGTTGGAGATGACGGTCAGGTCCTTGACGCCGCTGTCGCGCAGGGCGGCGATCAGGTGTTCGGGAATGCCGCACAGGCCGAAGCCGCCGGACATAACGGTCATGCCGTCGAAGGTCAGGCCCTCGAGGGCGGACGCCGCGTCGGGGAAGATCTTCCGCATCGCTTCCTCATATTTTCACCGCTTGATGAATATTCGCGGCGCTCGTCCGTCCGTACCGTGGCGATGCGAGACGGGCAAGGCGGGCCGTAAAAAACACCGTCCGAAGCGTTCACAGCGTTCACTCCGTCCACTCCGTTCACTCCGTTCACTGCGTCCGGAAAGTGCGGATCGCCCGGGACCCGCCATGCTCTGACCGTAGCGTAAGCCTACGTCAGAATCGGACGGAGCCCTCGGTCACCGGCTGTTCGGGCGGAGCGCCGCGGTGGCGGTAGCGGGCGCCCTTGAACATCATCCTCACCGCCTCCCAGTGGATGCCCCAGGTCACCTTCCAGGTCAGCAAGGGGTGGGTGATGAAGGCGCGGAGCAATTGTCTGTCGGTCAGAGGCCGGTGCTGGCCGGCGAAACTGGCGGTGAGGATGGGCGTGTCGCCCCGGCGGACCGCGACGACGACGGACACGGCCTCTCCCGGCGGGCGGACGGTGAAGTCGTAGGTCAGATCCCGGTCCATGAAGGGCGAGACGAACAGTTGCTTGTCCACAGTCTGCCGCACCGCGCCCGTCTGGTTCGCCGGAATGGCGACAAGGTAGCTGTGGCGCTCATGGAAGGTGTTGGTGACCTCATAGAGCAGGGCCGCCAGGGCGCCGTCTGGCGTGTGGCAGAAAAAGACGCTGATTGGATTGAAGCCGTAGCCGAGGATGCGCGGCATGGTCAGCAGGCGGATTGGACCGCCGGGGATGTCGATTCCGGCCGCGGATAGGTGGCCCTCGATCTGGGCGCGCAGCGGACGGCCCGAGCGGTCGCCGTGGTCGGCGGTTCGCAGGCTGACCAGCCCGAAGCGGCCGCGGCCGAGCAAGCGAAGTCGATCCTGAAACCCGTCCAGCTCGTCGAGATCGGCCAGCACCATCCAGAGGCGGTAGCGCAGGCGGTGGTTGAAGGTTCGCGACCGCTGATGGACGACCTCTCCGACATAGAGAGCCGACGAAGAGGCGATGGCTGCGGGCGCGGTCACGCCGCCTCGGTCAGCCGGTCCGGGTCGACGGATGAGGCTCGCACTTGAATCCGGCCGCTCTCGTCCGCCACGCTCCATGGCCGGCGCACGCCGCCCAGCTGTTCGGCGACGGCCAGTCCGGCCTGCAGGCCGTCCTCATGGAAGCCCGAGCCGAACCAGGCCCCGGCGAACCAGACATTGCGGCGGCCCTGCAGCGACCAGAGCTCGGACTGGGCGGCCACGGCGGCGGCGTCGAATACAGGATGCTCGTAGTCCCATTCGCCGATCACCAGCGCCGGGTCGGGGGCCTTGGCCGGGTTCAGGCTGACGAACAGGGGCGGGCCGGGCAGGGACTGGAGCTCGTTCATCCAGTAGGTCACGCCGCCTTCGCCCGCGCGGTCGGAATAGCCGAGGTGGGTCCAGGCGGCCCAGGCCTTGCGCCGCTTCGGCATCAGCGAGGTGTCGCGATGCAGGATGACCTGGTTGGGCCGATAGGCGATGGCGCCCAGCAGACGGCGGTCCTCCGCAGACGGCGCTTCCAGCAGGTTCAGGGCCTGATCGGAATGGGTCGCCAGCACCACGGCGTCGAACCGCTCCAACCGGCCGTCGTCGAACCGCAGCGCCGCTCCGTCCAGCCCGCGCAGCACGCCGACCACGCCTGCGCCGGTGACGATCCGGCCGCGAAAGGCCTCGGCCAGCCGCGACACATAGGATCGGCTGCCGCCATCCACCGTGCGCCAGGTCGGCCTCACATCCACCTTGAGAAGGTTGTGGTTCATGTAGAACCGGACGAAGGAGGCCGCGGGATACTCAGCCATCTGTCCCATGGTGCAGGACCAGATGGCGGCGGCCTGGGGCAGCAGATGGGCCTCGCGGAACAGGGCGCCGTAGCCGCCCCGCACTAGATAGGTTTCGAGCGTCTCGCCCGTCCGTTCCAGCTCCGTCAGATCGCGCGGGGCCTGTTTCTGGAACCGCAGCAGGTCGCCGATCATGCGCCAGAATTTGGGGCTGGCGTAGTTGCGCTTCTGGGCGAACAGGGCTCCGAGGCCCTGGCTGCAATATTCGAAGGCGCCGTCGTCGATCGAGACGGCGAAGGACATCATGGCCGGCTTGGTCGGCACGTTCAGATGCGCGAACAGGGCGGTCAGATTGGGATAGTTGGTCTCGTTATAGACGATGAAGCCGGTGTCGACAGCGACCGGCTCATGCGGCGCCGGCGCATCCACGGTATTGGAATGTCCGCCCAGCCGGTCGTCGGCCTCGAACAGGGTGACGTCATGTTTCTGCGACAGCAGCCAGGCGCACGACAGGCCCGATATGCCAGAGCCGACCACGGCGATGCGCCGGCCGGCGGACGAGGCAAGGGTCTCCGCGACGAGATGAGGGGGCATGCTGACTCCAACTGAGGTTGAGGTGAGCTACGGCGGAAACTGTGCGGCGGATGCCGTTCATCCGGATGCTACGCTCGGGCGTAGCTGTGGGATAGTCAGGCCTGCCAGGAGCGCCCATGTCTCTCGCAAACGCCGCCATACGCCGGCTGCAGGATGCCCCCTTCCCGGACTTCATCGCCCGCCCGGCGATCGACAGTCTGGTCAGCGAGGCGCGCAGGCGGCTGGACCGCGAGGCGCCGCATGACGAGGCCGTGTTCGCCCGCGACATGGCGGAGCGCGAGATCGCCGAACACACGGCGGCGGCCAACGCCCAACACTATGAGCTGCCGCCGGAGTTCTTCGAGATCTGCCTGGGCAGGCGGCTGAAATATTCCTGCTGCCTCTATTCCGCCGCTGAGACGACGCTGGATCAGGCCGAGGAGGCGGCGCTGGCGGACACCTGCGCCCATGCGGCCCTGACGGACGGCCAGCGGGTGCTGGAGCTGGGCTGCGGCTGGGGATCGCTGAGCCTGTGGATGGCGGAGCGCTATCCGAACTCGGCCATCACCGCCGTTTCAAACAGCCATGGCCAGCGCGGCCATATCGAGGCCCAGGCCGCGGCGCGGGGCCTGACCAATCTGACGGTTATCACTTGTGACATGAATGACTTCAAACCGGCCGAACGCGGCGGCTACGACCGCATCGTTTCGGTCGAGATGTTCGAGCATATGGCCAACTGGCGCGTCCTGCTGACGCGGGCCCATGGCTGGCTGAAGCCGGACGGGCGGATGTTCATTCACATCTTCACCCACCGCGACGCGCCCTACCGGTTCGACCACACCGACAGCGGCGACTTCATAGCCCAGCATTTCTTCACCGGCGGGGTCATGCCCAGCCGCGGCCTGATGCGGCAGTTCCCCGACCTGTTCCGGGTCGAGCGGGAGTGGACCTGGAACGGGATCAACTATCAGCGCACCGCCGACCACTGGCTGGCCAATATGGACGCCAACGGCGACCGGGTGATGGAGCTGATGCGCGAGACCTACGGCGCAGACGCGGCCCTGTGGCGGCGGCGCTGGCGGCGGTTCTACCTGGCCACGGCGGGCCTGTTCGGCAACGACGGCGGCAACACCTGGGCGGTCACTCACTATCTGCTGAAGCCGGCGTAAGGACCTGAAGACATGATCAAATATATCACCGCCTATCTCGGCGCAGGCCTGACCTTCGCGGCCATAGACGCAGTCTGGCTGACCACCATGTCCAGTCGGCTGTACAAGCCGGTGCTGGGTCCGATCCTCGCCGACAAGCCCGACATGAGGGCGGCCGTCGCCTTCTATCTGATCTCCATCTTCGGGACCGTCTTTCTCGCCATCATCCCCGCCCTGCGCGAGGGGGGCTGGCAGAGGGCGGCAATCAACGGGGCCGTGCTGGGGTTTGTGGCCTACGCGACTTATGACCTGACCAATCAGGCGACGTTGAACGTCTGGTCGGTGCGGCTGACCCTGATCGATCTGTGCTGGGGCACGGCCCTGACCACCGTCTCGGCGCTGGGCGGCTATTTCTCGGCCAGATGGGCTGAAGGCCGGTTCGGCTAAACCCCTCGCGATTAACCTTTTTCTTCCCGCGAGACGGGCGCGAGGTGGCCAGATCGCAGCGATAGGGTAAAAGGTACGACTGGACGAGGTTCAGTCGGGGGACGTTTTGCGCGCTGGCATCAACGCTTTGACGGCGATCTTCGTGGTCGGCGTCCTGGCCGGACTGGCGTTGACGCCGGACGGACGGGCGTGGCTGCGCAATCCGACCGTCATGCTGGGCGACAAGGCCGCGGCCTCCGCGCCGCCGGCGCCGGCGCCTGCTCCGGCGGCCGCCGCTCCGGCGGCCGCCCCTGGTCCCGCCATGGCCCGTGTGACGCCGCTGAACGCGCGGCTGGCCCAGGGGCCTTTGCGGGTCGGCGTCTTCGGGGACTCGATGGCCGACGGCCTGTACGCGGGCCTGTACCGGGACCTGCAGGACCAGCCGAACATCTCGGTGAGCAAATTCTCGCAGGTTTCGACCGGGCTGAGCCGCTACGACTATGTGAACATTCACGCCAAAACCCGGGCCCAGCTTGATGAACATCCGGTCGACGTGGCCGTCATGCTGTTCGGCACCAATGACGCCCAGGGCATCGACGACGGCGGCGTGGTGCATATGTTCGGCACAGACGGCTGGAAGGCCGCCTATGGTCGGCGGATCGACGATCTCGTCGCCCTGCTGCGCAGCCGCAATGTGGCGGTCTATTGGGTCGGCTTGCCGCGGATGAAACGCGGCAGCTTCGACGGCAAGATGATGCTGATCAACGGCGTGGTCGAGGCCCGGATGCGGGCGCTGGGCGTGCCCTGGATCGAGACGGAGGGCCTGACCTCCAACGTCGAGGGC
The DNA here is from genome assembly GCF_051860745.1 of Brevundimonas sp. Classification (GTDB taxonomy): domain Bacteria; phylum Pseudomonadota; class Alphaproteobacteria; order Caulobacterales; family Caulobacteraceae; genus Brevundimonas. Next base: position 46,257 of record NZ_JBHYDN010000003.1, read on the forward strand.
GGCTATGAGGCCTATCTGCCGACCGCAGGCGGCCGCCGGGTGCTGATGCGCGCCGGCGACGGCATCCACATGTCGATGGCCGGCTATCTGCGCATGAGCGCCCCGGTCGCCGCCCGGCTGAAGCGCGACGCCGGGCTGGACCGCCCGCAGGCGGCGCCGGGGCTGGTTTCAGCGGCCGCGCCGCCCGCATCGCCTGCCGCCTGAGCATGAAGGGGTTCGCCGGGGCCCTCGTTGCGGCGTTTCTGGCGTCGGCGGCGTCAGCCCAGATTCCCTATGGACCGACCGATACGCCCGCACCCGGCGCGTCCGTCTGCCCCGGCGGTCTGTGCCAACCCGAGGCGCTGAGCGGCGTGTTCGAGGCCCTGTCGCGGACTGAAGGCGGCGGCGGCGCGTCAGTGCACATCCTCCAGATCGGCGACAGCCACACGGCGGGCGACCGCATCACCGGCAAGCTGAGGGCGGCGCTGCAGGCGCGGTTCGGCGACGGCGGTCGCGGCGTCCTGCCGCCCGGCGTCCCCTATGACGGCTACGCCCCGCTGCAGGTCGAGGTGACGGCGAGCGACTGGACGACGACGTTGGCGCCGCTGGCGGGCAATGCAGGCTACGTCCGGGCCGGGGTCGGCCTGACCGGGGTGCAGGCGATCACGGTCCAGCCGGGAAGCACATTGACCCTTCGACTGGACACGCTCTCGCCGGCCTTTGTCCGCATCGAAGTATGCGGAACAGGTCCGGGCCGGCTGCAGGTCGCCGCGGACGACGAGATCTGGACGGTGGCGTTCGATGACGGCGGCTGCCGATCCGTGCGGCCTGACCGGATTCACCGGCAGGTCGAGCTGCGGGCGCTGGACGACGTCCTGGCCCTTCATGCGGTGCGCCTGACCAGCGCCCCGGGGGGCGTGGAACTGTCCAATCTCGGCGTCGTCGGGGCGACGCTCAGGGATCTGGCGGCGCGCGACCAGCGGGTGGTGGCGCGGGAGCTGGCGGCGTGGCGGCCGGCGCTGATCGTGCTGGGCTTCGGGACCAATGAGGGGTTCGACGACGGGCTGGACGCGCGGGCCTATGAGGCGCTGCTGCGGGGACAGATCGTGCGCCTCCGGCGGCTGGCGCCGGCGGCCTCGCTGATGATCCTCGGGGCCCCCGACGCCCTGCGCAACGGCGTCGTGAACGGTTGCAGCGCCGACGGCCGGCGCAGCCCCCCGCCGTCGCTGGCGGTGGTGCGGGACGTGCAACGCCGGGTCGCCGCCGACGTGGGTGTGGCGTTCTGGGACTGGCACGGGCGGATGGGCGGCGACTGTTCAGCGGACCGGCTTGCAACGAGGGGCGAACCCTTCATGTTGCGTGACCGTGTGCATTTCAACTCCGCCGGATCCGACTGGATCGGCGGGGTGCTGCATGCCGATCTGATGACCGCCTATGAGGCCTGGTCGGCGCGGCGCGGGGGGGCGGAGTAGATGCTGTTCCCCACGCTGGCCTTCGGCGTCTTCTTCCTGTTCGTCTATTTCACCGCCTGGTCGCTGGATCGCGAGAACGGGCGGCGCAAACTGTTCCTGCTGCTGGCCAGCTGGTTCTTCTACGCCCAGTGGGATTGGCGTTTCGTCGCCCTGCTGATCGCCTCGGCGGTGCTCAATTGGGGCGTCGGCGCCCTGATCGCGCGACAACCGGGGGCGAAGAAGGCGTGGCTGGTCGGGCTGGGGGTCGCGGCCAACCTGCTGATCCTGGGCTTCTTCAAATACTACGGCTTCTTCATCGAACAGGCCGGCGACCTGCTGATGCGGTTCGGCTGGGAGCGGGACCTGCCGCTGCTGCAGATCGTGCTGCCGGTGGGGATTTCGTTCTTCACCTTCCAGGGCATCAGCTATGTCGTGGACGTGCATCGCGGGAAGACGCCGGCGGCCAGGAGCCTGCTCGACGTCATGCTGCTGCTGAGCTTCTTCCCGCATCTGGTGGCGGGACCGATCGTACGGGCCTCGGACCTGCTGCCGCAGTTCGACCGGACCCCGCGGCTGACGCGGGCGATGGCGACCCACGGCCTGCTCCTGATCGTGTGGGGCCTGTTCAAGAAGACGGTGATCGCTTCGGAACTGTCGGTGAACCTGGTCGACCCGGTGTTCTTCGATCCATCCGCCTACGGGGCCTTCGACATCGCGGCGGCGACCTATGGCTATGCGGTCCAGATCTATTGCGACTTTTCGGCCTATTCCGACATGGCGATCGGACTGGCGGCGCTGCTGGGCTATTCCTTCCCGCGCAATTTCGACCAGCCGTACCGGGCGTCGTCGATGCAGAGCTTCTGGCGGCGCTGGCACATCAGCCTGTCCAGCTGGTTGCGGGACTACCTCTATGTGCCGCTGGGGGGCGGTCGGAAGGGTCTGATCTCGTCCTGTATCAACGTCTTCATCACCATGGTGCTGGGCGGGCTGTGGCACGGGGCGGCCTGGACCTTCCTGGCCTGGGGCGCGCTGCACGGCGGGGTGCAGGTGGTCGAACGGCTGGGCCGCGCGGCCTTCGGCGACCGCAAGGTCGTGCCGACCGTGATCGGAGTGCTGGTCACCTTCCACATCGTCTGCCTGGGCTGGATCCTGTTCCGGGCCGAGAATTTCGACCTGGCCATGGCCATGCTGCAGGGGCTGGGGCGGATCGGGCCGGTCACGGCGCTGACGCCGCTGCTGCTGACCCTGATCGTCGGCGGTCTGGCCATGCACTGGCTGCCGCCGCGTGCTATCGAGGGCATGGCCGAGCGACTGAAGGCGGCGCCGTCGGTGACCCTGGGCCTGCTGATCGGGGCGGCCTTCCTGCTCATCGAGGCGGTGCGTCCGGACGGCGTGGCCCCCTTCATCTATTTCCAGTTCTGAGGCGTTGAAGCGACAATGACCGACGAGCGCGATCCTCCCGAAATCCCGCTGGAGCCGTTTCTGGTTCACCGGCCGGAATCGCCGTTCCCGCCGCTATACGAAAGCCTGCCGCCGGGGCCGGGCGATCCCCACAGCGACTGGAACCAGAACGCCGACGCCCACGACCTGCCGACACGCGAGAACCGGCTGGCGGCGCTGGGGCGGTTCGCCTTCCCGCCCGCCCCGCCGCTGGACGATGAGGGGGTGGCGGCGCGGGACCGGCGCTGGACCAGCCGGACGATCTTTGTGAGCGCGGCCTTCCTGCTGGTGTTCAACGCCGTCTCGCCCCTGAACTGGTCGCGACAGCAGCCGCCGTCCTGGCTGCAGGGCACGGTCCAGCAGATGTCCGGGGTCTGGGTGGGTCAGCTGGCGGTGTTCGGCGTGGACATGCCGCGACAGGGCGTCCGCGAGGCCTGGGTGGCCGCCCGTGACGCACGCTTCGTGGGTCAGGAGCCCGCGCCCGCAGCAGGCTCGACAGCGGCCGGAGAGTCGTGAATCCTGCGGCTGCGTCGGAGACTGCGACCACGACGGGTTGGGGAGCGGGGGCTTCGTGAAAATCGACAGACGCAAGGCGCTCGCCGGCGCGGCCATGCTCGGCCTGTATCCCGGCGCGGCCGTAGCCCAGACGGCGCGGCGCGTTCGACGGGGAGCATCCAGCCTCTCGGCGACCAGCGACGACGTGGTGGCGTTCGGCGAGGCCATGGCGCTGATGAAGCGCCGCGGCGACCAGCGGTCATGGTCGCGTCAGAACACCATTCACGCCCGCAACGGCCAACACAACAACGGCTTGTTCCTGCCCTGGCACCGGCTCCAGCTGGCGCATCTCGAGCGGATCATCGCCGAACTGACCGGGCATGCGGCTTTCGCCATGCCCTACTGGGACGCCCAGGAACACCAGACGCTGCCGTCATGGGTGACCGGAACAGACGCGCCGCTTTACGAACGGCAACGGGCCCGAGGCGTCGATGTGCTGGACTTCAGCGCCGCCCGGTGGGCGCGGTCGCCCCATGTGGCGCGATTGACCTCTGACGGTTTCGAGACCTTCGCCGGCAAGCTTCCCGACGGAGCCGGCATGGTCGAGGGTTACGGCCACAACTTCATCCACGAGCTGGTCGGCGGTTTGATGAAGCGACTGGCGGCGGCGGCCAATGATCCGATTTTCTGGCTTCACCACGCCAATGTCGACCGGGTCTGGGCGACCTGGCATGCGAGGCAGGCGGCGAACATCTATCCGGCCGACTGGACGGCGCGCAGGCTGGGCGGCTTTGTCGGCGCCCAAGGCGAAGACACGGGAGACTGGCGCGTCGGCGACGTGCTGGAGACCGGTTCGCTGGGCTACGTCTATGATCACCTGTACCCCTTCCCTGTGTTCAGCGCGCCAGACTCCGGACCTCCGGGGGCCACGCGTCGCGAGCCGTTGGGCGGGGTGGTCTATCAGATGCGCGCCGACGGCGAGGCGGGGCGCGACCGCATGAGCGTGACCCTTCCGGCCGAAGCCGTGACGCGGATGGCGGCGGCTGACGATAGCCTGATGATCGCTGGCGCCGGATCGGTGGCCTATACGGCGACGGAACAGCTGCTTGATCGCTCGATCGAGATCCGCATGACCTGTGGCGGCCGCGGCATCTCGCTCGGCTCCTCACCGACCTTCCTGCATCTGACCGAGGGTGAACATGCGGGCCACCTCGGAGACTACAGCCTGCCGTTCCGGTTCGGCGAGGAAGTGTTGAACCTCATCGATGACGGATCCCGTCCCGTGACGATCACCGTGGAGGCCGAGGATCTGGACCCTGGCGCCGGTCGTCCGCCGGCGCAGGGCGCGGCGCTGGATCTGTCGCTGACCCTGACCGAGAGCCGTTGGGCATGAACCGCTTCCGCATCATCCTCGTCCTGATCATGGCGGCCGTGGCCGCGCCGCTGGCCGGCTGTCAGATCTTTCAGGACCAGCCGCCCGCCTACGTTCCGCCGCCACCGCCACCGCCTCCGCCGCCTCCTCCACCACCGCCGCCGCCGCCTCCCCCTCCACCTCCGCCCGCACCACCGCCGGCCGAGGCGGACCTCTGGCCGGGCGGTCGCGTGCCGATGTGCTTTCAGGCGCCGACCGCTGAAGTCGCCTGGGCGCGCGAAAAGGTCATGGACGCGGCCGCAGCCTGGGAGGCCGTGGCCCGGGTCGATTTCGACATCACCGCTGACTGCGCAGAGTCCCCCACCACGGGCCCGAACCGCCGAATTCCGATCCGCATCGACCACGATCCGGAGCGGTTCGCCTCAGCCAGCCATCTGGGGGTCAACCTCGTGCGAGGCGGGACGATCAGCCTGAACGCCGACTATCTGGTCACCAATCGCATCTGCGGACGGCGGGGCTCCGTCGGGCAGGAGGGCTGCTTCTATGCCGACGCTCTCCACGAGCTGGGGCACGCCCTCGGCTTTTCCCACGATCACGTCAGCCCGCGTGCGCCTGATTGTGTCGCCCGGATGAGCACGCCCGAGGCCGAGGTCGCCGACGAGACCTATTACGACGCCGGCTCGATCATGAACTACTGCAACCCGGAGCGCTGGAAGGGAGAGCTGAGTCCTGCCGACATCTGCTCGATCCGCGCGGCCTATGGCGCGCCCGACGGGACGCGGCCCGCGCGAGCCGCCTGTTACGCGATGACGGGAGCGCCCATGGTCCGGCGGCCTTGACCCGGGTTCATCCCGCCCCCTAGCGTGCGGCGCCCATCGGGGCGGTCGTTTGGGGAATTGATATGCGTCATCGTCTGCTCGGCCGGGCCATGCCCGCCTTTGTCCTGCTGGCCGTACTGGCCGGGCCCGCCCTGGCGCAGGAAGGCCGGACCTATCAGCAGCCGCCGGCGCCCATTGCCGACATCCTCGACACCAAACCGACGCCCACGCCGAGCCTGTCGCCGGACCGGATGACCCTGGCCCTGTACGACCGCGCCAACCTGCCGCCGATCACCGAACTGGCGGAGCCCATGCTGCGGCTGGCCGGATACCGGATCAATCCGCGCAACAACGGTCAGGCCAACAGCCGGGTGACCTGGCTGACCGGCATCGGCTTCCAGCCGGTGGAGGGCGGACCCGCCCGGACGGTGAGCCTGCCGGCCAACGCGCGTTTCGTCTCTCCGGGCTGGTCGCCCGACGGCCGCTCGCTGGCCCTGCTGATGGACGCGCCGACCGGGCTGGAGCTGTGGACCGTCGACGTGGCCAGCGGCCGCGCGCGCAAGCTGACCGACGCCCGGGTCAACGCCGCGGGCGGCGGGGCTTTCGACTGGCTGCCGGACAGTTCGGGACTGGTGGTGCGGATGACGCCTGAGGGGCGCGGCCCGGCGCCCGATGTCAGCCGGCCGCCCGAGGGGCCGATCGTCGAGGAAAGCCTGGGCCGGACGGCCCCGGCGCGGACCTATCAGGACCTGCTGTCCAACGCCGGGGACGAGGCGCTGTTCGAGCACTATTTCACCTCGCAGCTGACACTGGTTCCGCTTGAAGGTCCGGCGCGGACGTTGGGGGCGCCGGCGGTCTATCTGGGCTCGGGCGTTTCGCCGGACGGGCGCTACATCCTCCAGACCACGGTGAAGCACCCCTACAGCTATGTCGTCCCGGCGGCCCTGTTCCCGGCCGAGGTGGCCATCAAGGACCTGCAGGGGCGGGTGGTGCACCGGGTCGCAGACCTGCCGCTGCGCGACAACATCCCGACTCCGTTCGACTCCGTCGCGCCGGGTCCGCGGTCGGCGCAATGGCGGGCCGATGCGCCCTCGACCCTGGTCTGGGTCGAGGCTCAGGACGGCGGCGATCCGCGCACACCCGCCGAGGTGCGGGATCGGGTCTTCACCCTCGCCGCGCCGTTCACCGGTCAGCCGACGCCCCTGATCGACCTCAAGGACCGCTACGGCGGCGTGATCTGGGGCGACGCCGATACGGCGCTGGTCCTCAGCCGCCAGTTCAACAGCCGGCGCGAGACCCGCTATCTGGTTGATCCGTCCAACCCCGGTCAGGGCCGCACCTTGCTGGAGCGGAACTATCAGGACCGCTACAACGACCCGGGCTTCCCGGTGACCGAGGCCAACGCCAGCGGTTTCCCGGTGATGCGGTTCACCGCCGACGGGGCGCGGGTGCTGATGACCGGGGCCGGAGCGACGCGGGCAGGGGAGTATCCCTTTCTCTCGACCATGGACCTGACCACCGGCGCGACCGAGCGCGTCTGGACCTCGGCGGACGGGGTCTATGAGAGCGTGGTGGGCATCCTTGACGAGGACGGCCGGCGGTTGCTGACGCGGCGCGAAACGCGGGCCGATCCCCCCAACATCCATGCCCGCAATCTCGACGAACCGGCCGCCGCCACACGGGCGATCACGCAGTTTCCCGACCCGGCCCCGCAACTGGCCGGGGTGACCAAACAGCTGATCAGCTACACCCGCGCCGACGGGGTGCAACTGTCCGGCACACTCTATCTGCCCGCAGGCTACGACAAGGACCGCGACGGGCCGCTTCCGCTGGTGATGTGGGCCTATCCGGCCGAATTCACCGACGCAGCCGTGGCGGGGCAGGTGGTCGATACGGCCAACCGCTTCACCCGGCCGGGCGGGATCAGTCACCTGTTCCTGCTGACCCAGGGCTATGCCGTGCTCGATGATCCCTCGATGCCGATCGTCGGCGTCAACGGGGCCGAACCCAATGACACCTATATCCAGCAGCTCACGGCCAGCGCCGAGGCGGCGGTCAATGCGGTCGTCGAAATGGGCGTGGCCGATCGCGACCGGATCGCCGTCGGCGGGCACAGCTACGGCGCCTTCATGACCGCCAACCTGCTGGCTCACACCGACCTGTTCCGCACCGGCATCGCCCGCTCAGGCGCCTACAACCGCACGCTGACCCCGTTCGGCTTCCAGGCCGAGCAGCGCACCTATTGGGAGGCCGGGGATACCTATACGGAGATGTCGCCCTTCACCTACGCCAACCGCGTCAATGAGCCGATCCTGCTGATCCACGGCGAGGCGGACGACAACTCCGGCACTTTCCCGGTCCAGTCCGAGCGGTTCTATGCGGCGCTGAAGGGCAATGGGGCCAATGTCCGCTACGTCGTCCTGCCGCTGGAAGCGCACGGCTATCGGGCGCGGGAGTCGGTCGGCCACACCCTGTGGGAAATGACCCGCTGGCTGGACCAGTATGTGAAGAACGCCGGACCGCGGGCGGCGACCGCCGGCACGCCCTGAGCCGGATGCTGGGACGTGGCCGTCGGGCGCGTCGGCTATGGCGACGTGCGCGAGCGGATGACCGTGCACCCCGGCAGGGTCTTCACCTACTCGGTCACGGACTGACGTCGGAACCGCTGCCGCGCTGCAACATTCCAGTTGCGCCAGCGCCGCTTGTCAGGCCACGCTGTGTGTTCATCGCAGCGGGAGCGGCATGGCCTTCGACGAAATGTCAGGTGACGGCGGCGGTGTCCGCGACAGCTATCGCGGGCTCGCGCGCTGGCTGGCGGACGCGCCCGAAGGACTGCTGCAGGCGCGTTCACGTCAGGCGGAGCTGTTCTTCCGCCGCATGGGCATCACCTTCGCCGTCTATGGCGACGCCGAGTCCAGCGAGCGGCTGATCCCGTTCGACGTCGTGCCCCGTATCATCGGCGCCGCCGAATGGGCAGGGCTCGAGGCCGGGCTCACCCAGCGGGTGCGGGCGATCAATCTGTTCCTGGCCGACGTCTACGGCGCGCAGGAATGTCTGAAGGCCGGCATCGTCCCGGCTGAACTGATCCTGACCAACCCCCACTATGTGCCCGAGATGCAGGGCCGACGGCCGCCGCGCGGAGTCTGGGTGCATATCGCCGGCGTCGATCTGGTCCGCACGGGCGAGGACGGCTTCTACGTGCTGGAAGACAACTGCCGCACGCCGTCCGGCGTCTCCTACATGCTGGAGAACCGCGAGATGATGATGCGGTTGTTCCCCGACCTGTTCGCCGACTATCCCGTCCGGCCGGTCGAGACATACGCCGACATGCTGTTGTCCAGCCTGCGAGCGTCTGCGCCCGAGGCGGCGCTGGCTGATCCGACCATCGTCGTCCTGACGCCGGGGCCGTTCAACTCGGCCTACTACGAACACTCCTTCCTGGCCGACAAACTGGGGGTGGACCTGGTCGAGGGGCGCGACCTGTTCGTCGACGACGGCAAGGTCTTCATGCGGACGACCCAGGGCCGCCAGCAGGTCGATGTGATCTATCGGCGGATCGACGACGACTTCCTCGATCCCCTGACCTTCCGCCCGGACTCCAGCCTGGGCGTGCCGGGGCTGATGACGGCCTACCAGGCGGGGACGGTGACCCTGGCCAATGCGGTCGGCACCGGCGTGGCCGACGACAAGGCCGTCTATACCTACATGCCCGAGATCATCCGCTTCTTCACCGGCGAGGAGCCGATCCTGAAGAACGTTCCGACCTGGCGCTGCCGCGAGCCGGAGGCGTTGAAGGAGGTGCTGTCGAAACTGGACCAGCTGGTGGTCAAGGAGGTTGGCGGCTCGGGCGGCTACGGCATGCTGGTCGGACCGGCGGCGTCGAAGGCCGAGCTCGAGGCCTTCCGCAAGAAGCTGATCAACGATCCCGAAGACTTCATCGCCCAGCCGACGCTGGACCTGTCGACCGCGCCGACGCTGGACAAGGGCGAACTGCACGGCCGCCATGTCGATCTGCGCCCGTTCGTTCTGTCTGATCCCAAAGGGGTCAAGGTGGCTCCGGGCGGGCTGACGCGGGTGGCGCTGAAGCCGGGCTCGCTGGTGGTCAACTCCAGCCAGGGCGGCGGGACCAAGGACACCTGGGTGCTGGATGTTTGAGATCGCGATCAAACATCCGCTCATCCCGGCGAATGCCGGGACCCGGATCACGAGAGCGGTTGATGGGATGACGTACCGATTCCGGTCGAAAGCCCGCCCGTGTCCTTCCATCTGGGTCCCGGCATTCGCCGGGATGAGCGGTTTTTAGTATGCTCTCAAGAACCGCAGACAGCCTGTACTGGACCGGACGCTATATCGAGCGGGCGGATTTCCTCGCCCGCATCCTCGAGGCCACGCTGCGGCTGGCCGCCATTCCGACGCGGGGAGACGGCGACGCCGGGACGGTCTGGGCCAGCGCCCTGGCATCGGCGGGGGCGCCCAAGGCGCTGGGCCGGTCGCCGACCGAGAAGTCGGTGCGCGAATATCTGGCCTTCGCCCCGAACAACGCCTCGTCCATCACCGCCTGCATCACCCGCGCCCGCACCAATGCCCGTTCGGTGCGCACGGCGCTGACGGTCGAGCTGTGGGAGGCCATCAACGGAGCCTGGAACGGGCTGGAGGAGCAGGGCCAGCCGACCCGGCGCGACGAGTTCGCGCGCTTCCTGGAGTGGGTGAAGACCGTCACCCTGTCGGTCGAAGGCGCGACGTCGCGGACCATGCTGCGCAACGACGGCTATTATTTCCTGCGACTGGGCGCGGCGATCGAGCGGGCCGACAACACCGCGCGCCTGCTGGACGTCAAATACCATCTGCTGCTGCCCGAGGGCGAACGCGTCGGCGGACAGCTGGACTATTTCCAGTGGACCACCCTGCTGCGCGAGGTCTCGGCCCTGACGGCCTATCGCTGGGTGTATCGCGACAGCGTCAAGCCGTGGCTGGTGGCCGACCTGCTGGTGTTGAACCGCCAGATGCCGCGTTCGCTTGCCAGTTGCCAAGCCTCGATCGTGCGCTATCTGGAACGGCTGGCCAATGACTACGGACGGCGCGGCCCGGCGCAGCGGCTGGCGGCGGACCGGATGCGGGCGTTCGACAATTCGCGCATCGAGGACATCTTCCAGTCGGGCCTGCACGAATACATCCAGGCCTTCCTCGGCGAGAACCATCGCCTGGGCCAGGCCATTCATGACCAGTATCTGAGCTGACCTGTGCGTATCAGCATCGACCATGCGACCACCTATGCCTACGACCGGGCGGCGCGCTTCATCATCCAGACCCTGAGGCTGACGCCGCGTTCCTCCGAGGCGCAACAGGTCCGCAACTGGCGGGTCGAGACCGACGTCGACGCGCGCCTGCGCCGGTCCGAGGACGCCTTCGGCAACATCGTCCACACCCTCTACACCGAACAGCCGACCCAGAGCCTGACGGTCCGGGTCTCCGGCGAGGTGGTGACCACCGACACCGCCGGCGTCGTCCCAGCGGGGCAGGAGACGCTGTCGCCGCTGGTCTTCCTGCGCGACACCACCCTGACGCGACGGGACAAGCTGATCTCGGTCTTCGCCTCGGAGTTTTCGGCCCATCCGCCGCTTGAGCGACTGCATCGTCTGATGGCGGGGATTCATGGCTCAGTGGCCTTCGAGGTCGGGGTGACGACGCCCACCCATACGGCGGCCGAGGTGCTCGCGCTGGGCCGCGGCGTCTGTCAGGACCATGCCCACGTCTTCATCGCCTGCGCCCGCGAGATGGGCATGCCGGCCCGCTATGTCTCGGGTCATCTGCTGCGCCGTGACGGTCAGGACGATCAGGAGGCGGCCCACGCCTGGGCCGAGGCCTGGATCCCGGATCTGGGCTGGGTCGGCTTCGATCCCGCCAACGGCATCTGCTCCACGGACCGCTACGTCCGGGTCGCCGCCGGGCTCGACTATCGCGGCGCGGCTCCGGTGCGGGGGGCCAGCTATGGCGGCGGCGGCGAGCGGCTGGCCGTGCGGCTCAATGTGCGTGATGCCGACATGCAACAGGGACAGCAACAGGCGTAGGACGTGGGTTACCCGTCGCGGGAATCTGTTACCGTGGACGTCATGACGGACGGGCACCGGGCATTGCGCGCCACATGACCTATTGCGTGGGCATGCTGGTTGAAGAGGGGTTGGCGATGATCGCCGACACCCGGACCAATGCGGGCGTGGACAACATCTCGTCCTATCGCAAGCTGCACATCGTCGACCGCCCCGGCGAGCGGGTGCTGGGCATCTGCACCGCCGGCAATCTGTCCGTGACCCAGACGGCCCTCGCGATGGCGCGAGAGGGGGTCCACCTGCATGTCGGCGAGGAGCCGGAGACGCTGGAGACCGCGCCCACCCTGTTCCGGTGCGCCCAGCTGTTGGGTCATGCCCTGCGCGAGACGCGGCTGTCGATCGCCCCGGCGATGGAAGCTGACAGCCTGAACACCTCGGCCTCGATGCTGCTGGGCGGCCAGGTCGCGGGCGGCCGGATGGGGCTGTATCTGATCTACAGCCAGGGCAATTTCATCGAGTGCGGACGCGATACGCCCTATCTGCAGATCGGCGAGGCCAAATACGGCAAGCCGATCCTCGAGAGCGGTCTGGGCTTCGACACGCCTTTGGCCGAGGGCGTGAAGCTGGGCCTGATCTCCTTCTCGACGACGATGCGCAGCAATGTCGGGGTCGGGGCGCCGTTCGATATGCTGACCCTGCGCCGCGACTTCCTCAGCGGCGAGCATCGGCGGATCGAGGAAGACGACGCCTATTTCACCGATCTGCACGAACAGTGGACCCGCGCCCAGGCCCAGGCCCGGCGGCAGATGCCGGCCCCGCCCTGGCTGATGGGCGGTCCGAGACTGGCGACCAGCCGGAGCTGAGGGCCGGCGGAACCGCGAGCGGTCCCGCCTGACGCCTGACCCCCGACCTCAGTGGCCGTGGTCGCCCTCTGAATCGGCCTCCGTCGCCCCGGCGGCCCAGCCCTCTCCGCCGGTTTCGGCGAACCAGAAGGGCGCGCGGGTCCGCTGGCGCGGCGCGACCTCGTTCATGCCGGAATCGTACACCCGGCCGTTGGCGATGGTGTAGGCGACAGCGGTGGTGTTGCGGATGTTCTCCAGCGGGTTCTGGTCCAGCACCACCATGTCGGCCAGCTTGCCGACCTCCAGCGAGCCGATGTCCCGGTCCAGACCCAGCGATCGCGCGCCGTTCAGGGTGCCGGCGCGGATCACGTCGATCGGAGCCATCCCGCCCTGGGCCAGGCTCCAGAGCTCCCAGTGCGCCGCCAGTCCTTCCCGCTGGCCGTGGGCCCCGATCGAGACGCTGACGCCCTGTTCGGAAAGCCGGGCGGCTTCGCGGGCGACCGAGATGTGGTTCCACTCATTGTCCGGCAGGGTCACCGGCCTGCGCGCGCGGGAATCGAGGATTCGGCGCGGCACGTACTGGGTCAGGATCGGATGGTTCCAGACCTCGCTCTCCTGGTACCAGTAGTTTTCGCCGTAGCTGCCGCCATAGGCCACGACCAGCGTCGGGTTGTAGGCCACTCCGGTCTGCCGCCACAGCTGGTGGACGTCGTCGTACAGATGGGCCAGGGGGATCGAGTGTTCGATCGTGGTGTGGCCGTCGACGATCATCGACATGTTGTGCTGGAACAGCGAGCCGCCCTCCGGCACCACCATCATGTTCAGCTGGCGCGCCGCCTCGATGATCTGCTGACGCTGGTCGCGGCGGGGCTGGTTGTAGCTCTTGACGCTCCACGCTCCCGCCGCCTGCATCCGCCGCAGGGTCGACATGGCGTCGTCAAGGCCATCGACCTGGGCCGTGAAGCCCGTGCTGGCCCCGTACAGGATGGTGCCGGTCGAGAAGATGCGCGGCGCCGTGATCCGCCCGGTGCGGGCCAGTTCGCTGTGGGCGAAGATCGTGCTGGTGTCCGCCGAGGGGTTGTGGATCGTGGTTACGCCGAAGGCCAGCGAGGCGTAGTCGACCCAGCTCTGTTCGGGGATGATCTCGTCCGACCCCATGGAGCCGTGCCAGTGGGCGTCGACCAGACCGGGCATGATGGTCTTGCCGGCCATGTCCATGACCGGCACGCCCGCGGGCACCGGGGTGCTGGCGGCTGAACCGATGGCCTCGATCCGGTTGCCGTTCAGGATAACGACCCCGTTCTCGATGACCTCGGCGCCGTTCATGGTGATCAGCCGGGCGCCGGTCAGGGCCATGCGGCCCTCCGGCACATCGGCCTGGGCGGTGAAGCTGAGGTTGATCCCGGTCTCATCGGGTTTGGGAAGTTCGTCCGGTGCGCCGTCCACGAAGCTGAAGGCCTGGTTCAGGTCGCGGGTGAACAGTTCCGGCCCCAACGACCATTGCAGCCGCCGGGAATCGCCCGACCAGCTCAGCCAATCGCCGGCGTCGCGGGTCATCCGGGCCTGGGGCAGGGACTTGCCCTCGGCGCTGATGGCGACGGGTCGGCCCGACATGACGAAGGGCGCGACATAGGCGTTGAACCGCTCGGTCCAGCCGATCCAGTTCCCGTCGGGTGAGACGGCGAACTCGCTGGCCCATTCCGAGGTCAGGTGGGTGCGTTCGTCCTCGCCGTCGAGATTGACCGAGATCAGCGTCTGCTTGTCGCCGTCGCGGTCCGACAGGAAGACCCGGTCGTTAGCGGCGCCGAACTGCGGCGCGGAGCCGTCATCGGTCATGAAGACCGGCTCGCCGCCCGCCGCCGGGATGCGATAGACGCCCGGATCACGGCTCCACAGAGCGCTGGTCAGGAAGCCGTCGCTGACGGTGCGATAGACGATGGTCCGGCCGTCGGGCGAGAAGGTCGGCTCGATATAGTGGCCGGGTTGCGAGGTCACGACGCGACCTGCGCCGCCGCTCACGGGCACGACGCGGATCGAGCCGAATTCCTGATCGTCCCAGGTTGTATAGACGATCGACCGGCCGTCGCGGGACCAGTTGGGATAGAGTTCGAAATGGTCGCTCTGGCGGGTCAGCCGCCGCGCCGTTCCGGTCGGCAGGTCGCGGATCCACAGATTGCCGAGCGCCTCGAACACGACCTTGGTCCCGTCCGGCGAGGGCCGGGCCCAGCGGATCATGCGGACATCGAATGTGTCGGGCGCGACCTCGACCGGGAAGCGCACCGTGTCCTGCACCCGCCGGGTGTCGGCGACGTGGAAGGGGATGTCCGCCACCGCCTGCGTGCCAACATCGACGCGCTGGATGCGGCCGTCGGCCCAGAAGACGATGGAGCGGTTGTCGGGGGTCCAACTGATCGCCGGATAGACGCCGTGGATGGCCCAGGTTTCCTGCAGGTCGCGGTCGAGACCCGAGAAGACCGGCGTCTCGCGCCCGGACTCGATGTCCATGACATAGAGCACCGACTGGTAGCGAACGCGGCGGATGAAGGCGATCGACTTGCCGTCGGGCGAGGGCGTCGGCCGGATCGAGCCGCCGGGGCCGTTGATATAGGCGTCGATCTCGCCGGTTTCCCGGTCGAGACGGCGGATGATGTAGATCTGGTCGTTGACGTCCTTGGAATATTCGAAGGTCATGCCCGGCGTGGCGTCGTCGCTGAAATAGATATAGCGGCCGTCCGGCGAGAAGGCGGGCTCGCCGGTGTCCTTCTGCTGCGTCCGGCGCTCGGTCATCTGCACGCCGCCGCCGCCCGAGCGGTGGTACATCCACAGCTCCCCGGCTCCCAGCGAGCGGGACGAGGTGAAATGTTTGCGGGCCACGATGAACTGGCCGTCGGGCGACCATTCGGGCTGGTTCAGCAGGCGGAAGGTCTCCTTGGACACCTGCGTCGGGTCCGAGCCGTCGGCCTCCATGATCCAGATGTTGTCGCCGCCGGCCCGATCCGAGGTGAAGGCGATATGGCGGCCGTCGGGCGACCATTTCGGCTGCATGTCCCAGGCCACGCCGCTGGCGATAGCGCGCGCCTCGCCGCCTGAGACCGGCATCACATAGATGTCGCCGAGCAGGTCGAAGACGATGGTCTGGCCGTCGGGGCTGACGTCCAGCGACATCCAGGTGCCGCGGGTCACGTCGATGGGGATGTCGCGCGACGGTCCGGGCGGGTTCTGCACATCCCATTTGGGCGTCTCGGCCGGGGCAGCGGCGGGAGGCGCGGCGACCGGATCCGGCGCGGCCTGCGGCTCGACCGGCCCGGGGACGGGCGGGGCGGCGATCGGCGAGACCGGTTCAGGCGTCTGGGCGGCGGCGGGACAGGCGAGCGCCAGCAGGGCGACCGTGGTCAGAAAAGCGCGCTTCATGGTGTGTCATCCCCGGGGACATGGGCGGACGTCTCTCGCCGCCGTCGACGGCCGCGTCCTTGCGGGGGGAGATGAACATTGTCGGGGGCGGGAAGTCCAGCGGGGGTGATCGCCCAAAGGTCGGGTGGCCGATCAATGCTGGGGGAAGATGACGATGGTGGGTGATGTAGGGTTCGAACCTACGACCCGCTGATTAAGAGTCAGCTGCTCTACCAACTGAGCTAATCACCCGGACCACTCGTCAGGCGGGGCCACGCAAGGCCCGTGCCGTTTCGCCCCGTGCCGGTCGAGGACCGGCTTCGGCGAGGGGCGTTCCTAATGGGAATGCCTCTCGCGCGCAAGGAGATTTCGGGCTCCGTTTCGGTTTGCCGCAGGACCGGCTAGGCTCGAGTCGGAATCAGCCGCGCCCCCACCTGGGCCAGAGCGGCGAGGGGGACGAACGACATGGCTTTCTGGAACCGCCGGCGCTCGATCGACGCCATGCTGGCCCCGCACGACGGTCCGGCGCTGAAGAAGACGCTGGGCTGGCCGCACCTGATGGCGCTGGGCGTCGGGGCCATCGTCGGCACCGGCATCCTGACCCTGATCGGGGTCGGGGCCGGGCTGGCAGGTCCGGCGGTGATGGTCAGTTTCGCGCTGGCGGGTCTGGTCTGCGCCTGCGCCGCCCTGGCCTATGCCGAGCTCTCGACGATGATGCCCGCGGCGGGCAGCGCCTATACCTATTCCTATGCCGTGCTGGGCGAGCTGATCGCCTGGATCGTCGGCTGGAGCCTGATCCTCGAATATTCGCTGGTCGTGTCGGCCGTGGCGGTGGGCTGGTCGGGGTATGCGACCGGATTCCTCGCCGGGATGGGCGTCGAACTGCCGGCCATGTTGGCGGCGGGACCGCACGTCGAGGGCGGGCTGATCAACCTGCCGGCGGTGTTCATCATCGCCGTGGTCACCGGCCTGCTGCTGCTGGGCACCCGCGAGAGCGCGACGCTGAACGCCATACTGGTGGTCATCAAGATCGTCGCCCTGATCGCCTTCGTGGCCATCGCCCTGCCGGCCTTCGACGCGGCCAACTTCACGCCCTTCATGCCCAACGGCTTCGGCTCTCCGGCCCTGCCGTTCGCGGAGCAGATCACCGGCCAGCCCGTGGTCCAGACCGGAGTCATGGCGGCGGCGGCGATCATCTTCTTCGCCTTCTACGGCTTCGACGCCATCTCGACGGCGGCGGAAGAGACCAAACGGCCCGAGCGCGATCTGGCCATCGGCATCGTCGGCTCGATGGTGGTCTGCACGGTCCTGTATCTGATCGTGGCGGCCGCCGCGATCGGCGCCCGGCCAGTGGCCACTTTCGCCGAAAGCCCCGAGCCACTGGCGCTGATCCTGCGTGAAATGGGTCAGGGCACGGCGGCGCAATGGATTGCGGTCTCGGCCGTGGTCGCCCTGCCAACCGTCCTGCTGGCCTTCCTGTTCGGCCAGAGCCGCATCTTCCTCGGCATGGCGCGCGACGGCCTGTTGCCGCGCAAGCTGGCCAGGGTGTCCTCGCGCGGCGTGCCGGCGGTGGTGACCATCTTCACCGCCATCGTGGTGGCGGGGCTGGCTGGCGTCATGCGGCTGGACGAACTGGCGTCGCTGGCCAACGCCGGGACGCTGGCGGCCTTCGCGGCGGTCGGGGTCTGTCTGATCGTCCTGCGCATCCGCGACCCGCACCGCCCGCGCGTGTTCAAGGCCCCGCTGTGGTGGCTGGTCGGAGCGATCACCATTGTCGGCTGCGTGATCTTCTTCTTCAGCCTGCGGCCCTCGACCCAGATGTGGTTCCTCTACTGGAACATCGCCGGACTGGTCGTCTATTTCGGCTGGTCGGCCTGGAACTCGCGGCTGGCCAAGGGTGAGGAGACCGCCGGCTGATGGCGCTGCGCGACCTGTCCGGCGCGGTCGACTTCACCGTGCTGGAGCGGATGACCGGCGGCGACGACGCGATCACCGAGGAGGTGTTGGGCCTGTTCGTCCAGCAGGCCGCCATGTGGTCGCCGCTGCTGGACGTCCGCGAGGACGGCTGGCGCGACGGCGTTCACACCCTGCGGGGGGCTGCGGCGGGCATAGGCGCCGGAAGGCTCGCGGCGGCCTGCCAGACAGCCGAGGCGGCGGACAAGGCCGAGGCCCCGCCGCTGCTGGACCGGGTGCGTGACGCACTGGAAACGGCTCTGGCCGACGTTGCGGCCTATCGGCACGAACTGATGCTGAGGTCGCTTCGGGGTTAGGGGGCGACTCCGTCCACGATATAGGCCCGTGACGTGGAAGCGGCCTGCCGGATCGGCAGGATCGCCTGGTATTCCGGGGAGGCCAGAAAGTTTGCCGCCGCCTGGTGTGAAGGAAACTCGACCACGACGATCCGGGCCGTCGGCGGTTCGCCGATCATGGGCGTAACCGCACCCGCGCGGACGATATAGCGACCGCCGAAGGCCTCCACCACGGCCGGAGCCTGCCGGACGTAGTCGGCATAGGCCGCTGGATCGGTGACGGTGATCTCATTGATGATATAGGCCTTGGCCGCCGCACTCGGGGCGGTCTGGGCCACTGCGGGCGCGCTGAAGGTCAGGAGCGCAAGAGCCGCGAGCGGCGCGATCAGGCGGCGGGTCATCTGTCAGCTCCGTGTCCGGTCGAACGCCTCGAACTCATGCGCGATACAGCGGTCGATGAGCAAGCGCCAGACCGGCTCGGCGATGGCCGGCGAAAGGCCGGCGGGACCGGCGGCGGCCAGCACCTTGGCGACCACGTCCTCGATGCGGGCGTCGTCATGCACGACCGAACGGTCCGGCTTGATGCGGGCGGCGGCGTCCATATAGCGCTGGCGCTCGGCCAGCAGACGGACGAGGGCGCGGTCGAGGGCGTCGACGCCCTGACGGACCTCGGCCATGGAGGCGCAGGCTTCCGGCGCCGTGCGCGGATCGATCGGGACGCTATCCGACAAAGGCGCGCTCCAGCACATAGTCGCCCGGTTCGGCGTTCGAGCCTTCCTTCATCCCGAAGGATTCGAGCAGTTCGCCCGTTTCCTTGATCATGGCCATGGAGCCGCAGAGCATCACCCGGTCGCGCTCGGGCGAGAAACCCGCGGGCAGGCCGAGGTCGGCGAACAGGGCGCCCGACTTGATGCGGTCGGTGATCCGGCCCGGCGATTCGAACGGCTCGCGGGTGACGGTGGGATAGTAGGTCAGCTGGGCCCGGGCCTCCTCGCCGATCAGGGGGTCGTCGTGGATGCCGGAGGTGAAGAAGTCGCGGTAGGTCAGGTCGGCGACATTGCGCACCGTGTGGCAGACCACGACATGGCCGAAGCGGCTGTAGGTGTCAGGGTCGCGCGCCACGCTGATCCAGGGCGCCAGGCCGGTGCCCGTCCCGATCAGCCACAGACGCTCGCCGCCGGTCAGGGCGTCCAGCACAAGGGTGCCGGTCGGCTTCTTGCCCATCAGCACGGTGTCGCCCGGCTGGATCTTCTGCAGGCGTGAGGTCAGGGGGCCGTCGGGGACCTTGATCGACAGGAACTCCAGCTGTTCGTCCCAGGCCGGGCTGGCGATGGAATAGGCGCGCAGGATCGGCTTTCCCCCGTCTTCGCCCGGGAGGCCGATCATCACGAACTCGCCGGAGCGGAAACGGAAATCCTCGGGGCGGGCGATGGCGAAGCTGAACAGCTGGTCCGTCCAGTGGCGCACCCACAGCACTTCCAGTTCATGGAAGGCGGAGGCTTTCGCGGGCGGGAAGGCGGCGGCGACGTCGGTCATTGCGGGCTTATTAGGGGGTGTGGGGGCGGGGGGGAAGCCGTGCGGGTGTCGCGTTTGCCGCAAGGGGGATGACGACGCCGGAATCTCCCTCTAGCGTCACCGCCATGCGCAGCAATCTCCTCGCCTCCACCCTGTTTCTCGCGGCGCTGTCGCCCTTCACCGCCGCAATGGCGCAAAGTTCAGGCGGGGCGCCGGACCCGGCGATCCTGACGCCCGAGCGGGTATTCGCCAATCCGTCGCTGGCCGGGCCGGTGGCGCGGGGCGTCAGCTTGTCGCCCGACGGCGAATTGGTGGCCTTCCTGCGCTCCCGAGAGGACGACGTCGACGTGCTGGACCTGTGGGCCGCGCCGACGGGCGAGGGCGAGCCTTTCAAACTGATCGACGCCCGGGCGCTGGTCCCCGACGCCGGCGAACTGTCCGAGGCCGAGAAGGCGCGGCGCGAGCGGATGCGGATCAGCCAGCGCGGCGTGGTCGAATATTCCTGGGACCAGCAGGGGCGCTACATCCTCGCGCCGTTGGAGGGCGACATCTTCCTAGCCGAACGGGCCGGCGGGGCGGTGCGCCGTTTGACCGAGACCGAGGCCGACGAGATCGACGCCAAGGTCTCGCCGCAGGGCAATTTCGTCTCTTTCGTGCGCGAGCAGGACCTCGTCGTTCTGGACCTGAACGGAAACCGCGAAACGGCGGTGACGACCGACGGCGACGGGCTGATCACCTGGGCCACGGCCGAGTTCATCGCCCAGGAGGAGATGAACCGCGACACCGGCTACTGGTGGAGCCCCGACGAGCGCTACATCGCCCTCCAGCGCACCGACGAGTCGACGGTCGATATCATCCCGCGGCTTGACATCACCGGCGGCGGAGCCCGTGTGATCGAGCAGCGCTATCCGCGCGCAGGACGGCCCAATGCGGTGGTCGAACTGTTCGTCCATGACCGCGAAAGCGGACGCCGGACCCAGGTCGATCTGGGCGAGAACCGCGACATCTATCTGGCCCGCGTGGACTGGTCCGCCGACGGCCGCACCCTCTATGTCCAGCGCCAGTCGCGCGATCAAAAGACGCTGGACCTGCTCAGCGTCGATCCCGCGACGGGCGCGTCGCGCGTGATACTGACGCGCACCTCGGACGCCTGGGTGCCGCTGACCGACGACTTCAAGCCGCTGGACGACGGTCGCTTCATCTGGTCGTCGGAAGAGACCGGCTGGAGGCACCTGTACCTCTATGAGCGTGACGGGACCCTGGTCCGGCCGATCACCCATGGCCCGTGGCCGGTGAAGAGCCTGAACGGCGTCAATCAGCAGACCGGCGAAGTCTTCTTCACCGCCTCATTCGGCTATGCCCAGAGGCCCGAGGGCGTCACCGGCGGCCACAGCGCCTGTCCCCTGCCCGGCGGCCGGGTGACGATGTGCGCTGTCCAGGGCGAGCGGCCCATCATCCAACGACTATGGCGCGCCTCGCTCAACGAACTGCGACAGGCCACGCCGGTGACGAGCGACGGCGGCTGGTGGTCGGCCTCGATGAACCGGACCGGCACCGCGTTCGTCGGCAACTACTCCGACCTGGACACGCCGCCGCAATCTGGCCTGTACCGCGCCGACGGGACGTTCGTGCGCTGGATCGAGGAGAACCGGCTCGATGAGGATCACCCCTTCTGGCCCTACGCCGCGCGGCGGCAGACGCCGACGTTCGGCACGCTGGACAGTCATGGGGAGATGCTGGTCTGGCAGATGACCACGCCGCCGGGCTTCGATCCGTCGCGGCAGTATCCGGTGGTCATGCAGGTTTATGGCGGACCGTCGGGCGGCGGGGTCAAACAGGGCTGGCAGGGCGCCTCAAATCAACTGTTGACCGAGGCCGGATATATCGTCTTCCGCCTCGACAATCGCGGCGAAGGCGACCGTTCGGCGGCGTTCAAACAGGCCCTCTATCTGCGTATGGGTCAGCCTGAGATCGAAGATCAGGTGTTGGCCGCGAACTATCTGAGATCACTGCCCTATGTGGCTGATGACCGCATCGCCATGATGGGCTGGTCCTACGGCGGATTCATGAGCCTGATGGCCCTGACCGAGCCGGACATGGGCCTGGCCTCGGCCATCGCGGGCGCTCCGCCTACGGAGTGGAGCCTGTACGACACCCACTACACCGAACGCTACATGTCGACGCCCGAGTTGAACGCGGCGGGCTACGCCGCCTCGGACGCCATACCGCGCCTGCCCAACCTGACCGGCCGTCTGCTGCTGATGCACGGCATGGCCGACGACAACGTCATCCTCGAGAACTCCACGCGGGTCATCGACGCGCTGCAGGCCTCGTCCATTCCCTTCGAACTCATGCTCTACCCCGGCCAGCGCCACGGCGTCCGGGGCAATGAAAGGCAGCTGCAGCAATGGCGAACCTACCTCGACTTCCTGGATCGCACGATTGGTTCACGGGCGCCCGCCGCGCAGGACTGATCGCGGGGGCGGTTGCGGCCTTCTCTCTTTCGGCCTGCGCCACGCCCAATGATGATGGAAGCTGGACCCTTACCGGTGAGGACGGCGGAAGAATATTCCAACCGCCGACCGCCGCAGCGGTCGTGGACGGGCATTTCCCCGGGTCGACCGCCGTCGAGGGCTCTCTGGCGCTGATCGCCAGCATCGACCATGTCGGGCCCCAGCCCTTCAACGCCGTGATCGCGGTGACCCCCGCCCTGCTGGGAGACGGGGAGCCGCCAATCCCTTCGGGCGGACTTCGCGGTCTGCCGGTCCTGCTCAAGGACAACATCGAGACCGCTGACATGCCGACGACCGCCGGGTCGCTGGCGCTGGAGAACAATGCGCCCGGTCGCGATGCGCCCCTGGTCACCCGACTGCGCCGGGCCGGCGCCACCATCCTCGGCAAGGCCAACCTGTCCGAATGGGCCAACATCCGGTCGTCCAACTCGATCAGCGGCTGGAGCGCCGTCGGCGGACAGGCGCTGAACCCCTATGACCCGGCGCGCACCCCCTGCGGCTCGTCTGCCGGCAGCGCGGTGGCCGTCGCCATCGGCCTGGCGCCCGCCGCTATCGGCACCGAGACCGACGGCTCGATCACCTGCCCGGCCTCGGTCAACGGCGTGGTCGGGTTCAAGCCGACCGTGGGGCTGGTCAGCCGCACCCATATCGTGCCCATCGCCCATTCTCAGGACACCGCCGGGCCGATCACCACCACGGTCGAGGATGCGGCCATCGTGCTGTCGGCCATCGCGGGTTCCGACCCGCTGGACCCGGCCACGGCCGAGGCCGATTCGCGCAAGGTCGATTATCGCGCGGCGCTGGACGCGAGTTCGCTGCAAGGCGCCCGGCTCGGCGTGATGCGCTTCCTCGTCTCCAACTATTCCGCCGAGGCCCAGGCCGAGTTCGAGCGGGCGCTGACCAATCTGCGCGCGGCGGGGGCCGAGATCGTCGAGATCACCGAGGCGCCCGCAGACTTCCGCCAGATCGGCGGCTGGGAGCTGACTGTGCTGCTGACCGAGCTCAAGCACGACCTGAACCTCTATCTGGCCTCGACCGATCCAGAGCAGGTGCGGACGCGGACCTTGGCCGACGTCATCGCTTTCAACGCCGCCGAGCCGCGCGAGACAGTGCTGTTCGGACAGGAGCTGTTCGAACGGGCCGAGGCGACCGGTGGGCTGGACGACCCGGCCTATGTCGAGGCGCGAGCCCGCTCGTTCCAGGCATCGGGGCCGGACGGCATCGACCGGATGATGGCCGACAACAGCGTCATCGCCCTGATCGCTCCGACCACCTCGCGGGCCTGGACTAATGACCCCGACGACGACGACCGGTCGCAGGGCTCGGCCAGCCGGCTGGCGGCGGTGGCCGGCTATCCGCACCTGACTGTGCCGATGGGCTTCGACCGCGGCATGCCGGTGGGCCTCAGCTTCATCGGCGGCAAATGGGACGACGCCCGCATCCTGTCGCTGGGCCACGCCTATGAACAGAGGACGCACGAGCGGCGGCCGCCGCCGCCGCCCGTGCAACCTTCGTCCTGACGGACGGTTGAGGCGCGATGGAAAAGCAGTTCGTCAAATTCGCGACGGCGACCGCCAAGGTGGCAGGCAAGCCCTGGACCTTCATCGGCTGTCTGGCGATCGTGCTGGTCTGGGCGGCGACCGGTCCGATCTTCAAATTCAGCGAGGCCTGGCAGCTGGTGATCAACACCGGCACGACCATCATCACCTTCCTGATGGTCTTCCTGATCCAGAACACCCAGAACCGCGACGGTGCGGCGATGCAGGCCAAGCTGGATGAGTTGCTCCATGCGGTGAGCGCCGCCGACGAGCGGTTCATCGGGATCGAACACCTGACCGAGAAGGATCTCGCCAAAATCCTGGCGGAGGTCGAGGCCCGCGCCCAGCGCCTGCACGGCGACGACCAGATGCCGGTCGTCGCGACCCGGGCCGAAGACCTGTCGGTGGCGGCGGGCAGCGCCGCCGGAAAGCCGGCTGCGAAGAAGGCGCCCCGCCGGCGCAAGGCGTCCGCATGAGCGATCTGGCCGCCACTATCGTCGGCACGGCCGCAGCCCTGTGTTCGATCACCAGTTTCGCGCCACAGATGATCAAGATCTGGAGGGAGCGCGACGCCTCGTCCGTATCGCTGAAGACCTATTCGCTCACAGTGATCTGCTTCGTGCTCTGGACGACCTACGGCGTGCTGACCGGCGCCTGGCCGATCATCGTCGCCAATGCCTGCGCCCTGGTCATGGCCGCCGGCGTACTGGCGATGAAGTGGCGGTTCGACGGTCCACGGTCAGCCTGAGCCCGCGAACCGCCGACAACCTGCGGGCGATGCCGATGGACAGGGCGGCGAGGTTCTGAAAGCCTAACGCCATTCTGAAGGCGGGGGCCTGACCGATGTTGCTGAACCGAAGAGGCGCGCTGGCGGGTGCGGGCGGTCTGATGACCGCTCTGGCGACAGGCGAGGCCTGGGCGCAGGACGCACGGCGCGTCCGCAGGGCGGCATCCTCCCTGAGCTCCGCCGACACCGACATCCTGGCGTTCGCCGAAGGCGTCAAGATCATGAAGCGCCGCTCGGATTCCCTGTCGTGGGAAGCCCAGAACCGGCTCCACGCCCAGCGCGCCGAGCACGGCAACTGGCGGTTCCTGCCCTGGCACCGGCTGCAGGTGGCCCATCTGGAGCGGATCATCGCCCAGGTGACGGGGCATTCAAACTTCGCCATGCCGTATTGGGACTGGCAGGTGGACCGCTTCCTGCCGCCGTGGGTGCTGGATCCGACATCACCCCTCTATGAACGTGAGCGCGATCCGGCGGCCGAGACCCTCGACTTCCAGAAAGCCCGCTTCGCGCAGAGCCGCGACGTGGCGCGCGTATCGGCCGACAATTTCGACGCCTTCTGCGGTCGCGAGCGGGCGGCCGGCCGGGTCGAGGCGTATGGCCACAACATCATCCACATGCTGGTCGGCGGCCTGATGGGAAGCACCCGGACGGCGGCTCTGGACCCGGTCTTCTGGCTGCACCATTGCAATGTCGACCGGGTCTGGGCGACCTGGCACCAGAAGAACGGCGACCTGTCCTATCCCCGGCCGTGGAAGGACGTCTCAATGTCGGGCTTCACGGGTCCCGACGGCCGGCAGACGGGACGCTGGGTCGCGTCGCGCATCACCACCACGCGCAGCCTGGGCTATCGTTATGACAGCCTCTATGCGCCGCTGGTCTTCGCTCTGCCGCCGGGCGCGCTGAGCGGCCCACCTGTGTCGACCAGCGAGGTCTCGGTAAGGGTCGACGCCGACACGAGTGACGGCTCCGTCCGCCTGGAACTGCCCGCCGAGATCGTGCGTCTCCTGCGCGAGGCGCCGGGTCGGGTGACAATCGAGGGGACAGGGGTCGTCGCCTATGAACGGTCTGAAAACCTGACCGGCCGGGCCATCGCCACCAGCGTGTTCGCCGAAAAGGGTCGGGTCGATCTGGGCGTATCCCCGACTTTCGTGCATTTCGGCATGGGCGAAGCGGGCGACCATGCCGGGCACGACGACTACGCCCATGTCTTCACCTTCGACAGCGCCGTCGTCGAACTGGCGCGGCTGACCACCGGGCCGCTCGCGATCGTGTCCACGGCCCATGACCTGCGACCGGAAGAGCAACGACCGCCGGTGCGGGCGGTGTCGCTGGAGACGACCTTGACGGTGACGGAATACGCCGCCTGAGGCCTCAGGCCGGCCGTCCGGCCGCTTGGGCCGCATGGACGAGGGCGATGATCCGGTCGGCCGCCTCATCCGCCGAGCAGGCGGCGGCGTCGATCCGCAGTTCGGGCGCTTGCGGCGCCTCATAGGGGCTGCCGATGCCCGTGAAATGGCTCAGCTGGCCCGCCCGCGCCTTGGCGTAGAGACCCTTGACGTCGCGCTCCTCCGCGACCTCCAGGGGGACGTCGACGAAGATCTCGACGAACTCGCCTGGCTCCATCCGCTCACGCGCCATCCGCCGTTCCTCGCGGAAGGGCGAGATGAACGACACCAGTACGATCAAGCCTGCGTCCGTCATCAGCCGCGCCACCTCGGCCACGCGGCGGATGTTCTCGACCCGGTCGGCGTCAGTGAAGCCGAGGTCGCGGTTCAGGCCGTGACGGACGTTGTCGCCGTCCAGCAGCACCGAATGCAGGCCCTCGGCGAGCAGCCGCTGCTCGACGCGGTTGGCGATGGTCGACTTGCCGGCGCCGGACAGGCCGGTGAACCACAGGACAAGCGGTGCCTGGCGCTTGAGAGCGGCGCGGTCGCTGCGACTGACGGTCAGAGCCTGCGGATGGATGTTCGCCGCACGGCGCAGGGCGAAGCGGATCATGCCGGCGCCGGCGGTCTCGTTGGTCATCCGGTCGATCAGGATGAAGCCCCCCAGGTCGCGGCTGATGGCATAGGGCTCGAAGGCGACGGGAGTATCGAGCGCCAGGGTGCAAAGTCCGATGTCGTTCAGGCTGAGGGTCGGCGCCGCCAGCAGCTCTCCGGTATCCACATTGACCTTGTGCCGCAGGTCGCTGATCCGCGCCGCGACCGTCTCCACGCCCAGTTTGAGCCAGTAGGATCGACCGGGCAGCAGCGGACGATCGGACATCCAGACCAGGTGGGCCTCGAACTGGTCTGCGACCTCGGGCGGTGCGCCGGCGGCGGCGATCAGGTTGCCACGTGAGACGTCCACTTCCGGGGTCAAGGTCAGTGTCACGGACAGGCCAGTCGGGGCCTCGTCAAGATCACCGTCCATAGTAACGATGCGGTCGATGGCGGCGCTGACGCCCGACGGCAGGATGCGGACGGCATCGCCCGGACGCGCCGTGCCGGCGACGATCCTGCCCGCGAAGCCGCGGAAGTCCGCGTTAGGGCGGCTAACGCCCTGAACGGTCATGCGCAGCGGGCCGGGCGCGTTCTCAGCCAAACCGACCGTCCGCAGATGCGCCATCAGTCCGGGGCCATTGTACCAGGGCGTCAGGTCGTCCGCTGTCGAGACATTCCCTCCCGTCAGGGCGCAGGTCGGAATGGGTGTCACGTCCGTAAGGTCGATCTGGTCGGCGAAGGCGCGGTAGTCGTCGACGATGGCCTCGAACCGGTCCTGCGACCCCTCGACCAGATCCATCTTGTTGACCGCCAGCACGACCCGGCGGACGCCGAGCAGGGCCAGAAGCCGGCTGTGCCGGCGCGTCTGGGTCAGCACGCCCTTTCGCGCATCGACCAGGACGATGGCCAGGTCCGCCGTCGAGGCAGCGGTGACCATGTTGCGCGTGTACTGCTCATGGCCCGGGGTATCGGCCAGGACGAAGCGGCGCTCGCCGATGTCGAAGAAGCGGTAGGCGATATCGATGGTGATGCCCTGCTCGCGCTCGGCTGAAAGGCCGTCGACGAGGAAGGACAGGTCCGGCGCGCCATCGAGATCGGGCAGGGCCGCGATCTGGTCGGAGGGGATGGCGCCGGCATCATAGAGCAGGCGGCCGATCAGGGTGGACTTGCCGTCGTCAACCGAGCCGCAGGTGATCAGGCGGACGATTTGCTTCGGGCCGGGGTCATTCAGCGCCGCCATCAGAAATAGCCCTCGCGCTTCTTCCGCTCCATCGAGGCCGACGGATCGTGGTCGATCGCCCTGCCTTGCCGTTCGGACACCGAGGCCTCCCGGACCTCCCGCACAACGGCCTCCAGCGTGCCGGCGTCACTGTCGACGGCGGCGGTCAGGGGCCAGCAGCCGAGGGTGCGGAACCGGACCCGGCGCATCCGCGCTGCCTCGCCCGCTCGCAGCGGCATGCGGTCATCGTCCAGCATCAGCAGGGCGCCGTCGCGCTCGATCACCGGCCTTTCGGCGGCGAAATAGAGCGAGGGTAGGGCGATGTTTTCGCGCTGGATATAACGCCAGACGTCGAGCTCGATCCAGTTCGACAGGGGGAAGACCCGCACCGACTCTCCGGCGTTCAGGCGGGTGTTGTAGAGGTTCCAGAGCTCGGGTCGCTGGCGCTTGGGGTCCCAGCCGTGCGCCGCCGTGCGAACCGAGACGATCCGCTCCTTGGCCCGGCTCTTCTCTTCGTCGCGGCGTGCGCCGCCGAAGGCCGCGTCGAAATGACCCTCGTCCAGCGCCTGTTTCAGGCCCTGGGTCTTCCACAAATCGGTATGGACATTCGCCCCGTGATCGAACGGGTTGATCCTGTCCGCTTCGGCCTCGGGATTGCGATGAACCAGCAGCCGCATCCCTGCCGATGCCGCGGCCTCGTCCCGGAAGGCGTACATCTCGCGGAATTTCCACATCGTATCGATGTGCAGCAGCGGGAAGGGCGGCGGGGCCGGGAAGAAGGCCTTGCGCGCGAGGTGCAGCAGAACCGCCGAGTCCTTGCCGCCCGAGAACAGCAGCACGGGCCGTTCGCACTCGGCGACGACCTCCCGGAAGATGTAAATGGCCTCGGCCTCGAGTCGGCCGAGAACGTCGTCGTGCAGCCGCATGGTCCGCCCTGTCGCCCAGACCTACCAGTGACCGCCGAATCGTCCGGCGCCAAGTCTGCCGGCTGAGTAGGGTTCGGCGGCGGGAGCTGGACCATCTCGACGGAAAAAGCGGGGAACCGCCTCTCCATAAGACGGTTGTATCGCCTGACACACCAAGGAGCTGACTTATGAAGAAGACGATTGCTGCCGTTCTGGTCGGGGGGATGCTTGTCGCAACCCAAGCCATGGCAACGACCCAAGCCACGGCTCGCGTCGCCGATCGGGTGGGCGCGCAAGCAGACGAAGCCAGCGAATTCGGGGGCTCACTGTCACCCGCGCTGATTTTCTTTGCTGTGACCGTCGCGTCCTTCGCGCTGATCACCACGGTCAACGACGACAGCGAAAGCGACTGAGCGGACGGGTTGTCACTGACGACCAACGATCAGGAAGTTCTCAGGCGTGCGGCTTCCGGTCGCGCGCCTGAGACATTTTTGGTGCCGAATTCGAATTAGCCCGCTTGGCGTAAGCGTCGGCACCATCGCCCCGCTCAGCCCACAACCGCCGTGGTCTCGATCTCAATCCGTGCGGCGTCCTCGATCAGGCCTTTCACCTCGACTACGGCCATGGCTGGATAGTGAGAGCCGATCAGTTCTCGCCAGACCGCCCCGATGTCGCGCAGGGCGGCGAGGTATTCAGTCTTGTCGATGACGTACCAGGTCATGCGAACGATGTGTTCCGGACCAGCCCCTGCTTCGGACAGGACAGCGAGGGTGTTCTCGATGGTCTGCCGGAACTGGCCGGAGAAGCCCGTCTCGACAAACACCCCTTCGGGCGTCCAGCCGATCTGGCCAGCTACGAATACCGTGCGACCGGTCGCCTCGATGCCGTTGGAATAGCCCTTGGGCCGGGGCCAGCCTTGGGGCAGCAGGGCACGGTTCATTCGGGCATCTCCACGTAGGGGGCGATGAGGGCGCGCAAGGTTTCGGGCCACGTCTCGGATTTCAGCGATGCGCCGACATAGACGATGGTCTGGGTCGCCTCGAAGCGTAGCTGCCCGCCTGAACTGATACGATGGCGCAGGCCGCAGGAGGCGCCGCCCAGTCTGGTTACGGTCAGGGCGAAGGTCAGTTCGTCCTCCAGCCGCGAGGGGACGATGAAGCGGGCCTCGACGGCGGCGGTGGGCACGCTGACGCGACGGTTGACGTGCAGTTCGCGGAACGAGGCCTGCAGCGGCCCGGCGAACCAGTCTTCGACCACGCCGTTCAGCATCTCGAAATAGCGCGGGAAGAAGACGATGCCCGCGGCGTCGCAGTCGGCGAAGCGGACTCGTCGTTCGGTAGTGAAGACCTGGCCGCTCATGCGCCCGCCTTCAGCCGGAAACGCTGCAGCTTGCCGGTCTGGGTCTTGGGCAGGGCGTCCACGAAATCGAGGGCGCGGGGGTATTTGTAGGGGGCGATGACGCCCTTCACATGGTCCTGCAGCGCGTTTCTCAGAGGGTCGGAGGCGGCGTGGTCGGGGTTCAGGACCACGAAGGCCTTCACGATCTGGCCGCGCTCGGAATCGGGGACGCCGATCACCGCGGCCTCGGCCACGGCGGGATGGCGCAGCAGCGCGTTCTCCACCTCGGGCGCGCCGATATTGTAGCCGGAGGAGACGATCATGTCGTCGGAGCGGGCGACGAACCAGAAATAGCCATTCTCATCGAGCCGATAGACGTCGCCGGTCAGATTCCAGCCGTCCTGCACATAGGCCGCCTGCCGGTCGTCATCGAGATAGCGGCAGCCGGTCGGGCCGCGCACCGCGAGACGTCCGGTCTCGCCGGCCGGGAGGGTGCGGCCGTTCGCGTCGATGATCCGGGCTTCGTAGCCGGGCACGGCCTTGCCGGTGGCGCCCGGACGGATGGCGTCGCCTGAGGCGGAGATGAAGATGTGGATCATCTCTGTCGAGCCGATGCCGTCGATGATGCGGACGCCGGTAGCTTCATGCCAAGCGTCGGAGCTGGCGGCGGGCAGGGTCTCTCCGGCCGAGACGCAGGTGCGCAGGCTCGACAGGTCGCGTTCGCCGGTCAGCTTCAGCAAGGCTCTGTAGCCCGTGGGGGCGGTGAACAGGGCCGTGGCGCGGCGGCGTTCGACCGTCTCGGCCAGGGCGTCGAAGCCCGGGCGGGGAGCAAAGGCGGTCGCGGCGCCGACGGCGGCCGGGAAGACCACCAGCCCGCCCAGGCCGAAGGTGAAGGCGATCGGCGGGGTGCCGACGACGATGTCGTCCTTCGTCAGGCCGACGACGTGCCGTCCGAAGGTGTCGGCCATGGCGAGGATGTCGCGATGGAAGTGGACGCAGCCCTTCGGCTTGCCCGTGGTGCCCGAGGTGAAGGCGATCAGGGCGGGGTCGTCCGCGGCCGTGTCGACGGCGTCGAAGCCGCCCGGTTTGGCCTGGGCGGCGGCCTGAAGGGCGGCGGAGTCCATGACGCGGGTCAGCGACGGGGCGGCTGCGCTCGCTTCCGCAACGACGTCTCCGAACATAGCGTAGACGAGGGCGTGGCTGATCCGGGCCTTGTCGATCACGGTCGCCAGTTCGGCGGCCCGGAGCATCGGCATGGTGGCCACGACCACGCCGCCGGCCTTCAGGATCGCGAACCACGCCATCACGGTCCATGAGGAGTTCGGGCCGTGCAGCAGCACGCGATTGCCAGGGACCAGCCCCATGTCCTCGACGAGAACCCGCGCCATTCGGGCAGAGATGGCATCGACCCGGCTCCACGAAAACTCGTGGTCGAAGTCGATGAGCGCCCGGGCGTCGGGACCGGCGGCGGCAAGCGCGCGGCGCAGCAGTTCGGCGGCCGCGTTCAACCGCTCGGGATAGGCCAGCTCGGGCAGGCTGAAGATCAGGTCGGGCTGCTGTGCAGACGGCGGCAGATGGTCCCGCACGAACCGGTCGATGTGGGAGGTTTCACCCATGGGCGCCTCCCGCCATGGCCGCCAGCGCCTGCCGGGCGATGACGATCTTCTGCACCTCCGACGCGCCCTCGTAGATGCGCAGGGCGCGGATCTCGCGATACAGCCTCTCGACCGGGTGGCCCGAGACGACGCCGAGACCGCCGAACAGCTGGACCGCCGCGTCGATGACCGCCTGGGCCTCGTCTGTGGCGTAGAGCTTGGCCATGGCGGCCTCGCGGGTGACGCGCGGCGCGCCCTGATCCTTGAGCCATGCGGCGCGGTAGATCAGCAGGGCCGAAGCGTCGATCTTCAACGCCATCTCGGCCAGCGAGGCCTGCACCAGCTGCAGGTCGCTCATAGGCGCGCCGAACAGGTTGCGGGCCGTGGCGCGCGTCGCGGCTTCGTCGAAGGCGCGGCGCGAGAAGCCGAGGGCGGCCGCGGCGACGGTCGAGCGGAACACGTCCAGCGTGGCCATGGCGATGCGGAAGCCCTCGCCGGGCGCGCCGAGGATGCGGTCGCCGGCGATGCGGCAGGAGGTGAAGCGGATCGTGGCCAGCGGGTGCGGCGCCATCAGGGGGATGCGTTCGACGACCTCGAAGCCGGGCGTATCGGCATCGACGACGAAGGCGCCGAGCCCTTTCGCCCCGCCCTCTCCGGTGCGGGCGAAGACGACATAGCGGTCAGCGAGGCCGCCGTTGGAGATGAAGGTCTTGGTTCCATCCAACAACCAGCCGTCGCCGTCGGGGCGGGCGGTGGTCGACAGGGCGGCGACGTCGGAACCGGCGTCGGGTTCGGACAGGGCGAAGGCGGCGATGGTCTGACCCGAGGCCACGCCCGGGAGCCAGCGGGCCTTCTGCTCGTCCGTGCCGAACAGGCTGATCGGGCCGGAGCCGAGGCCCTGCATGGCGAAGACGAAGTCGGCCAGGCCGGAACGGCGAGCAAGGGTCTCGCGCGTCAGGCAGAGGGTGCGCACGTCCAGCTTTCCGTTCGCGTCGGGCACGGCGTTGTTCAGCCAGCCGCCTTCGGCCAGCGCTTTCAGGATCGTCCGGCAGTCGCCGTCGAGGTCGTGGTCGCCGTGGAGGCCCATGGCCTCGGTCCGGTCGACCCAGGCGTCCAGCTCAGCGGCGAAGGCGCGGTGGCGGTCGTCGAAGAAGGGCCAGTCGAGGAAGGTGCGGTCCGCCATGACTCAGTTTCCCTCGAACACCGGCTCGCGCTTGGCTGCAAAGGCCTCGTAAGCGCGGCGGAAGTCGTTGGTTTTCATACAGATGGCCTGCGCCTGGGCCTCGGACTCGATGGCGGCGTCGAGGCTCATGTCCCATTCGACGTTGAGCTGGTTCTTGGTGACGCCATGAGCGAAGGTCGGGCCCTTCGCCAGCGACTGCGCCAGCTCGCGGGCAGTGTTCATCAGGGTGTCGGGTTCGACGAGGCGATTGTGGAAGCCCCAGCGCTCGCCCTCGTCGGCGGTCATGACCCGGCCGGTGAAGAGCAGCTCCGAGGCCCGGCCCTGACCGATCTGGCGGGGCAGGATGGCGCAGGCGCCCATGTCGCAGCCGGCGAGGCCGACGCGGGTAAAGAGGAAGGCGGTCTTCGTCCGCGGCGTGGCGATGCGCAGGTCCGAGGCCATGGCCATGATGGCGCCGGCCCCGACGCAGACGCCGTCCAAAGCTGCGATGATCGGCTGCGGGCAGCTGCGCATGGCCTTGACGAGATCGCCAGTCATGCGGGTGAACTCCAGGAGTTGGGGCATCGCCATCCGGGTCAGAGGGCCGATGATCTCGTGCACGTCGCCGCCGGAGGAGAAATTGCCGCCGGCGCCGGTGACGACGACGACCTTGCAGTCGGTGGCGTGGATCAGGGCGCGGAACAGGTCGCGCATCTCGGCATAGGACTCGAACGTCAGCGGATTCTTCCGCTCGGGCCGGTCCAGCGTCAGGGTCGCAACCCCATCGTCGTCGACCGACCACAGGAAATGGGCCGCCTTGTAGTCGCGCGCCTTCATCCGTTCAGCTCCTCGTGAGTGGTGGCGTGAAGCGACCGCTTGGTGCGCTCCAGCAAAGCGGTCAGATCATCGGCCTCGGTTTCGGTGAGTCCCGCGAACAGGGCCTCGATCCAGCGCTCGTGCGCGGCGGCCATGACGGCGAACCGTGTCTTGCCCGCCGCAGTCAGACGGACCCGCTGCACCCGGCGGTCGGCGCCGGCCATGGGCTGGATCAGGCCGTCAGCCTTCAGGCGCGCGGCCAGGCCGGTGACATTGCCGTTCGACACCATCAGCCGGTCCGCGGCCTCGCCCATGGTCAGGCCGTCTTCGCCCGCGCGGTCCAGCGCCGACAGCATGTCGAACCGGGGCAGGGTGGTGTCGAACTCGTCGCGGAGCCTTTGCGACACGCGTTGTTCGATGGTGGTGGAACAGGTCAGTAGCCGCAGCCAGAGGCGGAGCGAGCGCTTGCCGTCCGGGGCGCCGCCCAGCCTGTCCGGCAGCGAGGCGACGGCGGGGCTCACAGCTCGCCGCCCGAGACAGGCACCGCCGCGCCGTTGACGCCCGAGGCGCCGTCGCCGCAAAGCCAGACGACGGTCATCGCCACCTCGTCCGGGGTGATCAGCCGGCCCTGCGGATTGGAGGCGGCCAGAGCGGCGCGGGCCTCGTCCTCGCTACGGCCGGTCTTTCCGACGAGGACCTCGACCGAACGCGCGACCAGATCGGTCTCGGTGAAGCCGGGGCAGACGGCGTTGACGGTGACGCCCTTGGCGGCGACCTCCAGCGCCAGGGCGCGGGTCAGGCCGACGAGGCCGTGCTTGGCCGCGACATAGGCGGAGACATAGGCGTAGCCCTTCAGACCGGCGGTCGAGGCGACGTTGACGATGCGGCCCCAACGGCGCGTCAGCATGCCGGGCAACACCAGCCGCGCGGCCTCGGCGGGGGCCTCGAGATTGAGGGCCAGCATGGCGCGGAAGGCATGGGCGTCGGTCTTGAGGAAGGGGGCCGAGGTCGCGGCGCCGGCGTTGTTGACCAGAATATCGATCGGGCCGAACCGGTCGCGGCCCGCTTCGATGGCGGCGGCCAGCATGTCGGGGTCGGTGACGTCGGCGGGGGCGGCGAAGGCGAGGTCGCCGATGCGGTCGGCGGTCTCGGCCAACCGGCCGATGTGGCGTCCGATCAGGGTGACCTGACAGCCGGCCTCAGCCAACCGTTCGGCTGTGGCCCGCCCGATGCCGGAACCGGCGCCGGTGACCACCGCATGATGTCCGGTCAGACTCATACCGGTCCCGCCTGCTGCTGCCGTTCGAGGTTGCGGGCAAGCTGTGAGAAACCCGCGAGATACTGGACCGGCGGCTGGATCCCGCGCCAGCCCAGTTCGGCGGCGGCGCGGAGGCTCCAGTTCGGATCGGCCAGATGCGGCCGGGCGAGGGCGCACAGATCGGCGCGCCCGGCGGCGAGGATGCTGTTGACGTGGTCGGTCTCGTAGATGTTGCCGACGGCCATGGTGGCCACGCCCGCCTCATTGCGGATGCGGTCGCTGAACGGGGTCTGGAACATCCGGCCGTAGACAGGTTTCGCCTGCTCCGAGGTCTGGCCGGCGGAGACGTCGATCAGGTCGCAGCCGGCCCCGGCGAAGGCGCGGGCGATGGCCACAGACTCCTCCGGCGTGGCGCTGTCCTCGACCCAGTCGGTGGCGGACAGGCGGACCGACATTGGCTTTTCTTCAGGCCAGACGGCGCGCATGGCGGCGAAGACCTCGAGCGGGAAGCGTAGCCGGTTCTCCAGCGAGTCGCCGTAGTCGTCGGTGCGGTGGTTGGAGATCGGAGTCAGGAAGGACGACAGCAGATAGCCGTGGGCGCAGTGCAGCTCGGCCATGTCGAAGCCGGCCTCGTCGGCCCACCGGGCGGCGCGGACGAAGTCGTCGCGGACGCGGTCCATGTCGGCGCGGGTCATTTCGCGCGGAATCTGGTCTTCGTCCGACCACGGAATGGGGGAGGGGGCGATCAGGGGCCAGCCGTCCTCGAGCGGCTGATCGGCGCGCGGACCCCACGGGCGTTCGACCGAACCCTTGCGGCCGGCATGGGCCAGCTGGATGGCGATGCGGGATCCCTGGGTGTGGACGAAGTCGACGATCCGCTTCCAGGTGTCGCGGTGCTCGGGCCGGTACATCCCGGCGCAGCCGGGCGTGATGCGGGCGTCGGCGGAGACGTCGGTCATCTCGGTGAAGACCAGTCCCGCCCCGCCCAGCGCCCGACCGCCGAGATGGACGAGGTGGAAGTCGCCGACCAGTCCGTCCTCGGCCGAATACATGCACATCGGCGAGACGACGACGCGGTTGGGCACGGTCAGGCCGCGCAGGCGCAGGGGCGCGAACATTGGCGGCGGCGGTTCCGGCGAGGGCGGCGCGCCCGCAGCGTCGGCGAACCAGCGCTCGACGCCGGTGAGGAAGGCGCGGTCGCGAAGGCGCAGGTTCTCGTGGCTGACGCGCTGGCTACGGGTCAGCAGGCTGTAGGCGAATTGCAGCGGTTCAAGCCCGACGTAGCGGTCGACCGTCTCGAACCATTCGGTGGAGTTGCGGGCCGCGCTCTGCAGCTTGAGCACCTCGACCCGGCGCTCGGCCTCATAGGCGGCGAGGGCAGCGTCGAGGTCGCCGCCGTCGATTAAGGCTTCGGCGAGGCGGATGGCGTCCTCGAACGCCAGCTTGGTGCCGGAGCCGATGGAGAAGTGGGCCGTGTGGGCGGCGTCGCCCAGCAGCACCACCTTGCCGTCGCGCCAATTGGAACAGGCGACGCGCGGGAAGTTCAGCCAGGCCGAGCCGCGCAGGTGTTTGGCGTTGCTCATCAGGGCGTGGCCGCCCAGCCAGTCAGCGAAGAGGGCCTCGGCGGCGCGACAGGTCTGGTCCTGATCGAGGCGATCGAAGCCGAGGCCGCGCCAGGTCGCCTCGGTGCATTCGACGATGAAGGTCGAGGCGCCCGGTTCGAACTGGTAGGCGTGGGCCCAGATCCAGCCGTGAGGCGTCTCAACGAAGGCGAAGGTGAAGGCGTCGAACGACTGTTTCGTGCCCAGCCAGATGTATTTGTTGGTCCGTACGTCGATATCGACGCCGAAGACCTCGGGGTGATCGTTGCGGACCCGGCTGTTCAGCCCGTCGGCGGCCACGACGACGTCAGCGTCCAGCGCGCGGATGTCAGCGACCTCGCTCTGGAACCGCAGGTCGATGCCGAGCGACCTAGCGCGCTCGTGCAGGATGGTGAGCAGTCGCTGACGTCCGATGCCCGCGAAACCGTGGCCCCCGGAACGGATCGTCTGGCCGTGGATATGGACGTCGATGTCGTCCCAATGGACGAAGGCGGCCTCGATGACAGCCGCGGTCTCCGGATCATTGGCCTTAAGATTGGCCAGGGTCTGGTCGGAAAAGACCACGCCCCAGCCGAAGGTGTCGTCCGGGCGGTTGCGCTCGTGGACCACAACGGACAGCGACGGATCGCGCAGCTTCAGGGAAATCGCGAGGTACAGGCCGCCCGGCCCGGCTCCCACGACGGCGATGCTTCTGACAGCTTGATCCGACGACATATTTTAAGCTTGAAACAATCTGGCGCGGAAGTCCAGCGTCAGCCGCCGGTGAACATGGCTCGGTCCGCCCTGACCGCCTCGACGATCATCGCCGTCACCGCCCGGATGCGGGCCAGGGGCTTGAGGTCGGCGTGGGTGACCAGCCACAGGCTGCGGTCCAGATGCACGGCGTCAGGCAGGACACACCGCAATCCGGTCTCACGCGCGGCGATGAAGTCAGGCAGGACGCACAGGCCGGCGCCGGCGAGCGCCGCCTGAAGCTGGGCGATCAGGTTGGAGCTCTGCAGGGCGACATGGATGTCGACATCGGGCGCCT
Source organism: Brevundimonas sp. (assembly GCF_051860745.1). Taxonomy (GTDB): domain Bacteria; phylum Pseudomonadota; class Alphaproteobacteria; order Caulobacterales; family Caulobacteraceae; genus Brevundimonas. The sequence continues at coordinate 83,599 of NZ_JBHYDN010000003.1, forward strand.
GCATATAGTCGAGCTCGGGCGCATAGAGCAGGTCGCCGATGTAGCCGATGAAGCGCTGACCGGCCATGTCGGCGCGGGTGCGGATCGGCGGGCGGACGTCGAGATAGGCGGGGGCCGCGTAGAGGCTGAGCCCGTAGTCGGTCAGCTTACGCGAGATCAGCCGGCCCTCGCGCGGCGCGCTGAGGGTCACGGCGATGTCGGCCTCGCGCTTGGACAGGCTCAGCACGCCCGAAATGGCCACCAGCTGGATATCCAGTCCGGGATGCCGATCCGCCAGCCTCGCCATCAGTGGCGCAAGGACATAGCTGCCGAACCCCTCGGGCGCGCCGATCCGGACCGTGCCGGTCAGGGCCTGGTCCGCCTCACCCAGTTCGCTGGCCGCCTGCAGGGTCAGGCTTTCGATCTTCTCCGCCGTCGGCATCAACCGTTCGCCATGGGGAGTCAGGGTGTAGCCTTGGGGGCTGCGGTCGAACAGGCGGGCGCCCAGTCCGTCCTCCAGCGCCGCGATGCGTCGCGCCACGGTCGTGTGGTCCATGCCCGTCCGCGCCGCGGCCGTGGTCAGCCGCCCGGTGCGGGCCACGGCCAGAAAGGCGCGCAGGTCGTTCCAGTTGAAATCGGCCACCGTCCGCTCCTGTGCAAAAACGCACAACGATTGCGCAAATCTTGGCATCGTCAAGACAGAAAAGCCATGACATACCGCCGCCATCCGAACGTCTCCGTTCCGAGGACACCGTCATGGCTTTCGACTCCGCCGCCTATACGCCCGCCATCCGGACCGCTATTCCCACGCCGACAGTCGCGCTGATCGACGCGTTCGACGCTCCCTGCCCGACCTGGGCGGCCGAGAACCCGGACCGCGCCCTGGCGTTGCTGTTCGTGGCCCCGCGCGACTGCGCGGCCGTGGATGTCCTCGTCTCGCTGTAAGCGGAAAGCCTGCCATGACCGTTTCCCCGCCGCCGGTTCCCCAGCTGCCCGATCCGACCGTTGTGGCCGAGACCCTGACCACCCTGATGCAGAACGCCGCCGCCGCGGTGCGTACGACCATGGCCCAGGCCGCCACGCCCCAGGCGCTGCCTTATGACCCGGCGACGCTGACGCGGGCGATGATCGACTTCAACACCGCGGTGATGACCCAGCCCGTGGCCCTGTTCGAAGCCCAGGCGAAGAACTGGAACGACTGGACCGCCCTGTGGCGCACCATGGGCGAGCGGGCCATGGGCCAGGAGGCCGCCCCCGTCGCGGCCCCCGCCAAGGGCGACCGCCGCTTCTCGGACCCGGCGTGGAGCGACGAGCCGGTCTATGACTATCTGAAACAGGCCTATCTGCTGGCCGCGCGCCAGCTGCAGGATTTCGTCGCCGCCGCCCCGGTCGATGACGCCACCCGCGCCCAGGTCGACTTCGCCAGCCGGCAGATGATGAACGCCCTGGCGCCGAGCAATTTCGCCCATACCAATCCGCAGGTCGCCCGCCGAACCATCGAGAGCGGCGGCCTGAATCTGATGACCGGCCTGTCGAACCTGCTGGAGGACGTCGGCAAGGGTCAGGGTCTGGTCAGTCGCCGTGCGCCGAACGATTTCGAACTGGGCGTCAACGTCGCCGCCACGCCGGGCGCGGTGGTCTTCAGGAACGACCTGATGGAGCTGATCCAGTATGCGGCGACGACCGACAAGGTCTATCGCCGTCCGCTGCTGTTCGTGCCGCCTCTGGTCAACAAATACTACCTGTTCGACCTCACGCCGAAGGCCAGCTATCTGAAATGGCTGGTGGATCAGGGCCACACGGTCTTCGTCATCTCCTGGGCCAACCCGGACGAGAGCCACGCCGACAACGGCATGGAGGCCTATGTGAAGGACGGCGTGGTGGCCGCCCTGGACGCCGTCGAGGCGGCCACGGGCGAGGCGGACGCGGATCTGGTCTCCTACTGCCTCGGCGGCACACTGTCGGCCATGACGCTGGCCTATCTCGCCGCGACGGGCGGCGCAGAGCGCGTCGCCTCGGCGACCCTGATCGCGACCCTGGTTGACTTCGGCGACATGGGCGAATGGTCGGTGTTCACCGGCGAGGACGACCTGAAGGCCTTTGACCGCTATCTGGACGACAAGGGGTATGTCGAGGCGCACGATCTGACCAAGCTGTTCTCGGCCGTTCGGGCCAACGACCTGATCTGGTCGTCGGTGGTGAACCACTATCTGCTCGGCGACGAGGCCCGCGCCTCGGACCTGCTGTGGTGGTTCGACGACGGGTCGCGCATCCCGGCGCGGATGCTCAAGGAATACGGCCGCCAGATCCTGCGCGGCAACCAGCTCAAGGACGGCGGGGTCGCGATCGACGGCGTGACGCTGGATCTCAAGGCCATCGAGACCCCGGTCATGATCGTGGCGCTCAAGGACGACCACGTCTCGGCGTGGAAGAACACCTACGCCGGGCGTCAGTATTTCGGCGGACCGACGCGGTTCCTGCTGGGCGGATCGGGCCACAACGCCGGCATGATCAACCCGCCGACCGCCAACAAGCACGGCTACTGGACCAACGACGAGGCCCCCTCCGATGCCGAAGCTTGGCTGGCCGGCGCGGAGCAGAAGACCGGCTCGTGGTGGCCCGAATGGCAGGGCTGGCTCGACGCCGCCTCGGTTGACGACAAGGTCAAGGCCCGCAAGGTCGGTTCGGGCAAGCTCAAGGCCGGGGCCGCCGCTCCGGGCGACTACGTTCGCGTTCGCCACTAGGTCTTCGGGACGTCCCCTTTGGTCGCCGCCCGCAACAGCAGGGCGGCGGCATAGAGAACCACGACCACGACGGCCCAGCGCAGCGGCTCGATCGGCATTTCCTTGACCACGAAGGCGGCGACCAGAACGGCCGGGATGCCGCCGAGGGCGATTCCGATGACGATCCGCAGGTCGATGCGTTCCGCGTGGATGTAGCGGAAGCCGGTGGTCGGCATCAGGAAGGCGCAGGCGCTGGCCATGACCGGAAAGGCCAGGCGCGGGTCCAGCCCCAGCAGGCTGAGCAGGATCAGGGAAGGGGCGTAGAGGCCGATGCCGAAGGCCATCAGCATCCCCATGACGAAATGGGCCGCGACGGCGATCCAGAGCAGGCGGGGCTCCAGCGCCGTGGCGGTTCCGCCGATCGGCATCAGGTCCAGATTGCTCATGGCGTAGAGGGCCGCGGCGATCAGCAGGGCGACTCCGACAATTCCCTGCACCACGCGCACCGGGGCCCGGACCATCAGCGGCGCCCCGACCACGGCGCCTGCCACCGCCGCGACGATGCAGGTCACCAGCAGCATGGGGTCGACGTGGACGCCCAGCAGCACCAGGAATACGGCTGACTGCACCATGGTGGGCAGGGCATGACCCACGTTCAGGGTCGCGGGGATGAAGCTGTCGGGCGTCATCTTGCGGAACCGTAGCCATGCGGTCGTCGGGGCGAATGAGCCGATGCCCAGGGTGTCGAAGAAATTGGCGACGGCGCCGAGGACGATGGACTCGAGCCCGGGCGCGCCGGTCCCGCGCTTCAGCGCCGCCCGTCCCAGCACAACGACGAAGGCCGTCGCCAGCAAGGCCAGCGCTGTCAGCAAAATTGTCAGGACCAAGGTCTTCCCCCCTTGTCGTTCGATAGCCAACTGAGCACGATCGTATACGATACTCAATCCAGTGACGTTCGGAGCGGGCCATGGTCAGCGTTTCAACATCGAGCCCGGCTCCCATCGGCGCAGCCGAGCGGCAGACGCGTCTGGCGGACCTGCGGCGCGGCATGGAGGCCGCGGGGGTCGAGACGCTGCTGCTCGGCTCGACCTCAAGTCTGCGCTACTTCACCGGGATCGACTGGTACGCCTCCGAACGCCTGCTGGGCGCCCTGGTCCATGCTTCGGGTGGGCTGGACTACATCACGCCGCGCTTCGAGCTGGAGAAGGTCGAGGGGCTGATCACCCTCCCGGGGGAGGTCCTGACCTGGGAGGAGGACGAGAGTCCGTGGCGGCTGGTCGCCGACCGGATCGGGACCGCGGGTCGGATGGCGGTCGACGAGCGGATGGCGCTGGCCATGTATCGCAGCCTGCGCGCCGAGATCGACGACGCGCGCCTCGCCGACGCCGACCCGCTGATCCATCCGCTGCGGAGTCGGAAATCGCCCGCCGAGATCGCCCTGATGCGTCATGCCAAGGCCATCACGATCGAGGTCCACCGCCGCGCCCACGGCCAGCTTCACGCCGGCCAGCGCGCCTCGGAAGTGGTCCGCTTCATCGACGATCAGCATCGGACGCTGGGCGGATCGGGCAATTCCTTCTGCATCGTCTCCTTCGGCGAGGACACATCCCTGCCGCACGGCGGGGAGGGCGACCGGGCCCTGGCCTCCGGTGATGTGGTGCTGATCGACACCGGCACACGGATCGACGGCTACAGCTCGGACATCACCCGGACGTATGTGTTCAGCGACGCGAGCCCGGATGTGCGGCGCGTCTGGGACGCCGAGAAGCGGGCCCAGGCCGCGGCCTTCGCCGCCGCCCGGCCCGGCGTGGCCTGCGAGGCCGTCGACGCGGCGGCGCGGCGGTCGCTGGAGGCCGACGGCTTTGGCCCAGGCTACGATCTGCCCGGCCTCCCACACCGCACCGGCCACGGCATCGGCCTCGACATCCACGAGGGCCCCTATCTGGTGAAGGGCGACTCGACGCCGCTGGCGACGGGGATGTGTTTCTCAAACGAGCCGATGATCGTCGTGCCGGGCCGTTTCGGCGTGCGGCTGGAAGACCATTTCCATATGACCGACGCCGGCCCGGAGTGGTTCACCCAACCCCAGCACAGCCTCGACGAGCCGTTCGCAGACGTCCCGGTCTGGCCCGCCGGCTAGACGTCGGGCAACTGGGCCCGCAGGTCGACCAGGGTCGCCCGGATGTGCGCCCGGGCCTCGCGACGCACGACTTCGGTTCGCCGGTCCAGCCAGGCGTGCAGCAAGGTCTCGTGCTCAAGGCTCGCGCGGTCGAGCCGGCGGTGCTCGCCCAGATGCACCCGCACATAGCGTTCCGACAGGGCCAGCAGCCGATCGACGGTCTCGATCGTGACCCCGCGCCCGGACGGCCGCACCAGCGCCAGATGGAACTCGCGGTTGCGCCGGCCGACGTCGGCCAGGCCGTTCCGCAGGGTGGCGTCCAGCGCGGTGAAGGCTAAACGCGCGGCCTCGCGCGCGGCATGGTCGGCCTCAACGGCGCCCAGAACGCAGGCGTTCGGTTCGATGCGCAGACGCAGGTCGAAGACATCCTCGGCGTCGGCGCGCGACAGAGGGCGGACGATGTAGCCACGGTTGGGGTAGGAGACCACCAATCCGTCGCTTTCCAGTCGCGCCAGGGCCTCGCGCAGGGGGATTTTGCTGACCCCCAGCTCCAGCGCAAGGGCGTCCTGACGGATGGGCGTATCAGCGGGCAGGCGGCCGGACAGGATGCGCTCGCGGGCCTCGGCGAAGACTTGATCCGGCAGGAGGCGCGGGGCGCGGATCCTCATGCTCAGGCCACCTGGAAGCCGTGGGCGAAGACGTCCTCGTCGTCGATCCAGATCTCGTTCAGCCCGGTGGCTATGGCGGAACCCTCGACCGAGGGAATGATGGCGGGTCGTCCGCCGACTTCGGTCTCGGCTTCGACGCGGCCGATGAAGCGACTGCCGATATAGCTTTCGTGGACGAAGGACTGGCCGACCGGCAAGCGGCCGGTCGCGTGAAGATGCGCCAGCCGCGCCGAGGTGCCGGTGCCGCAGGGGCTGCGGTCGATGGCCTTGTCGCCATAGAAGACCGCGTTGCGCCCGTCGGCGCCTTCACCCTTGGGCTCGTCGGCCCACAGCAGGTGAGAGACGCCGCGAATGGTCGGGTCGAGCGGATGCATCGGGGTGAAGGCCTCGCGCACAAGCGTCCTGATCACCGGCGAAAGCTGCAGAATGCGCGCGGCGCCGAGGGCTTCGAGCCCGGCATAGGCGCCCTGAGGCTCGATGATGGCGTAGAAATTTCCGCCATAGGCGACATCAACGGTCAGGGGGCCGAAGTCGGGCACGTCGATTTCGATGCCCTGCTTGTCCAGCCAGGAGGCCACATTGCGGATGCGGACCGACCGAACCCGGCCTCCGTCCTCTACATAGTCCAGCTCGATCACCCCGGCCGGGACCTCGGCGATGACTTTGCCGGGCGTGCGCGGGGTGATCAGGCCGTGTTCCAGCGCAAAGGTGACGATGCCGATGGTCCCGTGGCCGCACATCGGCAGGCAACCGCTGGTCTCGATGAACAGGATGCCGACATCGGCGTCCGCGCTGGTCGGCGGATAGAGGAAGCCGCCACTCATCATGTCGTGACCGCGCGGCTCGAAACACAGGCCGGTGCGGATCCAGTCATAGCGCGCCATGAAATCCTGACGCCGGGCGCTCATGCTGTCGCCGGTCAGTTCTGGTGCCCCCTCGATCACCAGCCGCACGGGATTGCCGGCGGTATGGCCGTCGATGCAGCGGAAGACGTGGCGGGCCACGGCTAGAGGACCGGGCGGGTCGCGGCGGCCTTCTCGACCATGGCGACGACCTCGGCCCGGCGGGCTCCGACCAGCGGGTGGCGCGGCGGGCGGACCCGTTCATGGCCGCGGCCCATGATCTGTTCGGCCAGTTTGATCGACTGGACCAGATCGTGATCGGCGTCGAGGTGCAGCAGCGGCATGAACCAGCGGTAGATCGCCAGGGCCGTAGTCATGTCGCCGCGTTTGAAAGCGTCCCAGAGGGCGAGCGACTCCTTCGGGAAGGCATTGGTCAGGCCCGAGACCCAGCCCTGCGCGCCCAGCATCAGCCCTTCCAGCGCCACATCGTCGAGCCCGGCGAACAGGACATAGCGGTCGCCGAATTCGTTCAGCAGGTCGGTGAAGCGGCGGGTGTCGGGCGCGCTCTCCTTGAGGGCGACGACATTGGGCAGGTCCGACAAGGCGTGCAGGGCCTCAGAGCCGATACTGACCCGATAGGCCGGCGGGTTGTTGTAGAGCATGATCGGCAGGCCGGTGGCTTCGGCCACGGTCCGGAAATGCGCGGCCAACTCGGCCTGGGTCGGGACATAGACCATGGCCGGCAGGACCATCAGGCCGTCGGCGCCGATGGCCTCGGCGTCGCGGGCGAAGGCCGCCGCGCGGCGGGTGTCCAGCTCGGCCACGCCGGCGATCACCGGCACACGCCCGGCCACGGTCTTGACCGTCGCGGCCAGCATGGCGCGCTTCTCGTCAGCATCGAGCGAGTTGTTTTCGCCCACCGTGCCCATGACGATCAGGCCGTGCACGCCGTCGCGGATCAGCCCATCCTGCACCGTGGCGGTGGAGTCGAAATCGATCGAGAAATCCGCCGCGAACTGCGTGGTGGCGGCGGGGATCACGCCCTCCCAGGAAATCGACATCCGGTTCTCGCTTAGAGTGACTTAAGTCATTATCGTATACGATCTTGATCTTGAGGCAACGGGAGTCCGATGCAACCGAAGTCCTATCTCGTCATCGGCGGCGGTCTGGTCGGGGCCGCCTCGGCCCTGCGGCTGCAGGCGGCGGGCTTTGTGGTGACCCTGATCGATCCGGGCGATCCGCGCCGCGCCGCCTCGTTCGGCAATATCGGTCATATTGCCGCCGAACAGGTCTCGCCCCTGGCGTCGCGCGAAAGCCTGCGGACCTTCCCCGGTCGCCTGTTCGGCCTGGGCGGGCCGCTTGATTTCCGCTGGCGGGACGCCGGACTGTGGGGGCCGTGGGCGATGCGGTTCATCGCGGCCTCGAGCCCCGCTTGTCACGCGCGAGGGCAGGCGGCCCTGACCGCCATACTCGCCCAAGCCCTGCCGGCCTGGCGGCGGCTGGCGGAGTTCTCCGGCGCGCCGGACGTCGTCGGCCGCGACGGCCACGCCGTGGTCTGGATGTCGGAGCGCGCGACCGGAAAGGGCATGCGAGGTTGGGAGCGGGCGCCGACGGGCAGCGCCGCCTTCAGACCGATGGGCGCGGACGATCTGGCCCCCTATGCAGCGGTGATGACGCGCGCGCCGGTCGCAGGCATCCGTTTCTCCGGCACCGCCCAGGTCAGCGAGCCCCAAGCCGCCCGCGACGCCTTGATGGCCGCCTTCAGCGCGCGAGGTGGCGAGGTGGTTCACGCCCGGGTCGCGCATCTGTCCAGCGGTGATCGCGTGATCGCCCATCTCGAAGGCGGCGGCTCGCGCGAGGCCGAAGGCGCGCTGATCGCGGCGGGGGCATGGGCGGGGCGATTGATGCGCGGCCTGGGCGTCGAGGCCCCGGTGATCGGCGAGCGCGGCTATTCAGTGCAGAGCGCCGACCACGACTGGGACGAAGCCCTGCCGCCGACGGTGTTCGAGGAACATTCGATGGTGGTGTCCCGCTTCACCAGCGGCCTGCGCGCCTCGAGCTTCGTCGAGTTCGGGTCCCCTGACGCGCCAGGAGATCCGCGCAAATGGCGCGCGCTGGAGCGCCGGCTGGCGCGCCTCGGCATCCGCTTCTCGCCCGAACCGGACCGGTGGGTCGGGCCGCGGCCGACCCTGCCCGACTATCTGCCCGCGGTTGGCCGGCTGGAGCGTGATCCGCGCATCCTCTACGCCTTCGGCCACCAGCACCTCGGCCTGACCATGTCGGCGATCACCGCCGAGCTGACGGCGTCACTGGCTCTGGGCGTGAAACCTGTGATCGACCTGACGCCGTTCAGGATCGAACGGTTCAGCCGAGGTTGATGGAAAGGCGCGAGCCCGCTTCCATTCATCCCCTCTCGGCCTGATCCAGCATCCCCTCCAGTGTCGCCAGTTCGTCCGCTTCCTTCGCGGGCTTGTCCCAGCGGATGCGGCTGATCCGCGGGAAGCGCATGGCGACCCCGGACTTGTGGCGCTTCGATCGTTGCAGTCCTTCGAAAGCCACCTCCAGCACCAGGCCGAATTCGCGGCTCGCCTTCACCGACCGCACCGGACCGAAGCGTTCGACCGTATTGTCGCGCACGAACTTGTCGAGCTGCGTCAGCTCCTCGTCGGTGAAGCCGAAATAGGCCTTGCCCACCGGCGTCAGGGCGTGGCTGCCGTCGACGTCCTCGGTCCAGACCCCGAAGGTGAAGTCGGAGTAGAAGCTGGACCGTTTGCCGTGACCCCGCTGGGCGTACATCAGCACCGCATCGACCAGATGAGGGTCCTTCTTCCACTTGAACCAGGGGCCCTTGGGCCGGCCCGCTTCATAGACGCTGTCGAGCCGCTTCAGCATCAGGCCTTCCGCCGCCTGTGGGTCTCCCTCCGGCGGCGCCGCGCGCAAGGCGGCGAGGGCGTCCCAGGAGACGAAGGGCTGGATCGGGGACAGGTCGATCCGGTCGGACGCCAGCGAGGCGACCAAGGTCTCCAGCCGCGCTCGCCGTTCTCCAAATGTCAGCTTGCGCAGATCGACGCCGTCCGCCGCCAGGAGGTCGTAGGCGCGAATGCCGGCGGGATGCGCGGTCATGACCTTGGCGTCCGCCGTCTTGCGGTTGAGGCGCTGCTGCAGGTCGCCGAATGACCCGACCCGCCCGTCGCGGAGCACCAGAAGCTCGCCGTCGATCACGCCCTCATGGGTCAAGGCCGCCAATACGTCCGGGAAGGTCGGGGAGATGTCCTCCCCGGTGCGGCTGTACAGGCGCTTCACTCCGCCCTCGCTGACCGCCTGCACCCGGATGCCGTCCCATTTCCATTCGGCGGCGTAGGCGGCGGGGTCCAGCCTCTCCATCTCCGCCTCGTCGATCGGCTGGGCCAGCATGACCGGGCGGAAGCGGCCGTAAGCGTCCGCCGAAGGACGCTCGGCCCGGCCGTCCAGCCAGGCCAGAAGATCGGCATAGGGCGGGGCCTGGGCGTGCCAGACCTCCTGGATATCCGGCACTTCCACCCCGCCGAAGTCGGCCGCCGCCTGCCACGCCAGCCGCGCCGAGACGCCGACGCGCAGGCCTCCGGTCACCAGCTTCAGCAGCGCCCAGCGGCCGTCGGCGTCAAGCGCATCCAGCCAGCCCTCGATCAGCCCCTGCACCTCGCCGCGTTTCGCTTGCGTCAGGGCGTCGATCACCTCCGACAGGTCCGGTTCCCGATTGGCTCCGTGGCGGGTCGGCCAGATCAGGGCCGCGGTCTCGGCGAGGTCGCCGACATAGTCGTAGGACAGCCGGAAGAGTTCCGGATCGACCCGCACCTCGACAGCCCGGCGGATCATGGCGGGCTTGGCGGCGGTGAAGGACAGGGCGCCGGTCAGGGCGGCGAGAGCCCATCCGCGGTCAGGGTCCGGCGTATCAACCAGATGATCGCGGATCAGGCGGAGCTTTGCGTTCCGCGAGGCAGTCAGCGACAGGCGATCCAGAAGGGCGGCGAAGGCGCGCATCAGTCGTCGTCCTCGTCCTCATAGCCCACCAGATGCAACGCCCGCGCCTTGAGCCCGTTCAGCTCGGCCCAGCGGCGCAGGGCGTCGTCGCGCCCGTGGGTGATCCAGACCTCGTGCGGCGACAGTTCGGTCAGGGTGTCAGTCAGTTCGTCCCAGTCGGCGTGGTCCGACAGCACCAGGGGCAGTTCGACGCCGCGCTGGCGGGCCCGGGCCCTGACGCTCATCCAGCCGGAGGCGAAGGCCGTGACCGGATCGGGGAAACGCCGGCTCCAGCGATCCGCCAGGGCGGACGGCGGGGCGATGATGATACGCCCGGCGAAATCCGCCTTGGACCCGGTTGCAGGCGCCAGCGGACCGAGCATCACACCGAAATGTTCGTACAGCCGGTTCAGCCGCTCCAGCGCACCGTGCACATAGATCGTCTCGTCATAGCCTGCCTCGCGCAGCAACCGGATCACCCGCTGCGCCTTGCCCAGGGCATAGGCCCCGACAAGATGGGCGCGCTCGGGGAACTGCTGAACGGAACGCAGCAGCCGTGCGATCTCCAGGGTATCCGGTGGATGACGGAATACGGGCAGGCCGAAGGTCGCCTCGGTGATGAAGACGTCGCTGGGCACCGGCTCGAACGGCGCGCAGGTCGGGTCCCGACGCCGCTTGTAATCGCCGGAAGCCGTGATCGTCAGGCCGTTTTGACGGACCGTCGCCTGCGCCGATCCCAGCACATGACCCGCCGGCGCCAGCGACACCTCGACGTCCCCGACCATGACTCGTTCGCCATAGGCCAACGGTTGGGCGTGACCGGCGAAGTCATGGCCGTAGCGTTCGCCCATGATGGCCAGGGTTTCAGGCGTGGCCAGCACCGAGCCGTGCCCCGCGCGTGCATGGTCAGCATGGCCGTGAGTTATAACCGCCCGATCAACGGGCCGCGGCGGATCGATGAAGAACGCCCCGCCCGGACACCAGAGTCCGTCGGGCGTGGGCCGCAGGATCGAGTCGAAACGGCGTGAAGGACGAGGGTCTGAATACTGGGGCATGAGGGTTCCGGACCGAACTTGCAGAACCTTCAACGCCGCGACAATGCGAGGTTTCCGTTTGGTCTGGTCCGCAACCGGAAACGCCAGGCAGGGGCCCGGTATATCGAGGTCGACGTCTGCCGATCCGGCAGACGAGCTTGATCAAGCGGCTACGGGCAGCCGCGCCACATTGCAGTGGGTCCACAGCCGGTCCATGGCGCGGACGAGGTCGTCCATCATGGCGTCGGTGTGGTTGGGCGACGGGGTGAAGCGCAGCCGCTCGGTGCCCTTGGGCACGGTCGGATAGTTGATCGGCTGGACGTAGACGCCGTGCTCTTCCAGCAGCATGTCCGAGATCATCTTGGTGTGCACCGGGTCGCCGACGAACACCGGCACGATGTGGCTGACCGAGTCCATCACCGGGATGCCGGCGGCCTTGAAGCGGGCCTTCAGGGTGGCGGCGCGTTCCTGATGCGCCTCGCGCACCTCGGGATGGGTCTTGAGCCAGCGTACCGAGGCCAAAGCCCCGGCGGTCAGGGCCGGCGGCAGGCTGGTGGTGAAGATGAAGCCCGAAGCCCAGCTGCGCACCGCGTCGATGATCACCGCATCGGCGGCGATATAGCCGCCCATGACGCCGATGGCCTTGCCGAGCGTGCATTCGACGATGTCGATGCCGTCCAGCACCCCGTCGCGCTCGGCCACGCCCGCGCCGGTCGCGCCGTACAGGCCGACCGCGTGGACCTCGTCGAGATAGGTCAGGGCGCCGTATTTGCGGGCCAGGGCGATGGTGCCGGCCAGGTCGGCGATGTCGCCGTCCATCGAATAGACGCTCTCGAAGGCGATCAGCCTGGGCGCCTCGGCCGGGGCGTCGCGCAGCAGGGCCTCGAGATGTTCCAGATCGTTGTGGGCGTAGATATGCCGCTCGCAGCCGCCGTTGCGGATGCCGGCGATCATCGAGGCGTGGTTCAGGCTGTCCGAGAAGATCACCAACCCCGGCAGGATGCGCTGCAGCGTGGTCAGGGTCGCCTCATTGGCCACATAGCCCGAGGTGAACAGCAGGGCCGCCTGCTTGCGGTGCCAGGCGGCCAGTTCGGCCTCCAGATCCACCGCAGACCGGGTCGTGCCCGAGATGTTGCGGGTGCCGCCGGCGCCCGCGCCGACCGCGTCAATCTCGGCCTGCATGGCCTGAAGCACCACCGGATGCTGACCCATGCCGAGGTAGTCGTTCGAGCACCAGACGATGACGTCCTGCTCGCTGCCGTCCTCGCGGCGGCGGATGGCCCTGGGGAACTCACCGCGCACGCGCTTGAGGTCGGCGAAGACGCGATAGCGCCCTTCGCCCTTGACCTGCTCGACAGCGGTCTGGAATGCGGCCTGGTAGTCGAACATCGGTATGGACCTCGCGGCGAGCCGGACCAATCCCACCTGAGCCAGGCCGGGTCACCTCCGGGAAACCCCTGAAGGCCAGAGGTTCACGGGCGCTGGACGAGGATCGTCATCCGGACCAGTTCCGAGAGGCTCCGGGCCTGCATCTTGGTCATGACATTGGCCCGGTAGACCTCGACCGTCCGGGGGCTGATCTCCAGATCGTAGGCGATGACCTTGTTGGCCTGGCCGGCGACGAGACCGTCCAGCACCTGCCGCTCGCGCGATGAGAGGCTGGCGAGTCGTTCACGGAGTTCGGTATCCCGTCCCGCGTGTTCGGCGGCTTGGGCCTGGTTGGCGATGGCAGCGCGGATCGACACCACCAGGGCATCGTCGTCGAAGGGCTTTTCGATGAAGTCCCTGACGCCGGCGCGGACCGCTTCGATGGCCAGCGGCACGTCCGCGTGACCGGTCATGACGATGACGGGATGGCGTACGCCGATTTCAGCCAGCCGGCGAACCATCTCCAGCCCGTTCATGTCCGGCATGCGCACATCCGTGACAATGCAGCCCGGTTCCAGATTCGTGGCGTGCGCCAGCAGGGCGGCGGCGGACTCATAGGTCCTTGAGACCAGATTCGCGGTGTCCAGAAGGAAGGCCAGGGAATCCCGGATCGCGGCGTCATCGTCAACAATATGGACCACCGGCTCATTCGGCATCGCTGAGTTCCTCCTCGCCTACGGCGCGCAGTGTAAAGCAGAATCGGGTGCCCCCGCCTGGGTTCGGCTCCATCCAGATGCGCCCGCCGTGCGCTTCGATGATGGTTCGTGAGATTGACAGACCGACGCCCATGCCGGTCCGCTTGGTAGTGATGAAGGGCTGGAACAGCTGGTTGGCAATCTCGGGGCTGATGCCCGAACCCGTATCGGCCACCGTCACCTGGGCGTGATCATCCGCCGCCGGGTCGATCCTGATCTCCAGGACCCTTTTCGAACCCGCCTCCATGGCTTCCATCGCGTTGCGTATCAGATTGAGCGCCACTTGCTGGATCTGGACCTTGTCGGCGAGGACAAAATCGATTCCGGGCGCGAACCGGAACTGGACGCGGACGCCATGCTCCTTGGCCCCGACCAGGGCAAGGGCGCTGGCCTCCTCGATCAGTTTGGGCAGGCTTTCGACCCGACGCTCGGCCTCGCCGCGCGCGACGAAGTCGCGCAACCGGCGGATAATTTCTCCGGCGCGAAGAGCCTGTTCGCCCGCCTTCTGGATGGCTTCCAGCAAACGTTCGCGCGGCACCGGCTCAGCGGCGAGCAGTCGTGATGAACCTTTCAGGTAGTTAGCCATAGCCGAGAGCGGCTGATTCAGCTCGTGCGCCAGGGCCGAGGCCATCTCCCCCATGGCGGTCAGTCGCGAGATGTGGACGAGTTCGGACTGCAGTTCCTGCAGACGCTGTTCTGTGTCCTGCCGCTCGCTGAGGTCGCGGACGAAGCCGGTGAAGAAGCGCCGGTCTCCCAAAATCATCTCGCCGACTGACAACTCCATCGGAAAGGTCGAGCCGTCACGGCGCTCTCCCACGACGACCCGGCCGACCCCGATGATACGCCGCTCGCCGCTGGTCAGATATCGATCGAGGTAGCCGTCATGCTGCTCCCGGTAGGACTCAGGCATCAGCATCTTCACATTGCAACCGATCACCTCCTCGGCTTTCCAGCCGAACAGGCGCTCCGCCGCGACGCTGAAGGACTGCATGATCCCGCGCTCGGTGATGACGACCATGGCGTCCGGAACGGTGGCGAGGATCGACCGGAGATGGGCTTCGCGAGCCAGCAGGTCGCGATTCACAGCCACCGAGCGGGACCGCATGGACTGAAAGGCTTCTCCGCCGGCCGTGATCAGCGCGCCGATCAGCAGGAAGATGGACCCGCCGATCAGGTCCCCGCTGGTCAGACCATCGGCGGCGCCCGAGACATACAGGCCGCAGGCAAGGCCAAGCACGGTCGCGACGGCGCCGGAGGCCGCGCCGCCGAGCGCCGCCGCGCCGACGACAGCCGGGATGAAGATCAGGAACGCCAGCCGGTCCTCGAGCGGCGGCGACATCGCCAGGCGCAGCATGAGCCCCGTGGCGGTGGCGACGACAGCGGTCGCCAGACCCAATCGGGTATGTCGCGTCGCCAGCATCCAGTCCCGGATGGGCCGGGCCTCGATCGCCTCCGGGGGGGTAGTCGTCATCATCGCCTCCGCAACACCCCGTAGGTGAAACCCCCGAATTCCACCAGACGCGGCCGGCGGCTAGGTCGGCGAATGCCGCGCAATGAAGCGCTCCAGATCGATGAACTGTGCCGGGTCGAAGACCGTACGGTGACCATACTGGCGGAGGCCTCCCGTCTGATGCGAGTCGTGGCTGCCTGTTTCGATGCGGGCCTGCTCCCCGTCGAACGTCGGCACGCCCGGGCGGTGTAGCGGGACCCATCTCCGGGCATCAGGGAAATCCCCTAGGGGGCAGACCCGAATACCGGTGAACGGGGCAGGGTCCTAGCTTGCGGCATCGACCGTGCCTGGAGGATCGGATGACCGCCCTACGCTATCGCGAACCTTGGGAAGTGGTTGCCCCCTCGTCGGACGCGCCCCCGGATTGCGCGCTCTGCGGCGCTTTCGCCAGCGCGACGACGGCCCCCCGGTCGCCCTTCGCCCCGGGCGCGCTTCTGTTCCGGCAAGGTGACGCGGTCCGGCTCGTCTATCGCGTGATGAGTGGTGCTGTGGTCAGCTACCGTCTGCTGAGCGATGGCCGCCGTCAGGTCACAGGCTTTCATCTGCCGGGTGACTTTCTCGGCCTCGAGGCCGGCGTGGAGCATGCGACCACGACGGAGGCCCTGAGCCGCGTCGACGCCCTGGCGATGGAGCGGACGGAGCTGGCGGGACGCGCCGCGACCGATGTCGGTCTCGCCCGGGCTCTGTGGCAGGTCACCGTCCGCGCCTTCCGGCGTAGCGAGGACCACGCCCTGATTCTCGCCCGGCAGGGCGCTACCGAGCGTGTCGCCGCCTTCCTTCTGGATTTCGCCGAACGGACGGGCCGGCCGGAAATCATTGACCTGCCCATGACCCGGCAGGACATCGCCGACCATGTCGGCCTTACCATCCATACAGTCTCGCGCACCCTGTCCCAGCTCCAGGCCCAGGGCATGGTTGAGGCCCGGTCGTCCCGTCATGTGCGCCTGCTGCAGCGGCGCCGGCTGGAGGGATTGTGCGCGTGACGGCGGCTCCCGTCAGCGTCCCGGCCCGACCTTGCGTCATCCTGGTCGATGACGATCCCGCAGTGACCCACGCCATGCAGTTCTCATTCGACCTCGAGGGGCTCGATGTCCGTAGCTTCCGCGACGGCGAGAGTCTGCTGGCCACGGGCGACCTGCCGGACACCGGCTGTCTGATCCTGGACCACCACCTGCCGGGCATGGACGGCTTGGCGCTGCTGGAGCGTCTTCGTGCGACCGGCGTCCGCCTGCCGGCGATCCTGATCACGACCAATCCGCGGACCGCCCTGCGAAACCGGGCGGCGGCGGCGGGCGTGCCGATCATTGAAAAACCGCTCTTGACGGATGCCTTGCTGACGACCGTCCGAAAGGCGCTCGCCCGCCAAGCCTGAAGCGCGGCGTCACTCTGCGCGCTGAAGCACGCGTCGGGATTGTAGAAGCCATGCGCCGGCGCCCGAGGCTCCGATCGCGGCGAGAAGCAGGGTCCCGGCGGCGATGCACCGCACACAATGTCCGAGGGTCGGCCCGCACATCGCCGCCGTTCTGGCCATGTGTTCGGCCGCCAGCAGGCCAGCCGCCGCAGCCGCGCCTCCCAGCGACAGGCCGAGGATGATGAGGGCAGCGCCCAGCACCTGTTGTTCGTGAATGTCCTGACTCTGCATCTCGGGTCTCCATAACGCACAAGACCTGAGAATTGCCCGCTCAGCTTTGCGCCAGCGCAAGGCGCCGGTGGCGAAGGCCGGGCACGGAAACATCCTCTGCTCGAGGGATCCATCCGAATGCCGTCCATCGCCACACCCGACGCCGACACCCCCTCAGACGTCGTCGCCCTGTTCCTGTTCCTCGGCGTGGCCGCGGTATTGGCCCTGTTTGCGACCGGCCTGACCGATGACTCGGCCTTCCGGTTTCACGGCTACATCCTGATGGCCGCCTCGGTCCTGGCTTTGAGCGCCATGACCATCGGCGTCGCCCATGGCTGGTTCCGGTCAGACCCCAAACGCTATGAGGACGGGGTGATCCGCGCCGGGGTCATCGCCACCATGTTCTGGGGCGTCATCGGCATGACGGTCGGCGTCTTCATCGCCGCCCAGCTGTCGTGGCCCGAAATCTTCTACTTCCCTGAGCATGGCTGGCTGAATTTCGGTCGCCTGAGGCCGCTGCATACCTCGGGGGTCGTCTTCGCCTTCGGAGGCAATGCGCTGATCTGCACCTCGTTCTGGGTGGTGCAGCGCACCTGCAAGGCGCGGCTGGCCGGCGGGATCTGGCCGTGGTTCGTGTTTTGGGGCTACCAGCTGTTCATCGTCCTTGCGGCCACCGGCTACGTCGCCGGCATCACCCAGTCGCGCGAATATGCCGAGCCTGAGTGGTACGTCGATATCTGGCTGACCATCGTCTGGGTCGCCTATCTGCTGGTCTTTCTCGGCACGATCTGGAAGCGCAAGGAACCCCACATCTACGTGGCCAACTGGTTCTACCTGGCCTTCATAGTCACCGTCGCCCTGCTGCACCTCGTCAACAACGCGGCGGTCCCGGTCGGCCTGCTTGAGGCGCGCAGCTATTCAGCTTTCGGCGGGGTCCAGGACGCCCTCGTGCAGTGGTGGTACGGCCACAACGCGGTCGGCTTCTTCCTGACCGCAGGTTTCCTGGCGATGATGTATTATTTCGTGCCGAAGAGGGTCGAGCGGCCGGTTTATTCCTACCGCCTGTCGATCGTGCACTTCTGGTCGCTGATCTTCATCTACATCTGGGCGGGCCCGCACCACCTGCACTACACGGCTCTGCCGCAGTGGGCGCAGACGCTGGGCATGACCTTCTCGATCATGCTGTGGATGCCGTCCTGGGGCGGGATGATCAACGGGTTGATGACCCTGTCGGGGGCCTGGGACAAGCTGCGCACCGACCCGGTCGTCCGCATGATGGTCGTGGCCATCGCCTTCTACGGCATGTCGACGTTCGAAGGGCCGCTGATGTCCATCCGGACGGTCAACGCCCTGTCGCACTACACCGACTGGACTATCGGCCACGTCCACTCCGGCGCCCTCGGCTGGGTCGGCTTCATCACCTTCGGCGCCATCTACTGCATGGTTCCGTGGCTGTGGAAGAAGGACCGGCTGTACTCCAACGCCCTGGTTGAGTGGCATTTCTGGATCGCAACCACCGGCATCGTTCTCTACATCACCGCGATGTGGGTCTCCGGCGTCATGGAAGGCCTGATGTGGCGCGAATACACGCCCGACGGTTTCCTCGCCAACAGCTTCATCGAGACCGTGTCCGCCAAGCATATCCAGAACGTCATCCGCACCGTCGGCGGTCTGATGTTCCTGAGCGGCACGCTCATCATGTCCTACAACCTGTGGCGAACGATCCGCATGCCGTCCTCGCGTTCTTCCGCGAACGTGCCGGCGACGACCATCGAGCCGCAACTCCTGCCGGCCCAGTGAGGATCAGACCATGTGGAAGCAACATCACAGGTTCGAGCGGCATTCGCTCTGGCTGGTCATCGGCATCACCATCGTGGTGTCCATCGGCGGCATCGTCGAGATCGCCCCGCTCTTCTGGGTCGAGAGCACGATCGAGGAGGTCGAGGGCGTCCGCCCCTACACCCCGCTCGAGCTGGCCGGGCGCGACATCTACATCGGGGAGGGCTGCTACGGCTGTCACTCGCAGATGGTCCGTCCCTTGCGCGACGAGGTGGAACGCTACGGCCACTACAGCCTCGCCGCCGAGAGCATGTACGACCATCCCTTCCAGTGGGGATCGAAGCGCACGGGGCCTGATCTGGCGCGCGTCGGCGGCAAGTATTCGAACGACTGGCACGCAGAGCACCTGTCCAACCCGCGATCCCTCGTGCCCGAGTCCAATATGCCTCCATACCGGTTCCTCGCGGACCAGGATCTGGATCAGCACGCCATTCAGGCCAAGCTGAGGGCGATGGTTGCGGTCGGCGTTCCCTACACGGCCGATCAGGTCGAAAACGCCGTGGCGGATCTGAACGCACAGGTCGATCCGTTCGCGAGCCAGACCTCGGCTCTGCGCAGCCGCTACGGACCCCGCGTGGCCCAGGGCGATTTCGACGGCAATCCCGAGCGGCTGACCAAGATGGACGCCCTGATCGCCTATCTGCAGCAGCTCGGCACCATGGTCGACTTCCGCACCTATCAGGCTGAAGACCCGGAGAACCTGCGATGAGCGGCTTCGACTACGAAACCGTGGCGCGGTTCGCCCAGCAGGGCGGCACCCTCTACTTCGGCGCCGTCTTCATCGCTGGCGTCGTCTACGCGCTGTGGCCGAAGCATCGCGAGGCCTTCAAACGCCTCTCCCACCTTCCGCTCGAAAAAGACGAGGACGAGCATGTCTGAGCCCGAGCGCGACGATCACTCCGGCGTCGAGACGACGGGGCATGAGTGGGACGGCATTCGCGAGCTGGACAATCCGCTGCCGCGCTGGTGGCTGTGGGTGTTCTACGGCAGCATCGTCGTGGCTGTCGTTTTCTGGGTCTTGATGCCGGCCTGGCCGGGTCTGAAGGGCTACACCCCCGGCGTTCTCCATCAATCGGACAGGGCCGATGTCGCCCAGCAGCTCCAGGCGCTCCAGGTCCAGCGCGGTCGCGGCGAGACGATGCTGGCGACGGCGTCCCTTCAGCAGATTGAGGCGGATCCGGACCTCCAGGCCCATGCCCTGTCAGTCGGCCAGTCGGTCTTCGGCGACAACTGCGCCACCTGCCACGGCGCCGGCGGCGGCGGCGCCCGGGGTTATCCGAATCTGCGGGACGACGTCTGGCTCTGGGGCGGTTCGCTTGAGGAAATCGAGCACACCCTGCGCGTCGGTGTCCGGTCAGCCCACCCCGAGACCCGCACTTCGCAAATGCCGGCCTTCGGTCGCGACGGTATGCTCAACGCCGCCCAGGTTTCCGACCTGACGGACTACGTCATGCGCCTGTCAGGACGGCCGGCGGATGCCGCCGCTGTCGGCCGGGCGCAACAGCTCTACGCCGACAACTGCGCCGCCTGTCATACGCCGACGGGCGTGGGCGATCGTCTGCTGGGCGCGCCGGATCTGACGGACCGCGAGTGGCTGTACGGCTCCGACCGCGAGTCCATCCGCGGCCAGATTCACAACGGCCGCAACGGCGTCATGCCGACATGGGAGGGCCGGTTCTCACCGGGCGTGATCAAGGCCCTGGCCGTCTATGTCCACGTCAACGCCGGGGGCGGCGAGGCGTCCGGAGTCGCCGCAGCCGCGCCATGACCATCATCATCGACCGGACCCGTGATCGTGCGGCGACAACGGGTCCGGTCTCCATTGCCGAAAAGCAGCGCGAGAAGGCTCGCCCCAAGGGTCTCTACAAGGCCCGCGTGCCGATCTATCCCAAGCTGGTTCACGGCCGGTGGCGGTGGATCAAATGGACGCTGCTGATCGTCATGCTGGCGATCTACTACATCACCCCGTGGATCCGGTGGGAGCGGCCCGGCGCCCTGCCGGACCAGGCTGTCCTCGTCGATTTTGACGGCGGCCGCTTCTATTTCTTCATGATCCAGCTGTGGCCGCAGGAGGTGTATTTCATCACCGGCCTGCTGGTGCTTTCGGCGCTGGCCCTGTTCCTTGTCACCTCGCTGTTCGGCCGGTTGTGGTGCGGCTACGCCTGTCCCCAGACGGTGTGGACCGACCTCTACATCTATATCGAGCGGATGTTCGAGGGTGACCGCAACGCGCGGATGCGGCTCGACGCGGCTCCGATGTCGTTCAACAAACTTTGGCGCAAGACGGGAAAACACGCGGTCTGGATCGGCGCGGCTTTCGGTACCGGTGGCGCCTGGATCTTCTATTTTCACGACGCGCCGGACCTGATCCGCACCTTCTGGCTCGGGACGGCGCCGATGACGGCCTATGTCTCCTGCGCCATTCTGACCTTCACGACCTATGTCTTCGCCGGACATATGCGCGAGCAGGTCTGCATCTATATGTGCCCCTGGCCGCGCATCCAGGGAGCCATGCTGGACGACCAGTCCTTCCAGGTGACCTACCGTTACGACCGGGGCGAACCGCGCGGGCCGCACAAGAAGTCGGAGTCCTGGGAAGGCCGCGGCGACTGTATCGACTGCAACCAGTGCGTGGTGGTCTGCCCCATGGGCATCGACATCCGCGACGGCGCCCAGTTGGAGTGCATCAACTGCGGCCTGTGCATCGACGCCTGCAACGAGGTCATGGACAAGGTCGGCCGGCCGCGCGGGCTGATCGCCTATGACACCGATGCGGCCGTCGCGGCCCGGAACTGCGGACAGAAGCCGCAGCACCGTCTGATCCGCGCGCGGACCCTCTATTACGGCATCGCCCTGGCCGTCGTCGGCGGCCTCATGATCTGGGGCTTCAGCACCCGGAAGGCTCTGGACGTCCACGCCCTGCGCGACCGGAATCCGGCTTCGGTCCGGCTGCACGACGGAGCCGTTCGCAATGGCTACACCCTGAAGATCGCCAACCACGGCTTTGAGGTGGCGACCGTCGAAATCCGCTACGCCGGCATTCCAGGCGCGACCCTGAGAAGTCCCGGACGGCCCCTTGCGGACCCGCTGAGCCTTCGGGTCGATCCCAACCGGGTGACGCCTGTACGGGTCTTCGTCACCGCGCCCGTGGATCAGGTCGGCGACGGCAGCCGGCCCGCGACATTCGAAATCCGGTCGGGTGACCAGGTCCAGACCGTCCGGACCGCCTTCGACTATGGAGAAGCCCGTTGATGCCTGCACCCTCCGCACCTCGGGTCCCGTTCACGGTCAAGGGCTGGCACGTCGCCGCCGGCGTCGTGGCCTTCTTCGTCATTGTGATCGGGGTCGATGCGGCCTTCCTGACCCTGGCCTACCGCACCCATCCCGGGCAGGTCGCGCCCCGGCCCTATGAGGCGGGACTGATCTACAATGCCGAGCTGGAGCGCCTGCGGGCGCAGGAGGTCCTCGGCTGGCGCGTTGCAGTAGAGGCCCGGACCGACGGCGTGATGGTCCTGCTTCAGGATCGGGACCGCCAACCGTTGAGCGGCCTCAAGGTCACGGCCACACTTTTGCGACCGGCCACCGAACAGGGACGCAGCGTCCTGACCCTGACTGAGACGGCGCCGGGGCGTTACGTCGGCGACCGTGCCGGCCTGTCCGGAGTCTGGGATACCCGTGTCGATGCCGAGGGCGGCGGCCAGTCGTTCGTCGCTGAACGGAGGCTGACATGGCCGTGACTTTCGACGCGGCGGCCCGGCCCGACATGTCGGCCTTCCTGCGTCGGACGGACGACGGTCAGACCCGTCTTGACCTGCTGGTGACCGGGGCGCGCTGCGCCGGGTGTATCGCCAAGATCGAGCGCGAGATGGCCCGCCTTCCGGGCGTGGATTCGGCACGGTTGAACCTGTCCACCGGACGCCTCGCTCTTGGCCTCGACAACGTCGCCGTCGATCCCGGCCGCATCATCGCCGCTCTCGCGCGGCTCGGCTACCCGGCTACACCATACGATCCGGGCGCCGCCCTCGTGCAGCGCGACCAGGAGGGGCGTCAGCTGATCCTCGCCCTGGCGGTGGCGGGCTTCGGCGCGATGAACGCCATGATGTTCTCGGTGCCGATCTGGGCCGGGTTGTTCGATCAGGAACTCGGCCCCGCCACCCGTTCGATGATGATGTGGATGTCGGCGGCCGTCGGCGCGCCCTGCGCCATTTTCGCGGGGATGACCTTCTTCCGGTCGGCCTGGCGGTCGCTGCGGGCGGGCCGGGCCAATATGGACGTGCCGATCTCGGTCGGGGTGATCCTGACCCTGGCGATCAGCTTTTCCGAGACCATCCTGAATGGCCGCGACGCCTATTTCGACGCCGCCGTCTCCCTGTTGTTTCTGTTGCTGATCGGGCGCTGGCTGGATCATGTGCTGCGGGCCAAGGCGCGCAGCGCCGCCGGTGATCTGCTGGCCTTGCAGGCCCCCACCGCCTGCGTCGTCAACGCGCTGGGTCGCGAACGGTCGGTCCCGCTGGGCGACATCCGGCCCGGCGACATCCTGCGCGTGCGGCCAGGCGATCGCATCCCGGTCGATGCCGTCCTCGAGGCCGGAGAGGCGTTGATCGACAACAGCCTGCTGACCGGCGAGAGCGTGCCCGAACGGGTCCGGCCGGGCGGGCTATGCC
Organism: Brevundimonas sp.; assembly: GCF_051860745.1. GTDB lineage: Bacteria > Pseudomonadota > Alphaproteobacteria > Caulobacterales > Caulobacteraceae > Brevundimonas. Next base: position 106,720 of record NZ_JBHYDN010000003.1, read on the forward strand.
GCGCCGGGGCCGTCAATACGGCCGGCCTGCTGACGGTGCGCGCCAGCGCCCGGTCGGAGGATTCCACCCTGTCCGCCATCGCCCGGCTGGTCGAGGCGGGGGCCCAGTCGCGCTCGCGCTATGTGCGGCTCGCCGATCGCGCCGCCGCCTTCTATGTGCCGGTGGTGCACGCGGCGGCGCTGGCGACCTTCGCCGGCGGCTGGGCCCTGGGCCTCGAGCCGCGGGAAGCACTGATCCGGGCCGTAGTCGTGCTCATCGTTACCTGCCCATGCGCCCTCGGACTGGCGGTTCCCGCGGTGCAGGTCGTCGCGTCCGCCCGGCTCTTCCGGCGTGGCGTGCTCGTCAAGTCGGGTGCGGCGCTCGAGCGGCTGGCCGAGATCGATCATGTGGTCTTCGACAAGACTGGTGTGCTGACGGAGGGAAGGCCTGCCCTGGTCGGGGCGTCGCCGACGATCATCGCCCTGGCGGCGCCGCTGGCCCGGGCCTCCAGCCACCCGATGGCGCGCGCCATAGCCCGCGCGGCGGGCGAGGGGCCCCTGGCGACAGAGGTGGTTGAGCATACCGGGCTGGGCGTCGAGGGCTTGATCGACGGCCGCCGCGCCCGGCTGGGCCGGGCGGCGTTTGTGGGCGTTCCGACCCTTCGTTCCGGCGAAACCGAGCTGTGGTTCGGCTTTGAAGGCGACCCGAGGGTCCGCCTGCAGTTCTCGGACGCCCTGCGGCCGGACGCCGGCGACACGATCGCGGCTCTCAAGGCGCGCGGGATCACGATCGAAATCCTGTCGGGCGACCAGGTCGGCGCGGTCAGGGCCGTGGCCGGGGCCGTCGGCGTCGCCGCCTGGCGCGCCGGACTGCTGCCGCAGGAGAAGGCCGAGGCAATCGACCGCCTCGCCGCCGCCGGCCGCAAGGTCCTGATGGTCGGCGACGGCTTGAACGACGCCGCGGCGCTGGCGCGCGCGCACGCCGCCGTCGCGCCCGGAACGGCGCTGGCGGCCAGCCAGAACGCCGCCGACCTTGTGCTGACTGGAGACGCCCTGATGGTGGTCGTCGAGGCTATAGACGTCGCGCGCTCGGCCCGCCGCCGCGCGCTCGAAAATTTCGGCTTTGCGGCGCTCTACAATCTCGTGGCCGCGCCGGCCGCGATGCTCGGTCTGGTGAACCCCTTCGTCGCCGCCCTGGCGATGTCCGGTTCGTCGCTGGTCGTGACGCTCAACGCGCTTCGGGTGAGGAACCGGCGATGAACATCATCTTCCTGCTCGCGCCGTTCTCGGTGGTTCTCGGCCTGATGGCCGTCGGCGCCTTCGTCTGGACCCTGCGCGCCGGTCAGTACGAGGACATTCAGGGTGCGGCGGAGCGCATACTGATCGACGACGATGATCCTGACGCGCCGGGGACCGGGGCCCGTAAGCTTCCCACGGCTTCTTCGGCCAAAGTCCACGGCGCCCATCTGGGGAGGCCGTCATGACGCCGGGGCTCCCGACGGTTAGCGCAGCCCCGCGTTGATCCTGACGAGGGCGGCCGTTCCCGGGACCAGTTCGGCGTCGGACAGGGCGTTGAGCGGCTTGGCGACCGTCGCCAGGGCGTCATGCAAATCTTCGGACTCGGGGTCGACATAGAGCAGGCCGGTGACGATCTCGCCGACGGCCCCCCGTTCGTGCAGATAGGCCATGGCCTTGACCCGGTCCGTCGCGTCGTAGTCCCGGGCGACCTTGCGCAGCATCAGGATCGAACCGTCGTGCTGGGCCACCTCGACCAGGGAACCGGGTGCGTAGGCGGCCGTCACGGGCGCCCGGCCAAGGATCACGTCCAGCCGGTTGACCGCCTCATTGTGCTCGCGCACCCAGTCGAAACTCTTGGTCGATCCCTTGTGGTTGTTGAACGCCACACACGGACTGAGGACGTCGATGAAGGCAGCCCCCTTGTGCGTCAGGGCCGCCTTGATCAGCGGCACCAGCTGGTCCTTGTCGCCGGAGAAGCTGCGGCCGACAAAAGTCGCGCCGAGCTGCAGGGCCATGGCGACCAGATCGATGCCGCTGTCCGAATTGACCGCACCCTTCTTGGACTTGCTGCCCTTGTCGGCGGTGGCGGAGAACTGGCCCTTGGTCAGGCCGTAGACGCCATTATTCTCGACGATATAGGCCATGTTGACCCCCCGCCGCATGGCGTGGGCGAACTGGCCCAGACCGATCGAGGCGCTGTCGCCGTCGCCGGAGACGCCCAGGTATATCAGCTCTCGATTGGCCAGATTGGCGCCGGTCAGCACCGACGGCATCCGTCCGTGCACGGTGTTGAAGCCATGGCTGGCGCTGAGGAAATAGTCCGGCGTCTTGGACGAGCAGCCGATCCCCGACAGCTTGGCGAGACGATGGGGCTCCAGATCGATCTCGAAACAGGCCTGAACGATGGCGGCGCTGATCGAGTCGTGGCCGCAGCCGGCGCACAGGGTCGAGACCCGGCCCTCGTAGTCGCGGCGGGTGAAGCCGAGCTTGTTGGTCGGCAGGGACGGGTGATGGAACTGCGGCTTGACGATCCAGGTCATTGCGCCATCTCCCCGGCCGCATTGGCGTCGACCGCGCCCATCCCCCGGGCCAGCTCGGCCTGGATGAAGCGCGCGGTGATTGGCGAGCCGTCATAGTTGAGCACCTTGACCAGCCGGGCCGGGTCTACCCCGCCCTCGTTGATCAGCAGGGTGCGAAGCTGGGCGTCGCGGTTCTGCTCGACCACGAAGACCAGTTCGTGATGGGCGACAAAGTCGAACACCTCGCCCGGGAACGGGAAGGCGCGGATGCGCAGGGCGTCCACGTTCAGGCCCTGCGCCTCGAGACCCGCCAGGGCCTCGTCCATCGCCGGCGAGGTCGAGCCGTAGTAGATCACGCCATAGGATGTCTGTTTTGGGGCCTTCCGCAGGATCGGAGCGGGGACCAGCGCCTTGGCCGTGTCGAATTTGCGCAGCAGCCGCTCCATGTTGTCGACATAGACGGAACCTTCCTCGCTGTAGCGGGCATAGGGATCGCGCGAGGTGCCGCGGGTGAAGTAGGCGCCCCTGGACGGATGTGTCGCCGGCAGGGTGCGGAACGGGATGCCGTCGCCGTCGACATCCTTGTAGCGGCCGAAGTCGGCGCCCGCCTCGAGCATTTCGGCGGTCATGACCTTGCCGTGGTCGAGGGCGCGGCTGTCGTCCCAACGGAAAGGGTCGACCAGCCATTCGTTCATGCCCATGTCCAGGTCGAGCATGACGAAGACCATGGTCTGCAGCCGGTCGGCCAGATCGAAGGCCTGGGCGCCCATTTCGAAGCATTCGCCCGGACCTTCGGGCAACAGCAGGACATGTTTGGTGTCCCCGTGGCTGGCGTAGGCGGCCGAGAGGATGTCCGACTGCTGGGTGCGGGTCGGCATGCCGGTGGATGGACCGCCGCGCTGAACGTCGAAGATCACAGCGGGAATCTCGGCGAAGTAGGAAAGGCCGATGAACTCCTGCATCAGCGAAACACCCGGTCCCGAAGTGCAGGTGAACGCGCGCGCGCCGTTCCAGCCGGCGCCGACGACCATGCCGATCGAGGCGATCTCGTCCTCCGCCTGGACGATGGCGTAGCGGGCTTGCCCGGTCTCCGGATCGTGGCGCAGCTTGCCGCAGTAGTCCGTAAAGGCTTCCGCCAGCGAGGTCGACGGGGTGATGGGGTACCAGGCGCAGACCGTGGCCCCTCCATAGACAGCGCCGAGCGCCGCCGCGGTGTTGCCGTCCACGAAGATCCGATCGCCCACCGCATCGGTCCGCTTCAGCCGCAGACCGAGCGGCTTGAGGTTCTGTTTCGCGTGGTCAAAGCCGATGTGCAGGGCCTCGATATTGGCCGGGATCATCGCCGGCTTGGAGGCGTACTCCTCCGCCAGAAGCGCTTCGACCACCTCCTGCTCGATGCCGAGCAGGAAGGTCAGGGCGCCGAGGCCGATGATGTTCTTCATCACCTTGCGCTTGGACGGCTCGACGTAGGCGGCGTTGCACAGGGCGGTCAGCGGGACGCCGACCACCGTGATGTCATCACGAAACTTGCTGGCCGGCATGGGTTTGGTGGAATCGTAGAACAGGTAGCCGCCCGGATCGATCTCGGCGACGTCGCGGTCCCAGGTCTGGGGGTTCAGGGCGACCATCAGGTCGACGCCGCCACGCCGACCCAGCCAGCCAGGGCCGCTGACGCGGATCTCGTACCAGGTCGGCAGACCCTGGATGTTCGACGGGAAGATGTTCCGCGCGGCTACCGCCACCCCCATCCGCAGGATCGCCTTGACGAACAGGCCGTTGGCGCTGGCCGAGCCCGAGCCGTTGACGTTGGCGAACTTCACCACGAAGTCGTTCACCGCCCGGGTTTGAGGGGTCATTTCGAGCACCCGCCGGCGTGGGTCATGTCGATGACGACCTTCTGCATGTCCCAGGCCCCGGTCGGGCAGCGCTCGGCGCACAGGCCGCAGTGCAGGCATACGTCCTCGTCCTTCACCAGCACCCGTCCCGTGGGCAGGGCTCCGGATATGTAGAGGTCCTGGGTCAGGTTCAGGGCCGGCGCCTTGAGGCGGGGGCGCAGCTCCTCCTCGTCTCCATTGACGGTGAAGGTGATGCAGTCGGTCGGGCAGATGTCGGCGCAGGCGTCGCATTCGATGCACAGAGGCGTGGTGAACACCGTCTGGACGTCGCAGTTGAGACAGCGCTGGGCTTCGGCCAGGGCGAGGGCGGCGTCGAAGCCCAGCTCGACCTCGGCCTTCACATTGGCCAGGGCCTCTGCCGTGGGCAGTTGGGGCACGACCTGGCGATCCTCGTCGGAGATGTCGTTGTCGTAGCTCCATTCGTGGATGCCCATCTTCTGGGACGAGACCAGCACGCCGGGCGGGGGTCTGAGCCGCACATCATTGCCACGACAGAAGTGGTCGATGGAGATCGCCGCGTCATGACCATGGGCCACCGCCCAGATGATGTTCTTGGGCCCGAACGCCGCATCGCCTCCGAAGAAGATCTTGTCGTTGGTCGACTGAAGGGTGGTCTCATTGACGACGGGCATGCCCCATTCATCGAACGCCAGCCCGATGTCGCGCTCGATCCAGGGAAAGGCGTTCTCCTGACCGATGGCCACCAGCACGTCGTCGCACTCGATGTGCTGATCAGGCGCGCCCGTCGGCCTGAGCGTGCGGCGCCCCTTCTCGTCGATCACCGGGGTGACCTTCTCGAAGGTGATCCCGGTCAGCTGGCCGTCGGCGTGGGTGAAGGCCTTGGGGACAAGGAAGTTGAGGATCGGGATGCCCTCGTGCGTCGCGTCTGTCTTCTCCCAGGGTGAGGCCTTCATTTCCTCGAAACCGGAGCGGACGACGACCTTGACGTCCTCGCCGCCGAGGCGACGGGCGGTGCGGCAACAGTCCATGGCCGTATTGCCGCCACCCAGAACGATCACCCGCCGACCGATCTTCTCGATGTGGCCGAAGGAGACGCTGGAGAGCCAGTCGATGCCGATGTGGATGTTGCGGGCGGCCTCCTGTCGGCCGGGAACGTCCAGGTCGCGCCCGCGTGGCGCCCCGGTGCCGACGAAGATGGCGTCGTAGTCTTCCTTGAGCAGCGCGCCCAGGCTGTCGATGCGCTCACCCAGCCGCATCTCGAGGCCGAGGTTGGTGATGTAGCCCATCTCTTCGTCGATCACACTCTCGGGCAGGCGAAAGCGGGGGATCTGGCTGCGGATCATGCCGCCCGACTTGGCGTCGGCGTCATAGACGACGACGTGATATCCGAGCGGGGCGAGGTCCCGCGCCACGGTCATCGAGGCCGGTCCCGCGCCTATGCAGGCGATCTTCTTGCCGATCCGGTTGACCGGCGCGCGCGGCATGCGGGCCGAGACATCGCCCTTGTTGTCGGCCGCCACGCGTTTGAGCCGGCAGATGGCGACCGGCTCGTCCTCGATCCGCCCGCGGCGACAGGCGGGCTCGCACGGGCGATCGCAGGTCCGCCCGAGGATGCCGGGGAAGACGTTGGACTTCCAGTTGACCATATAGGCGTCGGCGTGGCGCCCCTGGGCGATCAGCCGGATGTATTCGGGAACGGGCGTATGGGCCGGACAGGCCCACTGGCAATCGACGACCTTGTGGAAATACTCAGGCGCCTCGGTGTTCGTGGACTCCAACGCGTGGAACTCCTCTTCCCCCGCTCCGGTGCCCGGGTGAGAGGAGCCGTCCCATCTACACAGGATCACTCGCCCTACGCACGCAACAGATGCTCAAGCTGTTGTTCTAGACCGCGCCTGAGGTCCTAACCAGTATGTCCCGACGAATATTTGTCGGATGCTGTCATCTGTGAATCGCCCTGCGCTGAAAGCCTCGTCCGGGCCGGTTCCTGGAAAATCTCCCCAGTCACGACTGATTATTGAGACCACCCCTGACGCATGATGTTCCAGGCGGGCTCGCTGTTGCGACGGGGTCAGGTTGCGCGCGGCGCGCGAACCTGTTTGGACTGGTCCCAGCGGAGTTGGAGGCTCAATCAATATGTCGGGCGAGGAGTCGGAAGAATGTGCAAGGGAGGCGTCGGGCGCGTTTGAGCCCCTCACCGCCGGCCACCTGTTCTTCCTGCTGCACCACCTGGTCCGACAGCGCGAGAATGCTCTGGGTCGGGAACTGGTCCAGACGGGACTGACGCTCAGTCAGTGGCAGGTCCTCGCCACCTTGAGTCGGCTGGACAGGGCCACGATGGGCGAGGTCGCGGCCTTCTGCGCCACGGACCGCACGACCCTGACCCGGACCGTCGACCGCATGGTCGAGGTTGGGCTTGTCCAGCGCGATCGCGATCCTGTTGATCGCCGGCAGGTGCGTCTGAACCTGACCGACAAGGGGCGGGAGGTTTTCCAGCGCGCCCTGCTGGACGTGACGCGTTTCAACGACCGGGTCACGGGCGTGCTGAAAGCCGAGGAAGTGGAGCGGTTTCAGCCAATGATCCGGCGGGTTTTGACTCACGTCCTTGAGGACAAGGAGTGGGTGGACGACCTGATGGCCTTCCGCCGGCTTAAGGCCACGGGACCCGCGGCATGAGTTGACCGGCCGACCCCGTGATCGGCCTGCGCGCCCCTTTTGATCTTCGACGCTAGTGCGAGAGGCAGAGGCAGATCAGGCTGTCCTTGATGAGATCCCGGGTCACGCCTCCGAGCGCCCACTCCCGCAGGCGTGTGTGACCGTAGCCACCCGCCACGATCAGACCTGCGCGTCGGGCGAGGGCTTCGTCGAGGACCTGACGCCCGGCGGAGGCCTCGGTCGGGGCTACGACCATGGGCTCGGCAGCGATTCCGTGTCGGCCCAGAAAGCGCACGATGTCAGACAATTCGCCGTCGGCGGCTTCAATCTCGTCAGGGGAGCGGATGGCATAGACGGTGACGCCCCTCGCCCGCTGCAGCAGTGGAAGAGCCGCGGACAAGGCAAGGCGGGCTTCCCGGCAATCCTTCCACGCGACGAGGGCCGGCTCGCCGACCGGATTCCGGACGCGGGTCGGCGGGGTCACCAGCACGGGGCGTCCGCTTCCCATCAGGACGTCGGCCACATCCGGAGCGTGATAGGGCGCGCGCGAGTTGCGGCCGCCGAGGATGACCAGGTCAACCGCCCGCGCTTCGCGCGAACACACCTCGCCGGGAAACCCGATCTGGCCTCGCCAATCGGCGTCGACGTCTCTCGCGCGAATGATGTCGGCGAACCGCTCTGAGGCGCGCTTTACCTCGGCCTCCGCCATGTCGCGATAGAGAGCCAGCAATTCGCCGACCATGGCCCCGCCGCCGAGCGGATCATATAGCGGCGGCGCGATAGACCCGGTGCAGAGGCCGGTCAGATGGGCGTTGAATGCATTCGCGAGGTCGCAAGCCAGTTCGAGACGGCTGTCGCTCTCGGCGCCGTCATCGACGGCGACAAGAAGGCTGGCGTAGGTCATGGCGGTCTCCGTCTGTTGCCAAAGAGAACGGCGCCCTGTGATCGCCCGCCTTGATCAGGATCAACGACCCTGTTTGACGGACCCCCCAAGGTGGGATGCTCTGGAGATGCACCATGTTCCTTGCTCGCCTGACCGTCGCCCTCCTGCTGAGCTGCGCCGCTTGCGCAAGCCCGGAGCCCCTGTCCATGACGGTGTTGACGACCCACGACACAGCAGAGCAGGCAGCCGTGCGCGGCCAGCAGCTCGCGACCCAGGCCTGCGCGGGCTGCCATGCGGTGAGCGCTGTCGGTGACAGTCCGATGGCGGAGGCCACACCGTTTCGCGAGATTGTTCACCGCTACCCGCTCGATCAGCTGGAGGAAGCCTTCGCCGAAGGCCTGGTCACCGGCCACCCCGCCATGCCGGCCTATGTCTTTCGGGCCAGCGAGATCGACGACCTGATCGCCTATCTGGAAACCGTGAAAGCCGAGCCATGAACGCCGCGACCCCTCCGCCCATTCACGACCGTGCAGTCGACGCCATTGTCGAGCTGCTTGATCGCGAGCGGCTGATGACCCTGGCCTGCATCCGGCCCGACGGTTGGCCGCAAGCGACGACGGTGGGCTACCTGAATGACGGCCTGAACCTCTATTTCGTCGTCGCCCGAACGAGCCAGAAATTCGCCAACCTCCAGGCCGACTCCCGCGCCTCGGTGGCTATCCGCTCCGAAAGCGGGGGCCATGGCGACGGCGTCGGGGTGTCCATGGCAGGTCATGTCGTTGAGGTTGTCGAGCCTCAAACTGTGGATCATCTCAACGGGAAGGTGATCGAGCGGTACCCGGACGTCCACATCTATTGTCCGGCGGGAGATGCCGTGGCTGTAATGCATTTCGCGCCGGCGATCATCTCCGCAGTCGGCGTCGTTCACGGTCGAAGCGAAGCCCGAACATACGCGATTGGTGATCTCGAGGCTCAAGGCGTTTCGCGCTTTTTCTGACCCCTTGACGCTGATCAAATGCGGGCGCCCGCCGTTGGCCCATGGTTCTTCGCAGGGAGAACCACCATGAGCCTGAAACGCATCCTTGCCCTGGCCTCTGGCGGCGCTGGCGACCCGTCGGCCTTGGCCTTTGCCGCCTGGCTGGCGGGTCAGCACGACGCCGTGGCGGAGGTCGTCCCCGTCTATCCCGACTCAGTGGTTGATATGGTCACCCTGGGCCTGGTGCTCGGCGCCACGCTTTCCCGGGACGCCTTTGAGGAGTTGGCGGAGGCGGAGCGGACGATGCAAGGCCGCATCGAAGTCGCCGCGCGCCAGTCGGCGAATGCGGCGGATGTGGTCTATGGGGCTGGAGAAGGCGCGCCCCGGCTGTCTGTTCTCACGCGGGGGCTTCGGCCAGCGCTCGCCCTGTCCCGAAACGCGGCCTTGGCCGACCTCATCGTGATTGCCCAGGAAGGGCTCAAGACAGGACCGCTCGAGGACCTTCTGAGCCAGGCGCTGCTGGGTGATCGCGCGCCGGTGCTGATCACCCGAGGCGATCCCGATCGTCTGTCCGGGCCGGCGGCGATCGCCTGGGATGGAAGCCCGCAAGCCGGGCGCGCGGTTCGTGCCGCCCTGCCGCTGCTGGCGATGGCCAGCGGCATCCATGTGCTCCAGTGCGTCAGCAGCCTCGACCGGGAGGCCGCGGACCCGGACATCGACCTGCTCAACGACTATCTCAGGCTTCATGGCGTGGGCGCAGGCGTAGCGACTATGTTGGAGGGCGAGGATGCAGGCGCGGTCCTGCTCGCGGCGGCCGAAGGCAAGCGGGCCGGGTTGCTCGTAGCCGGGGCCTGGGGCCATTCGCGGCTTCGGGAGACAATCTTCGGCGGCGCTACGCGGAGTTTTCTGCGCCGGAACGACGGTCCCAGTCTTCTGCTGGCGCACTGACATGGCCATTGGCGTCGACTCCCATGTCAACGCCGTCAGGCGGTCCATTTCGCTTTTCCAGGGACCCACGTCGTGAATGCTGAACTGACCTTTCACGGTGCGGCCGAGTGCGTCACCGGTTCCTGCATGCTGCTGGAGGCCGCCGGTAGGCGCATTCTGATCGATTGCGGCATGTTCCAGGGGCCGAAGACCCTCAAGGCGCTCAACTACGAACCTTTCCCGTTCGCGGCGGACTCGCTCGACGCGGTGCTGCTGACTCACGCCCATATCGACCACTCGGGATTGCTCCCGAAGCTGGTCAGGGCCGGCTATCGAGGGCCTATCTTCACGACGCGAGGCACGCGGGATCTGTGCGAGGTGATGCTGGCGGACTCGGCGAGCATCCAGGAAAGCGAGGTGCGACACCTCAATCGGCGCAACGCCCAGCGTGGCCTTGGGCCCGTGGAGCCGATCTACACCTCCCGGGATGTCGAAAACACCCTGCGGCTGTTTGAGCGGGCCAAGTTCGGCGAGTCGACGCCGATCATCGAGGGCGTGCAAGCGACCTGGTGGCCGGCCGGTCACCTTCTGGGCGCCGCATCCATCCAGGTGCAGGTCGGCGAGGGGGCCGAGGGCCTGAACCTGCTGTTTTCGGGCGACATCGGGTCAGGGCGGCAGCCCTTCCTGCCGCATCCCGACGGCCCCGTCGGAGTCGACCATGTGATTCTGGAGAGCACTTATGGGGATCGCGAGCGCATTGATCTGGAGTTGGTCGCCCGACGCCGCGCGCTCGCCGAAGAACTGCGTCAGGCGCGAGCGGCGGGGGGACCGCTGCTGCTTCCAACCTTCGCCGTCGGGCGCGCCCAGGAACTGATCCTCGACCTGCTGGCGGTGATGGAGGCAGAGCCGGACCTCGCCGCCGACATCTTCCTCGACTCACCGCTCGCCATCGAAGCGACGGAGGTCTTCTTGCGGCGCGGATGGAACCCGGACACCGGCGAGAACCCGTTCGAGCTGCTTCGCCAAGCTACGCGTCTGCACCACCTGATGCGTCCCCAGGAAAGCGATCGGCTCGAGCGGCTAAGTGGATGGCACATCATCCTGGCCGGCAGCGGCATGTGCGACGCCGGACGCATCCGCCGCCACCTCAAACGTCTGCTGTGGCGCAAGGAGGTGACCGTCCTGATGACCGGCTTCATGGCCGCTGGCACCCTGGGCCGCATGCTGGTCGAGAGCCGCTCCGCCGTTCGCATCCAGGGCGAGGAGGTCCGGGTCGGCGCACGAATTCGCAATCTCGACTGCTACTCCGGCCATGGCGATGCGACCGATCTGGCGGCCTGGCTCAAGGCGAGAAGTCCCGTTGGAGGGACCGTGCTGCTCGACCACGGCGAACCGGGGGCCCTGGCGGCCATGGCGACCCGGCTGGCCGATGAGGGATACAGGCCGGTCACCGCCCTGCTGGACCAGACCTACCTCCTGACCCGAACGTCGGCGGAGCCGCTGCCCTCCACGGGCGCGCGGCTGGCTCCGGGACGGGCCACCCGGCCGGATTGGCACAATGATCGCTCAGCCTTCCTCGTGGCTCTCAACGAGAGGCTCCAGGCGCTCCCGAACGACGCGGCGCGAGCCCGGCTGGTCGAGAGACTGAGCGGCGTCCTGGAGCCAGCGTGATGACAGATCCCGCCGCGGTGCTGACCGCGCAGGCCGCCAGCCGGGCGTATCTGTTGCCCGTCACCGACGACGCCTTCCTCCTCGGCGACTCCATGCGGGGCGTGCGGTTCCTGATGGAGTTCGCCAAGGCGGATGAAGCCCTTCGCGCCTGGGGCGTCGCGTCTACGATCGTCGTCTTCGGCAGCGCGAGGATCACCGAGGACGGTCCCGGCGACCACGCGCGCTGGTACGCCGAGGCCCGCCGGTTCGCGGCCCTGGCCTCGCGCGAGGGCGGTGCGCTCCACAGCGGCGGCCAGCCGAGACAGAACGTCATCGCCACCGGAGGCGGTCCGGGAATCATGGCCGCGGCCAACCGCGGCGCGGCGGACGCCGGCGCACCCTCGATCGGCTTCAACATCAGCCTGCCGCAGGAGCAGGAGCCGAACGTCTGGTCGACGCCGGATCTGACTTTCCGGTTCCACTATTTCGCCATGCGCAAGATGCACCTGGCGATGCGCGCCAATGCGCTCGTGGTCTTTCCAGGTGGCTTCGGAACCCTGGACGAATTGTTTGAGATCCTGACCCTGCGCCAAACCGGCAAGATGAGACCGGTGCCGGTCATTCTCGTCGACAAGGCCTACTGGACAGATCTGATCCGCTTCGAGACCCTCCTGAACCAGGGCTTTATCAGTCCGGATGATCTGAAGATGATCCGGTTCGCCGAGGATGGAGCGGATGCCTGGCGCAAGTTCGCCGAGGTCGTGCGGGCCCGGGACGTCGATTGATTCAGGAACCCGGCGGATCGCTCAGGACGCCGGTGAAGATGAGCTCGAAACGGGTCCCTTTCGCATCCAGCGATCGCTGCGCCCGGGCGCCGAGCTGGCTGGCGAGGCGCGAGACGAGCGACATGCCGAAGCCTGGGGACCAGTCGCCGCGCGAACTGCCCACTCCCGAGTCCGAAACGGTCAGTCGGGCGCCGGCTTCAAGACCGTCCAGCGTCACCTCGACGACGCCCGACCGCTCGGCGAGGCCATGCTCCAGGGCGTTGCCGACCAGTTCGGCGGTAATTATCGCCAGGGCGGAAGCGGTTCTGAAATCGGCCCAGAGCGGTTCGATCCGGGTCCGCACCTCGACCTCGCGATCGAGCGCATCCAGCTCGGCGACGTCGCGGCAGATATCGCCCAGCAGGCCATCGAGCCTGACACTGCCGCCGTCGCCCTCCTGTAGTCGCTAATGAAGGTGCATGATCGCCCGGACCCGCCGGCCAGCCTCGCTGAGGACGGTCGCCGCTTCGGGCGTAGCGCTTCGGCTCTCCAGCCTCAGCAGGCTCGCCACCTGTTGCAGGCTGTTGCCGATCTGGTGGTGGGCCGCTTGTATGGCGTCGGCGGGGCCGTGTGATGGTTGAACCGGCCTGTTCAGCATTTCCGTGATCTCCCTCGATCCGATGATTCTAGGTCGGACGGAGTCGCGAGCCTTGAGCCAGATCAAGGCGGGCGAACAAAGGATTCCGGAGACTCGCCATATGCGAACCGCTCCTCCCCGCATCGCCGTCCTCGTCGCCCATCCACGGCGAAGGAGTTTCACGGTCGCCATGGCCCGGGCCTTCGCCGCAGCGGCTCGAGCCGCGGGCGCAGACGTCGTCGAGCGCGACCTCTACCGACTTCACTTCGATCCTCGCCTCCGGGCAAGTGAGATGCCGGATCATCCGGGCGCCACAGTCAGAGCCGACGTGGCCCGGGAACGCGAGGCTATCGCTGAAGCGGATCTCTTTGCGTTCTTCTATCCGCTCTGGTTCAACGCGACGCCGGCGATGATGAAGGGCTATATCGACCGGGTCTTCGGCATGGGCTTCGGCTATACCGCGCTCCAGCACGGCGGCAACCAGCCGGGGCTTCGGGGCCGCAGGATGATCACCTTCACCTCATCGGGCGCCCCCCAGGCCTGGGTCGAGCGCAGTGGGGCGTGGGCGGCGATGCAGACGCATTTCGACGAGCATTTCGCCGCGGTGACCGGCCTGGAAATCATCGGGCACCACAACGTCGGCGGTGTCGGCGGCGGCATGCGCAAGGACGTGGTCGACCGCCACCGTCAGGCGGTCGCGGACCGGGCGCGCCAGATCATTGCCGCCTACCGCCGCGAATAGGGATCAGCGGGCGGTGTAGCCGCCGTCGATGACGAGTTCGGCTCCCGTGACGAATTTCGCTTCGTCAGAGGCGAGGTAGACGGCGCCCCAGGCGATGTCATCCGGCTCTCCGATATGGCCGAGCGGATGCAGGGCGGCCGTCGCCTTTCGGCCCTCTTCCAGATCGCCTTGGCTCGCCAGATGGTTTTCGACCATCGGCGTCCAGATGAAGCCCGGGTGGATCGAGTTCACCCGAATCCTGTCAGCGGCATAGATCAGGGCGTCGGTCTTGGTCATCAGCCGCACCGCCCCCTTCGAGGCGTGATACGGCGGCACGTCCGGCCCGCCGACCAGCCCGTAGATCGACGACAGGTTGATGATCGATCCCCCGCCCGATTGTTTCAGGTGGGGGATGGCGTGCTTGGTGCAAAAGAACACGCCTTTGACGTTGATCGCCTGGACCCAGTCCCATTCTGCCTCGGTGATCTCGTGCGTCGGCTTGTTGGCCCCGGCCACGCCGGCGTTGTTGACCAGGATATCGAGGCGGCCGAACTGCTCGATAATCTCGAGCATCACGGATTTCACCTCGCGCTCGCTCGACACGTCGCAATGCCAATAGGCGATGGCCAGGCCCCGCTCCCTGAGCATCCGGACCAGCTCCAGCCCCTCGGCGTCGAGAACGTCAAGAAGCGCGACGGAGGCGCCTTCTTCCGCCATGCGGATCGCGGTTGCACGGCCAAGGCCCACGGCGCCGCCGGTAATTATGGCGACCTTGTCGATCAGACGGTTCATGGCCTCAGGGCTCCGGGCGGACAATGCGATCTTCGAGCGAGGCCTTGACCGCTCGTGCATCGAAGGCTCGCGCATCGCCTGCGGGCTTTGTCCCGCGGCGCATCACCACCTCGGCGACGGCTTCGTAGGTGGTGATCCGACGGACATCGAATTCAGTGTCCCCACTGTGGCGATCCCATGATCGCCAGCCGGCGCGGGTCCCGTAAGCGTAGCGCCAATGCGGCTCCCAGCCCGGTCCCCACGCCCCGATCGGTTCGCGTACGATCAGGGTGACGTGCTCCTCCGTGTCACGCTCGACCGCATGGAACCAGTCATGGCCGTTCTCCAGAGTGAGCTCGGCCGCCCGGTACAGCAGATAGGTCTCTACCGTCTCGCGGGACGTGAGGCTGTTGCCGGCGAAGACGACCCGCCAGCGTTCCCGCTCGACCTGCAGCTCATGGTAGCCGTCTGTGTGGGCGGGATCGGTCGGTGACGCCGGGTGGTAAGGCGTCGGGGTGGCGCAGCTGCTGAGAAGGGCGGCTCCCCACACCAGGGTTGCGACGACGGACGCGGCTCGGGTAGCTCGGGTCATTCAGACTCTCCTTCGGCTTCCCCCATCTCGGCGGATCTGACGCGGGCCGCCTTGACCGATGTCAATCAGCCCGCATCAGGCGGTCGATCTGCGTGAACAGCATCTCGTCGAGCAGCGGCTTCTCGACGATCGGCGCGCCCGCCGCGGCGGCCCGGCGTCGCAGCGTGTCGGAGGGGGAGGTCGTGATCAGAATCGCGGGTCCTTCGATCCCGCGGTTCCGCAGGGTCGCAAGGAGATCGATCCCGCGATCACCGCTCAGCATCTGGTCGATGATCAGGCAAGCGAAGCGCCGTCCCGGACCCGCGAGCGCCACGGCTTCCCCGGCGGTCCTGCAACAGGCCACCTCAAAGCCGCGTGTGTCGGCCACAAAGGCGAGGGCTCTCAAGACTTCTTGATCGTCATCGACGATCAGGAGAGTCCGTCCTGACTTGTCTTTGGTGGAGGACACTGGAACTCACTCGGAGGACGGGGACCGCCGACCCTTGGCGCCGCCGTGCGGCGCGCGCCTTGACATGGAACAAATCAGAGGCCGGCAGCCAGCGCGATCCGCATCAGTTCCGCGACATTGCGAGCCCCGGACTTGGTCATCAGGTTGGCCCGGTAGATCTCCACAGTTCTGGGGCTGATCTCCAGCTCGAACGCGATCTGCTTGTTGAGCTTCCCCCCCACCACGCCCGCCAAGACGTCCCTTTCGCGGGGCGACAGCTGCGCGAGACGCCCTTCAGCGCTCTTGCGCAGGGCATCCGATCCCTCGGCCGCCCGGGGCGCCGAAAGGGCGTCGCGGATCGAGCCGATCAGACGTTCGTCATCGAATGGCTTTTCGATGAAATCGACAACCCCCGCCTTCATGGCCTCCACCGCCAGCGGGACGTCGCCATGCCCTGTCATCACGATCACCGGCGTGACAGAGCCGCGGCGCCCGAGCTCGCTCACCAACTCCAGACCTGTCAGGCCAGGCATTCGAATGTCAGTGAGGATGCAACCTTCCCCGACCGGGAGGGCCTCAAGGAAGTCACCCGCCGAGGCATAGAAACAGGCTTTGAGGCCGTTCACGTCGAGCAGGAAGGCAAGCGCATCGCGCAGGCCGTCGTCGTCATCGATGACATGCACCAGATCAGACAAGGGCGTTCTCCTCAGCGCGGGGCAGGGTGAATGCGAAGACTGCGCCACCACCGCTATTATCTTCCGCCCAGATTCGCCCGCCATGGGCTTCGATGATGGTGCGACAGATTGACAGCCCTACGCCCATGCCGGTCGCCTTGGTCGTGACGAAGGGCTGAAAGAGGCGTTCGCGCACCTCCGGGTTCAGGCCCGGCCCGGTGTCGGCGACGCTGATCCGGATAGTCCAGGCGTCGTCGGCGCACACCCGGATTTCCAGCTGCCGCCGCGGCGCATCGACCATGGCGTCGATGGCGTTGCGTATCAGGTTTAGCGCCACCTGCTGAATCTGGATCTTGTCGACCATCACCGAACCGACATTTCGGGCCAGCCGCAGGTCCACCCGCACGTCCTGATCCTTGACGCCGACCAGCGCAAGCGCGCTTGCCTCTTCCATCACCTTGGCCGGATCCTCGAGCGTGTGTTCCGTTTCGCCCTTGGCCACGAACTCTCTGAGACGCTTGATGATGTCGCCCGCCCTCAGCGCCTGGTCGCCCGCGCGGTCGAGCGCGCTACGCAGCTTGACCAGATCAGGCTCGGGACCCTCAAGCAGGGTCACCGACCCCTTCATATAGCTGGCGACGGCCGAAAGCGGCTGGTTCAACTCATGAGCCAGAGATGACGCCATTTCACCCATCGCGGTGAGGCGTGAGACATGCATCAACTCCGACTGCAACTGCTGCAGCCGCCGCTCCTGATCACGCCGCTCGGTCAGATCCCGGACAAAGCCTGTGAAGAACCGGCTCTCTCCAACGGCGGCCTCTCCCACGGCCAGTTCCATTGGAAAAGTGGAGCCGTCCTTGCGCTCGCCGACGACGATCCGACCGACGCCGATGATCCTCCGTTCCCCGGTACGGAGATATCGTTCCAGGTAGCTGTCGTGCTCGGATCGATAGGGGGTGGGCATGAGACAGCTGACGTTGCGCCCGATCGCCTCTTCGGATGTCCAGCCGAACAGTCTGACGGCGGCGGCGCTGAACGACTGGATGATGCCGCTCGCATCGATGACGATCATCGCCTCCGGGACCGTTTCGAGGATCGATTGCAGGTGAGCCTGACGGCTGGTCGCCTCGCGGCTTCGGCGCCACAAGCGCTCTCCCCCCTCCGCCACGAAGGGGCCCAACAGGGCGAAACCCAACGCGTTGTAGAGGTTGGCCGTGTCGTTCCAGAGGGCGCTCTGCAGATGGATCGCGCCGGAGGCCAGGCAGAACGCTGTCGCCGCTAGGCCCGGGCCGCGGCCACCGAGCGCCGCAGCCACGAGAACGACCGGTACATAAAGCACGAAGAACGAGCGATCGCCGAAGGCAGGCTCCAACGCCAATCGAATGCCGAACGCGAGGATCGCGCCGATGATCGCGGCCATATAGCCGTATCGGCGGGTCATCGTCTCGGAGATGGTGAATCGAATTTGCACCGGCCCCCTCGGAACGAGACCACATCCTGTGGCTGTCCATCGACCAGTCTAACATACTGACGCGAATTGCGCGCGAGGGTCAGGCGGCGGCCATGTCCGACAAGGCGCCGAGCCGCCGGATGCGGTATCTGCGGGCTCCAATGAACTCGACGAGACCCTCCGCCTGCAGCCTCCCCAGCATGCGGGAGATCGTCTCGATGGTGAGCCCCAGATAATCCGCCATGTCCTGGCGGCTCATCGGCAGCGCGACAATCTCGCCGCGGAAACGGTCGGCGATGTCGAGCAGGAAGCGGGCGACCCTTTCGCAGGCTGTCGCCCTTCCGAGCAACAGCATGTGGGATTGCGTGCGGCCCAGTTCGGTGGCGGTCGCTTGCCAGATCATGCGCTCGAGGCGGCCGGCGTCGTAGGCTGCGGAGCCGGAGCGGCGGATAGCGAGGACTTCGCAATCGCCCAAGGCTTCGGCCGAGAACCGGTGGGTTGAGGTCATCGCGACCCCGAGCACATCTCCCTCGTAGTAGAAGTCGCCGATCTGACGACGGCCGTCGGCCAGCAGATGGCTGGTCCGGACCGCGCCGCGGACGAGACGATAAATCAGGTCAGCGTCCTCGTCCTGGGCGTAAATCTCTTCGCCCTGTCGGAAGGTCAGGCGCGCGGCGCCGGTCCATTCCTCGGCGCCGCTCGGTGCGTTGTCGAAAGTCTGCTGAAGCAGGGTCGGCGTCATGGCGGGCCTCCTCGTCTTGATGAAGACAGGGATAGGCGACCACGACGGTTCTGGTTATTCGGGAGCGACCCCTAGGCGACCTTCCCTACGGGCTGATACGTAGGCGACTCTGATCGGTCGGGACCTCGGACGCCAGGACGACGCCGACCTGTCGAGGTCGTCTGAGCGCCCATGAGGTCAATCAGAAGCCTGTGAGGCCGGACGGGAAGCTGTCCGGGTCAGGAGCACCAGCACCAGGCCGCTGCTGATCAAGGCCATTCCAACGACTGGTCCCCAGCCCGACGCTGCACCCGTGAAGGTTCCGCCTGTGACGGCGATCGCGGCGACGGCGGAGGCAAGGGCGGAGGCGAAGAGCCATCTCCAGGCGCCCGCGGGATGAAGCTTCAGGGCCAACGCCAGCTGGATGCCGCCGTCCACGACCAGAGTCGAGATCGCCAGAATTACCACTGCGAACGCTCCGGTGCGTGGACTGTAGAAGAGAAGGGTCCCGAAGCCCGCCGCCGCGGCGCCGGCGATCAAGAGGGCCCCAAGCGGTCGCCCACCGAGCAGCAAGAGCAGCCAGATAGCGAGTATGGTGATGCCCGCTATCCAAAGCGCCCAGCCCGATGTTCCGCCAAGTACAACGCCTGCCGGCTCAGGCGCCAAGGCAACAACCGCGCCGACCAGGATGAACGCCAGTGCTGCGAGGAAGACCGGTTGGGGCCGGGCGCTGATATCGCTGAGCAGTCCATCCGACCAGTGAGGCAGCGCGCGAGTCGTCATGGGTGTCTCCTGCAGTCGGCTCTCTGTCGTTCACCAAGGCGATCCCTGCCTTGATGTCGATCAAGGCAGGGATCGCCGCTGGCTACATTGTCCGCAACAGGCTCCGAAGGAGGACTGCATGGATATCATGGGATCAAGCCTGATCGTGGTCGCCGACGGACGGCAGGCCCGGCTGTTTGAGGAACGGCGCCGTGGAGGACCGTTGACGGACGTCACCGCCCAACTTGGCGATCTGGCGTCCCATCGGCCTGAGGCCTCCAGCTCACGGACCCGCACCCATGACCGTTTCGGCCCGGCTTCCCACACAGGCGACGGGCCGACGCCACAGGACCGGCGCGAGGCGGATTTCGTTGGCCGTGTAGGCGTTAAGGCTGCCGAGATCATGCGCCGGGGGAGCTATCAGGACCTGGTCCTGATCGCCGCGCCGCGCGCGCTCGGCCAGCTGAGGCGAGCGATGGCGCACGCCGGCCTCGAGGTGGCGCACACCGAGTCCCATGACCGTGTGTCCGAGAGCCCGGCGTCGCTTCGGACCCGCCTGCGTGACCTCCGCCTCGGGGCCTGAAGGCCCTGGCGGCTTCCGATGGTCGGCCTAGCGGAACGCCGTGCCGGGCCGCACGCCGAGCCGTCGGAACAGCATGGCGGCCGGGCAGAATCCGGTGATCGAGGCCTGCAGCAGGTTGAGGCCCACGAACATCGTCAGCCACATCCAGGCCGGATGAATCCAATGGGTCAGCGCCACGCTGACCAGCACCATGAACCCGGCAAACATCATGACGGCGCGGTCGAGGCTCATGCCTTGGACTCCTGTACGGGGGTGGACTGGGTGGTGCGGCGCAGCTTGTGGGCGCCGATCAGATCGAGGGCCAGCTTCTCGTAGAGCGGCTCGGCCTGACCCTTGCGGACCTTGTGCAGAAAGTAGCTCTCGAAGGCGACCTTGGCCGTGTGCACCCAGCCACCGCTGGCGGACCAGTTGATATTGCGCGGCGGGATCTGCGGTTGGGCCATGAACGCCACGCCGCCGTCGCCGAAATCAGCCAGGCAGATAGCGTTCCAGCTGGCCTCGAAGCTCGGCGCCTCGCCGTCGAGGATCTGCTTCAGATTGGCCGAAATGGCCGAGACCATGCTCTCGATCATGAAGCCGGTCTTGGGCACGCCGACAGGCACCGGGGTCGGCCCGGTCGGCGGAATGGCGATGCAGACGCCGAGGGCGAAGATGTCGGGCCAAGTCGGATTGCGCTGGTGCTTGTCGACGAGGATGAAGCCGCGCGGATTGGTCAGTCCCTCGATCCCGCGCACGGCCTCGACCCCGCGGAAGGCCGGCAGCATCATGGAGTAGGCGAAGGGCAGGTCGTGATTCGCCTTGACGGTGCCGTCCTCGCCGACCTCCTCGATATGCATCATGCCGGCGTCGACGCTCTTCACCTTGGCGTTGGTGATCCATTTGATGTGCCGCTGACGCATCTCGCTTTCCAGCAGGCCCTTGGTGTCGCCGACCCCGTCGAGGCCGAGGTGGCCGATGTAGGGTTCCGAGGTGACGAAGGTCATCGGCACCTTGTCGCGCAGCTTGCGACGGCGCAGTTCGGTATCGAGGATCATGGCGAATTCATAGGCCGGGCCGAAGCATGACGCGCCCTGGACCGCTCCGACCACGATCGGGCCGGGGTTCTTCACGAACTCGTCGAAGGCAGTGGCGGCCTCGACCGCATGATCGACATGGCAGATCGACACCGTATGCCCGTTCGGGCCGAGGCCCGGAATCTCGTCGAAGGCCAACTCGGGCCCGGTAGCGATGACCAGATAGTCGTAGTGAAGCGCCCGACCGTCGGCCAGGTCGATGCCTTTTTCAGCGGGCCGGATGCGGCTCACGCCGACGTTGATGAACTCTACGCCTTTGCGCTTCATCACCTCCGGCAGGCTGACTTCGATGGCTTCGCGCTTGCGCCAGTTCACCGCCACCCAGGGATTGGACGGGGTGAAATGGAAAGTGTCTCCCTTCGAAACCATGACGATCCGCGCGCGTTCGCCAAGAACGTGGCGCAGATCATAGGCGGCGATAGCGCCGCCCAGGCCTGCGCCGATGATGACGATGGTGGGCCGGTTCATAGGCGCTCTCCTTCGCGGGACGTTCTGAGATGCCCGATCCTGCGCCGCCCGGTCCGCCGCGCCTTGATCCGTATCAAGGCTCACGATCGGCGCCGGGAGGACAGTTCTCAGGCTTGCATTCATATTAGTACCACCTAATATTAGCGCAAGCTTACATAAGGATAATCCTCTGATGACGAAGCCGACGGCCCTGTTCGCCGCCCTCGCCGCCACCGCCCTTCTGGCAAGCGGTCTGTCGGCTTGCGGCCCGAAGCCCGAGGTCGCCGCCACGGCGCCCGCGCGGGGGGAGCGCCTCTCCGTGGCGGAAGCCCTGATCGACGCGGTCAAGCCGGCCTCGGCTGTGGTTGCGTCGCGCGATCTCGGCGAGGCGCGCGCCCGCATTCCGGGCACGCTCACCCAGTTGAACGTGCGCGAAGGCGATACGGTGCGCCAGGGCGAGGTCATCGGCGTGGTCACCGACAACCGGGTCGGACTTGAGACGGCGGCGTACGGCGCCCAGGTCGCGGCTGCCGAGGCCGAGGCCGCGCGCGCCCGGGCCGACCTGTCACGAATCCAGACCCTGTTCGATCGAGGCATCTACGCCCAGGCCCGGCTCGACCAGGCTCTCGCCGCCTCCCAGGCCGCCAGCGCCCAGGTCCGGGCGGCGCGCGCCGTGCGCTCGGCCAGCGCCGAGACCGGGGCCCAGGGCCGGATTCTCGCCCCGACGTCAGGCCGGGTGCTCGCCGCCGACGTGCCCGCAGGCTCGGTGGTCAACGCCGGACAATCGGTCGCCACGATCACCGCCGGACCGCTCGTCCTGAGGCTGGAATTGCCGGAGGCCCAGGGCCGCAACCTGCGGGTCGGTCAAAGCGTCGTCATTTCGTCCGAGGACCTGCCCGGCGTCAGCGCCGGGACCATCGCCCAGGTCTATCCGGCGTCCAACGCCGGCCAGACCACCGCGGACATCACCGTCGCCGGCCTGAGCAGCGACCGGGTCGGGCAGCGCGTCACCGTCCAGGTGCCGGTGGGACAACGGCGCGCGCTGGTCATCCCCCGCCGCGTCGTCTCCACCCGATACGGCATCGACTTCGTCCGCACCGTCGACCGCGCCGGCCGCGTCAGTGAGGCGCCGGTCCAGCTGGGCGGCCCCGTCAGTGGTGACCGTGTCGAGGTGTTGTCGGGTCTCGCCGTCGGCAATGTCGTTCTGGCTCCGGAGACGGCCCGATGAACCTCGGCCTGTCCGGACGGCTGACAAAGGCCACACTGAATTCGCCGCTGACCCCCCTGATGCTGCTGGCGGCCATCGCCGTCGGCCTGATGGCTCTCATGTCGATCCCCCGCGAGGAGGAGCCGCAGATCAGCGTGCCGATGGTCGACATCATGGTCGCGGCCCCGGGGCTGAGCGCCTCCGACGCCACCGAACTGGCGGCCAAGCCGCTGGAAGCCATCGTGCGCAGCATCGACGGCGTCGAGCACGTCTACACCCAGGTGCAGGACGACCAGGTTATGGTCACCGCCCGCTTCGTGGTCGGCTCGGACCCCGACGACGCAGCGGTCCGGGTGCATGAGAAGGTGCGCGCCAACTACGGCTCCATTCCCGTCGGGGTGTCCGAGCCGCAGATCGTCACCCGGGGCATCAATGACGTGCCCGCCGTAGTCCTGACCCTGACGCCGCGCGCCGACGCCGCCGGGCGCTGGAGCGACCAGGCCCTGTACGACGTCGCCGTCCGCTTGCGCACCGAGATCGGCAAGGTCGAAGACGTCGGCCTGACCTTCATCGTCGGGGGCCGCCCGTCCGAGATCCGGGTCGAGCCCGATCCCGCCCGCATGGCGGCGCGCGGCGTCGCCCTGTCCTCGGTGCTCGAGACCGTCGCCCAGGCCAACCGCAGCTTCCCGGCCGGCGCCTTCCGCGACCAGGGCCAGGCCGTGGCGCTGCGCTCGGGCGAGCGGCTGGCCACGCCCGACGACGCCTCCCTGCTGACCGTCCGTTCGATGGCCGGCGAGCCTGTCTACCTGCGCGACGTCGCGACCGTCGTCCAGGCTCCGCGGGAGGACCAGGCCCGCGCCGCCCACTACGCCCGCGCCGGCGACGGCTGGAGCCGGACCCCGGCGGTCAGCCTGGCCGTCGCCAAGCGTCAGGGCGCCAACGCCGTGGTCGTTTCGCACGGGGTGATGCAACGGGTCGAGGCGCTGAAGGGCACGCTGATCCCCGATGGACTCGAGGTCGTGGTCACCCGCGACTACGGCGAGACGGCCAATGAGAAAGCCAATGAGCTGCTGATGCACCTCGGTCTGGCCACGATCTCCATCGTCATCCTGATCGGCTTCGCCATCGGCTGGCGCGAGGCGGGCGTCACGGCGGTGGTCATTCCCACGACCATCCTGCTCACTCTCTTCGCCTCCAACCTGATGGGCTACACCATCAACCGGGTCAGCCTGTTCGCCCTGATCTTCTCGATCGGCATCCTCGTCGACGACGCCATCGTCATGATCGAGAACATCGCCCGCCACTGGGCCATGAACGACGACCGCAGCCGCGCGCAGGCCACCGTCGAGGCCGTTGCCGAGGTCGGCAACCCGACCGTGGTCGCCACCCTGACCGTGGTCGCGGCCCTGCTGCCGATGCTGTTCGTCTCGGGCCTGATGGGACCGTATATGGCGCCGATCCCGGTCAACGCCTCGGCGGCCATGGTCTTCTCCTTCTTCGTCGCCGTGGTCATCGCGCCCTGGCTGATGATCCGTCTCGCCCGCAAGACCCTGGCCGGGGGCAAGGGTCACGAGCACGGCGAGGGGAGGCTCGGTCGCCTCTACCGCAAGGTGGCCACGCCGGTGATCCGCACGCGCCGCAGCGCCTGGACTTTCCTGATCGTGGTCGGTGTCGCCACCCTGCTGGCCATGTCGATGTTCGGCTTCCGGGCCGTGCCGGTGAAGCTGCTGCCGTTCGACAACAAGTCCGAGCTGCAGGTCGTGCTGGACATGCCCGAGGGAACCAGTCTCGAGGCCACCGAGCGCACCCTGGCCGGGGCTGCGGCCGTGGCGGGAACCCTGTCTGAGGTCGAATCGCTCGAAAGCTATGCCGGAACCGCGGCGCCGTTCAATTTCAACGGTCTGGTGCGTCACTATTTCCTGCGCACGGGCGCCGAACAGGGCGACCTTGCGGTGATGCTCGCCCCCAAGGGCGAGCGCAGCCGTAGCAGCCACGCCATCGCCCTTGACCTGCGCCGCCGCCTGGCCGACCTGCCGCTGCCGGCCGGATCGTCGATCAAGGTGGTCGAGGCTCCACCGGGACCGCCGGTGCTGGCGACCCTGTTGGCCGAGGTCTACGGCCCCGATCCCGCCACCCGCCGCGCGGTGGCCGCCGAACTGGAAACCCTGTTCCGGGCCGAGTCCTCGGTCGTTGATGTGGACAACAGCTACGGCGTCCGCCGTCCGGTCCTGCGCCTGATCCCCGACCGCGAGAAGATCGAACGCTTTGGCCTGTCCGAGCGCGAGGTGCACGACTCCATCGCCGCCGTCATGGGCGGCCAGATCCTCGGCTACGCCGCGCGCGATGACGAGCGCACCCCGGTGGAGATCGCCGTGCGCCTGCCCCAGTCGGCCCGGACGTGGAACGAGCAGATGGCCGTCATGCCGGTGGCTGTGACCACGCTGGACGGCGGCCGGCGGCTGGTCGAACTGGGGGAGGTGGTCGAGGCCCGTCACGAGCTGGCGAGCTGGCCCGTCTACCGCCGTGACGGCCGGGCCGCCGAGATGGTCACCGCCGAACTGGCCGGCGAGTTCGAGGCCCCGATCTACGGCATCCTGGCCATCGACGCCGCCATCAAGGCCCACGACTGGAAGGGTCTGCCGCGTCCCGAGGTACGGCTCAACGGCCAGCCGTCGGACGAGACAGTCCCCACCGTGCTGTGGGACGGCGAATGGGAGATCACCTGGGTGACCTTCCGCGACATGGGCGCGGCTTTCGGCGTGGCCCTGCTGGGGATCTATGTTCTGGTCGTCGCCCAGTTCAAGGACTTCCGCATCCCCCTGGTGATCCTGACGCCCATCCCCCTGACCCTGATCGGCATCGTCATCGGCCACATGCTGTTCGGCGCGCCCTTTACCGCCACCTCGATGATCGGCTTCATCGCCCTGGCGGGGATCATCGTGCGAAACTCGATCCTGCTGGTCGACTTCATCCGCCATGCCCGAACGCCGGGACGACCCCTGCGCGAGGTCCTGCTGGAGGCGGGCGCCATCCGCTTCAAGCCGATCCTGCTCACCGCCCTGGCGGCCATGATCGGCGCGGCGGTGATCCTGTTCGATCCAATCTTCCAGGGTCTGGCCATCTCCCTGCTGTTCGGGCTGATCTCCTCGACGATTCTGACGGTGCTGGTGATCCCCGCTATCTATATCGCGTTGAAAGACGACGGCCGCCCCTTGGCCGCGCCCCCAGCCGCGCAAGAGACCCCATGACCGACGCCCTGCCCATGCCGAACGCCGCCGCCCTCGCCGAGCTCGAGGCCAGCGCCGCTCCCGCCGCCCGCCTCATGCGGCTGTTCGCCAACGAGCAGCGGTTGATGCTCATGTGCCGGCTGAGCGAAGGTGAGTGCGCGGTCGGCGAGTTGGCCGGCTATGCGGGCCTGTCACAGTCAGCCTGTTCGCAGCATCTCGCCCGCCTGCGCGAGGCCGACGTCATCGCTCCGCGGCGCGAGGCCCAGACCATCTACTACGGCATCTCGGATCCGGCCGCGGCCCGCCTCATCGCCCTGCTCTGCGACATCTACCGCGACAAACCCCAGGACCAGACATCATGACCTATTTTTACGCCCGCACGATCGAAGGCGACTTCGAGGCTGTCGTCGAGCGGACCCGCGCCGCGTTGCAGAAACACGGCTTCGGCGTCCTCACCGAGATCGACGTTCAGGCCACGCTCAAGGCGAAGATCGGGGAGGACTTCCGCCCCTACCGCATCCTCGGCGCCTGCAACCCGGTCATGGCCCATGAGGCCCTGAAGATGGAGTCCCACGTCGGCGTCATGCTGCCCTGCAACGTCGTGGTCCAGCAGACCGACGGCGGCGTCGAAGTCTTTGCGGTCGATCCGGCGGCCTCGATGTCGGCCATCGAAAACGCCGGACTTCTCAGGCACGCCCAAACGGTGGGCGAGCACCTGCGCGCCGCTGTCGCCGAAGTCTGATTGCGGGACGTCTGGTTATCGCGGCGGGTCGAAAGCCTGCTTCTGATGCTGCCAGCCATAACGAGAGTCCCCGGGTGATCTGAGCCATGATTGGCGGGGCCGGCAAGCAGGGCAAGCCCCTGCTGGCGGCGCTTTGCGTGCGAGACCAGGAGCAAGCGGCCGTCCCCCAGGACGGCCAAAAACGAGAAAAACAGGGAAACCTTACTCTCGCGCGGCTCGCGGAGACTCTGCCGCTGAAGGAGGCGGCAAGTGTCGCGTGTGGAGTGGCGGAAGGCCGCTCAGCGACCGGAGACGGGGCGCAAATCCCGCCGTGGCGGGCCCTTCAAGGGGCGGAACGACAGGCGCGCGGGGCCATCCACAGATGACAGAGCCCTACGGTTGCCTGAGGCGGCCGACGTAGGGCACGGTTCGACCTCGCACTGTCAGTCTGACAACGCTGTCGAGGCGATATGCGGGGAGCAATGATGATGTCAGCGGCCGATCCGGGCCCGGCCGCAAGCGCCGATCTGACAAAGGCGCTTGCGCATGGGTATCGTCTGATGTCCGACGACCCAATGCTCGCGGAGGCCCAGGCAGACGAGATCCTGCGGCTCCATCCAGAGGAAGCAGAAGCACTGGTGTTGCTGGCCTCAGCCCGGCGCCGACGAGGCGCGCCGGAGGCAGCCTTGGCGGCCCTGGAGCCATTGTTGGCGACCCGGCCCGACTGGGGACCGCTGCATGCCGCGATCGGACTCGCCCTGGCCGATCTGGGCCAGGGCAATACCGCCATCATTGCCATGAAACGCGCCGTGACGCTGGATCCCGGCCTGACCTCCGCTTGGCGCGCCCTGGCCGAGCAATTGGCGATGTGCGGGGACGACGCGGGCGCGGCGGTCGCCACCGCCGAGGAGATCCGTTCATCGGTCTCAGATCCGGTCCTGCTGGAAGCCGGGGCGGCGCTGGCTGACAATCGTCTGGCCATCGCTGAACGCTTGCTAAGGGACTATCTCAAGCGCGATCCGTTCAATGTACCGGCAATCCGCATGCTCGCCGAAACCGGGGGGCGGCTCGGTCGGCTCGACGACGCCGAACGTCTGTTGGAGCGCTGCGTCGAACTGGCCCCGGGCTTTGCGCCCGCGCGGCACAACTATGCGACCGTCCTCTACCGCCAGAACAAGGCCGTCGCTGCATTGGCGCAGCTGGAGCAGCTGCTGAGCCTCGAACCGAACCGCCCCACCTATCTGAATCTCAAGGCCGCTGCGCTCGGCCGGGTCGGCGATTATGACGAGGCCATCGCGATCTGGAGTTCCCTGCTCAAGGCGCTTCCGGATCAACCCCGGGTCTGGCTCAGCTTCGGCCATGCGCTCAAGACCGTCGGGCGTCAGGCCGAGTGTATTGACGCCTATCGCCGCGCTGCGTCCCTCGCACCTCATATGGGAGAGGCCTGGTGGAGTCTGGCCAATCTCAAGACCCGGGTCTTCACCACCGCCGACATCGCCGAGATGGAGCGTCAGTGGGTCCGTGCGGATATCTCCGACGAGGACCGGCTGCATCTGGCCTTTGCGCTCGGCAAGGCGTTTGAGGACGCCGGCCGCTACGGCCCCTCGTTCGACCACTACCAGCAGGGGGCCGGACTACGTCGTGCGCGCGAGCGCTATGACGCCGCCGCCACGACTTCGCACATGGAGCGGTCCCGCGTCGTGTTCACCGCGGACCTGCTGGCCCGCAAGGCCGGGGCGGGCTGTCCGCTGCCGGATCCGATCTTCGTCGTGGGTCTGCCCCGGGCCGGTTCAACCTTGATTGAACAGATTTTGTCGAGCCATACGGCGGTGGAGGGAACCCAGGAACTGCCCGACATCATCTCACTGGCGCGACGGTTGGGCGGCGGGCCCGAGGGGCGGGGGGCCACGAGCTACCCCGAGAGTCTGACGGAGCTAGACCCCGCAGACCTTTCCGCCCTCGGTGAAGAATACCTCGCGCGGACCCAGGTGCACCGGAAGACCGATCGTCCGTTCTTTATCGACAAAATGCCCAATAATTTCGCTCATGTCGGGCTGATCCATCTGATCCTGCCGAAGGCGAAGATCATCGACGCCCGACGGCATCCGATGGCCGGCTGTTTTTCCGCCTTCAAACAGCATTTCGCGCGCGGCCAGAATTTCTCCTACGACCTCTCTGACCTGGGTCGCTACTACGCTGACTACGTCGCCCTGATGCGGCATTTCGATGAGGTCCTGCCCGGTCGCGTGCACCGGGTGATCTATGAGGACATGATCGCCGATCCGGAGACGCAGACCAGGGCCCTGCTCGATCATTGCGGCCTTCCCTTTGAAGAATCCTGCCTGCGATTTCACGAGACCGAGCGCGCCGTGCGGACCGCGAGTTCGGAACAGGTGCGACGCCCGATCTTTTCGGATGCCCTCGAGCAGTGGCGCCACTACCGGCCATGGCTGGGGCCCCTGGAGACGGCCCTCGGGGATTCCCGGCGAATCTGGCGGCAGTAGGCGCCCGTGTGCGGCGCCGCGACAGGATCCGATGACGGATCAATGCGATTCCGCCCGACCGGGGAATAATGTAGCATTGACATTCCCCCGCCGGACCCGCGCTACTGTGCACCTGAACCGTCGGGGGGCTGACATGATCAAGATGAAGTTTGGCGGGAGAGTGCGGGGCGCTCTTTGGTCGGCGGCCCTGATGGGCAGCACCATGCTGGCCGGCGTCCCGGCCGCAATGGCCCAGGACGCTGAGCGGACAACCACGATCGACGACATTATCGTCACCGCCCAGAAGCGTGACGAGAACCTGCAGGACGTGCCCATCAGTATCCAGGCGCTCGGCGGTGAACGGCTCGAGCAGATGGGGGTGTCGGACTTCAACGACTACGTCAAACTCCTGCCCAGCGTCTCCTACCAGACCATCGCTCCGGGATTCTCGGGCGTCTATATGCGCGGCATCGCCAGCGGCGGGGACGGCAACCATTCTGGTTCCCTTCCCAGCGTCGGCGTCTATCTGGACGAACAACCGGTCACGACCATCCAGGGGCCTCTCGACGTCAATGTCTATGACATGAGCCGGGTCGAGGCGCTGGCCGGCCCGCAGGGCACCCTGTACGGGGCCAGTTCCCAAGCCGGGACGATCCGCCTGATCACCAACAAGCCCGACTTCAGCCGGCGCTACGGACAAGTCGATGTGGAGGCCAATTCGGTGGCCCACGGCGGAGTCGGCGGCAGCGTCGAGGGCTTCGTCAATCTGCCGATCAGTGAGCGCATCGCCGCCCGCGTCGTCGGCTGGTACCGGCAGGATGCCGGTTACATCGACAATGTCGCCGGAACCCTCACCTATCCGACCTCGGGGGCGACCATTAACAACGCCAGCCGGGTCGAGGATGACTACAACGACTCCACCGTGATGGGCGGCCGGGCCGCGCTCAGGATCGAGCTGGACGATACCTGGACGGCCACGGCGTCCCTGATGGGACAGACCGCCGACAGCAATGGCAACTGGTCTTATGACCCGGCCAAGGGCGACCTGAAGGCCAGCCATTTCTATCCTGAAACCCTTGAGGACCGCTGGCACCAGGCGGCGCTCACGGTTACCGGACGCGTCGGTAGCTGGGACCTCGTCTACGCCGGGGCCCATATGAACCGCAATGACGAGATACAGCAGGACTACTCGGACTATTCCTTCTTCTATGACACCTTGGCCGGCTACGGGGCCTACTGGACCGACGACTCCGGCACGCCGCTCGACAATCCGTCGCAGTATATCCAAGCCACCGACCAGTACCGGCGCAACAGCCACGAGGTTCGGCTGTCGTCGCCCACGGACGCCCGTCTCCGCGCCGTGGCCGGCGTGTTTTACCAGCAGCAAACGCATGACATCGAACAGAAATATCGGATCGACGGCCTTGCCGGCCCCGGGGGGGCGGTCCCCTCGCTGGAGGTCACAGGCCAGCCTGACACCCTGTGGCTGACGCAGCAGGTCCGAGAGGATGACGACACGGCCGTGTTTGGAGAGCTTTCCTACGACCTCACCGATCGACTCACCCTGACCGGCGGCCTGCGGCTCTTCAGGTCCGAGAACTCCCTGCGCGGCTTCTTCGGCTTCGGCACGGGGTACAGCGCCACGCTGGGCGAGGGTTCCTGCTTCTCCGGGCCGATTGTCCCCGATTCGCCCTGCACCAACCTTGACAAGAGTGTCGAGGAAAGCGGCTCGACCCATAGGCTGAACCTTACCTATAAGATCGACGAAGACCGCATGGTCTATGCCACCTGGTCGACCGGCTATCGCCCCGGCGGCATCAATCGGCGCGGCACCCTGCCGCCCTATGATTCAGACTTCCTGACCAATCATGAGATGGGCTGGAAGACCACCTGGATGGATGGCAGTCTGCGCTGGAACGGTGCGGTTTACGCCCTTCAGTGGGAGGACTTCCAGTTCTCCATCCTCGGATCGAACGGGCTGACCGAGATCAAGAATGCGGCCCAGGCCCGGGTGATGGGCGCCGAGAGCGACGTGGTTTGGCGGGTGACCCCTGACCTGACCCTGTCGGGTGCGATGGCCTATACGGACGCTGAACTCTCCGAAAACTATTGTGGGTTCCTTGCACCGGACGGGTCGCCCGAAACCAACTGCCCGACTCCGCAGTCACCGGAGGGCACCGAACTGCCGGTCACGCCCAGGTTCAAGGCCAACATGACGGCCCGCTACGAATTTCCTCTCGGCAGCCTCGACGGGTTCGTCCAGGGATCGATGGTCTATGTCGGCGAAAACTGGACCGATCTGCGGCTGATCGAGCGAGCGATCATTGGCGAGCAGCCCGCCTATACGACGGCCGACCTGTCAGCCGGCCTGGCCAGCGATGTCTGGACCGCGACCCTGGCCGTCAGCAATGTCACCGACGAACGGGCCAGTCTGTATCGCTATGCCCAGTGCGCCGAACAGGTCTGCGGCGCCAGGACCTACGTCGTACCCAACCGACCTCGCATGATCAGCCTCCGCCTCGGCTGGAAATTCTGACAGGGCGAGTGGGTGGTGTCAGTGGGCCAACCGTCGGTCGGATTTCGCTGAAAGATTGTTAGCCCGGAGCAACTTCCCTGTTCGTCTCACGGGAAAAGGACGCGGCGCGTCGCCCGGATTCCCGGTCGTAGTGAGGGTTGTCGGCAGGTCGAAACGCGTTTGGGATCGGAAATCGGAGCAATTTCCCTGTAATTCCCTGTTTTCAGGGGCGGGCCCAGCCAAGGAAGAACGACCCGTCGCCGAGCGAACGGAGACCGGGGCGGCAAAAGCGGGGCGTTGCAGACAATATTCCGCGACCAAAGACAGCCTGTCCGTCTCCGGGTTCGACGAAGGCGCGGTAATGTCAGGGTTATTTCCCGGGTTACAGGGACCCGGCAGCTATCCAGGAAGTGCGTGGCGGTGCTGGCAGTCTAACGCTTACTTGTCTCCGGTTTGGCCGATAGGCCAGGAGGCGGGATGGATCTGATCAGTTTCAAGCGGCATCGGTTCCCCCGGCGCTGTGATCTTGCAGGCGGTGCGCTGGTATTTCCGGTTCACGCTCAGCATTCATGACGTGGAAGTTGATGGCCAAACGCGGGATCGAGGCGATCCGGTGCTGGGTGATCAAGTTGAGCCTCTGATTGCCGCCAACCTGCGCCGGGCGAGATCACGCCCTACCGGCCGTTGGCACCTGGATGAGGTTGTCGTGAAGATCGGTGGCCGGCGAATGTATCTGTGGCGCGCTGTCGATGACGAGGGCGAGGTGTTCGACGTTCTGGTCCAGAAGCGCCGGAACAAGCAGGCGGAGCTGAAGCTGCCGCGCCGCCTCTTGCGCAACAGCGGGATCCATCCGGAGGCCATCGTCACCGATAAGCTGGCCTCATACCGGGCGGCGATGAAGGTGCTGAAACTCCAGGCTCGTCACCGCCCCGGCGGGATGCGGGAGAACAATCGCGCCGAAAACTCGCACCTCCTGATCCGACGACGAGAACGCAAACAGCAGAAGTTCAAATCCCAAGGCTCAGCCCGGCGTTTCCTTTCCAGCCACGGTTCGATCTGCAACGCGGTCAATCTCCAGCCCCAGCTGATGTCCCGAGCCGGCCTCCGCTCCCCGCGAGGTCTGGCCGATGACGCCTGGGCGGCGGCAACCCAAGCTGCCTGAATGGGGAAAGGGGAGGGGCGCTTTGCGGGCCGAAGGACCTAACTTCAGGACCGGCTGGCTTCGACTTCCGCAACCATCATATGAAGGTCAAGGTTGACGGCGACACCGCCTTCGTGACCGAGACCTATACTTGCCACATCACCTTCAAGGACGGCGCCCGGGGCCCCATCGAGTGTCGCGGAGCGGCCACGAGCGTGCTGCGCAAGCGGGGTGACGAGTGGAGGTTCGACGTCTATCACTCCTCGGCCCAACCCTTCCGCCCACCGCCTGATCGCGGCGGCAACCGTCACCGGCGGCCTCCAGATATCGCTCGCCAGAGGGACCATGAGATCGATGCTCACGCTTTCACGCCGCGTTTTTCTGCTCGCGGAGGCCGAATCTGTCACGGTCGCGGCCTGCGCTCCCGGCGCTCGGCCGTCGACCGGGCTCGTGGTGTACAAGACCCCGACCTGCGGCTGCTGCACGGCCTGGGTGGACCACATGCGCGGCGCGGGTTTCGAGGCGCAGGTCAATGAACTTCCGGACCTCCGCTCCATACGCAGCACCCAGGGCGTGCCGGAGGCGCTCGCCTCCTGCCACACGGTGTTGGTCGGCGGCTATGTGCTGGAGGGCCGGGTGCCGGCCGCGGATGTGCGCAAGCTTCTGGCCGAACGTCCGGAGGGCGAGGGCCTCGTCGTTCCTGGCATGCCGCTGGGGTCTACCGGCATGGAGACGCCCGACGACCAGCGGGAACCCTATGAGACCCTGCTGATCCTCAAGGGCGGCGGCACGCGCGTCTTCGCGCGTCACGCCTAGAAGGGATGCGGTCATGAACGTTCTCAAGCTCTCGACGCAGTTGCATAAATGGATCGCCCTGGTGGTCGGGCTCCAGGTTCTTTTCTGGGTGGGCGGCGGTCTGGTCATGACGGCCATTCCGATCGAGACGGTGCGCGGCGAACATCGCGCAGCCGAACTCAAGCCAAATCCACTCGCTCTGGGCCGCTTGCCGGCGCTCGGCGAGATCGCCCGCCGCGCGGGCGTCGCTCCCGTCCAGGCGGAATTGCACACGACCCCCCGGGGGCCGGCCTGGACATTGAAGCCCGCCAGCGGCGAGCCGATCATCGTATCCGCCCTGACCGGTCGGCCCTTCGGTCCCCTGTCGGCCGCGGACGCCTCGGCATTCGCCAAGCGCGCCTATCGAGGAACGGCGGAAGTGTCCGGCGTCGCGCTGTTGCCGGAGGCGCCCCAGGAGACGGGCCGCACGGGACCTCTCTGGCGCGTGGATTTCGCTGACCGCGAAAAGACCAGCTTCTACCTGTCTCCGGCCACGGCCGAGGTGGTGACCCGCCGCTCCGGCGTCTGGCGCCTCTTCGACTTCTTCTGGCGTCTCCATGTCATGGACTGGAACGACGGCGAGGATTTCAATCACCCCCTGATCATCATCACCACGGCGTTGACGCTGAGCATCGTCATTTCGGGGTTCATCCTTCTCTGGATCCGGCTGGCGCGGGACGTGAAGGTGTTCAAGGCATCACGGCGGGCCGTCCGGCCGGAGTGACGCGATCCGCAGGACCGGCCATGCACCCATGCCCTGTCCGTGCCCGGCTCAGGCGATGAGTGGATGGACAGCGGAACCCGGTTGGTTCCGACTTCATCGGCGCACAGAGGTTCGCCCGGGCGACCCTGCACGATCGCCTCGAACTCCTCTTCTTCGGATGTCAAGCCGGGGTTTGAGCGGAGCGCCCGCCGCCTTGACTCGCCGGAGAGCGAAGCGGAACGTCCGCGGCATGTGGCGCATTGTTCGCACCCTTCTGTTCGCACTCGTTCTGGCCGGCTCCATCGGCCAGGCGTCGGCGTTCGCCGCGCCTGAGCGGCCGGACGCGACCGCGGACGCCATGGACGCCATGCCGGATTGCACCGAGATGATGATGCAGGCGGGGGCCGAAGGTCCGGCGGCTCCCTGCGATGACGCCGGCCCCGACTGCATGGGCCGCGTGGCTTGCACCGCGGTCGTGGTTCCGCTGCCGTCCGGCGCGGACTTCACGGTCCGGCCGCCGGCGCCGCGCCGGCAGCAGGTCGCATTAGGCCGCGACGACACCCGCGCAGGGGAATGGCCCGCGCCCCTCGGCAATCCTCCCAAGTCGCCGGCGTAGCCCAGCTTCGCTGACCACGGCCTGCGCGCTCGCGTGGGCGTTGGCCGAACGACCTGCTTTCCGCGCCGCCTCAAGGTGATCGGCGCGGGGTCTTGAGGACATTCCAATGAACTCCGACTATCGAACGGCTCCGGGCCGTCCCGCGTCACCCGCCGCGGCCTGTCCGGACAGCGGGAAGCCGCCCCGGCGAGCCAGGAGCGGCCCCAAGGGGACGGCCGGCGCCGCAGCCGCCATCTGCGTGCTCGCCGCCTTTGGCGCGCCGGCTATGGCGGAGCCGTTGACCTTCGACGAGGCCCTGGCGCTCGCCGAGGCAACTGCTCCGCAACTGCGGGCCAGCGCCCTTGGCGTGTCGGCGGCCTCGGCGGCCTCGGCGGCCGCAGGCCGGCTCCCGGACCCACAGCTCCGGTTCGGGATCGACAACCTGCCGGTCTCGGGCCCCATGGCTGGTCGGTTCGGCGACGACGAAATGACCATGGCCCGCATCGGCCTCATGCAGGAGGTTCCCAGTGGAGCCCGGCGGCGCGCCGAGCGCGCCGTGGCGGAAGCCGACATCGAGGTGGCCGCCGCCGGCGATGCAATCGCCCGCCGCGAAGCGCGGATCGCCGTCGGCCTGGCCTGGATTGACCTGCACTACACCGGGCGCCGGCTCGCCGCGATCGAGGAGGTGCTCTCGACGCTGGAGCCTCTCTGGGACGCCGCGCCTGCGGGCGTGGCGTCCGGAACGGATCGGCCGGCCGGCGCCCTGACGCCGGTCTTGTTGCGCGCCGCCCTCCAGGACCGGCGCAGCATGCTCATCGCCGACGAGACGAGGGCTCGCGGCGAGTTGACGCGCTGGACCGGCGACCTGGATCCAGCGGCGAGCGGGCCAGCACCCGACCTCGAGGTCGAGCCCGCCGTCCTCAGAATCGGCCTGGAGCGGCTCCCGACCCTGCAGGTATGGCGGGCGGCCGGAAGCCGCGCCGACGCCGAGGTCGACCTCGCCCGGTCGGGGCGACGGCCCGACTGGTCCTTCGAGGTCAGCTACGGCCGCCGGGATCCCATGTTCGGGGACATGCTGTCGGTGGGGGCCAGCGTCAGCTTGCCGCTCTTCGCCAATCAGCGCCAGGAGCCGTTGATCACCGCCCGCGCCGCCGACGCCGTGCGCGTGCGGCTGGAGCGCGAGGCCGTAGCGCGCGAATTACGCGCCGCCCTTGACGCCGCGCTCGCCGACCTTGCCGCGCGCCGGGACCAGTGGGTCCGGTCGCGCGACGTCATTCTTCCGGCCGCCCGCCAGAGAGCGGATCTGGAAACCGCGAGCTACGCCGCGGGGCGCGTGGGCCTGGCGGAGGTCCTCGAAGTCTTTACCGCGATGGCCGACGCGCGCCTCGACGCCCTCGATCGCGAAGCCGCCCTGGCCCGCGACACGGTTCGCATCACCCTCACCTACAGGAGCGACGACCGATGACCGGTTCGCCCAACAATCGCGTCGCGCTTGCGGCGGGCGCCGCCCTGGTTCTCGGCGTCGGCCTCGCGGCGGGACTGATCGGTCGCCCGATGCTGGAGCGCGCCGACAAGGCCGTCGGCGGCGACGTCCGACCCGGAGAGCGCGAAATTCTCTACTGGTACGATCCGATGCTGCCCAACGAGCGCTACCCGGGCCCGGGCCGCTCCTCGATGAACATGGAACTGATCCCGAAACACGCCGACGAGGCGGGCGGTGCGCCCGGCGTGCGCATCGATTCGGCTCTGGCCCAGAACCTCGGCATGCGTCTGGCGACGGTGCGCCGGGGGCCGCTGGAAGGCGACCTCACCGCCTCCGCGGTGATCGACTATAATCAGCGCGATGTGGCCATCGTCCAGGCGCGCGCCGCCGGCTTTGTTCAGCGAGTCTACGGCCGCGCGCCCGGCGACATCATCGCCGCCGGCGCGCCCCTGGTCGACCTCCTCATCCCGGAGTGGGCCGGGGCCCAGGGCGAGTATCTGGCCGTCCGCCGGACGGGCGACGCGGCCCTGATCGAGGCGGCCCGGCGTCGACTCGTGCTGCTCGGGATGTCCGAGCCGCTGATCGCCCAGGTCGAACGAACCGGTCGGCCGAGGACCACGGTGACCATCGCCAGCCCGTCCGCCGGGGCCATCCGCAGTCTGGGCGTTCGGACCGGGATGAGCGTCAACCCCGGGCAGACCCTCGCCGAGATCAGCGGGCTGTCGACCGTGTGGTTGAACGCCGCCGTTCCCGAGATGCAGGCGGACCGGCTCCGGGTGGGCCAGGCCGTCGAGGTCGCCCTGTCCGCCTTCCCGGGCGAACGGTTCGCCGGACGCCTGACGGCGCTGCTGCCCGAGGTGTCCGGGGACAGCCGCACCCTGACCGCGCGCATCGAGATGGCCAATCGCGCGGGGCGGCTGCGGCCCGGTATGTACGGGCAGATCACCTTCGGAGGGGGCGGCGGTCCGGTTCTGCTCGTTCCGTCCGAAACCGTGATCCGAACAGGCGAAAGAACCCTCGTAATGCTGGCCCTGCCCGAGGGTCGCTACCAGCCGACCGAGGTCCGGACCGGACGGGAATCCGGCGGGATGACCGAGATCGTGGGCGGGCTGGCGGAGGGCGAACGCATCGTGGCCTCGGGTCAGTTTCTGATCGACTCCGAGGCCAGCCTCTCCGGCGTGGCGGCCCGGCCGATTTCGGGCGGGCGGGTGCCTGTCGCGCCGGCTGCGTCCTCGGCGCCCGCGGCGCATTCAACGCATCCTGCGCCGACCGCGCCCGCTGCGCCCACTCCGGCTGCTCCGCCGGCCGTGGCGGATGAACACGCCGGCCATGGAGGAGCCGCGCAATGATCGCCGCCCTCATCCGCGCCTCGGTCCGGGCCCGCTTCCTTGTGCTTATGGCCGCCTTCGCCCTGGCGGCGGCCGGCCTCTGGGCGGTGCGGACCACCCCGGTGGACGCCTTGCCCGACCTGTCCGACGTCCAGGTGATCATTCGCACCAGCTATCCCGGCCAGGCTCCGCAGATTGTCGAAAACCAGGTCACCTACCCCCTGGCCACCACCATGCTGTCGGTGCCCGGCGCGCGCACCGTGCGGGGCTATTCCTTCTTCGGCGACAGCTTCGTTTACGTCCTGTTCGACGAGGGAACCGACCTCTACTGGGCGCGGTCCCGGGTTCTCGAATACCTGAACCAGGTGCAGGCTCGCCTTCCGGAGAGCGCACGTCCCGCCTTGGGCCCGGACGCCACAGGCGTCGGCTGGGTTTATGAATACGCCCTCGTTGACCGTTCCGGCCGCCACGACTTGGCCCAGTTGCGAAGCCTGCAGGACTGGTTCCTCCGCTATGAACTGAAAACCGTTCCGGGCGTGGCCGAGGTGGCCAGTATCGGGGGCATGGTGCGGCAGTACCAGGTGGTGCTCGACCCGGTCCGGCTGGCCGCCTACGGCGTCACCCATCAGGCCGTGGTTGAGGCGATTGGGCGCGCCAATTCCGAAACCGGCGGGTCGGTGCTGGAGCTGGCCGAAGCCGAATATATGGTCAGGGCCAACGGCTATCTGACCAGTCTCGACGATTTCCGGGCCGTGCCCGTCCGGACGGCGGCGGGCGGCGTGCCCGTCACCCTCGGCGACGTCGCCACGGTTCAGGTCGGTCCCGAGATGCGGCGCGGCATTGCCGAGCTGAACGGCGAGGGCGAGGTCGCAGGCGGGGTGGTCATCCTGCGCTCGGGGGCCGACGCCCGGGCCACGATCGAGGCCGTCGCCGACCGGCTCGAGACCCTGAAGGCCGGTTTGCCTCCCGGGGTCGAGGTGGTGACGACCTATGATCGCTCGCAGCTGATCGACCGCGCCATCGCCAACCTCAGCACCAAGCTGATCGAGGAGTTCATCGTCGTCGCCCTCGTCTGCGGCCTGTTCCTGTGGCACGCCCGTTCCGCCCTGGTGGCCATCCTGACCTTGCCGCTCGGCGTGCTCGCCGCCTTTCTGATCATGAACCTGCAGGGGGTGAACGCCAACATCATGTCGCTCGGGGGCATCGCCATCGCCGTCGGAGCCATGGTCGACGCGGCGGTGGTCATGATCGAGAACGCCCACAAGCATATCGAACGGTGGGAGCATGAGCACCCCGACGAAACGCTCGCGGGAGAGTCTCGCTGGAAGGTGATCACGGACGCTGCGGTGGAAGTCGGTCCGGCCCTGTTCCTCAGCCTGGTGATCATTACCCTGTCGTTCATTCCGGTGTTCAGCCTGCAAGCCCAGGAGGGCCGGTTGTTCGCGCCGCTGGCCTTCACCAAGAGCTACGCCATGGCGGCAGCGGCCATCCTGTCGGTGACTCTCGTGCCGGTCCTGATGGGTTATCTGATCCGGGGGCGCATCCCCGCGGAGCAGGCCAATCCCGTCAACCGATGGTTGACGCACCTCTATCGCGCCCCGCTCGACTGGGTGCTCCGGCGACCGCGGACGACCTTGGCGATCGCTGTCATCGCGTTCGCCACGACCGCTTGGCCGCTGAGCCAGATCGGCGGCGAGTTCATGCCCGCCATGGACGAGGGCGATCTGCTCTACATGCCGTCCGCCCAGCCGGGTCTGTCGGCGGCGGCGGCGTCAGCGCTGCTGCAGAGAACCGACCGGATGATCCGAACCGTGCCCGAGGTCGCCACCGTGTTCGGCAAGGCGGGGAGGGCGGAATCCGCCACCGATCCGGCCCCGCTGGAGATGTTCGAAACCACGATCCAGTTCAAGCCGCGGGACCAATGGCGGCCCGGCATGACGCCGGAAAAGCTGGTCGAAGAGCTCGACCGCGCGGTTCAGGTTCCGGGCCTGGCCAATGTCTGGGTGCCGCCGATCCGCAACCGCATCGACATGCTGGCGACGGGAATCAAAAGCCCCATCGGCGTCAAGGTTTCGGGGGCCGATCTGGCCGTGATCGACCGTATCGCCGGCCGCGTCGCCGAGGTCGCGGAGGCCGTGCCGGGGGTGAGCTCGGCGATCGCCGAGCGCCTGACCGGCGGCCGCTATGTGGATGTCGATATCGATCGCGCCGCCGCGGGCCGCTACGGGCTCAACATCGCCGATGTTCAGTCGATCGTCGCCAGCGCCATCGGCGGCGAGACCATCGGTCAGACGGTCGAGGGGGTGGCGCGCTATCCAATCAGCGTCCGTTATCCGCGCGAGATGCGCGACAATCCCGAACAGCTGCGGAACCTTCCGATCCTGACCCCGACGGGCCAGCAGATCACCTTGGGCGCGGTGGCCGGCATTCGCATCGCCGACGGGCCGCCGATGCTCAAGTCCGAGAATGGACGGCCCTCGACCTGGGTCTATATTGACGTCCGTGGTCGGGATCTGGCGTCCGTGGTGGGGGACCTGCGGCGCGCCGTCGCGGCGGACGTCGATCTCGGCCCCGGGGTAAGCATCGCCTACTCCGGGCAGTTTGAATATCTCGAGCGCGCCGCCAACCGCCTGAAGATCGTCGTACCGGCGACCCTCGCGATCATCTTCCTGCTGCTCTACCTGACCTTTGGCCGGTTCGACGAAGCCGCCCTGATCATGGCGACGCTGCCGTTTGCTCTTACCGGCGGCGTATGGATGCTCTACCTGCTGGGCTTCAACCAGTCTGTCGCCACCGGCGTCGGCTTCATCGCCCTGGCCGGCCTCGCGGCCGAGTTCGGCGTGGTGATGCTGATCTATCTAAAGCACGCGCTCAGGGATCGGGGACCCGACCCGGACGGCACGCAGGTCGAGGAAGCGGTCCGGGAAGGCGCCCTGCTGCGGGTTCGGCCCAAGGCGATGACCGTAGCGGTGATTCTGGCGGGCCTGTTCCCGATCCTGATCGGTCACGGCGCCGGCTCGGAGATCATGAGCCGGATCGCCGCGCCGGTGATCGGCGGCATGATCACGGCGCCTTTGTTGTCGATGCTCGTCATCCCGGCGGGGTATCTCCTCCTCAGGCGCCGGAAAACACGTTCAGGAAGATCGTCATAGGGACCCGGTCCGCCTGATCACCCTGAATACAATACCGGTGTAGCGCTAATCAGAACGAGTAATGCGACCCATAAGCGCTCATCATGCGAGAGCTGGACCGCGCTCAAGCGCGCGCAGCACCTCTTGCGCCAGCAAGCCGGTCGGCCCGCCCGCACCGCGCGCGGAAACCAGGGCTATCTCGCTGTCGCTTAGCGTCGGCAGGGGCGCACCGAGGACGGCGAGGTCGCGGGGAGCCATCGCTGCCGGCAAGACGCCTATCCCCAGGCCGGCCCGCAAAGCAGCCATCTGTCCGGCAAGGCTGGGCGAGGTGAAGGAAGCCCGGAAGGTGATACCCGCCTCCTGAAGTGCACCGATCGCCCGCTTTCGATAAATGTCCGGGGCCGGCGCAATGATCAACGGCAAAGGTGTGGTCTCACCGATTGACTTGTCGAGCGCCACCCAAACCAGAGGTTCGCTCCAGACCCGGACCCCTAGCTCGGGTCCGACGGGTTCGCGCTTGATCAGGGCCAAGTCGAGTGTGCCGCGCGACATCTGGTCGAGGAGATTGGCGGTGTAGTCGCATGTCACCGAAAGCTTGATGCGCGGGTGGCTGCGCGCAAACGCCCCCAGAATGCCCGGCAAGTGCATCGTGGCGATGTCCTCCGGCGCGCCGAACCGCACCTCGCCCTCAAGGTCTCCCTCCCCCAATGTCGAGACGATCTCGTCATTCAGCCGCAACAGGCAGCGCGCCTGGGGCAGCAATCCGGCACCCTCGGTGGTCAGGCTAATGCCTTTGCCGCCACGATCGAACAGGGGCGAGCGAAGCTGGTCCTCGAGACGGCGGATCTGCAGGCTGATCGCCGGCTGGGTGCGGCCCAACAGCGCCGCTGCACGTGTAAAGCTGCTGGTCTCAGAGACCGTGACGAACGCGCGCAGGAGGTCGATGTCCAGATTGACCAACCGATCCGCCATGTCATTACCATTCCTTATTGCCGACATCACTCCAATAAACTGGGAAAATGGGCCGGTCGAGGCCACACGGGGCCACCTCGAGCGGACCCGTTTCATGCATGCCTGACTTCTCCGCCAGCCTGGCCCTTCTGACATCGCCGGCGCTGCTGTTCTTCTTCGTCGGCGCCGCCGCCGCCTTTGCGCGGTCGGACCTGTCGATTCCCGAACCGATCTCCAAGGCTTTGTCGCTGTACCTGATGCTGTGTATCGGCTTCAAAGGCGGAGTAGAGGCAAGAGCCGCAGGCCTGCACAGCGACTTCCTGATTGCGGGCGCCATTGGCATAGGGCTCAGCGCACTGCTGCCGCTTGTGGCTTTCGTCATTCTGAAGCGGACGTCGCGACTGGACCGGCCGACGATATGTGCACTCGCGGCCACCTACGGGTCCGTCTCGATCGTGACGTTCGCCGCCGGTCAGCAGCATCTTGCCGTGCTTGGCCTGTCCTCCGGCGGCTATATGGCCGCCGTCCTCGCGCTGATGGAGACACCCGCCATCCTGACGGCGCTTATACTGTTGAACCGTAAGGGAGCCGGCGCGGGGGCGCGCCCCACAGCCGTCCTCAAAGAGGTTTTCGTCGGCGCGGCCACGGTCATGTTGGTGGGCAGCTTCTTTGTCGGACTGGTCTCGGGTCATGCGGGGATGGCAAAGCTGGAGATATTCGTGGGGCCACTGTTTCAGGGGGCGCTCTGCTTCTTCCTCCTCGACATTGGCCTGATCGCCGCCCGTCGGCTGATAGAGGGAGGCCGCAAACTTACGCCCGCCATACTCGGCTTTGCCGTGGCGTTTCCCCTCGCATCCGCTCTTACCACCTTGGGTCTGGCCCGAATGGCCGGCCTCCAAGTGGGCGATGCGACCCTTTTGTCCATCTTGGCGGGTTCGGCATCCTATATTGCCGTGCCCGCCGCCATGCGGCTCGCGGCGCCGACAGCCGATACCGGCGTGTTCGTGACCGCGTCACTGGCAGTGACCTTTCCCTTCAACCTGACACTCGGCATTACTTTCTACACCGCCGCGGCAGTGTGGCTTTGGCGGTAAGGCTTTCCCTGCCAGGCGCGCACGTCGGCTATGCACCTAAAAGCGGACCGTCGGCAGGTCCGCAATGGGTGATGGGGTAGACCCCCCCCGACGGCATCGACGTGCCAGAGTGAGGTGTTGAACAACACTCGCAGGAGGCGTCCGTGGGCACGGCAAAACTACCGCCCCCGCGGACGCCGGCCTTGATCGGGATCAAACCGGGCCGTCCGGTTCTGACCTTCCGCCCCGGAGTCGCGGATCTGCCGGTCGGCGACCTTGGCTCGGTTGTGCTCGCCTGGGACGGAACGCGCACGGCCGCGCGGGCCATGGCCGACGCCTTGCCGATCCTCCAGAAAGCGCGCGAGGTTCGGGTGCTGACCGTGACCAATGAGAAGCCCTCCGCCCGCACCGGCCTGGGCAAGGACGCCGTGCGCCATCTTGCGGCGCACGGCGTGAACGCCCTCGTCGATGAAGTCGACGCCGGCGGCCGGCGCATCGGGCCCGTGTTTGAGGATTATCTGGCCCGACACGGTTCCGACCTCTTCGTCATGGGCGCCTATGGCCAGTCACGAGCAAGAGAGTTCATCCTCGGTGGCGCGACGGAACATATGCTGCACGACCCCCGGACGCCCTTGCTATTGTCCCACTGACCGCTCACCGGCGAACATTGGCCTGGTATCCGGAGCGACGCATTCGGGCGGGCGTCGCAGCGGCTGGTCCGAAGGTCGCCATGGAACAGACCGTCGTCAACAGCGGTAGTTCCACTGCCGGCCACGATGGAAGCGGACGTTGAGGCTGATCAGATCGGGAGGTCGAGAATGCTCGGCGCCTCAACTCGAAGATCCTGGATGAGCCTTCCGCTTTTGACGCGTGTCAAGGCGGGCCGCGCCGTCGCTGCCTAAGAATATTCAACGACAACCCGCCGAGGAGCAACGTGATGAGCCAGCCATCGTGGACCGATGGATCGCCCAAGATCATCCTTCTGGCGACAGATCTCAGCAGCCGGTGCGATCGGGCAATGGACCGCGCGGCGCACCTGGCGAATTTGTGGGGCGCGCGTCTCGTCGTGCTCAACGTCATCGAACATGAATATGAACTCGCCGAGCTTGCTCGATCAGATGATCTGCCCAGCTGGCGACGACCGCCGGAGAGGGAGGCGGTGGTGGCCGCCCAGGTGCGTCGTGATCAGGGCGTGACCCTGAAGGGGACGGAAATCCGCGTCGTCGAGGGCGCGGCGGTCGCGACCATTGAGGCCGTCGCCCGGGAAATCAGCGCAGACCTGATCGTCACCGGGATTGCGCGAGACGAGACACTCGGCCGCTACTTCCTCGGCTCTACGGTCGAGCGGCTGGCGCGCCGAACTCCGGTTCCTCTCTTGATCGTCAAAAGCCGCATGCGGCCCTATAGCGAGGTTCTCGTAGCGACCGACTTCTCTCCGTCTTCCCAGCATGCGCTCACGGCAGCCGCTCGCTTCTTCCCGCGCGCCCCGTTGACCCTTCTCCATGCCTGGGAAATTCCCTTCGCGGGGTTTCTGGACAAACCCGATTTCCGGCGTGAGTGGACGGCGATGGCGAAGGCGGGGTGTGACACGTTCGTGGCGCAGTCCGAGCTCTCCCAAAGCCAGCGTCGCGATCTGCAGGTCCTCCTGGAACATGGCTGCCCAGAGACGATGGTTCGCACCTACATGCGCGACAAGGGGGTGGACCTCGTCGTTGTAGGCACTCACGGTCGGAGTGGCCTCTTCGATGTCCGTCTCGGTGGCACCGCCAAGCGGATTCTGGAATCCGCCCCGGGCGACGTTCTTCTGGTCCGTGAACCTCGATCGGTTCGGCGCTCCATAGAAGCGTCGGCGGCGATCGACTGAAGGGCCTTCAATGCTTGCACCCGAACCGACCGTCCCCTGGCATGCCGCCAGCGAGGAGGCCGTGCTTGAGACGCTTGGTGTCTCGCGCATTGGTCTCAGCACTTCGGCCGCCGCGGAACGGCTCGAACAGTTCGGCCCCAACGCGCTGCCGAAAGCCGAACGCAGATCTGCTCCGCGGCGCTTCCTCGCTCATTTCAACAATGTGCTGATCTACGTCCTGCTGGGCGCCGCGGCGCTGACCGCCGTCCTCGCGCACTGGGTGGACACGGGCGTGATCCTGGCGGTCGTGGTGGCCAACGCGATCATCGGTTTCATCCAGGAAGGCCGCGCCGAACAGGCGATGGACGCCATCCGCCAGATGCTGGCC
This sequence comes from Brevundimonas sp., assembly GCF_051860745.1. GTDB lineage: Bacteria > Pseudomonadota > Alphaproteobacteria > Caulobacterales > Caulobacteraceae > Brevundimonas. Next base: position 151,427 of record NZ_JBHYDN010000003.1, read on the forward strand.
CCGAAGTCGTCCGTGCTGCGTGGTGGCGAACGTCGGACCATTGACAGCGCCCTTCTGGCGCCGGGAGACGTCGTGCTGCTGGAGGCGGGTGAAAAGGTCCCGGCGGACATCCGCCTCCTCGAGGCGGCCGGGTTGCGTGTCGACGAGGCGATTCTCACGGGCGAGTCCGTACCGGTGGACAAGCGAACGGAAGCCGTCCCACCGACCGCGCCGATTGGCGACCGATCCAGCATGGCCTTCAGCGGCACGCTCGTCGCGGCAGGAGCGGGGCGCGGCGTGGTCGTGGCGACGGGCGGGGGGACAGAGATCGGCCGTATCAGCGGCCTGCTTTCCACAGTGGAGACCCTGACCACGCCCCTGGTGCGTCAGATGGACGGCTTCGCCCGCTGGCTGACGGTCCTCATCCTGCTGATCGCCACGGTTCTGCTCGTCTATGGCTACTTCGTCGGGCACATGCCCTTCGCAGAACTGTTCATGATCGTGGTTGGCCTGTCGGTCGCCGCCATCCCCGAGGGGCTCCCCGCAGTCCTCACCATAACCCTGGCCATCGGGGTCCAGGCGATGGCCCGGCGCAACGCCATCATCCGCCGGTTGCCCGCGATAGAGACGCTCGGGTCCGTATCGGTCATCTGCACCGACAAGACGGGCACGCTCACACGAAACGAGATGATGGTGACCACATTGGCGGGCGCTGACCGAACCTACGCCGTGACGGGCGTCGGCTACGCCCCCGAAGGCGCCATCCGCCTCGATCAGGCCGAGGTTGACCTTGCGGGACATCCCGGACTGCTCGAGTTCGCCCGGGCGTCCGAGCTCTGCAACGACGCCGCCCTCCGCTGCCATGATGATCACTGGACGGTGGAGGGCGACCCCATGGAGGGAGCCCTGAAGGCCCTCGCCGGCAAGGTCGTGCGATCAGAACCAAGCCCCTTTGCAACCTGGCGGCGCGTCGCCACCATCCCCTTCGACGCTACGCACCGCTATATGGCGGTCCTTCATCAGGACCTCCAGGGGGGCGCCCGGATCACCGTCAAGGGCGCCCCGGAACGGATTCTCGCGATGTGTTCCGCCCAGCTCGGGGCGGATGGAGACGCGGAGACTCTGGACCTGGCCGCCTGGCATGGCCGGGTCGAGGCGATCGCGGCGCAGGGGCAGCGCGTCCTCGCCCTGGCCCAGCGCGAGACCCCGCGTGATCAGATCGCCCTGACCGCCGCCGATCTTGAGGGCCAGCTGGTGCTCATCGGACTGGTGGGCCTGATCGACCCGCCGCGCGCCGAGGCGATCGCCGCCGTCGCCGAATGTCGCGAGGCGGGCATCCGCGTGAAGATGATCACGGGAGACCACGCCGGTACGGCCGCGGCGATCGCCCGCCAGATCGGCCTGGAAAATCCCGATCGTGTCCTTACCGGCGCCGCGCTCGAACGAATGGATGACGCGCAACTGGCCGGCGCGGTGATTGACACGGACGTCTTCGCGAGGACGAGCCCCGAGCACAAGTTGCGGCTGGTGACCGCGCTGCAGTCCCATCAGCTGACGGTCGCCATGACGGGCGACGGCGTGAATGACGCGCCGGCGCTGAAACGGGCCGACGCCGGAATCGCGATGGGCCGGAAAGGCAGCGAAGCCGCCAAGGAAGCGTCGGACCTCGTTCTCGCCGACGACAATTTCGCCTCCATCGTCGCCGCGGTCCGCGAAGGCCGTACGGTCTATGACAACATCAAGAAGGTAATCAGCTGGACGCTGCCGACCAATGCCGGAGAGACGATGACGATCATCGTGGCCCTCTTGCTGGGTCTGGCGCTCCCGATTACCGCCATTCAGATCCTGTGGATCAATCTCATCACCGCGGTCACGCTCGGAATCGCACTCGCCTTTGAGCCGACCGAACCGAACACGATGAAGCGCCCGCCCCGTCGCCGCGGGGAGCCGCTGTTGACGGGAGAGCTGGTCTGGCACGTCGTCCTCGTCTCCACCCTGTTCCTGGCTGCGGTGTTCGGCGTTTACGCCCATGCCGTCGACAAGGGCCACGCACCCGAGCTCGCGCGCACCATGGCGGTCAACACCCTGGTGGTGCTGGAGATCTTCCACCTGTTTTTCATCAGAAACATCTATGGAACATCGCTGACCTGGAAAGCCGTCCAGGGAACGCGCGTGATCTGGGTCTGCGTTGTTACCATCACGGCGGCCCAGGTCCTCGTCACCTATGCGCCGCCTCTGCAACAGGTGTTCGGCACGCGGGCCGTCCCGCTGATGGACGGCATCCTTATCGTCGCCGTCGGCGCGGTCTTCTTCGCCATCATCGAGACCGAGAAGCAGCTTCGACTGGTCTTTCGCAAAGCCGGAAGTCCACCGGCCGGGGTCCACCACATCCGCCGCCTGGGCCAATGAGGCGCGCCGCGCTAAGAAGTTTATTGTGAGTCCCGAGCCGCCCTCAGTCGGTTGAGCGGGAGTCCTGTTTCGACATCGCCTCGATGCGTTGAACGACCTGTTGCGCAGCGTCGGTAAAGGGCGTCGCCACCAGGTCAGCGCCTTCCTCCAGAATATATTGGTCTGGCGCCTGGTCCGTCGAGGTGACGGCGACCCGTCCCGAGTAGCCCATAGCCCTGAGCTGGTGCAGGAGCACCAGCCGCGGATCGGCATGGCTGACACCCGCCTCGGCCGGGCGAATGGTGGCGACGACCCATTCGGCGGAGTCGAGCGGCAAGGTCGCGAGGAATTCCGGGTCGGCGACATCTCCAAAGACGCCTTCGTTCCCTCGGCTCTGCCAGTCCCGCAGCGCTCGAGGGCTGATATCGACTCCCAGAACCCGCCGCCCGGCGGCCTTGAGGCCCGCGCCTATGGCCCCGCCGTAACGACCGAGTCCGAAGACGATCACATCCGGTCCATCGACCTCGCCCGGCTCGGCATGCCCGGATGGACTCCGTCGATTCACCTTCACGAAACCCAGCAGGGGCTCGCACAGCCGGTGAAGCTGGTGGGAGTAGGTGATCATATAGGTGGAGGCAGCGACGGTGATCAGCCCGACCAGGGTGACAAGCCCCAGCGAGGCCCCGGTCACATGCCCGAGCGAAACGCCCATCGCCATGAAGATCAGCGAGAACTCGCTGATCTGGGCGACCGTCAGCCCCGCGAGGAAGCCCGTCCGGGTATGATACCCCATCCTGGCCATGATCAGCACGACGATGAGCGGATTGCCGACCAGCACAAAAAGGGAGAGCACCGCGGCTGCCCAGCCCCTTTGCCCGAGGGCTCCCAAGTCCAGCTGTGCGCCGAGGGCGATGAAGAAGAACAACAGCAGGAAGTCCCGCAGGGGGGCCATCCGGGCGGCGATCGCGTCCCGGAACGGCGTGGATGCGAGGGCAACGCCCGCTAGCAGGCCGCCCAGCTCCTTACCGAAACCCAGACTCTCGCCCGCCGCGGCGAACACAGCCGCGAGCGCAAGCGAGAAGGCGATCAGCAACTCGGGCGTTCGGGCGAGCCGTTCGGTCAGGCGGTTCGCGCCAAACCGCGCGAAAAGGAGCACCAGGGCGAGGAGCGCCAGTCCGGAGCCCAGAACCGCGAGAATGTCGGCCGGGCCCGCATCGGTCCGCGTCCCCACGCCAAACGCTGAGAGGGCGATCATCGCCAGCACCACGACTATGTCCTGGACGATCAGGAAGCCTAGGGCGATGCGGCCATGCAGAGTCTCGAGCTCCCGCTTGTCGGAGAGCAGCTTCACGATGATGATGGTGCTGGAGAAGGTGAGCGCCACGGCCACATAGAGAGAGGTCACCGGATCCAGCCCCAGGGCCAGGCAGATCAGGAAACCGAAGACGGACGTAAAGATCACTTGCCCCAGCCCTGTGGCGAGGGCGACGAAGCCCAGCGACCGCACAAGCTTCACGTCCAGCTTGAGCCCGACGAGGAACAGGAGGACGGCGATGCCGAGCTCCGCCAGCAGATCGATAGCCTCGCTCGACCGCGCCACATCGAGCATCGACGGCCCCGTCAGGAGCCCGACGGCGATGAAGCTGACGATGAGCGGCTGTTTGAGCAGAACGCCGACGAAACCGAAGCCGGCGGCCAGCACCATCAGGGCGGCGATCTCATTGAAAATGGATGAGGCGATCCATTCACCAAGCATCAGATGTGGGTCTCCCTCTTCCCACCTGCCGATGGAGGCGGCGACTCGCGTTGGCGTTAGGGCGATCTGGCAGACTTTCACCCCTCAAGCCAATGCGGCAGCGAAGCGCTGACGGGGTTGATCCGGATCAAGGCGGATGGTCGCCAACCGCGCATGATTGATCGAATGGAGATCTCCGCTCGCTCCCACCGCAGGAGACGGATGTCCAGCCGTGACCTGCAGAACCGCGCCCGGCGCGTCAGCCGCAGCCAACCCCCTTCCGGAGGTGACCTTGTCCGACAGACTCCCGGCCTTCGCCGACCGCGCCGAAGCGGGGCGGCGCCTCGGCGAAATCCTGGCCGATCGTGTCCACGGAGACGTGATCGTCTACGCCATCCCCCGCGGCGGCGTACCGGTCGCTCTCGAGGTCGCGCGCGCGCTGGAAGCGCCGCTAGACCTCGCCCTCGTGCGCAAGATCGGAGCGCCCGATGATCCGGAGGTGGCGCTCGCGGCCGTGATCGGCGGAAGCCATCCCACGACGGTCATCAACGAAGAAATCGTGAGAATGACCGGAACCCCCCCGGAGTGGCTGGAGCGGGAGCGCGTCGCTGCGCTCGCCGAAATCGATCAACGGCGCCGGTTGTACCTCGGCGACCGCAGGTCCCTCGACCCCAAGGGTCATGTGGCGGTGCTGGTGGACGACGGCATGGCCACAGGCGCCACGGCCCGAGCCGCTATCGCGGGGCTGCGCGCTCAGGGGGTGCGTCGGATCGTACTGGCCGTTCCAGTGGCGCCGCGATCGCTTGCGGCCGAGCTCCACGAGGAGGTCGATGAATTCGTCTGCCTTCTCCAGCCCGATGCGTTCAGATCGGTGGGCGACGCCTATCGGGATTTCGATCAGGTCAGCGACGCCGACGTCGTGGCCTGCCTGGGCTGACCCCTCTCCCGAGCGGGGCGTCCCCACCTGGGCAGGATTCCGATCCGCTTCGGCGACGCTCGCCAAGGCGTCACGCGGCCCCGGTCCTGTCGGCGCGATTACTCGCCTCGGCGGGCGTCCGGACTCGGGGGGATCCCCACGGAGGAGGTTTCGTCGATGGCGAAGACCGCCGCCTGGTCGGCGAGGCGAAGGACGTCCTCGCGCAAGCACAGGTCCGTCCCCGGCGAAAGCAGTGCGGCGCTGCCTGCCGCGATAGCGTAGCGCAACCCCTCGGCCGGGTCCCCCTCCCGGGCGAGAACCCACAGGAGCGCCCCAAGGAAGCTGTCGCCGGCGCCGACCGTGCTGACCGGTTCGATCGGCAGACCCGGGGATGTCCAGGCTGCCTCCCGGGTCGCCAGCAGCGCGCCCTCGGCGCCCAGGCTGAGGGCGACCGCCGCAGTTCCACCACCGTCGATTAGGTCGCGGCAAGCCTTGAGACGTTCGTCCGTCGTGGGGAGCGGCCGACCGACAAGGTCCGACAACTCCCGGAGATTAGGCTTTATGAGATACACGCCCGCTTGCAGAGCCGCCTCCAGGGCGGGGCCGGAGCTGTCAATGACCAGGCGCAGGTCGCGTTCCTTCGCGCGGCGCGCCAGATCGTGCAGCCGTCGCGGCTCGACGCCCGGGGGCAGGCTGCCGCTGACGACCAGGAAACCGCCCTCGGTCCCGGCCGCGAGCGCCGCCTCAAGGCACCGGTCCAGTTCAGCGTTCGAAAGCACCGGGCCTGGCAGCACGAACCTGTATTCCGCGGTGTTGCTCAGGTCCATCACAGTGAAGCTCTCCCGTGTCTCTCCTTCGATCACGGTCGCGAGGGAGGGCGCGCCTTCCGCCTCCAGAAGCGCGGTGAGCCGCTGCCCGGTCGGCCCGCCGGCGGGATAGACGGCCCGGGCCCCGCCGCCGAGGCGCTGGATCACACGCGCCACATTGATGCCGCCGCCCCCGGGATCGAAACGCGGCGGGGCGCAACGCAGCTTGTGCGCGGGCGCGATCCGCGGCGTGGCCGTCGATACATCAAGCGCCGGGTTGAGGGTCAGGGTCACGATGGCGGCGGGCATGGTTTGATGTCGCCTGCCGGCAGGCGCCGCGCCTTGATCGGGATCAAGGCGGCCCGCGCCGATCCACGGACACTGGAGCCTCCCATCGAGCGAGGCCGTCATGCACCCCTATTCCGCGCCCCGAACCCTGCCGCCCCGACTTGACCGCGCCCACGCCTACTGGCGGAGCCTGATCCGCAAGAAGGCGCCCATGCCCTTCTGGGACGATCTGACGCCTTCCGACATGGGCGACCTCGTGGACGACGCCTTTACGCTCGAGGTGTTCGACAAGCCGGAACGGTTCCGCTTCGCGCTGGTCGGAGAGGGCCTGGAGGCTGGAGGCGTCCCGGAGCTGGAGGGGACCTTCCTGGGGGAAGGGTCGCTCCCATCGCCGTTCGACTTTCTTCTCTCCCAAGCCAGCGCGACCGTGGAGGCCGGGCAGCCGACCCTGCACCGGTTCACCGGCCCGGATCGCTACGACCGGCTGCTCCTGCCGATGTGGGGCGACGGCCGCACCGGTCTCCTGCTGGGGGTGATCGACCGCCCCTGAGCAACCCTTGGGCCCGCCTTGGTCGATCCCGAGGCGTAGTCCGCGACCGGGAACATTCCCGTTTTCAGACGGAGAGCCTCTGATGCCGACACGATCGCATGAGCCGGCGCCCCGAAGCGCCCAGGCCTACATCCGGCCCTTCGACAGCCTGGGGCTGGCCGATGTTCCGCTCGTAGGGGGCAAGACGGCCTCCCTCGGAGAGCTCCGTGGGTTGCTCGGTTCCGGACCGATCACGGTGCCGGACGGGTTCGCCGTCACCGCGGACGCCTACCGGGACGCGCTGACCGAAGCCGACGCCTGGCCGAAGTTGAGGGCTCTGCTCGCCGATTTCGATCCCGCCGACGTCGCGGAGCTTTCTCGCCGGGCCGCCCGGGCGCGGGAGATCGTCTATGCGGCCACCGGCGGCGCGGCGCTCCGCGACCAGATCGCTTCGGCGTTTCAGAGTCTGGCCGCGTCCGGCGACGGTCCGATCAGCGTGGCCGTTCGCAGTTCGGCGACGGCCGAGGACCTGCCGACCGCCAGCTTCGCGGGCCAGCACGACAGCTTTCTCCACCTGCGGGACGAGGACGCGGTTGTGGACGCCTGCCGGCGCTGCTTCGCCTCACTCTTCACCGACCGGGCCATCGGCTACCGGGTCAACAACGGCTTCGACCACTTCAAGGTCGCCCTGTCGATCGCCGTGATGCGGATGGTCGGCGCGGACGAGGCCGCCAGCGGCGTCATCTTCACCCTCGATCCGGAGAGCGGGTTTCCTGACGTCGTCCTGGTCACCGGCGCCTACGGCCTCGGCGAGGGCATCGTTCAGGGCCTTGTCGATCCGGATGAATTCTACGTCCACAAGCCCACCTACCGGGAGGGCCATCGCGCGGTGCTCCATCGTCGGCTGGGCGCCAAACAGGTCCGGCTCGCCTGGCGGGCCGGGCGCGGCGGTCCGATCCGCACCCTGCGGACGCCTGTGGACCTTCGGCGGCGCTTCTGCCTGGGTGATGCGGACGTCCTTGCTCTCGCGGGCGCCGCGATGGTCATCGAGGCCCATTACTCGGAACGGGCCGGCGGGCCCATGCCGATGGACATCGAATGGGCGCGTGACGCCGACGGCCGCCTCTACGTGGTCCAGGCCCGTCCCGAGACGGTCGTCTCCCGGCGCGCCGCGGACGAGATGATCACCTGGCGGCTGACCGGGACCGGCGACCTGCTGGTGTCCGGCAACGCGGTGGGCGAGAAGATCGCGACCGGGCCGGTCCGCCTCGTCCGCACCGCCCGCGACCTGGAGGCCTTCCGCCCCGGAGAGATCCTCGTTTCCGTGTCCACCAGTCCGGACTGGGACCCGGTCATCAAGGTCGCCGCCGCCGTCGTGACGGACCGCGGCGGCCGGACCTGCCACGCCGCGATCGTCGCACGGGAATTGGGGACGCCGGCCGTGGTCGGCGCCGGCGACGCCACCCGCCGCCTCGTCGACGGCCAGATCGTCACGGTGTCCTGCGCCGAGGGCGAGACCGGCCGCGTCTACGCCGGCGCCGTCCCGTTCGAGACAGAGCAGCTGTCCCTGTCCAGTCTGCCCCGGCCCGAGACTCCGGTGATGTTGAACCTGGCGCACCCGGACATGGCGCTCCGCGCCGCGCGACTGCCGAGCGCCGGCGTGGGGTTGGCGCGGCTGGAGTTCATCATCGGTGAACAGATCGGCCTGCATCCGATGGCGGCCGCCCATCCGGAGCGCACATCGCCCAAGGTCCAGGCCGCCATGGCCCGCCGGATCGGCGAGGATATCTCCCCCCGCGAGTTTTTCGTGCGGCGGCTCGCCGAGGGCGTGGGACTGATCGCCGCCGCCTTCTATCCCCGGCCGGTCATCGCGCGCCTGTCGGACTTCAAGACCAACGAATACGCCCGACTCGTCGGCGGCAAGGCGTTCGAGCCGGCGGAGGAGAATCCGATGATCGGCTTCCGCGGCGCCGCCCGGTACGACCATCCGCTCTACGCCGACGGATTCGCGCTGGAATGCGAGGCGCTGGCCCGGGTCCGCGGCGACATGGGGCTGACCAACCTGCGCCTGATGGTGCCGTTCTGCCGCCGGGTGGAGGAGGGGCGGGCCGTGCTCGATGCCATGGCGCGGCGCGGCCTGAAGCGCGGCGAGAACGGGCTGGAGGTCTACGTGATGTGCGAGATCCCCAACAACGTGCTGTGCATCGACGCCTTCTCCGAGCTCTTTGACGGGTTTTCGATCGGCTCCAACGACCTCACCCAGCTCGTCCTCGGCGTCGACCGGGATTCCGAAGTCGTCGCCTTCGATTTCGACGAACGCGACCCGGGGGTGCTGGAGATGCTGCGCCTGGCCGTGGAGGGTGCGCAGCGCAACGGCCGACCGGTCGGCATCTGCGGCGAGGCTCCGGCCACCTGGCCCGAAATCGCGACCTTCCTCGTCGGGCTCGGCGTCGATTCCATCAGCGTGAACCCCGACAGCCTGCCGCGCACCCTGCGGACCGTCGCAAAGGCGGAAGGGGGCGACCATGGCGGCGCCCGCCGTCATCTGGCGGGACGCCCGATCGGTGATTTCATGTCGCACCGAGTCGAGACGACGCCGTCAGACATGGGCCTCGAAGCCTTCGTCCGTCATCGCCTCGCCGCCACCCGCCACGGCGTTTACCCGGTCGTCGAGCTGGATCGTCTCATCGGGGTGGTGGAGCGAGCGGACATCCTCCGTACGCCTCGCGAACGCTGGGCGCGGACGACGCTCGGAGAAGTCTGCACCCCGCTGGACGAAGCGCTCGTCGTGGCGCCGGACGAGGACGCCTTCGCGGTTCTGGAGCGCATGCGAAGCGAGCGCCGGCCGCGCCTGCTGGTGCTCGATCGGGGTACGCTCGTCGGGATCGTCACCCTGGACGATCTGCTGGAGCGGCTCGCCCTCGCCCGACAGTTCGAGCCGGAGCCGGTCTGACAGCGGCGTAGCCCTGGCGATCCAAGGTGAGGTGATCGCGAGGTGGACATGATCGCAAGGCTCCACGCGAAGACTCGTCGCAAGGAGCCCAAACAGCAGCTCCGTGACCTCCGCGAGGATGCTGGTGTTCCGACTGGTCTGGAGAGGAGAAATGTATGCGCGTAGCGGTCTTCAGCACCCGCCCCTATGATCGGCAGTTCCTGACGGAAGCCAACGCGGCGGGGACTCACGAGCTCAGCTTTTTCGAGGCGAAACTGGATATGCAAACCGCTGAGCTCAGCGGGGGGTTCGGCAGTGAGGGCGTGACCCCGTTCGTCCGCCGAAACCGCACAAAATTCGCTCACAAGGCGACTTGAGGCGTTAACTTGGCAGCACCCTCTTCGCCGCTTCCGCGCCGAAGCGGCGTCAGTTTGGGCGGCCGCGGTTGCCTGATTTCAGGCAGGGTAGGGCGGCTTTCGACTTGGCGCGGTTAACCTGGCAGCACCGGCCGCGATCCGCCGAATTTCGTGCGCGATTTCTTCGGGCGAAAGAATAAAATCGATGCAGCCGCTGTCGATTGCGCTCTGCGGCATGTCAGGCTGAACGGCTGTATCGAGCTTCTGGGCGATCGTGATGCCCCCGACGTCCTTTATGCCGCACAACGCTGCCGCCCCGTCTCCGTCATAGCCCGAGACGATGACCGCTATCAGCTGGCCAGACCAGTTCTCCGTAAGCGAGCGCAGAAAGACCGTAATGACGTCGGGCCAACCCCTTGGCTTTGAGATCGGCTCTAGCCGGAATTCTCCATTCCGGACATGGAGATCACGTTTCTCCGGAATGATGAACACGCAATCTGGACGTACATCCAATCGGTCTGAAATCAACTCTACGGGCATGGTCGTATAGTTCGGAAGAATCTGGTGGAGCCTCGTCGCCACGGTCCGCAGGTGATTTACGATGACGATCGCAACGCCCAGGTCGGCCGGCAGATTTTTCAGCAGCCGCGTGTAGGCGTCGAGACCGCCGGCAGAGCCACCGATACAAACGATGGGGAATTTTTTCGTCATAGCTGAGCCTGCCTATGTATCAACACGTTGAGCTCGTCGGGAGACGACTGCGGACCTCCCGCCAATGGCACAACCATGAACGTTGCTGCTGCGGTGTCGGCAAACTCCCTCAGCCCGTTCCTACCGACGGGCGTTTACCACCCTGGCGCATAGATCGCGTATTTCCTTGTCCAGTTGCGCGCCCGTGAAGGGCTTGGGAAGGCGTGCTTCTTCGCGCAATCGCTCCGGCAGGGCGTGCTCGCTGTAACCACTCAGCAGCAACACCGGCAAGCCGCGTTTCAGGAGCATGTCAGCCACGGGATAGGAATGGCCGCCGCGGATATTGATGTCGATGATCGCGAACCCAAGTGCCGCGTTGGTGGCCATGTCCAATGCCTTTTCCAGCTCGGCGATCGGACCGACGACTTCATGGCCAAGTCCTTCGACCGCGTCCTCTATGTCCATTCCAATCAGGGGTTCATCCTCGACCACGAGCACCCTGAAACGCACGACACCGTCCGTCATCGCGGAGAGTCGTGCGACGGATCTGCGGAGCGGATGCGGCCAATGTCCTCGGCAAACGGAACCGAAATCTCGCAACGGACCCCTGTTGAAAGGAATTCCCGGTTCACCTTGGCGTTCAAGCCACGAACGAGACTGATCTCGATGAGCTTCGTTCCGAAACCTCGGCTGCTCGGTGGCACAACGGGCGGACCGGCGGTTTCTAGCCACACGATTTCAAGCTCCGGCTTGCCCTCCGCTCCGGTAACGCGCCAGCTGACGTCGAGATGCCCTGTCTCGGTCGAAAGGGCGCCGTATTTGACCGCATTCGTCGCCAATTCGTGGAGCGCCAACGCCAGGCCCAAGCTGGCCCTTGATGAAAGCACGACGTCGACGCCCGACATTTCCACGTTATCGCGCTGCTCGTAGGGCCGTAGCTCGGTTGCCACGAGTCCCCGCAATGAGCATTCAGCGCCGCCGAGCTCGGTCAGCAGACCATGCGCGCGCGCGATCGCCTGTATCCGCCCTTCGATATCGGCCCTCGCCGTCTCGTTGGTCCCGTCCGCCTTGAGTGTCTGGGTAACCACTGACGAGACGATGGCCAGAATGTTTTTCACCCGGTGATCGAGCTCGGCCATTAGCGTCTCAGCGCGGTCTTCGGCGGCTTTTCGCACGGCGATGTCGCGCGCTACCGCAGAAGCGCCGATAATCGTGCCCGACTTATCGCGCATGGGAGAGATCGTCAGCGACACATGGATCACCCGGTCGTCCTTGGTCACCCGGCCGATATCGATGTCTGTGATCAGCTCCCCGCGCCGCAGCCGCGTCAGATTATCGGGCCATTCATTGATCTGTACGTCGTCCAGCAACCTGGACATTGGCTGCCCGATGATCTCGTCGGCGCTGTAGCCGTAGATCGTCTCGGCACCCGGGTTCCAGCTGGTGATCTTTCCGTTGAGATCGTGACTGAGGATCGCATCCTGAGACGAGGTGACGATAGCCGCCAGATGGGCCCTGTCGCGTTCTAGCCGTTTCCGATCGGAGATATCGATGAGCGTAATGACCACGCCGTCGATGACGTTGTTGAGGTCGCGGTACGGCTTTACTCGCACCAGATAGGTTGCCGCGCCGTCCTCCGATTCGGCCTCACGCTCCAGGGAACCGAGGTCGCGCTGCACAGTCGCAATGTCTTTGGTCAAGGCCGAGCCGGTCAGGCGGGATGCGAAGTCGCCGATAGGCCGACCTTCGTCGCCCTCCCGTACATTGAAGATTTCAGTGATCGCCGGTGTGAACCGTCGGATGCACAACGCATTATCCAGAAAGAGGGTGGCGATCGAGGTGTTGTCAAAGAGATTCGCGAGATCGCTGTTCGACCTGACGAGACTGTCAGCCCTGTTGTTCAGCTCCGCATTAACGGTTTGCAGCTCTTCGTTGATCGACTGAAGTTCTTCCTTTGACGTTTCGAGTTCTTCGACCGTTGAGTGAAGCTCTTCGTTGACCGATTGGAATTCTTCGTTGGAGCTCTGTAATTCCTCGTTCGCGGTTTCCAGCTCTTCGGTGATGGCCTGCAGCTTCTCACGCGCGGCGATAAGCTCGCCATGGTCTGTATCGGAGGCGAGTGAGCTGACCTCGGGTTGATCCGTGATGTCTGACCCGACAGGTGGACCGAGTTCCTGGAAGGCGAGCAGGAGACACCTCTGCCCCCCAACCGGTTCCGCCATCGGCTCGGCGATCAGGTTGATCGTTTGCGCCTGTCCGGCGACCAGAAAGGTCGCCAGCTCCTGAACCTGCCGCTGGTCTTCGAGCGCCTTTCGGACAAGTGTCCGGACGGGCGAGCGCAGTTGAGTGTGCAGCATCCGAAAGAGATTCAGGCTGGCCCCGCCGCTTACCGGCTCCATGAATTTCGCGACCTGGCCCGAAAAGCGCTGGATCTCGTGTTGACCGTCAAAGACGATATAGGCCGGTGCGAATTGCGCCATCATCCGCGCCGCCTGGTCGTCGATGCCCTCGGCCTCTGACGGCGGCTTGGCCGATGACGCCTTCGTCATTCGGATGCTCGACGGGGATCGCGGAACCTCGGACGCGACATCGAGGCGCCTGAAAATCCGACCGCGCTGGTCAAACGCCTTGAAGAGCCGCGCGCTCGCCGCAAGGGTCTCGGACGGACCGAGCCATAAGAGACCACAGGGTTTGATTCCGTAGTGAAAGGTTGCGATGACGCGCTGCTGCAACGCTGGTTCAAAGTAGATCAGAAGGTTTCGGCAAGACACCATATCGAGTTTGGAAAACGGTGGATCCTTTACCAGGTCATGTGTTGAGAAAACGCACATCTCCCGGATATGTTTTGCGACCCGGTAGCGCTGCCCTTCCTTGACGAAGTGTTTCTCGAGCCGCTCCGCTGTGACGTCGGCCTCTATGGCGTCGCTGTAGAGGCCGATGCGGGCAATTGTAATGGCCCGATCATCGATGTCCGTCGCGAAGAGCGTGACTTGCCGTGGCGATTCGGCGTTCGTCAACGCCTCCTTGAGCAAAATGGCGATCGAATAGGCTTCCTCGCCTGTCGCACAGCCCGCCACCCATATGCGTAGAGGTTGTTCCGGACCACCTCTGGCGATCAAATCAGGCAGCGCGGTCTTCGCCAGCGCCTCGAATACGACGGGGTCGCGGAAAAACCGCGTTACGCCGATCAGGATCTCCCGGAACAGGAGTTCGGGTTCATCCGGCAATGTGCGCAGCAACCCTATATATTGCCGCGGATCCTGGACACGAAGCACCTGCATCCGTCGGTGGACACGGCGCATCAGGGTGCTGGACTTGTACTGGCCGAAGTCTCGCCCCAGGCGGCTGTTGAGCACGGCGCAGATCGTCATCAGGTATTTGGTCTGGTCCGGTCCAGACCCTTCGGACAAGCCATTGCTTGCGACATGGTCTTGGAAGTCGCGATATTCCAGCAAACGCGCCGGCATCTCCTGGGGTTGGAGCACATTGTCCACAAAGCCGCCCGCAGTCGCGCTCTGAGGCATGCCAAACTTGGCGCGATGGTCGAAGGCGGCTTCGCTGAGCGTCAGCCCGCCGCCCTCCTTGATGGCTGCGACACCAATCGTCCCATCGCTGCCGAACCCCGAAAGAATAATCCCCACAGCGTTCTCACCCTGGTCCTCGGCCAACGACACGAAGAAGGTGTCGATCGAGGACTGCCGGGCGGTCGGCGTCTCCGGCGGCGCGACACGGAGAACCCCATCCTCGATCTTCAGGATCGCGTTCTGGGGGATGACTGCGACGGTGTTTGGGGCCGCGACCGTTCCGTCGACGGCCTTCACCACTGGCATCGCGGTATATTCGCGAAGAATCTCAGCCAGCGCACTGTTGTAGTCAGGGTCCAGATGCTGAACCAGGACGAACGCCATACCGCTATCCGCGGGCATTTTGGAAAAGAACGACCGGAAGGCTTCAAGACCGCCGGCCGATGCGCCGATGCCAATGATCAGATGGCCCGTCGTCCCGGGCCAGTTGTCAGTTGGGCCGCCTCCCGCCGGCACATTTGCAGCTGATCGGGGGACCGCCGCAGCTTGGACAGTAGGCGTTGATCTAGGCTTGGCCATGGCTACCAATCCGCCTGCATCGCCGACAAAGCAATAACCCTCGCCGGTGGGTGCTGTCAGGCCAACGCTAAAAGGTCTTGTGTGGACGGCGCTCGATTGGCAAGGGCGTTGAGGTAGGGATTGGTGGGTTACAGTCTTGTGTTCGGCCTGTTGATGCAGGGCTCGGCCTGCTGGCCCTGATGTCGTCCGCTGACCTGGTCTCCTATCTCCGGTGAGCGCTTCGCTGCGCCGACAATTTATCGGAGTGTCCTGGTCTTCGGTCCCGATCCGGATCGCATCACCTCATGGTCCTTGCCAATTTGTGCCGCCGTCGGCGTTAAGCCGCGGCTGGATCCAGTCTGAAGGGCTCACCCCGCCTCATGATCGCCCAGGCGATCCGGGCCATCTTATTTGCGAGGGCGAGGGCGAGGGCGACCAGCTTGGGCGGCTTGCCCTTTTCGAGCAGGGTTTTGGCCCACGTATCCAGACGTCCGGTTCGGGTTTTCGAGTGGCTGAGCACGGCCGTGGCTCCGGTAACGAGCAGGGTGCGCAGGTAGCGATCCCCCATCTTCGACACGCGCCCGAGCCGGGTCTTTCCGCCCGAGGAGTTCTGTCGTGGAGCCAGGCCCAGGAACGCTGCGAACTCCCGACCAGAGGCGAACATGGAAGGATCGGTGACGCTGGCGGCGAGGGCCGTAGCTGTCACGGGACCGACACCCGGAATGCCCGCCAGGCGCTGACTGACCTCAGTGATTCGATGCCATTCGAGAAGCTGCTGATCCAACTGCGCGATCTGCTGCTCCAGGCTGGTCAGCTGGTGCTGGCAGTCTAACGCTAGAAGGTCTCCGGTAAGGGCTTGATGTCCGGGAGGCGGGATGGATCCGATCAGTTTCAAGCGGCATCGGTTCCCCGGAGCCGTAATTGTGCAGGCGGTGCGCTGGTACTTCCGTTTCACGCTCAGCATTCGTGACGTCGAGGAGTTGATGGCCGAACGCGGGATTGCGGTCAGCCGTGATGCGATCCGGTGCTGGGTCATCAAGTTGACCCTCTGATTGCCGCCAACCTGCGCCGGGTGAGATCACGCCCTACCGGCCGTTGGCACCTGGATGAGGTTGTCGTGAAGATCGGTGGCCGGCGAATGTATCTGTGGCGCGCTGTCGATGATGAGGGCGAGGTGTTCGACGTTCTGGTCCAGAAGCGCCGGAACAAGCAGGCGGCGCTGAAGGTGCCGCGCCGCCTCTTGCGCAACAGTGGGATCCAACCGGAGGCTATCGTCACCGATGAGCTGGCCTCGTACAGAGCGGCGATGAAGGTGCTGAATCTCCAGGCCCGTCACCGCCCCGGCGGGATGCGGGAGAACAATCGCGCCGAGAACCCGCACCTCCTGATCCGCCGACGAGAACGCAAACAGCAGAAGTTCAAATCCCAGGGTTCAGCCCAGCGTTTCCTCTCCAGCCACGGTCCGATTTACAACGCGTTCAATCTCCAGCCCCATCTGGTGTCCCGAGCCGGCCTTCGCTCCCTGCGAGGTCTGGCTGACAACGCCTGGGCGGCCGCAACCCAAGCTGCCTGAAACGGGGAAGGGAAGGGGCCATCTGCGGGCTAGGAGACTTAAGTTGTCAGTCCCTCTGGGGGTCTATGGCCCGCAAACGCCCGCCCTGTCTGGCGATCGCACCAGTTTGCGGCCCGCAAGAGTCGAGTCCGCGGGCCTGTCGGCGATGCAATTTTATTGTTGATATTCAATGGTTTAAACGGTGGCGGTGGTGTCAGTCGGAAGATAACCTGTCTGCACCAGGCGCCAGGCAAGGCAGTGGGAGTCGATGCCGGGTCAGGCCGGCAGGTCCTTCACATTCCGCGGAGAAAGCCGGTACGTCATACCTGTCGTCATCACGAGGCGGATCACCTCGGGCGAGTTGTCGAAGTAGCGGAACACGGGACGACCGAGCGAAGCCTCGGCTGACAGCATCCTTCGAACCCAAGAGGCAGTGACCAGCAGAGTTTGTCTATTTCAGGAGGGTCGGAAGCCACAGCGAAAGCGCCGGGATGAAGGTGACCAGCATCAGCACGCCGGCGCAAGTCAGCCAGAACGGCCAGATGGTCTTCAAGGCCCTGGTCATCGGTATGCCGGCGATGGCGCTGCCGACGAACAGGACTGATCCGACCGGCGGGGTGATCAGGCCGATGCCGCAGTTGAGCAGCAGGATGACGCCGAACTGGACAGGATCGACGTCGAACGCCTTGGCCACCGGCAGGAAGATGGGGGTGCAGATGATGATCAGCGGGGCCATGTCCATGAAGGTGCCGAGGATCAGCAGGATAACGTTGATCATCAGCAGGATCACGATCGGATTGTCGGTCAGGGTCTGCAGCAGATCGACCATCATGGTCGGCACCTGCATATAGGCCATCAGCCAGCCGAAGGCCCCGGCGCAGCCAATGATGAACAGGACCACGCCCGAGGTCCGCGCCGCCCCGAGGCAGGCGGCCTTGAAGGCGCGCCAGGTCATGTGGCGATAGATCAGGCCGGTGACGACGGTGGCGTAGACCACGGCGATGGAGGCGCTCTCCACCGCGGTGAAGATCCCGGCGCGGATCCCTCCGAAGATGATGCCGACCAGCAGCAGTCCGGGGATGGCGGCCACCAGCCGGACGGCCACGGCGCGGAAGCCGGGGAAGGCCTCGGCGGCGTATCCGCGTCGCCGCGCCACGACATAGGAGGTCACCATAAGGGCGGCGGCCAGCATCAGGGCGGGGATAATGCCCGCGGCGAACAGGTCGGAGATCGACACCCCGCCGCCGGCTGAGGCCGAGTACAGGATCATATTGTGCGAGGGCGGCACCAGCAGGGCCACCAGTGCCGCCGAGATGGTGACATTGACGGCGTAGTCGGCGTCATAGCCGCGCTTCTGCATCTGCGGGATCATGGTGCCGCCGATGGCCGAGACGTCGGCGATGGCGCTGCCCGAAACCCCGCCGAACAGGGTCGAGCCGACCACGGTGACCTGTCCCAGGCCGCCGCGCACATGGCCGACCATGGACGCGGCGAGGGCGATCATCCGGTCGGACAGCCCGCCCTTCATCATCAGTTCGCCGGTGAAGATAAATAGTGGAATGGCCAGCAGGGCCACCGAGGTGATGTCCGACCCCATCTGCTGGAACACCACGATCGGCGGCAGGGCCAGATAGAGGACGGTCGCCAGGGTCGCGGCCAGCAGGGAGAAGGCGACCGGCACGCCGATTGCCAGAAGGATGGCCAGGAGGCCGAAGAGGATGATGTATTCCACGCTCAGTCCTCCGCCTTCCCGGCGACATCCGGCGCGCGATAGTCACCGGTCAGCAGGCGCTCGAGCGAGAACAACAGAATCAGCGTGCCGCCGACGCACAGGCCGGCGAATTTGAGCCCCGAGGGCAGGGGCGCTCCGGCCAGGGCGACCGGCCATTCGTCGATCATCAGGGTCCCGCCCAGGATCATCAGCCCGGCGCCGGCGGCGGCGGCGATCAGGCGCGCGATCGACTTCAGCAGCCACTGGAGCGGACCCGGCGCCGCGTCGCGGAAGGATTGGAAGGCGAAATGGGTCTCGCGCCGCACCGCCACGGCCGCGCCGAACATCACGGCGAAGCTCATCAGCAGCAGGGCGAGAGGCTCGGTCCAGCCCGGGCTGTCGTTCAGCACATAGCGGGCGAAGACCTGCCACGCCTGGATCAGGGCCATGGCCACGAGGGCAAAGCCTGCGAGCCCCATCGCGAGGCTGGCGAGACCGTCAAGCGCGCGCGCGCTTCCGCGTCGTGGTTCAGACATGCAACGCCCTCCCTGAGCGTCGGGTTTGCGCGGTCGTTCAGGCAACCGCTGCGATCCGTTCGTGGAGCGCGCGCAGGCGCGGCTCGGCGAGATATTTGTCCAGCACGGGCCGGACGGTGGCGGCGAAGGCGGCCTTGTCGACCTCGGCGACCTGGACGCCGGCGGCGATGACCGCGGTGCGGGCGTCGGCTTCGCGCTTGTCCCAGTCGATGCGCATGACCTGCACCGAGCGTCTCGCCACGTCGCGGACCAGTTCGCGGTCCGCCGGCGTCAGGGCGTCGAAACTGGCCTTGGACATGAGCAGGGCGTCGGGAGAGAAGGAATGCTCGGTCTGGCTCCAGAACGGGGCGACCTCGAACTGGCGGCTGGACTGGTAGGCCGGCCAGTTGTTCTCGGCCCCGTCGATGAGATGGGTCTGCAGCGAGGAGAAGACCGCGCCGAAGGTCAACGGCGTCGGATTGGCGCCCATGGCCCGGATGGAGTCGAGGAAGATGTCCGACTGTGGCGCCCGCATCTTCAGGCCGCGCATTTCGCCGGGCTCGGTCACGGGGCGCCGCACATTGTAGAAGCAGCGCGGCGCGGCATCGTAATAGGCCAGACCGATCAGGCCCCGACCCTCGAATACGTTGAGAAGTTCGGTGCCGATCTCGCCGTCCACCACGGCCCGGACGTGAGGCACGGAGCGGAAGACGTAGGGCAGGGCCAGCAGCCGGGTTTCCGGAAAGGCGTTGTTCAGCGCGGCGACGGCGACCCGGCACATGTCGACCGCCTGGAAGCGCGCCAGGCCGATGGAGTCATCCTCGTTGCCCAGTTGTCCGGAGGGAAACTGCCGGATGCCCAGCCGACCGGCCGTAAGGCGCCCCAGTTCCTCGCCCATCCATTTGACGGCGGTCACCGTCGGGAAGTCGCTGGGATGGACGTCGACCGCACTGAAGACGGTCTGGCCATTGGTGGCCGGGCGCGGGGCGCAGGAAGCCAGGCTGAGGCCGGACAGGCCCGCAAGACCGAGAGAACGACGGGTCAGGCTCATACGATGGCTCCTGTCGCCGGGACCGCGAGACAGTCGATATGGCCGTCGGGTCCGAAGTCTGCGGAGGCGGACTGACCGGCGAAGATATCGTGCACCCCGGTGGCGGCGCCGGTCGAGACCAGTTGTCCCGCCTCAAGCCGCCGGCCGCGCCGGTGCAGCAGGTTCAACAGGAAGGCCAGGGAATCGAGCGGCCCCCCCGGAATCGCCGTCGCGCCGCCGCGTCCGATGACGACGTCATTGATGGCCATGGTGCAGGTCAGGCCGGACAGGCGCTGGCGCCAGCCGGCGATCTCGCCGCCGAGGATCAGGCCGGCGTTGTTGCCGAAGTCCGAGGCCGTGACGGCCGGGCCGTGGTCGTTGATGCCCGCAAAGGGGCTGCCGGCGATCTCGACACCGATGAAGGCGCGGGAGACCAGCGTCGCGACCGTATCGACGGTCCAGTCGCCGCGATCCGGCGCGGTTTCGCCGATCTCGATCACATATTCCGCCTCGACCGCCGCGAAGCCGCCCTCGATCACGCCGAAGTGGGTCGGGGTCTGGCCGGCGGTCCAGACGCTCCGCGAAAAGATCGGCCCGGCCAGCCGTCCGGCGCCGAAGCGCACATCGTGTGGGGCGTTGATCCGACCCAGTTTCCAGCCCGCGATCCGGTCCGGCCAGGCGGCGATCGCCTCGTCCTGGATGGCGTATGCGGCCTCGAGCGATTCGGGCTGCAGGCCCGGATAGGCTTCAAGCGCGCGACCGCCGCGACGCGCGCCGACAAAGGCCCGCGCGATCGGCGAAGTCGCTGAATTATCGTGTGCGTGGCTCACGCCGCCTCCCTGTTACGGCAGACATTGCGCAGGAAGGAAACCGGTGTCAATTTGAATCCGGCGACGCCTTTCCGGCGCCGCCCCGGCTCAGGGTCGCGACGACAGGCGACCGTGCGATAGGATGGAATCATGACCCTGCTCCGCCTCGCCGCCCTCGCGGCCGCCCTCGTCCTTCCCGCCGCTTTGGCGATGCCGACGTTCGCGCAGACGCCCGCGCCGGTCGCCGCCGACGCGCTGCTGCCTGCCTTCCCCGGAGCCTTGGGCTGGGCGGCGCAGACGCCGGGCGGGCGTGGCGGTCAGATCATCCGCGTCACCAATCTGGACGCCTCCGGCCCCGGTTCGCTTCGCGCCGCCATCGAGGCCGACGGGCCGCGCATCGTGGTGTTCGAGGTCGGCGGGGTCATCGACCTGGGCAAACAGACGCTGCGCCTTCGCAACCCCTTCATCACCATCGCCGGCCAGACGGCGCCCTCGCCGGGCATCACCCTGATCCAGGGCGGCATGGACATCACCGCCCACGACGTGATCGTCCAGCACATCCGCATCCGTCCCGGCTCGGCCGGCGGCGCATGGATGAGCGGCTGGGACGAGGACGGCATTTCCACCATCGGGGCCTGGAACGTCATCATCGACCACTGCAGCCTGACCTGGGCGACCGACGAAAACCTGTCGGCCTCGGGCCCGCGCTTCACCGGTTCGACGCCCGAGGAATGGCGCCGCGGCACCAGCCACAACATCACCTTTTCGAACAATCTGAACGGCGAAAGCCTGGCCTATTCGACCCATTCCAAGGGCGAGCATTCCAAGGGCTCGCTGATCCACGACAATGTCACCGGCCTGCTGATCGTCGGCAATCTGTACGCCCACAACTACGAGCGCAGCCCCCTGTTCAAGGGCGGGGTGCACGGGGTGATCGTCAACAACCTGATCTACAACCCGGGTCCACGGGCCATCCACTACAACCTCGCACCCGAAGAATGGGGAACCGTCCCGTTCGAGGTCGGCAAGATGACGGTGATCGGCAATGTCCTGCGCGCCGGCCCGTCGACGCCGGTCGACCAGCTCGCCTTCATGATGATAGGCGGGGCCGGCGACGTGGAATACTACGGCCGCGACAACATCGCCGTGGACCAGGTCGGCGAGCCGATCCGCATGTTCGGCCGCTACACCACCAGCCCGGCGCGCATCATTCAGACGCGCCGTCCGCCGGTATGGTGGGAGGGCCTGACGCCCATGCCCGCCGGTGACGTCCAGCGCGCGGTGCTGTCGCAGGTCGGAGCCCGGCCATGGGACCGCGACATGCGCGACGTGCTGCTGATCGCGGAAGTGGCCGAGGGCCGCGGCGAGATCATCGACCACGAGCGCGAGGTCGGCGGTTATCCAGCCGTGATCGAGGCGACCCGCAAGCCGTTCAACCGCGACGACTGGGACCTGCGCTTCATGACCCCATTGCGCGACGAAGTTCTGGACCGGCCGGCGACGCGACGCGGGACGTGACCGCTGACAGCGTGCGCGGCAACGTCTAAGGACAGCGTTCGGCCAGAGAGACTCCCTCAGTGAACAAACCCGGACGGACCGGCGTCAAGCCCGCCACGATTAACGACATCGCCCGGCTCGCCGAGGTGTCGAAGAAGACCGTCTCGCGGGTCATCAACAATTCGCCCTTCGTCAAGGAAGAGACGCGCAAGCGGGTCGAGGCGGTCATCGCCGAGCATGGATTCACCCCCGACCCGCAGGCCCGGGGCCTGGCCTTCCGGCGGTCGTTCCTGGTCGGGATGATCTATGACAATCCCAGCCCGAACTATGTGGTCAACATGCAGCAGGGCGTGCTGGACGCGGTGCGCGGCTCGGGCCTTGAACTGGTCGTCCACCCCTGCAACCGGGGCACGGACACCTTCCTGAACGAGGTGCGGGCCTTCATCGTCCGGCAGAAGCTGTTCGGCGTGGTCATGCCGCCGTCGGTGTCCGAGGACGACCGGGTGGTGGCCATCCTGAAGGAGGCGGATTGTCCCTATGTCCGGATCGCTTCGGTCTCGCTGGACGAACCCGCCTGTATGGTGGTGACCCACGACAGCCGCGGCGCGGCCCAGGCGGCGCGGCATCTGGCGGAGCTGGGGCACAGGCGGGTGGCCTTTATCTCGGGTCCGGACAGCTTCCGGTCTTCACATGAGCGCGGACGGGGTTTCAGCGAGGGGCTGGCCGAGCACGGGCTGGTGCTCGATGATCGCTATGTGCGCCAGGGCGCCTATACCTTCGAATCCGGGGTTGAGGCGGCGGCCAGTCTGCTGGCCATGGCTGAGCCGCCGACCGCGATCTTCGCCGGCAATGACGAGATGGCCATCGGCGTGATGAAGGCCGCGCGCGACGCCGGTCTCGACGTGCCGCGCGACCTGTCGATCGTCGGCTTCGACGACCTGCCGATGGCGTCGCGCGTCTGGCCCAACCTGACGACCGTCCGCCTGCCCATCCGCGACATGGGCCGTATGGCGGCCGAAAAGCTGACCGCCCGCAGCCGCGGGCTGGATCCGGCGACCCTGGTCCAGCCCGAGGTCGATCCCTTCCTGGTGGTGCGCGATTCGGCGGCGCCGCCGGGGCGGTAGCACAGACCTTGCCCCCGAACATGACACCGGTTACCTAGACGGCGCGCCCCGACCCCGACAAGGTGATCCCATGTACTGCAAGACCTATCACGCCACCCATCCGGACATGATGGACGGGGTCACCAATGATCAGCTGCGCGAGCGCTATCTGATCGACGGCCTGTTCGCGGGCGGGGATATCCGCCTGAACTACACCCACTATGAGCGGTTCGTGATCGGTGGGGTCCAGCCG
This sequence comes from Brevundimonas sp., assembly GCF_051860745.1. Taxonomy (GTDB): domain Bacteria; phylum Pseudomonadota; class Alphaproteobacteria; order Caulobacterales; family Caulobacteraceae; genus Brevundimonas. Next base: position 174,598 of record NZ_JBHYDN010000003.1, read on the forward strand.
GGCGGCGCGACGGTGAAGCTGCCTGATCAGACCGAGCCGGCCTCGGCCGCAGGCCATCCGTTCCTCGAGCGGCGCGAACTGGGCGTGGTCAATGTCGGCGGCGCAACCGGGACGGTCACCGTCGACGGTCAGGCCTATACGCTGGAGGCCAACGACGGCCTCTATGTCGCCATGGGTTCGAAGGACGTGACCTTCGCCGGCGACACCCGTTTCTACCTCGCCTCGACCCCGGCCCATGTCCGCTACGAGACCAAACACATCTCGCTGAGCCAGGCCGTGCCGCTGGAGCGGGGCGCGCTGGAGACTTCGAACGAGCGGACCATCTACCAGTACATCGTCCCGGCCACCTGCCAGTCGTGCCAGCTGCTGCTGGGCCTGACGATCCTCAAGACCGGCAGCGTCTGGAACACCATGCCGCCGCACCTGCATGACCGGCGCTCGGAGGTCTATTTCTACTTCGGCCTGGGCGCTGACGACCGCGTCTTCCACTTCATGGGCGAGCCTGATGCGCAGCGCCATATCGTGGTCGCTGACGGCGAGGCAGTGGTGTCGCCGCCGTGGTCGATCCACATGGGCTCGGGCACGTCGAATTACACCTTCATCTGGGCGATGGGCGGCGAGAATCTGGACTATACGGACATGACCGTCCTCGACATCTGCCAGCTGAAATGAGCGGCTTTGACCTCACCGGGCGGGTGGCCATGGTCACCGGCGCCAACACCGGCCTGGGCCAGGCCATCGCCGTCGGACTGGCGCAGGCCGGGGCCGACATCATCGCCGTGGGAAGGTCGGCGCCGACCGGGACGGCGGCCATGGTGGCGGAGACGGGGCGAGCCCTGCACCCCATCTCCGCCGACCTGTCGTCCATCGCTCCTATCGCTGATGTAGTGGCCCAGGCCGTAGCCGCGGTCGGAGCGATCGACATTCTGGTCAACAACGCCGGCGTCATCCGCCGCGCCGACAGCCTCGACTTCACTGAGGAAGATTGGGACGCGGTCATCGACACCAATCTGAAGACCGCCTTCTTCCTCAGCCAGGCCGTGGCCCGGACCTGGGCGGCGGCGGGCCGGGGCGGCAAGATCATCAACATCTGTTCGATGCTGAGCTTCCAGGGCGGCATCCGCGTGCCGTCCTATACGGCTTCCAAGAGCGGTCTGGCCGGGCTGACGCGTCTGCTGGCCTGCGAGTGGGCGAGCAAGGGCATCAACGTCAACGCCATCGCGCCGGGCTATTTCTCGACCAACAACACCGAAGCCCTGCGCGCTGACGAGACCCGCAACCGCGACATCCTCGCGCGGATCCCGGCTGGCCGCTGGGGCGATCCGTCCGACATCAGCGGCGCGGCGGTCTTTCTGGCGTCGGATGCGGCGGCCTACGTCCACGGCACGGTGCTGGCGGTGGATGGGGGTTGGCTGGCGCGGTAGGGCCTACCCACCGCTATCGTCATCCCGGGGGGCGCGAAGCGAACCCCGGGACCCAGTGGCGCGTGAAGCGCGAAGCTGTCGACAGCCTGGGTGTGTCAGATCCGCTGCCCGGAAACGTACCGTCGGTGTTTCGCCGCCGTTGCGGCGCCGCTGGGTCCGGCCTTCGCCGGGATGACGAAAGCAGGGAATCAGTGGGCCAAGCTGTTCAGCCAGTCTTCCAGGTTGGTATAGCCATCGCCGTCCCGGTCGGCCGCTCCGTCAACTGCGTCGGCAGGATTGAGGCCATGGGCCGTTTCCCAGTTGTCCGGCATGCCGTCGCCATCGCCGTCGATCCAGGGTGATCCCGCACTCAGTTCCGGCCAGCCGCCGACCTGGGACTGGCTGTCGATGATGCGGCCGGTCCGGTCGCGGACGCCCCTGATGATGCGGGCGTCGACGGCGTCGCGCACCCGGCCGGCGCCGACGTGGGCCAGTACGCGGACCTCAGCCTCCGACGCTGTTTCGCTCGCGGCGTCCGCCCAGTCGGGTCGGGTCGCCAGCCGGTAGTCCGGGCGGTCCGAATCCTTCACCAGACTCCACGGGTCGACCGGGACGGCGCCGTCCATGGCGTTGCCCTCGAACCAGGCGCGGGCCAGCGGATTGGATTCCTCGAACGCCTGCCGGCCGGCCGAGTCCGGACCGGGGATGTAGGCGTTGCCGATGAAGGTATAGGCCGACAGGCTTTCGGTGTCGGCGTTGTAGCCTGCGTGACCGCCGCTCCAGTCATAGAAGACGTTCGACCGGAACTCGAACCGGGCCCCCTCGGGATCGACCGAGGGCGGATTGTAGTTGCCCGGCCGGGGCATGCGCGCCCGGTGAGCGGCCCACAGATTGTGATGGAAGGTCATACGCGCGCCGTGCCCGCCACGCACCAGCGTCCCGTAGCCGTGGTCGCCCTTGGCGTGGCCGGAGGCGTTCAGTGATTCCGCGATCAGCGACCACTGCACGGTGACATCATAGATGCCGCGCTCCGGCGGGTTGTAGCGGCTGCCGACCGACAGGGTCTCGTCGACGGACCAAGAGGCGGAGATGTGATCGAGGATGATCCGGCGGCCGCGTTCGACCGATATGGCGTCGGCCTCGACCCCGCTCTCGTCCCCGAGGCGCGAGCGGAGATGGCGGATCACCACATCATCGGCCGACACGACCAACGGATGGTCGCGCAAGGTGATTCCGCCACCGGGCGCTGTCTGGCCGGCGATCGTGATGCGGCCGCGCCGGACGGTCAGGGGCGAGGCCAGGCGGATCAGGCCGCTGATGTCAAAGATAACCGTGCGCGCCCCATCAGACTCGACCGCCGCGCGCAGGCTGCCCGGACCTGCATCGCCCAGATGCGTCACGCGCAGGACGCGTCCGCCGCGTCCGCCCGATGCAAACCGGCCCGCACCTTCGGCCCCGGGAAATGCGACCACGCTTTCGGCTGATTGCGCGAATGCAGGGTGTGCCCCCGACGACACGCCAATCACGCTTACCGCAACGCTGGTGACAATGAGGCGACGAAGCGGGGTTGCGAAAGCGGGGATCATCAGGTTAGGCTCATGATTGCTACCGGTGTCAGAAGTCATTCCATGCGAAGATGACACCGGTGTCAAACGATTGGGCCAAAGAAGCCGGGTCGCAATAACACATAGACCGGGGCTACCTCGGCGTTCTGTATGCCCATTGGGAGGGAGCATATGTTGCAAGCCATTCAGCCGGGGATGACCCGCACTTTTCGCCGCAGCCTGTTCGCCGGAGCGTCCGGCCTGGCCGTCGCCCTGTCGCTTGGCCTGGGAGCCGGCGCCGCCGCGGCCCAGACCGCGCCGCCACAGGAAGCCACCGAAATCGACGAGATCGTCGTCACTGGCTTCCGGGCCAGTCTGACCGCCGGCCTCGACGCCAAACGGCGTGACGCCAACGTCATCGACGTGATCGTCGCCGAGGACATCGCCGACTTCCCCGACCTGAACCTGGCCGAGTCAATTCAGCGCGTCCCGGGCGTCGCCATCGACCGTGACGCCGGCGAGGGCCGCTCCATCACGGTCCGCGGTCTGGGCTCCGATTTCACCCGCACCCGCATCAACGGCATGGAGGCCCAGGCCACCGCTGGCGGCACCGATTCATCGGGCGGCGCCAACCGCGGCCGCGGCTTCGACTTCAACGTCTTTGCTTCCGAACTCTTCAACAGCATCACGGTCCGCAAGACCGCCGCGGCTGAGACCGAGGAAGGCTCGCTCGGCGCGACCGTCGATCTGCAAGCCACGCGGCCCTTCAACAACCGCGGCTTCACCATGGCCGCCTCGTTCCAGGGCGGCTACAACGACCTGTCGGAAAACTGGGACCCGCGCGCCGCCTTTCTGATCAGCAACACCTTCGGGGCGAACGACGAGTTCGGCGCGCTCTTCTCCGTCGCTTACAGCGAGCGCAACATTCTAGAGGAGGGCTTCAGCTCCGTCCGCTGGGCGCCGGCGTTTGGAACCGGCAGTTCGGGCGGCTTCTGCTCGCCCGTCGGCGTTGCCCCCCAGAACCCGGGCAACAGCGGGGCCAACGGCTCCAGCGCCGCCAACTGCTCGACCGGCAATCCGCGTCCGGCCAACACCCCCGGCAACGTCGCCGCCTACAATACGGCCAACCAGAACAACGTCTTCATCCCGCGCCTGCCGCGCTACGGTCGCCTGACCCATGAGCAGGAGCGTCTCGGCCTCACCAGCGCCTTCCAGTGGCGCCCGGCCGACACCACCCTGTTCTCGCTGGATATCCTGTATTCCGAGCTGCACGCGACTCGTCAGGAAGACTTCCTGGAATCGCTGTCGTTCAGCCGCAACGCCGCGGCCGGGGGGCAAACCCAGGTCATCGTCCGCGAGGCCGAGGTTCAGAATGGCATGCTGGTCTACGGCCTCTTCGACAACGTCGATGTCCGGTCCGAGTCCCGCTTCGACGACCTGACCACCGAGTTCCTGCAGTACAGCCTGACCGCCGAGCACGATTTCAGCGACCGCCTGCGCGGCCGCGCCTACTACGGTCGGGCGGAATCTGACTTCGACAACCCGTTCCAGACCACGGTCACCCTGGATCGGCGGGACACGGACGGCTTCTCGTGGGATTTCCGCGGCAATCCGAACGCGCCGCTGATCGACTACGGCTTCGACGTCACCAGCGCGGCCGCCTGGTCATGGAGCCAGACCGGCTCGCCGACGCCTCGCTCCGAGATCCGCATTCGTCCCCAAGGCGTCGACACCGTGTTCGAGGCGGCCCAGGCCGACTTGGAATTTGACGCAAACGACTGGCTGACCATCAAGGGCGGCGTCAACTGGAAGACCTACGGCTCCCGCTCATTCGAGTTCCGGCGTCCCGACGAAACGGTCGTGCCGGCCTTGCCGGGCGGCACCACGGTGGCGGACATCTCCAACCTGCTGACCGGCTACGGCAGGAACCTGGTGCCCGCCGGCACGGCCACCAGCTGGCTTCGCCCCGACCTGGACGCCATCGCGACGCTTTTCAACATCTACTGCAACTGCAACACCGGCGTTCCTGGTGGCGACTTCACCATGTCCAGCTTCACCAACGGCAACGCACGCGGCGGCAACCGCTACGTCAGCGAGGACGACCTGGCCTTTTACGTCCAAGCCGACTTCAATACCGAACTGTTCAACATGCCGTTCCGCGGCAATGTCGGGGTGCGCCAGGTCAATACCCAGCTCTACGCCGAGGGCTACAGCTCGACCGGCGGCGGCACCCTGGTGTTCGGAACGCATGAATATGACGACACCCTGCCGTCGCTGAACCTGGCGCTGGAGCCAGTCGAGGATCTGATCGTCCGTTTCGGCGTGGCCAAGGTCATGGCGCGCCCGCAGATCAACAACTCGCTCTCGGGTGCCAACTATCTGGTGCCGACGACCTCGCTGAACGCGACGGGGCCGAACTTCACCGCCACGATCGGCAATGTGAATCTGGATCCGTTCCGGGCCACCACCTACGACCTCAGCATCGAATGGTATTTCGCGCCGGAAAGCCTGCTGTCCTTTGCCTATTTCTACAAGGACATCGACACCTACATCCAGGTGATCCGGCAGGACCTGCCCTATACGGACCTGACCGCGCTGAACCCGTCGGCGTTCGACCCCGCCTTCTGTTCCGGCGCCTGTTCGCCCACGACGATCTTCGCGCTGACCTCGGCGGTGAACACCGACGGCGGTCCGCTGTCGGGCTTCGAGATCAGCTACCAGCAGCCGTTCCGCTTCCTGCCGGGCCTGTTCTCGAACACGGGCGTCCAGTTGAACTTCACCCACGTCGAGTCCGAGATCGACTACTGCAACGACGCCCTGTGCTCGACCTTCGTCACGGCCGATCTGATCAGCCTGTCGCCCCGGTCGTGGAACGCCACGCTCTACTATGAGGATGACCGGTTCTCGGCCCGGATCTCGGGTTCGTCGCGAGAGGGCTATATCCAGAACGTGCCCGGACGGAACGGCAACAACATCGAAGGCAAGATGGAGACCTTCAACGTCGACGCCGCCGCCTCGTACCAGATCACCGAACATGTGCAGCTGACCTTTGAGGCGATCAACCTGACCGACGAGTTCAATCACCAGTTCGTCGGCGACGGTCTCGATCGCGAGAGCACCTCAGTTTATCATCACACGGGCCGGCAGTACTTCTTCGGTGCGCGCTATCGCTTCTAGAATCGCGTTCTCCTGAACGTGTCTTGAGGACCGGCGGCCTTGTCGCCGGTCCTCCGCTTTTTCCCGTTTCCGCGGTGTCGGGACAGGCCTACAGGATTCCCGGATGTCTCCCCTGCTGAGCCTTCGCCCCGCCCCCGACTGCCGATGGGACATGGCCGCGCTCGGCGAGGTGATGCTGCGTTTTGATCCCGGCGAGCGCCGGGTGCGTAGCACGCGCTTCTTCGACGTCTGGGAAGGGGGTGGCGAATACAATGTCGCGCGGGCCATGTCCCGGACCTTCGGCCTGCGCAGCGCCGTGGTCACGGCGCTGCCTGACAACGACCTCGGCTGGCTGGCCGATGATCTGATCGCCCAGGGCGGGGTGGACCGCAGACACGTGGTATGGCGCGAGGCCGACGGGATGGGGCGCAACACCCGGCTGGGCCTGAACTTCACCGAGCGGGGATTCGGCGTCCGGCCGGCCCGGGGCCTCTCTGACCGCGCCAATTCTGCGGCCAGCCAGCTGCGCCCTGGCGAGATCGACTGGGATCGGCTGTTCGGCGAGGAGGGCGTGCGCTGGTTTCACACCGGCGGCATTTTCGCCGCTTTGTCCGCCACGACGGCCGAAGTCGCCATTGAGGCGGTGGAGGCCGCTCGACGGCATGGAACGGTCGTCTCCTACGATCTCAACTATCGCGCCAGCCTTTGGGAGGGTCACCCCGACCCGGACGCCGTCCGTCGCGTGAACCGCGCTATCGCCGGCGCAGTCGACGTTATGATCGGGGATGGACATGGGTTCGAAACCTGTCTGGGCGTCGACCTCACAAAGGCTGAGTCCGGAGACGGCTCGGACCTCGGGGCCTCGGCCTTCGCTGTTGCAGCCGAGGCCTATTGCGATCTGTATCCCCGGACGAAGATCGTCGCCGCCACACTCCGGCGTCCATCGACGGCAAGTCGCAATGACTGGTCCGCAGCGGCGTGGAGCGGCGGCGCACTGCAGACCGCGCCGGTCTGGGCCGACCTGGACATTATGGACCGGGTGGGAGGCGGCGACAGCTTCGTTTCAGGCCTCGCCTGGGCCTTGATGAATGACCACTCCGTCAAAGAGGCTGTTGCTTGGGGCGCGGCCCATGGCGCCCTGGCCATGACCACACCCGGCGACGCCTCCATGGTTTCGCATCCGGAGGTCGCAGCCCTGCTGGCCGGCCGCGACGGTCGGTCTATCCGATAGGTCGGCCCGCGCCGCATGCGCAGAAGCGCAGGCTTGGAGTCCGCAGGATTCGCCGTCGGGAAAGGCCGGCCTCACCGGGCGATCGCACCGGTCCAGCCGCCGCCGAGGGCGGAGTTCGGTCAACAAGTCTAGAATAAAATTCTGATCTATATAGAAAAAGGGTGCTGTCAGTCCAACGACAACTTGTCTCCACTGAGCGCAGGTAGGGCAGGGGACGCGAGGCCTATCCGGCGAGCGTCTTCCACTCAGCCAGGGCGGCTGAGCGTTGGGCCTTGTATGTCTCTCTGCTGATGAGGTGGCGGTCCTGATTGAAGTGGTTGTGGAAGGCGGCATGGACGGAGCTGAACTTCTGCAGCGTCTCATCTGCCGGAAGCGGAGCATGGCCCTTTCTCGTCGTCGGAAGGGCAGATGTGAGTTCTCCACCCTGTTGTTGGCCCACCTGCCAACCTCCTGCTTCTCCGCGTTGCCGAGCTCTTTCATGGCGGCCTTGTAGGAGCGCAGACCATCAGTGGTGATGGCCTTGGCGCGGCCGTGCCGCTTCATGAGTTTCTTCATGAACTTCAGAGCGGCCGGCTTGTCCCTGGTCTTGCCGGCAAAGGATTCCAGCACCTCGCCCTCGTGATCGACGGCCCGCCAGAGGTAGTGCATCTGGCCGTTGATCTTCACGTAGACCTCGTCGAGGTGCCACCGCCAGTGGGTGAAGGCGCGCATCTTCTGGACCCGCTTCCTGCGGATCTCCGCGGCGAACATCGGACCGAACCGGTTCCACCAGAGCCGCACCGTCTCATGGCAGATGTCGATGCCGCGCTCCGCCAGAACGTCCTCCACATTCCGGAGCGACAGCGGGAATTTCACGTACATCATGACCACCGTCCGGATCACCTCCGGCGACGAGTCAAACCAGCGGAACGGATCGTGGGTCTTTTTTGGACGGGCCATTCTGCCCGCCTAAACGCTACGCCTTACAGAGCGGTGCATTTGAGCTGACAGAGCCCCTGTCTGAAAGCGATGGAATCGTAGGCCCGGTCGGCCATCACGGCGACCGGCGCAAAGCCTTCAATCAGGGCGGGCGCGGCGAGGATGTCGTGGCTCTGGCCGGCGGCGAGCAGGAAGCGAACGGGTCGGCCCAGACTGTCGCAGGCCATGTGGATCTTGGTCGTCAGTCCACCTCGGGAACGCCCCACAGCCGGATCCAGGCCCACCTTTTTGAGCCGGAGCCCCGGCCGGTCGTCGCCTGCTGGTGCGCTCTGACCAAGGTCGAATCCAGCATCAGATACTGGTTGTCCCGGTCCTTGATCAGATCAGCGAATACCCGTTCCCAGACCCCGGATCGCGACCAGCGGCTGAACCGCTGGTGCGCCGTCTTCCACTTGCCGGAGCGCTCCGGCAGGTCAGGCCAGTGCGCGCCCGACCTCAGAACCCACAGCACCCCATTCACAAACAGCCGGTTGTCGGCCCCCGTCCTGCCCGGGTCGCCCGCCTTGCCCGGCAGCAGCGGTGCAATCCGCTCCCACTGCGCATCGCCCAGTTCGTACCGCTTCACGCCCATCATCGACCTCCGCCAAAGCGGAGACCTATGAATCACGCATTCAGGTCGACGTGAATCCCTGAATGTCGATTGGACCTAGTGACCGACGCAGACAGCTTCGACCTGTTCAACGAGGCGCGAGCCCGGTTCTTGTCATCTATGGCGTCAGAGCACTTGAGTTCATCAGAAGGTACCCTTTGCTCAGTCGTTATCCTGACGCATCTGCTCGCCGACCGGCCAGTCTTCATTGAAGCCCTCAGCCGGTACCTCACGATCAGTCGCGTGATTGCCATCCCCTATTCGACCGATCAACGGGTCGCCGATTGGGTGGCTGCGCGATTTACCCTTGCTCAGCCGAGCCTGCAGGAACTGCAACAGGGTGGGGTCGTCCGCGACGCCCTCCTGCACGACGGGACCGCGGCGCAAATCCTCATTGAAATCGGCGGGTACGGCGCGCGGGTCACGTCAGGGGTAGGGCGCAGTTAGGCTGGCGGCACTCGAACCTTGGGTCGAGAAACCATTTGGGAACTCCTTTGTCGGAAACTCCGTTTAGATCGCCAGGTGCGCCATGCTCATGGTTCTAGACAGACAGGACGGCAAGTCCGACATCGCCAATGTTGAGCTGGTTGTATGCCCGGCTCTGCTAGGTGATCCCTCTCTGCTCTCATCTACATTGAGGATCCTACGTGGGCAGAGCGAGACACTGCTGCTTGGCGAGCGGTCAGCAGGATCGTTTCGCTGGGGGAGCAACATCATCGCTTGGCGCCTTCTGTTTGAAGCTCCGAGGTCGAGCGGAAGCCCCCCCAAATATGTCCTGGCGGTGGATACGGTCGCTGCTACGTCGACCGCTGGCTAATTAGCCGAACGCTGGTCGTTGACCCCCTGCTAATGTTCCGGCACGTTCCGCGCTCTGCGTAATCGGGTGGGCCCGCCTAATCATGAGCACTGAACATGGAGCGTACGCTCCCGGCTTCGCGGTGCGAGCCCAGATCGCAAGGGCGATCGCTCTTAGCCAGCCCCATGCGGTCGAATTCGAGAATAGGAAGCCGAGCCTCTCTCGGGATTCGTTCCTCAAACGTTACACTGAGACAGTCGACGGTGGATCGGAATCATTTATCGATCTGCAGATCATTTCTCTAATCCATCGGGAAGAAGAGCTCGATCGAGCTGTTCAGACGCACGACGCTCTAATTTCATTTTCCAACAGCGAGTATCTAGGTGCTCTAGCCCTCGGTTTTCTGTCTGGCGCTCGAATACCTGAAGCGGTGAACATAGAGAGCAATCTGGATCGTTCGATATTCCTCCAAAGCGCTGCACTCAGAGCCAATGACGATCGAGACTTCGCGAGTGGCGTGGCGACGTTTGTGTCGACCTGCTTCAAGAGTTTCGGCCTACACTACCCCCTTCGCTCCTTCGCCGAACTCGCCAAGCTCGCACACGCCTTCGAAATTTCGTGGTCCCCGAATTCGCTTCATCGCGTACCGGAACTAGCGAACGAGATAACTGCGAGCAGTTGGTATGTATGGGGGCCGGAATTCCGCTTAGCGCTGTTAGATCTCGCTGAAGGCAGCCCGCCGGGACGGGCTCATTTGACCGAAATTTATGGCCTCACTTATCTATCGGCGAGGGTCCAAGCACTACGAGACGCTGCAGAGGCAGCTCTCGATATGGACTTCGAGCCCGAGGGAGACGGTGACATTGGCGAAGCGGCGATTGAACGCTATGCCGTGCAATCACGTGCGAGAACAGGCCGCAGCACCCGGTCCGCGCTCGACAATGATTACTTCGAGTTAGCTGAAAGTCTCATTAATTCTCTGAGACGAGGCTTGCGCACTAACAAGCTTGAGCAAGCGTACAGGGCAATCGCTCTTTTGCACGAGCTCGATCCTAGTATTCTAGATTTTCTTGACTGGGAAAAACTGAATCACTTAATGCCGACCTTCAGGGAGGCCCCATCCATACCTAAATGTTTCTGCGATATTATGTTTGCGACCAGGAGCAACAATTCTCTGGCCCTTCGTGTTGCGCGGGGGGATGGGGTCTTTATCGGAAGCTATTCCCGGGTCATTGAAGCAAGTCGCCGACAGAATAAGTCTCTTTATGCGTTAGTGGGCCAGATCAAAGCCGAACTTCCGCCCCGAGCCGCAGAAACCTTCGCGAACTACATTCTTCGGGGAGACATTGTCGCAGACCTGCACCTGAAGCTTCCTCCACCGACGAGAACAGACGAAGCGCTTGATGATGAGCAGGGGAAGACGGACTATCTTCGAGCTGCGCAGCGAATCGCGCTTGGCCAGCAATTCATCGGCCAGCGTATCCTCGCGCCCCTATCCTGTAATGAAATCTTCGAAGAGGAGCGACGGTGCATCGCACTCCTGAAGTTCAGGAAGGCGCTTGCACGCGGCCGGATCAGAATTCGGCGAGAGTTTCTAAGGCAGGAAGCGGCTCGGTTTGTTGCCCAAGTCTATCCCGGATTGCAGTTTAATCGGAGATATTCGGACTTCAGCAATGAAGAACAGGTGAGCGCTTTTGTAGATTTGCTAAAGATAGACATAGAGGGCCTCATAAAGGGCGTCTTCTTGACGGGCACCAACGCGTTGGACAAGCAGATTTCGAGTAATATCAGACACGGTTGGATTACAGATCGATACCAAGCATCATTTATCAACGCTATCCGAGAGTGTTGCGAATGTGAGCCCCGCGGCGCCTTCAACTGGGAAGACGCTCTCGTTGCAGAGAATCTGGGCGCCGCATACGAAGAAGCGACCAATCTCAAACGAGAAATAGCTCTCAAAGTTGAGATATTTCTCGATCAGCACCTCACTGTCCGCTCAGATTGGCAAGAGTTAGACCACTTGCGGATGCAAATGCGGCAAAGGATGTCTCAAACCTTTACTGCTCGAACAATCATCCTTTCCGACGTAATCGAGGACCTCGCAGCCCACGTGAGATCGACCGTAATAGCTGTTCTCAATCGTATGCGACAGGACTTGGAGACCGTCCTGGTCGCCGACATCAATTCTCTTATAGAGCGTAGCAGAAGTGAAGTTATTCGAGCGCACGGCAATCGCCATGCGGCATTCTTTGACGCGTTGACGCTGTCTGCAGACGCAACGCAAAACGAACTCTCTGGATGGCTGAAGGTCACCGAGGAGGATGTTGAGTTCGGCTCCTATCGGGCTACGCACCTAGTCATGTTTGAGGCACACATTGTTCACCTAAGCACTTCGAAACAGCTGAATGTAGAGGTCAAATGTGCTCAGGAGCGCGAAGGAAAATCTATCCGCCGCTTCGATTTCGAACTCCGGGGCGGCAGCTTTGTGGCGATGACTGAGGTGGTCCACAACCCTATGTCGAACGCCATGAAACATAGCGGGGAGGGGCGGATGACCGAGATAGCCCTAAGCTTTATAGGGCGCGGCGACGAGTTCATAGTCCAGTGCTACAATTCCTATACTTCTCAGGCGTTCAAGGTGATGCGCGCCGACAGGGAGAGAATTGCGCAGCTGGCAAAGGGAGAGAGCAGCGAGTTCGCTGGTCGTGAAGGGAGCTCGGGCTTTCAGAAGATCGTTGACGTGTGCAGACACCGTTTGGGAGTCGTGCCGAAGATCAACTTCATTATGCCTAAAGCCGGCCGCCATCATACATCCGTGGAGGTTAGGATACCAGCGGGGGATCTGGTGGTGAAGGTGTTGTGATGAAGGTTCTGTGCATAGAAGATCAAGAAACCAAGTTCAAAGCCATTAGGGATGCCCTCCGTGGCGGCTTCGGCGCCGAGGTGACCTGGGCACGGGCAGTCTCAGCCTCCCTCGGCTTGCTAGCCGAACCGTGGGATCTCCTGGTTCTTGACATGAATTTTCCCGCCGCCGGAGCTACCGGGCGTGAGGTTGGGCGACGGGAAACGTCCGGGATCAGGGTCTTGCAGGTAATGAGCGCGCAAGACAGCCGCGTGCCCGTCATAATTGCGACGGCTCACGATTCATTTGTTGAAAGCAAAGATTTCAAAATCTCGGGCATCGATGAGCTAGACGAGGTTCTACGTTCCGCATTTCCCAAGTTGTACCGGGGCGCAGTGCGAGTTGATCATACAGCCGAAGCGTGGCGAGACACGTTCCTTAGGCTAGTGGAAGGCCTCGGGTTTGAACGACGATATTGAAATACTGCTCGTCGAGGACGACGCGGCCAAAGCTGAGCGCATCATGGCGACCCTGGCAGCGGCTGTCGAACCCGCTGCTATTCGGTTTACCCATGCGGTCGACTACGAAACCGCACGGGACTGTCTGAAACAGGCCCACCATGATGTGCTTATACTCGATTTGCACATTCCCGGCGCTGGTCAGATGCCATCGCCAGCTTTCGCCATAGCATTGCTACAGGACTTGGTGAAGGGCATCCTCAATGCCCCTACACACGTCATCGGGCTAACACAGCACGAGGAGTCTGCACTCCTACATCGGGAGTCGTTTGCGCGTTACTTGTTCCACCTGGAAATATTTTCACACAACGACACCGGTTGGGCGCGGCGGATAGCGGACAAGCTTCGCTACCTCTTCGACGCGCAGCGGGCAATGTCGCGGTATGCGCTGTCAAGGAGCGGCACAGACATCCTCGTGGTGGTGGCAAGAGGTGGAAGCGAGTTTGTCCCTATATCGTCGAGGATCGACTGGGTTGCAGAGCCCCAAGACGGTCATGTGATGTTCCCGGGATCACGGGTGCTCCACGGGATGGTGAAAACCCCCAGTGGGGAACAGCGCAGTCTTGTGTTCGCCTGCTTCGAAGAGATGGGCATAGCTGCCGCCGCGGTGCATTCAAGCAACCTTCTGCACGTTTTCCGCCCTAAGTTGGTCGCAATGCTGGGGATGTGCTGTGGCTTTCGCACAGCAGGGAGGAATGCAAACCTCAATGATATAATCGTGGCGGATGAAGTGGCGTGTTGGGATGAAGGAAAGTATGTAGAAGGGACAGAAGATATCAGTCGTTTCATTAGTCGTGCAAAAACGATAACAGTGCGGGAGCCGCTAGCGAAGTACCTTAGTAGCTTTATGGAGCGACGCGGTGACGCGCTCGCGAAGAAACTGTCAAAAATGCCGGAAAACACGCGCTTGGTTAGGCTCTCGCAACTCGCAGGCTATAGTTCGCCAAACATCGAACTGAAGGCTGGGCGGATTGTGAGCGGTCTTAGTGTCGTAAGTGACAGAGAGAAGGTAAGGTCAATATTGGAGCGGTCGCCTAGTGCCGTTGCGCTGGACATGGAAACCTATGGCGTATTCAAAGCGGCGAAATCGATGCCTCTTTTTAGACCGTACTTCGTGGCGATCAAAGGGGTGGCGGATTTCGGGTTTGACAAAGTCGACAAGAGATTTGATCCCGCGCAAAAGACAGCTTCGGTCCTTTCTTACGCTACGTTTTGGGAGTTCATGGACTTCTTGGAAGGTGAGACGACGTTCTGGGAATAGATGCTGCAAAGGCTCCCTTGGGTGCATCAAAGGATGAACAGACGGCACGGCTCGTTCGGCGTGATGTGGCCTGTATGTTTCTCGGGGTCAGTCCGGCTTGCCGCGGAGCTAGGTTTGGGGTGACGGAGCCCTCCGGCCGAGATCTTGACCTAGCTGAGACTTTGGACCGACATTAGGTGCGTCGAATTCAAATGGGCCGGCGGGGTCTTCGGGCGAGCCAAGGGAATTCCGAAATTCTAATCTGGCCCGGAGCTGCGGCCATCATCTAAGGATGGGCATTGGCGTGGATCTCTGGACCTGGATCACTAGGGTGCTGAGTGCCGGGGGGGCAGCGCCTGTAACCGGAAGCTTGGTAGAACGTGACGCGTTGGATCACGCTTGGGCTTGGTTCGACCTCCATTCCAAACAGCGCATGCAGACGGTCCACTTCTACATGATTTTGATGGCGGCTCTCCTTGCGGGCTGTGCGGGCGCGATCAAGGACAACCAGCAGGAATTCCTGCTAGCGCTCGGGGTGGCGATAGTACTTATCTCTGGGCTGTTTTACGGATTCGACCAGCGTGCCCGACAACTAGTTAAGATCGGCGAGAGGGCCCTCGAAGCTGAGGAAACCAAACTGGCCAAGCTCTCCACTCCTGCCCTCAACCTGATCAAGGAGGCTGCCCGCACCGGAAAAACCCGCCTGAGCTACGGCAAGCTGCTGAAAATTATGTTCGCGACGTTTGCACTGGGAGGTCTCCTTATTGCCATCTTTGCGGGCTTGGCGCTCGTACAGGCGGCGAAAGCTTGATCGTGTCGACCATAAGGTGCGTGCCAAGTTTCGCGTACCCGGTTTCACATCCTGAAGCGCTCAGAGAATGTCCAAGAACTCGTAGTGCGATCCAGAATGACCAACTGCGGGGATGCTGCCAGTCGTCCAACCGGTCGGTCCGACTTCTCGGAATCCCGCGTGTCGGCGACCGACCCTGATCAGGGCCTCGCGTCCGGGACGGTCTGTTGGGCGCGTCAGGTTCGAGTCTCACCACCTCACCAACCGCGCCATTCCCAGTCCTCGATTGGCGGCAGACGGTCGAATGGGGCCGAGCCGTCCAGCAGCGGGTCGATGGCGTCCGCCTCCACCTGAGCCCAAGCCCGCCAGCTGGCGTAGTCTTCGGCCTCGGCCGTGGGCGAGCTATCCGCCGCGAGCACTCAACGGCGAGCCGCCGAAGCGCGGTTGCATCAGCCAGCCGCTGGTCAAGGCGGTGAAGCGGGCCCATGAGCTTCTCGATGCCCATGCCGATGCCAATCGCGTCCTGCTGCAGGCGCCCCCGACTGTTCATGAGCGCGGCCTGATCCGGCTCGCCTGGCTCGCGCCGGATTTGCAACTCGCGATGCTCGAAGGTCGGCAGAAGACGGGGCTCTGCCTGGAGGATTTGCGCTTCGCGCCTATCCCGCTGTGCTGGGACGACCAGCGGCGGATGCTCGCGGAATGACCCGCGCCAGGCGTTTCCTGCCGGCGGCGTTGTTTCCCTGATCAGGCCGACAATTTTCCCTGCTAACGACAGCGCCCGGATACCAGCCGGCCGGTCGAAAGGGCTGCTGGCATTAGGTCCCGGCGTCGAGGCGGTTCGGCGACCGCCGCCAAGAAAGCGGAAATTCCCTGCTAATTTCCCTGTTAGCAGGGAAACTCCACCGGATCTTTGGACGACAGAGACGGCGGCCGAGGGTTCTTGGGGTTTATGGCCCGCAAACACCCGCCCCGTCTGGCGATCGCACTAGTTTGCGGCCCGCAAGAGTCGAGTTCGCGGGCCTGTCGGCGATGCAATTTTATTTTTGATATTCAATGGGTTAAACGGTGGCGGACAGAGAGGGATTCGAACCCTCGGTAGGCTTTCACCTACACACGCTTTCCAAGCGTGCGCGATCGACCACTCCGCCACCTGTCCGTTTCCACGACGTGCGTGAACGCGCCGGAGGTCGATCCGGCGCGAGGCGAGGCTGATAGAACACCCGGACCCCCTCGGCAAGCGGCGCATGAGGCCCCATATGGAAGAATGATCGTTCGACCGGCCGCGTCGGATCAGGAAGGCGGAGCCTTCTGACCGCGGCCTATCAGGGAGCCCGCCATGTTGTTCCAGAAAACCCACGAAATGCCGACCGCCGCGGAGGCCCTGCCGGGCCGCGCGACGCCTGTGCATACCGACCAGGTCCACCATGTCACCGGCCGCCCGCTGAAGGGGCCGCATCCGGAAGGGTTCGAGACCGCCATTCTCGGCATGGGCTGCTTCTGGGGCGTGGAGCGCATCTTCTGGCAGTTGCCGGGCGTCTGGGTGACCTCGGTCGGCTATTCCGGCGGGATCACGCCCAATCCGACCTATGAGGAGACCTGCACGGGCCGGACCGGTCACGCCGAGGTGGTGCAGGTGGTCTTCAATCCGCATGAGACCAGCTACGGCGATCTGCTGAAGGCCTTCTGGGAGAATCACGACCCGACCCAGGGGATGCGCCAGGGCAACGATGTGGGCACCACCTACCGCTCGGCCATCTACTATCTGAACGACGCCCAGCGGGACGAGGCGGAGGCGTCGCGCGAAGCCTATCAGGCGGCCCTGACGAAGGCCGGACGCGGGACCATCACGACGGAGATCGCGCCGGCGGGCCCATACTATTTCGCCGAGGACTACCACCAGGGCTATCTGGCCAAGAACCCGGCGGGCTATTGCGGCATCGGCGGGACCGGGGTCGTCTGTCCTATCGGCGTGGGCGTGGAGGCCTGATCATGGATCGCGAAGGCGTCGGCAGGGTGTGCCTGGCGTTGCCGTCGGTGACGCTGGACCATCCGTTCGGCGAGGACCACGACGCCTATCGCGTCGGCGGCAAGATCTTCGCCATGGTCGGCGAGCGGGGCGGCATCTCCTTCAAGGTTTCCGACATCGCCTATGAGGTGCTGACCGAATCCGGCCACGCCCGCCCCGCGCCCTATATGGCGCGGAACAAATGGGTGAACCTGCCGCAGATCGGCGACTGGGCCGACGACGAACTGGCCGAGCATCTGGCCATCGCCCACGGCATCGTGGCGGCCAGGCTGACGAAGAAGGCGCGGGCGGCGCTGGGGCTCGCCTAGTCGGCGGGCCGCGCCTTCTCTTCCGCGATCCAGCGGTCCATCCGCTCGTCAAGCAGGGCCATCGGCAGCGGACCGTCGACCAGCAGGGCGTCGTGGAACCGGCGGATGTCAAACCGGTCGCCCAGTTCGGCCTCCGCCCGCGTCCGCACCGCGCGCAACCGGATCTCGCCGATCTTGTAGGCCGTGGCCTGCCCCGGCCAGCCGATATACCGCTGCAGCTCGGTCTCGATGTTGAGCGGGGCCAGGGCCGAGTTGTCGCGGAAACAGGCGCGGGCCTGTTCGATATTCCAGCCCAGCCAGTGGATGCCGGTGTCCGACACCAGCCGACAGGCGCGCCACATCTCGTAGCTCAGCCGCCCGAACCGCTCATACGGCGTGCGATAGAAGCCCATCTCCTCGCCGAGGAACTCCGAATACAGGCCCCAGCCCTCTACGAAGGCGGTGACGTCGACGCTGCGCCGGAAATAGGGGCCGTCCTCGGCCTCCTGCTGCAAGGCGATCTGCAGATGGTGGCCCGGCACCGCCTCATGCAGCGTCAGGGCCGGCAGCTCGTAGAGGCCGCGCTGGTTCAGGCTCGAGGTGTTGACCATATAGCCGCCGGCGACGCCGTTCTCGATGGAGCCCTGGTTGTAGCGGCCGGTGGTGTAGTTGGCCTCGATGGCCAGGGGCACGGGACGCACGCCATAGGGCAGGCGGGGCAGGGTCCCGAACAGGGCCGGCAGGCCGTCGTCGGCCCGTTTGGCCATCTCCGACGCCTTCTCCAGCAGCGCCTCGCGGCTGGTGACGTAGAATTGCGGATCGGTGCGCAGGAAGTTGAGGAAACCAGCGAAATCCCCGGTCCAGCCGGCGGCGCGCATCTCTATATCCATGCGGCCGCGGATCCGGGCGACCTCCTCGAGGCCGATGGCGTGGACTTCGTCAGGCGTCAGGTCCGTGGTAGTGAAGCCGCGCACCAGATAGGCGTACAGCTCGCGCCCGCCGGGCCGATGGACCAGGCCGAGGGTCTCAGGCGCGCGGGGCAGATAGTCCTCACGCAGGAACCGCGCCCATTCGCGCCGCTGCGGCATGATCCCCTCGGCCACGGCCCGCGCCGCCCGTTCGCGCAGGGCGGCCTGCTGGGCGGCCGGGATGGAGGCGGGCAAGGTCTCGAACGGCTTGAGCAGCGGATCGGCGTCCGGCGTCAGCGCCGCCTCGGGCCCGACCAGGGTCAGGGCGTTTTCGACGATGGAGCGGGGCTGGACCAGACCCGTCTCGAGACCGCGCCGGGCGTTGGCCAGCGGATCGGCATAGCTTTTCGGCATGGCCTCCAGGCGGGCGATCCAGGCCTCGGCGTCGGCGGCGGTGGCGATCCGGGTGACGCTGGCGATATAGGCCAGACCCTGTCCCGGTCCGCCCTCGGAGTTGAAGGCGTCAATCCGGCCGGTGTCGAGCGGGATGCGGGCCAGCGACCGCTGGAGCACATAGGTCAGGAAGGTGTGGTTCAGCCGGTCATCGTCGCTCAGCCCGGCGGCGTCGATCGCAACCAGCCGGTCGGCGAACCCCCTGAGCACCGGTTCCTGCGCCACTTCGAAGGCGCGCGAGCCGTCGGGCAGACGCGACAGGGCGGCGCGGTCGCCTTCCATGCCCGCATTGATCGGGTCCACGGCGCGGAGATAGGCCTCGTAGTCGGTGAGAACGACGGCCAGGGCCGGGTTCTCGGCGTTGTGCGCGGCCGGGGCCTGCACCGGTGCGGGATGGGCGAAAACAGGGGCCGCGACGGCGGCGAGTACGGCGATGGCGCCGGCGGCGATGACGAGCTTCATGAGGTCCCTCTCCCGGATTGGGCGTGACTGCACCGGAGCGGAGCCGTCGCGTCAACCGCAGAAGGCGAAGAACCGTTCGATATTCGGCGCGGATTCCGGATGGGGGGCATAGCCCTGCCGTTCGCCGTCCAGCCACAGGGCGATCCAGCCGACCCGTCGGAAGCGCTGGAACACGAGCGCGTCCGTCCCCGCTTCGGCCGTCAGGAAGACGCCTTCATGCAGTTCGGACGGCTCGGACCGCGCCGCAAACCGTTCCGTCTCGCCGCCCGCCTCAACGTGGATCTCGGGCCTGGCGTCGGGACCGGCGACGGCGCTCAACGTCAGCCGTCCGCTGCCTTGACCGCAATCCAGTCCCAGCCGCAAATCATCGCTCTCCGCCAGTCCATAGACCAGTCGAGCCTCTCCGCCGTCGCGATGATAGAACCAGTCATGATCGGCCACGGGCGCCGGCGAGCCGGATGAAGCGCCGGCGGGGGCCGGCTCCACCGGGGTCTCGACCGTGGCGCAGGCCGCAGCACTGAGGGCCAGGACGGTCAGGACAATCAGGGCTGGGGCGCGCATCGACGTCTCCCGCGATCAGCCCGAGCACAGTTCCGCGAACCGGCGCAGCTTGGCAAGGTGCGCGGCGGGGATCTCGATCGGGCGGCGCTGGTCGCCGACGACGATCGCCATCCGACCGTCGACCGTAAAGGCGGCGAACACGGGATGGTCCGTCCGTAGCGCCAGCTTGGTAGCGCCGGCCCGCGCCGTCGCCGCCTCGGCTACGGCGGAGGCTTCGCCGGCGGTGACCCGCGCCATACCGCTCAGGGCCGGGCCGCCATACAGGGTCAGCCGCGCGACGCTCGTGCCCGGATCGCATTCCAGCGTCGTGCGCAGGTTGGCGGTGTCGGGGACTTCATGAGCCAGAACCACCGGCTCCGCGTCGGCGTACAGGGTCCAGGTCCAGGCGGGTTCCGGTGCCGGGCTCTGCGCGGCCAGGGTCGCGATGACGAACAAGGCGATCATGGCTCAGCCCCCGCGGAATGCTCAGTCCACTGTTGTGGTCAGACGCGGTCCGAACCGCAATAGGCGAAAAAGTCGCTGATCAGGCGGCGTTCGGCCGGGTTTGCGGACAATTCGAACTGTCCGGCGTCGGCCTCAACCGCCAATTTGCCGCTTCGGGCCAGCTGGCGCAGGGCTGGATCGCGAACCGAAATCCGCGTCTCATCGGCCAGTCCGCCGCTCAGGGGATCAATCGTCGTCGCCATTGACGCCTTGATCAGACGTCGGCTCGCCGGTTGGACGTCGCCATAAACCGTCGCCTGGGTCTGCCCCCGCTCGCAAGTCATCATCAGGGCCAGTTGGTCGGAGTTTTCAACACCATAGGCCAGTTTGGCCAGCGACCCCTCGCGGCTGAGATGCCAGCCCATCGGTGCAACGCCGGTCTGGACATCAAGGTTTGTCGCCTGCGACTGGGCGGCGAAGGCGATCAGCCCTAGGGCGGCGACGGCTGGAATGGCGATCTTGAGCATCGGGGAATCTCGCGTCTGGTGTCGAAACGCTACATTCCATTAACGGTTCACGGCCCCGCTTGGACGCATCCGGACCTTGTCCGGGATGTGATGAATTTATCGCGCGTTCGGCGAACGGCCGGATTCAGCCCAAGGCCGCGTCGGGTCGGGAGGTCCCGAAGGGCCGACGACCGCGGCCCACCTAGAAGGGACTGAACCGCTCCACCAGCGCCTGGGCCGCGGGCGCGGCCTGGACGCGGCTGATGTCGCCACGGCCGCCGTAGCTGATCCGGGCCTCGGCGATCTGGGTGTGGGCGATGGTGTTGGCCGAGCTGATGTCCTCGGGCCGCACGATGCCGGCGACGGTCAGTTCTCGCACCTCGCGGTTGGTGCGCACTTCCTGCCGGCCCTGGATGACCAGATTGCCGTTGACCATCACGTCCGTGACGACAGCCGCGATTGTCAGGCTGACCTTTTCGGACCGGTTGACCGAACCGGAGCCGTTTGAGTTCGATTCGCCTTCCAGTCCGACCAGATTGGCCGGGTCGAATCCGCCGGGGAAGGCCTGGCCCAGGCTGTTCTCGAGTCCGAAGAAATTGGTGACCCCGCCGGAGATCTCGTTGGTGCGGCTGCGCGCTGTCGAATTCTGGGTCTGGGCGCGGTCGTCGATATCGATGTTGACGGTGACGATGTCGCCGATCCGGCGCGCGCGCTGGTCGCCGAAGAAGGTGCGGGCCCCGGCGCGCCACAGGCTGTTGGCGCTGGCCGCGCGGTCGGCGTGCTGCTGCTCCGGCGAAGGCAGATAGGTCTGGCTGGTCGGCATCAGGGCGGCGGGATAGCCGATGGGCGCCAGCTCCGGTCCGCGCACAGCCTCGATGGCGGTGGAGCAGGCCCCCAGCGAGAGGGCGGCGGTGGTGACGATCAGGACGGTACGCATAAACTGTATCCCTCTATCGGGCGGCGAAATGTTGGGCGGCGCGGGCTTCCTGAGCGGTCGGGCCTGCGAGGGCCAGACCGGGGCCAATGGCTACGGCGTCGATGGTGCGGCCCGATTGCAGGTTGCGAACCGCCAGACGCTGGCCGGCGGCGGCATTGCCCTCGGCGCGGCCGGTGATGGTCAAGCGCACGCCGCCGACCTCATAGGCGACCTCGACCATGTCGTTGCGAGTGATGACGCGTTCGGCGAGGGCGGTGCGGACGGGCTGGGGCCGGGCGGCGACAGCGGCCGGAGCGCCCTCGGCCGCGGCGGGTGATACGGGAGCAGAAGGGGCGGATGTCGGCGCGGCGGCGGCGTTGCGCACCACCACGCGGCGCAACCCGGTCGGATTTGCCCAGTCCAGGCCCGACTGACGCGCGAGGCTCTGAAGCTGACCGGCCTCAAAGACGATGGAGGGTCCCACGCGGTTCCCGACCACCACATTGGACGCTGCGCCCGCGCCATCGAACAGGTCGCCCAGGGTCACCCGGCCGTCGCTGTCGACGGGGTTGGCCTTCAGCTTTACCGGGCCAGCGACAGCGGCGCCGGCGACTATCAGGGCCGCGACGGCCCCGAGGATCAGGGACCTCATGATTTCACGCCCGCGCTGACCGACAGCATCTGGTCGGCGGTGGTGATGACCTTGGAGTTCATCTCATAGGCGCGCTGGGCGATGATCAGGGCGCTGATTTCGGCCACAGCGTCGACGTTCGAGGCCTCGGTATAGCCGTGCAGCAGCTGGCCGAAGCCGACTTCACCGGGCGTCCCGACATTGGCCGCGCCCGAGGCGGCGGTTTCCATCAGCAGGTTGTCGCCGATCGCCTCCAGCCCCGCCTCGTTGAAGAAGCTGGCCAGCTCCAGCTGGCCGACGACCGACGGCTCGGTCTCTCCGGCGGTGATGACCTGCACCTGTCCCGACTTGGAGATCGACACATCAACCGCGTCCTGCGGGATCGAGATGTTCGGCTGCACCGCATAGCCGTCGTCGGTAACCAGCTGGCCCTCGCCATTCAGTGCGAAATTGCCGGCGCGGGTGAAGGCAGTCTCGCCGGACGGGAGCAGGACCTGGAAATAGCCGCGCCCGTCGATGGCGACATCGTAGCGGCCGCCGGTCTGGGTGGGGGAGCCCTGCTCGGTGATGCGATAGACGCTGCCGGCCTTGACGCCCGCGCCGATCTGGATGCCGGTCGGAACCACCGTGCCCTGGCTGGACGACTGCGCGCCCATCCGTTCGACGTTCTGGTACAGCAGGTCCTGGAACTCGGCCCGCTGCCGCTTGAACCCGACGGTGTTCATGTTGGCGATGTTGTTCGAGATGACCTCGACGTTCAGCTGTTGGGCGGCCATGCCCGAGGCTGCGGTTCTGAGCGCGCGCATGTCTCAGTCTCCCTTCTATGCCCGGCCCAGCCGCTCGACGGCGCGGCGTGACAGGTCGTTGGCGTTCTCGATCATCCGCGTGACGCTCTCGTAGGCGCGCTGGATCTCGATCAGATTGGTGATCTCGAGGATCGGATTGACGTTGGAGCCTTCCAGCATGCCCTGACGCACACGGGCGTCGGTCGCCTCGATAGCGGTGGCGTTGGAGGCGTTGCGGTACAGGCCGTCGCCGCCCTTTTCGAGCGCCGCCAGGGCGTCAAAGCGAACGATGGAAATCCGGCCAACCGGGTTGCCGTTCTGGCTGATCGTGCCGTCCGCGGCTACGGCAGGCTCGCCCAGCGCGCGATCCAGGATGATCTCCCCGCCGTCGCCCTGGACGGCTGCACCGCCCTCGGTCGTCAGCCGGCCTTCGGGATCCAGGGTGAAGGCGCCGTCGCGGGTATAGGCCTCGCCGGCGCCGTCATCGAGCTTGAAGAAGGCGCCCTCGCCCTCGATGGCGAAGTCCAGATTGCGGCCGGTCTGTTCAAGCGCGCCCTGGCCGTAGTCGCGGCCGATGCCGTTATCCAGCACGAAGCTGGCACCTGGCCGGATGAAGGCGTTGCGGGCCCGCTCGCCGATCTCGGCGCCCAGCAGCAGCTGTTCGACCTTGAAACCGGTGGTGTCCGCATTGGCGATGTTGTTGGCCACGATGTCGAGCTCGCGGCGCAGCGTCATCTGGCGTGACAGTCCGACATAGGCGGCGTTTTCCACGAGGCGGCTCCTTTCGGCCATCCCCTCGCAACGGTCGTGCCAACAGGGTTAATCCAGTGCGGACGGGCATTTAGTCGGCTTTGCCGCCCGGATTACCCGGCAGGATTTGCCGGTTCTTAGCGGCTCGTTAACCAAAAAACGCTCGTATGGGTCAGGAGATTCTCGGGGCGTGGTCCATGTTCAAATTCGGCAAGAAGAAGGACGCCAAGGAGGGCGGCGACGAGGCCGCCAACCTGCCGGCCGTTTCGGACGCACCCGGAGCCGAGGGCGAGGATGGCGCTGCGCCGAAGAAGAAGAAACTTCCCCTGCTGTTCATCGTCATTCCGGCCGCCCTGGTGGTGCTGGGCGGCGGCGGGGGTGCGGCCTTCTTTCTGATGCAGCCCAAGGCGGCCTCGGCCGAAGAGGGCGGCCACGGCGCCGAGAAGAAGGGCGGCCATGACAAGAAGGCCGAGAAGAAAGGCGGAGGCCACGGCGCGCCCGCCGACGGGGCTGCGGACGCCTCGCTGGGCGTGATCGCCGAGGGGCCGGACGGCGTCACGTTCTTTACCCTGCCGGACATGGTGGTGAACATTCAGGCTCCCGACGGCCGTCCGACCTACCTGAAACTGAAACTGACGCTGGAGACCCGCGACGCTCATGTGGCCGAGCAGCTGCAGGCCGAGATGCCGCGGATGCAGGACATGTTTCAGGGTTTCCTGCGCGAGCTGCGGCCGGAGGACCTCGCCGGATCGGCCGGCAGCTTCCAACTCCGCGCCGAAATCCTGCGCCGGGTCAATCTGATCGCGGCGCCCGGCAAGGTCGACGCCGTCCTGATCGAAGAAATGCTGGTGCAGTAGGCATGACCGACGCGGCCTTCGCCGAAAGCGCCGACCCCCTCGCGGAAGAAGCCGGGGCGGACGATGCGCGACCGTCCTCCCTCTCCGAACGCGTCCTGAATCAGGATGAGATCGACAGCCTGCTGGGCTTCGACATGGGCGAGGGGGATGACAGCGAGCGGACCGGCATTCGCGCCATCATCAACTCCGCCCTCGTCAGCTACGAGCGGCTGCCGATGCTCGAGATCGTTTTTGACCGCCTTGTGCGGTTGATGACGACCTCGCTGCGCAACTTCACCTCGGACAATGTCGAGGTCAGTCTCGACAACATCTCGTCGATCCGTTTCGGCGACTATCTGAACTCCATACCCCTGCCGGCCATCCTGGCGGTGTTCCGGGCCGAGGAGCTGGACAACTACGGTCTGCTGACGGTCGATTCCAATCTGATCTATTCGATCGTGGACGTGCTGCTGGGCGGCCGTCGCGGCACCGCGGCCCTGCGCATCGAAGGCCGGCCCTACACTACGATCGAGCGGGTTCTCGTCCAGCGGATGGTCGAGGTCGTGCTGGCCGACGCCCGCGCGGCGTTCGAACCCCTGACGCCCGTGCATTTCAGCCTCGACCGGCTGGAGACCAACCCGCGCTTCGCCGCCATCGCCCGCCCGGCCAACGCCGCGATCCTGGTCAAGCTGCGCATCGACATGGAGGATCGGGGCGGCCGCATCGAACTGCTTCTGCCCTACGCCACCCTCGAACCCATCCGGAAGATGCTGCTGCAGCAGTTCATGGGTGAGAAGTTCGGCCGCGACAACATCTGGGAAGGCCACTTGGCCACCGAGCTCTGGACTACGGAAACCGAGGTGCGCGCGGTGCTGGACGAGCAGCAGCTGCCGCTCTCCAAGGTGCTGGACCTGAAGGTCGGCGACACCCTGATGCTGAACGCCACGCCCGATTCCGACATCTCGGTCCGCTGCGGCTCCATCCCGGTCACGACCGGCAAGATGGGCCGGAAGGGGCAGAGCATCGCCGTGCGGATCGAGGCGCCGATCAGCATTGAAGCCGCGACCAGTCTGACGAAGGGAAGACGCTGATGACCGGAATGATCCTCGATGGCGTGCTGATGCTGCTGCTGGTGGCCGCACTCGGTTACGGCGTGCGGCTGGAGAAGAAGCTGTCCGCCCTCCGCGCCGGCCAGCAGGCCTTCGCCACCGCTGTCACCGAACTCAACGCCGCCGCCGGCCGGGCCGAGGCCGCCCTCGCCAGCCTCCGGGCCTCGGGTCAGGAAACCGATCTTCTCCACGATCGCATCGTCAAGGGGCGGGAGGTGAAGGCCCAGCTGGAAGTCCTGATCGCCCGGGCGCCCGAGACCCTGAAGACCGCGCCCCAGGAGGCGCCAAAGCCCGTGCTGGTCGCCGCCCGCGCTCCTGTGGCCGTTACGGCTGAAGGCGAGCGGGCCCTGCGCATGGCCGCTCTGGCGGAACGCATCCAGGGCATGGCCCCGGCCACGCGTGCCCCTGCGCCGGTCGCGGCTATCCTCGGCGCCCTGACGGCAGGCCGGAGCACTAACCAGGCTGCGAAGCAAAGCCTCAACCAGTCACGCCGCAATCTCGACGAAGACCTCTTCGCCGCCTGAACCCCCTATCTTGCCCAATGCCCGGCGCGCGGCGCCCGGCGACTTGAGGGCTTTTACGAGTAGCCGATCATGAGCAAGATCCCCCGCCTGCTGCCTCTGATCGCCGTCGCTATCGGCGGGGTGGTTCTGATTCGCGCCGTCGGTGTCGCCCCCGGTCTGTTCGAGGGCGCCCGCGCCTGGGCCGAGGAAGCCGTGCCCGCCGGCGCTGCTGCGGCCCCCGTGGCGGCCGCTGCGGCGGTCTGCGCCCTGACGCCGGAACAACTGGCCCAACAGGCAGGACTGTCGCCGGCGGAGATGCGCATTCTGGATGCGCTGAAGAATCGCCGCATCGAACTGGACGCGCGCGACGTCGATCTCGCCTCGATGCTGCCTCTGCTGGCGACGGCCGAACAGAAGCTGGACGCCAAGGTCGCCGCCCTCGAGGCTGTGAAGGCCGAGGTCCGCATTCTGCTGGGTCAGGTCAGCGAGCAGGAAAAGGCCGAGACCGATCGCATGGTGGCCGTCTATTCCGCGATGCGCCCGCGCGAGGCGGCCCGCGTCTTCGCCACCCTGGACGACGATGTCCGTCTGCCCGTCGCCGCCGCCATGCGTCCCCGCTCCCTGGCCGCCATCATGGCCCAGATGGAGCCCGCCGCCGCCCGCAACCTGACCGAGAAACTGGCCCGCCGCTTCGAGGCGCGCCAGCAACTGGCCGCCCGCGCAGCCGCGGCTTCTGCGGCGGTTGCTCCCGCGACGGAGACCGCCGCGCCCGCCGCCGCCCCGACTCCGCGTCCGGCCGGAGTGACGCCGGCGCCCGCTCCGACGGCGGACGCCCCGGCTCCCGCGCCCGTTCGCGCCGCTCGCCCGCCTGCACGCCGTCCCGCCGCCCGTCCGGCCGCCCGCACGCCCGCGCCCGCAACGCCGGCGCCGGCCGAAGCCGCCGGCGAGCGTCCCTATACAGCCCCGGCCGCCGCCACGCCGGCCCCGCCACGGCAGTCGGTGCAGTAGCGATCCTTCCCCCTTCCCTTCATGGGAAGGGTGGTCGTGAAGCGACCGGGTGGGGAATTGTAGCTTCAAGCCCGGACGGCGGCGGGATCGAACTTCCCCACCCGCGCTCGGCTGCGCCTCACGGCCCCTCCCCACTCCGGGGGAGGGAGAACAAAAGAAAGAGGCCGCATCCCTGCGGACGCGGCCCCTGTTCGTTCAGCGCGGCGTGGCGCCTATTCGATGTCTTCGTTCAGCAGGCCGACCTTGAAGAAGCCGTTCTCCTGCAGGGTGTTCATGACTTCCATGAACTGGTCGTACTTCACTTCCGGCTGGGCGCGGACGAAGACGCGCTCGTCGCGGCAGTTGGCGGCGGCCAGGGCCACGCACACGTCGGCGGCAAGGGTCTCGATCGTGGTCTGGCGGTCGGCCAGGAAGATCGAGCCGGTGTCCTGGATGGTGATGTAGACCGGTTCCTTGACCTCGCCCGGGGGGGGCGGGGTCGCGGGCGGCAGGTCGAGCCGGATCGAAACGGTGGCCATCGGCGCGGCGACCATGAAGATAATCAGCAGGACCAGCATGATGTCGACGAACGGCGTGACGTTGATGTCCGCGTTCTGCTCGATCGTCTTGCCGCCCTGGCCGGCGGGTCCGGAAAGTTTGGAGCCCATGTGTCACTCTCTCCATCGGGCTCGACGCGATCGCGGCGAGCGCAAGCTATGACGTTCGGTTCGTCTCTTGGCGTCCCCGACCCGGCTTGTAAAGCGGGTTCAGGCGGGTTGGGGTTCCATACGCCCGTGATTGTCCCAAATACGCCTTTCAGGAGAACCTATCAGCCCTTCGCCAACCTCAGGAAGCGATCCTTCAGCGCGGCGTCGGTCTTGAAGACGCCAGTGAAGCGGGTCGTGATGGTGGAAACGTGGCGGTGATGCACGCCCCGGGTGGTCATGCACTGATGTTCGGCGTCGATCATGATGGCGACGCCGGCCGGTTGCAGGTTTGATTCGATGGCATCGGCGATCAGCTGGGTCAGGGTTTCCTGGGTCTGCAGGCGGCGAGCGAAGATCTCGACCACCCGCGCCAGCTTGGAGATGCCGACGACCTTCTCCTGCGGAATATAGGCGACATAGGCCTTGCCGAGGAACGGAGCCATGTGGTGCTCGCAGTGGCTCTCCACCTCGATCTCGCGCAGCAGGACCATGTCGTCATAGCCCTGCACGTCCTCGAAGGTCCGCGACAGCTCGACCGCCGGATCGGCGTCATAGCCGTCGAACCATTCGCCATAGGCGTCGACCACCCGCTTGGGCGTGTCGCGCAGGCCCTCGCGATCGGGATCGTCGCCGGCCCACGCCAGCAGCGTGCGTACAGCCTTGAGGGCCTCCTCGCGGCTGGGGCGTTTGGACGGGTCGTTGTCACCGACCAGAACCGGCTTGACGGGGATGACGCTCATTCTCGATCTCGACGCTGTTCGCTTGTGCAGCAGGACCGCTATATGGGACGGCGGGTCCGTCCCGCAAGAAAACCGAAAGCTTCCGCCTCACTATGCCGCTGACCCTGCACGACACCCTGCATCGCGAAAAGCGCGTTTTCACGCCGCGCGACCCCGACCGGGTGACCCTCTATGTCTGCGGCCCGACGGTCTATGACTACGCCCATATCGGCAATGCGCGACCGCCAGTGGTGTTCGATGTGCTGGTGCGTCTGCTGCGCCGTCAGTACGGCGCGGACAAGGTCATCTACGCCCGCAACGTCACCGACGTGGACGACAAGATCAATGCGAAGGCCGCGAAGGAGGGCACGCCTATCGGCGAGGTCACCTCCCGCTACGAGGCCGCCTATCTGGAGGACATGAGCCGGCTGAACGTCTCGCCGCCGGACATCGCGCCCCATGTCACCGACCATATGGACGCCATCGTCGCCCAGATCGGCGCGATCATGGAACAGGGCTGCGCCTACGCCGCCGAGGGTCATGTCCTGTTCGACGTCTCGTCCTACGAGGCCTACGGTCGCCTGTCCGGCCGCAACCTCGACGACATGATCGCCGGGGCCCGCGTCGAGGTCGCGCCCTACAAGAAGAACCCGCACGACTTCGTTCTTTGGAAGCCCTCGAAGGAGGGTGAACCGTCGTGGCCGTCGCCCTGGGGCGAGGGACGTCCGGGCTGGCATATCGAATGCTCGGCCATGATCGAGGAGACGCTGGGCCTGCCGATCGACATCCACGGCGGCGGCATCGATCTGGTGTTTCCACACCACGAAAACGAGATCGCCCAGAGCGTCTGCGCCCACGGCCACGCCCATTCCCCCGACCCCCATGCGGAGTACAGCCGCTACTGGATGCACAACGGCTTCCTGACCGTCGACGCGGAGAAGATGTCCAAGTCGATCGGCAATGTCCTGCTGCTGCATGACCTGGTGCAGGCGGTTCCGGGCGAGGTGGTGCGCTGGGCCCTGCTGAGCGCCCACTACCGCCAGCCCCTGGACTGGAATCAGGCCCTGCTGGACCAGAGCCGCAAGGCGCTGGACCGGCTGTACAGCGCCCTGCACCGCGCCGCCGCCGTCGAGGCCAATGGCGATGAGCCGCCCGAGGACTTCCTCAAGGCCATCGAGGATGACATCAACACGCCGGGCGCCATTTCGACCCTCTTCGCCCTGTCCAGCGAGATTGAGCGCGCCATGACGGCGGGCGACCACGGCGTCGTGGCCCGCGCCAAGGGCGAGCTGGTCGCGGCCGGCGCCCTTCTTGGCGTGCTTCAGGCCGATCCGGCCGACTGGCTGGAAGGCGAGATCTCCGACGCCCTCCGCATCGAGGTCGAGGGCCTGCTGGAACAGCGCGCCACCGCCCGCGCGGGCAAGGACTGGCCCGAGGCCGACCGCATCCGCGACCGGCTCAACGCGCTGAAGGTGGTCGTGATGGACGGGCCGCAGGGCGCGACCTGGCGGGTGAAGACCTGACGCGGATCAGGTGATCCGCTTGGCCGAGACCGGATCGCTGGCGGGGAAGGTCTCTTCCAATCCTTCGTCCAGCAGGGCTTCCTGACGGTCCTCAGCGTGACGTTCCTTTTCGCGCAGCTGATCCGGCTTGCCGGTTTCGCGCGCGGCCTTTTTGGCATGCGGCGTATCCGGATCGCCGTCGTCGCGCGGGGACGGGGTGTGGTCGGTATGAACGGTCAAGTCGCCCTCCTTATTTCGCGGGATGGTCTTCGTCGCCGTCGGGGCCGTAGCCCAGGCCGGCGAGGTCGTCGTCTGACAGGCGTTTGGCTTCCCAGTGGGCCGCGCTGGCCTGGGCGCCGCGGGCGTTGCGCATCAGGCCGGAGTAGACCAGCTCGACCTCGTCCGGCCCGCGGCCTCCGGCGCTCTCGCCGTCGATCTCGATCAGACGCTCGCCATCCACGCCCAGCAGGGCATCGGCCTCAGCCTCTATGCCGGATGCGCCCTGGACCTCGTCCAGATCGTCCTCGACGTCCTCGTCGAACGGCTCCTCGTCGGCGTCGCCGGCCATCTGTGTGACGTCCAGCACGAGATCCGCTTCATCCAGCAGAATGTCGCCGTCGCCCTCATCGTCGATGTGGGTCTCGTCATAGACTTCTGACTGGGCCTGGTCGTCCGAATAGCCGTCGATCTCGGGCATGCGGTCTCTCCTGCTGTAGGGTCAACGCCCGGTGCTTGTCCGATGTTCCCCGGGGTGACCGGGATCAGTCGCGACGGACAAGACATGGTTAACCACGTTTGTTTAGGCTGCGTTTGGTCCCGGTTTCCTAACGTCGCCGGGAGCCTGTCAGGAGACGCTCTCTCAGATGCCGCTCAAGCTGTCGCTGAAGCCCGGCGAGAAATTCGTCCTCAACGGCGCCGTCGTCCAGAACGGCGATCGTCGCGGCGTGCTGATCCTGCAAAACAAGGCGTCGGTGCTGCGCGAGAAGGACATTCTCCAGCCCGAGGATGCCAATACCCCCGCCAGACGCATCTATTTCCCGGTCATGATGATGTACCTGGACGAGGGGGCGGCGGCCAAGGTCTATGACGAGTTCGCCCTGCGGCTGAGCGAATTCATGGGGGCGTCGCGCAATCCGGGGGTCCTGGCCGACTGCGTGGCGGCATCCCGCCATGTGATGGCGCGCGAATACTACAAGGCGCTGATGGCGGCGCGTAAACTCGTTGAGTATGAGGAAGGTCTGGCGAATGTCGCTGCAGGCGTACAAGACCGCGGCCTCTCGGGCTGAGTCTCCGCGTGAGATGGAGTATCGGCTGTTCGGGCAGGTGACCCGGGCGCTGATGCACGCCTCGACGCTGGAGACTTCGGAAATCGCCGCGCGCATCGACGCCCTGGACTGGAACCGCCGGCTGTGGTCGGCGCTGGCCACCGACTGCTCCGATCCCGACAACGCCATGAATTCGGGCCTGAAGGCCCAGATCATCTCGATCAGCCTGTTCGTCAGCCGTCACTCGTCGGCGATCATGCGCGGTGAGGATGACTTCGAAGCCCTGATCGACATCAACAGGATGGTCATGCAGGGGCTCGCCGGACCCGGACCGGGCGCACAGCAGGCGGCCTGATGGCGCCGGACCTCAGCCGCCTAACAGGCCGGTCAGCCAGGTCCATGCCTGCGGCAGCAGACCGTTGAGCCAGCTCCAGAACGGCAGGAGGTAGGGAGAGACCCAGGTCCAGGTGAGCCAGATAATCAGGGCCGCGACGACGATCAGGGCGATCGCGCTCCAGCCGATGACGATGGCCAGCCCGTCACGCTGCAACAGCCCGAAGCCGAAGGCCGAGATGATCAGGGCCGGCACCAGATTGCCACCCCAGATCGGCAGGATCAGGATGAAGGCCAGCAGGACGGTGGCGACGCCGATCAGGACCTCGGACAGCTCGCTGGTCATGATCGACAGGCGGGGCTTGGACAGCCGCTCCAACTTTCTGAGGCGCGGAAGCACCTTTTCCACGCCCTGCCGGTAGGTTTCACGTTCGATCCAGCGCCGCAGGGCCCAGCGCGGCAGCCACAGCTGGTCCTGGCGGATCGCCAGTTGCAGACCTATCAGCAGGAGCGGCGCCCCGAGGATGGTGGTCGTGCCCGGGATGATGCCGATGGCAACGCTCAGCAAGCCGAAGAACAGCATCAGGGCGCCGAAGCCGCGCTCGCCGAAGGCGTTGACCAGCTCGCCGAGGTACAGTTTCGGATCGTCCTTGACGCCGATGTCCTCGATCACCTGCGAGAAGGTCCGGTTGTCGCTCTGATAGTCGTAGTCGGGCATTGGCGACGGGGCGTCCGGACGGGATATCTCGATCTAGGCCGGTAGATAAACAGGCGCCACTTAACATTCGTCAATCCTCCCTGACCGACTGGCGGAACATTGCTATTTCGGGCATTCTGCGGCCGCCAAGGCAGGGCCGGCGGAGAGCCGGGCGGGAGAAATCAGGATGCGCAAGATTACACTTGGCCTGGCCGGTTGCATCGGCCTGGCCCTGACGGCGTGTGGTCAGGGCGATGACAAGGCGCCCGCGTCGAAGGCTGACGCCGGCGGCGGCTCCGCGCCGGCCGCCGCGGGAATGGAGGGGCCACGGCCCGGGCTCTGGCGGATCACCACCCGGATCCCCGGCATGCCGGCCGGGGTCGCCCTGCCTGCGATCGAGACCTGCGTCACTCGGCAGGATTTTTCGGAAATGCAGCGCGGTCCGGGCAAGGCGCCCGACGGGGTTCAGTGCACTGAACAGCGTTTCCGTCGTGACGGCGACGCCATGGTCGGACATTCGGTCTGCAACATGCCGGACGGAGTTCGCGCCGAGACGGACATGCGGGTCACCGGCGACCTCTCCCGCCGCTATTCGACGGAGGTCAGGACCCGGATGACGCCGGCGCCCGACCCGTCCATGGCCGATACGACCATGACCATGACGGCCGAGCGGATCGGCGACTGTCCCCCGGGATCAGCTGCCCAGTAGTTCCCGCCCGATCAGGAAGCGGCGGATCTCGTTCGTTCCGGCGCCGATGTCGTACAGCTTGGCGTCGCGGACCAGCCGCTCGACCGGCCACTCCCTGGTGTAGCCGGCGCCGCCGAGGGCCTGGACCGCCTCAAGGCTGACCTTCACCGCGTTCTCCGAGGCCAGCAGGATCGCCCCGGCGGCGTCATAGCGGGTGGTCTTCCCCTGATCGCAGGCCTTCGCGACGGCGTAGACATAGGCGCGGGCGCTGTTGAGGGCGACATACATGTCGGCGACCTTGGCCTGCATCAGCTGGAATGAGCCGATCGCCTTGCCGAACTGTTTGCGTTCGCGGACGTAGGGCAGGACCACGTCCAGCGCCGCCTGCATGATGCCCAACGGACCGCCGGACAGGACGGTGCGCTCATAGTCGAGGCCGCTCATCAGCACGCCGGCGCCGCCGCCGACCGGGCCCATGACGTTCTCTTCCGGGACCTCGCAGTCCTCGAACACCAGTTCTGCGGTGTCGGAGCCGCGCATGCCCATCTTGTCCAGCTTCTTCGAGACCGAAAAGCCCTTCATGTCCTTCTCGATGAGGAAAGCCGTGACGCCGCCGTTGCCCTCGCCGGTGCGGGCGTAGACCACCAGGGTTTCGGCGTGCGGGGCGTTGGTGATCCAGAATTTGGTGCCGTTCAGGATGTAGCGGTCGCCCTCCTTGCGGGCCTGGGTGCGCATCGACATGACGTCGGAGCCCGACCCGGCCTCGGACATGGCCAGCGAGCCGACGTGTTCGCCCGAGATCAGCTTGGGCAGGTATTTCTGCTTCTGCTCTTCCGTACCCCAGCGGCGGATCTGGTTGACGCACAGGTTGGAGTGGGCGCCGTAGGCCAGGCCGATCGAGGCCGAGGCGCGCGACACCTCTTCCATCGCCACGACATGTTCGAGATAGCCGAGGCCGAGGCCGCCATGCTCTTCCTCGACGGTGATGCCGTGCAGGCCCAGCTCCCCCATCTCGGGCCACAACTCACGCTTGAAGGCGTTGGTCTCGTCGATCTCGGCGGCCAGGGGCGCCAGACGGTCGCTCGCCCAGCGGGCGGTGGTCTCACGGATCATGTCGGCGTTTTCGCCGAGGCCGAATTCCATCGATTGGGGGGCGTTGGGAATGCTCATGGCGGCGGGGGTAGCATCATTCCTCCCCCCGAGTGAAGCGAGAGGGGGAGGGGGACCGCGAAGCGGTGGAGGGGGCTGTTCCGGGCGCTGGCGGCGGCCGCCAAGGCCCCTCCACCATGCTTCGCATGGTCCCCCTCCCCCGGAGGGGGAGGAATATCAGTCCGCCTTGCCCCACCGCACATACAGGTTCCACGAGGACACGCCGACGCAGATCACCCCGATCAGGGCCAGGGCCCAGGCGATGACGGTGGTCTCGCCCATTGGCGACGGCTGTTCGACGGCGAGACGGAAGGCGGCGGCCGACGCCCCACAAGCCGCCAGTCCCACGCCGCCCATGATCAGGAAGGCGCCGGTCTCGCTCCAGTCGAAGCGGCGCGGTCCGGCTGGTTCGACCTCGTGACGCAGCACCGACAGGGTCGGCTCGTTCTCGAACAGGACGGTTTCCTCGACTGTGGGGGCGGGAGCGCGCTGGTCCGACGGCCACACCGGGCGCTCGGCCTCTATGAAATCGGCCTCGGTGGCCGGCGTCAGGACCAGCTCCGGATCCATCGCCGGAAAGGTCGAGGGGAGGACTGCGGCGGACTGCAGCGGGATCACGGGAATGGCGGGTTCGGCAGGCTCAGCCGTCGCCTCGGCCTCAGGCGCGGGCTCGGCCGGGGCGGCGACCGGATCAGCCGGGGCGAAGCCGGGCAGGGGGCCGATGATCGCGGCGGCGTAGGGCGAATAGCGATCCAGATTGACCCGCGTCACCGCATCTGCCGGCTGGAAGGTCGGAGATTCGAAGGCGGGCGCCTCGGGCGCCCAGGCCGGATCGGGCTCGACGGCCTCAGGTTCGATGGGGTCGGGAGTTTCCGGCGCTTCGCCCAGCAGGGTGGCGACGGCGGCGGCGCGCGCATCGGTCCCCGGCGCTTCGGCCTCGGTCGTCGCCTCGACCGGCGGGGGGGGCAGGGGAGCGGCCAGCAGCTCAGCCAGGGTGACCGGGGAGGCCGGATCGGCGACAAACAGCGCGCGCTCGGCTGCACGGCGGCGCAGGCGGGCGTCAGCGGAGGCGTCTTCGGGCCAGCCTATCAGGGCGTCTGCGGCCTGGCCGGCATGACCTTCATTCAGCCTTTGCAGGACGTCGGACGCCGTGAAGCGCTCAACGCCGACGGACACGGCGAAACTGGCCAGGGCGTCGAACTGGTGCTGATTCAGCGGACCCTGAACCTGCTCATTCAGAGCCTTCACCACCGGCATCAGGTCGTATTGCAGCAGCAGTTCAGCGTCCGCCTCCGCGACAATCAGGCCTTCGCGGGCCGAGGCGCTGTGGCCATAGCCGATGACCCAGCGTCCGTCCTCTTCCTGAACGGCGCGCGGACGGAAGCCCTCAAAGCTCTTGATGAGGACTATCCCCTCGCGGGAGACCTTCAGACGGGGTGTGGGCGTTTCGGACACGGATTGACCCAAATCGAGACGGGCGCGCTCGCCCGAAGAGAGAGCCAGCAAGGGACGCGCCGCTCTACAACAGCACGATGCTCGCAAGACCGAGGAAGATCAAAAAGCCGAAGAAGTCCGTCGTCGCTGTCACGAACACGGCTGAGGACACGGCCGGGTCGAACTTCAGCCGCGACAGAGTCAGGGGCGTCAGGACCCCGACCGTGGCCGCGACCAGCAGGTTCAGCACCATGGCCATGCCGATCACCGCCCCGATGCGCCAATCCCGGAACCACAGGCCGGCCGCCGTCCCGATCAGGGGCGCCAACACTAGACCATTGGCCAGACCGACGGCCAGCTCGCGGCGGAAGGTGCGGGCGGCGTTGGAGCTGTTCAGCTCGCGCGTCGCCAGGGCGCGCACGGTCACGGTCAGGGCCTGGGTGCCGGCGTTGCCGCCGATGGCCGAGACGATGGGCAGCAGGATCACCAAGGCGACGATCTGGGCGATGGTGACCTCGAACCAGGAGATGACGATCGAGCCGAGGACCGCCGTGCCGAGGTTGATGGCCAGCCAGGGCACGCGACCGCGTACGATCTCGGACACCGACGAGCCCCGGTCCTCGTCCGACACGCCGGCGAGGCGCAGGATGTCCTCGCGGTTCTCTTCCTGGATGATGTTGACGATGTCATCGACGGTGATCTGACCCACCAGCCGCCCCGCCGCATCGACGACGGGGGCCGAGATCAGGTGGTATTTCTCGAAGATGTAGGCGACTTCTTCCTGGTCCTGGTCGACGGCGATCGCATTGATCGGCTCCATGATGTCGATCAGGGCGATCGTGCGCGCCGCGCGCAGCAGGCCGCTGACGGGCAGGCCGCCGACCGGCTTGTTCGACGGATCGACGACATAGATGTCGAAGAACAGTTCGGGCAGATCCTCACCCTGCTTGCGGATGTGATCGATGGTGTCGCCGACGTTCCAGAACGACGGCGCGGCCATCACCTCGCGCTGCATCAGGCGACCGGCAGAGTCCTCGTCATAGCGCAGCGAGTTCTCGATCGCTGCGCGATCGATCTCCGGCATGGCCGCCAGCACCCTTTCGCGCTGGTCGTCTTCCAGATCCTCGACCACCGCGGCGGCGTCGTCGGAGTCCAGCTCCTGCAGCGCCTCGGCCAGGGTCAGGTGCGGGACGCGCTCCAGCACCTCCTCGCGGATATTGTCGTCCAGCTCCGGCAGGGTTTCCGCCAACAGGTCGGGCGGCAGCCACAGCACGACGACGGTGCGATGCTCGGCGGTCAGGAAGCCCATCAGGTCGGCGACGTCGGCCGGGTGCAGGTCTTCCAGCAGCGACCGCAGCTTGAGCCCGTCGCCGGCGTCCGAGGCGTCGACGACCTTCTCGACGAAGGCCGCCGTCAGCACATAGTCCTCGTCGAGGGCGACGTGGTCGATTTCGTTGGTCTGGGAAGGCGTCAGGGAGGCTTTTGCGGTGATCGTCACGCTCGGCCTCCCCGAATTTTATGTCAGCTCAATTCTAGCCGAGATTCGCCCTGTTGTTTCGATGGTGCGGTCGAGAAGACTCGAACTTCCACTCCGGTTAGGGAACAGCGACCTCAACGCTGCGCGTCTACCAATTCCGCCACGACCGCTCGCATCGGAGCGGGGCTGATAGCGGAGAGAGGCGCGGCTGCCAAGCGGTATCAGGCGGCGCCGGCCATGAAGTCGTAGACGTCGGCGGCGCGGGTGACCGTGATGGCGATGCGGTCGTCGCGGATTTCGATCTCGCCGCGCGCGACCGGATGATTGTTGGCCAGGATCCAGACCTCGTCATGTTCCGAGGCGTCGAGCGGAATCACCGCCCCGCGGCCCATCCGCAGCAGCTGACTCATCGGCAGGACAGAACGCCCCAGGACGACCGAAATTTCGATATCGACGGCTTCGATCTGACTCACTGGATACTCTGACGCTGACTCTGAGGAGGCGGGTTCGTGGGCGATCTTGGCTTGCATGGCGCTCCCGACCCCCACATTGGAGGCGTCATGCTTTCCCAAGCCTTAAGCGAAACCATATCGAAGCTGGCCATGCCCAAGCTCAACAGGGCCGACGGCCGCCCGGTCGAATGGGCGGCATCCGAAGGCTATGTCGGCTATGAGGCGGCGGTCGCGGCCATGGAGGCCCGGGCGGCGGCCAACGCCACGGGCGAGGCCGGCGAGCTGGTCTGGCTGCTGGAGCATCCGCCGCTCTATACGGCGGGCGTCTCGTCGAAGGACGGCGACCTGCTCGACGCGGCCCGGTTTCCGGTTCACCGCAGCGGCCGGGGCGGACAGTTCACCTACCATGGGCCGGGCCAGCGGGTGGCCTATGTGATGCTGGACCTGAACGCGCGCGGCAAGGACGTGCGGACCTTCGTGCGCGGGCTCGAACAGTGGATCATCGGGGCGCTGGGCGAGCTCGGCGTGCCCGCCGATGTGCGTGAAGGCCGCGTCGGGGTCTGGGTGGAGCGGAAGGGGCCGGGCTGGAGCCGCCCCCCCCTCGTCGGCTTCGCCGACACTCCCCCCGCGGACGGGGGGAGAGAAGACAAGATCGCCGCCATCGGCGTCAAGGTCCGCAAATGGGTCAGCTTCCACGGCATCAGCCTGAACGTGGAGCCGGACCTCGGCCATTTCACCGGCATCGTGCCCTGCGGGATCGCGGAGCACGGGGTGACCAGCCTGGTGGATCTGGGCGTGCCGGCGACGATGGATGAGGCGGACGCGGCGCTGAAAATCAGCTTCCGGCGGGTGTTCGGACCGGTGACCGAGGGCGCGGCGCCCATTTAGACGCTGTGCCTTGTCATCCCGGACGCCGCAAAGCGGCGATCCGGGACGGCATGAGCCTGCTCCCTCCGCCCTCCCGGAAATCGCATCGCGATTGTCCGGGGGACAGGCAGCCGTCGCGCTGATCCTGACGTGTCTCCCGGATAGCTGCTGGCGCAGCTTCCGGGAGGATGAAGTTCGTTCGATCCACCGTCCCGGATCGCCGCTTTGCGGCGTCCGGGATGTCATAGGCATCCTCGCGAGCATCGGGGGACAGCCACGACAGGCCCATCTGACACTGGTATCAAGTCGCGTGGAAGACCCGAGGGAAACCGCGCTGCGGTCCCGCCCCGGGCGGTCTCACTTCAGCTCAGGACGACGATCGCCACGCGGCGGTTCTGGGCCCGGCCCTCGGCCGTGTCGTTCGGCGCCACCGGCGACTCCTCGCCATAGGAGATGGTCGCCATCCGGTTCAGGGCGATGCTGTTGCGGCTCAGATAGCGGCGCACCGCCTCGGCCCGGGCCTCGCCCAGCTGCTCATTGAACGCCGCGTCGCCGCTGGCGTCCGTATGGCCCTGGATTTCCAGATAGACGTTGCGGTTCTCGCTGATCAGCCGCTGGACCAGTTCCGCCAGACGCGCCTCGGCCTCGGGCGAGAGTTCGTCGCGGTTGACGGGGAATTTCACCGAGTCGTCCGACAGCACGACCTCATAAAGGAATTTGCCCTCGGCCAGTTTGTGGGCGGCGGTGGCGCGGGCCAGGGCCTCGCCGGCCGTGCCCGCCACCTCGGTGACGCGGGTGTCGACGCCGGTCACCCGGGTGTCCACCTCGGCGAGATTTTCGCGCACGAATTTGTGGCTGGCGCAGCCGCCCGCGGTCAGGCCGGCGATGAGGACGACACCGGTCACGGCCGCCATTCTGGAGGTGAGTCTGGTCAAGGGATGAGCCTCTGTTCAGTCGGGGCGCTACTCCCGGGGGCATGCGCAAGCTGTCAGGTACCGTAACCGTGATGGCGACGTGATGACGGGTCGGGGGCGATAAGGTGTCAGCTTGACTGTAACGAGCGCTTTATTGTCCAGAGCAGTGGTCCGTTCAGCAAACGGTGGTTTGATTCCCGCCATAACGCCTCATTTTACAGAACGACGACTGCCGGGGGACGCGCCACGATCCTGACGCGGGCCGGTGCTGATCTGGGCTTCGCCAATGACCCCCATCGGCGCCGGGACCGTCCATGCCTGCACCGACCCGCAACCTTGACTCCGCCAAACCCGACCCGATCAGGGGCGGGAACCAGGATCCGCGTCCGTCGTCCCATTCGGCGAAGCGCGCATGGCTGCTGGCCGGGGCGGTCAGTCTCGCGGCCCATATGGCGGTCCTGCTGCCGGTGTTGCTGGCTCAAGCCGAACCTTCCCGCCTCTGGACCGCACCTCAGCCGCCTCCGGCAGTGATGGTCACCCTGTTCAAGCCGCCGCCGCGCCCGGAACCCGCGCCCGGCCCGACCTCCGACCCCCAACCACCTGCCGGTCCCGCGACGCCCACGCCCGCCGCGCCTCCGGCCAAGGCCCGCCCGACCCCGCCGGCCCCGGCTCCCCGGCCCAGCCGCGCGCCCATCCCGCCGCCGCCGCATGTCGAGACCGTCGCCGCCCGCGTGCCCGCGCCGCCAGCTCCCATGGCCACGCTCAGCGACGCCCAACTGGCGGGGGCGACCGTTGCCGGGCCCGGCGGCGGCGTGGGCGGGCGGGGGGGAGGCGGCGAGACGGGCGGGACGGGCGGGACGGGCGGCTCCGGCTCCGGCGCCGGCGGTTGCGACATGGTGCGCTGGCTGCAGGACGCCCTGCGCGACGACCCCGAGGTCCGCGCCGCCGTGACCCGGGCCCAGCGCGAGGTCGGTCCCGGCAAGGCCCTTCTGGTCTGGAACGGCGACTGGATCCGCAATCCCGGTGAGGCCGGCGAAGGCCTGGCCGGCGTGCGGCAGGCCATCGCCATGGAGGTCGCCTTCGCCCCCCACGCCTGCCGGGCCCAGCCCATGCGCGGTCTGGTGCTGATCAGCTTCAGCGACTCCGCCGGGGGCCCGAGGCTGGCGCTGGGCAGGGGGGCGTGGCGGTGGGGGGATATGCTCAGGGGGCGGTAGACCGCTGGCAATCGCGCGATTGTCAGCACAATCCAAATCGCCAACCGATTGATCCGGAAGAATTTCCTTGCCCGGACAGCGTCGCCAGCCCGCCTGAGGTAGGGACCCGCCGACAATGGCGGCCATGTCGAAAAGCATCCTCACCGAAGACCAATGGCTGGCCCTGTTCGCCGAAGAGGCAGCCGGCGCGACGCGCAAGGCGCTGTCGGCCAAACACGGCGTCCACACCGGCACGATCAATCGTCAGGCCTCGGCCCGCGGCCTGCTCAAACGCCAGACCGGCGCCCCCGATCATCGTCGCAAGCCCCCCGGAGGCTGGCCGGATGACCGCGTCATTCCGCAGAGCCCGGTCGGCATGACCGGTGCGCTCTGGCGCGAGGCGCTGGACCTGTATCTGGCCGGCGAACCCGCCGCGGACATTGCGGAGCGCTACGGCGTGACCGAAGGGGCGCTGCGGTCTCGCGCCCATGCTGACGGCTGCCAGAAGAAGGACGTGCCCGGCGCCGTCTATCGTCTGACCGGGCCCAAACCGATCACCCTCGAGACCCTGCCCGACACCCGCATCCGGCTGAAACACCGCGACCGCGCCTTTGTCCTCGACCGCAACAATCCCGGAGCCGCCGTCGACGCTCTCGTGGCCCAGGCCGAAACCCTGGCGGGCGCCGGCGAGCGCGAGGCCTGCGCCTCCGACCTGAGGATGGCCGATCTCATCCGCCGCGTGCTGATCGGAGGCCGTCCCGGCGCCGGGCCGCCGCCCGAGGCGGCCAATGACGACGCCCCGTCCGTCCCGCCCATCCATCTCCGCATCGCCCAGACTCCGCCCGGCCCTCTGCCCGACGGCTCCGACTGGTCGACCTGGCTGTTCCTCGGCGGACGCGGCGCGGGCAAGACCCTGGCCGGGGCCAGCTGGCTGGCCGATCAGGCGGAACTTCTCGGCCCCGGCGGCCGCCTCGCTCTTGTCGGCCCGACCCTGCATGACGTGCGCGAGGTGATGATCGAGGGCCCGTCCGGCCTGCGCTCCCTGCCGCGCTGGACCCGCGCCGACCGCCCCGCCTATGAGCCCTCGCGCCGCCGGCTGGTGTTCGCCAACGGCTGTATCGCCCAGGCCTTCTCGGCCGAGGACCCCGACTCCCTGCGCGGTCCCCAGTTCAGCGCCGCCTGGGCGGACGAGTTCTGCGCCTGGCCCGCCGTCGGCGCGCGCGGGGCGGGCGAGACGCTGGCGCTGCTGCGGATGGGGCTGCGGCGGCCGCTTCGCCCCTCCACCGCTTCGCGGTCCCCCTCCCCATTGCATGGGGAGGAGACGGAAGCGCCGCCCGTCTCCTCCCCGTCGCGCAGCGATGGGGAGGGGGACCATGCGAAGCATGGTGGAGGGGCGGGGTCCGGCGCGCCTCGCCTCGTCGTCACCACCACCCCCCGCCCGACCCGCGCCCTCATCTCCCTGCGCGACGAACCCTCCTGCGCCCTGACCCACGCCGGAACGGCCGACAACGCCGAACACCTCTCCCCCGGCTTCCTCGACGAGCTCCGCACCCTCTACGGCGGCACCCGCCGCGAGGCCCAGGAGATCGAGGGCCAGATCGTCGACCTGGCCGGGGCGCTGTTTACGGCGGAGATGATGGCTGGAGCGAGGGGCTGGGGGTTGGGGGCTGGGGAACGGGGGGCAGCCGGGTCGGCCCCGTCGCCCGGGACTTTACCCCAAACCCCAGCCCCCAGCCCCCAACCCCTCGACCGCGTCATCATCGCCCTCGACCCCACGACCACCACCACCGGCGACGCCTGCGGCATCATCGTCGCCGGCTCGCGCCGCCGCCCCGACGGCGTGCGCGAGGCCGTCGTCCTCGCCGACCGCTCGGCCCACGGGCTCAGCCCCGACCAGTGGGCCCGCCGCGCGGTGCAGGCGGCGCGCGAGTTCAAC
This sequence comes from Brevundimonas sp., assembly GCF_051860745.1. Lineage (GTDB taxonomy): Bacteria > Pseudomonadota > Alphaproteobacteria > Caulobacterales > Caulobacteraceae > Brevundimonas. The sequence continues at coordinate 217,161 of NZ_JBHYDN010000003.1, forward strand.
GCCGGAGCCATGGTCGCCGAGGTCAACCAGGGCGGCGACATGGTCCGCGCCGTGCTCAAGACCGCCGGAAACACGCTGCGGGTCCGCGAGGTCCGCGCCACCAAAGGCAAGCGCGTCCGCGCCGAACCCGTCGCCGCCCTCTACGAACAGGGCCGCGTCCGCCACGCCCCGGCCGACGGCGTCCCCCTGTCGGCGCTGGAGGAGGAGCTGATGTCCTTCGCCGGCGAGATGGAGGGGGCCGGCTCGCTGGATCGTGCGGACGCGCTGGTGTGGGCGGTGACGCACCTGCTGATCGACGCGCCGGAGGGGGAGCGGGGGCCGAGGGTGCGGCGGTTGTAGATGGGACTGAAAGAGAAGATGTCCGGAATGAATATGGACTATAATGCAAGATAATTGACATTTATACGTATTATGATCCATAAAATATCGAAAATAATTGGACTATAAGTCATGACAACCGTCGCTTCCGCCCGTCGAAGTCTGGACGACCGCCTCGGCCCCCTGAAAAGCGACGTCGGCACGCGTCCGCACAGAGGATGGGTGCGCGCGGTGCGCGAGGCCCTGGGCATGACCGGGACGCAACTGGCCGCTCGGCTGAAAGTCGATCCCTCCACCGTCTCGGCCCTGGAGAAGGGCGAGGTTCAGGACACGGTGACCCTGGCCACGCTTCGGCGGGCGGCCGCGGCGATGAACTGCCGTCTGGTCTACGCCTTCGTTCCCGAGACCTCGCTGGAACAGACCGTGCGCGACCGCGCCGCGATGGTCGTCGATGTTCGTCTCGGCAGGCTGGGCCACACCATGGCGCTGGAAAATCAGGCCCTGAGCGATCCCGACCTCGCGGACGAGCGGGGGCGGATGATCGAGGACTTGATCCGCGAGGAACCCCGGCGGCTCTGGCAGACGCCGTGACCGATCCGCTGTTCGACGGCGACGACGAGGGGAATACGCCCCTGATGCCCGAGGAGCGTGAGGGGCTGATCCCCAGCTGGATCACCACCCGCGCCGACCTGAACCGGGCGGAGTTCGACAACATCGCCAAGGCTCAGACATGGGCGGCGGCCCGGCGGCGGGACATTCTCGCATTCGATCCCCTGATCGCCCTGCACAGACAGATGTACGGGCAGGTGTGGCGTTGGGCCGGCCGGTTCCGGGAGACGGGCAAGAACATCGGCGTCGATCCGTGGCGGATCGGCATGGACGTGCACGCCCTGCTGGAGGCGGTGCGGTTCGAGATCGACCACGACGCCTGGCCGCCGGACGAACTGATGGCGCGCTTCCATCATCGGCTGGTGCAGATTCATCCGTTTCCGAACGGGAATGGTCGGCACGCGCGGATGGCGGCCGACATGTTGGCGACGCGACTGGGCGTGGAGCCGCTGAGCTGGGGGCGGGACAGTCTGGTCGAGCCGGGGGAGACGCGTCGGCGGTATATCGCCGCGCTGCAGGCGGCGGACCGGCATGATCCGGGGCCGTTGCTGGCGTTTGTGCGGGGGTGAAGGGGCGGTGGGAGTCGGTGCGCTGGCGAGGGCGGTCAGCGATCTGCCTATCGACGCATCGGAGGTGAGGCGGTTGTGGAGAGGGCGGCGTAGCGGGCCGATTTCAGCGAAGGCTCAGATTTCGCTCATGCCGCTCACCCGTCCGCCGGTCAGGATGCAGGGCTCTGCTGAACCGGATGACGCCATGCCGCCCGAACTGCACGCCTATGCCGGATGCTACGCTGGCGACTCCGCCGCGTCGGCCGAGGTCACGGACGCCGACGGGGGCGTGGCCGTGCGGTTCGGGCGGGGCTCGCTCGGGCGGCTGGAGCTGGCGGCGGCGTCGCCGGACGTGTTCCGGCAGGGGTCGATGATTGCGCGGTTCCACCGGAATGCGGACGGCGAGGTGACGGGGTTCAGCTACAGCGACCCGCTGCTGCGCGGGCTGCGGTTCACGCGGCGGGACTGAGACCTATTCGAACTCGACCAGCACATCGTCCGCCGCCACGGGATCGCCCGCCGCGGCGCCGACGGACTTCACCACGCCGTCGCGTTCGGCCTTGAGGATGTTCTGCATCTTCATGGCCTCGATGATGGCGACGGTTTCGCCGGTCTTGACCTCCTGGCCGACCGTCACCGGGATGGAGACGACGAGGCCGGGCATGGGGGACTGGATCAGTTTCGAGGTGTCGGCGGCGACCTTTTCCGGCAGGCGGGCGTAGAGGGCGGCGACGGCGGGGGTCAGGACGCGGACGCGGGCGCGGGCGGCGCGGGTGCGGATGACGAAGCCGTCGGCGACGCGGCTGACCTCGGCGGTGAAGGGGACGCCGTCCAGCGTGGCGCGGAACTGGGCCAGGCCGGGGCGCCAGTCGATGTCGCCGAGCTTGAGGGCCCTGTGTTCGTCATTGGCCTCGCCGACGAGGTCCAGCGTCAGGGCCTCGTCGTCGTCATAGCCGAGGGAGACGCCGTGGGCCTCGCCGGGGCCGGCGGGATGGCCCGGGCCCTGGGCGGCGACGAGGATGATCCAGTCGGTGCGGCCGGACGGGTCGCCGGACTGTTCCGAGGCGATCTCGTTCATGGCCGCGGCGGTGGCGATCAGGATGTCGGTCTGGCGGCGGTCGGGCAGCAGGCCGTGGAAGCCTTCGGGGAATTCGTCCTTGATATAGCTGGTCGAGATGTTCCCGCTGCGGAAGCGGGGCTGGTCCATGACGGCGGCGAGGAAGGGGATGTTGTGGCCGACCCCGTGGATGTGGGTGTCCTCCAGCGCCCGGGCCATGCCGTCGATGGCGGCGTCGCGGGTCTCGCCCCAGGCGCAGAGCTTGGCGATCATGGGGTCGTAGAACATCGAGATCTCGTCGCCCTCGCGGACGCCGGAGTCGTTGCGGACGGTGTAGCCGCCCTGATCGCCTTCCTCAGGTTGTTCGTAGCGGATCAGCCGCCCGATCGAGGGCAGGAAGCCGCGATAGGGGTCCTCGGCGTAGATGCGGCTCTCGATGGCCCAGCCGTTGATGGCGAGGTCCTTCTGTTCGAAGACGAGCTTCTCGCCCCAGGCCGAGCGGATCATCTGTTCGACCAGATCGACGCCGGTGATCAGTTCGGTGACCGGATGCTCGACCTGCAGCCGGGTGTTCATCTCGAGGAAGAAGAAGGACTTGTCCTGGCCGGCGACGAATTCGACGGTGCCGGCGCTGTCGTAATTCACGGCCCGGGCCAGGGCGACAGCCTGGGCGCCCATGGCGGCGCGGGTCTCGGGGTCGAGGAGGGGGGAGGGGGCCTCCTCGATGACCTTCTGGTTGCGGCGCTGGATCGAACATTCGCGCTCGAACAGGTGGACCACGTTGCCGTGCTTGTCGCCCATCACCTGGATCTCGATGTGGCGCGGGTCGATGATGAATTTCTCGAGGAAGACGCGGTCGTCGCCGAAGGCGCCCAGCGCCTCGGCCTTCACGGCGGCGAAGCCCTCGGCCATGTCGGCGTCGGAGTGGGCGACGCGGATGCCCTTGCCCCCGCCGCCGGCCGAGGCCTTGATCATGACCGGATAGCCGATCTCATTGGCGATGGTGACAGCTTGCTCCGTCGTCTCGATCAGGCCCATGTGGCCGGGGACGGTGGAGACGCCGGCGGCGGCGGCCAGTTTCTTGGAGCTGATCTTGTCGCCCATGGCCTCGATGGCCTCGGGGTTGGGACCGATGAAGGCGATGCCCTCGTCGCGCAGACGGCGCGCGAAGCCGGCGTTCTCGCTGAGGAAGCCGAACCCGGGGTGGACGGCCTCGGCCCCGGTCTGGCGCACGGCCTCGACGATCCGGTCGGCCAGAAGATAGGACTGGGCCGCGGGGGCCGGGCCGATCAGCACGGTCTCGTCGGCCATCTCGACGGCCAGCGAGCCAGCGTCGGCCTCCGAATAGACCTGCACCGTCTTGATGCCCATGCCGCGGCAGGTCTTGATGATGCGAACGGCGATTTCGCCGCGGTTGGCGATCAGGATTTTGGAGAACATGCGGCGGTCTTTGGCGTCTTTGATTCTGAAGCGAACGTGATCGCGGCGTGAAGGGACCGCCCCGATTAGGCCGCGATCCGGCGCGAGTAAACCGGAGGGGGCGTTCACCTCAGCCGGGTATGGGGTTGGCAAGGGCGGTACCGATGGGGTTTAACCCGTTCCAGTTCCGTTCATCCCCGCTCATTCAATCTTGATCCGTCCCTGTCCCGCTTACTGGCCTGGAGCCTGACCTGATGTCCCGACCGCTTACCTTCGTCGCCGCCGCCGCCCTGTCCCTCGTCGTCAGCGCGGGCGCCGCCTTCGCTCAGGACTTCCGGGCCCTGGCCCGACAGGACCTGCAGCGTTCGCATGACGAACTGGCCGCCAACCATCCGGCGCCGGCGGTGCAGGGTGCGGCCAGCCAGGGCTTCCGGGCCTGGCTCGACAGCGGCCTGCAGGAGTCGCTGGGCCTGTCCACGCGGGTCAACAGCGCGCACAGCCACGCCTATCTGATGCGCTACTACGCCGGCGGCTTCCGCGATTCGAACATTCAGGTCAGCCCGACGTTCGACAACATGGGCCCCTATTTCGGCACCAGCTGGCCGGGCTTCACCACCGGCTGGCGCGGCGGCCGCTATATCGTGACCTATGTGAAGCCGGGCACGCGCAGCGCGCCGCGGGTCGGCGACGTGGTCACCTCCTGCAATGTGATACCGATCGAGGAATTCGCCCGCGCCAAGCTGGACCGTTGGGAAGGCAATCTGGACACCGAGGCCGGCCGCGTCACCTCGGCCCCCTATCTGTTCTGGAACCGCAACAACCCCTTCACCGCCGGCGTGCCGTCTCAGTGCAGCTTCCAATCCGGCCGCGGCCGTCCGCGTGACATCCAGATCCGACCGATCCCGGTCGTCGCCGGCGACCTTGAGGCCGCCTATCGCGCCACCGTCTACATGCCTCCGGCCACGCCGCTGGCGGTGGAAACGGTCAACGGCCGTCCGTGGCTGCATGTCCATTCGTTCGCCGACAGCGCCGGCTGGCCCGCCTTCAACGCCGCCGTCGAGGCCCAGGCCGCGACCCTGCGCGGGCCGGCTGGCTTCGTGCTGGACCTGCGCGCCGCCTCCGGTTCGGGCGAGAACTCCTCGACCGCGCGCGGCTACGGCATGGCCAACCGCATCTGGACACCCGAGTTCACGGTCAGCCGCCAGCCCGCGGCGGGCGACATCACCTACCGCGCCACCCAGGGCAACCGCGACTGGTACGCCGCCGCTCTCGGACGGATGGAAGCCGATCCCCAGTTTGTCCAGGACGCCATGCCGGTGATCGAACAGACCCGCGAGGTCGTGGCGGCGTTTGACGCCGCCATCGCGGCCGGTCGGCCGACTTTCGCCCTGGCCGGTCGCGCCGCGGTGCCGGATACGGGCGCGCCGAACCCGGTGCAGGGACCGGTGATCGTCCTGGTTGACGCCGGCTGCTCGGGCGGCTGCCTCGATACGCTGGACCTGCTGTCCAAACTGCCGAACGTGCGTATCGCCGGTTCGACCACGGCCACCGACACGATCTTCGTCGAGCCAACCGTGCTGCGGCTGCCGTCGAACTATTCGGACCTCAGCTATGGCCACAAGGCCTGGACCTCGCGTCCGCGCGCCAACAACCAGCCCTATGCGCCCGCGCAGGGTCTGACCTACACCGGCAACCCCGTCGATGAGACGGCGGTCCGGGCCTGGGTCGGGACGCTGTTCCAGTAGGCCAAAGTGCGGTCTCCCTCCCCTTCATGGGGAGGGATGTCGGCGCATAGCGACGACAGGGTGGGGAATCCCAAAGCCGGGCGCAGTCCGTTCGGGACTGGCGTACCCCACCCGGGCTCGGCTGCGCCTCGCCGTCCCTCCCCATGAAGGGGAGGGAGAAGGGTGGAACCCCCGCCCGGCCCTTCCTATTTCAGCCTCATGACCAACCCCGACACCGCCCCGACCCTGCGTTCCGCGTCCGGCTATGACCTGACGCCGCCCGACGAGAATCAGCGCGCAGCGCTGGAGGCGGACCTGTCCGCCGAGGAAAAGCGCGTGTTGCTGGCCCACGGCACCGAGGCGCCGTTCTGCGGCACGCTGCTGGGCGAGAAGCGGGCGGGGGTGTTCTGCTGCCGGGAGTGCGGCCTGCCCCTGTTCCGAACCGGGACCAAGTTCGAAAGCGGCACCGGCTGGCCCAGTTTCACCGAGCCGGTCGATCCGGCGCATGTGAAAGCGATCACCGACCGCTCCTACGGCATGAGCCGCACCGAGACCCGTTGCGCCCGATGCGACAGCCATCAGGGCCATGTCTTCCCGGACGGACCGGGACCGGACGGCCTGCGCTACTGCATCAACTCCGTGGCCCTGACCTTCGTGCCGGAAGGTGGGCGGCTGCCCGACCCCCTCGGACGCGGCGACGGAACGGCCTGACCTTGGCCTTATTTGGGGCTAGGGTGTTGTTTCGAGTGGAGTCCGTTGCATGGCCGTTTTCGCATTGATCCTGGTCACGGCGCTGCTGGCGTCGGACCCTGATGGCGTCGTCGTCACCGCTCCCGCCACCACCGTCGATCTCGACGCTGTCGCCCAGCCGCTCGCCGCCTCGACCGAAGGGGCGACCCAGAGCGCGGTGCCCCACGGCCTGTCGACCGATCAGCAGATCGACCGCTGGATCGCCGGCCGCTCGACCGCTGACAAGCCCTGGGCCGAGGCGGCGAACGAGCCTGCCGACGACCGCAAGATGCATGGCGAGGTCAGTTTCGGCATCGGCACCGGCGGCTATCGCGACTATGGCGTGGCGGTCTCCCTGCCGGTCGGCGAGCATGGCCGGCTGGATCTCAGCTACCGGCAGGTTGAGAACGGCTATCCCTACGGGGGCTACGGGTTTGATCACCCGTACTACGACGACAGCGGCTATGCCTTCCCCGGTTATCAGCCCAATGCCGCCGCTGAATACGAGAGCCGGCTCATGCGGCCGAATGGCCCGCCGCGTCGCTATCCGCTGCTCCAGCCGAATCGCGCCGATATGGACTGACAGGCCGGACCACTTGTCATCCCGGACGCCGCGCAGCGGCGATCCGGGACGGAGTGCGCCCTTTGCCGGGCCTCCCGGAAATCGCCACGCGATGGTCCGGGAGACAGGTCGCCGCCACTGTCTGTCCTGACGTGTCGCCCGGATAGCCGCTGACGCAGCTTCCGGGCGGAGGGACGTTTGTGCTCATGCGTCCCGGATCGCCGCTTTGCGGCGTCCGGGATGACAAGGTTCGGACCTTGACCAATGTGGGCGGCGTCTTGCTGACGGCCCAGGAACGGAAAAGGGCGGAGCTTGCGAAAGCTCCGCCCTTTCTGTCTTCAGAGGTGGTGCCGCCGGGGGGAATCGAACCCACGACCTCAGCCTTACCAAGGATGCGCTCTACCACTGAGCTACGGCGGCCTGATCTGAGGAAGCGGCCCTATAGCCAACCGGGGACAATGGGGAAAGCCCAGAATGCACCTGCTTGCGGAAAACTTCGGCGCGGGGTCTCATCGACCCATGGATGAGTCGAAGACCGCGTCGCCCCGACCCGACCTGCCGGCGACCCTGCCGGACCCCCTGGCGCCGGCGAAAACGCCAGCGACAGCGCGGGCCCAGCGGCTGGCCACGGCCCTGCGGGACAATCTGAAACGGCGCCGGGCGGCAGCGCGGTCCGGGAAGCCCGCAAAGCCGAGCAACTGAATGTCATCGGCGGGACCGATGTCGGCCTTTCGCAACGGTAGCCGTCCGCGCTAGAGAACCGATCCCCCTTGCGCCCTGCACGGGGTCGCAAGAGACGACATGGACAGCATCGCCATCACCGGCGGCGCCCGTCTGAACGGAACCATTCCGATCAGCGGCGCCAAGAACTCCGCCCTCAAGCTGATGGCCGCATCGATCCTGACCGATCAGCCGTTGCTGCTGACCAACATGCCACGCCTCGCGGATACGAAATTCCTCGGCCGCCTGCTGCAGGAACTCGGCGTCGAGGTTTCCGAACGCGAGGGCGCGACGGGGCAGGAGACCCTGTTCCACGCCGCCGCCCTGACCTCGACCTTCGCGCCGTATGATCTGGTCCGGCAGATGCGGGCCTCGTTCAATGTGCTGGGGCCTCTGCTGGCCCGCACCGGCGAGGCCAAGGTGTCGCTGCCCGGCGGCTGCACCATTGGCGCGCGACCGGTCGATCTGCATCTGCAGGCCCTGACGGCCATGGGCGCCGAGATCGAGCTGGACGAGGGCTATGTCATCGCCCGCACGCCCAAGGGGCTGAAGGGGGCGGAGATCGAATTTCCCTTCGTCTCGGTCGGCGCGACCGAACACGCCCTGCTGGCCGCCGTACTGGCTGACGGCGTGACCGTATTGCGCAAGGCCGCTCGTGAGCCCGAGATCGGCGACCTGGCGCGCTGCCTGACCGCCATGGGCGCGCGGATCGAGGGGATCGACACCGATGTCCTGACCATCACCGGCGTGTCATCGCTGGGCGGGGCCAGCTGGTCGGTGATCCCGGACCGGATCGAGATGGGCTCCTACGCCGTGGCCGCGGCCATGACGGGCGGCGAGGTCCGGCTGACGAAGACCCGGCCGGAGCTGATGACGGCCCTCAGCGACAAGATGATCGAGGCCGGGGTCGAGGTGACGCCGACGTCTGACGGTGTGATCGTGAAGCGTGATCCGGCCGTGCGGCTGAAGGCGGTCAATGTGGCGACCGAGGTCTATCCGGGCTTCGCCACCGACCTCCAGGCCCAGTTCATGGCCCTGATGACCACGGCCGAGGGCGACAGCGTCATCCACGAGAACATCTTCGAGAACCGCTTCATGCACGCGCCGGAGCTGGCGCGGCTTGGGGCGGACATCCATGTCCATGTCGGCGAGGCGGTGGTGAAGGGCGTGCCGATGCTGCACGGCGCCCAGGTCATGGCCACCGACCTGCGGGCCTCGGTCAGCCTTGTCATCGCCGGCATGGCGGCCCAGGGCGAGACCACGGTCGGGCGCGTGTATCACCTCGATCGCGGGTTTGAACGGCTGGAAGAAAAGTTGAGCGCATGTGGTGCCGAGATCCGCCGCGTCCGGGACGACGCCCATGAGCACTGAGGCCCGCGAAGTCGAGGCGGACACGGCGGCGCCCGCGCCGATCGAGCCTCTGCGCCTGCTGGCCGAGGACGCCGACGACCTGCACATCATCTCGGCGGCGCTGCAGGACGCCATCCTGCGGCCCGTCGACATCGTCTGGGAGCCGTCCTCGCAGAGGGTGACGCTGAAGCTCAGCCGCTTCTGCTGGGAGTGCGGCGGTGCGCGGGTAATGGCGGCCATGCAGTTCGGCGACGTCATCGCGGTCAAGAGCCGCCGCCTCCCGCGGCTGCCCGAGAGCGCGCTGGAGCTGCTGGCCATGGAGTTCGCGCCGGGCGAGGCGCCGGGCGGCCGGGTCATCCTGATGTTCGCGGGCGGGGGCGACCTGCGGATCGACGTGGAATGCCTTGACGCCGTCCTGACCGACCTGTCGGAACGTTGGCCCGCCAGACTGGCTCCGACCCACCTCGACCCACCGGCGGATCCGGCGTGAGCGAGCCCGATCCCCTCAACCACCGCCTGTCATCGGTCGATCTGGACGCCGCCACCCTGTCGGCCGCGACGGCCGAGATCGAGCACGAGCGTCGGGTCGCCATCTTCGACCTGGTGGAGAAGAACAGTTTCGAACCCGCCGGCGCCGCGGGCGGGCCCTATCGGCTGAAGCTGTCCCTGGTGGATTCGAAGCTGGTGTTCGACATCGAGGGCCCGGATTTCTCGCGCGCCCACGGCCTGTCGCTGACGCCGCTGAAGGGCGTGATCCGCGACTACATCCTGATCTGCGACAGCTATTATGAGGCCCTGCGAGGCACCTCCCCGGCCCAGATCGAGGCCGTCGACATGGGCCGGCGCGGCCTGCACAACGAAGGCGCCGACCTGCTCAAGGCCCGGCTGGACGGCAAGATCGCTATCGACCACGAGACGGCGCGGCGGCTGTTCACGCTGGTGACGGCGTTGTACCGGCGGGGGTGAGGCGGAGTGATTAGTGGTTAGTGATTAGTGGTTGCCGGCTCGAACAGGGGCGGTCGATCAACGAGCGCCGTCGTTTGCATCAGCCAACCACTATCACTAACCACTAATCACTCTCATGCCCCCCTGCCTCGACTATCCCGCCGTTTTCAGGCATACGCCCGCTCCTTAACGACGCGCGCTTTCGCCCGGCGCGCGTCCAGACTCGTATTCACAGGGCGCGAGAGGCCGCATGGCTAAGGAAGAACTGCTCGAGTTTCCCGGCGTCGTCAGCGAACTGCTGCCGAACGCGACGTTCCGCGTGCTGCTCGAGGGGAACGACCACGAGATCATCGCCCACACCGCCGGCAAGATGCGCAAGAACCGCATCCGCGTGCTGGCCGGCGACAAGGTTCTGGTCGAGATGACGCCCTATGACCTGACCAAGGGCCGCATCACCTATCGCTTCAAGTAAGGGGGCGCGCTTGTCGCGTCCTGAACTCGTGCTGGCCTCGGCCAGCCCGCGCCGCATCGAACTGCTGGCGCTGGTCGGCATCACGCCCGACCGGGTCGACCCCGCCGACATCGACGAGACCCCACTGAAGGACGAGACTCCGTCGCGCCTCGCCGCGCGTCTGGCCGTCTCCAAGGCCGAGGCCATCGCGGCCGGGGCGCCCGACGCGGTCGTGCTGGCCGCCGACACCGTGGTGGCCGTCGGCCGCCGACTGTTGGAAAAGCCCGCCGACGAAGCCGAGGCCGTCCGGTTCCTGAAGTTGCTTTCGGGCCGTAACCACCGGGTCTTCACCGGTGTGGCGGTGACGGCGGGCGTGCGGACCACGCACCGGGTCGTCGACACCCGCGTCAGCTTCAAGGTCCTGTCCGACCCCGAGATCGCCGCCTATGTCGCCTCGGGCGAATGGCGTGGCAAGGCCGGCGGCTATGGCATCCAGGGCCGGGCCGGGGCCTTCGTGACCCGGCTGGTCGGCAGCTACCCGGCGGTCATGGGCCTGCCGCTGTTTGAGACCGTAAACCTGCTGAACGGCGCGGGCTGGCGGCCGTGAGCATCGAGGTCTTCCTCGACGACACGCCCGGCGAGGTCCGCGGCGTGGTCGCTCGGGACGGCCGGTTCGAACATCTGCTGATCCAGCGCGAGGACGGAGTGGCCGAACATCGTCTCGGCGCGCGCTGCGTCGGACGAATCGCCGAGGTCCATCCGGGGCTGAAGGGCGCCTTCGTCGATCTGGGGCCGATCGTGCACGGCTTCCTGCCGTTCCGCGGGCAGGACCGCCTGGCTGTCGGCCAGAAGGTCGAGGTCGAGGTCACGGCCGAGCCGCGCGAGGGCAAGGGGCCGACCCTGCGCCTGATCGGGGCGTGGGAGGGCGCGCCGCGCCTGCTCGCGCCCGGCCCGACGGCGGCCGAGATCCTCAGCCGGCTGGCCCCCGGCGTGGAGCCCGTCACCGGCCTCGCCGCCATTCAGGCCGGTTGGGATGCGGAAGAAGAGGCGGGCTGGCCCGGCGAACTGTTCCCCGACACGGGCCTCGACCTGATGGTCCAGCGCACCCGGGCCCTTATCGCGGTCGATCTGGATCTGGCGCCCGCGCCGGGCGTGTCCTTCGGCGCGCCCGCACGAACGCGCGCGAATCGGCAGGGTCTGCACGCGGCGGCCCGCCTGATCCGGCTGAAAAGCTGGGGCGGCCTCGTGGCCATCGACCTGATCGGAACGGGCCAGGATGGCGACGTGGTCATGGCGGCCGCAAAACAGGCGTTTGGCGGTGATCCGGACGCCGTCTTCGGGCCGGTCAACCGGTTCGGCGTGCTGCAACTGGCGCTGCCATGGCGTCGGACTCCCCTGGAAGAGGTTCTGAACGGTCCCGACAGGCTGAGACGGCCCGGGCAGCGGGCGCAGGACATCGTGCGCGGTTTGAGATTCGCCCTGCTGTCCGACACGACGATCCCCCGTATCACCGCGCGGGCGGCGTCCGCAGACGTCGCGCTGGCTGCGCCGCTGGTGGCGCGTCTGGGTCCGCGGGCCCATCTGGAGGGCGATCCGGCGATGGCGCCGGGCGCGTTTGTGATCGAGGATCGGTGATCATGGCCCTCTGCCCGACCTGTCGCCGCCAGCCGGCCGACGCCAAATACAAACCCTTCTGCTCCAAGCGCTGCGCCGACGTCGATCTGCAACGCTGGTTCACCGGCGGATACGTCATCCCTGAAAGCGTCGACGACGTCTCGACAGGCGACCCGAACGAAGACTGATCTGACGGCTGGACACCCCCGAACGGCTCGCCTATAGACCGCCCTCCCGCGAGCGGATGCCTCGCCTGGGTAGCTCAGTTGGTAGAGCAGCGGATTGAAAATCCGCGTGTCGGTGGTTCGAATCCGCCCCCAGGCACCATCGCTTTTTCCCGATCGAGGAAAGCGGCGCGGTCCCATCATCAAAATGTCGCTTTCCACCGGAATCTTCGGCTTCGGGCTTGCTGGCTCCCTTGCGAGGGGAAAAGCACCGTCCCGCACTTGACGCTCTGGTATGCGTTCGCCAAAGGAGCTTGACCGCGTTCCTTTGCGGGCAGTTGATGGGGGCGGGGAAAACGGTTTCCCCAAGACCGTCGGCGCCGCGCCGGAAGCCATCAGGCAACCGGAAGCGTCAGAAGGCGTTCCAAGGATCGGGGGATTTCCCTCCGCATCGGCGGACTAGAATTTCATCGAGGGCGGTCGTCGTCTGCGGCCGTTTCTTTTGGGTTCCACAAGTCAGACCAAACAGCAGGAACTGGCGAACTATGTTCGATATCAAGAAGACCAACATCCTCCTGGCCATGGCCGCCGCTGGCGTCCTTATGGCCGGCACGCCGGTTCTCGCGCAGGATGCCCCCGCCGCCGATCCGGCCGCCGCAACAGCCGCTCCCGTGGCTGACCCGGCCGCCGCCGCCGCCCTCGCCGCGGCTCCCGCCGTCGAGGAGGCCGCACCCGCCGAAGAAGCCAAGACCGAGGGCAAGATGACCCCGGCCAGCATGTTCATTCACGCCGACCCGGTCGTTAAGGTCGTCATGATCGGCCTGGTTCTGGCCTCGATCTTCACCTGGGTCCTCCTGCTCATCAAGATCTTCGAGTTCGGCAGCCTGAACCGCCGCACCGACCAGTTCCTGGAAACCTTCCGCCAGACCCGCACCATCGCGGACATGCGCCGGGTGGCCACCTCGGACGAGTTTGACGGCAACCCGCTGGCCGACATGGCCGCCGCGGCGACTGACGAAATCGAACTGTCGCGTCAGGCGGGCCTCTCGGTCACCGGCGATCATGCCGACTCGGCCCTGGCGCGCGCCCAGCATGCCGTCGCCGCCGTTCAGGCCGGCCTGGCCCGTCGCCTTTCGGGCGGTCAGCAGTTCATGGCCTCGGTGGGTTCGACCGGCCCGTTCATCGGTCTGTTCGGCACGGTTTACGGGATCATGAACTCGTTCATCGGCATCGCGAACACCAACACGACCAACCTGGCCGTCGTCGCCCCCGGCATCGCCGAGGCGCTGCTGGCCACGGGTATCGGTCTGTTCGCCGCTATCCCGGCGGTTATCTTCTACAACTACTTCAACACCCGCATCTCGGCGTACGGCACCCGTTCGGACGGCTTCAGCGCCGAACTGACCAACGCCATCTCGCGTAACCTCGACAAGGGAGCGTAAGCTCGATGGCCGCCAAACTTTCAGGCGGCGGCGGCGGCAAGTACCAAGTCGAGCAGAACAGCGAGATCAATGTCACGCCTTTCGTGGACATCATGCTGGTTCTGCTCATCATCTTCATGGTGGCGGCCCCTCTTGCCGCACCGTCCGTGGAAGTGAAACTGCCGCGTGCCGTCGCTCCGCTCGCTCCAAACCCGCCGACTCCGATCTACATCTCGATCCAGGGCAACGGGCAGGCCTTTCTGGGCGACGGCGCCGTCGCCCTGGACCAGATCGGTCCGGAGCTGACGGCCCAGATCGGACGTCGCAATCCCGCCGACGAGCGTATCTTCATTCGTGCCGACCGCACGACCCGATACGGCGATTTCATGCAGGTCATGAACTCGCTGCAGGACAACGGCTTCTACAGCGTTGCCCTGGTCGGTGAAGATACGGATGTTCAGTAGGAAACGGTGAGATCATGACAGACATCGAATATCACCGTTCCAGATACGATGCGCCGAAGCCCAAGGGTCTGTTCGGGGTTCCCCCGGGCGTCCTGCTGGTCAGCATCCTGCTGGTCAGCCTTCTGTTCGCGATCCTGGCCTTCTACTTCATCAACGCCCAGTTCAAGCTGCGTGAGATCAACTACTCGGACGAATCGGTGGACGTGGAGCTGATCGAGCCCGTCCCGCCGCCGCCTCCGCCTCCGCCGCCGCCGCCGCCGGACACGCCCCCGCCGCCCAAGCTGCAGGTGCGTCCCCCGGTCATCGTTCCGAACGCGCCGCCGCCTCCGATGACGTTGCCGATCGAGCCGGTGAAGAAGGAGGACCGTGTCGAGTATCGCGGTCCCCCGGTCATCGTTCCTGGACCGCCGCCGCCTCCGGCTCCGGCTCCGCCGCGGCCGTCGGTTGTGACGAACCCGAGCTGGGGTCGTCAGGTCGTTCCGGAGTATCCGGAACGCGCCCAGGCCCGCGGTATCGAGGGCATCTCGACGGTCCGCGTCAGCTGCGCTCTCCAACCGAACGGCAGTCTCGCCGACTGCCGGGTGGTTTCGGAAGATCCGACCGGTATGGGCTTCGGCTCCGCCGCTCTCGCCGCCGCCCGTCGTTCGCGGGTGACGCCGGGTACGGTCGATGGCGCCGCAGTCGGCGCCCGGGTGGAATGGAACGTGCGCTTCCGTCCGCCGCCGCCGGAGTAATCCGCCGGACAGCACTATCGTCAGCGCCCCGGAGGTCCGCCTCCGGGGCGTTTTCGTGTGTGGCGTCAGCTGGAACAGGCCGGCGGGCGTTGCGAAGTTGGGGTGAAGCCCGGGGCCTGGAGATCGGGCTTTTCATGCCGGCCCTAGCGAAGCGGAGAGCCGGGACGGGACGCGTCTGAATGGACGCCCTCCCGGAAGCCGCGCAGCGGTTGTCCGGGAGACGGGCGGGGGCGGAGTCACCTTTCTCCCGGCTCAGCCTGACGGCTGTCCGGGAGCCCGAAGCGGGATTGATCCTTCATCCCGGATCGCCGCGGTGCGGCGTCCGGATGACAAAAGGGCGCAATCCCTTATCCGTCTTGATCGCCGACCGAGACCCCGCTAGACACGCCGCTCGCGAGAGCGCGCCGCCTTAGCTCAGTTGGTTAGAGCGCCGGTTTGTGGAACCGGAGGTCCTCAGTTCAAGCCTGAGAGGCGGTACCATCTCCCCATTTTCAGGTCGTCATCCTCGGGCTTGTCCCGAGGATCCATCGTTGCGCCGGTCTGGTGGTCGGTGGTGAGCGCGCCTTGGTGACCTGCGACGCGCCAAAGGCTATTGCGGCGGTGGAATGGGTCCTCGGGACAAGCCCGAGGATGACGGGGAAAATCGAATGAGGTCAGCGCCCGCCTGGGACCCCCGACAGTACAGCCGGTTCGAGGCCGAGCGCGACCGCGCCGCCCTTGACCTGCTGCTGCGCCTGCCCGGGGACATGGACCCCCGCGAGATCTGGGATCTGGGCTGCGGCGCGGGCCAGCACGCGGCCATGCTGAAGCGACGGCATCCCGGCGCGGTGGTGCACGGACTGGATTCCAGCGCCGAGATGCTCGGCAAGGCCCGGTCTCTCGGCGGCGATGTGGATTGGCGTCAGGGCGATATCGCGGACTGGCGCCCCGAAGTCCCCGCCGACCTGATTCTGGCCAACGCTTCCCTGCACTGGTTGCCCGACCATCCGGCCCTGCTGCGGCGGCTGGCGAACGCGCTGGCTCCCGGCGGCGCACTGGCGATCCAGATGCCGATGGCGCACGAGACCCGGCATCATGCCCTGATGCGCGCCGTTGCGGCCGACGGTCCATGGGCCGCGCCCCTCGCCGGGGTCGAGACCATCGCACCCCTCCTGTCGCCGGACAGCTATTACGAGGTTCTCGCCGAGACCTGCGCCGGCATCGACGTCTGGGCCACCACCTATCTGCACGCCCTGACCGGACCCGATGCGGTGCTGGAATGGATGAAGGGGACGGCGCTTCGCCCCTTCCTTGCGGCGCTGGAGGGTCCGGCTATGCGCGCGGATTTTCTTTCCGCCCTCGGCGCGCGGCTTTGCGTAGCGTTTCCACCACGTCCGGACGGCGTGACCCTGCTGCCGTTCCCGCGGCTTTTCCTGGTAGCGCGACGTTGCTGACCGAACGCCGCCGCCGCAGGCCGGTGACCGGACCGTCCAGCTTCGCCAGGGCCTCTGCAGCGGCGAGATAGCCAGCGGCGACTCCGGCGTCGAACCCCTTCCAGTCGCGGATGTCCAGCCCGTCGGGCGTCGGCTGGATCAGCACGTCGGTGGCGGCGCGCGAACTCTCGATGTCCGCATCCGTGGTCAGGGTGGCCGAGCGCATCAGGATCGAGACGATGGGCGGCCCGCGCCGCCAGGCCCCGGTCACGATCAGCCGCCAGATCGACGGCGGATGCTCGATCAGGGCGGGGTCAACGCCGCGGGCCTCGGACATGTCGATACCGATGATCGGGCCACTGTGCATCTGGCGCATTACCTCGGTCGGCAGGTTTTTCAACACCGCGCCGTCGACCAGCACCTGGCCGTCGATGACGATGGGCGGCAGCAGGCCCGGAATGGCGATGGATGCGCGCATCGCCCGGCGCATCAGGCCGCGCCGGTGCACCTCGATCTTGCCGCTGGTCAGATTGGTCGAGACCGCGAAGAAGGGCCGGACCAGGTCAGCCAGGTCGGTCTCGCCATAGGCCTCCAGCAGCAGGCAATCGACCTTGTGCGCCCGCGTCATGGCCAACATCGGGAAGGTCAGGTCCGAAAGCGGATCGCTCTCGACAAAGGATTTGTGGATGCGGGCTTCCAACTCTTCCTGCGACCAGCCCATGGCCGGGCCGGCGGCGATCACCGCGCCCATGGAGGAGCCGCCAACGAAGTCGATCGGCACCCTGGCCTCATGCAGGGCCCTGAGCACGCCGATGTGGGAATAGGCTCGCGCCCCCCCGCCGGACATGACCACCCCGACGGCCGATCCGGTGATGACCCGCGCCATCCGGTCGGCGTCGGCCTTCTCGCCCTCGACCGCCTGGAACCAGCGGCCGGGCTGGATGGCATCCAGCCAGACCGCCGTATTGGCCGGCCGGGTCATGCGCGGATCGCGCAGCAGGATAAGGTCGGTGCGGTGCTGGGCGTCCAGCACCCCGGCGTGCGGCATGGGCCGGTTCGGCGGAGCCATCACGCCGTTGCCGACCACGAAGACCCGGTCCACCTGGCGCGCGCACAGGGCGGCCCATGCGGGCTCTTCCATCTCCGCGACATAGAGGACGAAGTCGTGGGCGTCCTCGACCCGGCTGAACCATTCGGCGGCCGAGGCCAGGGCGGAGTTGTCGATGACCTGGCAGGTGAAGCCGTCAGCCTCGATCGCCGCGGCGATGCGCTCGACGAGGGCGCGGATCGGGCGTGGCCGGGCCGAAATGAAGCCGAAAACACTGGGCTCGCCGCCGCCCGAGCGCCGGTCGCGGGCGCGTTGGATCATCAGCCGGGACAGTTCGACCATCAGGTCCGGCTCGGTCCGGGCCGCCTCGAAGAAGGCGTCGCGGGGCAGGGCCAGGACCTCGCAGTCGCGCAGGGCGACCACGTCGGCGGTGTGTTCGGTGCCGGCCAGCATGGCCATTTCACCGGCCGGTTCTCCGGGCCGGATGACGCCGACGAACTGCGGCGGGCGATCCTCGCCGTGATCGCGGCGGAACACGCCCAGACGGCCGCTGCGCAGCAGATACAGGGTGTCGGCGGCGTCACCCTCGGCGAACAGGGTCTCGCCTCCGGTCAGGGCGAACCAGCTGGCGCGCGTCGTCTTCTCGCCTTCGAAGATGCGGTGCAGGGCGTCTTCCAGCCGGTCGGAACGGGGAGCGGGCATGGGAGGTTCTGGGGCCAGGTTCTAGGGGCTAGGGAATCGAAACGCGCTACCGTCGCAGTATCCCTCCCTAATCCCTAATCCCTAGAACCTGGCCCCCTACCAGGCCCCCATCTCGCGCAGCCGCTTCGCCAGATCCTCCGGCACCTCGCCCGCGTCCAGCGTCGACAGGTCCGGCGGCGCGTCCTTCGGCTCCAGATAGCGCCATCCCTGGAATGGCCGTCGGGCCTGGGGGGCGGTGCGGACGACGTCGGGGGACAGCTTGATGTGGCACATTGAGGCCTTGCCCTCGCCCTTGGTGGCGATGTCGAGGATCGGCATCCGGCAGGTCACCGAGCCCTTCATCACCCAGTACAGCGAGCCGCCGTCCTCCAGCTCCGCCGCCCGCCTGGGCGTCATCCGGGTATGGACGGTCAGCCATTCGCCCTTGGCCGCGCGGCGTTCCAGCGTTTCCACCCTGGCGACGCCGACGCACAGCTTGATCATGTGGAGGGACATGGGCGGGGCTTAGCATCATCCGCTCAGCGAGCGGGAGACTTCCCGGCGGGGGCGGCGTAGTTTGTCGCCATGTACGGACTGATCGGCAAGATGACGGCCACGCCGGGCCAACGCGACGCTCTGACCGCGATCCTGCTGGAGAGCTTCGGACGGGCGCCCGGCTGCCTCAGCTATGTGGTCGCCCACGATCCGGCGGACGCGGACACGATCTGGGTCACCGAGGTCTGGACTGACGAGGCGGCGCACCGCGCTTCGCTGCAGGTTCCGGAGGTCAAGGCCGCCATCGCCCGCGGCCTGCCGCTGATCGCGACCTTCGAGGACGCGCGGGTGACGACGCCGGTGGGCGGGGTGGGGTTCCGCTGAACGGGGGTTATGCCGCGCCAGCCGTAACCGTGGCCAGCACCGCGTCCGCCGATACCTGATCTCCGACCGAAACGTTGATCGCTCCGACCACGCCATCGAACGGGGCGACGAGGGCGTGTTCCATCTTCATCGCCTCGAGCACGACGACGGGCTGGCCTTTGGCCACCGGGGCGCCGGGCTTGGCGGGGGTGGCGACGATCTTGCCGGGCATGGGCGCGCGGAGAGAGCCGTCGGAGGCGGAGCCTGCCGTGGCGCCGCGGGGGCTGCTGGCGCTGTAGACGAGCGTGTCGCCTTCCAGGTGCAAGGCCAGGATATCCTCCCGACCCGAAACGCCGATGCGACGCCCGTCGTGGGTCAAGGACTGGGCATAGACGCCGCCGCGCGCCGCGAAGTCCCAGGTTCCCGACTGGTCCGTAATCCGCCACACGGGATCGCCGCCGGCGTCGGCGCCCGCCGATGCGGCCCGTCCGACGATGCGCCGGCCATCTTGATGGACGGCGAGCAACGCCTCGGCCGGCGCGTTGAGCCGGAAGCCGAACGAGCCAGCGGGCGGCTCGTCGTAGGGATTGGGGCGCCACGGACTCATGGGATCCGGTTGGGGCATGGCCTGGAGGCTTTCCCGGCTGTGGCGGCGGAGGAGCAGAGCCGCCAGCGCCGCCGCGTCGGCGAAGGCAGGCGTCTCTCCGCGCGTGAGGGCGTCGCCTTCCGCCTCGATCAGGGCGGTATCCACATCGCCCTGGATGAAGCGCGGATGGCGCAGGCAGCGGGTCAGGAAGCCGGCGTTGGTGCGTACCGGCCAGACCTCGACCTCGGCGCAGGCCGCGGCGAGGTCTGCCGCGGCCTCTTCGCGCGTGTCGCGATGGATGATCAGCTTGGCGATCATCGGGTCGTAGAACTGGCTGACCTCGCCGCCGTGCTCGACCCCGGCGTCCACCCGGACGAAGACCGGCAGTTCGAACCGCTCGAGCCGGCCGGTGCTCGGCAGGAAGCCGTTGGCCGGGTCCTCCGCATACAGCCGCGCCTCCATGGCCCAGCCGCTGAGCTCGATCTCGTCCTGCTCGAGCGGCAGGGGCTCGCCGGCGGCGACGCGGAACTGCCATTCGACGAGGTCGACGTCGGTGACCGCCTCGGTGACCGGGTGTTCAACCTGCAGCCGGGTGTTCATCTCCATGAACCAGATGCGGTCGGCCTTGAGCCCGTCGGAGGCGTCGGCGATGAATTCGATGGTGCCGGCGCCCTCGTAGTTCACGGCCTTCGCGGCCCGGATCGCCGCATCGGTGACGGCCTTACGGGTGGCGGCGTCCATGCCGGGGGCGGGGGCCTCCTCGATCACCTTCTGGTGCCGCCGCTGCAGCGAGCAGTCGCGCTCGTACAGGTGGACGACGTTGCCGTGCGTGTCCCCGAACACCTGCACCTCGATGTGGCGCGGGCGGGTAATGTAAGTCTCGATCAACACCCGCGGATCGCCGAACGACGATTGGCCCTCGCGCTGGGCGCTGGCGAGGCCGGCGGCGAAGTCCTCCGGCCGGTCGACGCGCTTCATACCCTTGCCGCCGCCGCCGGCGACGGCCTTGATCAGCACCGGATAACCGATGCGGGCGGCCTCGGCGGTCAGGGTTTCGACGGACTGGTCCTCGCCCTGATAGCCGGGCGTCACGGGTACGCCGGCCTCGATCATCAGTGTCTTGGCG
This sequence comes from Brevundimonas sp., assembly GCF_051860745.1. Taxonomy (GTDB): domain Bacteria; phylum Pseudomonadota; class Alphaproteobacteria; order Caulobacterales; family Caulobacteraceae; genus Brevundimonas. The sequence goes on from NZ_JBHYDN010000003.1 coordinate 237,701, forward strand.
GCGTCCTTCAGCCCCATGGCGCGGATAGCGGCGGGCGGCGGGCCGATCCAGACCAGACCGGCGGCCATGACCGCCTCGGCGAAGTCGGCGTTCTCGGACAGGAAGCCGTAGCCGGGATGGATGGCCTCGGCGCCGGTGGCCTTCGCGGCCGCCAGCACCTTCGCACCGTCCAGATAGGATTCACGGGCGGGGGCAGGGCCGATCAACACCGCCTCATCGGCTTCGCGGACGTGCAGGGCCTTTGCGTCGGCTTCGGAATAGACGGCGATGGTCCGGATGCGCATGCTGCGGGCAGTCCGGAAGACGCGACAGGCGATCTCGCCACGATTGGCGACCAGTACGGATTTGAACATGGGGCTTTTCTAGAGGGCTGAGTGGCGAGAGGCGAGGGGCGAGTTTGAGCGGTGACTCCGCCGACCTCCCTTGCCCCTCTTCCCTCGACCTTCGCCCCTATTCCGCCCAGCGGGGCTTGCGCTTGTCGAGGAAGGCCCGAACCCCCTCCTGGCCCTCTGGCGAGACGCGGGCGCGGGCGATGCGCTTGGCCGTCTCCTCCATCAGGGAATGGTCGATGCGATGGCCGGCGACCTGGTGCACCAGCCGTTTGGCGTCGCCGACGGCTCCGGGCGCGCAGGCCTTCATGCTGTCGGCGAAACTCTTGATGAAGCCGTCGATGTCGTCCGCGCTGTCCAGCACATGGCCGATCAGGCCAAAGCCCCTGGCCGCGTCGGCGTCGAACAGATCTGCGGTCATGAACAGGGCCCGGGCGGTGCGGACGCCGACGGCCTCGACGACATAGGGGGCGATGGTCGCGGGGATCAGGCCCAGCTTGACCTCGGAGAAGGCGAATTTCGCGCCCTTGACCGCCACGGCCATGTCGCAGGCCGCGACGATGCCGGCCCCGCCGCCCATGGCCGCGCCCTCGACGATGGCCACGGTCAGGGCCGGGACGTCGTGCAGGGCCTTGAGCATCTTCGCCAGGCCCATGGCGTCGTCGCGGTTGTCGCTTTCAGACCATCGGACGGCGTCGGCCATCCAGCCCAGATCGGCGCCCGCGCTGAAGGTCCCGCCGGCGCCGCGGATGAACACCACCCGCACATGGTCGGCGCCCTGCAGGGTCTCGAAGGCCTCATACAGGGCGGCGATGGTCGGCGCGTCGAAGGCGTTGCGCTTTTCGGGCCGGTTGATGGTGACGAAGACCACGCCGTCGGCGGTGGAGTCGATCCGCACCAGGTCGTCATTGGCGTCGGGAGCCGGGTCGGCCAGCAGCGGATGGGCGATGGCGTTGATCTCGGCGGCTTCGCCCGGGGTGATGTCGAGGGCGTTCAGGTCGGCTTCGGTGGGCTTGTTCATGGTCGGTCCTTCGCGGCTGCCTGTCTGTAACGCATCCCCAGGTAAATGGCAGCGTGTCGGGTTGGCAGACCGGGGTTATCTTGACAGGGCGACCCCGCTCGTCTTGATGAACAGAAGATTAATGGGAGCCGTCCCAGGGACGAGACCACCTCATGTCGCAGCCATCCACTCCCCGCAATCGCAAACCGGCCAGGCTGACGCAGGCGAAGATGAAGCTGGCGGCGGAGATCCGCGATCAACTCCAGGCCCAGGGCGGCGCGGCGCATCGCGAGGTGGTCATCGGCCGCATCCTGCGCCGCAAGGGCGTCCACGGTCCCGCCGCCGAACGCACCCGTCGCGCCCTGCTGTCGGCCTTCGAACTGCACGCTCATCCGGAACCGGGCAGCGAGGCCCCGCACCTGTTCGACCTGCCGTTCGGCCCGGACTCCTACCGCTGGGCGCTGGACGAGCCGGCGCGGCCGGCGATCACATTCTGAACACGCCGAACGTCGTCTCCGGGATCGGGGCGTTCAGCGAGGCCGAGATCGCCAGCCCCAGCACATCACGAGTCTGGACCGGGTCGATGACGCCGTCGTCCCAGAGGCGGGCGGTGGCGTGGTACGGATTGCCCTCGTCCTCGTATTTCTGACGGATGGGGGCCTTGAAGGCCTCGGCCTGTTCGGGCGTCCAGCTGTCGGCGTCGCGGTGGACGGTGGCCAGGACGGCGGCCGCCTGTTCGCCGCCCATGACGCTGATCCGGCTGTTCGGCCAGGTGAACAGGAAGCGCGGCGCGAAGGCGCGGCCGCACATGCCGTAGTTGCCGGCGCCGAAGCTGCCGCCGATCAGGACGGTGAATTTGGGCGCCTCGGCCGAGGAAACGGCGGTGACCAGTTTGGCGCCGTTCTTGGCGATGCCCTCGGCCTCGTATTTGCCGCCGACCATGAAGCCCGAGATGTTCTGCAGGAAGACCAGCGGGATCTTGCGCTTGCAGGCCAGTTCAATGAAGTGGGCGCCCTTGAGCGCGCTCTCGGAGAACAGCACGCCGTTGTTGGCCAGGATGGCGACCGGATAGCCCCAGATGCGGGCGAAGCCGCAGACCAGGGTCGTGCCGAACAGCGCCTTGAACTCGTCGAACTCGGAGCCGTCGACCAGACGCGCGATAACCTCGCGCACATCGTAGGGCGCGCGGACGTCGTCGGGGATGAGGCCGTACAGTTCCTCGGCATCGAAGGCCGGGGCGCGGGGCTCGCGCACGTCCAGCGAAACGGTCTTCAAGGTGTTGAGGCTGTCGACGATGGTGCGAACGATCTCCAGCGCGTGTTCGTCGTTCTCGGCGACATAGTCGACCACACCGGACTTGCGACCGTGGGTCTCCGAGCCGCCCAGCTCCTCGGCCGAGATGACCTCGCCGGTGGCGGCCTTCACCAGCGGCGGGCCGGCCAGGAAGATGGTGCCCTGGTTGCGGACGATGATGCTCTCGTCCGACATCGCCGGGACATAGGCGCCGCCGGCGGTGCACGATCCCATGACGCAGGCGATCTGCGGGATGGCCTTGGCCGACATCCGCGCCTGGTTGAAGAAGATGCGGCCGAAATGGTCGCGGTCGGGGAAGACCTCGGCCTGGTGGGGCAGGTTGGCCCCGCCGGAATCGACCAGATAGACGCAGGGCAGGCGGTTCTGCTCGGCGATCTCCTGCGCCCGCAGGTGCTTCTTCACCGTCATCGGGAAATAGGCGCCGCCCTTCACCGTCGGGTCGTTGGCGACGATCATCACCTCGCGGCCCGAGACCCGCCCGATGCCGCAGATCATCCCGGCGCCCGGGGCGCCGTCGGGGTCCTTCGCGTCGCCGTACATGCCGTTGGCCGCCAGCTGGCCGATCTCGAGGAAGGGCGAGCCGGGGTCCAGAAGCCGTTCGACCCGGTCGCGGGGCAGCAGCTTGCCGCGCGAGACATGGCGGTCGCGGCTGGCGTCCGACCCGCCGCGGGCCGCCCGGGCGACCCTGGCGTGGAGCTCGTCACGAAGGGCCCGGTTGTGGGCGTCCAGCGCCTTGAAGGCGGGGCTGTTCGGGTCGATGGCGGACGTCAGCTTGGGCATGGGGCTGGTTTAGGGCGGTTCAGCCGAACGCTCCATACCAAAAGCTATCGTCATTCCGGGCGAAGCGTAGCGAAGGCCCGGAACCCAGCGGCGCGCGCGAGCGCGAAACTGTCGCGGACACCCTGCCCGAACAGGTCGCCCTCGGCGCCGCTGGGTTCCGGCCTTCGCCGGAATGACGATAGCAAGGCAAACTTATGTCAGGCCGGAGAGAACCGAGGTTGACGCCGTCGCGCCTCCATGGCCCTTCCCCCCTCCCATGATCGGCTTCAACGTCCAGACCCGCGCCACCCTGAAAGACCTGCTGCACCTCGCGTGGCCGGTGGTGCTGGCGCGCATCGGCATCATGACCATGGGGCTGACCGATGTGATCGTGGTCGGCAACTGGTCGGGACTTGAGCTGGCCTACAGCTCGCTCGCACTGGCGCCGACCGCCATCGTGGTCACCACCGCCGTCGGCCTGATGATGGGGGTGCAGGTGATGACGGCCCGCTTCCTCGGCGAAGGTCGGCGGGACGAGGTCGGGGCGGTGCTGCGGCGCGGCGTGTCCTATTCGCTCCAGCTGGGCCTCGCCTCGATGTTCGGCCTGATCCTGATCGGCCCCTGGGCGCTGCAGCATATGGGATTGGCTGCCGGACTGGCGGACGGCGCCTCGCCGGTGCTGGTCGTCTTCGCCCTGTCGATGCCCGGCTATCTGGTCAGCGTCGCGGCGCAGTTCTTTCTCGAGGCCCTGCACCGGCCGCGCGCGGGCATGTGGGCCATGTGGATCGCCAATGGGGTCAATCTGGCGCTCAACCTGCTGCTGGTGCCCGACCTGCTGGGGATAGGCATGGACGGAGCCGTCGCCTCGGCCTGGGCGACCTTCGTGGCCCGGACCTCGCTGGCCGTCTTCCTGATCGTCTACATCGTGCGCCTGCCCGAAGCGCGGGCGCTGGGGATCTTCAACCGTCCGAAGCCCGACCGGCCCGCCGAGCGCGAGCAGCGCAAGATCGGCTATGGGGCGGGATCGAGCTATTTCATCGAGGTCGGGGCCTTCGCGGCCATGACCTTCATCGCCGGCCGGCTGGGGGCGATCGAGACCTCGGCCTGGGCGATCGTGCTCAACGTCTCGGCCATGGTCTTCATGATCCCGATGGGTCTGGCCTCGGCCACGGCGGTGCTGGTGGGGCGGGCCCATGGCGCGCGCGACGGACGCGGCGTGCTGCGCGCCGGTCTGGTCGGGATCGGCGTGGTCACGGCCCTGACGCTGGCGGTCGCGCTGGTGGTGTGGCCCGGAGCGCCGCTGATCGCCAGCGCCTACAACCGCGATCCGGCTCTGCTGGCCGTCGTGACCCCGGCTCTCGTCCTGACGACCCTGTTCTTCGTCGCCGACGGCATCCAGGTGGTCTCGGCCTCGGCCAACCGCGCGGCGGGCGACGTCTGGTGGCCGACGATCATGCATTTCGCCTCCTACAGCCTGATCATGATGCCGCTGGGCTGGTGGTGGGCGCATGGGATCGGCGTCAACGGTCTGGTCTGGGCGGTGATCGTCGCCAGCCTGGTGTCGTCGGTGCTGCTGACGGGGCGGTTCGTGCGAGTGGCGCGGCGGCTGGCGCCGCAGGGATGAGGGATGAGGGACCAGGGATGAGGGGCGGGGTTGCGATATGGCCTCGTACTCGCCACTAACCGTCATCCCTAGTCCCTCATCCCTAGTCCCTTCCCGGAATCCATGGCCCGCATCCTCATCACCTCGGCGCTGCCGTACATCAACGGCATCAAGCATCTGGGGAATCTGGCGGGCTCGATGCTGCCGGCGGATGTCTATGCGCGGTTCAAGCGCGCCCAGGGCCACGAGGTCCTCTACATCTGCGCCACCGACGAGCATGGAACCCCGGCCGAACTGGCCGCCGGCGCCGCCGGTCAGGATGTGCGCGCCTATTGCGACGAACAGCATGAGGTCCAGAAGTTGGCGGGTCAGGCGTTCGGCCTGAGCTACGACTGGTTCGGCCGCTCATCGAATGCGCCCAACCACCGGCTGACCCAGCATTTCGCCGACGTGCTGGAGAAGAACGGCCTGATCGAGGAGCGGGTCGACCGGATGATCTATTCCGTCGATGACGCCCGCTTCCTGCCCGACCGCTATGTCGAGGGCACCTGCCCGCACTGCGGCCACGTCGGTGCGCGCGGCGACCAGTGCGACAACTGCGGCCGGTTGCTGGATCCGACCGATCTGATCGACCCGTATTCGGCGGTGTCGGGCTCGCGGAATCTCGAGGTTCGCGACACGCGGCACCTGTATTTGCTGCAGACGAAGCTGGCAGACCGCATCCGCGCCTGGATCGGATCGAAGACGGACTGGCAGATGTTGGCGCGCTCCATCGCCCTGAAGCATCTCGACGAAGGCCTGATCGACCGCGGCATCACCCGCGACCTGAAATGGGGCGTGCCCGTGGTCGGTCCCGACGGCGGACCGCGTCCGGGTATGGAGGGCAAGGTCTTCTATGTCTGGTTCGACGCTCCGATCGAATACATCGGGGCGACCGAGGAATGGGCTGATGCGACCGGGACCACCTGGCGCAACTGGTGGCGCACGGACGAGGGGGCGGACGACGTCCGCTATGTCCAGTTCATGGGCAAGGACAATGTCGCCTTCCACACCGTCAGCTTCCCGGCCACCATCCTCGGCTCGGGCGAACCATGGAAGACGGTCGATACGCTGAAGGCCTTCAACTGGCTGAACTGGTACGGCGGGAAGTTCTCGACCAGCCAGAAGCGCGGCGTGTTCATGGATCAGGCGCTGGAGCTGCTGCCCGCCGACTACTGGCGCTGGCACCTGACGGCCTACGGGCCCGAGCATTCGGACGCGGCCTTCACCTGGGAGCAGTTTCAGTCGACGACCAACAAGGACCTGGCCGACGTGCTGGGCAATTTCGTCAACCGCATCGTCAAGTTCGCCGAGTCGAAATTCGACGGCGTCGTGCCGGACGCGGGCGAACCCGGTCCGCTTGAGGCGAAGCTGGAGGCCGACCAGCGCGCCGGCATCGCCGAGGCGACGGCCCAGTTCGAAGCCATGGAGTTCCGCAAGGCGGCCGTGGCCCTGCGCGCCGTCTGGGTGCTGGGCAATGAGTATCTGCAGGAGGCGGCGCCGTGGACCGCCTTCAAGACTGATGTGGATCGCGCCGCCGTCGGCGTGCGCACCGGCCTGAACCTGGTCGCGCTGTTCGCACGTCTGGCGGCGCCGGTGATGCCGGATTCGGCGGTGAAGATCGCGGCGGCGGTCGGGGCGACGGACCTCAGCTGGCCCAGGGCGGATGAGCCTCTGCTGGATACCCTGCCGCGCGGCCAGACGGTGGCGGCGGCCGGGGTGCTGTTCACCAAGATCGAGGACGGTCAGGTGGCGGAGTGGTCGGAACGCTTCGGCGGGGCGGGCGTCTAGGACGCGAGCTTGAGTTCCAGCGAAGGTGGTGGAACGGGGTGTCCAACATCGGCTGCGGCTTCCATCCAGGCGACAATAGCGTCCCGGACGTTGATGATGGCCTCCTCGGGCGTCTCACCGTCGCTCATGCAACCGGGCAGGTCAGGGACAATCGCTGCATAGCCGCCGCCGTCCTCCTCGGAGAGGGGCTGAACGATCACAGGGTAGTCGATTGGCGCGGCGTTCATGCGTTCAACTCGTCGATGAACCTGACAAGGTCGCGAATATACACTGGCTTGATCGGACGCGCGAACGGGATCGACAGCTTACGACGGATCGAAGGATGGGCGACCTTGTAGTGTGAACTCCCGCCGCGTGAGGGTTCGCACAGGATACCGTGTTGTCGGCACACCTGTTCGACATCCAGGATCCGCCAACCCGCTCGTGGATTGGCCCGCATGGCTTCCAGACATTTGCTCATTCGAACGCGGGCCAAAGCTCTTGTCCCGCGAAGAGTGTCTCAACTATCAAGCGCACACAACCAAAAAGAGATTTCTCCTTTGGTTGGCGTGGACCTCAAGGGACGACTGTTCTCGCCGGCGGCTCCGGCGCGGCGGACAGGGGCTGTCTGAGGCAGACCTGGAGCTTCTCGCCCGTCTCGGCCTTGCAGAATTTCGCAACCTCCTGCGGTGCGATGTCGATTAGCGATGGGACGGCGTCATTGTGCTTGCCGACATTCAATGTGCGCACCACGGACGCACGATAGCCGTCCCACACCATGTGCAAGGCCACGTATAGAACGATGACCAGGCCGACGTAGCCGATCCAGCGATGTTTGGTCAGCAGTTTGGCGATGAAGGTCGCGGCCACGCCCATCAGGGCGATGGACAGGATCAGGCCGAAGACCATGATCCAGGGGTGCTCATGCGCCGCGCCGGCCACCGCCAGCACATTGTCCAGCGACATGGTCACGTCGGCGATCATGATCTGGATCAGGGCCGCGGCGAAGGTCTTGCGCTTGAGGCCCAGCGCTTCGGGCGGCGGGCCGCCGCCGTGGTGGGCGGACATCGCGGTCTCAAGCTCGGCCTCGGCCTCGGCCTGGTCATGGGTGCGCTGCTCCTGCAGTTCGCGCCACATCTTCCAGCAGACCCACAGCAGCAGGATGCCGCCGGCCAACAACAGGCCGATGATGGCCAGCAGCTGGACGGTGATCAGGGCGAAGCCGATGCGCAGGACGACGGCGGCGGCGAGACCGATCAGGATGGCCTTCTTGCGTTGCTCCGGCGCGAGGGCGGCGGCGGCGAGGCCGACGGCGACGGCGTTGTCGCCGGCCAGCACCAGATCGATCATCAGCACCTGGCCCAGCGCGGAGAGCTGGCTGGCGAGTTCGGGAGACGAAAGGAATTCCATGGCGGCTCTCTAGCGGGGCAGGCGGGACGCGCCAAGTCTCCTCCCCATCGCTATGCGACGGGGAGGTGGATCGGCGGCGCAGCCGACGAGACGGAGGGGTTGTTGAAGCAGACGAGGTCGCGGGGCGGCAAGAGCCCCTCCACAACGCTTCGCGCGGTCCCCCTCCCCATCGCTATGCGACGGGGAGGAGACGGTCACGACGACTGTTTGCGGTTGGCCTCATAAAGCGCCACCGCGGCGGCGTTGGAGACGTTCAGACTCTCAAACCCGCCGGGCATCGGAATCTTCGCCAGCACATCGCAGTGTTCGGCCACCAGACGGCGGATGCCGTCGCCTTCCGAGCCCATGACCAGCACAGTGGGGCGGTCGTCCAGCGCCTGTTCCAGCGTCAGCTCGGCCGAGCCGTCGAGGCCCACCGCGCGCCAGCCCATATCGGCGAGCGTCTCCAGCGCCCGGCTGAGATTGGTCACCCGCGCGCAGGGCAGGCGTTCCGTCGCGCCGGCCGATGCCTTGGCGAGGACTCCGGCCAGGGCGGGCGAGTGCCGGTCCTGCACAACGACGCCCCTGGCGCCGAAGGCCAGGGCTGAGCGGAAGATGGCGCCGACGTTCTGGGGATCGGTCAGCTGGTCCAGCATGACGATGACGCCGCCGTCTCCGGCGATGTCCTCCAGCGCCACGCCTTCCAGCGGCTGGACCTTGAACGCCATGCCCTGGTGCACCGCGCCGGGAGGCAGCATCCGGTCCAGCGCCTGGACCTCGATGACCTCGATCTTGTGGCCGTTGGCCAGCCTGTCGCGTTCCAGTTCGGCGGCGCGGTCGGCGGTCGCCAGCAGCCGGCCCATGCCCTTGCGGGCCGGATTGGCCAGGGCGGCGATGACGGGATGGCGGCCCCAGACGAAATTGTCGGCGTCAGCCTTCGCGCGCGACGGGCGCGGGGCGGAATCGGAGAAGGCCTTCGGCTTGGGATTGGGGTTCCAGCCGCCACGGTCGGGGCCGCCCTCGGCCGGGCCCTTGGCGCCCGCACCGGGGCCGCCGGAACGGGCCGCGGACTTGTCGCCGAAAACCGGCTTTTTGCCCGATTTCCGGTCGTTGCGTTCTGGTTTTCTCGACACTATAAGACGCCCTCCGATTTGGAGCCCTGAGGGCTTTCGGGTCTGGCGCCCCTCCTAAACCAGGCGACGCGGGACACCGAGAGCTTTTGTTGTTTCGACGGCCGAAAGGTCGGCGAGACATCGGTCCGACGGTTCGAAAACGCGCTGGGGGAATGTCCCGAGTGGCAAAGGGGGGGGACTGTAAATCCCCTGCGTAAGCTTCGCAGGTTCGAGTCCTGCTTCCCCCACCACGCGGTTTCGAAACGAAGGTCCGGACCCCATATCGGGTCGGCTGCGGAGGGCTTAGAAGCCCGACGCAGTCTCCGTGCGGGTATAGTACAATGGTAGTACAGCAGCCTTCCAAGCGGATTTTGCAGCTTCTCATAGCTTCTCATCCCGACCCGCGACGGCCCTAAAACCCTTATGGTGCTTGGCTTCGACGTTCTCATGTGAGACTCTCTTACTCGCTCCTATTCGCATGATTGCGGAGCCAGAAAAGAGACAGATCCCATGCCGGTCCTGCATCTGACTGACATAGCGGTTCGGGCTCTCAAGCCGACAGACGGGTACGTTTCCTATTGGGATGACACGACGCCGGGCTTTGGAATCCGCGTCGGGAAGCGATCGAAGACTTGGATGGTGATGCGTGGCCGCAACCGCGAGCGCATTTCCATCGGCAAGTACGGAGACCTTTCGCTCGCCGAAGCGAGGGCAGAGGCCAAGCGGTTACTTTCGACCGCTCCCGAACCCAAGGCTGTCACTCTGACCTTTGCCAAAGCCCGCGAGCGATTCATCGAAGAGAATTATCGGGACGCCAAGCCCCGTACAAAGGCGGAGGCTGAGCGGCTCCTCAAGAAACATCTCAAGGGCCTCGACCACCGCCGGCTTCACTCGATCGACGACGCAGACGTGAAGAGGGAGCTCGACAAGCTCTCTGACACCCCGTCAGAGCAGCTACACGTCTTCCGTACGGCCCGGTGCTTCTTCCGTTGGTGCGTCCGTCCTCCAAGGCGGTACATCAAGCACAGCCCCATGGAGGGGTACGAGCCGCCGTCGAGCGACAGGCGGGGCACCCGGATCCTTTCGGATGACGAGCTCAAGGCCGTCTGGAAAGCCGCTGAGAAGCCGCCACACGCGATTATCCGGCTTTTGATACTCTGGGGGACCCGGAATACCGAAACGATCGTCACGGAGCGCAAATGGGCCTCTGACGCGGTGCTGACTATCCCTGGAGAGTTCACCAAGAACGGCAGGGATCACAGCATCCCTATCTGTCCTCTGGCGCAGGAGACGCTCGACCTGTTCCCTGAGGGGACCCATTTTTTCCGTTCCCGCTGGGGTGACGGGCACCTTTCCTTCGCCGGTCTCGCCAAGATCAAGGCGGAGGTCATGAAGGCGAGTGGCACGAAGGACTGGCAGACCCGCGATCTACGCCGGACGTTCCGCTCCAATATGGCCCGGCTCAGGGTGCCGCGGGACGTGGCAGAACTCCTCATCAACCATGCCCCGCCCGTCCTGGATGACATCTACGATCGCTACGACCGCCTTGAGGAGAAGCGGGAAGCCCTCGCCAAGTACGAGACCTTTCTGATATCGTTCCTCGCCCAGGGTCGAACCTGAGTGTCGCGACACTCCAGAAATGGAGTACCGCGATGAGGTTCTTATCGAAGAAGCAGGTGAAGGAGCTAGTCACCTACAGTCTCGCGCACACGGCGCGTCTCGAAGGCGAAGGGAAGTTCCCTAAACGGGTACGACTCGGGACCGGCAGGGTCGCTTATGTGGAGAGCGAGGTGCAGGCATGGATGGCTTCCCGCGTTGCCGACCGCGATGGACACACCGACTCCTAACGGAGTCACTAAGAGGCCCGACGGGAAACCGCCGGGTCTTTTTTTGGGCCTTCATCAGACAGTTTCCTTGGCGTCGGTACCGCATGGACGCCGCGTAGCTTCCGCCCCCAGCGGGCTTCAGAAAGCGTGCAAAAATAGCGGCACACAGGCGGGGATAGCCCCCCTTACCCTGTATGCCGGGGTCACCGTCCCGGAGACCCTTATTCCGCAACACTATTCGTCTGGCTACCCGCCACGACCCCTGAGCTTCCTAAGGGCCCATTCACGGAACCCCTGGACCTCTCCGTACCGGTCAAGGCCGACCTGCGCAGCGCTTGACTCACGCGGCCAGCGCGCCTTTCTTAAGGTTGTTCAAGGGGGTCAACATGCAACTCAAACTTCAACGCTCTCAGCGCGAGGGTGGCGTGGTGTCGAAGTCCGTCATCTTCTGTCTCGACGCGAGGGTTGAGTTCACCCCCGCCGAGCAGGCCAGCATCACGCGCTACAAACTCCACAAGCAGGTGATCTACAACAGCGAGGCCGCTCAGAAGCACCTGGCCAGCGCCGGCATGAGTATGGCGACCGGCAACATGATCGGAAGCCTCAAGGGCATGGCGTCTGTGGCCTTCGCGGCCTTGAACCTTAATATCAGCATCGAGAGCCTTCAGCGCGGCCAGCACGTCGAATGCAAGAGCATGGATGAGCTGCTCGGCGCAGAGGACGCGATCATGACCGCATGCCAGAACCTGCGCGGCTATCTGGATACTGCAGCGACGTTTGACGGCAGAGAGGTCCTCATCGACTTCAACACCCCGGAGCCCCAGGTCGTCGCCACCGCGACCGCGCCGGCTCCCATGCTTGTTGCTCCGGCCGCCGCTAGAGCCCAGGCCGGCCCTCAACCGGCCCTTGAAGCAGGCGCAACGCACCATCGCACCGCCGACGAGACGGCGGGTCTCAGCCCAGATCCTCACATCAGCATGGGCGGCGACGCCGGCGCGATGGCACAGGAGTTCAGCATCGAACCCTTCGTCCGTTGGTGGCAGAGGTTGAGCGGCGGGCAGAAGGTCGGGGTCGTCGCCGGGACCCTGTTCATCCTCTTCTTGTTGTCTCAGTGCATGGGCTGATGAGCACCTACGTCCCCTTTTTCCGGCGTTTCACCGACGAGAAGGGGAGGGACCTCGACGAGGCGCGTCAGCTCTATGCCTGGGTGAAGGCCCGACAGGACGCCTTCTCCGAGACACCGGTCACGGTGGGCAAGCGGGTCTATGCCTACCTCGATGATCTCCCCGACGACCTGGACCGACCTTTCCTGTACGCCCTCCACGACTTCATGGAGGCCGAGACCCAGATGTGGGCGCTCCCGGCTCCCGACTTCGAGCGGATGAGCCTCAAAGAGTTCGTCGAGTACCGGAACCTCCTCTACGCGAAGCAGTACTTTTTCACGAACCAGGAGGCGGTGCTTCAGAGCTTCCATGAGGCGCTGGTTCGATTGCTGTACGGCCTCGCCCGGGAGGTTCCGAAGACAGAGACCCCCTCGCCCTTCACCATCCCGCTGATCCACACGCTTGAGGAGCCGAAACTGGCGATCGAGCAACCGTTCGGCACGCTTCTGAGCGGTCCCTACGAGGATCAGGGGCTTTTCAAGGCGTTTTCGTCTCAGCTTATGCAGAACCTCTGCCGCGTCTCTGGCAAGGATTCCCCAGACAGCAAAAAGCCCTGGAAATATCCCCGCGACAGCGCGATGCCGCTCGGGGACATGGTGGACGCCTATCTCGGCGAGACGCCGCTTCAGGCGCTTTTCAAAGCGCCCGTCCCGTTGAAGCTCTCCCACGAGGACCGCTTCAATCATATGCACATCGTGGGGGGCACCGGAGCGGGCAAGACGACCCTCATCGAGAACCTGATCCTCCACGACATCGCGTCGGATGACCCGCCGTCTCTGGTCGTGATCGACCCGCACGGGGACCTGATCCAGAAGCTCACGCATGCGGACCTGGGCATCGAAGATCGGCTCGTCATCATCGACCCCAGGGACATTCGGCATCCGCCGGCCCTGAATATCTTCGCCGTCAATCAGGACCGGCTGGGAGCGTATGACGAGGCCACACGCGAGCAGGTCACAGCGGGGGTCATCCAGACCTTCGACTACCTCTTCACCGGCCTCCTGGGGGCCGACCTCACCGCCAAACAGGGCGTCTTCTTCCGGTATGTCACGCGGCTAATGCTTTCCCTCCCGGAGACGATGGGGCGCAACGCGACCATCCTCGACATGCTCCACCTGATGTCAGACGACGCCCCGTATCGGGAGGCGATCGCCGGCCTTCCCGACATCCCGCGGGAGTTCTTTCTGAGGGACTTCCCCAGCAAAACCTTCCAGCAGACCAAGGAGCAGATCCGCTATCGCCTGCAGGCCATTCTCGAGAACCCGACCATGGCCCGGCTCTTCACCAGTCCGGAGACCAAGGTCGACTTGCACGCCGAGCTCAACAAAGGCTCCATCATCCTGGTCGATACCGCCAAGGACTACCTCAAAGGTGCGTCCGATAATTTCGGCCGCATCTTCATTTCGCTCACCCTTCAAGCGATCCTGGAGCGCGCCGCGATCCCCGCGGCTGATCGCAAGGACACATTCGTCTTCGTGGACGAGGCCGCGTCCTATTTCGACAGCAATATCGATGACCTTCTGACCGACGCCCGAAAATACAGGTGCGGATTGGTGCTGGCGCACCAGTACCTCGACCAGGCGTCCGCCTCGTTGAAGGCCTCGCTCGCCGCCAACACGGGGGCCAAGTTCGCATCCGGTCTTTCCGCTTCGGACGCTCGTGCGATGGCGTCGGATATGCGGACAACCCCCGACTTCATCCTGGCCCAACCCCGGCTCCAGTTCGCCGCGCACATCCGCAACGTCACGCCCCACGCCGTGTCCATCCCGATCACGCCAGGAGCGCTTGCGGCACGGCCGAGGCTCGACGCCGAAGCCTACCAAAGGCTCATGGATCGGAACCGGGCCAAAGTCGCGCTCAGTACGATCGCGCCTCCATCAACTCCTGCAGATGAGCCGACACGCCCCGGCCCGGACGAAGATATTTCCCCGGACTGGTAGAAATTTTCGGCTTCTCAAGCGACCGCATGGCGCATCAAACCCGCTCGCCACAACCCATGGCGCACGGTTACAGCGGCGACCGAGCCGCCTAACCGGCTTGTATGAAAACCGATGCTCTCAATCGCCGCCTTCGGTTCGCCAAGCCCAACCCGATGGTGGCCCGCCTCCAACTGACCGAACGCGACCTCCTCCTTTTCGAGGCCATCAACCGTCACGGTCCGTTGCCGTCTCACTATCTGTTTGAACTGACCAGACACCTGGCGCGCAGCTTCAAACACCTCCAGTACCGCCTTACCGAGCTCTACAATGGCGATCAGGCGGGTCCGTATCTTCTGCGGCCCGAACAGCAGCACGCCGGCTACGAGGCGCGGTATCAGCATCTGGTCTATGACCTCGCGCCACGGGCCCGGAAGGCGTTGGCCGAGCGGGGCGCACTGGGGCGCTTCTCCCCCCGGCGGACCGACCCGTTTCTTCACCAACTTATGGGCGCCTGCGTCGCAGCGTCCTTCGAAATCACGGCGGCGACCAAGGGGCTTCGCTACATCCCCCGCGAAGAGATACTCGCGCATCCGCGTGGCACGGCCGCCCGCGAGACGGCCAACCCGATGGCGATCCCCCTCTCCAGTCACGGCTCTGAGACGGCGATCATCCCCGACGACCTGTTCGGCCTCGAATATCCCGGCTCAGGCTTTCGCTTCTTCGCGGTCGAAATCGATCGGAACACCGAAAGCATCGAACGCCGGGACCAGAGGCAGAACGCCTTCGGCAAGAAGATCAAGGGCTACCTCGACGTGCTGAAGAACCAGACGTTCAGATCGCATTGGGGCCTGCCCAACCTGCATGTCCTGACGATTACGACCAACGCGACGCATGGCCTGAACATCCTCGAGCACCTGAGAAGGCAAGATCAGCCCCGCTTTCAAGACAGGTTCGCGATGGCGTGCGAACCGTCGTTCGGCGCCAATTGGCGGGTGCCGCGAAGCGTGCTGTCTCACCTCCTCGACGAGCCGTGGGCGACCGCCGGAGCCTCAAAGGATTTCAGCAAGGCGTAGTCCGATTGCTGAGTGGACCGACCAGGCCGGCGAACGGTCAAGCGCACGGCAGCAACCCCGGCTCCGCAGCTTCGGGGAGCGAGCGAGTTCTACCCGGGCGGTCGACTAACCGCGCCACTGAATGGGAGACTCGGCGACCCACCAGTCATCAGTTTCAGGTAGGCGTGGTGGTTAGGCAGGCTAAGGATGTCGTGGACGTCAAACTTGCCGTGGAGTTCGTGCGAGAGGTAGGCCGCATCCTCGGCTCCTGCACGAAAGACCGCCAAGCTGCCGACATTCCCAAAGACCGCGGAACGGACAGCCGGATCCAGCTGACTCAAATATTGATGGGCCAGGATCAGCCCTGCCCCAAACTTCCGGAGTTCGGACATCATATTCGCGAGTGACAGCGTAGTTAGGCTTTGAAACTCGTCAGCGTAGATGAAGAAGGCCGCGCGCTGGTCCGGCGGAACATTCGCGCGACTGAAAGCGGCCAAGCCCAGCATCGTTACCATCAGGCCGCCGAGGATCACGCAGGCGTCTTCACCCAGCTCTCCTTTGGACAGGTTCACTATAAGCCCCCGTCTCTCGTCCATGAGCGGGCGGAGGCGGATTTCTGAGACTGGCGACACGAGGATCCGAAACAGGGTGGGGTCGGCCAGGAGCGCGCCGAGCTTGTTTTGTATGGGCGCTACCGCCTCGGCGCGGAGGCGGGCTGGGTAGTTTTCAAACTCGGTCGTCCAAAATTCCTTCACCACCGGGTTCTCGATCTTGCGCGCCACCGCTTTCCGGAATTTTTTGTCCGAGAACAGGCGCAAGATGTCCGGCAGACTCCCGTCGTCCCGCTCCAGGAGGGCATAGAGCGCGTTGCGGAGAACATGTTCCATTCGCACGCCCCAAGCCTGCGGCCACTGCTTCCTGAAGGTCTCGAGGATGCCCGCGGCGGCCAACGGAATGCGATCTGGACGAACGCGACGGAGCGGATTGTATCCGAACGGCTGCAATGGATCGGGCGCATTCAGATAGGTGATGCGGTCCCGCAGCGCGTGGGGTGTCCATTCCCAAACGCGCTCCGCCAGATCGCCATGCGGATCTATGAGGGCGAATCCTCGGCCGGCGACGATATCCTGACGGAGCAGAATCTCGAGGAGCGTAGACTTTCCGACGCCGGTCTTGCCCACGATGTACATGTGCGAAAGGCGGTCCGTCTGGGCGATGGCAAGCCGCTTCTTCGACCCATGGAAGTTCGATACGCCGAAGAATGAAGGCTGGTCGCGAGGGTCAATCATCGCTCGTATTCTCCGCCAGCCGGTCCTGAATGCACGGTGGACAATGGGCGCTGATCGGGGCCGATCAGGAGCAAAGAGGGACCCCGAGTTACCGGGGTCCAAGGGTCAGGTCGGTTCGGGTTCGCTGAAGCCCTGTAGGTAGATCGCTGCGTCATTCGCTCGCGCGGCGGCGGTGAAGACGGCGCGGCGGTCGTCGTTCAGAACCTTGAGCCAGGACGCGACATAGGCGGCGTGGTCTGGTCGCGGCTCGTTGGCGATGCCGAGATCCGCGCAGAGGAACGCCGCCCCTAGTTCGGCAATCAGTTCCTCAAAGGCATAGTCGTTGTCCCCAAACCGCGCCCCGAACGTCCGATCCAGGCGGTGAGGGGCGCCGCTCCAATGGACAAGCTCATGGAGGAGGGTGCCGTAGTAGGCTTCGCTTGCGGAGCTTGTCGGCGAGCCCCGGAACCGGTCTCGAGCAGGAAGCTCGATGCGGTCGTAGTCGCGGCGATAGCAGGCTCGTGACCCACCATGCAGGATGACTGCGTCGGTCGCGGCGACGAACGCCTCCACTTCGGCCAACGCCCCAATGATCGGCACCGACGCAGCGGGCGGCTGCCAACCGTCCACTTGGCCGAGGTTGAAGACCCGGGAGGCGCGCGCGACGAGGCGAAACCGACCCGACTCGTCAAGTTCGTCTGTAGGGGCGGTGTTGAGGCGATTGTAGAACACGATGACGGTGCCGTGCTCGCCGCGGCGGACTTGGGCTCCGAGCCGCTCCCACTGCCGGTAGCTCGCCCACCATCCGGTTGCGTATCCAGACATGACCGCCTCGGCCCAAAGGGCCACGACGTTCACACCGCGATACCCGTGGCCGGTGAGGGCATTGGTCGGTCGGCCGGTCGCGGCGCTCACATGCCACGGCATAACGAAGGCGCCGGCTCCCGCCTCTATGGCGGCGACGATCTCGTCCGTAACGGTCCGATACAGGTCGAACCGATCGTTAGAAGGTACAGAGGTTTGCATAGCTCGCTCCTTGGCGCGGAGGAGCGTCGGACCATTCCGGCGCTCCTGGAGGCCAGGGAGCGGAGCTGCATTCTGGAGCCAGTCTGTCGGGCCAAGCGAACCCGGTCACGACGGCCAACCGACACGAGCCGGGTCGACGGCAATCGAGCCAAACAACCGCCGTGCTCGACCGTCTCCCATCGGCGATCATGCCTGCATGTCGCTACCCCCCGAGGAGCTCAAAGAGTTCAAGACGCGCTACGAGCACGCGTTCAACATCCGGCTCTCCGACGGAGAGGCGCTCGACCTCGCCGATCGTCTGGAAGAGCTCTATCGCATCGTCCTGAGCCGCTCCGTAGAAGCCGGCGAGATGCCGCGTGTGCCAAGTCCGCCGTGGCATCCAAAATCGCTCATCAAGGATGGGGAAAACGCACAAGAGGAGTAGGACGCCTTGCTAGCCGGCGGCTTGACCGGAAGGTTCATGACCTAAAGACCATTCGGAACGTCTTGGTGCAGATAGCCACCTGGCAGTACGACCAGGCCGCAGCGCCCGACAAAGCTCAAGCCCGCCCGGGATGGCCAGTCGTCTAGGTGAGGGCTTGACTCGACCGAGACCCTGACAGATATATGTCAGGGTTAGGCAGTCAGAGAAATGGCACAGCAGCTTCCTCAGCTTCGAGTGACAGTGAATTCCCGGTGCGGGCGGGGGTGCTTTTACTGCCGTCCCTCCGGTGAGGCAGTCGCCACGCCCCCCAAGGCGGCGCTCTCGGCGCAAGAAGTCATTTCGGTGACCGAGATACTGGCGTCGCTGGGCCTCACCGAGGTCAAGCTGACGGGTGGCGATCCGGCGCTGTGGCTTCCGCTGATCGAGTGTGCGGGTGCACTGAAGAAGATCGAAGGACTGCGCCTCGAAGTAATTTCACGACACCCCCTCATCGGCGACCTGGCGCAGCCCCTGGTGACCGCAGGGACTGACATGATCAATGTGAGCATCGACACGCTCAAGCCCGAATTGCACCGGCTGATCACGACGAAGGACGATCTTCCCGCGTTGCTGACGGCCATTCAAAAAGTCATCGCCACCGGCGTCCCATGCAAGATCAACATGGTCGTCATGCGGGGGGTCAACGATCAAGAAGTCATGGACCTGGTGGCGTACTGCGAAGCGGCTGGAGTCCATACCCTTAAACTGCTCGACATGATCGAAGACCTCGACGATGGCACCGAGGCGTTCGGCAAAAGGCTGAAGCTGCTGAAGATCGATCCGCAGCCAAAGTCCTTGAAGGATCTATACCTCCCCCTCGGCACCATTTCCGAGACGCTGCGGAAGCGGGCAGTCGAGTCGAAGCAGGCATATCAGGGCGGCTTAGGACACCCGATGAGCCACTACGTGATGGCATCGGGCCTGAACGTGCTCGTCAAAGACCATCACGCCGGGGCATGGTTCGGCTCGGTGTGCGACGGTTGCCGGCATTTCCCCTGCCATGATGCGCTCATGGCCCTTAGGCTGACCGCCGACATGCGACTTCAATTTTGCCTGCTGCGGGAAGATGTCGTTCTCGACCTGCGGCCGGCCGTCCAAGCGGGGCCATGGGCCGTGCGCGAAATGCTTGAGGAAGCCGTCGCTGTCTACCAGGCGGCGGAGTTTCGGTCAGCTCAGCCGCCCATGCCCGAACTTACTGCGGGAGGGGCCTGACATGATCAAGCCTTTGGTGGTGCTAGCTTACCCGAAAATCGATCACGAGAAGGACTACGTCTACTACTGGATGCCCTTCTCGCTTCTCAGCATCGCCAAGGTGCTGATCGACGACGATGTCGCGGACGTTGTGCTCTTTGACGGAAATCAATCCGATGAAGCGGCATGGCATCGCCTTCTTGATGCCCACGCAGATCGCGCCGTTTGCATCGGAATTAGCGTCATGACGGGTGGGGGCCAGATTGCTCACGCCCTCAAGATGGCGGCTGCTGCCAAGGAGCGCGAAAATTGCCCGATGCTGGTATTTGGTGGCCCCCACGTAAACGTGCTGCCCGACCAAACGCTCGCCCATCCGCTTGTCGATTGCGTCCTCGTAGGCCCAGGACAGACCTCGATGCCGGCGCTGGTGGAGGCCTTGCTGGGACGTCGCTCCCTTTCGGAAGTGCCGGGCCTCATCTCGAAGGGGCTGTCCGGCGTGATCCGCGGTCCGGCCAACCCTGCCCGCACCCGCGATCTGGGCGGGTACCCGTGGCAACTTCTCGATGTGCAGAAATATGTTCGCGATGACCCCACGGTGTCGCCGCGCACCTTGAACTATGTCTCATCCCAGGGCTGCGTTTACAAGTGCAGGTTCTGTTACGAGCTTACCTACAAGCGGAAGTACAGCCGCATCCCGGTTGACGCCCTAATCGCGGACGTCACGGATCTGGTGAAGCGGTTCAATGTCGGTGGCGTCAAATTCTACGACGCGGACTGGTTCATCGACCTTCATCGCGCTGCCGGGTTCGCCCGCGCCCTTATTGACCAGAAACTCGGAATTCGCTGGGCCGCGTCGATCAACCCCAATGACATCATCAAGGCCCGACGTCTTGAACCCGATCTGCTTCCTCTCATTCGCGACAGCGGTTGTTCCCGATTGTTGATGGGTGTCGAGTCCGGGTCCGATCGCGTTTTGAGGGACGTTGTCGAGAAGGAGATTACTCGCGAACAAATCCTCGAGGTGGCCGCTCAAATTGCCGACCACGGCATCCTTGGTTCCTACACCTTCATCGTTGGTTTCCCGGGCGAAACCGCTGCTGAGCAGGCCGAGACGTACGACTTGATCGAGCAGCTGTGGAAATTGACTCCGACGCCTGAGACCCGTGTTCATGTGTTTGCGCCCTACCCAGGCACACCGCTGTTTGAGACCGCCCTGGCACAGGGGTTCAAGGCGCCAGAACGCTTTGAGGAGTGGGCCTCGTACGACTACTACGAATCTCAGACACCATGGACCGATGCCGAGACTGTTCGGAAGGCTCGCTTCCACACACGGATGGTCCTGGCCCCCAAAACTGTGGCGGCCTAGCCATGCATGGGGTGTCTCCTATGGTTACCAGGGTCGAGGACCTTCTTTTGGCGCGCCATCGGATTTTCCAGGCGATCCGGTCCGACCTAATCGAGAGCGGTCATCTGGAGGTGACAACGCCCTTCATCACGCCGTACCCAGAAATTTGTCCCACCTACCAGTTCGCCACCTCTCACCCCGAACTCGGTCAGCCGGGCTACCTGAGGATTGCCCCGACCGAATTCCTCAAGCGGTTAGTGGTCCGGGGAGCCCAGAGAATTTTTGAATTCTCGACCAATGTTCGGGTTGAGAAGGTCGACGAAACGCATTTGCCCGAATTCATCTCACTGGAGGTGATGAGCGCGGGATCGACGGTCGTCGACATGGCAAACCTAACCGAGCGCTTGGTCCGCATCGCCCTCGACCACGGTGTCCCTGAATCCAATCGGGCTTACCAGCCTCCAGGCTCCAGCCGCCCCTACCAACTTGCCGAGCCTTGGCCCCGACTGGCGTTGCCCGAGCTGTTCCGGGACCGATTTGGTGCCCAACGAGAAGATCTGTTCGACTCAAGTCGCTTGGCTGAATTCTCGCGGTCGCTTGGCCTCATACCGAACGTGGCTGCCGATTGCGCTGACCTGATGGATGACTTGGTCACCAAGCTTACGACCGAATTCGACACGCCGGTTTTCGTCGGTGAGTATCCCCGCTACTTGGGAGGGCCGGCGAAACCGACTCTCGATCCGCGGTTCAAGGAACGCACCGAATTGTTCGTCGGAGGCCTTGAGCTGGCGAACATGTCGTCAACTCTTACTGACGCTGCGGCTCTCCGTACGTGGCACGTTGAGATGTACGAACTCAAGAACGCGCGCGGCATCCAAACAAACTGCCTCGATGAACCATTGCTATTAGAAGTAGAAAATGGGCTCCCCCCTTCAGCGGTATTGGGGCTGGGGTTGGAGCGAGCAATAATGGTCTCGTTGGGCGTGTCCGATATTCGTAAAGTGAAGCCATTCAATTGGCATGACCTCTATCCAGTATAATAACCCTCTGCAAAAGCCATGACTCCTCTATTAGCAAAACACCTAGGCCCAGGCTCGACGATCGCGGTCGTGTCGCTGTCTGCTCCCGAACCGGTCGCCGAACCCGATCGTTTCAAGCGGGGCCTTCGAGCACTTGAAGCGCGCGGGTACCGCGTTGTGGTTTCCCCAAGTGCCGAGAAGCGACATGGCTATCTCAGCGCGCCCGAGCGCGAACTTGCCGCCGACTTGATGGCCGCGTTTCTCGATCCCGGTGTGGATGCGATCATCTGCGCTGGCGGCGGAACCAATGCCAATCGCCTGTTGAAACATCTCGACTACGACGCGATCCGACGCAACCCCAAGATTCTTGTGGGGTTGAGCAACCCGACCACGGTGCTGAACGCGATCCATGCCCGCACGGGGCTGGTCGTGTTCCATGGCCCTGTCGTGGTTTGGAACCTGGGCGAGCCTGGTGGCCTTGATCCATTTTCGACGGACAACATGTGGCCCATGCTTGAGCAGAAATGGCGGGAACGCCCCATTCCTCCGGAACCCACTTGGCGATGGCTTCGAGGCGGAAGCGCTTCTGGACCGTTGCTCGGCGGGAATTTGATCTCCCTGCAATGCCTGCTCGGCACCTCGCACGAGCCGAACTGGGATGGCGCAATCCTCTTTTGGGAAGACATCGCCAAACCGGTGAACCGCCTCGATCTCATGCTGACCCACTTTCGCGACGTTGGCGTCTTTGACCGTATCGCCGGAATGGTTGTCGGCCGTCTAGTCGCGTGCGACGAGCCCAAAGGCGGCCTCAGCCTCGAGCATATGTTGGAAGAGGTTCTCGAAGGGACGGAATTTCCGGTCCTCAACGCGGTAAGTCTTGGACACACCCCGGAGAAAGTGACGCTCCCGGTCGGCGCGATGGCCGAGCTCAATTCCGGAACGGAACGATTCTCAATCGTCGAGGCGGTGACGATATGACCAGCTGACGGCCGTTTTTCATGAAAAACCACGACGTATCAGTCAGCGCCGCCTCCCGAAAAGAGTCCCGTCTGAGCCGGCTGCTCGGCATCATTCTCATCTTGCGCTCAAAGGAGTGGATTTCCGCAGAAGGCCTAGCGGGGCGTTTCGACGTAAGTCTAAGGACGATTTACCGCGACGTCGGCGTGCTCCAAGCCAACGGAGTGCCCATCGAAGGTTTCCCCGGGCCTTCCGGAGGTTACCGACTTGCGGGTGAAAACCCGCTGCCGCCACTGCTATTCGGTAATAATGAAGCTTGGAGTCTGTACGCACTCGGCGAGCTTGGGACGACAGGTGGCCATCAGGCCCGCAATGCGCTTGGGCCCGAGTCCACGACCTTGCTGGAGCGGGCTAAGAGCCGATTGTATTTCGATACGTCCGATTGGTACTGGCGAACGGAGGGTACGGATCTCCTTCCTTCGATCCGAGAGGCGGTATTTCAGAGTAGTGAGCTTCGAATCTTCCACCGCGACCGAGGGCGTCACGACATCCTATCGGTAGAAATGCGGCCGCTTGGCTTGGCCTGGAAGGGCGGCCAGTGGTACGTGGTCGGGCAACGGAAGCCGGACCTGACCGTCGTCAGGATCAGGCTCAACCGGATAATTTCATCCGAGCCGGTCGGCCTATCCTTCTCCTACCCGGAGGGGTTTGACCTTCGCCAATGGTGGTCGTCGGAGATTGAGAACTTCGGCAAAGGAAACGTGCGCGTCACACTGATCGTGTCGGCAGCCGCACAAGAAGAACTGCAATCGCTCGCCATCAAAAGCACTTCGTCGATTGAGTACCGCAACGACCTAATGGTTGTTCGGCTCTACGTCGACAAATGGGACTGGCTTATTCCCTTGGTCATGAGCTTTGGCCAGAACGTCTACATCGAGGAGCCGGCGGCGCTCCGCGAGGAACTAGTCAGCCAGCTCTCGAGCGCGCTGGGGCAGTATCAGTCAGATGTAATGCGCGGGCGGCCCTTACTGCCCAACGACGACAGCAGCGCGAGAGCTTCCCGGTCGCGGGTCCCACATGACTAGCTCGTCCGGTCGATCTCAACCCCGCGCCTTGCCTGAAGTCGGACAGCTTGAGCTGGCCGCCAAGCCGCCATTCAACTTTCGCTACACCTTCTGGAAGCCGTCTCATTTTCCAACTGACTTAGAAGTTCACTCGCGTTCCACGACTTGGCGAACATTTCGTCTTGGCGAGAAGCCTGTTGGGGTAAGATTTGAGGAGGGCATGCAGGGTGTCATCGCCACCCTCTATGCCGACGAGTCTTTGGCGTCCGCCGAACGCGATAGCTTAGTCCGGCAGATCGACCGCGGATATGGGCTCAACGAAGATCTCGAAACCTTTCTACGCATCGCACAGTCGGAACCATCGACCGCTGAAGCAGCCGCGCTGATGCATGGCATGCGAATGAGCTGCCCCGAGAATCTATTCGAAATCTCGGTGGTTAGCCTCCTCCTGCAAAACACAACGATCGCCCGCACGACCCAAATGATGCGAAACATCCTTCAACGGTATGGGACTGCTGTTGAGTTCGACGGGCAATCCCTCATGACGTTTCCGGCACCATCGGCCGTAGCTGACGCATCAGAGGCTGAACTAAGAGAGGTATGCCGCTTGGGCTACCGGGCGAAATATGTGCCGGCCTTTGCAACGTTTTTCATGGATCATGACGAGGAGTCCCTCTGGGCGAATGAACCAGACCAGGTGATGGCTCTCCTTCAAACCATCAAGGGCGTCGGCCCCTATACGTCAGGCGTGATCGCCTCCCATTGCGTGCGTGACTTTAGTCGGCTGTCGCTTGACGTTTGGAACACTCCGATCGCGTCGACAGCGCTATTTGGGCATCCAGATGCGGACCACGCATCCGTTGCCGCCGGCCTTGACCAACGATTTTCCGGATTTTCTGGGCTGGCGTTGCTCTACATGACGGAGCTGATTGCACTCGAAACCCCCCTTGTTCCACTAACGGAGGCCCCGTCGTGAACGGCATGGTGATTCGTGAGTCGTTTAAATGTGAGGTTCTCCCAGAAGCGCTGAAAGCGATCGTGGTCGATCGCTACGATCACTTACTTGGAGGAACTGACCCGGTAGAAATCGTCACCGTTGATGTGGGGCAGGATCATTTGTTGAGAACACTTGTCGAGGTGTCAGGAAAGCTTAAACCTCATCATTATTATGCGCATTTCGTGGTTGAAGGCATCCTATACGTCGTGTTTCCCAACACCATTGTGCCGATCCTCGGGTTAGACGACGCGGAGGGAGTGCGGCGGTGCGAAGCTGTGGCCGGAATATTCTCAGTCCCCGCCAGCCAGTTAGAGGTCCAGATGATGTTCAGATTCGAACATAGCGATTGAGGAAGTCTCCCGCTTCCAAGAGAATCTGCCGCGCGGTTTCTGGCGGTGCGAACCCCAGCGCCCTAGCTCGGATTTCCGACACACGCGTCGGGCGAGACGCCATCACTTTGTCTACGGCGACCACTTTGCGGCAATGAAGTTCGACTCCAGCCCGGGCAAACCCTTCGTCGTGCAGCATTCGCGGGGAAACCACGGTCGCCGGCAGATCGATTGGTATGCACGGCATTGGCAGTCCTAGCGCGTGCACTAGGCTTTCCGCCGCGCGGCGGGCAGACATTATTCTCATAAGGCGGTCGGGTTCTATGGGCCATGCATAGGCCCTACCCTCGAAGAGGCATGTTAGGGCCTCATTCAAAAACGCACTTGCCCCGCGACCGTCGATCGAGCGTGGCAGAACCGTTGGTAGGCGAATGGCAGTGGCTCGAACACCGCTGGTTCGTATGAGTTGTTCTGCGATCCTTTTTTGCCATCCGTATGAGCCCGGCGAAGGGGCGGCCATCGCCGCGGTGGAACTAGCCAAGACCACACGCATGTTGGGTGCGGCGACTCGAGCTTGTCTGAGGACGTGGCTGAATGACTCTACGTCGACGATCCGTGCCGTTCTCACTGCGGCGTTCGGATCTATCCGAATTCGTGCGAGGTAGATAAGCCCGGCAAGGTCAGGTGAAACCCAGCCACCGATCCCTGCGGACCGACTTAAGTCAACGCCGTCTTCTCGTTCAATGACATAACCGTTCGAGGAATTTCTGCGGAGGAGCACCAGTCGACTAAGTCGGTGTACGACCGGCCGCTCCAAAAGAAGTTCGACCAGGCTCGTGCCAACGACGCCGGATGCTCCGACGATAAGGAGCGACGAAATGTCCGTCCCAACACGACTGTGTTTCATGAGCCGCGACTGTAGCGCCTCAGTCTGATTTAACTACTGAGCCGGAAAATTCCCGGCTCGCGCTGAGCCGGGTCGAGGGCGGTCCTGACAAGGCCCACGTCTCAACGTCATATGTTGAGCGCCAGAACCTGACCATGCGTATGTCGATGCGCCGGTTCACGCGCCTGACGAACGGCTTTTCAAAGAAGCTGAACAACCACGTTCACGCGCTGGCCCTCTACTTCGCCTTCTACAACTTCGTCCGCATCCACAAGGCCCTCCTCATGACCCCGGCCATGGCGGCGGGGATTTCGGAGCGGCTGTGGTCTCTGGAGGATATTGCGGAGCGGATCGAAGCCCGCCGCCGGCCTCCCGCAAAGCGTGCCCCTTACAAGAAGCGGGCACCCGCTGTAGTCTGGCCAGAACATGACCGACGAGCAAACCTCTAAGCCACGCCAAGTCACCGCTGTGCGCTGCTCCTTTTGTAACATGGCGATCAGAGGCGGCTTGCAGTTGGAGTCACTGGCCGAAGGGAGCGAAGCCCTTCAGGCGCAAGAGCGTTTGATCCTTCATCAAGACAGGACACACACCCTCAGGACAATCGCATCCTATGCGGTCTCCGCAATCTTTGCTGTTCTCGCTGCCAGCATGATTATGTGGGCGCCAGGAAACAGGGAGTTGGCCGCCAATATTGCAGCTGGAGCGCTGTTGATATTGGCCGCTGGGATTGCTGGCGTCACGCGGTTTCGCGTGACGGCGCCAGCTTTCTCGATTGAGGGCGACCAACAGCACAAGCGAACGGCTAAGCGCCGCTAGATTCAAACTGAGACACTACCAGGCTGGGAGTCACCGAGCTTTACGCCAGCCACGAGATCAAGGGTGGCTCCGGCCTTTTGGGTGTGGCCTCGCGGCTAACCTACAAACCCATGACGTTCAGCGTGACGGTTGAGGACTTCACGGGCGGCAAGAAGATCCAGGGAAGGACTTCCTCGAGATGCCCGCCGTTGAGAAGCAGATCAAAGAGGCAGCCGAGACCTTCGCCCAGGTGCTTGCGGCCGTACTCGATCGGAATACGGACTAGCTTGGCCGGGTGATCATTCCAGAAGCGAAAGACCAAGCGTGGACGCGGCGCGAGCGCCCGAAAGTCAGTTAGTCAAATTACGGTAGCGCTTCCGCGCGCAGCATCTTAAAGTAGTTTCGCACTCGGGTAGGGAGACTCCGATGGCGGGCAAACTTCCAGCGCGACCCAAGACCGATCGGTCCGGCCGGTTCGCTGGGAAGCTCGTCCTCGTTCTGCTCGACAACAAGGACGGACCGTCGATCCGCGCTGGCCGATCTCTCTGGGGCGTTCAGCGCGCGCTTGAATACCAAGCCGGCGACGATCCCAACGAACTCATCGTCGTGCCGCCAGGGTTCGTCACCGACCTGGCGTCGGTCCCGCGCGCGGTCTGGTCCTTCTACCCACCGGACGGCCCTTGGGCGAAGGGCGCCATCATCCATGACTTCCTCTACGAGACGAAGGGAACGGGCGAGTGGCACACGCACCGCGGCATTACGCGGGCCGCTCCGTATTCCCGGAAAGAAGCTGACGACATCCTCATGGAGGCCATGGCCGACCGGAAGGTGGGGAAGTGGGAGCAGTTCGTAATCTGGTCTTCGGTCCGCTTGGGTGGCGGAGGGGGCTGGGGCCATTGAGGTGAGGTTCGACGCGTCGCGATGAAGCGGCGGGCGGACACGCATCAGGACTTCTAGGGGGAAGCCATGTCGAACAAGAGATTTGCCTGGCTCTTCGGGGCGCTCGCCCTGATCTTCGCACTGCCGAGCGTAAGCTACGCCGCCAATTGCACTGCCACCCAGCGGGAGGCGGCGGATCGCCAGCTCTGGCTCAATCAGCGCGACCGAAATCTTGCAAGCGAGATCGTATTCCCGTGGGGAGCGCCGACCACTGCCGACACGTCAAACCAACGTCGCCTAGTTCAGCGCGACTATGTGATCGAGTACGACGATGACCTGCAGGGCCCTATCTGGGCCGCCAATGTCCTGGGATTGAAGGAGCTCCGGGGCGGTCGCATTGACTGCTTTCGGCAGGATCCCCGCATTCCCGGGCCAGTTTCCGCCCGCCCGTCAGATTACGACGAGGCGATCTTCGACCAAGGGCACATGGTCCCGAACGCGGACATGACGTTCGGACAAATCCCCATCATCAACACCTTCGTCATGTCGAACATGTCGCCCCAGTTCTGCCAGTTCAACCGAGGCGTTTGGCAGATACTCGAGACCTTCGAGCGGCACTGGGCGGAAGACGGGACGCCGGTCTACATATTCAACGGAGCCGTCTTCGATCGAAATGGCGACGGGCTTCGCGATCGCGACGACGAGAGCTTCCGGATGCGGTCGCGGTCCGGTCGCACCAACGTCGCCGTGCCTTCCGCCTACTTCAAGATCCTGGCGCGGCAGGGAAGCGACGGCCAGCTACACACCCTGACCATCCTTCTACCGCACGACCAGACGGACGTGGATGGGCAAGCCGCGGTTGACTACTTGGATGCCCACATCACGACCGTGGCGGCCGTTGAGCGCCTCACTGGGTCGGATTTCTTCCCGAGCGCATTGAGCGGTTTGGCTGAGGATAACGCGCTCTGGGATGTGTCGGACGCCTCATTCAGAAGCTTGGTGGCGGCGCCGTGCCGAAGGACTGCAGGGGCCGTGATTGAGGAGGGAAACCCCCGGGTCTTCGCGTTGCCTTAGGAGCGCAATCTGGCGGGTATACGGGTCGAGGATCCAGCCGCTGCTAACGGCGGCGGAATAGGAGGAGCCTATTCCTAGATGGTGAAAGTGCCCGCCCCCGACCAGGCATTGGTCGAAAAGAGCCCATTGCGCGAGGCGCTATCGAGGGCTGCTTTTTTCGTCTTCGCCAAAAGACACGTCAGGACCTTTTGGTTAGCCGAAAAAGCGAACGCTCAGGTGCAACAAAGGCTTGACGGAGATTCCGAGAAGGCAGTGAAGGACAACATTCCCCACTGAAGTCCGGAAATCCCAAGAACCCAGTCGTAGCCAAATTGGGGTTCTTGCCAATAGTGCGCCGTGAGTAAAAATCCACCTCAAGCTGCGCAAGGTTATTGCTAGTCCGCGAGGTTGCCGACTTCGCTTTTTCCTCTTGCCGCAAGAGCGCGGGCTTCCGTCCATGCACGCCTCCTCTGCTGTAAAAGAGGGCGAGCACTTTCCCAATGATCTGGGTCACGTTTCGAGCCGGCTTCAAAGTCACCTTTACTTGAACCCACCTCAAGCGACCGCCCTCACGGCATGCCCAGCGCGTGTCTTGGCCTGTCACCAGCCGTCATGCCGGTTCATTGCCGCTTCAGCGGAATTTTGGTACTTTGAAGGGGTGCCTGTGGGGCGTCAGCCCTATTCCGGCTGGGATCCTAAGCCGAAGGCAGGCACACGATAGACACCGCCCACTGGGCGGTGTTTTTCGTTCAGTCCGTCTCTGGATCGCCCTTCATCGTGCTCACGAACTTGACGTCTCGGTGCCTGTTGGTCGTCCAAGCCGGCACGATGCTCCAGAAGTGCAGCTGGCCATTGCCGATCTTGCGGAGGATGACCTTGATCTTCCGCTTTTCAAAGATGGCGATGATCCCCCAGTAGCGGACGAGCTTCGTCTTCAGTCGCCGCTTCTTTCGTACCTTCACCTCGTATTCCCGGCTCTTCTCCTCGAACTCCTGGAAAGTGTTGGCATGTCCGATGAGCCGAATAGCTCGCGGCAGAAGCTTGAAGCGCATGACTTGGGACGGGCGCTCGCGTTCGCTCCGGCTTCCCTTGAATAGGATGTGGTTAAAACCCTCGGCCGTGAATGACACCAGGTCGCCTAGAGCAGGCGAGAGAACCGGCTTGGTGCCGGCGTAGATACCTTGGGCAATGGCCTTCTGGCGTTCGTAGTCTGAGGCATTCTCCATACGCCCGCGCAGTTTATCACGCAGGTATTGAGGGTCATGGCGGCAGTCTGCCTCAACCGGGGCACACACCTCCATCCTCGCGTCTTGCCTGTGTTCGGCCGGGATCAGGACGGTTCCACAGCTGCCCTTTCGGCTACTCCAGCGGAACACAGCCAAGCGGGCGAGCCTGGGTCTGCGTCGCACCCCAGAAACAGGCCATCAGAGCGCCATCCGGATATTCTCGCACAACGACGACCCTGCCGCTCATTTCGACATAGGCAACGCCGACAACCCGCCCGTTCGGGCTGGGGGTCTCGTTCGGAGCAGACGCTTCGGCAGTCGGTTGGGAAGGGGTCGCGCTGTCTCGATCTGAACAGGAAGCGAGCAACATCGACCCTGCAGCAATAGCACTCAGAACTCTCATCGGGCCTCTCCATGTGAGGATCGAATATGCGATTCTCACATATCAAAGATCCACATATAGCGGAAGAGCTGGTTCTCGGTGCCAGCCTCATGCCCAAGTCAGTGTTCTCGGATGCGTACGCGATTTTTCTGCGGACCCTAGTTGCTGCCCGAAAGGGCGCTGGCGTGAGCCAGGTTGAGCTGGCCCGCCGCGTGGGCAGGGATCAGCCCTTCATCTCGTTGGTTGAGAACGGGGTGCGGCGGGTGGACCTGATAGAGTTCTACGTCCTTGCGCGCGGCATCGGCATTGATCCGGTAGCGCTGTTTGCCGCAATCGCCTCAGAGCTGCCCAACGAAATCGAGATCTGACGCCACCGCAGATGTGCGGCGGGAAGTCCCTCGCGCCTAGCGGCGAGGACAAAGGGAAAGCGTGGTGTGGCGCGAGCGTTTCGGCTCTGCGTCCGGTAGCACTCGTCGGCCGCCCTCCAGCCAATCGTTCAAGCTCGCGCTATCTCGCTTGAGATGTCTGGGGATGGTTATCGCGCCGACCGGGATAGGAATACCGTCGTGCGTTGAAACGGGACGGGAACGGTTCAAAGTGACCTAGCTGGCGCTAGTGCCGGTCAGCTGGAGCTACCCATGGCCAAGAACGAAACCACTGGAAAGAAGGCCGCGAGCAATGCGGCCAAGGTCCTTGCCGATCCGAAGTCGAGCAAGGCCGCCAAGAGCGCTGCAGGATCAGCACTTACCCAAGTCAAGAAGAAGTAGAACTGGTCAGGCCCCGCGCTCGATAGAGCGGGGGCCGCGCCTCTCGCTTCACCTGCCACCCTGCTTGGCAGGAAGATCGATTGGCCGACGCGTATTAAGCGCTCAATCCGGGCGCTAGCCGCGATACGCCTCGGGGAGGGAAGTATGGCCGCAAAAGGCGCAGTGAGTTGGGGGTGGATTGTCGCCGCTCTGCTGTTGGTTGGTCTTGTGAGCCAATGCGGCAAAGACGTTGGGTCAGGCACGGAAGCGCCAAGCAACGCGTCGGTGCCCCCGCGGACTGAGTGGCGCTACGTCCAGCCGGCTTCAGCGAACTGCCGTACAGGGCGCTCAACGAGCGACGCGGCCGTCGAGAAGTTGGACAGGAATGACTTCGTCGGGATTGTCGAGCAGCAGGACGGTTGGTCCCTCGCAGATCGATCGACAGACTGCTGGGTCCGATCTGATCTGCTTGGCGATGCCCCAACTCCCGAGCCGGCACCGGTTCGGTCTCTCATGGGGAGCTCCGGAGGCGCAGGACCTTCGACAACGCGCCGGTCACCCGGTCGCTCATCAAGCTCGACCTACTACCAGAACTGCTCAGCGGCACGCGCCGCCGGCGCGGCACCCGTCTATGCAGGCGAGCCTGGATACGCACGGCGGCTTGATAGGGACGGCGACGGGGTGGGCTGCGAGTAACCGCGCGTCACCTAGTCCCACTCAACAACCCGCAACCCGTCGTCGGTCTCAACGAGGGCCATGGGCGGTATCTCCGGCGCACCCCCGCCCTTGAGGAGATAGAGCGATCCCGCATACCCCGGACCGTCGGTCACATAGTCAAAGCGGACGCCGTAGACGAGGCTAGCCAGAAGCGCGCCCCGAACCTCCTCAGCATCATCATCAAGCCCCCAGCCCTCAACAACGTCCCGCACAGCCGCCACCTCCCCCCACTCCTGGGCGGTTAGTTCGTATGGTTTGTTCATATGCCCGGACTCTACCACAGACCGGGAAATGGCGCCGCAAGGGGAGGGGATATCGCCGGCGCGGCGGGAGGTCCCTCGCGCCGAGGGGCGAGGACAGAGGGAAGGCGGGTTGTGGCGCGAGCGCTTCCGATTCGGCTCGTCTCTCAACGGGGTACGCTTGGGTCGAGCGGCCAAGGGACCACATTGAAGCGTGGGAGGAAGGCAAAGAATGCCTCGGCCGATCCCTTATGAACCAGGAAGCGCGGCCGGAAGGGTTCGAGCGGCGTAATGTCGAACCAACCTGCACCCGCATGCTCGAGTAACGAATGCGCGACGAGTCGAAGATAGTGACCATCGTCAGCCTCGATTAACCAGCCGTGGATCGGAACGACGTCTGGAGTTTCCGCGGCCCACCGCGCGGCATTGCCATGACAGTTGTGACGGGCTGGTCGGTCACCGTTCCTGAACGTCACGTCCTGTAGTTCAACGACCCGCGCGCTGCCGCGACGGCTCCATAGCGCATTGAAGTAAGCGGCCTCAGGCTCGGTGATCCAGGTCGACACAGGTACCTCCTTGGTCTCTCCGTCAGCGGGTCCGGTGAACCAAGAGATTCCCGCGAGTAACATCAGACCGTTGGCGCGATCCATATGCCAGCTGACTGAGATTTCCATTCACCGTAGCTGTACTCCCTCGCGCCCCACGTCACCTTGCACCAGACGCCCTGCTGCACGGCGTGGCGTTCGCAATATCGTTCAATGACGGACGACTTCACCGTGGTCGCGAACCCCACCAGACCGCGGACCTCGCGCGGCGACGTCGGGTCCCAGTCCGCGTACCAGTGCCGCCACGACGCAATGACTTCGTCGTCCGTCCGGATGTCCATGTGATCGCTGGCGCAATCCACGCTGAAGGGAAGAGCGCTGATGCGCGGCGAGGGCATATGGACGTGGGTGACGAGTTCTACCGATCCACGGCCGACATCGAACACCATGGTGGTCGAACAGATTTTTCTGGCGGCCGCCTTGCCCTCGTCAGCATCCTCGCCCGGGTAGAGGCCGCCCTCGTAGCGCGCTGGGTTCGCAAGATAGGACCAAGGCCGCCCCGACGGCGACGCTCCCTCCACGAAGGTCGCCGTCGCGGCGGTGACCCGATCGAATTCGAACACGGCGTAGCCGGACCCGACGACCTCCACCGCCCTCAAGGCGGACAGGCTGTCGTCGTCCGGCACGTCCGAAGCGGCCGCGTCCCAGATATCCGCCGCGAGACGTTTGAGGTCGCGGTCCCCGGGGATGATGCCGTCGGACCAGGTCGGGCGTGAGATCGGCTCCACGCCGGCGAGACCCCGGTTCAGGGTCAGCCCTGCGCGAGAATGCTGTTCCGCCATGTCGTGGGGAAGTCCCCATTCGGCCGCTGCGAAGGCGAGCGTTCGCAGATAGGCAGAGACATAGGTTTCTCGGTCCTGGAAGTCGAACTGTCCGGTCTTCTCGCGATCTCCGTGGAAGAAGTAGGACGGGTCACCCATGCCGCGATGATCATCGACCTGCAGCCATTCCCACTCATGCCGCCAGCGATTTAGGAAGGGCAATGAGGACATTTCCTCAAGATGCTCCAAGTGGGATTGGAACATCTGGGGGACGCCGTTGAAGGCGGAAAACGTGGCCCGGATCCGGTCCGAGAGCGGTGCGTCTCCGGGCGGCGCATAGGCGTATCTGAAGGGAAAGAGCCCTGCTTCCTGATGGAAGTTCGCCTTCAGGATCCAGTCGGACAGATGAGAGGGGGCTGTGACGGCGTCCCGGACCCGGGCGAACTCGAAATGCGGCGCGAGGTCGAACGCCTCGATGATGTTTAGGCCTAGAACCGTTTCGCTTTCGTACGTCCGTTCGCTGATCCAGTTGAGCAGGCCGTCGCCGGCATTTCGATTGCCGCTGCGGATCAGGCCGGCGATGGCCCTCGCGGCTTCCAGACGAACGCGCGGCACCGGCCACAGGAGCCGGGTCAAGAGGACGTCAAGGGCGGGCGGGGTCAGGCCCATGGCGGTCGCTCCACGGGCTGTTGCGACAGTTCCGCCCGGAAGGTCTCCACCATGACGGCCGTGTGCGCCTGGGCGAGTTCGAACTCGCCCAGCTTCAGGAAGAAATAGATGAGCCGGGTGAGGCCGATGACCACACCGTTCTTGCTCTCCCTCAGATCGAGCGCGGGCTTGCTCGTCTCGCGAACGAACTCCTTCCAGCGCGCCTTGTAGTCGCGAGCGACGACATCGAGCCGCGCCTCCGCTTCCTTGCTGCTGGTGAAGAAGCTGTGCCAGCCATAACGGACGATGTGGGCGCGGATCAGCCATTTAAACGCCTCGCTACGGCCGTGGACCTTGGCCGCCAAGTCGGTGGCCGAGTCCAGGCCGCTGTCGATGTCGATATGCAGGCGGGTCTGGCTCAGGCGCTGCTCCAGATCAGCGAGCGCGTCGACGCCTCGTCCTTGCCCGTCCCAATAGGCGAGCCAGTCTCTGATCGGCGAGCGGGAACTGTTGTAGATGTGGAGCCGATTGCGCTCGTCGATGAGGGCCGCCAGCTTCCCGGGCGGATAGTCGCCCGGCTCAGGGGCCGGAGTGTCGGTCGCGGCAACGGCCGAGGCGCTTTCGTCGGTCGCGGGAGGAGGATTAGCGCTGGGCCCCACCTTGCGCCGAAGTTGATCCGCCACGGAGGCCAAGGCCTCGACCTTTTCAACTGCGGCCCTTTCATCCGGCATGATGTAGGTTGACAGGAGTGCGGCCCCTTCGGCTCCGTGCGACCACTCGAGCGCGGCGAGCGATTTGTAGAGATCCTCGGCGTAGTGCCAGTCCTCAGCCCGGGTCAGGTCCGCGAGGATGGCGGCCGCCTTCTCCGGATAGTATTTTGCGACGGCCTCGTAGTAGCTGCTTCTGATGTGGGTCGTGCCCTTGCCGTCCGTATAGTCCGTGAGGCGGTGGAAGGCGCCCGCCAGATCCAAAAGGGTGACCTTCGCATCGGCGTCGCCGGCGTCGATCATCATCTCCAGGGCGTCGAGAACTTCCGAGGCGAAGGGGTCCTTGCGCCAACCATATCCGAGGAGGCAATCCACCGACCTTTGCAGCGCGTCGGAAGCGATCGCCGGCAGGGCGTGGTCGTTGGCGGCCAACGCCATCTTCCCGAACGCGTCTGCGCGCTCATGGAACTCGGTCACGCGCCCTGCAAGATCCGCGATGCTGGCCGTCAGAAACGCTTCGGCGCTGACCGTGTCATGCAGGGCGACTCTGCGCGTGGTCAGCTTCGCGAGCCATAGTTCGTCAAGCCACAGGACGGAAGCCCGGGCCTGTGCGAGCGCGGCCGCATCGATCACGCAGGCGGCGTCGAGGCCGCGCCCGATCAGGCAGATGTCGAATGCGGCGTCGATCAACGCAAGGCGAACGGCGATGAAGCGGCTGTTGGCGTCGAAACCCTGACCCTGATCGCGCAGAGGTCCATACCAGTCGAAGACTTCGCCCAGGGTTGGCCAGCGCTTCGTCCCTGTCCAGCTCGTGGCGATCCGTTGCGCGAGCGCCTCGAACGCGCGGGCGGCTCCGGCCAGCCAGCTTCTCGCGGCGTGATCGGGAATCTTCACCCATCCCTTGACCTTCTTGCCGGCAAGACCCGCTGCGAGGGCGGACATGAAGGCCCGGTAGAGCATGCCGCGGACGTCGGTCTGGAACCGATCCTCGGGACCGTCGGCGCCTTTGAACAGACCTGCAAGGTCCCGACCGGCGTAGCTTCCCTTGAGCTTGTCTCCCTTGGCAAGCGCCAGACAGCGGATCGCCGGGTGTTTCGCACCTTTCAACGGGGCCTTGGCGGACGGCGACAAACCTTCGAGACAGAGGGCGACGAAGAGCTCTTGGTCGAACTCGGGACCGTTGAACGTCCTGGCGATCTCGAACACCAGCTCCGGGGACCCGACGAGCCGGGCGCTTTGCGCAAAGGCCGCGACGATGGAATCCGGGTCTCCCGTCCGCCTGGCGAAGGCGAGCACGCGCTTGACCGGCGCCTTGTCGCAAACGGCGACGACCGAAACAACGGCCCTCGCGAGCTCCCCCTGCCGGTCGTTGCTGACGTGTTCTTCGCGGCCGCTCTGGGTGAGCCGCCCATTCAGTTCGGCGATGGCGCGCTCCACGAGGTCGGACCTTTGGCTCGCATCCGTCATCTGCACGAGAGCGGGGATGAGCTGGGGTGGAAGATTGGGCAGATCGGCTCGAAGAACCGCGGGCACGAACGGGTCGCCGCTCAGGTTCGCGGCGATGTGCCAGACTTGGGAAAGCTCCTCATTGAGCAGATCCCGACTGTTCAGGGCGCGGGTCTTCACCATGCGGTGACGCGCCACGGCCGCCAGATCGAAGGCGTCGAAGGACGCTGTCTCCGCATGGTCCAAGACGTTAATCATGCGGTCGATCGGATATCCCGCCGCCACAAACGCCAGGGCCCAGTCTCGCGTCGGTTTCTGGATGAGGTTTTGCACATCTCCGCGTCGGGCCTGGGTGATCCAGAGCCAAGCCTCGCGCCAGTAGGGCGGCGCTTCGCCCTCGAGCCAAGCCAGGGTGGGCGCGCTGTTGGCCATGAACAGGGCGTCGTGATCGCCGGCGTCCTGGAGGAAGGCGAACAGGCTGCCGTGGAAAGGACGGACCTCCATCTCGCGGAAATCCAGAAGATGACCGACCTCCGTCAGGCCCAGGATGCTCTGGTCGTCCACTCCGAAACAGCTGTTCAGGGCGAAGGGCGGCGGGGCGAAGTCGAGCCCGGCCAAAACGTGGAGGATGGCCTTGCCCCTCGGCGACAGCTTCATGAGGAAGGTTGCGTAATAGTCCCGGATGTCGCCGGTCGGACAGGCGGGAAGCGCCCGGACCGTGTCGGCCGTGACCTCCTCGCCCGAGCGCGCGGCCGCCTCGAACGAATAGATCAGATGCAGTGGCAGACCGCCCGAAATGTCGGCGAAGGCGTCCGAGACCTCGGCGAGCGCCTTCGCCGTTGCCTGATGAGGCCATTTGAAGAGGTTCAGCCTTCCCGCCTTGTGCTGGGACCGGACCCAGGCGTGAACGGCGGGGCGGTTCATGAGGGGCAGTTCGACCCAGTCCGGCGTCGGCGCGGCGGCGAGGAGCCGGGCGGGAAGATGCGCCTCGGCAATCTTCTGGGTTCCGACGACCAGATGCATGCCCGGTACGACAGGAATGAGGGCGTTGAACAACTCTTCGGTGTGTTCCTGGGACCGGCCTTCGCGCCAGACATGGTCCAGGCCGTCGATGATGACGATGAGACGTTTGCCCTCGCGGACGATGTGCTGCGTCGCCTGCTCGATCATCTCGCCGACGCTGCGGCGCTGCACATTCAGGTCCGGGATGGCTTCCTCGAGCTGGGACTCCAGCGAGCGAGCTATGGCCTGGACGTGGAACCGGCCTTCGGACCGGTCATCCAGGCTGAGGAAGTAGTGGTGACGAATGCAGACGATCTGCTCCGGATCCAGCGAGGACGTGAAGTGACTGAGGAAGGTGCTCTTGCCTCGGCCGGGCGGGGCCCAGAGAACGGTGATCCCGTCCTCGCCGCGCACGCGCGATGAAAACTGGTCGGCGAAATCGGCGTCGGGAGCCCTGTAGTCGGCGGGCACCTTGAACCCCTGCGGCAGGGGTTTGGCTCTCTCGGTGGAGAAGGCTTGCTGCAAATGGACATGGCGGATTTTGCCGTCCGGATGCGGCCAGTTTTTCTGCGTCGCCCAGAGCTGGACCTGTCGCTGGAAGAGCGCGAAACCGGCGCGATCCGTATCGGACGATATACGGGCCCAAAGCGCGGCTTCGAGATTCTCCAACACCGGCTGGGAGTGCATGAAATCGAAATTGGCGAAGAAGGTACACGCCGACGAGGCTGAACCGAGCTGCGCCTCGATCCTGGCCTGGACCTCCGGCGGGACCTTGGCGTAGTCGACCCGATGACCGACCAAGCAGCCGGCGAAGGTCGAATCCGGCTTGCGGTCGGTTTTCAGCTGAGCGCTCGCCAGCTGCCCAGCGCCGACGTGGGGAACCACCCCGTCCGACCAGTGCTGGAGGAGGGATTTGCCCTTCGGTTTTTTGACGAGGAGCCAGTCCCAATCGAGGGCCGTGTCGGGATTATCAGGATCGACGGCGAACTTGACCTGGGTCAGTTCGTAGCGACCATCTGCCAAGCAGGCGACCACGTCGTCCACGGCCTTGAAGGAGGGCTCGGACGCCTCGATCTCAACCCACTGATACCGGTCAGGCTCCCGATAGAACGCGAGAAGCGTCTCGATGGCCACGAGATCTTGGTACTCGAACCCGATACGGGTGATGGTCGTAGGCTTGTAGTTGTGACCCATACGCTTGTCGCTCACACATTCCGCTGACTGGGCCGGACTCTGGCGGTCCCTCGATCTGACCAAAGTCGCGACTATGACGGGTTTCCCTCGTGGCTGACTACTAGACCATCTTGGCAAACGATAATCTTCTAGAGTGCGGCGAGCACGCCTAAGGTGTGCCGTCTTCATGTCGGGACGGGGTCGGTTTCCGACCCTCCAACCCCTTCACAGCGGCTAGCGCCTGAGCGGCCGTCCTTACTCGCGCCGTCATTTCGATCCGGACGCTTCCGTAGTCGCGGGTGCGGGTGCGTACGGACGAACATTGTCATGTTAAGGTTTCGGTATGTGGCGCGACAGTGAGTCGAAAGACGATTTTCTAAACTTCACGGAGCTGGCCGACCAGGTCGCCACGCTGGCGACGACGCCTGACCTCCTGCCGATATCCATCGGCGTCTTCGGCGGCTGGGGCACGGGCAAATCGACGGTGCTGACGCTGGTCGAGGGGCGCATTCCGCGTGAGGGGCCGGGCGCGCCGCTGATCGTCCATTTCGACGCCTGGCTCTATCAGGGGCTCGACGACGCCAAGGCGGCGCTTATGGAGGTCATCTCGACCGATCTCCTGCGTCTGGCGGAATCGAAGAAGACGCTTGTCGACAAGGCGAAGTCGTTCGCTGGCCGCATCAACTATTTCCGAGGTCTGGGCCTTATCGCCGATTTCGGCATCGGAATGGCGCTGGGGATCCCACCCGGCCTGATGACCCGGGCAGGGGCCGCGGTCTCGTCCATCGTGTCCGGGGGCGAGGTCAGCGCTGAGAGCTACGGCGAGCTCAAGACCGACGCAGTCGGCGCGAAAAAGGCCCTCAGCGACCTGATCCGGCCCGAGACCACCCGTACTCCGCCGGAGGAAATCGCCGCCTTCCGGCGCGAGTTCGGTGAACTGCTCGAGGGGTTGGACACGACCCTGATCGTCTTCATCGACAACCTCGACCGGTGTCTGCCGGACGTCGCCATCAGTACTCTTGAGGCGGTGCGGCTGTTCCTGTTCATGCCGCGAACGGCGTTCGTCATCGCCGCGGACGAGGACATGATCAGACACTCCGTGGCGCGGCATTTCAGCGATCCCAACGTCGCCCATGTGCGGGACTACCTGGACAAGGTGATCCAAGTTCCGCTGCGCGTGCCGCAGGTGGGGCCCGAGGATCTTCGCGCCTATATGTATTCCCTGTTCGTGGCCGAGGCTGCCCCGGACAAACTGGCTGTCGTCCAGGCGCGTCTGCTGAAGGCGCTCCAGGGCGCGTGGGCCGGCGACGGCATCGACAAGCTAGAAATCTTCGCGCTCGCAGGCGGTGCGCCGGACCTCCTCGACAAACTGTCGATGGCCGATCGATTGGCGCCTATCCTCGCATGGGCACCGAACGTCCAAGGCAATCCGCGCATCGTCAAACGGCTGTTGAACGCGGTCTCGCTGCGCCGCGTCCTGGCCGCGCATCGCGAGATGAATGTCGATTTCGCCACCTTGGCCAAGCTCGCCGTGTTCGAGCGCTGTACTGACGGCCCGGCCACGCTGGCTCTGTTTCGGGTCATCATGGACGGTGACGATCCTCACGGGATCCTCGCGGCACCCGAAACAGAGACGCCCGGGCCGCCCTTGCCGCCGGTCTGGACTGGCCATGTCGAATTCATCGAGCAGTGGCGCCGAATGGAGCCGCTTTTCAAGGACCCGAAGGATCTGCGCCCAGCGGTCTTCCTGAGCCGGGACGTCATGGCGCCGGCGCCGTCGAGGAGCGGTCTCAGCGACGCGGCCGCGGAGGCGGTCGAGGCTCTGTTGAAGGTGAGCAGCATCAATTCGCCGGCCGCCGCCCAGATCATAGCCAACCTATCCACGGCCGATCGCCGGTCCGCCATGTCGCAGCTCATCGACGCCATGCGGCCGGCTGACTGGTCCGGTCTGGTCCCGGGCCTCCACGGCGCAATCCTGCTGTCGCAGGCCTCCGTCGAGGCCGCGACGGAGCTCAAGGCGTTCATCGGCGGGCTCCAGGTAGGCAAGATGCACAAGGGCGGTAAATTCCTGCTCAAGCAGGCCAAGCTAATCGAGGGCTGATGGGCACTTCCCAATCGAAACGCGATTCCGGCCCGGGACGACCGATGGTCCCGCCGTGGGCCGCGGCCGATCCGGCCCCGACGACGGCCCCGGCGCCGGACGGGGCGACGCCCGCGGCGAACCCAGTGACGCCGCCTGTCGCTCCCGCCGCGGAGGTCGCCCCCAAGGCGCGCTTCATCGGGGTTCGCAAGGCCTTGGGACGATATGCGAGGACGGGGGACGGGCGGGCCGCGCGTAGCGCCTTGGGCCATTGGGCCCGAACGGGCGTTGGGGGATCGCGCGCCGGCGCGGCGCGGGTGTCCCGGGCGGCGCGTACGGGCGGGGCCGCGCTCGCAGGCCTGGCGCGCGCGGCCAGTGATCTGGGTCCCGCTCCCGGCGCCCTCGATATCCGGGGCTTGGCCGGCCTGCCGGTCGAGGCGGCCATCGCCCAGATCGTAGACGCCTTCTGTCCGCCCGGCATCCTAGACGAGGACCTCGCACGCTTGGCGGTCGGCGAGGCGCTCGCAGAAGTGCTCGGTGGGGCGGATACTTTCGATCCTGCGGCGATCGACCCCAATGCGGCGATGATCGGCGCGCTCGCCTTCGCCGCTGAACTCGTCTTCCTGCAGGTCGCCGGGGATGCGGGCCAGGCCTTCGGCGACACGCCCCCTGCGCTTGCCGTCCAACGCGAGGCCGACATCCGCGCGCTCGTGAAGGAGGTTTCCGACTCGGTCGGCGCGCCGCTGCTTCAGGCCGCCGGCCCTCTGGTGACGCCTTCGGCCATGGCGGGGCTGGTTTCCCGCCTCGTCGGCGCGGTCGTGGCGGAGATGGAAACATGGTGACCACCCTCGTCACAGCGACGCCGGACGCCGCCCGCGCGCTCGCCGCCCAAGCGGCCGGCCGGCTGGCGATCGCCCTATTTCAGGTCGGGCGTGAGACGATGCCGGGGGTCGGGCATGGCTTGCCGCATTCGGCCCGCGCCCTGCCGCATCCGCCGACGACGAGGGCCTGGGATTTCCTGTCGATCGCACTGGCCGTCTTCGGGGCCGATCGGTTCGTCCTGCGTTCGGACGCCGCCGACGGCTGGACCCGAATGATCGAGATGGAGGTCGAGCTTGTCGAGCCGGACCCTTGGACCGCTATCGCGCCTCGGCTAGCTGCGGCGCTCCGGTTTCTGACCGGGGACATCTGGATCCTGTCCTTTCGCGCCGGCGGCGCGGCACCCCCGACGTTCCAGCCGAGGCTTTCCGACCGCGACAGCGTGTGCCTGTTCTCGGGGGGGCTCGACAGTCTGATCGGCGCGATGGGCCTTCTGGCCGAAGGCCGGCGTCCGTTGCTCGTGAGTCAGGCCTCTCCGGTAGAGGGCCCCGTTCAAGCCTATCTGGCTGATCGTCTCGGTCTTGCGGATCATCGGTTCGTCGGACGCGCCACGGAGCGGGGAATGGAGACGTATGAGCAGTCTTCCCGCGGCCGCTCGATCCTGTTCTTCGCCTATGGGGCCCTAGCCGCGGAAGGGTTGGGCGGCGTGCTGACGGTCCCCGAAAACGGTTTGATTTCGATCAATCCTCCACTGACGAACCGGCGGATCGGCAGCCTGAGCACGCGTACGACTCACCCCCATTTCATCTCGGAGCTCCAATCGATCTTTGCCGCGGTCGGTCTGAATGTTCGGCTGCACAACCCCTATGGCCTGCGCACCAAGGGGGAGATGCTGGCGGAGTGCGATGACCCTCGTCTGCCGCAGCTCGCATCGCTGTCCTATTCCTGCGGAAAGGGGAAGCGTCTCAATCGACAGTGCGGGCGTTGCGTGCCCTGTCTGATCCGACGCGCGTCCTTCGCCAAGGCGGGCGTGCCCGATGCAACAGACTACCATGTGCCGCTTCTGGCCGATGCCGCGCGTAATGACGACGTTCAGGCGGCGCGCTGGGCAGTGGAACAGTTGAAGACCCGCGACCTGTCGCGTTGGGCCGGTGCCGCGGGTCCCTTGCCGCGCGACACCGCCGAACGCGCGCAGTATGTCGACGTGGTGCGGCGCGGCCTGGGCGAGCTGCGCGATTTGTTCGCCCCGATTTCCTGGCCGTGATCGATCTCCACTGCCATCTTGATCTCTATGACGATCCCGCCGCGGTCGTGACCGAATGCGAGCGTCGGGGTCTCTATGTCCTGTCGGTCACGACAACCCCCAGCGCCTTCGAGGGAACCCAAAAACTCGCGGCGAACAGCCGAAGAATTCGCACAGCACTGGGTCTTCATCCGGAGTTGGTGGCCCGTCGCGCCGGCGAGATGAACCTGTTCGAAACCCTGCTACCGATGACCGACTATGTCGGCGAGGTGGGCCTGGACGGCTCGGCGCCCCATCGCGCCTCGCTGGACTTGCAGAGAGAGGTTTTTACGAAAATCCTTCGCCTGTGTGCGGCGGCGGGCGGAAGAAAGCTGACCATACACAGCCGGGGCGCCACGGGCGCCGTTCTGGACGCCCTCGAACAGAACCCCAAGGCCGGAACCTTCGTGTTGCACTGGTATCTCGGCAGCAGCCGGCAAATGGAACGGGCTGTCCGGTTGGGCGCATGGTTCTCCGTCGGTCCCGCCATGCTGACGAGCGCGAGAGGCTTGGCAACCGCTGCCTTGATGCCTCAAGACCGCGTGCTCCCGGAATCCGACGGCCCGTTCGGGATGGTGGAAGGCCGATCCGCAGACCCGTGGGACGCCTGGCGCGTCGTGAGTCCGCTCGCGAGCCTTTGGAACCTCTCTGTGTCTGACACCCAGACACGATTGATGACAAACTTCCGGAACTTCTCCGACCTCGCCTGAACAGTTGCTGCGTGTTTGGACGCTCAGCGGATTTTGTCTCGCGTCGTCCGCCGCTTGGGGACGTTGGGGACTTTGGGGACGTTGATCACCCCTGTTAAGCCTTCCTCGAAGTACGCACACGCCTCCCGCAGCTGCCGCATGAACTCATCACGCTTCGGGATTTGATCCATGGCCTCTACGAGTGCGCAGAATGCCCCGTTTCGATCCGCATCCCAGTCCGCCAGCAGACTGGGACAGGCGTTCATTTTGGCGACTTCGACGAACGGAATCGCGGCCTGAATGCTGAGTTTTTTGCCCGCCAGGGTGGGGTTCGATCCCACCAATTTCAGGATCATCCGTTTTTCCTCCCCGTCGGCGCGCGAAAACCAATCCGCGGCCTGATTGCTGACCCGCAGGAGATCGCGGAGGGGTTCGATCCCTGTTGCACCTTCCTGGGCGGTCTGCAGCCGCGCGGTGATTTCGCGGCGTTCGGCGTCGAGACGGCCGCGTTGGGCCGTGAACTCGGCGTCGGTCAGCTGGCCGCGCAGTTTCAATGTCGTGAGCTCGTCCGCCTGCCGGTCGACGTCGCGGAGCGCCGCCGCGAGCGTGGCGCGGTGGGTGCTGTTCAGGCGCGCCAGTTCGTGATCCCGTCGTTCGAACGAAGTCAGGATCAGATCGTGAAGCCCCGGCTCCATTTGGAGCGTGCGCAGGAAGTCCATGATCTGGCCGTCAAGGGCCTTGGCCTCGACCGACGGCTCCGGGCAGCGATCACCGAGCTTTCGGCGGGCGCAGTGATAGTAGAGATAGCGGCGCGCGCGCTTCTGTTTGTGTTCGGCGGTGACGGCGCGGCCGCACCGGCCGCACTGAATCAGGCCGCGATAGGGGACCTCCGTGGTCGGACGGATCGAGGGTGTCCAGCGCAACGCCGCCTGTAGTCGTTCGAAAGTCTCGAGCCGCACCGCCGGCGGATGTTTGCCGGGCCAGGTGCGCCCGTCCCAGACTATGACGCCGGTATAGAACGGATCGGTGACGATGCGGTGGGCCGTGCTGTCGGGCAGTGGGACACCCGGCTTGCCGTGTGCGGGCGGGGTGACGAAGCCCCAGTCGTCGCGAGCGATCCGCGTCGCTTCGCGGATACTGCACCCCCGGTTCGCGACCAGCTGGAACAGGCCCTCGATCAGCGGGAAATACACCGGGTCGGCGACGATGGTGCGGGTGGCGCGGTCGTTGCGGTAGCCGAGCGGGGCGCGGTTGGGTCGCCAGCCGTTTTCGAGCTTGGTGCGGTTGCCGCGTTTGACGTTTTCGGACAGGGCGTCGGAATAGTATTTCGACTGGCCGAACATGATCTGTAGCATGAATTTGCCCTGCGAATTGTTCTCGAAGGTGTAGGTCGAGAATTTCAGGTCCTTGAGCACGCCGCGATCGAGCAGATAGATCAGCCGTCCGCCGTCGATGGAGTTGCGCGCCAGACGGTCGGGAGCCCAGGTGGCGATGCCCTCGGCCTCGGCCGCCTCGATCCGTGCGACCATGGCGTCGAAGCGGGGGCGTCCCGGTGTCATGGCG
The DNA here is from genome assembly GCF_051860745.1 of Brevundimonas sp. Taxonomy (GTDB): domain Bacteria; phylum Pseudomonadota; class Alphaproteobacteria; order Caulobacterales; family Caulobacteraceae; genus Brevundimonas. The sequence continues at coordinate 282,333 of NZ_JBHYDN010000003.1, forward strand.
CTGCGCGATTCCTCGATGATCTCCACCACCTCGACCTCGGGCATCGCCAACAGCCGCCGCTCCAGATCGGCGCGCTGGGATTCGATGGACAGGACCTGACGGTCCTCGGCCTCCGAGGATTTCCGGCAGTAGAGAAAATATTTCATAGGGAGAGGGATGTCCCTGACGTCCCTGACCTCCCCAAGCGAGAGGATCAGAAACCGTCGTGGACGAATTGAGATTCTAGGGCGCCGCGGCGTTTCGCGCGACTCCGCCCAAGGGGACAGCCGCGCGACCCGGCCTGGACATTGGAGCCCGGGCGCGCCCGATGCGCACGGCGGACGTTCGCCCTGGCCGGGGCCGCCCGGAGCAGGGGAGGGCCGCCTTTCCAACGGCCCTCCCACCCCGGTTACTCCGGAGCGGTCCCGGACCGACGGAGCAACGGCGGCAGCCAGCCCGTGCCTTGCAGCAGGGTTTCAGCCGCCTCGGCCATGTCTTCCTTGCGGAGATCGTCAAGCCGGGCCGCCGCCTCGGGAGACACCCCCTCGGTGACGGCCTCGGCGATCAGGGCCTTGGTGACGCGACTGAAATAGCTCCTCACGGTCGGGCTCCAGTAGCGGGTCATGTCGAGGTCCACGAGCTCGGCCAGCACCCCAGAGAGGGCCAGCGCCTGTCGGGAGGTCCCGACCCGCTGGACGGCGCTGACGCCGAGCGACACGACATGGGCGAACAGGGCCAGCCGTCCTTCGTCGGGCAGGGCCTGCAAGGTCGCCAGCAGGGCCTCGGGGGCATCGGGAAGCTGGCCCGCCCACAGGGCGTGCCGCGCCTCCAGCGACCGGCCCGCCGCCGTCTCCGCCAGACCCTCGGCATGGCCGTCCAGCGCGAGGCTGGAGAGCCGCAGATCGAGGCAGGTTTCGCCGCCGCGATAGAAGGTCTGCAGGGTCAGGGCGTGCAGGGCGGCGAGGAAGGCGACCTGCGGCTGTTCGGCGAGGGCGTCGCGCAACGCCGCCGTGCGATGGGCGGTGAGGTCGGCGACCAGCCGTTCCGACAGGGTCTTGCGGGTTTCGGCCCGGTCGGCGGCGTCCGGCGTGTCGGCCCCGCCTTTGCCGCCTCCGTCCGCCTCGCCTTCGGCGTCCGGTTCCGTCTCCGGCTGCGCCTCGTCCTCGGGCCGGATGAAGCCGCGCTCGATGCGGACGCCGTCGTGCGCGAGGACGACGAACAGGCCGCCACGCGCCACGGCCTCGGGGTCGTATCGTTCGGGGCGCGCCGCCGCCAGTTCGGCATCGATCTCGGTGAGCCGATCATCTTGCGCCTCGGTCAGAACCTCGTCCTCGCCGCAGCTTGCGACGATGGCGTCGTATTCCTCGGCCAGCGCCTCCAGCCGGGCCTTGGTTTCGGGGTCCGGCTCGACCGCGCGTGGATAGACCCGGCGACAGCCGTGGTCATAGGGGAAGTCGAGCCGCGCCTCGGCCCACATCCAGCCCTCGGCGTCCCGCACGGCTTCCGCCTCGGCGGCGAGCTTTTCCAGAACCAGCCGGTCGAGCAGGGCGGCGTCCTCGAACCAGCCCTGCCCGTCCTCGCTGAACAGGTCGCGCCGGACGCATCCGCCCGCCGCCTCATAGGCCTCGGTTCCGAGATAGCGGGCGCGGCGGTCGGACGCCTCGACCTCATGTTCGGTCATCATCTTGCGGATGAAGGCGGGCGAGCGGTTGTAGGACAGGTCGGCATAGACCTGTTCCTGTCGGGCGTGGTCCTCGCTGACGGCGAAGGCCATCAACTGGTCCAGCGTCAGGGCCTCGGCCCGATAGGCGGCCATGAGCTTGGGGCTGACCGCCCCGAGCCGCATGCGCCGCCGCACCAAGGTCGGCGAGACGCCGAAGCGCGCCCCGATCTCCTCGGCGCTCCAGCCCTTGCTTTCGGCGAGACCGCGGAAGGCCTCGAACTGGTCGGCGGGATGCATGGCGAAGCGGGTGACGTTCTCGTCGAGGCTGATCTCGAAGGCGTCATGGGCGGTGTCGACGACGCAGCGGATCAAGGCCGTCTTCTTGATCTCCTTGCGCTTGGCGCGGAGCAGCTGCGACAGGCGGCGGCCTTCGCCGATGGTGACGAGGTAGCCGCCGGTCGGCTGGCCGTCGGCGTCCAGTTCCGGCTCGACCACGGGCGGCTGGAGGATGCCCTTCTCGCGGGTGCTGGCGGCCAGCGCCTCGATGTCGGAGGCGCTGTGCGGGGTCTTCCTCGCATTGCGCGGTGACTTCTTGAGCCGGTTGAGGGGAATGAAGACGACGGTCCCGTGCTCCGGGACGGCGGCTTCGGCGGTGGTGGGTTCAAACGCGGCAGTCATGGTGGTTCTCCTAGGGTTGGGGAGCAGGCGAATTCCGCCTGCTCCCCTGCCCGTCGGCGAGACCAGGGGTAGCAAGGGCCAGGGCGGACCGCGGGGAGGGGGATCGCCCGGTCTGCACGGAGCGAAGCGGAGGAAGACCGGGGAAACCCCGCGGTCCGGCGGCGCAGCCGCGCACCCTGGCCCGCGCGAGGGACGGAGTCCCTTAGCCCTTGCGGACGACGCGTCGTCCACGGACCGACAGCGCCGATCCGCCGTCCACAGGGCGGGGCTTGGCGCGGCGACGCCGCGCTATACTGAAACGGGCCTGTCTTGAAAGACTCTCCACGCGACCGCTGACCGTCTTTCCGCACGCCCCGCGGGGCGTAGGCTTGAGGTCATGACCGATCGCGACAAAGGGCCGACGCCGACCGTCTCGCGTGTTCTGCCGGACGGCCGGCTGGTCGAGCTGCTCTATGACCCGGACCGCCGCGCCACCGCCTTGGCGGTGGGCGGCCCCGACGGCGACATCGCTATTCTGGAGACCCTCGACCTGGCCGATGGGGAGCGGCTCGTCCCCTATGCCGCCGACAACAATCTGATCGCCACCGGCTGCGTCCTGCTGCCGTCCGGGGTCGGCAGCTTCATCACCCAGGCGGAGCTGATCGGCCGGATCCAGGCCTTCCTGCACCGCTATGTCGATCTGTCGCCGGTGTTCGAGGAGATCGCCGCCCACTATGTGCTGCTGAGCTGGGTCCATGACGCCTTCAGCGAGCTGCCGTATCTGCGGCTCCGCGGCGACTACGGCACCGGCAAGACCCGGGCCCTGATCGCCATCGGCTCGCTCTGCTACAAGCCCTTCTTCGCCTCGGGCGCCTCGACCGTCTCGCCGATCTTCCATGTGTTGGACGCCTTCGGCGGGACCCTGGTGCTCGACGAGGCGGACTTCCGCTTCTCGGACGCCACCGCCCCGCTGAGCAAGATCCTCAACAACGGCAATGTCGCCGGCCTGCCGGTGCTGCGCACCATGACCAACCGCCACAAGGAGCTCAATCCGCGCGCCTTCCGCGTCTACGGCCCCAAGCTGGTGGCCATGCGCCACAGTTTCGCGGACCGGGCCCTGGAAAGCCGCTTCCTGACCGAGGAAACCGGTCAGCGGCCGTTGCGATCCGATATTCCGATCCAGCTGCCGCCCGAGCTGCACGCGGACGCCCGGACGCTGCGAAACAGCCTGCTGGCCTGGCGTCTAGCGAATCGCTCCACGGTGCGTACTGACGCGAGCCGTAAGGCCGCCGGGGTGGAACCGAGGCTTAATCAGACGGCCCTGTCCCTGTTGTCGCTGATGGAGGATCCCGCCTTGCGGGACCGGGTGCATGCCGAATTGACCCGTGAACAGGCGCGGCTGAGCCAGGAGCGCGCCGCCTCGCCCGAAGGGCGGTTGGTCCAGGTGCTGACCGAACTCTTCGCCGACCCCTCCAGGGGCCGGATCGCCGTCTCCGCGGTCGCAGACGCCTTCAACAGGACCGGCGATCCGGGCCGCGCTCCAGCCAGCGCGCGGTGGGTCGGCTGGCTCCTGCGTGAACGGCTCAAGCTGACCGCCACGAAATCCAACGGCGTCTTCGTCCTGGCGGCAAGCGAGCGCGCCAAGGTCGAGGCGCTGGGGATCCGCTACGGCGTTGGGCCGACCGGCGACCCGTCTGAGCCCCCGCCTCCGTGAGGGGAGCGGCCTCTGCGGGCGCCGGTCTCTCCGGACCACGGATTGCCGTCTACGTTCCGAACGCCGACCGGGGAATCATGAAGGCACGATCCGCCCTGGATCGATCACCTAACGCCTCCCCCTATGTCCCATCGCAACTATCTCAGCCTGCATCGCAAACGATGGGCCCTGTCCCAACGGGAACTGGCCCTGCTCGTCGGTCATGCCTCCCGCAGCGTCGTGTCCAGGCTGGAACTCGGCCAAGGCCGTCCCAGCCTGCGCTTCGCCATTCGCTGCGAAGCGGTGTTCGGTGTCCAGGTGGCCGAACTGTTCCCGGATCTGTTCGAAGAGAACCACGACGCGGTCATGCGCCAGGCGGCGCATCTGGATCTTCAGGTGCGAGGCCGCACGGATGCCGGGTCCGCGCGCAAGCGGGCCCTACTGCTCGAGATCGTCGGCCGAACGCCTAGCCCCGACATTCTATGATCGCGGCCTGCCTCGAGTCAGGTCGGGTGATGGGTTTCCATCCGACCGCGCGCGGCTTCGGTTGGGTCGTGTTCGAGGGGCCGTTCCGGCCGATCGACTGGGGGCTGGTCTCGGCACGCAAGGACAAGAACGCCACCTGTCTCAAACGGCTTGATGGCTTGCTCAGACGCTTCGCGCCCGAGGTCCTGGTGCTGGAAGCCTATGACCGTGAGAACAGCCGACGGGCGCGGCGCATCGCCCGTCTCGGCGCCGCGGTACGGCGGGCGGCCGACATGCAAGGGATAGAGACCGCCGTCTACCATCGAGCCCAGGTCCGGGAAGCCTTCGCCGAGACCGGAGCTAAAACCCGTCGAGACATCGCCCAGGCCGTGGCTCGGCATCTGGAGGCGTTTCGTCACCGCCTGCCACCACCGCGTAAACCCTGGGACAGCGAAGACGCACGAGAGGCGCTCTTCGCCGCCGCCGCGGTGGTCCTGACCCACAATCGCCTCGGCGGTTGATCGCCGAAGCCGCGGCGTATGCGGACCGGGATAGAGGGCTCCCGCAAACTCGTCGACCCAACCTTCCTAAAACCGAAAGGGTTGCTGGTCTAGGATCGTGAGCCCAGCGCTCGGCATCCGAACCGCACGTGGGCAGGAGGGCGCAAGCCGGATAGTCGTCGGTCAAGCGATCGGGGGCGTCCTTTCAAACACTAGGAAGTGCACGGGCCAACCACACCGACATCACGGATGGCAGCCTTGCCGACCATTTGTGCGAGAAGGCCGGCATCCAACTTCTTGGCTTCGTGCGGGGGGGCGGAGCAGAACTCGCAGCCGAGTGATCGGCTACGGCCTAAGAGCGCGACCTGTTCCAAGGTACGAGTTTGCTGGCGAGGCTAATGCCAGACGAGCCGCAACTGAGAAAGGGTGAAAGCGGCTACTTCTCCCGAGCCTTAGATGAAAATGTCTCTCCCTCGGCCCGATCCCGATCATCGGCTGCCGCTTCAAACTCATACGCCAGCACCAAAAGCTTGCCGGCCAGGTCTCGATTTCCCATCCCCTCAGACAGGCGACGACAACGGGCGGCTTCGCGGCGTAGCTCTTCCACGGTTTTCACTGAACGACTCCGGTACGTAGTCGTACATAGCGCGGTTCGGTCTCGTCGAACACATGCTCACCATGTGCGGGCGAGCAGGGGGAGGCCCAGCGGTGTATACTGGCGGCAATGATGCCCGCTCGGTACCGGATCGTCCTCGTCGTCGCTGCGGTAGTTACTCTTGGAGTCCTCGCCCTGTTGCCTGGTCGGGGGCCCGAACTGCTTCCTGAAGACCTTATTCGAAACCGGCTCGGTGATGAGCTCGGGCTCAGCGCAAGCGACACGCTTCGCATCGTCGCTCAAAGCGGCGACTTCGTACGGGTGAACCTCCATAGCGCCGAAGGCGGTGGCGCATGGGCCGTCGTGCGGCACACCGCCACCAGCACCAGCCTCATTACCAGCGGGCAGGACTATCCGACCTGTGCACCGCTTGAAGCAGCGGGCGTGCCTCTCGGGCTTGAGCCGACGTGTTGGGCGGATGACGGGACAACGCTGGTTGAGCGGAACGGCCCTTAGATCCTACTGCCGATAGTAGCCCGCGATGTTCAGGAGTGCGGCCGCAGCGGCCGTAGTGCGTCCCGTGGCGCGACGCATCGTCACCTGGCCGGCTCGCCAGTTCGCTTCGAGAATCGTAATGCTCGTGCTCGTGACGTCGTACACCAGCGCCACATGTCCATTGATGGCGTACGTTCCCGAGGCGATCGAAATCATCGCGATGTCGTTCCGGCGCGGTGTTCCGCGGACATTGATCGCCGAACGTTTTGCCTCCCAGTACGTAAGGTCACTGGTAGGCATGCTCGCGCGCATGTCCCGGCGCAGGAAGAGCACGCAGTTGTCCTTGTACCGGGCCTGATGCGCCGCCCGAAGCGGGGTAGGAATGGTAAGGTATTCGGGATTGGGTGGTGGCAGAGCGACCGCACTCCCGGCCGATGCAGCGACTCCAAGATCAGCAGCACCGATACACACGTCACGACGCGACAACATGGCAGCCTCCTTGAGGTCTGCCTGCATCGTGGGCCTTGCCAGTGTCACAACGAACACCGTGCGATGACAGTTCGATGACGGCCCGAGCGGCCATCGAAAGGATAATTTACGTGGACAGCTCGATTCCATTTCAGAGTGCGGGAAGACAACGATGCCCGATCATCAAACAGGGGCCTACCTGAGGCCCTGACCCTGACAAGGAGGCGCTTTATGAAGCGGTGCACCGGATCAGGTTCTACCTCGGATAATGGGGTACTTGAGGCGCCAATGCCCAGCACCACCACATCAACTTCCTGCAGGTCATGAAAGGGGCGAGCGTTAGCGCCTTCTCCCTTTCCTCAATCTATCACCTCACGCGCGGTCGCTGGGAAATGGAGAGAGCGTGCGTCCCCACTTCAGCTGTTTGGCCACAAAGGCCAACGGAAAAGCTAGAAGAAGATAGAACAACCAATGCTCGATCAGGCCTGCAAAAACTAGGGGGCCGAGGCCTTTGAGCGCGACCACCAAGGCCATATGCAAAACTGCAGCTAGCGTTGCCGCCGAGAAAGCTAATGAGGCGATGCCCGCGCTCTTCCATAGGAAGCGCAGAACAAAAACGACCAGAAAAATGATTCCAATAAGGACCACTTTCGATGGGGCGTTTCGCCATGGCCCCAACAAGAGACTGTTGAGGTAGAGCCCAACATTGTAAAGGAGATTTACCATCATTAGTATCCCAGGAGTTCTCTCTGACGTCGCTGGGCGCGCCGTTGCTCATACGAAAAGATAGGGCCCATAAATCGGACACCAACATAATATCGAAGAGCGGTAGCGCGGCAGGAGGGGGCGGATTCTGGTCTAGTGCAGGCCTCACGCATGCGTGCCAAAAACTGACGATCACATGTGTACTGGTCAGCATAGAGCGTGCCCCAGCAATTGTCATGAGCTCTACAGGCGGCGCTGAAGTCCTCCCCGGAAGGCAGCGTATCATCGACGGAGGTGCAATCATCCCGACCGTCCGGACCATCCGGGTCTGATGAAGCCAAGGCTTGGCTAACTGCAAACGGCATAAGTCTGGCTGGCTTCACTCTGGTGCCCGTCACAACGACTTCATCGAGTTCACTGATTGGGTCCGATGGATTCATCGCACCGCTTGCCCCCCTCCGCTCATTTAGGAACGGAACGTTGCCAGCGGTACCACGGCCACACTTGATCGGTCGGTTTGGCCCGCACCTGAATCCATTTACGATGACATCGGGTAGCGTATCGGGATCTAGCCCCCACGGATCAATCCGGTTGACCGGGTCAGCCCCCACGTAGGCATACAGATTCGCCCCGGCGGTATACCCGACAGGGTCCGTCTGCAGGAACCTGCCGACACCCGGCAGATAGGTCCGAGCCCGATAGTGATAGGCCCCTGCTTCTGGCAGCCATTGCTGCCCCGTGTACCGGAAGCGGCCCGCGGCCCCGGACGCCGGGGCTCCGTACTCGTCATAGCGATTTATGGCCAAGGTCGCGGCCGAGCCGTCCGAGAGATTGATCACGGACCGGCGCTCATCGGCCATGAGCCAAGTCCGGTTGGTTGTGCCCGAGCCGGCGTAGCTGGTCACGACGCCGTCCAAACCCGCGCCGGGGACGTGCCGCGCCGTCAGGACGCCGGAACTGTTGTATTCGCCAACCAGTTGCGGGCCCGCGTACTGGAACCGCACACCCGCGGCTGACGAACTGAACAGCCGGTCGGCCGGGTCGTAGCCATAACTGGTCGAGGCGGTGCCGCTTAGCCGGTTGGCCGCATCATAGCTGAAACTGCTGCCCAGTGCGGCGGTGATGTTCTCGTTAGCGTCATAGGTAACCGAGGCACTGGCAATGTCCGTGACACGATTCAGACCGTCGTTCTGGTAGGCCGTACTGCCGGTGACCGGTGCGAACACATAAGCCGGATTGCTTACAATGCGGGAGGCGATCTGGCTTGCCGCGTTCCAACTGTAGTCGAAGGTCACGTCGTCGCCCGAGCCGGAAAGGTCATGGTCCAAGGAGGTCATCCGGGCGAAAGAGTCATAGACCCAAGCCGTCGTCGCGCCATTGCCGCGCGTGATCGCCGTCGGCTGGCCCTGGTTGTTGTAACCATAGGTCGCTAGCACACCTGGCCCAGACGTGGCGCCGTTCTCGCGGATAGCCGTCACCGCGCCATACAGGTCGTGCTCATACGAGACGTAGAAGTTGTCCGGCCAGGTGATGCGGGTCACGCGTCCGGTAGCGTCGCGCTGGTATCCCATGGCCCCCAACGGGCCGGTCTCGCTGGCCAGCCGCGAGAGCGGGTCCCAGACGTTTGTCAGGGTTTGGCTGTTACCCGTCGAGGTCAGCACCCGGCCGAGATTATCGTACGTCAGGGCGACATCCATCGTGCCCGATGGTGCATCGATGAGAGTCGGGCGATGGAGGTCATCATAAGCGACCGTCGTGGTTTGGCCAGCGCGGTTGCGGGCGCTGACGACGTTCGAGGAGTCGTCGTATCCGACCTCTTCGTCGTCTGTCGTCCAAGTTCCGCCGCCTGCGGGACAAGGGGAGGTGCCCCCACCGGCCGGACATGGATAGCGCAGCTTCGATGGGCGATCGAAGCCATCATACTCTTGAATCGAGACATTGCCTTCGCCATCGGTTAGCGATGCAATCTGGCCATTGTCGGTGTAGCTGATCGTCTCGGTGATCGCCTCGGCCAAACCCAAGGCCAAGGTCGTGGTCAGTGGCCGACCTGTCGCGTCATAGGTCGTCTGGCTGATTCGATCCGGCCCATCGCTACCTGGCGTGGCGGCGGTGCAAGCGCTGCCCGGCAGGGAGCCGAACGTCGCCGGATTCATTCGCACGGCCGTGCAGTCGAGCCGGCCAGCCGCGTCATAGCTGACCTGTTGTACGCTGACGACGGTTCCTGTGCCGCTCTGCTGACTGGCCGTCAGCGGGCGGCCCTGGGCGTCATAGGTCACCCCGGTTCTGACCAGCGAGGCGAAGCTCGCCCAGTTGGGGTCGGTGTAGCCGGGCGTCGTGCCTGCCTCAGCCAAAGTGACCTCGCCGCGAAGGTCGTAGGTGTATCGCTGCGCCCGGTTCAAACCCGCCCCGCCGCCGTCAGGGTCTGGCCCGACCACGCCGACCACCTGCCGCGCATTGTCGTAGCGGTACACCGTCAGGTCGTCGGTCCCGGCCAGGGGCATGTCAACCGTCGCGACGTCGCCGTCGGGCGTGTAGGTGATTGCTGTCACCGCCATGGCCGGGCTGGTGCCCGAGCCCCGACTGACGCTGGTCGGCAGCAGGTTGTTGGCGACGCCCGTCGAGCCGTATACGAGGGTTGTCCGCACCTCGTTGGCCGCATTGGCGCAACTGGTCCCGGTCGCGCAGGCCGAGACCTCCACAGGCAGGGTCACCGACGAGGACGCTGCGACGATGGTCCCGGAACTGTTCTTGTAGTACGCCGTCTGGGTCGCATAGGCGACGCGCGTCTGGGGCCGGTCCGCGCTGGTCGCTGGCGCTGGCAGGGTGGTCGTCAGCAATCCGCCATGGGTACTGTCCCATGTGTAGTCAGTGATGTTTCCCAACGCGTCGGTGGTCGTGATCGGAAGGTTACACGTCACGGGATTGGTGCAGGTCGAGGCAAAGGTCGAGGAGAACGAGACTGGCGACAGGCCCGACCCCGGCTTGGGAGTTGCCGTGACCAAGGTGACGTTGCCGCGCGCGTCCAGCGTCTGCTCGACATAGTCGCCTTCCGGATTCGTGGTCCGCGTCAGGCGCTCCTGACTATCGTACTGAAACCCGGTCGTTTCACCGAGTGCATTGGTAACCGTGGATGGTCGCCCGACGGTCAGATCAGTTACCACCGTCAGGGACTGTCCGTTGGGCCCTGTGCTGACGGCCGTGCGCGTTACGCCCACGTCCGTGAAGCCGTAGGTCCAGCTTCCTGTCACATCGGTGAGGCTGGTCACCTGACCCGAAACGCCGCCCTCGGCGACGGTGATGTCATTCGCTGTCGAACCGGGATAACGAATGCCCGTCAGATCAGCGCCGGTCGTTCCGTAGAGGTACTGAGTGACCCGCCCCGATTGGTCAGTCGCGGCCGTGATCGGACCGCCCACGGTGCTGGTATAGGCGATGCTCGGCCAAGTGCGACTGTAGGTGCAACTGAAGCCCGTCGGCGCGCAATAATCGACCGCATTGTTGACCCCGGTCACGGACGCGACGGCCAGCCAGTTGGCGACTCGCGTGTTGAGCGGCGCGGTTCCCGTCATGACGTTGGACTTGTAGACGTAGTGTAGCTGATAGCCGTGATTGTTCGTGATCGATTGCAAACGGACGACGGTGCCGGTGACGAGGGGATTGGTCGAGCGGACATAGGTTTGGGTGACGTAGTGGTAGTTGGTCGATTCGCCGTTCGGCACGACGATCTCATACAAGGCCGCGCGATTGGTGCAGGCGACGCCGGTGGATGTATAGCAATAGGTAGTTGAGTATTTCGCGACGGTTCCGGACGAGGTGGTGAAGATAAAGGCGGTTCCGGACTGGCTCAGCGTGGCTCCGCTGTTGCTCGCCGGAGTGAACACCCCGCCACTCAGCGTAAACACTTCTGACTCAAGGCCCAGGGCCACGGTGTAGGTGGAGCCAGACACTTGGAGCGAGCCTTGGTTGCTGTCGCGCCAACCCAGCTGAATCCGGCCGCGTGTGAGGTTCAGACCGCCGCCATCCGGCTGACCGATCGCGACTTCGGTCGTCTGAAAGTTGAAATAGCCCGACACCATGTCCACGCCGCGCGGGTCCAAGGCATAATGTTCGGGTGGCGTCGGTTGACTGATGGATTGAGCGTGAGCCGCACCGGCGATGGCCAAAGAGATCGCCGCGCTGGTGAGGAGCAGCGGTTTGTTGAGCGATCGCATGATCAGAACGCCTCCGCGATAGCCGTGTGAGAACGCCAGAGCACGGTTCCGTCGGACAAGCCGCTCAGCAGCATGAGTTCACCAGTGCTGGTGAGCGTCAGGAAAGCGTCCTGGTCGGTAAGGTCCGCCTCCGGCCGAAAACGCGCCGCGCCGCCTCCATCGACCCGGAAAAAGGTCGCAAGCAATGGGGATCCGGTGCTACGCCCGGTCTCGGTGAATTCGACTTCGACGCGCCCCGATGCGCGCAACGCGAGACTGAACCGGCCGTCCGAAGAGACCAGCGCCTGATGCGGCTGCAACTCCTGATCGACCGGAAGTCGCGACAGGGCCGCCCAGGTCGTTGAGCCGGTCTGACTGCGCGACGTGCGATTATCGGCATCATCGTAGGCGTAGGCGGCTGTATTTGTCCCGCCCGACGCGGTTGTGCTCACCCCGGTCAGACGGCCGTTCCCGTCGTAACTGTATGTCTGTGTGACTTGGGCGATCACTGCGGCGGGCAAGCCCGACAACACGAGGCCGATGGACACGCTTACGAGTGGCTTCATGACAGCTCCCCCTCAGATTGCACCGTTCGCTCAATAGGCGAGGGAGTCAATATGGCAGAGCTATGCGTCGTTTTCGGCCGTAGCCTGTTGGCCCCTGCCTGGTTCGGGGCAAGCGGCCTGCGCGAGCTTCGTACGTCAGACGCATAAAGTGCCCCCTTTCACTAAGCGGGACAGACGCGGATGATGTCCGCAGAGTTGTCCCGACTTCCTTCGTGCCGGAGATCGCCGTGTCCCACCGGCCTTCCCCGGCACGAAGGAGGGCCACATCAGGGACAGCACCGTTCATTCACACAGCACAAGCAGCGTCTACGAGACCGTCACGGACTCGATCATCCTCGCGATCGAGCAGGGAGCCAGCGACTTCGTCATGCCCTGGCATGGCGGCGGGCCGGCCGTCGGAAAGCCAACCAACGCCCTCACGGGAGCCACATACCGGGGCATCAATGTCGTGGCGCTCTGGGCCGAGGCCTGTGTCCGAGGCTACGGCTCCGGACATTGGGCGACCTATCGGCAATGGGCGACGGTCGGAGCCCAGGTCAGGCGCGGAGAGCAGGCGTCCGCGGTTGTCTTCTACAAGAAGCTAGAAACCAACGAGCCGGAAGAAGGCGAGGAGGTGAACGGGCGTCTCGTTGCCAAGGCGTCGCCCGTGTTCAACGCCGAACAGGTCGACGGATGGGTGCTCGATTTGCCGCTGCAGGCTTCGCTTGTAGAGCGCATCAATGATCGGGGCAGAGGTCCGAGAAGGTGGTTCGGTCGCCGGCTTCATTCCGTCCGAGGACTACATTCGGATGCCGGCAACGGCGATATTCGTTGATGCCCACCAGCACTCCAACGGAGTCCTACTACAGCACGCTCCTGCACGAGCTCACGCACTGGACGGGCGCGCCTCGCCGGCTGGAACGCGCGTTCGGCGAGCGCTTCGGCAGCGCAGACATCGGTTCTCCAGTTCAAAGACGTGGAGGCCAGGTTCGGTTAGGTTCGAACAATGTCCAGCCCGCCTGTTGCCGTTCAGCGTTTGGTTCTTCGTTCTCCGGACGATTGGCACGTTCATCTTCGAGACAGGGCAATGCTGCGCTCTGTCGTCGGATACACGGCGCGTCAGTTCAGGCGTGCGATCGTCATGCCTAACCTGGTCCCGCCAATCACCACGATGGCGGATGCCGCGGCCTATCGATCCCGCATCCTGAACGCGCTCGATGATCGCGATGATTTCGAGCCCTTGATGACCTGCTACCTAACCGACGACTCCGATCCAGAGGAGATCGGTCTTGGATTCGAGGCGGGCGTTTTCACCGCCTGCAAGCTGTACCCGGCTCATGCGACGACCAACGCCCATCAAGGGGTTACAGACATCCGCAGGATTTATCCCGTCCTGGAACGGATGCAGCGCATCGACATGCCGCTCCTGCTGCACGGCGAGGTTACCGATCCCGCCATCGACATCTTTGACCGCGAGGCCGTCTTTATCGAGCGGGTCTTCTCCAGGATCATGATGGACTTCCCGGCGCTTCGAACGGTGTTCGAACATATCACCACAGCGGACGCGGTCGCCTTCGTCGAGAGCGGCGGTCCAAACCTGGCGGCGACCATCACCCCCCATCACCTGTGCATCAACCGCAACGCCATGTTCGCGGGAGGTCTGCGCCCACACGCCTACTGCCTGCCAGTGGCCAAGCGCGAGCGACACCGGCTCGCCTTGCGGCGCGCGGCGACGTCGGGCTCGCCCAAATTCTTCCTCGGGACCGACTCAGCCCCGCACCTGATCGGGCAAAAGGAGTCCGCCTGCGGCTGCGCAGGCATCTTCAACGCCCCTTACGCGATCGAAAGCTATGCGGCGACGTTCGAAGAGGATGGGGCGCTCGACCGGCTGGAGGGGTTCGCCTCTGAACATGGTCCACGCTTCTATGGCCTGCCCTTGAACACGACATCCATCGTTCTGGAACGCGATCCCGTCGTTGTCCCCGAACGGGTGGCGGGGACATCCGAAGGCGAACTGGTTCCCTTCCACGCTGGTGAAACCCTGCCCTGGAGGTTCACCGGGTTCGCGCCAGGAGAATGATCGAGGACCGCTGGCCCATCATCGGTCCACTGACGACAGGCTTCGGTTGTCGACAGCCCGTAGCATCAAGGCGTTCACTCGCGGCTTGATCAGGTGCGTCAGGATTTCGAGATCATTGGACAGGGAGACGGGATTCTGAACCAGCGCCGACTTCAACGCAGATTTGAGCCAGACGCTCATGCGCGATTCTCCAGGACCAAGGCGATGCGGTCGTCGATTGTGGCTTGGTCCAAGGCGGCCCGGCCCTCTTTGCTGGTCACAACAATTCACCCCCTCTCATTGGTTTCAAGGATTGCAGTCGCCGCATGATCCGGGATCCGCGGTCGCGGTCAGAACCGAACTCTCCTGCTGATGACCGCAGCCGACACAGGTCAGAACCTCGGCGCGGATCTTGACCGTCGGCCCGCCGCAGTCCGCGCAGGGCAGGCCCGGTAATCGCTCCGTGACGACGTATCCAGGCCGACCACAGGCCGGGCAGGCGCTCCAGGACCGGCGGACCAGATCCACCGTGGCGCGTCGGATCGCCTGCATCCTGCGGGGATTGCGATGGGCTCGCATGTCGGTTTCGACCAGAGCGGCCCCTGTCAGGCCGATGACCTGGGCGATCGCCTCATCGAGCGCGTCCCATCCGTCGATCGCCTTGAAGAGCGCGACCTGCGGCGCCGGCGCCCCATCGAGGCCGGCCGTGACGATCAGGCCGTGGGCAGGGAAACCGATCCGTTCGCCAAAGGCGCGTCCGGCCTCGACCGTATCGACGACCGCGTGCGCGAAATTCGTTCTGATATCTGCGAACTGGCCGACCAGTTCGAGTCCGGACCGCCGGTCGATAAGAACGACGATTTCGCGCCCCACGGGGAGATAAGGAATGTACGGGTGGGGCCCGAAACTACCCTCGCTGGCCAGGCCGAACCGCGCTCCCGGGTCCAGGCGGAACCCGGCGGCGATCTTTGCGCGGGCGGCCTCCAACGGGGATCCCCGTCGCTCCACCTCACGGCTGAATGTTCCAAACGCGTCGGTATCGAGACCATCGGGCACCTGAACCTCCAGACCCAGGAATCGCGTCGTGATCGGCGCGATAGCCCGTTCCTTGCCATGCATCGTGGCCAGGACGGCCGGTTGATGAGGCCAGGGCGGTCCGCCTTGCCAAAGCTCCGGGCCGCCAGGCCCAAGGTCGCACGCGGCGCCGGGAGCCGACGCCGCGTCTTTGGAAGACTGAAGGCGATGTCGCGGCACGGCCCCCGGCTCAGTGGGCCGGCGCTGAAGCCGGCTCGGGCATCATCGAGGAGTGCAGATGATCGATCTTCCAGTCGCCGTCCTCGAAGCGATAGAGGAACGAGTAGCGGGCGTTCACGTCTCGTGCGGCTCCGGTGACCGGGTCCGTCAGGGTCACGGTCCAGGTCCCCACCCGCGACGCCGTGCGGCAGTCGATCTCAGTGGTGCTGGTGTGGATCCGCGCGACCGGCCGGTTTTTCAGGAAGGCGACGAAATAGTCGCGGACGCCTGCGGGTGTCGTGCGGGGCTGATTGGAAACCGTCGGCAGCAGGACCGGATCGGCGCTGAACAGGGCCGTCACCACGTCTGGATCGAGCGTCGCCCACGCTTCCGAAAAGCGGCCGAACTGCCGATCGATGTCGGCCGTTGTCGCGTGCGGGCAGGCCCCGGAGTGCTGGGCCCACGCGCTTGCCATGGCGGCGGGCGCTGCGGCTGACAGAAGGCCGGCGAAGGCCAGGATTTGCAGTGTTTTCATGGTCGTCTTCCTCTGATGAGCCGGCCGTCCAAGGGCGGCGGGTTGGAGAATGGCAGGCGGCGTCGCGCGCGGCGGACACCGGGGAACAGGTGATCACTCATCGCCAGAGCCAGGTCGTCGCGGCGGTGTAGAGGGCGATGCCGATAGTGAGGTTGAAGGGAAAGGTGATGGCCAGGGATGCGGTGACGAACACGCCGGCGTCGGCCTTCGGGGCCGCCAGCCGCATGGCTGCGGGCACGGCGATGTAGGAGGCGGACCCGGCGAGGATGGTCAGCAGGGCGGCGTTCCCGACCTCGAGGCCCGCCAGCCGCGACAAGCCCAGGGCGATGCTGGCCGAAAGCAGCGGAAAGGCGATGGCGAACGCGACCACGCCGGCGCTCAGCTTGCGCCCGCCCTCCAGCAGGCGGCGCGCCGCGATCAGGCCGATGTCGAGCAGGAAGAAGCAAAGGGCGCCCTGGAACAGGGGTCCCACGAAGATCTCCAGCCGCGCCATGCCGGCTTGGCCGGAGACCAGCCCGACGACGAAACTGCCCAGCAGCATGACCGTGGCCGCGCCGACGAACACTTCCTTGAGGATGGTCCGGCGTCGCCCCGGTTGGCCGCGCCCCGCGCCGTTAAGCAGCAACAGGGCCGTGAGGATGGCCGGCGTCTCCATGAGCGCCAGTACGGCCGCCATATAGCCGCCGGAGGTCAGGCCGACCGCAGCCAGATGCTGCTGACCGGCGGCGAAGGTGACGACCGACACCGAGCCGTAGGTCGCCGCGAGCGCGCAGATCGTAGGACGATCCAGGCGCGGTATCCGTTTCAGGATGACGAAGGCCAGCAATGGCATCAGGGCGCTCAGCGCGACGCCGATGGCGCCGGCGACGAGGAAGTCGCCGTTCAGGCCAGCGTCCCGGGCCTCGACCCCGCCCTTGAAGCCGATCGCGAGCATCAGATAGAGGGACAGCGCCTTGGACACCGGTTCGGGGATCGCCAGGTCCGAGCGGGCGAACGCGGCCGCCGCGCCGATGAAGAAGAACAGGATCGCCGGGGAGGTCAGGAGCGCCAAGCTGGCGGAGAGATCGGGCATGCGACAATGGATCCTTGAAGGTCGCCCCGTGTGACCTCGACCCCGTCCTCGATCCAGTTTATTGCCGTGATGACGCTTATAACGGATGTTAATGACGTGGCGGATCGGCTGGTGAACTTGGATATCGACCTGCTCCGCGCCTTCGTCACCGTGGTCGAGACGGGCAGCTTTACGCGGGCGGCGGCCTTGCTGGGGCGGACCCAGCCGGCGGTCAGCCTGCAGATCCGCCGCCTCGAGGACCAACTGCGTTCGCCGGTTTTCGATCGCGGCGGCAAGGGCATGGGCCTGACCACGGAGGGGGCCGGGCTGCTGCCCCAAGCCCGCAGGCTGTTGCGGCTCAACGATGAGATTGTCTCGACCCTGGGGGAGGGCGATCTCGCCGGCGAGGTCCGCTTCGGGGCGCCCGAGGACATCGCCACCATGCATCTTCCGGGCATTCTGGGCGCCTTCGCGCGCAGCCACCCCCGCATCAAGCTGTCGGTGACGTGCGACTACACAGCCAATCTGCTCGATCAGATGTCGCGCGGCTTGCTCGATCTCGCCCTGATCAAGCGGGAACCCGTCGGGCCCGAGCTCGGCGTCCGCGTCTGGAGCGAGCCGCTGGTCTGGGTGGCGCTGGACGCCTCGATCCTGGAGTTGTCGCCTCTCCCCCTGATCGTCGCGCCGTCTCCCGACATCTATCGCAAGCGGGCCTTGAGCGCTCTTGAGGAGGCGGGCCTCGCCTTCCGCGCTTCGTTCACCTCGCCCAGTCTCTCCGGGCAGATGGCGGCGCTTCGCGCCGGTCTCGGGGTCGGCGTCCTGCCCGCCGCCATGGCGCCGCGAGATCTCGCCGTACTCGGCGACCCATTGCCGCCGCTCAGCGACAGCGAAATCGCCCTGGTTTCCGCGCGCGGCATGGGCGGACCCGCGGGGCTGTTGGCGCAGGAGGTCTTGCGCACATTGGAGCGCGGGCCAGCCCACTCATGACGAAAGCTTATAAGGCCCATCATCAGTTCTGATTGGCGTTATAGCGCTGTCTCGGCTTATCTAACCGTGCGGCCCGGGCCCCTCTGACGATCATGGTGATTGTGATGTCGGACCGCATCGGGTGCGCTCGATGACGGGGTCCGGCTGCTTCTCCCTCATCGAACCGATGGCCTCGTCGCCGAGCGCTCCCCCGCTGAGAAGGAGAGGCTCATGACTATTGTGTTGGCGCGTCGGCTCAGAGGGCATCACGCTCTGCTGGAAATGGCGCTGAAGGACGAGCGGTCGCGGGCCAGACCCGACGATCGCACCCTCGCGGGCATCAAGAAAAAGAAGCTGGCCATCAAGGACCGGCTGTCCGTGTTCGACAGCGCCTCGGTGCGGTCGACAGCCCACTGACGCCGCCCCGGGGTCGGCGGTTTCCCCTTCCGCCGACCCCGACCTTCCTCCCGACAACAGCGCAGGTCTTTCGGCGCAGAAATGAGCAGCATGCCCAGATCGGACCGAACAGCGCGCAGACGCGCGCCCATCCAGCCCGACGATGTATGGACGGCCGGCGACGTGGTCCAGATGGACGCCGTCGTCGCCGCGTGCGCGCTGGTGGCCCAGGCCGATGGCTGGGTCACTCCGCAGGAACGCAAGCGCATGATCGAGCGGATGCGGGAATCCGCGAGCATCCGCTTCTTCGGACCTCACGAGGTGATCGTGGGTTTCGAGGCCATGACCATGCGGTTCGACCGCGACCTGGACGACGGGGAGGCGACAGCCGAGGCCGCGATCGCGCAGCTTCGTGGGCAGCCTGGCGCGTCCCGTCTTCTGATCGAGACCGCCTGCTCCGTTGCCGAAGCCGATGGCGGCTTCGACGCCGAGGAGCGCGCCGCCCTGCTGCGGATGTGCGAGTTGCTCGACGTCGATCCGGCGCAATACGACCTCGTCCCCGGCGATGGAGGGCGACGATGAGGATCGGCCCGTCTCCCGCTCCGGTCGCCTACGCCCGGGCGGTTCAGCTCTCGCAGGCGACCTGCCGGGTCGCCGCCCATCGCAGCAGTCCGACGGACCGGCCCGTTGCGCCGTCCGACGCCGTGACCGGCGACACGCACATTCGCCGCCCCAGCCGGCACACCTTTGACATCCGCGTCTGATCGCGGCAGCCACGCGGAACCCTGTTTTATGGATTTTCTGACCTACGACGTCCTGACCAAACCGGTCTGGATGTGGGCGACGTTTCTGACACTCGTCCTTGTACTGCTCGTTCTGGACCTGGGCGTCCTGCACAAGAAGCACCGCGAGATCGGCGTGCGCGAGAGCCTGCTGATGTCCCTTGGGTATCTGACCTTGGGCGTCGGTTTCGGGGGCTGGGTCTGGTACAGCCTCGGCCAGCAGTCCGGCATCGAATACCTGACCGGCTTCGTGGTCGAGAAGTCGCTGGCGATGGACAACGTCTTCGTCATCGCCATGATCTTCAGCTATTTCGCCATCCCGCAGAAGTATCAGCACCGGGTGTTGTTCTGGGGCATCTTGGGCGTCATCGTCCTGCGCGCCATCATGATCGGCGCGGGCGCCGCGCTGGTCTCCGAGTTCGGCTGGCTGCTGTACATCTTCGCCGCCTTCCTGATCCTGACCGGGATCAAGATGATCGCCATGAGCGGCCAGTCCCACGAGATCGGCGACAACCCCCTGCTGCGTCTGCTGCGGCGGCGGCTGCGCGTCACCGACGAGCTCCACGGCGAGCGCTTCTTCGTCAAGCTGCCCGATCCCAAGACCGGGCGGCTGGCGACCTTCGTCACGCCGGTGTTCCTGGCCCTGATCATGATCGAGATCGCCGACGTCATCTTCGCGGTGGACTCGGTGCCGGCGATCTTCGCCATCACCACCGATCCCTACATCGTCTACACATCCAACATCTTCGCGATCCTGGGACTGCGGGCGCTCTATTTCGCCCTCGCCGCCATCATCCACCGCTTCGCCTATCTGAAGCAGGCCCTGGCCATCCTGTTGATCTTCATCGGCTCCAAGATCTTCGTCGCCGACCTCCTTGGATGGGAAAAGTTCCCGGCCGCCATCTCCCTGGGCGTCACCTTCGCCATCCTGGCGGCGGGCGTCTTCTGGTCGCTGTGGCGGACGCGTTCCATCAAGAGCGACACGGCCGCGCCATGACGATCCCCCCGGACGATCCGCTGATGGCGGGCTATCGCCGTTTCCGCGCGACGGTCTGGCCCGCCGAGGCGCAGCGCTACGCCCAACTCGCCCGAAGGCGTCAGCGACCCACGACAGCCGTGATCGCCTGCTCGGATTCCCGGATCGATCCGGCAACCATCTTCGACGCCGAGCCCGGCGACCTGTTCGTCATCCGCAATGTGGCGGGCCTGGTTCCGGAATATGCGCCAGACGGGGGCTGCCACGGCACCAGCGCCGCCCTGGAGTTCGCGGTCAAGATTCTCAAGGTCCGACGGATTGTCGTGCTCGGACACGCCGTGTGCGACGGCGTCCACGCGATGATCCACGGCCCGCTTCGCAACGCCCAGGACTTCCTCGGCCCGTGGATGGACATCGCCGAGCCGGTGATGTGGCCCATGCCCGAGCAGGGCGCGGGAGAGGTTTTCGAAGCGGCGATCGAGGACGCGGTGCTCCGGCACTCGCTGGCCAATTTGCGGACCTTCCCCTGGATAAGGGACGCCGAAAAGGCCGGTCATCTGTCGCTCTCGGTCTGGCGCTTCAACATCGCAACCGGCGAACTGGACGCCCTCTAACCGATCTATTGGCGGCGGTTATCGCCCACATCAGCACAACTCATTGGCCTTCGAACGACGAGGGCGTCAGTCTGCCTGTGCGGCCCGGGCCCCTCTGACGATCATGGTGATCGTGATGTCGGACCGCATCGGGTGCGCTCGATGTCGGGGTCCAGTCCTTCCAGTATCCCCAGGTCCCGGCCAGGAGCGCACCCCTTCAAGGAGGAGAAGCGCGATGGCGACCCGTTCACAACGCAAGATCCGGCGGTACAGCACCATCCTGGCGCTGGGGTTGATGACGGCCCTTTCATCGCTGGTACGGGTCCTGCGCTCAGCCCGTTTAAGGTCCCGCGCCCGTTGAAGGTTTGGCGCATCGTTTCACCCATGGCATCCACCCGGAGACACCCTGATGAACGAGTTCGACACCACGGTGCGCGAGCGTCGGGCCGTCCGCCCCGACATGGCGGTCGATGCCGGCCTGCGGGCCTTCATGCTCGGCGTCTACAACAAGATGGGCCTTGGCCTCGTGGTCTCCGCTGGCCTTGCCTGGGCGACCGCCTCGGTGGCGCCGGTTCGCGACGCCCTGTTCGTTGTCGCCGACGGTCGCCTGACCGGCTATACGCCGCTCGGTCTGATCCTGGCCTTCGCGCCGCTGGCGGTCCTGCTCGGCTCGGCCTTCCTGGTCCGCAACGCCTCGCCTCGCATGGCCAGTCTGCTCTACTGGTCGGTGGTGGCCCTGATCGGAGCCTCGTTCGGGGCGCTGGCCTTGCGCTACACCGGTCAGAGCCTGGCCTCGACCTTCCTGATCGCCGCCGCCGCCTTCGGCGCGCTCAGCCTCTACGGCTATACCACCAGACGCGACCTCAGCGGGCTGGGCACTTTCCTGATCATGGGGGTGATCGGCCTTCTGATCGCCAGTGTGGTCAACCTGTTCCTGCAGTCCTCAATGCTGATGCTGGCCATCAGCAGCATCGGCGTCCTGATCTTCGCCGGGCTGACAGCCCACGACACCCAGCGGCTGAAACTGACCTACCACCAGCTCGGCGGCGATAAAGCCGCCATGGGCTCGGCGACCAGCTTCGGGGCGCTCAGCCTGTATCTGGATTTCGTCAACCTGTTCCAGTTCCTGCTGGTCCTGTTCGGCCAGCGTCGCTGACCGCTCTCATCTTAATCGGAGATCGACATGCCCCTTCTGCTCTGTCCCAACGACAACGCCTCGATGACCACCGTCAATCGAAGCGGCGTCGAGTTCGACATGTGCCCGACCTGCCGGGGCGTCTGGCTTGATCGCGGCGAACTGGAGAAATTGATCGAAGCCGGAGGCGGCCAAGGTGGTGCATCACCTGCATCGGCCGCCTACGGAATGCCGTCACTAGGACGGGACTACGGTCGTGATCGGGACGACGACTACAATCGAGACGGCGGCTATCGGAAGAAAAAGCGCCGCGACATTTTCGATATTTTCGACTGAACGGATCTCGCTCGTGGGAAACCAGGATAGGGATCTTGGCCATCCAGAGGATGGGAACGAAGGAACAACCCGGAACGGCTCCTGTGCCAGACGGATTGATGGACTAACGGCGCGCTTGGGACACTCCCGTGGTCATCCGGCCGCGAGTCCATACTCAAGCCTTGCAGATGCTCGTCGAATCTGTGCGGCCCCTCGTCTCTGCGCCGCGGCCCGGCAACGGTTGTTCAACGCTCCTTCGCCGGTTTGGGGCGGTCAATCGCGGACTGTCTTCCCTTCGCAGTCGACGGAAAAAAGTCGAAGCGTCCCAAGCCTGGCGTGAATGCGGAAGCAGTCAGGGTATTTCACCAATAGTGATGGGATCATGTCGAGAACCTCTTTGGCGCCCATCAGCGCCACGGATTGTCTGGCGACCGAGTCTCCCTCATTAAAGACATCCAGGGTGTAGTGAGGCATCGTCTGCATCCAAACCCGTGTGAGGCATCGAGCGCAGTCGATGCGGTCCGACATCACGATCACAGTGATCGCTAGAGGAGTCAGGGCCTAGGCAATGAACACGGGTATCGAGCCTGACCAATGAGTTCTGGTCATGCTCGTGATAAACTTCAGAAATAGCACAACGCTGGATGGTCGTGAGTTTAGCCCTCACAACTTGGAACTTCCAGACCGGCAGTGACACGTATCCAGGGGAAGGTCCTCAGATTCCCCCGGTCGGAAAACGGCGTCCTCGATCGGCCACCTCGAACGCTTTGCTGGTCCGGCTCGAGCACCGGCCGCCTCGCCGGCTCGGCGATGTCCACCTTCGGCGCCGGGCAATCAGCGGCGTTGTCGCAACGAACTAGGGATTTCTGCAGGGAGCGGGGAGGGGCCGGATCCTCGCCGACAGAATGTGTACGCCATTTTTGCGTACGTCTGCGGTTCGTTGTTGCTTTGGACCGTGTACCCGAAGCGGTACAGCAACTAGCGAAGCTGAAAGACCTCAACCGGCGCTTTTCGTCCTAACTGGGCCTCCCATCAGCAGGGCCGCGGCAAGGCTGGCTCCCGCATGTGCGGGACAGCCTGCGATCTCGGCCCGTACGCTCTTGAAAGATTTGCTGGGCTCTGTCAGAACCCGCCACCCAACGGCCCTGAGGATTGGGCGCGGGAGCCAGATTAGAGACAGGCTATCCGCAACCGGAGCTCTAAGTTGTTGATTTCGCGGGTATAGTACAATGGTAGTACAGCAGCCTTCCAAGCTGAATATGTCGGTTCGATTCCGTCTACCCGCTCCAGAATTCTCAAGCTGACCAACGCCCCCTTCCGGGCCACAGGAGTTTTGGCCATGGCCAAGGAAAAGTTCGAACGTAACAAGCCGCACTGCAACATCGGCACGATTG